>NCCZ01000011.1 GCA_002279935.1 Hyphomicrobium sp. 12-62-95 | reverse complement strand
CCGCCGAGTGAGACGCCTTCGGCAAGAAAACTACCTGATTCGAGAATCAGGTCAGCGGGTTGCGCACGTGACGTTGGAATGAAGGCACTGAAGCAGGGTAGAAATTCGATATCCCACCTCCCGGACACAGCCCCAGGATCAGCACACTCGAGGCAACGATTGGGGTTGGATTTGTGGCGGCCACCACTGCGAGCCCGACGAGCGGCAAGGCCGCGAGTTGCCCGGCCGATCCCAATAATACGGCGTGCGGGACTTGAACGCATCCCGGATGCTGCTCGACCCGATTTCGCTCCCTGCAACAAACATGAGAAGAAACAGCCCAAAAGGAACGACATAATCGATCAGATTTTGGAGCATATCTTAGTTTATCTACGGCTGGCTTTTTCCAGAATGTCTGACCCGACTTCACTCCGCGGGCTTCTATAATTTCTGCACTTCACTGCGCTGCCCACTTACAAATCCTCAAGCGGTTGATCCGTATCCGTCATCGTGCGTCGGTGCGATCAAAGTCGGCGCTGCACAGGGCATGTAATACAGAAATTACATCGGAGTGGTTCAAGTTTTTTGTGCAGCTGGGAAGCAGACCGCAATCGGTCAATGCAATAGAAAGGGTGGCAGCAATTTTGCCATACACATTGGTCTTGGGACATGTACAAGTTTGCGCGTCGAGGGAGCAAATGGACCGTTTGGCTTGAATGCAAACTCGCAACGGAATCATTAGGCGGAAGTAAATAAGACAAGCACGCAGGGTACATCTTTTTGGGGGGGGCTTCACCAATGCGTAGGCTGCAGATTATCTGCCTTTTCGGAGCATATTTCGTAAGTGGCGCGCTTGGCGGTGCTAGTGCCCAGACGGATGCTGGGCCTTTCGTTCTGCACCGTGGAAAAGTTATCACGACTATGTTTGCAAACGAGTTTGGTCGAGACGCCGATGCAAGGACGGAGATTACATCGGTAAAACCGGACTTGATTAGTCTGGAATACAGTAGCACGAGGGGAATGTTTACACGGCGCGATATCCTGGTCCGTGACCGGCAGTCGGCAAGGACCTACGTGCTGGGCTACTCCACACGTATGCCAACTGTGATCCCGGGCTCTACATCGCTCGGCATCTCCTCTGCGTCACTTCAGGAGCTGAGATCAACGGGAAGTACGCGACTAACGCTGATCCATTCCGAGAAAATGGACGCAATTGAGTGCGTTGTGACAACGACAGCGGTCGATGTACGAGTCCCGGTCATTGTTGAGGATCGGGTGCTTGATGTGCCGACGCTCCAAGCGCGTGTTAACTGCGGCAGCGGCAATCGCACAGGGACAGGCCGTTTTGTCGTCGCTAACGATATGAATAATCCCGTTCTCATCGAGTCGATCTTGAACTTCAGCTGGGAGCAGAGAACACGTACCAACCGCGTGACGCGAGTTGTTGCAGGGCCCGGTCTGCAGTCTGCGATGCGGCAAGCCCTTGAAACACTCGGTACCTACGATGTCTATGGACTTCTGTTTGATTTCGACAGCGCCCAGCTTCGTCCTGAGACAGCGCAACTGTCTCGTGAAATCGCTGTGATGCTGCAGCAAAACCCAAACTGGACAATCCTCATCGCCGGTCATACCGATAACGTCGGCGGCGGAGAATATAACCTGCGCCTTTCGGAGCAGCGCGCGGCATCTGTTAAACAGGCACTGATCAGCAATGGTGTGGCGGCTCACCGCCTGCAATCCGTAGGGCATGGGATGTCGAAGCCCAAGGCGGACAATTCGACGATGGAGGGTAGGGCCATCAATCGCCGCGTTGAATTTCGTAGGGTGGATCGTTAGTTGCGTGATTTCCGGATTGGACGTAAGCGCACCAGATGGCTCCGCCAATTCACAACCTTTTATTGGAGTAACTCAGCTGACACACGGCCGTAACCATTTGTGGGCTCGACCGTTGGCGGGCCGGGGTGTGACTTTGTATGAAGGGGCCCATGAGCTCTGAGCCATTCATCGCAACCATGATGGTTCCGGCCAATGACGGTCCGGTCGTTTTGGGTTCGGCTGCATTCGTTATGGGATGCCTGATATTGCCGGGTGACGTTATCCTAAGGGGCCGTGTTGAAGGGGAAATCAGGGCGAGCGGGGTTCTCGTTTCCGTCGGTGGCTCAATCACCGGCACGGTGGTCACGAACGAGCTCATCGTTGAGGGAGTGATCTCCGATTCCTTGATCTACGCAGATCGGATAGTCCTTCGTCGCGGATCCGTTGTTACCGGTGAAATCTGGCATCGGGAATTGGTGCTTGAAGCCGGTCACCTTTTTGAGGGTAAGAGCCGCCGCCACGACGATCCGAGGACGCTGGCGCCCGCCGAGCCTGAGTGCGCAGACATTTCTGAGTTTATGGCACGGGAGCCCGACGACTTCGAGCCGGAGTGAGCGACCGCTGGGCCTTTGGGTGCAGGAATCTTTTATGCCAACTGATCCGATGGCACGTATCATACAGCGTCGGGAGCCCCCGCCGACGGCTTAGCCTGGAGATTGCGCAAAGCCGCGATCCGCGCTTCGATAGGTGGGTGGGTTGAGAAGAGGGTCATGAAACCCGGCCGGTCGCTGATGCCCGAGGCCTGTATGGTTTTTGGCAGTTCGCCCGGGTCGACGCGCCCCAGCGTCGCCAGGGCGCTGATCATGCTGTTGGATTCGCCCATGTAGCCGGCGGCCCCCGCGTCGGCCCGGAACTCGCGCTGACGCGAGAACCACGCCACGATGATAGAGGCGAGGATGCCGAACAGGATTTGGCACACTAAGGACGTCACGAAGTAGCCTATGCCCTGGCCATTGCCGTCCTTGTTGAGCTGCTTGTCGACGATGTATCCAACAAGTCGCGACAGAAAAACGACAAACGTGTTCAAGACGCCTTGAATGAGAGTCATCGTCACCATGTCACCGTTGGCAACGTGAGCGACCTCGTGGGCTAGGACGGCTTCCACCTCCTCATGGTTCATGGACTGAAGCAGGCCGGTAGACACGGCGACCAAAGCTGAGTTCTTGAATGCGCCCGTGGCAAATGCATTCGGCTCGCCGTCGTAAATTGCGACTTCTGGCGTTTTGATACCGGCGTGGGCGGACAGTTTCTCGACGGCCTGCATCAGCCAGCGTTCTTCTGCGGTCGTGGGACTGGTGATGACGTGGGCGCCCGTCTGCCATTTGGCCATCGGCTTGGAGATAAGAAGAGAGATGATCGCTCCCGTGAAGCCGATGACGGCCGACATGACAAGAAGTGCCTGCAGGTCGAGGCCATTCGCGTCTGCGATGCGCCCTAGGCCGAAGACGGAGAATAAGATAGAAATGACGACCAGAACGGCGATGTTGGTCGCCAGAAAAAGTACAATCCGGTTCATCGCTTAATTCCATCCAGAGAAAGGGGAGAGTGTGAGTGGAGACGCTGGTTCAAGAGTTTGGGTGAAGATATAGACACCCACGCTCCCATTCCAGCGCTGGCGGGGACAACATGTCATCTTACATCGGCTGCGGCGACCATCGGTGGGAAAGGCTCGGCGGACAGGGCGGTCGCACCGCTTGCATCACTTGCGTTGTTTGCCATTTTTAGGTGCTGTAGCTCGACGATCGGAATTGTATTCCGCTTCCGCAAACATGGACCGCTCGATAAAAGCAGCCGCGCTCGGCGTTAAGGTGCGTTCACGAAGTCGCATGATGCCGTAGTTTGTTTTCAAGCTAGGCGCGTCGCAACGAAGCACAGCAATTCCCGCATCAGCTGGTATGCGAGACAGTTGTGACAGCGGTGCGATACCGATGTTGTCGCTTGCACGAATGATCCTGAGGCACACGTCAAATGACTGGCACGAAACCTGCGGATCGAAGTGCATCCCATTTTCTGAAAGTTTTCCCAGTGCGCGCGTGCCACCAAAGTGTTCACTAGCTCGCAATGGCAACTTCGGGCCTGCCATCGGATATTGTCCAACCTCGGCAATGGTTGGGTTTTCAATTCGTGTGAGGGGGTGTCCGGTCCTGCAGAAGAATCGAATGGGCCGATCTGGGAGTGGGATTACGGATATTTCTCTGTGCTTGCAGATATCTGGAATAATCTCTGCTATTGCGAGTTCTAACGTCTGATTGATAAGATCCGGGGCTATTTCCCAGAAATCATATCCTTTGACGTGAACTTCGATCTGCGGATGTGTCTTAAGAAGGGAAGCTATGGCGTCTGGGATCCAAGTTTGCGCAACCACCGGCCCGACACCGAGTCTAAGCTCGGCGATCTGCAATCCTTGGAATGAGCGAATTTCCTTTTTCAGTTCCTCCAAGCCCAATGCAATTCGTCTTGCCCGATGGAGTAAAATGTGTCCGGCCGGTGTCGGAAAAACACCTCGCCCAGTCCGATCAAACAGCTTTGCAGAAAACTGCCTTTCAAGTTCCTGAATTCCGCGCGTCAAGGTGGGTTGGGAGATTCCGAGCTCTCGCGCTGCGCGCGCAAAGTTCCGCTCCCCTTCCAAGGCCAGGGCATATTCAAGAAGATCAATCATCATTCACGTGATCCTTCTTGATTTACGGCAGGCGAATTGCGGGGCCAAAGTATTTCAAACTACTGCACGAGGAGAGCGTCGCTTTCAAGGGGGAGGCTAAAGCTGACTGATCGTCGTCAGCGTTAAGTTCGACCACGTCGTATTCACCCAAAGTCCCAGGCAACATTACAATTAATGAGCTATGCGGACTTATAGTGATCGAAACGTCTGCCTAAACTAACCAGGAGACAGACCGTGGAAAAAGGAACCAGCATGCACAATTTGACAAGCGGCTATCTAGAACGCCCTGGAACTAGGCAAGCTCATCGGGGCGGCTCTGTTCCGCCTTGAAGTTGGGTCATCTTGATCCTGTGATTCGGCACAGGAGTGATCGTCATGAAGGCCAAGGTATTTCAGGCGCTTGTATCGCAGCTGGGTGATTTATCGGCGGTCCAGCGCGAGGCGCTGATTGCGGCGCTCAAACGCCGTCTTCCGTTGAGCGAGGCGGTCGACCTTATCGATAGCCGGTTCGGTGCGGATCCATGTTGCGGCCATTGTGGATCACGGCGCGTTGGTGGCTGGAGTTCGCAAGCTGGCCTCAAGCGCTATCGCTGTAAGGACTGCGCGAAGACGTTCAACGCGCTGACCGGCACGCCGCTGGCGCAACTCCATCGCCGCGATGCATGGTTTTCCTATGCTCAGGCTTTGGCCGATGGCCTCAGCCTCAGGAAGGCAGCCACGCGCTGCGGTGTCTCGCTCGATACGGCGTTTCGCTGGCGTCACCGCTTTTTGACAACGGCCAAGGACGCCAAGCCTAAGGTGGTGGCCGGCATCGTCGAGGCCGACGAGACGTTTATTCGCAAGTCCGCCAAAGCCTCGAAGCGTCTCGTAGGGCGGGCCCCCAGAAAGCGGGGCGGCACCGCAAAATCAGGGCTCTCCAGCGACGACTATGGGCCGGTGCTGATCGTGCGCGACCGCCACGGGGAGACGACCGATCAGGTGCTGCCCGATCTCGAAGGCTCGACGTTTGTGCGCGTGCTGAAACCTGTTGTCGCCAGCGATGCGTTGCTGGTCAGCGATGGCCGGTCGGCCTACGCCACGTTCGCCGATCACGCAGGCCTCCTGCACATCGCGCTCAACGCCAGCAAGGGTGAACGCACCTACGGCAGCTATCACATCCAAAACGTCAACGGCTACATCAGCCGCTTGAAACACTGGCTTCACCGTTTTAAGGGCGTCGCGACGCACTATCTGCCGAGCTATCTGGGATGGCGAAGAATGATTGAACGAAACTCGGACATGACGCCCGCGGCTATTCTCATGCAAGCCCTGTCTCATGTCCCAACTTGAAAGTCGAACAGAGCCCATCGGGGCGGAGCTACCACTCAGGCCAATCCACGTCTGGTCGAAACGAACCAAGCTCCATATCGAAGGAAAGAAGCGCGATCTTGCGTTGATCAGCTTCGCAATCGATAGCAATACGCGGGTGTGACGTCGTTGCCGTTCACGTGGATGACATCGTTCCAAAGACATGCAGCAGAAATCACGATGCGGGGCGATTTCCTGCCGGAAGACCTGCGCCCCTTCACGGCTGTCTGCAGAGGAATTCAGGCCCCACGTTAGAGACGACCAACCATGCTCCCGATCTGGAGCGACCGCTGACGTATCTCCGATTTCAATGTTGATCTTCGATGGATTGGTTGCTAGCTCAAGCCGCCAGGGCCGACAGCGGTATAGAAAAGCCAGCCGCTAATTTCGGGAGTGGTCACCCCAGACCAGCCACGGTAAGGCTATTTGAGCTGCGTGATAGGGTTCTGCTTCACCGCCGAGAGCAGCCGTCGACATGAAGCCTGCACAGGGCCATTACCAACAACAGAGCGCAGCGGAACCGCTGCCCACGGCAAATGCGGCGCCTGCTGCGGGATCGGACCCCAGAATCTGTCGTCTTATCGTCATGGGGCACTCCCACAGTTTTTAAGGCAGATCCGCAGACATTAAGCCATCAACGAAGGACCTTAGGATTGATCCACGTCAACGGTGGTGAAGGAGCGTCGTCTATTAGCTTTGTGTTCGCTGGGCTCTGTCCAGGCCGGAACGTCAAAAAAAATAAATGATCGCTTCTTAGCGTACTAGGGAGAGATTCGATGAGACGCGCTTTGTCGACTGCTGTTGTGACCATGTTCGTTGGAGCCCTGTTGACCCCCGCCCTGACTGAAGAGCGCCCCACCCCCATCGCTCCGCCCAAGACGATGGGCGACGAAGGCATACAGCCCCCGACAGAGAAGGGAGCCGCGCCTGAGATGGGGGCAACAGATCCCGCTCAAATTGGCGCACAAAAGAGAATGGGCGATCAAGGGCCGCTGCCTGCAACGAAGGGCATGAGCGGTGCGACGCCGCAGATGAACCCGCCCGCTACTCCGCCAGCCGACAAATAATATGTAAGGTGATCTGGCGGCCCGACGCGGCCGCCAGGTTCCATCCAAATCAAAAAGCTTCGCTTAGTGTCAGCGACACAGCGCCTTGAGCATCCTGTGTCGCGCAATATAAACGACTGTCGCAGTTGTGGGTCACTTCAGGAGCGGGTCATGTCGGAAAAACCTAAGGAAGGTCTCGATCGCCGCGGCTTCATGGTCGCGTCGATTGCCACGGTCGGCACGTCTGCTGTCCTCGCAGCCGACACAAGTCCTGCTCACGCCCAGGACACTGTGACATCTCCTGGCGCCACGGCATCAGGTGCAACCGTCGGCACGCTTTATACCGGCGATGTAATCGACGGAAAGAAAGTAGTCAGCGCGCTCGACGTTAACGACCTGGAGCCCGGCAAGAAGCACCTTTTGTATTTTCAGGGCGTTCAGACGCCGACCGGACAGCACTGGCATGTGTCTGTGATAGTCGCCAAGGGAGCAAAGCCAGGCAAGCGCGGCGTCCTGACCAGTGGCGTGCATGGCGACGAGATGAGTTCAATCCACACAGTACAGTCCGTCATGAACCAGCTCGACCCGGCGCAGATGTCGGGCACGGTGATGGCAGTCACGGACGTGTCCCGCCCGGCCCTGGAAAGCATGCAGCGCAGATGGCCCAACCAGGGCAGAGGCATCGATCTGATCGATCTGAATAGGGAATGGCCCGGGAACGAAAACGGCGCCACCGCACCCAGCCGACACGCCGGGCTTCTGTTCAACCGACTACTGCGGCCGAATGCCGACTTCGCGATCGACTTCCACACAGGGACGACCGGCTTTGGCGTCAGCGCATTCAATATTGGTGGCATGGACGTGCCCGAGGTCAAGGCGATGGTGGAGCTCTACCCCGTCGGCCAGATCTTCGACAATCATGTATATCCCGGTGTCCTGCACAACGCGTTTATGGACGTCGGCATCCCGTCCTTCACGCCGGAAGTCGGCGCTGCGCGCGTGCTGGACCCAGAGATGATCTCCTTGTTCGTGGAAGGCACTATGAACGTCCTCAAGCATCAGGGCATCGTTGCTGGGCCATTCGGACGTACGGGCAAGGACGTGACTGTTTTTGTAGGGAACAGCGCGTTCGCAATCCTGGCCACCACGGGCGGTCTCGTTGAGCATCTGGTCAAACTCAACGACAAGGTTGAAGCTGGACAAAAGGTTGCCATCCAGCGCGATAGTTTCGGCGAGGTGGTTGCGGAGTACACAAGCGGCGTGGCCGGAGCGATAACGGGCCAGCGCAGCGATGCAATGTCCGAGCCCGGCAACCCCTTGGTATTCATCCTTTTCAACAAGGCGAAGCTAGACGGCAGTGAAGCCTATCCTGAGTAGATCATCTCGGGGAGCGAATGCGTTAGGGCGCAATGAACACTTGCAGCCATTCTCGGGCGACGTTCCTCCCGCAGGGGCAATGACCGGATCGGGTCATGAAGGACGGTTCAGGGGCGAGCCGCTTTTTCTCCTTTGCCCCTGATTGCTGCCATACCTTGACGAACAAGGAGCATGGTGGACGACCGCGCGACGCCGCCATCAGTCTGCAACCGGTCGTCACCCTCGATAGGGTGACGTTCGAGCAGCAACACCGTCGCGAAGCCGATGACGTGGGGGCATTTCCATTTGACGGACACAGGTGCGCGTAACAAGCGCCAGTGAACGCCGCACTACGCTCTCCGAAACCCGGAGAATTTTCGCATCGTTAGTAGGCTTACGCGGCTGGGTTCACCCGCTGTGCGCCGCCCCCCGAAGGGAGTGCCTTGGTTTTATGGGTTTATCCCAAAGGCACATAGGCGTTCTGTACTCGCCCCAGACGCTACAACAATTACCGAAAATGCAACGTTCGGGTTGTGAACAGCATCGACTTGCAAATTTGCGCCTCGGATCCTTTAGTGGAATTGATTTTGCGATCGACCACTTTCTTGGGCTCGCCAGATATACTGTTGGGCATCTTGGACTTGGAAGGATCTTACCGACCCCCGGCCCACGTTTGCCGCTGTGCGCGAAACCTCTTAGCGGCAATCGCTATTCTGTGGTTCAGTCGTCCCCACCGCCGAAAGCTGACGCGAAGTTTGGGCTCCACTTCGCCGTCCTGACGCTGCCGGTGGCACCGTCACTCGTGTACCGGGCCGCCGCCCAGGCGAGGTCGAAGTGCAGCGCGTCGTGGTCGGCACCCTTCCAGCGAGTGATGAGGATGTCGGTGACACCGCGCTCGACAAGCAGACGGGCGACCTCATGCCTGGGGGTCGCGCGCTGCCTCCAACAGCACATTCCCGTTCTCGTCGGTGACCCGGTATGCGTTGCCACCACTCGTGCGACGGATGCGCTCCAGCGTGACCCGCGTGATGCGGACCCCGACCGGCGGCGATGTTTCGATGCGTGTCATGTTGCCCCCTCAGTGTTCGGCTCTGCCGCTGCGGCTCGTTGAGCGTCGGCCATTTCGGCATAAACATCTGGATAGTGAATGCGGAGGTAGGCGGGCACGCCTGCCAGCCACGCATCCAACTCGGCGCGGTAGGCCACCACGTCGGCCTCACACGTCGGCCAGATCGGCGACGGCGGATAAGCGATCATCCCGACGTTCGGGTGGAAGACCTCGGGGTACTCGTCCCTGATCGCCTGCATTGCGCCGTGCCAATGCCGCGTGTCGAAGCGACCAGCGTTGATGACTTCGAGCTTGGGACCTGCATCCAGATCCTTGTCGTTCGCCAGCCAGTGCTGATTGGCGAGTGCGAACCACAGCGGCGCATCAGCAGGCAGCCGAGCGAATGCTGCCGCGATGCCCTCGACCCGTCGAAACGCCGCCTCTGCTCGCCTGACATGCCCGTCAAGGGCGCGCTGAACGTCGCCCGCCGTTGCGTGCGGAGCCACCCCGCAAGCGATCTGCACCAAGGCCCCGAGCATCCCGTACAGGTCGGGCTCGCCCTTGCGGTCCAGTTCTTCCTCGATATGCTCCGCAATCTTGCGCGCCTCGTCTGGCGTCAGTGGATCGCAGCCGCGAAGCCCCGGAAGGTCGTCCGGGATGGCCAGCCAGCCCATCTCGTCGTCCCAGGGCGAAGTCTTTGCTGCCGCAGCCATGTAGTTCTGCGCGGACCTGACGCTGAATTCACATTGCGCTTCGACCCAAGCGACGAACTCGCCCCGCAGTATCGCCTTGGCACCGATGAGGGCATGACCGGCGCGGATGATCTCCGCGTCGGTTGTCGGCCTGGGCGGTGGCACGAGGTACGCCATCCCCGTTGCGCATTTCGTTGCGCGCACGTCCACCCGTCGCGCATTTCGTTGCGCGTCTTGCGCTTTTGGTTGCGCGCCCGTTGGCTCAGTGAGCATCAGCGCGCCCCCCATCTTCGAGGGCCAACCCGCACGAAGCCTTTTCAGACCGGCGAAGCGCCTGCCTTAGCGTCAACGCAACCTGATGAGCGCCGCACCCATAGTCCCGGTGTGCGCGGTATCCCTTCCCGTCCTGACGACAAACCCACCAGCGGGACGCGTCTGTCGGATCGTTGATGCCATCACCCCAGAATGCGCAGCGCTTGCAAGGCCGGTGGTTTTCGGGCTCGATCGCTTCGATTTCAACGTGTGCCATCGTCAGCGCCCTCCCGGCTTACGAGGGCGGCCGCGCTTCTTCGGCGCTACGGGGATGGCTGTCGGCGCGCTCAGGCGGTAGGCTCGCCGCTCCAGTCCGTCCGGCTTCACGACCGTGACCAGAGGAACATCGACCGGAACACGCGGCGATGATCCAGCACTCCGTCGCCAATCTTCCAACGCCCGCGATGCCTCAAGCTCGGCCTTCCGCGTATTCGTCACGCCGTCCTGAATTCCTTCGTGCGCCGAACTGTACCAACCGGCCACGCGCGACACCTCGTAGGCAGTCGGGACGCGCTGCATCCTCAAGCGCACCCCCGACGAATTCACGGGATGGATGCGCTTCAACTCGCCCATCGCTTCCAAGCCTTCGAGGAAAATTCGAACCGCCCAATCCGACCAGTTCCACGCGGCGGCCATTTCCGACCACGCCTGTGAGAACTCAGCCTCACCAATCGGTAGGATGAAGTCCTTCGAGAACCGATAACCCGAAGTCACACCGGCACGACGAACCACGCGGTCAACGATCCAGAGGTAGGCATCGCGCCGGGTGGACGATGGTTCGCGTTCGCGTCCGCTCTGTCGGGCCGGTTGATGGTCCGGCCAGAAGAACTTGTGATTGAGAAGTTTCAGCAGATCTTTGACGACTTCACGAGCGACTGACTGGCGTATTCCGTCGCCGTCGTCGTGATGCTGCGCCTGGGATGCATGGTAGGCCGCCCAATCTTCGGCGGTCATGTGGGGTTCGTTCGAGTGATCGTTCACGGTTGTCTCCTGTGGCGGGGACACCCGTTCTCAGTTGCGACCGAACGCAAATCGGGCTATCATCCGACTTGTTCATCTCGTGGTCGCCGCTGTGAACGGCATCATCCGCAAGCCCCGCTCCGCTAGAGCGGGGTTTTGCATGTCAGGCCACGGCACCGCGCCGGACCTGTCGTGTCGTGTGGGATTTTCTCATCGCCTCGATCCGCAGATCGCCCCGAGCGTCAGGGTTCGGCTTCTTCGCGCTTATGCAGCGTCGGGCTCACAGGCCCCTTCAACGCATCCGGTTGCTCACCCGGTTAGCGCGGCTCACCTTCGGTTTCCCTGGCGTGGCCCTTGCCTGTATCCTGACCGACCGCCAGGACCCCCGGAACGCCTCGTGGGGCGATGAACCAACGTCTATCGGTTCGTCGCGAAAGGCAACCCCCTGACTTAAGCCGGTCAAAAACGCTGCCAATCATTCCTTCACTCAACCCCGTCGGATGCGCGGTCTGGTGCGCGGCCCCCAGGCCAAGCGCGACCAGACAAGCCAGCGCGTCCGACCACAAAAAAGCACTTCTCTCCGTCGCACCGAAGTAGGTTTTTTTGTTGGCTCCCGGACGCTGTGCTTGGCGGTGTGGACACGCTTGCCCTTGAGGGGCCGCGCTCCACCCCGCACACCGGGAGGGGTTGGGGAAGTGAAGGGGGAGTTGTTCGCACCAGATCGTTCATCACCGCGCACGTCTCACTTCACTTTTGTGGAGCGAAATTCTGGCGGTCCTTATGTAATTCGCGGTGAGACACGCGGTTTGCTTCCGCAACTCCATTTTTAAGACGTTGAGAATCCGCACGAATAAAATTCAAAAACTACGCGGTAAGCTACGCGGTAAAAGCCCCCTCCAGAGGGGTATTTTCTGCCCATTCCGTATGCCTCGGATTGCTGTGTAAAGCGCGCCGATGACGCGGCTCCGCAACCCACATTTCGGTGTGCTCCGCGCGCTCCACATCAAGAAAAATCCGCCAATTTTTGCGCGACACGCAAACAGAGGAGCGATTGCACGTGGGTCGTTCATTGATTGAAGAACCGTTCCACATGAGGTTGGACGGGTGCGGTTCATCATGACCGCACAAATAAGTCGGCCCCGCACAGCGTTAGAGCGCCGGACGAGGCCTTGTTTCCACCCCTGTTCAGACCAGAGGTTTCAACATGGCTAGTTCTACATCGAAACGCGGCGCGGCTCAAACCCGTCGCTTCAACATCCCCGCATTGGCGGTGGGCACACTCCTCTCAGCAATCAGCGCCTTCGTTCTTCTCCGTGACGTGTTCGCCGGGGCGGCAATCACCCCTGCACACGTGATGAGCGTCGGCGCAATCGTCGCGGCCATCTGGTCCGGCATTGAACTCTGGTCGCAATTGGCGGCCCGCCGGTTCATCGCCGCGTTCGGGCTGGCCGTGATCTTCGCGGCGGCCACTTGCTACACCGTCCTCATGGCTGGTGCATCCGGCGCGGCCACGGTCGCGTCAAATGCGGCGGCAACCGAGGCAAACAATTCTGCACGCGAACGGGAACTCAAGCAGTTGGCGCGTGCAGAAAAAATGCACTCGGAAACGGCTGACCGGCTCCAGGCAGATTGTGTCGTCGGAAAGCGTGGCAAGACGCACTGCGACGGCCTGCGCGCCTCCGTGGCGGTCTATGACGCCGCCATCCGTGGACACAAGGCCACGCTGGCGGACTTGGCCCCGCCGACAGATGCCGGTGGTGCCTACTCCGCGATTGCCAAAGTGCTTGCGGCGATGCCCGGCGTGGTCACGGACGTGCCGACGCTGACGGGGAAGCTGGAATTGCTCGTCCCCTTCCTGGCGGCCATCGTGGCCGAACTGGGGGCCATCGTCGCGCTGCACATCGGCTTCGGCCACCGGACCACAACCCCGGCTGTGGTGTCCGCACCTGCGCCGGAAACGCAGGTCCGCCAACCCCAGTCCGGAAAGCCCACTCCGCCCCGTGGCACGCGCCGGAAAACCGGACGCCCTTCCGATCAGAAGGTGGTGGACTTTACGGACCGTTTCCGGACCCGTCACGGTCGCCCGCCGACCGGCAGCGAAATCCGGAATGAGTTTCCGGACTTGCCGAAGTCCACGGCGTTCGACCACGCCGCACGTGCGCGGACCCTGAGCGTGGTGAGGGCCGTGGCATGACCGATCGGATCGAATTCAGCGTCGGCAGCCAACCCGTGGTGGTCGCCGCCTAGGCGCCATGCGCGTGTGGCGGTGGGTCGCTGGCGGGTTCAAGCAGGGATAGAGACCGGCCGGGATGAGTAAGAAGTGGAAGCGCAAGACCTGTGTCTATTGTGGAGCCGAAGGTAAGTCGGATACCAAAGACCACATCCTTGCACGACAGTTCGTGCTGGAGCGCCATCGTGGATACCTACCAGCCGTGCCGGCCTGCACAGAGTGCAACAACCGGAAATCTGCTCTCGAAAGTGAGCTGGTATCGCTTTTGCCATTCGGGGGGCGGCACGCTGATGCATCAGAACAATTGGAATTTCTTGTAGGTGGGCGACTTGAGAGGAACGAGCGGCTGCGCTCAAAACTGAGTGCAGCATTAACCAACGAACTCATCACCGACCTGGAGGGCCGGACGGTTGAGAGAACAATGGTGATTTATGGCCCTTGTTTAGATCGCTGGGTCGAGTTTCTGACCCTTGGCCTCATAGCGCATCACTTCCAGCAGACGGTCGCAGGTAAAGTAGTCATTACGCCAAGCCTTCTCAGCATGGCTGGCGAAATTGCCTACGCGCCTATCTTCCGGGCTAAAGGGCATCGGGTTCCGCCGACCTCCATAGGTGGAGGTGCATTGTACTACCAAGGGACGATGTCTTTGGAACAACCACTCGCGTCGGTGTGGCGTATGGCGTTCTTCGGCGGAATTCATATCGGTGGCGAAGAACCGCATCTCCGCGGCCGGACCTATTACGTGGAGGTGAAGCCGCTTCCCGAAGCCGGTCCCAACGATTAGTGCGAAATCCGTGCGGCCAGTTCGGCGTTGCGCTCCGGGTCCGTGCCTTCACGCGCCTGGGCGAACCAGTCATCCACCTGTGATGCTGTCCAGCCGACACGTCCATCTGGGAACGTCTTCCGCGCTGGCAGCTTCCCGGCCTTCTCGCGCCGCAGGAGCGTTGACCGGTTGACGCCGAGCCGCTGACACAACTCGGACATCGACACAAAGCGCTCGGCACCGGGAACAGGAGCGGGCACCGGTTCCGTCCGAGGCAGGCGCTTCAACTCCGCGATCAGCGGGGCGACATGCTCGGCTACTGCACGGCGGACGGCATCGTTGATGAGGTCAGAGAGGGGTTCTGAGGGTTTCATGGTCGGCCACGTCCTTCAATTGCGTGGCCTCCTCAGTAACGCCTTGCTCCACGTTGCCGTAAAGGTGCGATCCGGTTCTTCCGTTCCCGGTCTCGCCAGCGCTACATGCTTCACGAATGTGGTGCCGCAGCGCGTCGTCCGACAGCGGCTCCCGTCCAAGCGCATCCACCGTGGCCAGCCGGAAGAACGTCACCCACGGCCCGCTGATCTCGCCGGTCACAGGATCGTAGCTCGGCTGGCGGAACGGCTCCCCAGTGCAGCGCTCGAACAGGTGGGCAAGCTCGACGACCAGCGCGCGCACGGCACCGTCCCGCCGCTTGTCGCCCACTTGGGGCGTGTCGTCGGCGGTGGTCAGGGCGTCAACCAAGGACGGGAGCGTGGCCGCAGTCCGCAGAACAGCGGCCTTCACATCGGCATCGTGGTCGAGCGTTCCGAGCAGGTGCCGCCGACGCATGGCCGCCGATAGAGCAACCGACAACTCCGGATCGTCCAGCAGCTTGCGCAGCTTCAATGCGGCGGCGCGGGCCTGCTTCACCTTCTGCCGTGCAGCTTTGTCGGCGGTGCGCTCATCCTGCTCCACGCTGGACGCCCAACCGAACCGAAGAAGGATCTTGCCCAGTTCGACGGCGAGTTCGTCCGGCGTCCGGGCGCACGAAGGCAGGGCGTGCCGGATGGCAGCAAGGCGCTCGGGGGAGAACATCACGACTTGCCCCCGGAGATCGCCACTAGCCGCGCACCCTGCGTCCGCTTAATGGTGCGCTGCTCGAGTTCCGTGATGTCCTCGACATTGCGGGCGAACGGGTCTTGCCCCTCGGCCACATCCTGCAGGAGCGCCTGCCACCGCGTCAGCGCTTCCCGCATGGGGAAGGCGAGGTCGTCCTTGTCGTAGTGCTTGCCCAGCACGGTCGCCTTCTGCTCGCTGATGTGGTTGAGGATGGCAGACACCACCTCGGAAGACACACCGGCCTTGCGCATATAGGTGGCCGCCGTCCGTCGAAGATCGTGCGACACGAACGGTGCCGGGTTGCCCTCGCGGTCCTTGAAGTCGAAGTCCTCTTGCAGCGTGCCCAGGTGGCTGCTCACCACATCCGGCCGCAGCGCCTTCCACGCGGACCCGTCGCGAGCGTGAACGGGGAACACGAATTGGGGATGCTCGGACGCCTTGATCGCCGCTGCGATGATCTCGCGTGCGGCCGGCGGGAGGGGGAGGGTGTGAGCGCGTCCGTTCTTGCAGCGCTCGGCAGGGATCGTCCACCAGAACCCGTCATCGCTGATCTCGGACTTCTTCATGCCGGTGATCTCACCGATGCGGCAGGCGAGAAGAAGCTGAAGGCGCAGCGAACGAACAGCTGCCACGGGGACGGTGCACTTCTCGGTGCCGTCATCCCATGCCGTGAGCGACTTCCACACTTCACGAAGCTCGGGCACCGACAGGAAGCGGTCGCGTGGCTCTGCGTTCTTCGGCACGGTGACTGCGATGAGAGGGTTCACCGCGATCAGTCCCTTCTTGACGCCGAACCGCAGGACCGCGCGCAGCGCTTCGTAGAGGCGGCGGGCCTGCACCTCCGATCCGCGCGCCTGGACGGCAGTGATCAGCTTGTCGATGTCGTTGGCCGTGAGGTCGGCGGCGGCCTTGTCGCCCAGGTCTAGCTGCAACTCGGGACGGGTGGGGGCGATGATGTTGAACTCGAACATGGCCCGATAGCGCGGGAGCCAGCGGAGGTCTCGCTTATCGTGGAGGAAGCGGTCGATCAGCCCCTTCACGGTCAACCGGCAGGCGATGGTGCGGGCCTCGGCGTCGGCGTCCTGGGCGCGGCGCTTGGCTGCCTCGGCGTCCATCTTGCGCTGGGCCACCGGGTCGCCGCCCTCCACGATGTCACCCCGAAGCCCGGTCGCCTTCTTGCGCGCCTTGGCCAGTCCCATGTCGGGGTACTTCCCCAGGAGCAGGCGGCGCACCTTTCTCTCCCCACGCGGGCGATAAATCAGGTAAAAGGCCACCGCGCCACCTTACGAGGCGCGGACCCTCAAGCCCTTGCAAGAGGCGTCCGCCAACTCGAACGTCTGGCGCGTCGTCGAAGCGGTCTGCATAGCGTCAGTCCGTAATCGGCGGATGTCACTGTCGGTGATCTCGGGCATGTGTCTCCCCGCGTTGGTAACACGTGGACGGTAAGCTCAGAAAAACCGCTTGGCAACTCCGTTGGTCGCCATTGTGTAACCAAACGCTCGCAACAAGGGGCTCCAGAACGCCCCAGACTGCTCCAGCGCCATGGACCACAGCGGAGGCCAAAAGAGATCACAAGGCGCTGCAAAGAATAGATAATTCTGTTGCAAGCTGAGGCGATCTGAAACGGAGGGCTCGTAGCTCAATGGTTAGAGCTGGCGGCTCATAACCGCCTGGTTCCAGGTTCGAGTCCTGGCGGGCCCACCACGCGTCGCAGTATTGTAGTCCCCTACTCCGTCAGATATTTTGCATCGAAACGGGCGGGACGGACTTTTGCAATGCTCAGCGAAAATCAGCAACCATGATCGCATATCGGCCGGAGATTGATGGCCTGCGTGCAGTCGCAGTGACGTCCGTCATCCTGTTCCACGCCGGACTGGCCGGCGTCCCCGGCGGGTTCATCGGCGTCGATATCTTTTTCGTCATCAGCGGTTTTCTGATCACGAGCATTATTCTGCGCGGACTGTCGGACGGCACGTTTACGTTTTTGGGTTTCTACGAACGGCGCGTGAGACGCATCCTTCCCGCACTCTTTGCCATTCTGATCGTCACCACGCTCTTTGCCGTCCTGTGGCTTTCGCCGGTCGACCTCATGGACTATGCTGGGAGCGCGAGATACCTAGCCGCCTTTGTATCCAACTATTACTTCTTCAAGACCAGTGACTATTTTGGCCGGGAAGCCGACCTGCAGCCGCTCCTCCACACGTGGAGCCTTTCGGTTGAGGAACAGTACTATCTCGTTTTTCCGCCGCTCGCATACTTGATCTGGCGCTATGCTCCACGCGTATTGTTGCCGGTACTTCTGGTCATCCTCGCTGCCAGCTACGGCGCCGCCTGCATAAAGGTCCTCGACAATCCAAACGCGGCATTCTTTCTGGTTCAATACCGCATCTTCGAATTGCTCGCCGGAGCCGCAACGGCGGTCGCCGTTCACGAAGGGCCTCTAGCAATCCGGCCACGGGCAGCAACCGCTTTGATCGGATTGCTGATGGTGCTCTTGCCGGTGTTCCTGTTCAGCGAAGAGACGCCGACACCGGGCCCCATGGCCATGATCCCGATACTCGGGACAGTTCTCTTGCTGGTTTCGGCCACGCCTCAGACACAGGTCGGTTGGCTACTCGCGAGCCGCCCGTTCGTTGGCATCGGGCTGATCAGCTACAGCGCATATCTTTGGCATCAACCGGTCTTTGCGTTGGCCCGCCATCGTTCATTGGTTGAACATCCGGTTGAAGTTTTTCTGGCACTCGCCCTTTTATCCTTGGCGCTCGCCTACCTCACGTGGCGTTTTATCGAACAGCCGTTTCGCCGGAAAACCTTCTGGACCCGGCCTGCGATTTTCAGATGGGCGGTGGTGGTTTCGCTCGCCATTATTGTATTCGGCGTGGCTGCGAAACAGACCGCGGGTTGGCTGGGACGAGACCCCAGTCCGGCTTGGTTGGCGTTTCAAGCATCGCGTCAGGAGCGGGATCGCAACATTCCATGCTGGAACGCACTCGAAAAGCAGGGCGAGGCCTGTCGGCTCGGGCTCCCCAATGGGCCGCCCACTTTGGCACTGATTGGCGACAGTCACGCGGGGGCCCTGTCGGACTCATTGAACAATTGGCTGACCCGGGAGGGCCGTAGCGGCATCGATCTCAATTTTAAGGGTTGCCCGCCCCTGCTTCCCGACGATGGAGTGATGGGGGCGTGCGCCGAAGTCCGCAAGCGTGTGTTCCGCGATCTCGCCGATAGCAAGCTGCCGTCTGTCCTCATCGTTCACGCCGCTTGGTCGAGCCTTTTTGCCGGTCCTGGATTCGACAACGGCGAAGGCGGGCGGGACCGGACAGCGCGCATGTCCCGCCAAACGGGTCTGTCCGAGGGCGTACTGAAGGAGCGGATAGACCGGCTCTCTGCCTCGATTGGGGTCATGCTCAATGCTGGGCATACAGTCGTTATCGTCGACCCCGTCCCCGAAATGGGTTGGCAGGTGCCCCGCCAATTGGGCAAGGCGCACTACCTGAACGGCAAGCTCCAGCCGAGCGATGCCTCTATTTCGCATGCGGCGTTCAAGACACGCTCCACTCCTGCCATGTCTGCACTGGGGTCATTGGGCGCGCACGAACGGCTGATCCGTGTCTCTCCCGAGGCCATTCTGTGCAATACCATCGCCCCGTCTCGATGCGCTGCGCACCATGACGGCGTCGCCCTCTATTCCGACGACGATCATCTCAGCAACGCTGGAGCACGACTGGTAGTTGAACGAATTGCTGCCGAATTGGCAGCCAAGGGTATGGCAAGATCGTCGCCGGCGCCTGAGACTCGGTGAAGTCGGATGCCGGAAGCAAGTCCGTTCTCAGGTGGTCGCAGTTCAACGGGAGGACTAAAATGTTTGGTTGGAGCGCCAGTGCGCGCTGGTCGAGACTAGTCCTGGTGGCTCTCATGCTCGCTGCCACTTTCCCAATCGCAGCCAACGCCGAGGATCACCACATGGGTCGCACAATCACTGTCTCCGCAAGCGGAACCGCGACCGCCATGCCGGATTCCGCGCGCATCGAGACCGGCGTCGTCTCGGAAGCCGCAACCGCCCGCGACGCCGTCTCCGCCAACAATGCTGCCATGGCCAAGTTGATCGTTGGCCTGAAGGGTAACGGCATCGAACCCAAAGACATCCAGACCACGAACTTCAACCTGAGTCCGCGCTATACTAATCCCGCCGACGGCAATCCTCCCCTCATCGATGGATATCAGGCGTTCAATCAGGTCGAAATCCACGTGCGCAATCTCGATAAGATCGGCGAGGTACTCGACAAGTTCGTGACGATAGGCGCCAACCAGGTGAACGGCATCAGCTTCGAAGTCAGCAATGTCCAAACGCTGAGCGATGCGGCACGAAAGGACGCCGTCGCCAACGCTCCCCCCCCCCACCGCGCTGAGCTCTACACCGCCGCAGCCGACGCCAAAATCGGCAAGGTCATGGCCATCAACGAAGGCGGCAGCAACGGCCCCCGGCGTTATTTCAAGAGCGTACGCGGCGCGGCCATGGCGGAATAGGTGCCCGTCCAACGCGGCAGCCAATCTCTCAAGATAACCGTTTCGGTCATTTTGGAGCCTGAGTGACAACCAAGTTGGTGACAGATCGTAGGCGCCTTGAGGCGCGAACATGCCCGGTGAAGAAAGCGCTGACGCGCCAGACGTCGGTCCTGATGTTTAACACCGTGGCTTAGTCGGCTGCGTAAACGGTCTTGTTTTTGGCCAACGCAGAACTCAAAAACCAAAACATCCACGGAGCATTTTCGCCGGTGCGCGCAAGGCGTCAAATCCGCCGCAGCCAGAAGGATCCGCCCTTTGCCCAATTCATCGACTTTGCCATTGGGCAAGCCGTATAAAACGCTTCTGGAGCCGCATGTGCGAGATCGTTAACCGCTAAGAAAACTTCATAAGTCGGGTTGAACTGGAGAAAAGCCTCCATGAGGTACTGCTCAGCCCATTGCCGATTATTTTCAATCAGCCATTCGCGAGGATAGTCCCGAGGCGAAAAAATGTCGTGTATATGTACGAAAACACCAGGCTTTAGTCGTGGCAACAATTCTAAGTACAAAAACACAACATCGTTCTGGGCCCGAACGACGTGTGAACTATCAATGAACAAGAAATCACCATCTTCCAAATCCTCGAAGTACTCAAGCCCTAGGCGCTCCACCCGCGACCTCTCTATTCTAACACCCGTATTCTCAAGCCACGGATGGGCGAAGGGTTCCACACATCTCAAATCGCAGCTGATGTTAGGATCATCTTTCCTGTTACGAGCAATAGCAGCCAGCATGAGCAGCGTGCTGTTGCCGGATCCGATCTCTACAATTCGCTTTGGCTTTAGATGGCGGATGAAGGTATAAAGAACTTCTCCATCGGGCGGCGGAAACGCGCTCGAAAGATGATAACTCGTCCCTGTCTTCGCACTTTTTGGAAATTGAGCAAATTCATCCGCGAACCGAAACCACTTTAACCGCTCGATCTGCTGCTCTCGCTTCAAATCAATGCCCAGCAGAGTTCTCGGCTGATCGAGATCGCGGTAAAGATCAGTCTCGCGAACGCCCGGCATGTAGTAGTGATAACTGCCCGCGTAGGCGCCCATGTTCCGCATCAGTGCTCGCGACCGCGGCCAATGCTTCTGCCGCGAGTAGAAGAGGCGCGTCAGCCCCGCGTATAGAACCGCCAGCGGCATGGCGACGAAATCAAGCCGCTTCCACATTGTCTTTTCAAAACGCGACATCCATCCCCCAGCCCCAATCTTGGATCTATTTTCAGCTCAACTCGGCTATCATCCAACAGTTCGCCGGGCTCGAAACGAGATCAGATTTCGTTGGCCAGAGTCGGTAAGACCGACCACGCCGCCTACGAATGGCGCCGTTTAGCAGCCAAGTGAGCATGCAGCCAACAGGGCTTCACGGGCAAACTGAAACATCTCAATGATAACGCGAACTCAGACATCAAAACCAGTCGATCTTAGTTTTTGAGCTGGCAATCCTAGGTGGCAACTGGGACAATCAGCCTTCGGGGAGGGGGCCATCACAGCTTTACGGGACGTTTTGTCTGCAAACAGTTTGTTGCCCCCTGGTAATTTAAACGCGCGGCCTTCGGACTTCACTCGACAAGGGTTTCTCGCCGAAGTCATGCGCCTCGACAACGACCGTACCCCGCTTAAGGGACGCGTCGAGATGGATGACGCCTATCTCGGTGGCAAAAGATCGGGCGGCAAATCGGGGCGTGGTAGCCCGGGCAAACAACCAATCGTCGTGGCGCTCCAACAATCGTGAGAACCTCGCCGCCATGATCCCAGTGCTCGCGTGCGCAGCCGCGCGCTCAAAACCGGCACACTACAGGAACCTCAAACGCGCTGACTATGGTGCGTAAGCAGGATTTGCGAAGACGATCGGTCGCGCATCCTGCGTTGAGATTGGTTTTGGGCCTCAATCGGTCTCCAGTCTGTCGCAGCAGAACGCGTGAAGACAGAGCCGCTGGGAACATGCGAGCAATCGGCGATGCGCTGGCTCTCCAGACAGGCAAAATTTAGCAAAACAAGATCTGCCGGAGTGCTCTTCTAAAGTGCGTACGCTCCTGCATAGCCTTCGAAACGGCCGGTGGAGATTGTTCGATCCGCTTTAAGTCGCCAAGCTCAGAGACAGGGGGTCAAAGTAGCGCGACGATCTCAACCGGCTGTCCCAGCGGGGCAGCACCCGGCTGCGTACTCCAGTCGGCGTAGTTGCGCATTTCGCCGGTCTCACGTACGCGACGCAGCCGCTCCAGATCGATGGTCGCCGTCACCCACTGCGGCTGGCTCAGCGACCCCTCAGCCAGAACACCAGTGTCCGACACACCATGTTCGGACGGCACATAGATCCCCGCCGATCCTTCGTTCTTGTCCACCGCGGGCGACCACAGCGCATCGCCCACCGTCGGGCTCTGTACGGTAGCGATCGTGTTCTCAAGCGCGCGTGCCATCGAGCCCGTCCGCACGCGATGGAAGCCCGACACCCGCTCCGTGCACGATGGCACCAGAACGACCTCCGCCCCTGCTTCCGCCAACGCCCGCGCCAAAAGCGGGAACTCGCTGTCGTAGCAGATCAGCACCGCTATTCTCCCGAGCACCGTCTCGAAAACCCTGAGAGGCGCGCCGCCCGAGATCCCCCAATCGCGCTCGAACGGGGTCATGATGATCTTTTCCTGCTCGCCCACGAGCCCGGTCGGCGTGACGAGCTGCGCCGCATTCACGAACCGCCCGTCCGACTTCAAAACCGGCCCCGACCCGACGAGAATATGCACGTTGTGCCGGGCAGCCAGATCGATATGCAACTGAACGCGCGAGGCTGCTAGTTCGGCCACGGTGTGCAAGGTCTTCTGCAGATCCGAATAGACCTCTGGCCCGAAGCACGCCGCCTGCTCGATGGCCGCATACTCCGGAAATACGAGCAACTGCGCCCCTGTCGCAGCCCCCTTCGCCACCCAGTCCTCAATTTTGTCCTCCCACTCTTGCAGGGAAGCGGGTTGCCCGATGGGGTACTGGGCACTGGCGACGGTGAGGGGAGGGCGTGCCAAGGTCAAAGCGCCTTCATCCAGAATTGCATACGGTGCGTGGTCTCGGCAGCCTGATCGACGTCTTTCCAATCGTAGGTGGCAAAGATATCGACGGGCGCGTACCCGCGCTTTCTCCAGAACGGATCAAGCGGCGCGTAATCCTTCGGCTTCAAGGGATGATCGTCCGGCCGCACGACGCGGCAGAATGTCGAGTGTGTGAACCCGCCGAGCCGGTGCGCCTGCGCCTCGCGACCGTCGAAGAAGGCATGCCCCAAACCATAGCCGCGATGGCTCGTCAGGAGCACGCTCTCCCCACAGTAGAAGATCCGGGCAATGTCGTATCCCGCGTCGCGAAAAGGACCGCCGAATTCGTCGGCGTGCTCGATCATCGGCGCCCCGGTCGACGCGCCGACCATCAAGTCGCCATCATACGCCGCAATCACAACCGCGCCCTTGGCTGCCGCAAACGTGGCGAGATACTTCTCTTCATAGTCCAGCGTGCCGTCGTAGAGATAAGGCCAGTCGCGGAAGACGGTGATGCGAAGCCGCGCGAGATCGGGCAGGATCGGCACGATGTCCGCTCCCGTCAGCGACCGCACGTCGAGCTTCTTCTTCTCCATCCTCGTCTCCCGCATCGCAGCCGTTAGCCCACGACCTGCGTGATCCAATCCGTCAGATTGTAATACGTCGTCACGCGCGCGATCTTGCCATCGCGAATGGCGAAGAACGTTCCGGCCGGCAGAACATACTTTTGACCCGTGGCCGGCGGCAGACCCTCATCCGTATTCTTATACACGCCATGCACGTTGAACTCGGCGGATGCCCGCGTGCCGTCCTTCGACACCATCACGACGATGTCCTTCAGCTCTTCCTTGTAGTTGTGATCCATGCGCGCGTTGAACGCCCGGAACTTCTCCTTGCCCTCGCGGCGCTCGCCCTGGTTCACGTCGTGGATGACGTCCTCGGTGAGGAAGTCGAGCATCGCGTCGGTCTGGCCGGCGTTGAAGGCCGCGTAGTAGTCGCGGATCAGAGCGGCGGTCTTGGCGCGGGCGGCGCTCTCGGCAGGGGTCTCGGACATGGGGCCTCCAGGGGTTGATGAGCGTGAAATCTGCGGCCTGATTAACAGGTTCGCCCCCGCTGACAAGGCCCGCCGCTGCGGCCGGTGAACGCGGAACTTTAGCGGCTTGCGGCAGCCCGATCCGTCCGTTGCTCCGAATGCCCCGCTTATTTTGTTGATTTACGTCACAGTCTGGCACTCCCGTGGGGCGTTTACTCTCTGAAACAGCACGCAAGGGAGAAACCAATGAAAATCAAATCCGGCATGTGGATCGTCGTCGCAGATGGCGCGCGCGGCCTCGTCCTCGTCAACGAAGGCAACGCACTCGAACCCGCACTCAAGGTCGTGCGCGTCTACGAACAGGACAATCCCAAGACGAGCGAACAGGGCCGCGACCGTCCCCCGCGCTCGTTCCAGTCCTTCAGCGACAGCCGCTCAGCCATTGCCACGGCCGACCTTCATCAACGCGCCGAAGACCGCTTCGTCGAACAGATCGTCGCCGACCTCGCCAAGGACTCCGAAGCCGGCGCTTTCGACGATCTCGTCGTCGTCGCACCTCCCGTCGCGCTGGGTGAAATGCGCAAAGCGGCCAACGGCGCGCTGTCGAAAAAAATCGTTGCCACTCTCGACAAGGACCTCACCAGCCACACCATCCCCGACATCACCGCCGCGGTGGCCAAAGCGTTGGAGGGTTGATCACCGGCTCGTCTAAAATGCGAGAAGAGTGGTGACTGCTGCGCGCCCCGATAGCACGGCCCCGTGCGCGGTTCCGAAGGCGTGCGGTTCGCATGCTTCTCCGGCAAAGACGAGCCGGCGATCCCAGTCGAAGCCGGAGAGGGCCTTGCGGGTCGCGGGCGTCGTCCCGACGGCGTTGAACGAGTAGGCACCATGGGTAAACGGATCTTGCGCCCACCGCGTCACTTGGACGGCGTTTGGCGCTGGAAAATCCGTTCCGAAGATCGATTGCAAGGCGCGATGGGCTTCATTGGCCATGTGCGCATCCGAGAGCGCTTCTAACGAACGCGCGGCGTCGGCGGCATGGAAGGCAAGCAGCAGGGGTTCGCCAGCCACGCGTGCCAAGCTCACCCACTGCGACCAGTATCCGGGTTTTGGCCCCACCCATTCGATCCAATCGACGTCAGCGGGCCAAGCCACGCGTTCGAAACGCAGCCAGCACTTGTTCAAAAGCCCCATCCCGATCGTTTCGATCGCCCGTTGCCGCGAGGACGCCAGCGGGCGGTCAAACGCGATGCCGCCCTTTTTCAGGACGCCCAGCGGGACGGTGACCAGCGCATGATCGGCCCTTAGAATTTCCCCACCACGCAGGGTAACGGCCACGCCGGTGCCCTCCGGTGCAATCGCCGTAACCGGCGCGGAGGTCCGAACCGCGAGACCATTGGCCAGATGCGCAACGATCTGCGCAAAGCCGCCAGGAAAGAGAACATCGCCACCACCGAAGTCTGTGCTGTCGTCAAAATGCCAAGCCGAGACCTCCGACGAAGCCCCACCATACTCGGCCTCAACGCTGCCGTTCAGCACATGGCGGATCAGGCGTCTGTCATCCTCCCCCGCCTTCTGCCATGCCGGGCTAGCCACGAGGGCCGCCTCGAGCGATTGGTCGGCGTCCCGCGCCTCAGCCTTCTTCCGAGCGGCAGCGATCACGTTCTCAGCCATGGCATAGGCACGGGCGAGGTCGACGGCCTTGCCGGTCGCATCCAGCGCCATGGACGAGTCGTAGCTGGTCGCCAGCCGTTTGGCCCCGATCACATCCGCAAGTTTGGTGAGGGGATTGCCGTTCGTCCCATGAATCCAGCTCGCACCCAGATCCATCGGCAAACCCGGCCAGTCGTTCGAGGTCCATATCCGTCCGCCGATCCGGTCCCGCGCCTCCAGGACGGTGACATTGACGCCCCGTGCGGCCAAGTCGCGTGCCGCCGCAAGTCCGGCAAGACCCGCCCCGACGACGATCACCGATCGCTCCGCGGCACGGCTCTCGCTGGAGCCAAGCAACGGAAGGCCCGCCATGAGCGACAGAACGCTTCTCCGGTTCATGCAAACGTTCCCACCACATGCACCACCACCCGCCGCGTATGCGGCCGGGTGCGGTGTTCGAACAGGTAGATCCCCTGCCACGTGCCGAGCACCATGCGCCCTGCCGTGATGGGGATCGGCAGCGATGTCTGCGTCAGCGCCGCCTTCGCGTGCGCGGGCATGTCGTCCGGGCCTTCCGTGGTGTGGATAAAAAGCGGATCGCCCTCCGGCACGAGCCGCCGGAAGAAGGCGAAGAGATCGCGCTGCACGTCCGGGTCGGCATTTTCCTGGATCAGAAGCGACGCCGAGGTGTGCTGGCAAAACACGGTCACCAGCCCCGTCCCGATCCCCGCTGTCGCCAAGACGCGCGCCACGTCGTCTGTGATCTCGATCAGCCCCGGCCCCCGGGTCTTCACCGTGATCGACTCTTGATGCTGTCGCATGCTGTTCTCCGCGTCGCAGTGGGGCTACACTTCTCCCATGAGCCGCGCATTCGTCAAAGAGGACACGGGCGAAGGCCTCGAAGATCTGCCCGACCGGCCGGTCTCCGAGCACCGCAACCTTGTCACGCCCGAAGGCCTTGCCGCCATCGAAGCGGAGGTCGAGCGCCTGAATGCGGCCTACGCCGATGCCCAGACCTCGGCCGATCGCGCCGCTCTGCAGAAGGTCGCCCGCGATCTGCGCTACTGGTCGCAGCGGCAGGCCTCCGCCGAGCTGATGCCGGCTCCCGTCGATACCGGCACAGTCCAGTTCGGCTCGCGCGTCACGCTTGTCCGCGCCGACGGCCGCCGCGTCACCTATAAGATCGTCGGCGAAGACGAAGCCGACCCCGCGAAGGGCTCGATCTCCTACGTCTCCCCGCTCGCCCGCGCCCTGATCGGCAAAGCCGAATGCGATACCGTCCTCATGGGCGCCACCGAAGCCGAAATCGAACGCATCGCATGACAAATAAAAAACGCCGGAGGCCTTAGCCCCCGGCGTTCGAAAATCCAGCGCCGTCAAACGCCTTAATCCTTCGCGCGTTCCACGTACGAGCCGTCTTCGGTCATGACGACGACGCGGGTGCCGGCGCCGATGTGCGAGGGCACCATGACCTTCGCGCCATTCGAGAGCTTGGCGGTCTTGTAGGACGACGACGCCGTCTGCCCCTTCACAACCGGCTCGGCTTCCACGATCTCCAACGTCACGCGTGCCGGCAGTTCGATCGAGATCGGATTGCCTTCGTGCAGCGAGACCGAGCACGTCATGCCTTCCTGGAGCCACTGCGCCTGATCGCCCAGCACCTCCTTCGAGACCGTGATCTGGTCGAAGGATTCCGGCTGCATGAAATTGTAGCCCATCTCGTCTTCGTAGAGATAGTTGTACTCCCGCTCATCGAGATAGGCCCGCTCAACCTGATCGGTCGTGCGATAGCGCTCGACAACCTTCACGCCGTCCGCGATGCGGCGCAGTTCGAGATGCGTCACCGGCGTGCCCTTGCCGGGGTGAATGTTTTCGGCGTGCATCACGACGGCGAGCCTGCCGTCCAGATCGAGCACGTTGCCCTTGCGCACCGAGCTTGCGATAACCTTGCCCACGAGTGGTCTCCATCAATGCCGCCCCGTCGAACGCGCTCAGGTGAGAGCGCGTCTGTGCCAAAAGCCTCGAAAGGGCAGGGCGGCGGGGGATCAGAGCGCCTCTCATACTCTATTCGCTAGGAAAAGGCCAAGTGCGGTGGTAGTTCCCCGCATCAAGCCGCGGAAGTCCCGGAAAACATGAGCAGAATTTCCCCCTGGTGGATGCCGGACCGGCACGCGGATCGCCGCCCCTTCCTTACCGCGCGCGGTCGGATCAAGGCCGCGTTCCGCAACTGGTTCACGGCCCAAGGCTTCACCGAGGTCGAGCCCGCCTGCCTCCAGATGTCCCCGGGCAACGAGGCCCACCTGCACGCTCTCTCGACCGACATCGTCGGCCCCGACCTCTCACGCCGCCGCCGCTACCTCCACACATCCCCCGAGTTCGCGATGAAAAAGCTACTAGCGGCCGGCGAGGAGAAAATTTTCGCCTTCACCCCCTGCTTCCGCAATCGCGAGCACGGCCCCCTGCACGCCACCGAATTCACGATGCTGGAATGGTATCGAACCGGCGCACCCTACGAGCATGTGATGGACGACGCTGCCGATCTCCTGCGTCTGGCCTGCGCCACGACAGGCCAACGCCTCATCTCCTGGCGCGGCGCCGTCGCCGTTCCCCAAGGCGCCGCCGACCGTCTCACCGTCGCGCAAGCCTTCCAACGCCACGCCGGCGTCGATCTCCTGCGCACCATCACCGATGGCACGCCCGACCGCGACGCGCTCGCCGAACAGGTGCGCGCGCAAGGCATCACGGTCCGCGACGACGACAGTTGGTCCGATCTCTTTGCCCGCGTGCTCGCAGCCAGCATCGAACCCAAGCTCGGCTTCGGCCAACCCCAATTGCTGTGCGAATACCCAGCCGTCGAAGCAGCCCTCGCCCGCCCGGCCCCGAACGACCTACGCGTCGCTGAACGCTTCGAGCTCTATTGCTGCGGCGTCGAACTCGCCAACGGCTTCGGCGAGCTGACCGACCCCGTTCTCCAACGTGCCAACCTCGAAGCCCAGATGGCGCTCAAGGAACGGATCTATGGCGAGCGTTATCCCATCGATGAGGATTTCCTCGCAGCCCTCGCCCACATGCCACCCGCGTCGGGCTGCGCGCTGGGCTTCGACCGCCTCGTGATGCTGGCGGCAGGGGCGACACATATCGATCAGGTTCTCTGGACACCGGATAGTTAATCAGTCCCCAGCCCAAGCTTTGCCGCAAAGCTGATACGGTTTGTGCAGATCGCACAATGGCAGGGCCGGGGGATTTCAGATGACACGCATGCCCAATACAGGCCTCGACGACGTCGGCACCCGCCACGCCGTCGAGCAGGTCAGCCACGGAGGCCGCCTCGCCACCGCGCTCTCCGCCGTCGCGCTCATCTTTTCGGGCTTCTCCTTTTACGAGTCCTCGCTCAAAGGCGCCGACCTCGCCATCTATGTCCCGCCGATGATCCACTACGCCCGCGATGGCGACAACGACGTGTTCAATGTGCCCGTCACCATCACCAACGACGGCGCCAAATCGGGCACCGTCCTCAACATGGAACTCGTCGCCGAAAACCTGCGCGATGGCGCTGATCGCAAGATCGCCCGCTTCCACAGCGCCTTTGTTGGCGAACACCCGCGCACCGACGAGATCATCAACCGCTCGTTCGCGCCTATCTCCATTCCCGGCAACGGCACCTTCACCGAAACCATCCGCTTCTATCCAATGGAAAACCCGCTGCCCTTCCTCGTCGACGACAAGGGCGACTACCGCTTCACACTCAAACTCATCACGCCCGAACCCCAGCGTGCGAGCATCCTCGATTTTCTCCCCGCGCGCACGCCGTCGCCCCTTTCCTTCGAGATGAAACTGCCCTTCATCTCCTTCCAGCATCTCTCCTTCCGCCGCGGCACGATCGCCATGTTCAACAAGGACTGGAAGCCGGCCACATCCGCCTCCCAGGCTGAAAGCGAAACACCCCCGGCACAGCCATGGCCCGCACCCACGCCACCAGCCGCGCCCTAGATGCGGTCCTCGGTGAGCGCCATGAATGCCAGATGAATTCTGGCTTCAGTCCCTATTCACCTCCGCGAGGTTACTTTCATTCCCATGGAGCCAATCAAGGTTCCGGGAGATGAAGTGTCATGGGCGAGTTTCTTCGTTCGGGCGCGATCCTGCTGATGGGTCTGATCGTCATCGGTGCCGGTATTTTCGTCGTCTTCCATCATGTGGTCATAAGCTAGGCTGACCGTTAGGCCACGCACGCCAATCTTGCAGCCGGCCGCCTGAGCGCCTAGGTAGGGGAACCCGGAGACGTTCCCTTGAGCCGCCCCACATTCGAGATTCTGAGCCGCTCGCAGTTGCGCACGGCCGGACAAAGCCTCAAAGAAGCTTTCACCCCCACCGTCCGCCTCGGCGTCACCGGCCTGTCGCGGGCCGGCAAGACCGTATTCATCACCGCCCTGGTGCGCAACTTAATGATCGGCGGCCGCCTGCCGTTCTTCACGCCCGAGGCCGAAGGCCGCGTGCGCGACTGCATCCTGGAGCCGCAGCCCGACGACGCCATCCCGCGCTTCGACTATGAGGCCCATCTGGCGAGCCTCGCTGCCGATCCCCCCGTCTGGCCAGACAGCACGCGCCGGATTTCCGAACTGCGCCTCTCGCTGGCCTTCCGCCCGCGCGACATCGTCCGCCGCACGCTGGGCCTCGACCGCCTCCACATCGATATCGTCGACTACCCCGGCGAATGGCTGATTGATCTGGCGCTCCTTGATCAGAGCTACACGACCTGGTCTGCCGATGCGCTGCGCAAGTCCGAAGCCAATCATCGCGCGAGCCTCTCCGCCGAGTGGCGCGCCTTCGCCAGTAACGCAGCCGCTCAACCCGATACCGAACTGTCAGCCATCGAAGGCGCGCGTAAATTCACCGCCTACCTCGCTGCCGCCAAAGCCTCCGAACACGGCGTCGGCGCATTGACGCCCGGCCGGTTCCTCATGCCAGGTGACCTCGCCGGCTCGCCGCTGCTCACATTCTTCCCGCTCGCGGTAGCCAACACGCCCCTCCATCGGCTCCTGGAAAAGCGCTTCGAGAGCTACAAGCGCGAGGTTGTGAAGCCCTTCTTCCGCAATCACTTCCTGAAACTCGACCGGCAAGTGGTGCTCGTCGATGTTCTAGGCGCCCTGTCGCGCGGCCCGGACAGCGTCACCGATCTGGAAGAAGCACTCACCGGCGTGCTCGCAGCCTTCCGCCCCGGCACCAACAGCTGGCTGTCGAACCTCTACACCCGCCGCATCGACCGCGTCCTGTTTGCCGCCACAAAGGCCGATCACGTCAGCCGCGCCAGTCACGACCGTCTCGAGGCAATCCTGATGGCGCTCACCGAACGTGCCGCCAGCCGCGTGACATCGGCCGGCGGCGATGTGCGCGTCATGGCGCTCGCTGCCCTGCGCGCGACCCGAGAAGCCGAAGTGAAACGCGGCACGGAAACACTGCCCTGCATCGCCGGCATCCCCATGCCGGGTGAAGTCGTCGCTCGATCTGCCGGCCGACCCGCAAGACGCGCTCGCCCGCCCCGGGCAAACAATGTCGGGCACCGCTGCCACCTTCGTCCGCTTCCGCCCGCCGCGCCTCGCGACCCCCATCGGCTCCCACGAACCAGCACCCACACCGCACATCCGCCTCGATCGCGCGCTCGATTACCTCATTGGGGATTGGCTGCCATGACCACTTCGATTCAAACATGACCACTGCGATTCAAACATGACCACTGCGATTCAAACATGACCACCGACACGCCAAAGCCACCCCCGCGCGGCCCCGAGGTCTTCGAGATTAACGAGGCCACCATCGAAGCGTCGGCCACCGCCCGCGCCGACATGAAAGACCGCGCAGTCCCCGGCGAGATTCGTGTCCGCCCCACGCCTGAGGAATGGCAATCCGGCATCCGATGGGGCGCGATCCTGTTCTCCGCGCTCGCCGGATTGGCTGCGCTCTCGGCCGGCCTCGCCTTCAGCCGCTTCGTCACCGCGGCCTTTGCGCGCGACGATTGGGTCGGCTGGCTCGCTATGAGCTTCGGCATCACGGCAGTCGTCGCAGCCGTCGTCATCTTGCTGCGCGAAATCTTCGGTCTCTTCCGTTTGCAACGCCTTCAATCCCTCAACGAGGCCGTTGCCACTGCGCTCGCCCGCAAAGACGTCAAGGCCGAGCAAGGCGCCGTCTCTGCCCTCCAGCGCTTGCTGCGCCACCGTCCAGACTGCCGCTGGGGTCTCGCCCGCCTCGCCGAACACGCTAGCGACGGCCGCGATCCGGGCGACCTTTTGCGGCTCGCCGACCGCGAAGTCATGGCCCCGCTTGATGCGCAGGCCCGCCGCCAGATCCTGAAGTCGGCCAAGCGCGTCGCGACCGTCACGGCCATCTCGCCCATGGCCTGGATCGCCATGCTCTTCGTCGCGGTGGAAAACATGCGCATGCTCCGCGCTCTCGCCGCCATCTACGGCGGACGTCCGGGCCTCACCGGCACCCTCGGCCTCGCGCGCTCCGTTATTGGCCACATCGTCGCCACTGGCGGCGTCGCTATGACGGACGATCTTCTCGGACAATTCTTAGGCCAGGACCTCTTGCGTCGCCTGAGCCGCCGCCTCGGCGAGGGCGCCTTTAACGGCGCGCTGACCGCCCGCATTGGCGTGGCGGCCCTGAAGATGACGCGGCCCTTGCCGTTCCTCGATGCGCCCGAAATCCGTGTCCGCGACCTGATCCCGGAAATCTTCCGCCGCATCAAAGCCGCCGACGAACCCGCCGCGCCGGGCCGCCCAGGCAATTGAGTTAAGCCGCGCGCGGCACTGTGACCGCGCCCGTGTCGTTTGCCGGCATCTTTCGCGCCTTCTCCGATGCCGCAAACCGCGCCCGCCACTCTTCCGACAACTCCTGCGCCCGCAACAAGATCGCGGGCGGATCGCGGTCGTCCCACGTGCTGAGCAGCGCCGACAGCGCCGGGCCCGCCTTCTGACCCGTCAACCAGTTGAGCGGCCCGGCGAGAATGAGCCCCGCCACCACCGGCAACATCCACAGCAGCAAGCCCGGCGACACCAGCCAGCAGATGCCCGCGATCGCCACACCCGCAGCCATGTGCCAGGCATGAAACCGCATCGCGAACTGGAACGGCACGCTGCCATCATCGCGGCGCTGTGCCTTCCAGCCGCTGTCCACGCCCGACAGAATTTGCACCACCGCCGAGGACTGCGTCACCATCAGGATCGGCGCGAGAAGCATTGAGAAGAAAGTTTCAACCGTCACCGCCGCCAACGCGCGGGGGGTCCCGAAAATTTCTCCCGCATGCGCCGCCCGTTTAACTTCCAAAGCCAGACCCAAAACCTTGGGCAGCAACACGACCGCCATCGTGCCAAGGAACAGCCGCATGGCCGCACCCGGATCGATCATCGGCCAGATTGGAAACAGCGTCTTGCTGTCCTGGAAGTAGCTCGGGATTAGCTGCTGGCTCTGCAGGGCCAGAACGATCCCGGTGGCCAGCGACAGTGCCCAGATCGCCGAAACCAGATAGGCGAACGCACCCATAGATAGATGAACGCGACCCATGGCGCTCAAGCCACGACGCGGGATCAGCGCCAGATGCTGCAGATTGCCCTGCGCCCACCGCCGGTCGCGCACAACGAGATCGACGAGTCCCGGCGGCATGCCCTCATATGAGCCCTCGACGCTGGGCACCATATGCACGCCCCAACCGGCCCGCTGCAGCAGGGCGGCCTCGACGAAGTCATGGCTGAGGATCGGTCCACCGAACGGCTTGCGGCCCGTCAAAATGGGCAGCCCCGCCGCACCCGCGAACGCCGCCGTCCGGATGATCGCGTTATGACCCCAATAGTTGCCCTGGTCGCGGTGCCATGCGGCCAGCCCGCTCGCCACCGCCGGCCCGTAAACGTTGCACGCATACTGCTGCAGCCGCTGCAAAAGCGTCGTGCCGCCCGTGAGCCGCGGGATCGATTGAATGAGACCTGCGCGCGGATCCCGCTCCATGGCCAACGCGAGACGCACACACGCCTCGCCCGACATCACACTGTCGCCGTCCAGAATGATGAAATGATCGTACGCGCCGCCGAAGCGCTCGACCCAGTCCTCGATGTTACCGGCCTTGCGCGCCGTGTTTTCGATCCGGCGCCGGTAATAGACGCCGATGATCCCACCGAGCCGTTCCGCCAACGCGCGATAACACGCCTCTTCCGCCTCGCCCTCGTCCGCGCCCCGCGTATCCGAGAGCACGAACACATCGAATTGCTGCGCCTTGCCGAGCCGGATGAGATCCTCCGCCATCGCAGCAATCGTCCCGGCAATCCGGTGCGGCTCCTCATGATAGACGGGAAACAGAAGCGCGGTTTTCGTTTTCAGCGGTTCATGAGCGGGCGGCACGTCGAGGGTATCGGTCGTGTCCCCAGCAAACAGCGGCAGAAAGCCCATGGCCGCGCTGAGCGAACCGAACGCGATCCACCCGAACGTGATCGTCGACAAAATAAGAAACACGACCTGGATCGGCGTCATCGTGACGAACGACAACACCCCATACAACTCGTAGGCAAAAGCGAACGTCAGCGACAGCGCGCCCACGACCACGGCCGCGCGCGGCACCCAGGATCCGCGCCGCTCTCCATCCACACTTTTGGCGACCGGTTTGGAAAAATCCTGGGTCGGCATGTGGAGCGGCGCTTCGTCCGGCAAAAGCGCGGGGTCGCTCGCATCCTTTCGGGCGGGGACTGCCGGTGCAACAGGCGTCGCCTGTGTGACGGACGCGACGATGACGGGGGCAGAAACGGGACCCGAGAACGGGCCGGCCGCGATGGCGATATCGTCGGAATGGTGAGGATCAGGCATCAGGCAGTCCAACGGTAAAGCCAGGTTTCGGAGATCGTCTGGTCGCCACGCTTCAAGACCATCCGCATTTCACTCATGTCCGCGCCGCCGGTCTCGAAGTTGAACGATACACGCACGCCGTTAATTTCCGGGTGAGCCTCGACGCGCGCGCCGTGTACCGTTCCCGCACTCGCCGTGACATCGATCGCCGGCAATTCGGCGGTCTCGCTAATCGCAGGCCCGGCAAAATCGATCGCAAATCGGGCCCAATTTTCCTTGCGCAATGGCCCCGCGGTGGTCCGCACGATGCGCGCACCCGGCGTCGGCAATGGCTCGTCGGCACCCCAATGCAACTTGTAAGAAACCGGAAACGGCTTTCCGGGTTCCAACGGAACCGACGGCGTCCAGTACGCCACGATGTTATCGTGGATCTCCTCCTCGGAGGGAATTTCGATCAACTCGACAAAACCGTCGCCCCAATTTCCGCGCGGCTCGACCCAAAGGCTCGGCCGCCGTTCGAAATGCTGAGTGAGATCCTCAAACGTGCCGAACGCGCGATCGCGCTGCACGAGACCAAACCCGCGCGGGGCCTTGTCGACAAACGCGCTCGTTTGCAGCGTGCGCGGGTTCGTCAAAGGACGCCAGATCCGCTCGCCGCGACCATTCAGAATGGCGAGCCCCTCGCTGTTGTGGACAGCCGGTCTCAGATCGCCATTGACGCGGCGCTGCGCACGCCCGCGCAGAAACATGCTGGTCAGCGGCGCCAGTCCAACATGCTTCAAGGTGCGGCGCGGATAGAGCACCGCATCGACGGTCATCGAAGTTGTCTCACCTTGCGCAATCGTGAAGCGATACGCCCCCGCTACCGACGGACTGTCGAGCAACGCATGGACGATGATTTCCGATCCCGCATTGCGCGGCTTCTCGATCCAGAATGCGCGAAAGATCGGAAACTCTTCGCCCGCGGGCTGCGCAGTGTTGACCGCCAGCCCGCGCGCCGAAAGCCCATATGATTGCCCAAGCCCGACAGCGCGAAAATAGCTCGCACCCTGGAACACGGCGAATTCATCGACACGATCTGCGCGGCTCAGCGGCCCGACAAGTCGAAACCCGGAGAATGCATAAGGTGCCGCTTCCGGCGCAGCCAGGATCGACGGTCCGAACGTAAACATCCGGCTATCGGCAACGAGCCGGCGCGCCTGACCATCCTCGACCACGCGCACATCGACCGGCGTTTCGTAAATCCACCCGCGCGGAAGCATATGCACTTCCACGCCTAAGCGTTCCGACTGCCACAGGGCTTGCTCGTTACGGAAGCGGATATCACGATACTGTTCAGCCTTCAGTGCGTTGAAGGGCTCGGGCACCTCGGCAGCGGGCCGCGCGAAATCCTTCGCGGCCAGATCCTCTGCCAACTTCAGGACGTCTTTGGCCGCGAATGGCTCCAGTCCCGGGGCCGCATCCTGCGCGGCGGCCGTCAGTGGCTCACCGGCCAAGCGTGCAACTGCGAAAAGCGTTGCCATGGCCCCGCCACTTAGGAGAAGGGCCCGTCGCGTCTGTCCTGATGGTGTCTTGGTCATGCAAGGTGTCGCAATGATGGGGCGGTGCAGTGCCGATCGCTTTGACCCTCTTCGCCCTGCAAACAGAACTTTTGCATGGAATAACAGGATCTTTGCGGGAGAAAATGGAACGTGTCGGCGACTGGCCCCCCGGCGCAGGTGCTGGACGTGATCATGGATGACCTAGCCGGTAATTGTGGCGACATTGCCAAAACCAGGTGAGACCTTTTTTCCACAACGGCGCCCAGTGACAATGGTTCCATGCGATGGTGCACTGCACAAAATCTATTCTAATTGACGTCAGGGAACAAGACGCGACCAGGGACTTCAGACCAATAAATTTGCGCGCGGCGTGCGGCCAATTAAGAGTTTATTTCCCCTGATGAGGTGTCACTAACCATGATGGCTGAGCGGCGAAAGGCTGGTCGATGATCGGGGTGGGAAGTCGCCGTCAGAGGCGATGTGCTGAGTGTGGCTCAAAGCCCAAATGAGCGTTGAACAGGGGTTGCTTGAGCTCGAGTGAAGCCAATTGTTCTATTAAATACAGAAGCTTGGCTGCGTTCGATCACTTCGTGGCTATCGCGCCACAGCTCCACTGGAATCCACAGCTCGTTCCCAGTTTGACGTTTTAATGGGCGGATCGATCTGCTTAGTATCTGGCCCTGAGCGGTGATTCGGAGCGAGGCTTTGACCGCTGGTCGAAATAGAGCGTTTGGCGTCGGTTGCGTCTAGTTTAGCAGCAGTTGCGTCACTCGCCCGTTCTTAAAGTTAGTAGACGGGAGAAGGGTACATGAAGAAACATAACCTCTACGCACTGGTGGCGGTCGGCTTGCTCGCAAGCGGCATGACCGTTTCCAGCGCGTCGGCAGCAGACCTTGGGGGGAACTGCTGCGCTGACCTCGAAGAGCGCATCGCTGAGCTCGAGGCCACGACCGCCCGCAAGGGCAACCGCAAGGTCTCCCTCACGGTCTCCGGCTGGGTCGGCCAGCAGATCTCGTTCTGGGATGACGGAGTCGAATCCAACGCCTACGTCCACGATCTCGGCTCGACGCTGGGCAGCCACGTGAAGTTCACGGGTTCAGCTCAGATTTCGCCCGGCTGGTCGGCTGGTTACGTTCTCCAGATCGAAGCCATCGGGTCGGACAGTCTGACCACCAGCCAGAACACTCCTCGTGGTCCTGCGGTATTTGGCGGCACCGGTGGCACTCAGGTTCTGCAGTCGTACTGGTTCGTCAAGTCCGACACTCTCGGCAAAGTCAGCGTTGGTCTCCAGTCGCAAGCGTCCGACAATACGGCCATTCTTGTTGACGGCTCGGGCTCATTAGTCCCGGCCAATTGGGTCGCGTTCGACGTCAACGGCTTCGCCGTCCGTAACACCGGAAACCTAGCCCAATCCTGGGGCAACGCCCAGTCGTGCATCGGCATGGGTGGTGCTTGGGGTGATTGCAACGGTCTGACTCAAAACGTCGTACGGTACGATTCGCCTACGTTCGGTGGGTTCTCGGTCAGCGCCTCATGGGGTGCAGACGACATGTGGGATGTGGCTGCTCGCTATGCCGGCGAATTCTCCGGCTTCAAGCTTGCCGCCGCAGCAGCCTACAATGAAGTCTCAGATCAGCAATACAACTTTGGCGCCAACCTTCCTGACCAGCAGTACTTCCAAGCTGGCCTCTTCCTGATGCATGTTCCGACGGGCCTCTTCGGCTTGGTCAACTACGGACAGCTGGATACGGACGTAACCGGCGTCGTTGCGGCTAATGAGGCCGAAACGTGGTACGGTAAGATCGGTCTGCGCTCGCGTCTCTCGGCTCTTGGTCATACGGTTTTCTACGGTGAATACCTGAACGGTGATGGCGGTGCATCAGGCGTCGACACTCTCGGTACAGCCGCCGTGGCGGATGACGTTTTTGTACAGTCGTTCAACAGCGAGCTGACGGTATGGGGCGGCGGTATCGTCCAGGAAATCGACGCTGCTGCCATGTCGGTTTGGGTCAAGTATCGCCATCTCTCGATTGACGGTCTTGTAGACTCGACCGGTGCTGCGGTTGGCGGCGACGACTTCCAGTACGTCGGCGTCGGCGGCCTGATCAACTTCTAAGCTGATCGCCACTAACGATTGAAATTGAAAGGCCGCCCCTCACCGGGCGGCCTTTCTCGTATTCGGCCACCCGATCCTCCATCAGGGGGTGCCAGGCACCCACCTCGGTGCCTGGCACCGTCTTGGTGGCACCGTCATGCTGCACATGTCCGCTGATGCCCTATCCGCCGGTCGCGCCGCGTCTGGATGAAAGTCAGCAAACAAAAAAGGCCGGCAGCTTTCGCCACCGGCCCTTCCAATTCAACCCGATCGCAATCGGCTTATTCCGTGCAGCCGCGCGTCTCGAACTTCTCGCACGAGTAATCGTTGCCACGGTCGCACTCGCGCAGCCAGCGATTGCACCGCGACCGCCAGCCGCTCCGGCGGTAGCCCCGGTCGCTCGCATATGCGCGGTTCGAATTTGCAATGATGGCCGCAGCAGCGATGCCGACGGCAACGCCCACAGCGATATTGCGGCCCTTCCGTCCGGCTTCCGCTGGGCTATCGATCGCGGCGGCCAGACCGCCGAAGGCCACCAAGGCGGCAGCCAACAAAGAAGCAGTACGATTCATTGAATTCTCCTCGACATGAATGTCGAAGGTCAGACTACCAGTCTCCGGACGTTCAGCCTACTTTAAATCGACGGTGTTCACTCACGTCCTTAAGCGTCAATCGCGCGCCGCACTTCGAAGATTTCCATGATCCGGCAGCCCCGGTGGGGTCCATCGCAGACAAAAGTCCACTGACCCTCCGTGAAGGTGTCACACATCTTCACGCCTTTGATCAGAATCCAGTGTCCCTCTTTGCCTTTGTGGATGGCCAGGATGTAATGCAACCAAGCATTGCGCGGCTTCTGCATCCAGGTCCAAACGCTCGGGCGCTTCTTCCGCTCCAAATGCATGAAGCTCTCTTTCAAAGTCATCGCATAGCCGTATATGGCCAGCGCCGCCTCGACCTCGTCGGCGTATGTCCCCTTTACCGAATGCTTCAGATCCGGCGGCAACTCGCGGTAGGCATTAATCGCCCGCTCCACCTTGCTCACCGGATAGCCCGTCACGGCCGAAATCACATAGGGCCCGCAAAACGCCACGCGCCCGGTATCGTTCGTCACCTCATGCAGGGACGACGTCATCTTTCGCGTGGGTTCCAAATCGTCCACAGGGCGCCTCGCGGGGGGCAAATCACCGGAAATGGTCGGCGAAAGCTTCGACCCGCGATGGTTGATAAAAGGTTAACGCCGCCATGGGGGCAACCGGCTGCCGGCTCCCTGACGCCGGCCGCCGATCTCAATCCGCCGTCCGATCCTGCCTCTTCGCCCCGCCCAGCACCGGACTGGCCTTGACCGGCCGCCGGACCGCCTTCACCGCCTGCGGCGGCATCGCGTCGAGCGCATCGAGAATGTCGGCCGGCTGCAAGGGCGACCGGCGCACGGCAGTCTCGCGCACCGGGCGCACGCGAAAGGGGGCAAAGGGCTTCAGGAACATGCTCGAAACTCCACCGGTGTCGACGTCACAAGATACTTAAGCAGGAGATATGCCACGCGCCCATGGCGCAACAGGGGCAGCAATTCCGGCCCCCCACACTTTTCACAAGCATATCCACTGGCCGACGTGCTGAAAGTGCGTGCAAGCTGCCCGGAGCAATGCAGTGCGCAGCGGCAGTTTCTGCCCCCTGAGCGAAACGCCTGAAACACGGGATCGCGTTTACTCCAAGCCCAGGCCAAAGTATGGGTAACGGGACAGCCCATGCCCACACCATAGAGGCCGCGATGCGCTACGACGAAAATGACCAGGAAAGCCGCAACGTCGAGGATCGCCGCGGCCAAGGCGGCGGCGGCTTTGGCGGGCCGGGCGGCATCCAAATTCCAATCGGCGGCCGCGGCGGCATGAGCCTGACGTCGCTTCTGATCATCGGCGCCATCATGCTGCTCTTCGGCATCAATCCGCTCGAAGTCCTGAACGGCGGCGGCGGCGGTCAGTTCCCGCAGATTGAGATGCCGCGTCAGCAGACCACCGAGCGCCAGAGTGGCCCCAACATTCCGGGCCTGCCCGGCGAGGGCGGCAAGACCAGTGCGTCAAGCGATGAAATGAAGGTCTTCATCAGCCGCGTGCTCGCCGATACCGAGACGGTTTGGAACCGGGTCTTCAAAAGTTTTGGCGAAGACTACCAAGAACCCCAGCTCGTTATTTTCCAAGGCGGCACGCGCACCGCCTGCGGCCTGGGCCAAAGCCAGATGGGGCCATTCTATTGTCCGCTCGACAAGAAGATCTACATCGATTTGGCCTTCTATGACGAGTTGAAGCGCCGCTTCAATGCGCCGGGCGACTTTGCGCAAGCCTATGTCATCGCCCACGAGGTGGGACACCACGTGCAAACGCTGCTCGGCATTGCCGGCAAAGTACAGGCCATGAAGCAGCGCACGGACGAGAAGAGCGCCAATCAACTCCAGGTCCGCATGGAACTCCAGGCCGACTGCCTCGCAGGCGTATGGGCAAACCTCAACCATCAGCTCAACAACCGCCTCGAGCCCGGCGACATCGAAGAGGGCCTGCGCGCCGCCAACGCCATCGGCGACGACATGATCCAGAAGAAGACGCAAGGCTACGTCGTTCCCGACGCCTTCACCCATGGCTCGGCCGAACAGCGTATGCGCTGGTTCACCACCGGCTATCAGTCCGGCAAGATGCAGACCTGCGATACCTTTAACACCGACAACCTCTAGCCATGGTCCGGGGTCAGACCCCTATGCAAGGGTCTGCCCCCCCATCCCCAAAACCGGTGTCCGTGGCCGCCGGCGGAACCCTGATCCGCAGGCCGCTGTCCGGCGCACGCACCGCTTGGCTCGTCGCCGAAATGGCGCTGCTCTTCATCGCAGCCCCCCTCGCCATGCATGCCGCCGTCCATCAGGCGCGCATACCGCTCTTCGTCGCTCTACTGCCCATCCTCGGCATCGTGCTGGCGATCCTGCTCGCCGACCGCACCTTCTCCCTCAAAACCGAACTCGCGCGCGGCTTTGGCTGGCGCACGCTGCTCTCCATTCTCGTTGTTTTTGCCGTCGGCGCGCTGGGCATCTGGGCCTGGCTCAAAGAGACCCACCCCGCCTGGCTATTTGAGTTCCCGCGCAATCGCCCGGACCTCTGGCTCACCGTCATGCTGGCCTATCCGGTCGTCTCGGTCGCCACCCAGGAAATCGTTTACCGCACGTTTTTCTTCCACCGGTACGGGCCCCTCTTCGGCGACCACGCCGGCCTGGCTATCGTCACGAATGGCGTCCTCTTCGGCTTCGCCCATATCGTCATCGGCCAGCCCTTCGCCGTCGTCGCGACCATTCTCGGCGGCTGCCTCTTTGCGGCCAGATACAACGAAACCCGCTCATTCTGGGCGGTCTTCGTCGAGCACACCCTTTGGGGCGCCTTCATCTTCACCATCGGCCTCGGCCGCTACTTCTTCACCGGCGTCTCGAACGTCTGAGCAGCGTGGTGCTGAACCCTTGACCGGGCGCTCCGCATATGGTCTGCGTCACCGATTAGATTTTCCGATTTTGAGCAGCTGTATTGCCAATGACTGTCACCGATAGCCACGAGTTAACCCTCGTCCAAAACCTCTACACCGCGTGGACCGAGCGTGACATGGAGGCGTTCTTCGCGCACGTCGATGATGACATTGTCTATGTCCTTCACCTCGACCCGGCCCTTATTCCGATGGGCGGCGAACACCGGGGCCGGGCCGCATTTCGCGCGGTTTTCGATCAATTCAACGCGACCTTCAGTTACTTGCGGTTCAATCGCTCGCTCTTTAGGCAGTCGGGCGACGTCGTCAGTCTGCGCGTCCACTACTCGTGCCTGCACAAGGCGAGCGGACAGATCCTGTCGGGTAGCTATACGGCCAACATCACCGTCCGCGACCGGCAGATCGTGCGCATTGAGGAGTTTCCGGACCAAGGCTTCGTGGAGGCGTTTTTCCGTTTGATCGCCGCGTCCTCCACACGCCCCGGCGAGGAAATGCGCTAACGCCGGGCCTGGATTCGGCTGGCGTTGTGCGCTGCCTCCCAATCGGGTAGAACGCGCACCAACATCCCTGAACCCCTGATTTGACGAGGCGACCCCGATGGCCGCGGCCCACCAGTACGTTTACCACATGCACAAGCTGTCCAAGTCCTACCCGGGCGGCAAGCAGGTCTTGAAGGATATCTCGCTCTCCTTCCTGCCCGGTGCCAAGATCGGCGTCGTCGGCCTCAACGGCGCGGGCAAGTCGACACTGCTGAAGATCATGGCTGGCACGACGGACGACTTCGTCGGCGAAGCGCGCGCCGCCGACGGCGTCAAGGTCGGATACCTCCCGCAGGAACCCGAACTCGATCCAACGAAGGACGTGCTCGGCAACGCGATGGAGGGCGTCGCGGAAAAGAAAGCGATCCTCGACCGCTACAACGAGATCGCCGCCAACTACTCAGACGAGACCGCCGACGAAATGACGGCTCTGCAAGACCAGATCGATGCGCTCAATCTCTGGGACCTCGACACGCAGGTCGAACAGGCCCTCGATGCGCTGCGCTGCCCGCCGGGCGATGCCGACGTGACGAAGCTTTCGGGCGGCGAAAAGCGCCGCGTCGCGCTGACCCGTCTTCTCTTGTCGAAACCCGACATTCTCCTCCTCGACGAACCAACCAACCACCTCGACGCCGAATCCGTCGCCTGGCTGGAACGCTTCCTGAAAGACTACACCGGCTGCGTCATCCTCGTGACGCACGACCGCTACTTCCTCGACAACCTCACCGACTGGACGCTTGAACTCGATCGCGGCCAGGGCGTCCCCTACAAGGGCAACTATTCCAGCTGGCTTGAACAGAAGGCCAAGCGCGAAGCCAGCGAAAAGGCAGCCGAGGAAGGCCGCCAGAAAGCGATCTCGCGCGAGTTGGAGTGGATCCGCTCCTCGCCGAAAGCCCGTCAGGCCAAGTCGAAAGCACGCATCACCAACTTCAATAAGCTCGTCGAGCAGTCGGGTCGCGAAGAAGCCGGCAAAGCCGCGTTCTCGATTGCCGAAGGCCCGCGCCTCGGCGAAATGGTGGTCGAGGTCGAAGGCCTGTCGAAAGCCTTCGGCGATCGCCTCCTCATCGACAATCTCACCTTCAAGCTGCCACCGGGCGGCATTGTTGGCGTCATCGGCCCAAACGGCGCGGGTAAGACCACGCTCTTCAAGATGCTCACCGGCAAGGAACAGCCCGACAAGGGCTCCATCAAGCTCGGCCCCACAGTTAAGCTCGCCTACGTCGATCAGAGCCGCGACCACCTCGACGACAACAAAACCGTCTGGGAAGAAATTTCCGGCGGCCTCGACATCATGAAGTACGGCGACAAGAAGGAAATGCCGTCCCGCGCCTACTGCGGCTGGTTCAACTTCAAGGGCCCCGATCAGCAAAAGAAAGTCGGCCTGCTCTCGGGCGGCGAACGCAACCGCGTGCATCTCGCCAAGATGCTCAAAGAGGGCGGCAACCTGCTCCTCCTCGACGAGCCCACCAACGACCTCGACACCGAAACGCTGGGCGCACTCGAATCCGCACTCGAAGACTTCCCCGGCTGCGCCGTGGTCATCTCACATGACCGCTTCTTCCTTGACCGTCTGGCCACCCACATCTTGGCGTTCGAAGGCGACAGCCACGTCGAATGGTTTGAAGGCAACTTCGAAGCCTACGAAGAAGATAAAAAGCGCCGCCTTGGCGACGCCGCCGTCGAACCGCACCGCATCAAGTTCAAGCGGTTCGAGCGGTAACACACAGCAACACTATTCAACTCTCCATGATTTCAGTGCGTTGCGCCCTTAAGCTCGGCAACGCCCAAACGTGTGCGTGTGGTCCATCCCGCCGCAGGCGTCGAATTGCCCTGCGGCGTCTGTGACTTCCTGGGTTTTGCTCATCTTTCTTCTGCCGCATTGCTGCGGCGCTAAAGGCCCATCAGAGCAACCGGAAAAACAGGACCTGATCCATGAGCAAAATTTTCTCTGCCGCACTCGCGGTTTTAGCCGGCATGGCCGTCGTCTCGACGGCCGAAGCCCGTCCCTATGATCCCAGCCAATCACAAGGCTGGCAGCAGACCGAAGCCGGTCAGCCTTCACGCAGCTCGGCGCGCAAGAAGGCCCGTCAGCAGCGTTACGTCCAAAGCGTCGAACGCGCACCGCGCTCGTCCGGCGTTGGTCCGCGTCCCGGCCGGTGGTGCGGGTGGTGGATGCGCACGCAGAAGGGCGGCGGTCCGGAATACAATCTGGCTTGGAACTGGCGCAAGTATGGTTCGCCGTCGGGCCCGCAGGTCGGCGCCGTCGTCGTCTGGCGTCACCACGTTGGCATGATCGTGGGCCGCGCCGAGAACGGCAAGTGGATCGTCAAGTCCGGTAATGATGGTGGGGCCGTCCGCACCCGCGCCCGTTCCGTCTCTGGCGCCATCTTCCGCATCTAATTTCAAGCATCACCCGGCAAAAGAAAAAGGCCGCCCCACCGGGCGGCCTTTTTTGCACCGTCAATCACTGCGGCGTCACTGATTGAGCGCGGCCACGAGTGCGCGCGGATTGTCCTGGTTCTTGCTGATGTAATCCTGGAACAGATTGCCGAGCACCGTCGTCATCTGGAACATCAGGATTTCAGCTTCCCGCACTTTGTACGTGCTGCCGCGCCGCACAATGGTCCAGCGCACATCATAAGCCGAGCCATTCCGAAGCGTCACGGCCGTATCGACATACGTGATGCCGCCTGTCCCCGCGGACTGTCCGACGACGACCGCCTTGGCGACCGGATACTTCGGCGATTCCTTGGCCGCATAACGCGCGATCCAATTCACCATGCCGGTGTAGTAGGCCGGCCGGTCCGCCTTCGCGAGACGGTTGGCGTAAGAGCCGAGCGCGGAGAGTCCGATCGAGGGGAGATCCGCATGGCTGCGCAGTGCGGTTTGGAAAGATGTGGCCGAACTCGATCGCGACGCAGAAACCAATTCATTGGCAACCCGCTGCATGTAAGCAGCCGGTGTCTCGGCCCAGGCCGGCAATGCCGTCAGAACAAGTGCGGCGCAGGTGAGCAGCGTGCGCAATCCAGCCGGCTGACGAAACGAAATGTGCATCTCAGAAGTACTCATGTCTGACCCGCGAGGGCGTTGGCATCCCCAAAACCATGACGCCCGAATGCGGCACGGCGGTGGCCTTGTGGGCTCGCTGGAAGAACCTACACCACTCTGCGGCGATCCCGTCAAATGCTCGCACGGATGCCAAGCGGCACGGGGCCCGGCCACCCCGTTTCATGCCGCTGAAAGCGGACGTTGACGGAGCATTTGCGGTGCCAATTCCGGCAAGCCAAGAGCACCGCCAACCTGATCCACCTCAGACTGCATCAGCCGCGGCGCCATGGCGATCAGCAGTGACCGCGAACGATCTGGATGCACGAGCACCAGTTCATGCCGCACGCCCGACAGCGACGCCCTCAGAAACGGCGCGATACCCAGAAACTCAGTCATGGGGGCCGACCAGGATGTGGCCTGCCCAAACGCCCGGTCGACAACGGTGACGCGCCCATCGGCCATTTCGATGGTGCGGCTACGGGTCAACGTGTTGAGCAGGCGATAGATCGGAAAACCAAGCAGTACGAGCCAAAATGCGAGCCCAGTGAGAATTTGCAGCGATGCGACCGGCCGCGTCGACACCGCGTCCCGCAGCGCCTGATCGGCCAACGCCGTCGTCGCAATCATGTAGAACGGAGACAGCAGGGCCGCGGCGAACAGCAAAAGAACGCCGAGGAGAATGCCAGTCGTCCGGCGGGCCGGCAGCTGTTCGATGGTGACGTGCAAATCGGCAAAATCAGGCATCGACGGCGTCATGCGGTCGATCGCTGAAAGGCGCATGGAAAAGCTCCGGAAAACAGGGCGGATGGGAAGCAGCCGCAACATTAGCTTTGGTAATCTTGATGCTGGGTTAAGGTGTGTCCGAATGCTGTTCCCGGTGGGACATTCGCCCCCGGCCCAACTTTGTCCTTGACGGACATAAACATATCTTTATGTCTCTCCGGAATGCCGCCCCGGAGATCCAGGTGACCGAAGCGCTCCCCATGTCCGACCTCGTCGCAGCCCTCAAGGCCGCTGCCGAGCCGACGCGCCTGCGCATCCTGCTCCTGCTCTCGCGCAGCGAACTCTCGGTCAAGGACCTCACCCAGATCCTCGGCCAGAGCCAGCCCCGCCTGTCCCGGCACCTGAAGCTCCTCACCGAAGCCGGCCTCATCGAGCGCTTCCGCGACGGCAGCTGGGTCTATTTCCACGTCTCCGACCGCACCGCCGGCGGCCATCTCGCCCGCCGGCTGATCGCCGCCGTCGAAGGCAGCGACGCCCAAGCCCGTCGCGACCGCGACCGCCTCGAAGCTTTAAAGCGCGATCGAGAGCAATCCGCCCAGGCCTACTTCAAAACCCACGCCGCCGACTGGGACAGCATCCGCAGCCTCTACGTCCCCGAAGCCGCCGTCGAAAAAGCGATGCTCACAGCACTCGGTAACGGGCCCTTCCGCCTGTTCGTGGATCTGGGCACGGGCACCGGCCGCATCCTCGATCTCTTCTCCGGCCGCTACGAGCGCGGCATCGGCTTCGACCTCAATCAGTCGATGCTGGCCTACGCCGAAAGCAAGCTCTCCGCCGCCGGACACCGCAACACCGAAGTTCGCCATGGCGACCTCTACGATCTCACCCTGCAGGACGGCGTCGCGGATGCCGTGATCATGCATCAGGTGCTTCACTTCCTCGCCGAACCCGGTGCCGCGATCTCCGAAGCCGCGCGCATCCTGTCGCCGGGTGGTAAGCTCCTGATCGTCGACTTCGCCCCGCACGATCTGGAATTCCTGCGCGAGGAACACGCCCATAAGCGTCTGGGTCTCGCCGCCGATCAGGTCGCGCAATGGACGGCTGCCGCCGGTCTCGACCTAAAGCGCACTGAACTCCTGAGCCGCGAAGGCGGTTCGGACCAGCCGGCGCTCACGGTTTCGCTCTGGGTCGCCGAGCGGCCCGCAGCCACGATTTCGAACGCAACCAAAAAAGCGGGCATCGCGTCCCGCCACATCGAGGAGGCCCGCTGATGGTCGAGGGCAAGGAACGCAAAAGCCGCCTATTGGGCGCCGGCGAAATCGGCGTCTCGTTCGAATTCTTTCCGCCCAAGACGGAAAAGATGGAAGAGCAGCTGTGGACCGCGATCAATCGCTTAGCCCCGCTCGCCCCTGAATTCGTCTCCGTCACCTATGGCGCCGGCGGCACGACGCGCGAGCGCACGCACGCCACCGTCGAGCGCATCGTCAAGGAAACGGCACTCCGCCCCGCCGCCCATCTCACCTGCGTCGATGCCACCCGCGAGGAAGTCAACGCCGTCGCGCAAGCCTATTGGAATGCGGGCGTCCGCCACATCGTGGCCCTGCGCGGCGATCCCGCATCCGGCGCTGGTCAGAAGTACGAACCCCATCCCGGCGGTTATGTGAACGCGGCCGAACTCGTCGCCGGCCTGAAAAAGATCGCCAACTTCGAGATCTCGGTGGCCGGCTATCCCGAAAAGCATCCCGAGAGCCAGACGCTCCAGGCCGACATGGACAATCTCAAAGCCAAGGTCGATGCCGGCGCCGACCGCATCATCACGCAATTCGGCTTCGATAACGCACACTACCTGCGCTTCCTCGAACGCGCCCGTGCCGCCGGCATCTGGGTACCGATCACGCCGGGCATCGTGCCGATCCACAATTTCCGTCAGGTTGCGGGCTTCGCCGTCCGCGCTGGCGCGACCGTACCGGCTTGGCTCGCCCGCCGCTTTGAAGGCCTCGATAACGATCCCGAGACGACCAAGATGGTCGCCTCCGCGGTCGCAACCGAACAGGTCATGCAGCTCGTCGACGAAGGCATCAAGTCCTTCCACTTCTACTCACTCAACCGCCCCGATCTCGTCTATGCGATCTGCCACTTGCTTGGGTTACGCCCCCTCCACACCGCCCCCCTCGAAGACCGCCGCATCATGATCGCGTAAGAAAAGACCCCCTCTCCCCATCGACCTCGATGGGGAGAGGGATGGGGTGAGGGGCAGCATCCCCACCGCAGCATCACACGCTCCAAACTTGCATTGAAAGTTTCAACAATGAAGCGCCTCCCTAGCTACGCCGCCCTCGAAAAGGCCGCCTCCGAGCGCATCCTCATCATCGATGGCGCCATGGGCACCATGATCCAGCGCCATAAGCTGGAGGAAGCCGACTATCGCGGGCCGCGCTTCGCTGACTGGTCGCGCGACGTGAAGGGCAACAACGATCTCCTCGTGCTCACCCAGCCGAAGATCATCCAGGACATCCACGAGCAATATCTCGCCGCCGGCGCCGATATCATCGAGACCAACACGTTTAACGCGCAGGTGATCTCCATGGCCGACTACGGCATGGAAGCGCTCGCGTATGAGATCAACTTTGAGGCCGCCAAGCTCGCCCGAGCCGCCTGCGATAAATACAACAAGCTGACGCCGGACAAGCCCCGCTTCGTCGCCGGCGCCGTCGGCCCGACGAACCGCACCGCGTCGATCTCCCCGCAGGTGAACGACCCCGGCTTTCGCAACACGTCGTTCGACGAACTGCGCGAAGCCTACACCGAGCAGGTCCGCGCACTCGTCAAGGGCGGCTCCGACATCATCTTGATCGAAACCATCTTCGATACGTTGAACGCCAAGGCCGCGGGCTTCGCGACCCTCGACGTCTTCGACGAACTCGATCTCGAACTCCCGATCATGCTGTCGGGCACCATCACCGACCGCTCGGGCCGCACGCTCTCCGGCCAGACGGCGGAAGCCTTCTATTACTCCATGCGCCACCTGAAGCCGTTCTCCGTCGGCCTCAACTGCGCGCTGGGTGCGGAACTGATGCGCCCCTACATCGCCGAACTCGCCCAAGTCGCCGAGTGCCGCATCTCCGCCTATCCCAACGCCGGCCTCCCCAATGCCATGGGCGAATACGACGAGACGCCCGACGACATGGCCTGCAAAACCGAACCCTGGGCGAAAGACGGCCTCATCAACATCATGGGCGGCTGCTGCGGCTCCACGCCCGACCACATTGCCCACATCGCCGAGCACGTGAAAGCCTATCCCCCGCGCAAGGTCACCAAGCTCACCCCCAAAATGCGCCTCTCCGGCCTCGAGCCCTTCGTCGGCGGGTGACGTCGCCAAATGTGTATGATACACATCCATTATACACCAACGAATGAAAGAGCCCATGGGACGCACGAATATTGATCTAGACGATGAACTGGTCGACGAAGCCATGAGAATTGCCGGCGTGACGACCAAGCGCGAAGCCGTGAAAAAGGCTCTGGAATCCTTTGTCAGTTCCGAAAAGGCGCGGGCCAGGTCACTCTCGCGATATGCCGGTCAGTTCGAATTTGCCGAGGGATTTGATCCCGTCAAACAGAGGCGCGGCCGTGACTTTTCTCGTTGATACCTCCGCACTCATCCATCTTTTGCGGGACAACACCGGCCGCGTTGCGGAGCGCTACGATCAACTCGTTGACGGGGGGCCCGTCGCGCTATCGCGGATGACAGAATTCGAACTTCTGAACGGTGCGCGCGATGAGAAAGAATTGTCGCGCCTGCGCCGCCTGCTGGCAGCCGAAACGTTGCTCGATGTGCCGCAATCAGCCTGGAGCGAGAGCGCCCAGATCGTTTTTGATCTGCGCCGCCGCGGCATTACGCTCATGAATGTCTTCGACTGCCTGATCGCACACACAGCAATCCAAAACGATCTAACGCTCATCCACGACGACGTGGATTTCGAACGCATCGCCGAGGTTCGGCCTCTGCAACTCCACCGTTTTCGGTCAAAGAAGTAGGAAATCCAGAGTGACAACCGCCTCCGCAGCACAATCCTTCATCAACGTCGGCGAGCGCACGAACGTCACGGGCTCGGCGAAATTCCGCAAGCTCATCGAGGCGGGCGACTATCAGGCAGCGCTCTCCGTCGCGCGCCAGCAGGTCGAAAGCGGCGCCCAGATCATCGACGTCAACATGGACGAAGGCCTCCTCGACTCTGAGAAGGCCATGTCCACATTCCTCAACATGATCGCGTCGGAGCCCGACATTTCGCGCGTGCCGATCATGATCGATTCATCCAAGTGGACGGTCATCGAAGCCGGCCTGAAATGCGTGCAGGGCAAGGCGATCGTCAACTCGATCTCCATGAAGGAAGGCGAGGGCCAATTCCTCGAACAGGCGCGCAAGGTGCTGCGCTACGGCGCCGCCGTCGTCGTCATGGCCTTCGACGAACAAGGCCAGGCCGACACCACAGAGCGCAAGGTCGCCATCTGCGAGCGCGCCTATAAGCTCCTCACCGAAACGGTCGGCTTCCCGCCCGAAGACATCATCTTCGATCCCAACATCTTCGCGGTGGCCACCGGCATCGAGGAACACAACGGCTACGGCATCGCCTTCATCGAAGCCACGCGCCAGATCAAAGAAAAAATGCCGCTCGTCCATATCTCGGGCGGCGTGTCGAACCTGTCGTTCTCCTTCCGCGGCAACGAACCCGTGCGCGAGGCCATGCACTCGGTATTCCTCTACCACGCCATCCAGGCGGGCATGGACATGGGCATCGTCAACGCCGGCCAGCTCGCCGTCTATGACGACATTCCAGCCGAACTGCGCGAACTGTGCGAAGACGTGGTCCTGAACCGCCGCGACGACGCCACCGATCGCCTGCTCGAAGCCGCCCCCCGCTACAAGGGCGACGGCGCGAAAAAGGTCGAGAAAGACTTGAAGTGGCGCGACGCCCCCGTCGAGGATCGCCTCACCCACTCCCTCGTCCACGGCATCACCGACTTCATCGAACTCGATACCGAAGAAGCCCGCCAGAAGGCCGACAAGCCGCTGCACGTCATCGAAGGCCCGCTGATGGCCGGCATGAACGTCGTCGGCGATCTCTTCGGCGCCGGCAAAATGTTCCTGCCGCAGGTCGTCAAATCCGCGCGCGTCATGAAGCAGGCCGTCGCCTACCTGCAACCCTATCTCGAAGAAGAAAAGAAGCTGTCGGGCCTCGAATCCCAGCCCGCCGCCGGCAAGATCCTGATGGCGACCGTCAAAGGCGACGTCCACGACATCGGCAATCGATCTCGGCGTCATGGTGCCCGCCGCCAAGATCCTCGAGACGGCGAAGAAAGAGAACGTCGACATCATCGGCCTCTCCGGCCTCATCACGCCCTCGCTCGATGAAATGTGCTTCGTCGCAGCCGAAATGGAGCGCCAAGGTTTCAACATCCCGCTCCTGATCGGCGGCGCCACGACGAGCCGCGTCCACACCGCGGTGAAAATCGCGCCCAACTACACGCGCGGCCAAGCGCTCTATGTGCTTGACGCCAGCCGTGCCGTCGGCGTCGTCTCCAATTTGCTCTCCGACACCGAGAAGGAAGGCTTCGTCGCGACCACCAAGGCCGAATACAAAAAGGTTCGCGAAGCCCACCTCGCCAACGAGGCCAAGAAGAACCGCATTCCGCTGACGGCGGCGCGCTCAAACCCGTTCCAGATCGACTGGAAGCTCTACAACCCGCCCAAGCCCACCTTCATGGGCCCGCGCGCCTATTCCAATTACGATCTGGCCGAACTCGTCCCCTACATTGACTGGACGCCCTTCTTCCAAACCTGGGAACTCGCCGGACGCTATCCGCAAATCCTCTCCGACAACAAGGTCGGCGCCGAAGCCAAGAAGCTCTTCGACGACGCGCAGGAGATGCTGCATCGGATGGTCAAGGAGAAGTGGATCACCGCCAACGGCGTCGTCGGCTTCTGGCCGGCCAACAGCGTCGGCGACGACATCGAGGTCTATTCCGGCGAACCGCGCATCATGAAAATGGCAACGCTGCACACGCTGCGCCAGCAGATCGCCCGCGATCCATCGCGGGATCGCGCCCACACCGCGCTCGCCGACTTCGTCGCGCCCAAGGACACCGGCCTCATGGACTACATCGGTGGTTTCGCCGTCACCACCGGCATCGGCGAGGAAGAATCGCTCGCCAAATACATCAAGGAAACCGACGACTATGGCCGCATCCTGGTGAAAGCCCTCTCCGACCGTTTCGCCGAAGCCTTCGCCGAACGCATGCACGAGCGCGTGCGCAAGGAACTGTGGGGCTACGCCAAGTCGGAAAAATTCACCCCCGACGAATTGATCCTGGAGAAATACCACGGCATCCGTCCGGCCCCCGGCTATCCAGCCCAGCCCGATCACACCGAGAAGGCGACGCTTTGGACGCTGATGGACGTGCCGCGCAACGCCGGTATCAAGCTCACCGAGAGCTACGCCATGTGGCCCGGCGCCTCCGTTTCCGGCCTCTACTTCGCCCACCCCGAAAGCCACTACTTTGGCGTCGGCAAAGTCGAACGCGACCAAGTCGAGGACTACGCCGCCCGCAAGAAATGGACGGTGGAAGAGTGCGAACGCTGGCTCGCCCCCGTCCTGAATTACGATCCGACGGCGGCCCGCGCGAAAGTGGCGTAGAAGTCTCTTCTCCGGCCACGAAAACCGGTTTCTCCGCTGACGGGAAAACGGCGTTGTTTGCCCGTCATAAAACGCGTGTTAGCGTCCGCGAGCACATGCGGGCGACTCGGGTCGGGTTAGTCGCCCACACAATGGGGGAACACATGCTCGGACGTTTGGTGCTGCTACTTTTGCAGGTCGTAGGCGCATACTTCATCGGCCAGACCGTGATGGGATATATCCCGATCAAGGGCGATCTATCGATCTTCGTCTACGCCGTTGTCGTTTCGGTCATCGTCTTTCTGATCGGCGTCATCGGTGCTCAAGTCATCAAGGATGTGTCGACGCCGTCGAGCGCAACGCTGTCGGCCACGCTGGTGCTCGCGCTCATCTTCGCCGCCATCTGGACATTTGTGCCGCCGCTCGTGCCCGATCTTCCCTGGAGCAAGGTGCCCGACCGCTGGGCCGTCATTATCGGTGCGGTTCTCGGCTACTTCGCCAAGCGCTAGTTGCACGCAAATCGGCAGATCAAATGAAAAGCGCGGGAAGAGGGCTTCCCGCGCTTTTCTTTATTGGGCGTCGTTAGGCTTGCGTCCGCGCGCAATTAGCGCGTCAGACGTAGCCCAAGCAGATGGCCGCGATAAACGCAAACGATGTGCAAGCGGCCAGGATATTGAGCTGTGTCGCGATGCCCATAGTGCCTCCCTAGACGTTGGCCGTGAGATCAGAACGTGCGGTTCAATCCGCTTGTTCCAAAACCCCTGCTTTTTTTCTTCTTCAGACGGCGAGGTCTGTCTGTCGCAACGTTAATGATCCAATTCCCCGGCGCGCAACTGAAAACGTTTTTGCACTGCACCGTGCTCGTGCATCGGCCCATCCGCGAAACTGCGTAGGATCAAAACGGAAGCGTAAAGCCGTCCCGTTTGGGTGACGGCCGGACGTCGCGCGCCGAACCAGCCGAAAGTCTGCCATTCGAGGCCATTGGCCGCCCGCAACTCAGACGCAATCGAAGTCGCCAAACTCCCCCGGCCGCGTCGCGTCAGCGCGGCCAGCGTCCCTTTCGCAGTGCCGCAACGAATTATCGTGAAGAGGGGCCTGAAACCAACCGCGCGCCTTAAAGCCGCCGCCGCAGGAGCACTTCCGCCGTTCCCGGCGCCACCAGATCGGAGATCTCGCCCGTCCGCTCAAACCCGTTCGCCGCATAAAATCGCAGCGCATCCTCGTTGAATGTGGAAGCCAACACCCAGACGTTCTTCTCGCCATGCCGCCTGGCTTCTTGCGCCAGCCACCCCAGGAACATTTGGCCGAGCTTGCGCTTCTGGTATTGCGGCAGAATACCGAGAAACTGCACGTAGGGCCCACGCAGCCAATTGAGCCGCACGCCCGCCGCGCCGGCCACCTCGTTGCCCACCATGATCGCGTAACGCGGTGCGCTCTTCTCCAGTGTGCCGAAATACGCCGTCAGCGCATCCGCCGGATAGCCAAGCCTCGCCCAGGGATCGATCGCTGCAAACAGCGGTCCAAGCTTCTGCGGCTCGCCCGGCGGCAGGGGACGCAATGTCAACGCGCCCTTCCCATCTCCGAAGAAGTCGGTCTCGTAGCGTTCAACGGGCAGGGGCGATTGACTCATCCGTCTTCTCCGCAGGCTTATGCTCAACTTGGGCCGGACGCGGCTTGAAGAACGTGTCGTACTTGTCCGTGTCTCCCGGGCGCGTGTCGTAGCACGTGGCTGAGATTTCGGGCGTTCCTTGGGCGAGAAGCTCCGAGACGGTGACGAATTCGTATCCCTTCGCCTTCATCTGCGGAATGGCGATCGCCAACCCTTCCGCAGTATTGAACCCGCGCCCATTGCTGTGCCCGATGATGATGGCGCCGGGCTTGGCGCGCAGCATGGCGTCGGCAATCGCCTGCGCCGATTGCGCCGGCACCGGATCACCCGTCGACAAATCCCATTGAATGGCCAGCAATCCCGCATCGTTGACCGCGTCGAGCGACGCCTGATTGCAGGCCCCGAACGGAAAGCGAAAAAGTCCCATGCGCGGCGGGATCGACAAAAACGCCGGATCGTCCTTCACGCACGCACGAGCGCCAAGCGCTGCGCGCTGCACTTCGTACGACCGTTGCGGGCCCTCGATTTCCTCGCTCAGAGCATTGCCGGATAAAAGCCGGAGATTACGGTGCGCCTCGGCGTGGTTGGCCATTTCAAACAGCGGGTCGGCCATCAACTGTTGCGTCCGCTCCGCATGCGAGCGCATCCACTTGCCGCCAGAAAAGAATGTGGCCTTGATCCCATTCGCACGCAGATAATCGACAAGCGCCGCATCGTATCCCGTCACTTGCCCCGGCGTTTCGCACATGTCGAACGTGAGCGCGACGAGCTTTTTGCCCGGCGGCAGCTTCACCCGCCGGATAGCCCCGCGCCACTCTTTTGGAACGGGCGCAAACGGTGTCAGCGTCATCGCGGGCAGGGGCGCATCGAACGTGCGCACGCCCTTCGTAATCTTCTTCTCCTCCAGCGTTCCCGACAATAGCGCGGGCGACCAGCAGCGATCCCTCAATTGAGAACGGTCCGTGGCCTGCGCCGGCCCGGCGTGCAGCGCGATGGCTAGAATGGCCAAAACTCGAACGACCCTCACGTCACTGCCCCTTGAACTGCGGCTTGCGCTTCTCGGCAAATGCCTTGCGCCCTTCCGCATAATCCGCACTGTCGAAGCAGGCCTTCACGAGCGCTTCCAGTCGCGCGATGTCCGCCGTCTCCGGCTTCAATGTGAGTTCGTTGATGGCAGCCTTCGCCGCGCGGATCGTCATCGGTGCGTTGCCGGCAATCATGTCCGCCAGCGCCCGCATTTCGCTATCGAGCGCCGCGGCAGGATACACGCGGTTGACGAGTCCCATGGCGAGGGCCTCGCTGGCCGTGAACCGCCGTCCGGTGAACAGCAACTCCTTCACCGACGCAGGCGGCGCCAGCGTCAGCAACGTGCGCACCCAGCGGGGATGGTAGCCCAGCCCCAGTTTGGCGGCTGGGATCGCAAACGTTGCCGCCTCATTGGCAAGTCTGAGATCGCAACACGCCGCGATGCCAAGCCCACCGCCCAGGCAAAAGCCCTCGATCATCGCGACTGTCGGCTTGGTGGCCCCCAGCAGCGCTTCGAACGCCGCATGATTGAGTGCATCGTAGGCTTTCGCCGCGTCGCCCGTCCGCGCGCTGTCAAATTCGGAAATGTCAGCACCCGCCGAAAACGCCTTTCCGCCCGCCCCCTTGAGCACGATCACCCGCACGTCCGGATCGGCGTCAGCCTCGCCAATGAGGCGCGGGATCGCCGCCCACATCGACGACGTCAGCGCATTGAGCCGCGCCGGATTGTCGACAACGAGCACGGCAAGCCCGCCGTCCCGTTCCAGCCGTAGTTCAGGGGTCTTCTCAGCGGCCATGGCGGTTCCTTGTCTGCGCGAGTGGAGGCGGTCCGGCATCTATGGCCCAGAACGCAGGCCGGGCAAACGCCACCTCTGGTCGCGAGGTCCGCACAGGCTTTCAGTACGCCCTGCAACATGAGCCGCCGAGGGGGAGCGTTCTCAATTCCCATCGCTCCGCCGGAGGTTTAGATTGACGCTCACCCGCTCGGCAGATACCCGGTTCGGCCTGCCCGGGGTCCCGTCCGGGCGCCGCACCTCCGGCCTGCCCGGAGGCCCAAAAACTCAAGGACGCAGTTTCCCATGTCCGTGTCCCGACCAAACAAAGCTGAAGGCGCCCCGCCGCGCGGCGGCGTGAAGCCGAAGTCGAAGACGGCTGCCTCTGGCGCGTCCGGCGATCCTGTGTGGGATCAGGTCCTGAACGAGGCCCAGGCGGCCATGGCGGCCGAGCCCGCGCTAACCGGTTTCATCTTCGCCACCGTCGTCAATCACTCGCGCCTGGAAGATGCCATCGCCCACCGCGTGGCGCAGCGCCTCAATCATTCCGACGTCGATGCCGGTCTTATCCTGCAGACCTTCCAGGACGTGCTCGATAGCCAGCCGAGCCTGTCGCAGTCGATCCGCGCCGATCTGGCAGCTGTCCTCGACCGCGACCCCGCCTGCAACCGCTATCTCGAGCCGCTGCTGTTTTTCAAAGGCTTCCACGCCCTCGTGACGCATCGCTTTGCCCACGAACTCTGGCGCCAGGGCCGCAAGGACTTCGCGCTCTATCTCCAGAGCCAGTCCTCGAAGATCTTCACCACCGACATCCATCCCGCCGCCCGCTTCGGACGCGGCATCATGCTCGACCACGCCACCGGCTTCGTCGTCGGCGAAACGGCCGTCGTCGGCGACAACTGCTCGTTCCTGCACGCCGTCACGCTGGGCGGCAGCGGCAAGGCCACGGGCGACCGCCATCCCAAGATCGGCGCCGGTGTGCTCATCGGGGCTGGCGCAAAAATCCTCGGCAACATTCACGTCGGCAATTGTGCGCTGGTCGCCGCCGGCAGCGTCGTTTTGCAAGATGTGCCGCCCAACATGACGGTTGCCGGCGTGCCGGCCCGCGTCGTCGGCCGCGTCGGCTGCGCCGAGCCCGCCCGCACCATGGATCAGATGCTGGCGCCCGAAAACCTCGGGCCCGACGACTACGGCATGCTGTGAGCGTGCCGCCTACCTTTTGAGACAATCGGAGACGTGCAGTGAAGAAAGAAGAAATCGCGAAGGTCGAAGCGTTCCTGCGCAAGACGTTTGGCACCAAGAACCTGACCATTCGCCCGCGTCCCAAGAAGGACGATAGCGCCGAGGTCTATATCGGCGACGACTTCGTCGCTGTCCTCTTCCGCGAAGACGAAGATGGCGAGGTCTCCTATCAGTTCCAGATGGCGATCCTCGACGTCGACCTCGAAGAAGCCTAAGCGCGCGCAGAGGGCAGGGGGACGCTGATGATCTACCGTCTGGGCGAAGCGCGTGTCCACACGCCGGGCGACGGCCGCGCCTGGGTCGCGCCCAACGCCGTGGCACTGGGCAAAGTTGAACTGTGCGAAGATGCGAGCGTCTGGTTTGGCGCCGTTCTGCGCGGCGACAATGAGCTGATCAAAGTCGGTGCCCGTTCCAATGTGCAAGACGGCTGCGTCCTCCACACCGACCCTGGCTTCCCCCTCACCATCGGCGAAGATTGCACCATCGGCCACATGGTCATGCTGCACGGCTGCACCATTGGCGACGGCAGCCTCATCGGCATTGGCTCCATTGTTCTGAACGGCGCCAAGATAGGCGCCGGCTCCCTCGTCGGCGCCAACACGCTCATCACCGAAGGCAAGGAATTCCCGCCCCGCTGCATGATCCTCGGCTCGCCCGGCAAGGTCGTGCGTGAACTCACTGCTGAAGAGAGCGAGCGTCTGAAGGGCAGCGCCGGCCGCTACGTCGCCAACTGGCAGCGCTACGCAGCAGGCCTCAGCCCCCAGGATTAAACAGAGGACTAAAACGAAAAGAGCCGGATGCGAGGGCGCACCCGGCTCCTTGAATTTCAAACACCGTCCAGCCCGTTTCAGTGGCCGTCCTGCACACCGGCAAGAGCGGCGGGGGCGCCTGCGTCCTGCGGATCGAGCGACACCCAGACCTTCGGATCGAGATACGACTGGCGCATCACGAACTGATAGCTCGAGCGCGCCCACAGCCGCACATCGTCGCTCTTGTTGTCGAGCACGAAATCACCCTGGCTCGTCCGCGCCGTCAGCACGGCATGGCCTTCGCCCTTCTCGTCGCGCACCACCGTGAGCAACAGCGAACTGGACGGCCATCCGCGCCCGATCAGAATTTTCTGCTTCAAAAGCGCATAGTCTTCGCAGTCGCCCTTTTCACCGGGCAGCGTCCAGTATTCGCTGATGCCATAGATCTCGGCATCCGTCGCCGGTTCGACCGAACGGTTGACGATGCGATTGACCTCGTCGAGATCGCTGAGACTCTCCGGTGTCGCCTCGAAGCGTCCACCCGTACCGCGCTGCACGCAATGCTGTGGGTTCTGCTCGCAGAACCGCACGAAACCGTACGGCGGCTGCGATGACCCGAACACGCGCATAAATGCGGTGCGCTCGAAGAGAGCGGGCCTGGGCTTAGGCTCGGCCACGGCTTGGGTGGCGAGAGCGGCGCCGAATGCGGCACCAGCGGCGATGACTGCAACGCACTTCATGACACAACCCCGTACTGACTGCGCTACTCTAGCGTAAAATTCTCGTTGTCCCCTGAACGTGAAGCCCGGCATTTGATCAAACTTTTATCTATCTGCCGCCCAGACTTTCCGCTTTGTCGTCTTGCGTCCCATTCCCCGTCTCGCCCACTCGGGCCTTATGCTCACGCCGTCACGTAAAATGCCGGCGCAACGCCTCAGGTTCCTGGATGTCGACGAACTGGACGCCGATCCCCTGCTCGTGGTGGCGCACGACACGCCCCCTGAGCCGGCCCAGCATCAATTTGGTTCCCACTGGCGGCCGCTCGGTCATGTTGAGCGAGGCACCGGAAATGGAGACATCCGCGACCTGGCAAGCCAGCGTTTCCCCGCTGTCGAGCACAACCGACTGGGTCCGCTCTTCAACCGGAATACGCTCATGCCGCCGCTGGTCGGCGCCGCTCAAAACGTCGCGATTGATGAGCCAGGTTAGCTGCGCCGCCAGCTTTTCGCGCTTGTGCGCTGTCGCCTTGACCTGCATCGCAAAGCCGCCCTCGAACAGGCGGACGACATGGCCTTCGAGCCCGCCCAGATGATCGAAGTAGACGACGATCCGTTCCCCGGCCTCGACTTCGACGGGCGAATTGATGGCCGCGCCGCCGACGGAGATATCGTTCAATTTGCAGGGATATTCGTGCCGGTTGGCGCGCATGAACCGCCCAAGCAACGGCAAGGTGACACGCCGGTGCCGCCGCTGGTCTGTCGCCGGATGGGCGCCCAGAACCGCCAGTTCCTTAAGCGTATGAAGGGCATTCGACATTCACTAAAGCCCGATAGCCAACCTGCGTTGTGTTTTGGACCAGAAGCCGATGAAACACGCCGTGCGTGTCCGGATCCGGGCCATCTCGCGGTGACTATGAGGGGCAGGGCCTTAATGAACGCCTAAAGCGACCCTTAAACTGGGACACAGTTTGCAGAGTTTCGATCAGGCCGGAGGCCCCGCGGGCTGCAGCCTTTCTAAGATATCCCTAGTTTTTGGGACCATGGGCATCGCCGGCCTCGCTCAATCCGCCCTCGAAGACGCGGAACTGGCGCCGGTTCGAACGCACGATGCGGGCGTGCCGCACGCGCGGCAGAAAGGGGCTTTGCCGGTCGTCGATCACGCCGGGCACCGGGAGAGGATGACCGTCCGGCCAGATGATATCTTCGCTGCGCAAATGCAGGGTCTCGAGTGGGTCGTAGTCGAGCCATGCGGGAGTTTCGAGCAGGCTAAGAATTCCCAGAAACCGGTCTGCGCAAACGGGCCCATGCAACAACGGCAGCAGCAGGATTTCTGTGAGAACCGATCGGCCGGACACCGTCTCTCCATTGGCGATAACAACGATGACCCCACCTTGAACCGAGACCGTGTTAAGCCGTTGGCGCAATGTCGGTCCGCCATCGCCCGACCAGCCGTCGAGGAAGTTGTGGCCCCGGAATTCCCTTTTGAAAAGATCGCACAGCCGCGTCCCGGCCAACCGGAACGGGAACGTCCCGTCGTCCCGCCGTTCCAAAATGAACGTATCAGGCAGCGCGTCGCCAATGCTGGCTGGCTCGATCTCGAACCGGTGCGGCGCCATCCGGCCACCTCGCAGCCGGTTCCAGTAAGAATAAAGTGCCTGGGTCGTCTTGTGTTTCATTCTGACCATCGAGCGGGCCACGTCCGGTGCCGAACGGGCTTGTAAAGCGGGCGGGCCGGGGGACGGCATCCGCGTTCCAGCGATCCATCGCAGCTTCCATGCCACCGTAAGGAGTGGCGCAGTCGGTCGCACCATGTCGTAAACCGCGCCCAACCGCCGGCGCGGAGCCCATCCATCGAAGGGGGTTGCCGCGAAGCCCCGCTCCCGTCATCGTAAAATCTGTCGGGACTGAGCCTGCCGCTGGCGCTCCTCGGCGACGAGGAGGGTTCATTTGAGCAACGAACAGGGCGAGCGGCATGCACCGGTCGACGGCGGCACGCACGGCGATGACCACGATGGCGGAACGCATCCCCCCGCGCCCGGGGTGCGCGAGCCCATATTCAACATTCCCCCGATGGTGATGGCGCTGCTCGCCATCATGCTGGCCGTGATGGCTTATCGCATGCTGCTCAACGAAGACGCCGACACGTCCTTTGTCCTTCTCATGGCCCTGATCCCCGCCCGCCTCACCGGCTACGCGGCCGAATTGCCCGGCGGCGTCACAGCCGTCTATACGCAGTTCATCACCCACATGTTCATCCACGCCGACGCCATGCATCTGGCATTCAATGGTGCAGGGCTGCTGGCCTTCGCAGGCGCGCTGGAAAAGCGGATCGGCGCTGTGCGGCTATTGGCATTTTTCATTGTCTGCGGGTTGGCGGGTGCCGCCGCATTTATTGCGCTCAATCCCGGGCTACTGGCGCCGATGATCGGTGCGTCGGGCGCGATTGCCGGATTGATGGGCGGCGTTATGCGCTACTTTTTCAGCGCTATGGATAATCGCGGTGGCCTGCGCCGTCTCAATCAACACCCACGTAGTATTCCGCTCAAAGGCCTCTCTGTTGCACTGCGAGACCGCCGCCTTCAGGTGGTGACGGCGTCGTTCATCGCCATGAATCTGGCCGCAATGGTTGGTTTTGGCGATCTAAATGCAAATTCTGCAATCGCGTGGGAAGCGCACGTCGGCGGATATCTCACCGGATTATTGTTATTCGGCCTATTTGATATTGCGCCGCGTCATGAAGATGTCCCCGAATTCCGGGGCGAATGACGCTTGAAACATGCGACAACTTGGATCAACATTGCTGTCATCGAATGAGAGCGTCGCATTGGCCAGAAGCAAAAGGATGGCAGCGCCGGAGCATCGGCAGGACTGAGGGACACCCAAGTCTCCGTCACGTGTGATCTCCAGCGTGCCCGCCTGAGAAGTGTCTGAGTCAGAAAACGGCACCAGTCGGGAGAGACACAATGAATGTTGCGACCATATTGAAGGCGAAGGGCCGCTCCGTTACGACCGCACGGCCCGATACGACGTTGCAGGAAGTCGCCACCAAACTCGCCGCTCGCAAAATCGGCGCGGTTGTGGTGGTCGGTGATAACGGCGCTGTCGATGGCATCATTTCCGAGCGCGACGTCATCCGCGCCATCGCCGAACGCGGCGTATCCGCTCTTGAGATGCCTGCATCCCGCTTCATGACGCGCGATGTCATCACCTGCACCGAGACCAGCCTCGTCGACGAGACAATGGAAATCATGACCACCGGCCGCTTCCGCCACTTGCCGGTCGTCGAAGATGGATCGCTGGTCGGTATCATCTCCATCGGCGACGTCGTGAAAAACCATGTCGCGACGGTCGAAATGGAAGTCTCCGCCATGCGCGGCTATCTCGCGACGGGCTGACGGCGACTTGAAACATGCGATGGCGCTCGCCGTTGATCCGGCGGCGAACAGTCTCCTGGTGCCTGAAGTTCTGATGTCTGAAATCGAAAGGCCGGCTGCTCTCGCCGGCCTTTGCCGTTAAGACGCGTGTGCGTGCAGCCGGTCGTCCACGTCCCGGCGCAGCTTTAATTCCCGCGCGATATCCTCCGCCTCACGCCGCGCGGCTGCCTCGCCGCGCGCGATGGCATCCTCTGCGCGATGAAAGTCGAACAATCCAATCCCACTCAAGCGCGGGCTGATCAGCGAATCCGGCGGGTCGCCGGCAAGCCGCGAGCGTGCGATCCGGTCCTGCACGATGTTGAGCGCGTCGACCATCACGGTTGAGATTCCCGGAGCATCGTCGCCCCGTCCGAACAATTGCCGGGTCAAAAGCCACCGTGCGCCGATGCCGGATTTCTCGTTCTCAACCGGAGCTTGGTGGACCTGAGCTTCCTCATGCTCGACCTGATTGACGATGGCGTTCGCCGCCGCCGACCGGCTGGAAATATCGTAATTGAGATTGACCGCGATGACGTAGCGCGCGCCAAGCGCCCGGCACACCGACACCGGAATGGGATTGACGAGAGCGCCATCGAACAGCCAGCGGCCGTCGATTTTCACCGGCTTAAAAATGCCGGGCAACGCGTACGAAGCACGGATGGCATCCGCCAAACGCCCGCGCGACAACCAAACCTCGTGTCCCGATCCGATCTCGGTCGCAACCGCCGTGAAGCGCCGGTCGAGATCCTCGATACGCCGGTCGCCAAGATGGCGCTCGAGCCGCTCGCACAGCTTCTGACCTGAAATCAAACCCGTTCCGGCGAGATTGAAATCGAGATAGCCGAACACGCGCCGCTTGGTCAGGCTGCGCGCAAAATCTTCCAGATCGTCGAGTTGACCGGCGAGATGGCAGCCGCCAACGACTGCGCCAATGGACGTGCCCACGATGATGTCGGGCTTGATGCCGGCGGCCGCAAGTGCGCGGATCACACCGATGTGTGCCCAGCCGCGTGCCGCGCCGCCACCCAATGCCAATCCAATTTTTGCGCCTGCCATCTGAGTGCTCCGACCGCTTGCGGAAGTCAGCCGGGAAGCAATGCCCGTGCCGCTCGCTGCCAAGAATGCATCACCCAGGGTGCCAGGAGGACATTAAGAGCGCCCTAGAAGATTGGTAAAATGATTACTGCGGCGCGTTACGAAAAGGTTCGTTTCGCGAAAAACATGCGCTTGCTGCAGTGCGTATTTTTCGTGCTGCATTGCGCAATGAGCGCTAAGACCCGCGCGTCAGACGTGTCGAACCCGGCACGCCAACCGGCACAATCCGGTAAAAGCACGATCGCGCGCCCGTGTGGCAGGCCACGCCCTCTCCTTCAACGCGAACTTTCATCCAGATCGCATCCTGATCGCAGTCGATGCGCATTTCCTCGATCCGCAAGAGGTTGCCGCTTTCCTCGCCCTTCTTCCAAATCTTGGCGCGCGAGCGGCTCCAGAAGTGCGCGATCCCCGTATCGACAGAGAGGCGAAGCGCATCCGCGTTCATCCAGGCAAGCATCAAGACGTCGCCCGTCGCCGCATCCGTCGCGACAGCCGCAATGAGCCCGTCGCGGTCAAAGCGCGGCGTCAGGATTGAACCCTGCTCGAGGTCGTCGGCCGGGGCGTCAGAGGGGGTCGGTTTGGGCATGGTGCCGTCCAGTTCGAATGCGCCTATATATACACGCGAACCGGTTCGCCAATGGCGCCAACCGCGACGGAGACCGAATGGCCGACCTAGACGACATCTACAACTTGAAAATACTCGAACTGGCCGCCGCCATTCCCCACACCGGGGAACTGCCGGCTCCTGCCCTCAGCGGGGAGGCCCACTCGAAGCTGTGCGGATCGACGGTCGCAGTCAGCCTGACGCTCGATGCCGCCAGCGACGTGATCACCGGCTTCGCACAGAATGTGAAAGCCTGCCTCCTCGGCCAAGCTGCAGCCTCGATCGTCGGCCGCGAGATCATCGGCACCCCGGTCGCTGAATTCCGCGACGTGGCCGCCACCATGCGCCGGATGTTAAAGGAGAACGGCCCGGCTCCGTCCGGCCGCTGGTCCGATTTGGCCCTCCTGGAGCCGGTCCGCGAGTACCGCCACCGCCACGCCTCCACCCTGCTGATCTTCGACGCCATCGAGCGCGCACTCGCTGCTGGCGAGGGCGTCGCGCAGTCGGGCACCGGCGCCACGCTGCGTAGCGCCAGTTGATCACCGTGGTGCCCCTGGCAAAAGCCCTACTGAAAGCCCCGGTCCACCTCTACCGGGCAACGCTCCGCCCCTGGATCGGCATGGAGTGCCGCCACGCACCGTCTTGCTCGGAATACGCGCTTGAAGCCATCGACAAGAACGGTGCCTGGAAGGGCTTCTGGCTGATGGTCTCACGGATTGCCCGCTGCCATCCCTGGGGAACCCACGGCTACGACCCCGTGCCCGACCTCGGCGCCGAGCGCCACCTCTTGGCACCCTGGCGCTACGGCCGCTGGCGGCGCGTTAACAGTCCAGGTCAAGAACCGCAAAAGGCGCCTTAAGCCGCCGTCGGAACGGCCTCGATGGCCGGCACCACAGGGGCGGCCGGCATTTCGAGGGTTGCGAACCGGTCGGCTTCCGGCGGCGCATAGATCGTCTCGCGGCCCAGTTCCACCACCGTCGCGCAGAATTCCACGAGCGAGTCGAACGCGCGCTGGGCGACATACTCGAACGCCTTCATCTCCCACACCGAGCTGGCCTGCAGCAGCTGGCCCTGCAAAATCGTCTTCACCGTGATTTCCGGGCAGGCATCGCTCTTCAGGAGCGCTGCAACATGCGGCGCCAAGGGCCCGGTCGGCTGCGGCATGGAGGCGGGGAAGCCGTTCGAATAGGCCGATCGCTTGAAGAGGTTTTCAGACGCGAACAAATCCTCAAGCTTCGTCTTTAAAGCCGGATCGACCACCGCCAACACCTGGATGCACGGCCGGTTCCGGCCCTGCACGACGACCATTCCTTTACGAACGAGTAGTTTTGGCGGTTGCATGCGTGATCCCCAACTGTGCCGACGCCACCAAAGAAGCGCGCATCAGCAAGGCCCAAACTAGCCGCCATTGGTGAAAGAACCCGGCGGGAACTCAATAAATTTTTATCGATCGGAAGCGCGGCGCACCCGCGAATCCGCCCATTCCCTGGCGGCCTCCGGCCGGAAACGGCCTCTCCCGGCTTGACAGCTCCCGTCCCCCGGCGGCATGACACGCTCCACATCGTCTTACGCCGCACCCGTATGCGGCGAGTGAGCAACAGGAGAGCGAGATGACCAACGTCACTTTGACGTTTCCCGACGGCGCTGAGCGGTCCGTCGCCAAAGGCACCACCGGCCTCGACGTCGCCAAATCCATCTCGCCTTCGCTCGCCAAGCGCACTGTCGCCATGCAGCTCGACGGCGTCTTGACCGACTTGGCCGACCCCATCACCACCGACGCGAAGATCAACTTCGTCTCCCGCACCGATCCGGCCGCGCTGGAATTGATCCGGCACGACGCCGCCCACGTCATGGCCGAAGCCGTGCAAGCGCTCTGGCCCGGCACGCAGGTCACCATCGGCCCGGTGATCGACAACGGCTTCTATTACGACTTCGCCAAAGCCGAACCCTTCCTCCCCGAGGACATTGGCAAAATCGAAAAAAAGATGGCCGAGATCATCGCCAAGAACCAACCCTTCACCAAGGAAGTCTGGTCGCGCGATAAGGCAAAAGACACGTTCGCGGCCATGGGCGAGGGCTTCAAGGTCGAACTCGTCGACGCCATCCCCGAAGACCAGGACCTGAAGATCTACCGCCAAGGCACTTGGTTCGACCTCTGCCGCGGCCCGCACATGACCTCCACCGGCGCCATCGGCAAAGCCTTCAAGCTGATGAAATTCGCCGGCGCCTACTGGCGCGGGGATTCAACCCGTCCCCAGCTCCAGCGCATCTACGGCACCGCCTGGGCGACCGAAGATGAACTTAAAGCCTACCTGCATCAGCTCGAAGAAGCCGAAAAGCGCGACCACCGCAAACTTGGGAGAGAGATGGACCTCTTCCACTTCCAGGAAGAAGCCCCCGGCTCCGTCTTCTGGCACGCCAAGGGCTGGACCCTGTTCCAGACCCTCATTGCCTACATGCGCCGCGCTCAAGCCCGCGCCGGCTACATGGAGGTGAACTCCCCCGACATGATGGAGAAGCACTTCTGGGAACTCTCCGGCCACTGGGAGAACTACGGCGAGAACATGTTTACGACCACGCTCCCCGACGAGCGCGTGTTCTGCTGCAAGCCCATGAACTGCCCGGGTCACGTGCAGATCTACAAGCATGGCCTCAAGAGCTACCGCGACCTGCCGCTCAAGATCGCCGAATTCGGCAAGGTCCACCGCTACGAGCCGTCCGGCGCACTGCACGGCATGCTGCGCGTGCGCCATTTCACGCAAGACGACGCGCACATCTTCATCACCGAAAATCAGATCATGGAGGAATGCCTCAAGATCAACGATCTGATGCTCGCGATCTACAAAGACTTCGGCTTCGAAGACATCCACATCAAGCTCTCCACGCGGCCTGAAAAGCGCGTCGGCGCCGATGAACTGTGGGACAAGGCCGAGAAGGCGCTGGGCGACGTGCTGGACGAAGTAAAACGCCGCTCCAACGGCCGCATCCGCACCGAACTCCAGCCGGGCGAAGGCGCGTTCTACGGTCCCAAACTCGAATACACGCTGAAGGACGCCATCGGCCGCGAATGGCAGTGCGGCACCACGCAGGTCGACTTCAACCTCGCCGGCCGCCTCGGCGCGTTCTACATCGACGAGAACTCGGACAAGAAAACGCCGGTGATGATCCACCGCGCCATGTTCGGCTCGCTCGAACGCTTCACCGGCATCCTAATCGAAAACTTCGCCGGCCACTTCCCGCTCTGGCTGGCACCCTTGCAAGTCGTCGTCGCCACCATCACCAGCGACGCCGACCCCTACGCGCACGAAGTGGTCAACGCCTTGAAAGCCGCCGGCCTCCGCGTCGAACCCGATCTGCGCAACGAAAAGATCGGCTACAAAGTCCGCGAACACTCCCTCGCCAAAGTCCCCGTCATCCTGGCAGTCGGCCTCCGCGACGCCGAAGCGCGAAACGTCTCCATCCGCCGCCTCGGCAGCCAAGATCAGACAGTGATGTCCCTGGATGATGCCGTAGCAAGCCTGAAGGATGAGGCAACTCCACCGGATTTGCGGTGAGGTCCGACGCGCTGCCCCAACCCACCCATGCCAGGACGGCATAGGGTATCGCGACTGCAGCTTTTGGACCGGCGTTCCAGTCGACAACCCGTAGCGTCGTTCTATTTTTCGGCACGTATCGGCGGTCGTGGAGAACTGTCGAATTGAGCGCTTACGCCAATTTCCAGACACAATTAATCCGCTGGCGTTATTCCAACGATTTTGGAGGGAGGAGGGCGTATGGCGTGCCAACAGTGCGGGCGTCCCCCGATCTACACAATTGGCGAAATTACACTGTGTCTGAATTGTGCGGATCGCTTGCAGTCGATTCAGGATCGACAATTTCTCCAAGCAGCTGCGATGATAAATCAATCGCTCGACGACATGGATGCCGTTGTTGGGTTCTCTGCAGGTGGAGGGCGTATTCCAATACATGCAATTGCACAAGGTATCCGGAGAGGCGCTGTGCTCAACAACATTCATATTGCAAATTCCCAAGTTGGTGCCGTCAACACGGGAGATTACGTTCGCATAGATGCTGCCATCACGATGATGCGCGGCTCGGATGCAGAGGAGGCTGGTACTATTATTCGAGCTTTGGCGGAGGGCGTCGCAAATACACGCGGCCTTGACCCCAAGCACAAGGAAGAACTGGTCGACTTGATCGACGCACTCAGCGACGAAATCGTCAAACGCAGAAAGCCATCGGTAGTGCGGTCACTGTTCAGATCGCTGAAGGAAAACGTTCAGGATATTGCAGCTTTGTCGGGGATTGCCGAAGCACTGGGCGCGGCACTCGAGAAAATTTTGGGGTAGCTAGCCTCTGTCAAAACGAAGGGTAGAACCATCGCGCAACACGCTGGCTCTCACCGCACCGCCACCGCTCCACCATACACCGTCATCCCGGCGCAGGCCGGGACCCGTGCAAGCTTCAATAAATCCACCAAACAGCAACCTGGCACCGATCCCCGCCTACGCGGGGATGACGTTTGTGGGTGTGCCACCGCCCTCACCACCCCACCGCTGTCATCCCGGGCCTTGCCTGCCCCGGCGCAGGCCGGGGTCCCGAGGACCCATCGCGGAACTGGGTGGGTCTAACGGTAGACCCCCGCTCCCTCCACCCCGTCATCCCGGCGAAGGCCGGGACCCGTGCAAGTAGCCTCATGCTATCGTTGTGCTATGAAGAGACCCTGCGTCTACATCCTCGTCAACCGCCCGCACGGCACATTCTACGTCGGCGTGACGAGCGATTTGGCGCAAAGGATGGCCAATCACGTGCAGGGACTGTTCGATGGTTTCACGAAGAAGTACGCCATCAAGATGCTCGTGTACTACGAGATGCATGAGACGATGGACGCTGCCATTGCTCGCGAGAAGGTGCTTAAGCGGTGGCATCGTGCGTGGAAAGTGCGGCTCATCGAGCTGATGAACCCGAATTGGCGCAATTTGTTCGATCCAACGACGGGCGAGATCGCATTCGGAGATGCGGATATCGAATCGCCAAAATGAACTGATGTTCAGTGGTCCGTTGCACGGATCCCGGCCTGCGCCGGGATGACGGCAGAGGGTAGTCCACCACCACCGCATCCCAAATTGGAAGCTTGCCTGGGTCCCGGCCGGCTCCGCTACGCTCCGCGCGCCGGGATGACGTTTGAGGTTGGGCGAAGGACCGCGCCACCCCACCGCTGTCATCCCGGCATTTATTGCCGGGACCCATCGGGCAACACGCGGCATGGTCGAAGTCGCGTCGGCGCTCTCACCGCGTCACACGACGATGGGAGTTTGCTTAAGAATGGATCCCGGGGCCAAGCCCCGGGATGACATTTGTGGTCGAGCCACCGCTCGCGCTCTCCCTACCCGGTCATCCCGGCGAAGGCCGGGACCCAGTCAACGGTGAGCCCGACGAACCGCGCATCCGCGTCCACCGCTATGGCCAATGCTTCACGAGCGGTATCGCTGAAGCTTGCCTGGGTCCCGGCCGGCTCCGCTACGCTCCGCGCGCCGGGATGACGTTTGAGGTTGGGCGAAGGACCGCGCCACCCCACAGCTGTCATCCCCCGCCTTGCCTGCCCCGGCGCAGGCCGGGGTGCCCGGGACCTATCGCGCAACAGCGTGGCTCTCACCGCACCGGCACCGCTCTCCCCCACCCCGTCATCCCGGCGAAGGCCGGGACCCGCGCAAGCTTCAATCAATCCACCAACAGCAACTTGCACGGATCCCCGCCTGCGCGGGGATGACGTTTGAGGTTGGGCGAGGTTCGTGCCCCCTAAATCTCCCCCTTCAACCCCTTCTCGAAATACTTGTGAATGACCTTGTCCTGGTTCTCGAGCAGCCAGTCGATGGAGGGTTCGCTACGCATGGCCTTGGTAATGGCCAGCGTCGTCGCTTTGCGGTGGATCTCGAAGAGGATTTTGTGGTCGAGGTTATCGTCGGTCGCCACCGACGGGTTGAGCCACACCGAAACGATGATGCCCAGATCGTTGGCCTTGTCGCGCGGGATCACGCCCGAGCGCACGCTGTCGATCACACCCATGGCGGTCGCATACTGAACCGTGCCCATGAGAATACTCGTGTACCGCTCGTTATCGACCGACACCTTGGACACGCAAATTGTCGGCGGCCGAACCATCACATCCGTGTTGAGCAGCGCCAGCACGCGCGAATGGCCAACCACCTGATTGCCGAGCAGGTTGGCGAACGCCGTCCCCATCGGCCCGTCCATTTCGCCGATGGCCACTTCCGGCTCGGCTGCTGTACCGGGCGGTCCGCCGGCCACGAGGCTTTCGCCGATCCGCATGATGATCCGATCGCTCATTGTCGCTCCTTGCTCATTGAGCGATCACGCTATCACGGCGGCCGGTCTGAGGTGAACCCCCAGCCCTCAAAGCGCTCTCTCAAAACCCGTAAATAAACCGCACCAACCCCTCGGGCATACGCTCCAGCACAAACGCTTCCCAATCCGACATGAGGCCCGTGAGAAACGCGATCCCGAGAACGATCAGCAACACACCGAGCGCAGGTTTCAGCCAGCGGTTCGCTGTCATCAGCGCGCCACGGTTCTTCATGAAGGCGTCGCGCGAGACAAGCATGATCCCGAGCAACGGCGTCACCGTGCCGAGTGCGAAAGCAAACATCACCGTTGCCGCATAACCGATCGATTGCCCCTGCGCGGCCAGCGCAATCGCAGCGCCGAGCGTCGGACCCACACACGGCGTCCACACCGCGCCGAGGATCGCGCCCAGAGCAAACTGCCCGCTCAGGCCATCCGGCGAATAATTGGAAACCCGCGTCTGCAAGCCGCCCGTCGCCACCGATGCGGCCACCGCGAACCGCTGCTGCAACGATGCCGAGAGCAAAATCGCGCCAAGCCCGATCATCAACACGGCCGCAATCTGGTTGAGCACCTGCGGCGTCAACCCAATCGCAAAACCAACCGTCGCCACCAACAAACCAAACCCCGTGAACGCCAACACAAGCCCCGTCGCCAGCGCATACGGCCCGTACTTATGCGACGACAGCGCGCCACCGAGCACGATGGGCAGAAGAGGCAGGATGCACGGCGACAAAATCGTCACCACGCCCGCGAGATAGGCGATCAGAATATTGGTCATGACAGGATCTCAAGTGGGCAGGGAGGAGACAGCGGCGCAACCAGAGCCGCGCCGCTGCCGGAACGCTTAAGCGCCCTTGCCGATGGCGGCGACGATGGCGTCCGAGTCCGTCTCGCCGACGATCCGCGCCACTTCCTTCGAGCCCTTGTAAACGATGATCGTGCTCTGCTTCACGGCCTTGAAGCGCTCGACGGGGGCCGCATCACCCTGGAAATCGACCGTCACAAACGTCGCCTTCGGGAACTTTTCTTTCGCAGCCTTCAGGCCCGGCTGCTGCGCTGCGCACGTCGGGCAGCCCTTCTTGAAGACTTCAACGACGATATGCTGGTTGTCGGCCTGCGCCTTGTCGAACATGGCCATCTCGTAGGTGGCCTTCTGCTCCATCGCGATCACGGGCGCGGAAATTGCAAGCGCCAACCCGGCGAGGGCAGCAGCAACGGTGACTTTAAAAGCGTTCATGGTCATCTTCTCCTGTCAGCCAATAGGAGGCACCGGGGCCTCGCTCGGCTATACGGAGCCGCCACGGCCGGGTTTCAGGCGGCGGCGCTACGTATGAATGCCTGCTTCGGGCGCGCTTTCTACACAACCGGCTTCTTGCGCAGGGTTGGCTTATCGGGCGCAAGTGTGGGCCGCACAACCTGAACGCGGCGCGGTGGCCGGATGCGGGGGGACGCGGTAAACCTCACACCAAGCCGCTGTCCCCGGCGCCACATCACCTCACAGGCTGCTTCCAGGCCATCGAGTTCGATGATCAGCTCAAATGAGTCTGGTACGTGCGCTTGCTCCACCTCGAGCCGGGCACCGGTATCGGAAATTTCGCGAACCAGACACGGCAAGGTCGAATGCCGCTCATGAAAGGCAATGATGCCGGATTTGAGCTGCTTGCGGCGCGGGGCCGATCGGGGATCGCGGGGCGGTTTCATGCGTATGCGAACATGCCAGTCAAAAACTGTTGACCGGTCAGCGAGAGTTGCCGGGGACCTGAAGGACTAGCACCCGGGAATTAACAACGCGCCCAAAAACAAGGTTTCGTGTTCCTAAATGGCTATTGCAAGCGCGGATGCTACAACTGAGGTGTCTGATATCAGAAGGGAAGCACGATGGCCTTTCGCCCGCACAGCTACCGCGCTGACCCGGCGGTGCCGCCCTTCGATGACGGTGTGCCGCTCATCATTTTCGACGGGCATTGCGTGCTGTGTTCGTCCGGCGTCCAATTCATGCTTGCCCGCGATCCAAACGGCACGACGCGCTTCGCTGCCATTCAAGAGCCGATTTCGCAGGCGCTTTATCGTCACTACGGCCTGGATGCAGACCGCTTCGACACCTTCATGGTCCTCAGCGGTGGCGTTCCTTACGTGAAATGGCAAGGCATCCTCGCAGCCGCCCGCACGCTCCCCGCCCCCTGGCGCTGGCTCGCCGCACCCGGCCGCCTTGTTCCGAACGTCATTGGAGACCGGCTGTACGATTGGGTCCAGCGCAACCGCATCGGCTGGTTCGGCGCGCGCGAAACGTGCTTCCGGCCGGACACACGAACGCTGGCCCGCCTGCTCCCGCCATCAGCTTAGGTCACGTCCGCGACCGGCGGTTTCCGGTTCTCACCCCACGCATAGAGCCCGACTCCCGCGAGCACGAGCGCCGAACCGATGGCATCGGCCCACGTGAACGGCTCGCCTAAAATCCACACGGCAAGCGCAATCGTCACCACCGGCGACACCGTCGAAATCATCGACACCGCCGCGCTCGAAATCCGCGCCAGACCGGCGTTGATCAGAAAGGTCGGCAGCACCGTCGCGACAATCGCGCAGCCTGCCGACAGCCAAAGAAACCGCGGGCTCGCCGCAAACGACCCGCCGCTCACCACAACCTGATGCACGATGCAGAACACGGATGCCGATGCCAGCGCCACCGCCGTGAACAGCGCACTCCCCATCGGCCCCATGAAGCGCTTGGCGTAGATCTGATGCAGTGCAAACGAAACGGCCGCCCCCAGAACGAGCAGCGTCCCAATCACCGTATCGCGTCCACCGTCCGGCAGATCGATCGCGAACACGATCCCGAGCCCCGTGTACGTCACGCCCGCCGCCGCCAAACCCGACGCAGGTATCCGCTCGCCATAAAGTGCTGCACCAAAGAACATGACGAAGAGAGGATAGGTGAACAGAACCAGCCGCTCCAGCTGCGCGGTGATGAACATCAGCCCGGCGAAATCGAACTGCGATGCCACGTAGTAGCCCAGAAAGCCGACGAACCCCGCGCGCGCATAATCTTGCAGCGTCGGCGGAAGCTCACCCCGCGCCCGCCGCTGCGCTAGAGCCCACACCCCGATCGCAACAAACACTGGCAACGAAAAAATCATGCGATACGCCAGCATCAATGCCGCGTCCGCCTGCTCCTGATAAGCGAGCTTGATGAAGATCGCCTTGGTCGAAAAAAATGCCGCTCCCAGAGCGGCGAAAGCGATGCCGAACAAATGGTGACGAGCGGACATGGAAAAGCGGCCTGGGGCGAGGTTGAGTGCACCTCATGCCCCAGGCCGTCATGGAGGTCACCGTGGCGGATCGCGCGTTACGCGGGCTAACTCTCCTCCCGCGCCGGCTGCCGATCCGGAGCCGGGTCCGGCCTCCGATTGGGATCGACGGGCGCCTCGAGCGGCCGGCCGACACCGGGGGCCGGCGGCGCGATCTTGTCGACCTCATCATGGCGCGGATCGACGGCCGGCGTCTCACCGCCTGGATTTTCAGGATTGGTCGAGGGAATGGGCGTCCTGGTCATGAGTATCTCCTCGCTAAGAGTGTGTGCGAGATAAACGCCCGGCCGTCCGCCCCGTTCCCGTCAGTGACGCGGCCCCGGCCCGTTGAAATACTGCGCCAACTCCGCATCGATCCGCTGCGCCGCCTGCCGCCAATCTCCGGCCCGCCCGACAGCAGGCGATTCCACCGCAATAACGGCCTCCTCGACGTCGCCCTCCGGCGCCGACGCTTCCGTTGCAGCGGGCGGCACTTGGCTCTGGACCGCATGCTGCGGCGCGTCGATGGCAGCAAGCGTCTCGCGCTGTGGCTCACGCGCCGGCAGCACGCACAAGCGCTGTGCCAGATGCTGCAGTTCGTTGACGATTGCCTCGCGCCGCAACTCATGCAGCATCGACACGCTGCGCACTTCCTTCAGCAACTGATCGTCGGCGCGGCGGATGGCTTCAGACAGGTCGCGCACGAGATCAAGTTCGTTGCGCGAGGTTTCATTAAGGCGGGTGAGAAGCTCGTGGACGTTCTGCGGCAGTGCGCTCATGGATGGTCCCTCGTGTCATCATGCAGTCCGCCCCTTGGCATCGAAATCGCCTGATTCCAATGGCCGAAAAGTGTCCGCAAGAGGGATGCCTTGGAGCATAAGCCCCGCGCGCTATTCGATCTCGTAGCGCTGTTTGAGGTCCTTCGTGCGCTGTTCGGTCATCTCCGTCTTGCAGCCGATGATCTCGACGGTGCGGCCCGATCCGCCGGCCCAAAACATCTCGACGTGATCCTCGCACTCCGCATCCCGAAACGCGATCCACGCCCGTTGCGAAGCCCTCAGCGCCTCTTCCCACGACGCCTTGTCGAAAGGCTGCTCGCCAGTCGCCATGTCCGGGATCGAGGCCACGGCCTCTTTGTAAACCCGGTTCAACTCCACATCTGCCTTCTCGAACTCCGCCCCCGCGCACGCGTTCATCTCAAACGTCGACATCGCCTCGGTGCAGTCAGCGGGCAGCGGGGGATCGTCGCCGCCCAGGGCCGCCACGGGAAGTGCAAAGAGGAGCAGTGCGAAGAGTTGAAATAAGGGGCGGCTGCTGCGGCTTTTCATCAGGACCTCTGGTTGCGTCAACTCTTCTTTAACCACGATGAAGAAACGATGACGGTCCGAGCTTGGCAAGACCCAATCCGTACCGAGGACCATGCTGACAGCACCCGCCCGTTTATCCTCCGCGCAGTCGACGTCATCCATTGCCATCTTCAGTCCGCTTCCCCGCCGGACCCTGAAGCGCCGCCGACCGGAAGATCCCATTCTCGTCCCCCTTGACCACCTGCGTCCGACGCAGGGCGCTGTCGGCATGAAAGCCGTCGCCGCCAAGCGCGAAAAAGTCGAACGCCGTGCGGACTCGGTCAAAGAGATTGTGCGCTACCTGGAAAAGCGCCCCATTCCGGCGGTGTGCGGTCCCGATCAAGCGTTCTACATCATCGATCACCATCACCTGAGCATGGCGTTGCATCAAAGCGATGTGACGGAAGCGTTCGTCCGTGTGATCGGTGATCTCTCGCGCCTGCCACGGCCCCAGTTCTGGCGGCAAATGGCCGAGCGCGGTTGCCTGCATCCCTTCGATCATCATGGTCAGCGCATTGCACCCTCGGCACTCCCCACCGCAATTCGCCACCTGAAGCGTGATGCATATCGCGATCTCTCTTGGTCGGTGCGCGAGGCAGGCGGGTTCATCAAATCGAACCAGCCCTACGCCGAGTTCCGTTGGGCGCACTTCTTCAGAACGCGCATCCCGCGAACATCCGTGTTGCGCGACTTCGAGCACGCCCATGACCGCGCCATGATGCTAGCGCGCTCCGAGGCCGCCGCGCACCTGCCGGGCTTCATCGGGATTGGCGAATAGGAGTTCAGCCCCGTCCGCGATAGGCCGCGACACCCTGATCCGGAAGCCACACGCCGGCCGGCAGTTCGCCCCGCTGCCAGAAGACGTCGATCGGCATGCCGCCGCGCGGATACCAATAACCGCCAATGCGGAGAAAATGCGGATTGAGAAGGTCGGCGATCCGCTTGCCAATCGCCACCGTGCAATCTTCGTGAAACGCACCGTGATTGCGGAACGCACCGAGGTAGAGCTTCAGCGACTTGCTCTCCACGAGATAGTCGCGCGGCACATAGTCGATCACGAGATGCGCGAAATCCGGCTGCCCCGTCACCGGGCACAGCGAGGTGAATTCCGGCTGCGTGAAGCGCGCCACATAGAGCGTATCGGGATGCGGGTTCGGCACGCGTTCTAGAACGGCCGCCTCGGGGCTATCCGGCAGCGGCGTCTGCTGGCCAAGCTGCGTCACCGGCGGCGCTTCGCGTCCCATGCTCTACTCCGCCGCCCGCGCAAGTCTGTGCGGACCATTATAGATGACGCCCTCGTGGCAGCTGTCGCGATGCACTTCGATCTGCGACAGCCCCGGCACGCGATTGTCGATCCGCTCCCAGATCCACATGGCGATGCGTTCCAGCGTGGGAGCAGAAAGCCCCTCGACGTCGTTCAGCATCCGGTGGTCCAGCGCGTCCTGACAATCCGTCAGCGCGGCTGATAAATCGTCGAAATGGAACACGACGCCCGTCTCGGCATTCGGCTCCCCATCGATCCAGACACGCGCCCGAAACGAATGCCCGTGGATGCGGGAATTCGGATGGCCCGGAGGCGCGGACGGCAGGAAGTGGGCCGCCTCGAACAGAAAATCGCGATAGATGCGCATGGGGGAGGGGAATAGAGGCCGCGAGCCGCACATGCAAGGGGACCCGTCGCCACGGTAAATGGGTGCCCGTCTGGGGCGGACATCAGGGGATACCGAGCACCTTATGGGTCTGCACCGACAGCCGCCAGGGCGGGTTAGCCTTGCAGTAGGCGATGGCCGCCAGCGTATTGGCGGCTTGATCCGGCCCGTCCATCGGCTGCAGGAAGCGGTGCTCGAACTCCAACAGCTGATACTGCGCCGGGTCGATCCCCACCTGCGGATAGACGAGCTTCAGTTCGTCCCCCCACAGCTGGACGAGCGGCTGCCCCGCCTTCGGGCTGACACAGACCCAGTCGATCGCGTCCGGCACCGCCAGCGTCCCGTTGGTCTCGATCGCGATTGAAAACCCGCGCCCGTGCAGCGCGTCGATCAGGTCCTGATCGACCTGCAACATGGGCTCCCCGCCGGTCAACACCACCATCGCCGGTCCATACGATGCCGTCACCGCCGCGCGGCACGCCCGCGCCAGCGCATCCGCCGTCTCGAACTTGCCGCCGCCGGGACCATCCGTGCCGACGAAATCCGTATCGCAAAAGCGGCACTTTGCGCCGGCCCGGTCCTCTTCCCGACCCGACCACAGATTGCAGCCGGAAAAGCGGCAGAACACGGCCGGCGTACCCGCGTTCGCGCCCTCGCCCTGTAGCGTGTAGAAGATTTCCTTGACCTGATACATGCGCCCACACGTAGCCAGAGCGGGCACAGTGTCAAGCAGGCGAGGGGGGTTACATGCAGCCGCAAGCGCGCACCTACAAGTACTTCGACCTCGTCATGGTCGCCTTCGTCGTCGTCCTCGTTTGTTCCAATCTGATTGGACCGGCAAAAGCCGCCCAAATCGACCTGCCGCTCCTGGGCGCTGTCACCTTCGGCGCCGGCGTCCTCTTCTTTCCCATTTCTTACATCTTCGGCGACATCCTCACTGAAGTATACGGTTACTCCCGCGCCCGCCGCGTCATCTGGACGGGGTTCGCGGCCCTCATCTTCGCCGCCATCATGGCAGCCGTCGTGGTGGCGCTGCCGCCGGCCCCCACTTGGGAAAATCAGAAGGTGTACGAGATCGCCTTCGGCAACACCTGGCGCATCGCAGGCGCCTCGATGATCGCCTACTTCTGCGGCGAGTTCGTCAATTCCTATGTGCTGGCCAAAATGAAAATCGCCACCGCCGGCCGCCATATGAAGACGCGCTTCGTCGCCTCCACGGTCGCCGGCGAAGCCGTCGACAGCGTCATTTTCTATCCGCTTGCGTTTTGGAATTCCGGCATCATGCCCAACGAATTGGTGCTGACCCTGGTTGTTTCGCAGTTCATTGCCAAAACAGGCGTTGAAATCTCTTTCCTGCCCATCACGACCCGCATCGTCACGGCACTCAAGAAGGCCGAGCAGGAGGACCACTACGACCGCGACACCAATTTCAGCCCGTTCGCATTGAAGGAGTGAACGATCCCGCGCTTATCGATGAGCTCGAACGCGGTGCGCACGCCCGCCGGAGTATCCGGCAATTCGCCATTGGACGGGAAAAGCGAGGCTAAAACCGCAAGCGCGGCGGCGGTGTGGATCAGCTGGCGGAGAGGGCTTTGGTAAACTGAAAGCATGGCACGCTCCCTTCGTTGGGATGCGCGTATTGTCGGGCATTTCGCACCGGCCGTCGGTTCCGCGCGGCACATCGGCGGCGCATTTACCCTTCGTTGACCATGCCTCGTAGCCTGAAACTAACCAGACGCGGTGTATACGGCCTGTCAGTCGGATAGTGGGCTGGAACCGTGCAACACCTCACCTTCAAGAATGTCGTACTGGCCTTCGTGGCGCTGAATGTCCTCAGTGTCGTGACGACTCCCCTCATGTTCACGAACATGCCGGTGGTGAGCACAGTGCAGGGTTCCGCGCGATCAGCCGAGCTAAAATCCACCCACGACGCAATGGTGCGCCGCCTGAGCAAAGATCAGGGGCCAGCGGCCCAACCCCAACGGCCCGCCGTCGTCAAGGTTCTCGATCTGCCCGACAGCGAAACGCTGCGGTTCAACGAAACAACCTTCGTCGATCTCGGCTGGCGCCAAACGGCCGGTCAGAGTGGTGAATGGGTTGGCCATATCGGCTCTGACGCCGAATATCTGCCGCTCAGCGCGGAACAGATCGCCGGCATCTTGAAGGAAGCTCAGCTGAAGTCGCTGCCGCTCCCGCCCGCGCCGCGCGACGAACCGACGGGCGATAAACCAGCGACCGCCCCGCCTGCCCCTGAGGAGATCGATCTCGCAGTCAGCGAGGCGCTGCAGAACATCGAGAAAACCTTCGGCGATTTCGGCCGGCAAACGGCGGCCGGCAATGGTGGCGAGTGGGTTGATCAACTCGGATCCGACGCAGAAAATCTGCCGTTCAGCTCTGACCACATCGCCGGCCTTTTGAAGGATGACCTGCAGCCGCTGGCGCTCCCGCCCGTGCCACCCGCCGTCACGCCGCGCGAAAAACCAGCGCCAGCGCCGCCCGCATCCAAAGGGATCGATCTCCTCGGCTTTATCCCGATCCTGCTGGGCATCTTCTTCATGATGTACATCGGCTATCGCATCACTCGAGCGACGTTGGACGCAGCGCAAAGCGCAACCGGAATGATTCAATGCGCGCTATCGGATCTCTTTGCGTCGCGCGAGAAAGCTACCAAAGCTCAAACTGCCAGCACCCACGTTATCGCCACACGCGCACCTGCACCCATCCCAACGAGCGGACATGTGCAGCCACGCACTCAGCGCAGCAGCACCGTCGTGCGCCCCGCTCATGGTCTATTCGGCTTCTTAACAGGTGCCCGCTGATGAACCCGTCACTTCAGACAGTAATGGCCTTCTTCACAGTCGCGGTTGTTGCCCTCAGCACACCCCTCGACAACGCGGAGGCCAAGCGCCGCATCGGTGGATCCTGGGGCTTTTCCTCCAAAAAGGCTCCCAAAGCGGAGAAAAACCGCAACGGGACATCCTTGCCTATCGTCATTCCCGGTGTCGCGTTGGGGTCATCGACGAAAAAGCCAATCAAAGTTGTAAAAGTCGCCGACCTTCCCAACGTCGCCGATTTCCAGCGCGAAGATGGCTCTTACGTCGATCTCGGATGGCGATTTCTGGGCGAGACGGATGGGGAATGGGTCGGCTACATCGGCTCGGACCATGACTATCTGACGGTGTCGCCCGAACAGCTGACGGCTATCATGCAGATCGCGGGCATCGAGACGTTGCCCGATCCGCCAAAGCGCATTAGTCAATCGGTTAGGGACGACAGCGGCGATCATTCGGCATCCGGCAGTGCTCTGTGGACTCTCTTGCGAATCGCCGCGTTCGTCTTCCTGCTACGCGTCGCGCAGCGCCGCCTCCTGCCCAAATCCGAAGTCGGCGAACCGGATGGCGCGGCGGAAGTGGCCGCTGACTGGCTGTCCAAACCGGAAGCCAGAGTGGCGGCCGCCAGCGGCACCAAGATGTCCTCCCCGATGCGCGCCTCCACCGTTGTCCGTGGCGGACCGTCCGGCTTCGGACGCCGCGCCTAGAGCGCGTCGATCCCGCGCCACTGCAAGAAGCCCTTGGCGCGCAATTGACACGCGGGACAAGTCCCACAGCCATAGCCCCAGCTGTGCTGGTGCGTGCGGTCGCCGAGATAGCACGTGTGCGAATGCGCGATCACGATGTCGGTGAGTGCCGCGCCGCCAAGTGTCTCGGCCATCGCCCACGTCCCGGCTTTGTCGACGAACATCAGCGGCGTCTCAATGGCGAGCGGATAATCAAGACCGCGCGAGAGTGCCTCCTCCATCGCCGTCATCGTCGCCTGCCGGCAATCGGGATAGCCGGAGTAATCCGTTTCGCACATGCCGCCGACGAGCGTGTGGATGCCGCGGCGGTAGGCGAGTGCCGCCGCATACGTGAGAAACAAAAGATTGCGTCCCGGCACGAACGTGTTTGGCAGCCCGTTTACTTCGAATGCGATCTCGCGGTCGCGCGTCAGCGCGGTTTCCGAAAGCCGCCCCAGTTCCGGCAACGCGATCATCGTATCGGGTCCAAGCCGCGCGCCCCAATCGCCGAGCTTGGCGATCTCATCGCGAATGATCCCGCGCTGGGCGAGTTCCACCTCATGCCGCTGCCCATATTGGAAGCCCACGGTCTCGACGTGCTCATATTGCTGCAACGCCCATGCGAGGCAGACCGTCGAATCCTGACCGCCGGAAAACAAGACGAGCGCGGAGGGGGCGGCGGTCACGTCGGTCATCTCCTTCAACTTTGGTGCAATCCGTGCGGATAGTGTGGGCGCGACTGCCCGTCCGGGTAGGGCAATGTCGCCCTCGGGGGCTTTGCAGCCGTCACATCGGAAGGCTACAACCCGGCGCAGATTCACGCGAGGGGGATTGGACTTGGGTGTCCGCCGGCCTCGATCATGAGAATAGGAACATACCATGACTGCCATCGTCGACATCCTCGGCCGCGAAATCCTCGATAGCCGCGGCAACCCGACCGTCGAAGTGGACGTCATGCTCGAAGACGGATCCATGGGCCGCGCCGCCGTTCCGTCGGGCGCCTCCACCGGCGCGCACGAAGCCATCGAATTGCGCGACGGGGACAAGTCCCGCTATCACGGTAAAGGCGTTCAGAAGGCCGTCGGCACCGTCAATGGCGAGATCGCCGATGCTATCATCGGCATGGACGCCGAAGACCAGCGCGGCATCGACACTGCCCTTATCCAACTCGACGGCACCCCCAACAAGGCCCGCCTCGGCGCCAACGCGATCCTCGGCGTCTCCATGGCGGTTGCCAAAGCAGCAGCATCAGCTTCGAATCTTTCGCTCTACCGCTATGTCGGCGGTGCGAATGCGCACGTCCTCCCCGTGCCGATGATGAACATCGTCAACGGCGGCGCGCATGCCGACAACCCGATCGACATCCAAGAATTCATGATCATGCCCGTCGCTGCCGGATCGATCGCGGATGCTGTGCGCGTCGGCGCGGAAATTTTCCACACGCTGAAGAAGTCGCTCCAGGACGCCGGACATAACACCGGCATCGGCGACGAGGGCGGCTTCGCCCCCAATCTGAAGAGCGCCGACGACGCGCTGGGCTTCATCATGAAGGCGATCGAGAAGGCCGGTTACAAGCCGGGCGACGATGTCATGCTTGCCCTCGATTGCGCCTCGACCGAATACTACAAGGGCGGCAAGTACGTCATGGAAGGCGAGGGTAAGTCGCTCGACAGCGACGGCAACGCCAAATTCTTAGCCGACCTCGTCGCGCGCTATCCCATCATTTCCATCGAAGACGGCATGGCCGAAGACGATTGGGCCGGCTGGAAGGCGTTGACCGAACTCATTGGCGGCAAGTGCCAGCTTGTCGGTGACGATCTTTTCGTGACCAATACGAAGCGCCTCGCGGAAGGCATCTCCAAGGGCATCGCCAACTCGATCCTGGTCAAGGTCAACCAGATCGGCTCGCTCACCGAAACGCTAGAGGCCGTCAGCATGGCGCAGCGCGCCGGCTACACCGCCGTCATGTCCCACCGCTCCGGCGAAACAGAAGATTCCACCATTGCCGACCTGGCGGTGGCCACCAACTGCGGCCAAATCAAAACCGGCTCGCTGTCGCGCTCGGATCGTCTCGCAAAATACAACCAGCTTATCCGCATCGAAGGCGAGTTGGGCCCCGTCGCCACCTACGCCGGCACGTCGATCCTCAAGGCGAAGGTCGCTTAAACGAGCACCGGTGCCGGTCTTAGTGTGCCATCAGTACCGGTAGCCGCAGGTCACTGACGACCGCTCTTGTCGATCCGCCAAATAGGAATTCCCGCCACGCAGAGCGACCGTAAGCACCCATGACCAGCACATCGCCAGCGGCCATCGCAGCCGTTTGCAGACTTGAACCGTCGCGCTCCTCAAACGGCGACACCCGGACATTCGGATTGTAGCGCCGCAAATAGTCTCCGATGTCGGCCCGGGGACGCCGCGTAACACTGGGCAATGCATCGCGTTGCTGCCCCAGCAGGACGACCACGTTTTCGGCGCGCTCAATCAGCGGCAAAGCGGCGTGGACCGCTGCAGCAGATTGGCGGCTGTGGTTCCAGGCAACGACGATGGATTGACCGAAAGGTTTGGCCCCCGTCGGCGGCACGATGATCGTCGGAGTCCCGGCCGTAATAGCGCACTCCTCCACAAGGTCGCCGCCGCGCCCATCGAGACTACTGCCCGCTTCGACAAAGAGCGCGTCATGCACGCGACCCGCCAAACACAGAAGTTCGTTCGAATTTCCTTCCGCCACCTCGAACGTACCTATGACGCCAGCGTCCGCGCAGGCCTTGAGAAATTGGTCTTCGGCCGCCCGGACAAGGGGAGCATCGCGAGCCTCCGCTTCCCGCGCGGCAGCGCTATCCGGTCCAATGACAAGTTTGAGCATGGCCAACTCGCGCATGGCATAAAGCCCGGTGAGTGACGCATCGAAGGTCTTTGCCACCGAGAGCGCCGATGCCAACGCGGCATTGTTTTCAGTGTGCGGCTTCAGATGAACAAGCAGCGATTTCCATGCCACAGCCAGATACTCCCCCAGGTACTTACCAAGCCATTCGCACCGCACATGGCGATGACCTGACACGTCGACAAGATCGCGTTTCAGCAGAGTTGGAAAGTAATACTGACGAACATCATCACGGCTCGGAAGAATCCTCCAGCCGTCAAAAAATCGTACGCAGCTTTACCTGCCCTTAAGTGGTCGCGCCCTACAACACACGTGTTCCCGGTTTTCATATGCTGCGTAGCCACGAACACCAACGGTATCGCGTACAACCGATGTATGATTGGCGATCGAGGGTCCGACAGGTTTTTGTGCTGCTTTCAAGCCTGTGCGCGACAGCCTACTTCTCCCATCACGCAATTCACGGACGGCATGGTCTCGAGGCGCGCTCAGCGCTGCTCGAGCGGACGGATCTCGTTGAATTCGAGATCCGCAGTCTCGAGACTGTGCGCGCCCGCCTCCGCCACGATGTGGCGCTGCTGACCCCCGACCAGCCCGATCCCGATCTCGTCGAAGAACTGGCGCGCGACGTGCTGGGCTATGTCCATCCTGCCGATCGCGTGATTGTGAGCCGCTGACCAAAACCGCTCACGCCGCCATTTCCCCAAAAACGATCGCCCATATGTAAACCGGCAAGCGCCGGTCCGACCGATCGACGCCTAGCCGCCGCGCCAGGTCCATTCCACGCCGGTCGGCGTCCTCCAAAGCTCGCGCGATATCCTCCGCCGACAAGCCTTCCAAGCTGTCGGGACGCGCGGCATCTGCATAATCCCTCACCGTCAATGTCGAGGTCGGGTTCGTGCGCACGAAGTCTTCCATCAGAAAGCGGCCCCCGCCGGCCCCGGCAAAGTGCCGGACAGCCATGCGATGGAGGAACGCCTGTGCTACGAGGAAGGTCCACTACCGGCCACCTGGGATGATTACGATGTGGATAATATGACCGTCGGCCACGTGCGAACCGCGAGACCGTAACGACAATGTGGATCGCCCCGGCTTGCGATCCGCGGCGGGCTGTCGCAGTATCGTCCGGAAGATTCCGGCCCGAACCGGCGCCGGACAAGGAAACGTGCCGTGACGACCGCAACATGCCCAGCCTCCGTCGCGACCGCGACGGCCGACCGCGAGCGTGCGCTGTACGCCACTATGCTGCGCCTACGCCGCTTCGAAGAAAAAGCAGGCATGCTGTATGCCCTGGGCAACATTGCAGTGCCCTGCCCTCTTGGCTACGGCCAGGAAGGAGCCATCGCTGCCCTCGCCGATGCACTCCAACCCCACGACGTACTGGTCTCACTCGCCGCTCTGCCGGGTCTGGAACTAGCGCTTGGCGCATCACCACTCACCGTTTTCCAACGCCTCGCCGGATCCAACGTTGCGGCCGGCGCGCCGCACGCGCTCCTGCGGCGGCCGGGGCAGGACGTGTCCGTTCTCAACCGGGCAGATCCCGCGCACATTCCGGCACCGGGCCGCGCCGGCGCCTCCATTGTGCTTGCCACCGGCGCCGATGAACTCGCCCCATTTGTCGGACCCACCCGAGACAAGATCCTCGCCATTCTGATGGTCCCATCCGACCGTCGGCCCGACACGTCGACGCTGCCCGCCGCTGTGATCTTTCGCGAATGCGACGGGGCCTATCTCGACGCCATCTCGGCCGCCCTCGAAGCCGCGCGCGAAACGCTTGCCGCGGGTGAAACCCACGTTGGCCTGATGCTTCTGACACCGCCCTATGCCGGCCATGCACGCGATCGAGGCCGCCGGCCCCCGGCTCGTCGCGACAGTCCCGATCCGATTGCTCTTTACCGCCACCAGGTCGTGTCATCCGGCCGCTTGACCGATGCAGATGCCTGCGCCATCGAAAATGCCGTTCGCGACGAAATTGCCGCATGCGGCCGCGCCATCACGCTGGCATGTGCGCCATGACCCGGATGCCCCCACCCGACCGCCCGCACGAACCCCGCCGTATCGTCGTCGCCGACTTATCGTCTCCGCGCCGCCGCGAACCGCCAAGGCCGCGATCGGACAAGCCCGAAAAGCCTCTGTTTTTCTGGGGCCCGCGCAATCAGACGACGCTCAACTGGCGTCATTGGGCCGCGCCATTGATCATGCTGATCAACATCATCACGTTGCCGCTCGTCATCATCATCCGGCTCTTGGACATCGCGCTCCACTACACGTCGTGGCACATCAACCAAGCCAAGCAGCGCCGCAACAATCGTTCGGACAAATCGTGACGCACACGTGCTGATCCACAGAAATCTGCGTCAAACGCCAAGTCATCAACCGCTCAATTGCCCCGTTCGCTTCCCCCCGGTTCTTGCCCGCGCCTAGAAGACTGAAGGGATAATATCGCGACTCAGCGCGACCGACGGGGGATCCGCATGACAGCCAACTTCACCAAATTGACCGCCGCTGCTTTAGCAACGCTCTCGCTGGCGGCCTGCGCCGATGGCTCGACAGGCCTGTTGTCCACAGCCTCTCTGGGCACCACCGCTCCGGTCGCAGCCTCCCCGCAGTCTGATCAGGCTTGTGTGGCGCTGACCGCGCGCATTGATGCCCTGCGCCGCGACGGCGTCGTCGAGCGGGTCGAGAAGGCCTCCACCGGCAAGTCCAAAACGGTCAACGTCAAGCGGGAATCCCTCGCCAAGGTGACCGAACTTGATAAGGCAAATGCCGAATTCCAGGCCAAGTGTGCCCTGCCTCTGACTACTGCCTCGGTCCGCCCGGCAGCGTCGGCCACTCAGGCAGCGCTTGCGACAGCCGCCCAGCCGAGCGCCGCCCAGCAAGCCAAGGCCTCTGCGACAACGGCGGCTACGAATGCGGCGCAAAAGGTCGCCAAGCCCTGAATTGACGCCAGTCGCCAATAAATAGCCCCTAATTCGCCCATGAACGGCCGCCAACTTCGGCTGCAGTCTGCAGCTTGATGTGCAGCATACTGGTCACATCCGGGCCGCGTTCGAAGGCGGGGGGTTGCGAGACCTTAGGCGACTGTGAGACACGGGTTAACGATATGCCGCGTGTGGCGCGGCAGGCGGGGATGTCCGGAGGGAAGTGGTGACGAGGGCAGGGGGCAAGGTGGTGCGGCGCGCACGCGCGATCGTAGCTGCGGGCGTGGTTCTGGGCTTGGCTGGCTGTGCTGGCGGGTCGGGATCTGGGGACCCGGGCGCGAAGCCGCTTCCGGTTGGCGAAACGTGCCAATCCCTGCGTGGCCAGCTTGATCGCCTGCTCGCCCGCGGTGTGCAGCCAAAGGTCGAGGCGCTCAGCGCCGGCCGCAAGCTGTCGCCCAAGGATAAGGCCGACGCCGAGGCCTACAACCGCATCCTCAATCAATATCTCGGCGCCCGCTGCCACGTTGCTTGACGGCTGCCAACCGAACCAACCGGAAAAGTCGCAATGGAATACCTCCAGAACCCTTGGGTCATCATGGTCATCAACGGCCTCGTCGCCGGTTGGCTGGCGGGGCTGCTTCTCGGTGGCGGGGGTTTGATCCGCAACCTGGTCGTCGGTATCATCGGCGCCTTCCTGGCCGGCGTATTGATCCAAGCCGGTCTGTTGACGCTGCCATTCACGACCGGCTTTCCTCTCGGTGACCAGATCATCGTCTCCACCGTTGGCGCGATCCTGGTCATCATCATTGCGCGCATCATCGCCCGCTGACGGGGCGATCGGCGCTCGCTCCAACCTCCGGAGTTCCGGGTGCCTCGCTTCGACAACGTCCGCACTGTGCCCTTCACGGCCGATGAGATGTTCGCCCTCGTGGCCGACGTTGAAAAGTATCCGCAGTTCGTGCCGCTCTGCGAAAGCCTTGTCGTCCACAGCCGCGAGCAGCGCGACGACGGCACCGGCCTGATCACCGCCACCATGGGCATCGGCTACAAAGCAATCCGCGAGACCTTCACGACCACCGGCACGCTCGAAGCCGCCGCCCGAAAGATCGTCGTGCGCCACAAGAGTGGCCCCTTCCGCCATCTGGAGAACGTCTGGCACTTCGCACCCGTCGGCGACGCCGCAAGCGAAGTCCGCTTCGCCATCGACTATGAATTCTCCTCGCCGCTGTTGGCCGTCATCATGGGCGCCGTCTTCGACACCGCCTTCCGCAAATTCGCCCAAGCCTTTGAAGACCGCGCCAGCATCGTGTACGGCCGCCGCGCCCCCGTCTCCACGGCGATGATCTGACGGCACACCATTCGCCGCGCACCCCGCGCCATCCCCATCGGAACCCGCGCCATCCGTCCGGCACGCCGCAGGCGTGTCGGATGGCGCAATCGAAGGGTCGTCGGATGGCGCAAACACAATGACAACCCTATGACGGCCAAAGCCCTTTACATGGAGGGCGAGAGGCCCTATTTCCCCGCTCACGCACGGCGGGTTGTCTCGCACGGCGCTTCTGGTTTTATCCCACTGGAGGTCCCGCCCGTGATGGAACGCTTCCCATCCGCCGCCGCCCTTGTCGCCGCCAAGCAGCCCGAACGCCCCGTACTGGCCTCGCGCCCGCACGCCGCCGCGCGCGCCGCCCGTTGGTTCCTGCAAAACTTCCCCGGCGACGTGGCCTACGCGTACAAGGCCAATTCCTCCGTCTTCATGATTGGGGCCCTCTATGGCGCCGGCATCCGCCATTTCGACGTGGCGTCCACGCCCGAATTGGAAGACGCCTCCACGATCCCGAACGCGCACCTGCATTTCATGCATCCCGTGAAATCGCGTCAGGCGATCGCCAAGGCCTACAACGTCCACGGCATCCGCTCCTTCTCGCTGGATAGCGAAGACGAACTGCAGAAGATCGTTGATGAAACGCGCGGCCCCGCCGGCCCCGCGGATGACCTCGTGCTCTTCGTGCGCATCGTCGTTCCGCCGATGAATTCCGCTGTTCCGCTTGAGCGCAAGTTCGGCATCTCTGGCGATGCTGCCGCGCGCCTGCTGGTCAAGGCGCGCCAGGCCGCGTCCGAACTCGGCGTCACGTTCCACGTGGGTTCTCAAACCATGACGCCCGACGCCTACACGTTCGCGTTGGCCGAAGTCGGTAAGCTGATCGGTCAGGCCGGTGTGGTCGTCGATCGGCTCGATGTCGGCGGCGGGTTCCCCGCCCTGTATCCGGGCATGACGCCCGCGCCGCTCTCGAGTTTCATGACTGCCATCCGCGAAGGCGTCGAGAAGCTGCCAGTCCGCGAAGACGTGCGCCTGATGTGCGAACCCGGCCGCGCGCTCGTCGCCGAAGCCGAAAGCGTCATCGTGCGTGTCGAAGCCCGTCGCGGCACCGACCTGTTCATCAACGACGGCGGCTATGGCGTCCTCTTCGACGCCGCGCACTTGAATTGGGTTTTCCCCGCGCAACTCGTTTCGCGCACACCGGCCAAGGGCGAGGGGACCGAAGCCTTCGCGCTGTGGGGGCCAACCTGCGACAGCATCGATTACATGAAGGGCCCCTTCGTCCTGCCCGCCGGGATCAAGGAAGGCGACTACATCGAGATCGGCAGCGTCGGCGCCTATGGCCGCGCCATCGCTGGCGACTTCAACGGCTACGGCCGCTACGACGAAGTCATTCTCGATGACGAGCCGATGTTGTCCCTCTACGGCGCCGATCAGATGTCCCGCGCCGCAGGACAGCGCTGAGCCGTCAACCTCACGGCATAAGCGTTTCAACGCCCCTCTCCACAGCTGAGCGGCCCCATAAGCAGGGCGCCGCTTCCGAATCACGCCACGCCTTGTGCTCACGTCCGCTAAATGAGGACATCGCCATGGCCGCCGTCTTGAACATGCTCGCACGCCTGCGCAAATCTCGGCCCACCCCGGCGACAGAGGCGGCAACAACGGCGCAGGATACAGCTGCCCGCTCGCCCGGGGATATGATTGCCGGCTGCGAATACGAGCTGCGCCAGCTGCGCCGAGACGTCCTGCAGACGCGCCAGCGGCCCATCCCGCCGCCAATCGCCAAGGCCCGCGAACCCTTCCTCCGCGCGCCGGGACGCGCCGCTAACTAGCCGTCCACCGGCGATTGAACTTGGCTGCCCCCGTTTCGCGCCTGTATGGATCACCGCGGAAAGGAAACCGACCAGCCATGACCCGGATCCGTCTGCGCATCGACTTCGACGGCGAGAACTACATCGGCCACGGCCGCATCGAATTGCTCGAACTCATCGGCCGCCACGGCTCCATTGCCAAGGCCGCGCAGGCGATGGGCATGTCATACAAGCGCGCCTGGTATCTGATCGACGGCTTCAGCGCCATGTTCCGCGAGCCTTTGATCGAGCGCCAGCACGGCGGCAAAGGCGGCGGCTCGGCGACGGTGACGCCCTTCGGCCGGCGCGTCGTCGAGGAATACCGCGCGATGGAAGCCAAGGCCCTCACCGTATTCGTCGAACCGGTCGGCTTCCTCGAAGCCCACCTCGCTAAACCCTCGCCAGCCCGCGCCAAGCCCAAATTGAAGTCGCGCAAGGCGACGTGATTGCGACCGGAGAACCCTGGCCCCGAAAAAAGTTTTGAGTAGCCAAAGTCAATGTTCATTGCTAGGCGATATTCCCAATCAACTATATCGAAGAACGCAGCCTCAGCGGGGCGGTCGAATGACGGACTTTGATCTTGTGCTGTTGTGCGCCCTCATCCTTGGGGCCGCGACGCTCTACACGTCGGTCGGACACGCTGGCGCCTCGGGTTACATCGCTGCGATGGCCATCATCGGTCTTGCACCCGATGTGATGAAGCCAACGGCCCTGACGCTAAACATCCTGGTCGCCGGCCTTGCCACCGCGCGATGGACCGAGAATGGCCGCACGCTTGCTTGGAAATCGCTGCTTCCTTTGGTGGTGGCTTCCGTTCCAGCAGCATTTGTCGGTGGCGCCTACCAGCTGACAGCCCAGCAATATCGTCTGCTGGTCGGCCTCGTTCTGCTCGCGGCTGCCATAAGATTTCTTTGGCAGCCGAAGTCCGAGGAGGGGTCGTCACCTATTACAACGCACGTCCCTTGGCCTGCGGGATTGCTCACCGGTGCCTGTGTCGGACTCCTGTCCGGTTTGACCGGAACGGGGGGCGGAATCTTTCTCACACCCCTCCTCTTGCTTTTGGGTTGGGCGGGTGCGCGCCAAGCATCGGGTCTCACGGCTCCCTTCATCCTGCTCAATTCGATGGCTGGCCTTGCAGGCAACGTCGCCGCCATCCAGAAATTGCCTTCTGAGTTACCGTTTTTCGTTGCAGCGGCGATGGCTGGAGCCCTGATCGGCACCCAAATCGGAACACGGTTTGTCTCAACGTCCACACTTCAGCGCCTACTTGGACTGGTCCTGCTCATCGCCTCCGGCAAATTCTTGTTGGGTTGACGTTTGGCGGCGCGCGCCACCGCGATTTACCGCCTAGAGAGCAATCCGTGTCAGAACGGTTACGGGACATTCTGCGGTAACGGCCGCGGACAACGGCGATGGGCAAACACTGATGGGTACCAAGGGCATCATTCTGGCGGGCGGCAGCGGCACGCGCCTGTATCCGCTGACCTATGCGGTGTCGAAGCAACTCCTGCCCGTGTACGACAAACCCATGATCTACTACCCGCTGTCGGTCCTGATGCTGGCCGGCATTCGCGAAATCCTGATCATCACGACGCCCCACGACCAACCCCTGTTCCAGCACCTCCTCGGCGACGGCGCCCCCCTCGGCATTGCCATCTCCTACGCCGTCCAGCCCCGCCCCGAAGGCCTCGCCCAGGCCTTCATCATCGGCGCTGACTTCATCGGCAATGATCCCGCCGCCCTCGTGCTCGGGGACAACATTTTCCACGGCCACGGCCTGCCCGAATTGCTGGCCGAGGCCGTCGCGCAGAAGACGGGCGCCAGCGTCTTCGCCTACGAAGTCGCCGACCCCGAACGCTATGGTGTCGTCGCCTTCGACGCGGCCGGCCGCGCCACCTCCATCGAAGAAAAACCGGCGGAACCCAAGTCGAACTACGCCGTCACGGGGCTCTATTTCTACGACAACGATGTCGTCCGTATCGCCCGCGACATCAAACCGTCGGCACGCGGCGAACTCGAAATCACGAGCGTCAACCAAGCGTATCTGGACGCTGGCAAGCTCAACGTCATCAAAATGGGCCGCGGCTTCGCCTGGCTCGACACCGGCACATTCGATAGCCTGCTTGCGGCAGGAGAATTCGTGGCGACCCTGGAACAGCGCCAGAGCCTTAAGATCTGTTGCCCGGAAGAAATCGCACTCCGCCAGGGCTTCACGACGCTCGCCAAAATGGGCCCGTGGCTCGACCGCCTCGGCAAATCGGACTACGCGTCCTACATCCGCAAGGTCGCAGCGCGCCTCTAGTAGCAGCGCGCATGAACGCTACAGCTTCACCGCATTGAGCCGCAGCGCATTCCCGATCACGCTGACGGACGACAGCGCCATCGCGGCCGCCGCAATCATCGGTGAGAGGGTCAACCCAAACACCGGATAGAGCACGCCCGCTGCAATCGGCACACCGGCCGCGTTGTAAGCAAAGGCGAAGAACAGGTTCTGGCGAATATTCCGCATCGTCGCCACCGACAGATGACGCGCCCGCACAAGGCCAGTGAGATCACCGCTGAGCAGTGTCACACCCGCACTTTCCATGGCGATATCCGTCCCCGTGCCCATCGCGATCCCCACATCGGCCGCTGCCAGCGCTGGCGCATCGTTGACGCCATCGCCGGCCATTGCCACGACGCGGCCCTCTTCCCGCAACCGCTTGACGACGTCTGCCTTGGCGCCGGGCAAAACGTCGGCCTCGACGTCGGCAATGCCCAGCCGCCGCGCTACCGCCATCGCCGTCGAGCGATTGTCCCCTGTCAGCATCACGATTTTGATGCCAGCGTCCTGCAGCGCTTTTATCGCCGCCTCTGTCGTTGCTTTGATAGGATCAGCGATCGCAATCACGGCGGCGGCCTGACCATCGATGGCAACAAAAATCGCCGTCGCCCCGTCAGCGCGCAAGGCATCCGCCTCGGCCTCAAGCGATGCGGTTTCGACGCTCGCATCCGCCATGATCCGCTGATTGCCGATGATGACATTCCGGCCGTCAACGCGCCCCATGACGCCTTTGCCCGACGGCGACTGAAAGTTCTCCGCCGTCACCAGCGCAATACCTTGCACCTCCGCATGCCGCACGATGGCCGCCGCCAAAGGATGCTCGCTCGACCGTTCCAGACTAGCCGCCAGCCGCAGCACGTCACCCCCGTCAAACCCCGGCGCCGTCCGGATCGCCACCACGCTCGGCTTGCCCTCCGTCAACGTCCCGGTCTTGTCGATCACCAGCGTATCGACGCGCTCCATGCGCTCCAGCGCTTCCGCGTTCCGGATCAATACGCCCGACTGCGCGCCCCGGCCGACACCGACCATGATCGCCATCGGCGTTGCCAGCCCCAAAGCGCACGGACATGCGATGATCAGCACCGACACCGCCGCGATCAGACCGAAGGTAAACCGCGGCTCCGGCCCGAACATGGCCCACGCCCCGAACACCAGCAGCGCCACCGCGATCACCGCCGGCACGAACCAGCCCGACACCCGGTCGGCTAGCCGCTGGATCGGCGCCCGGCTGCGCTGAGCCTGCGCCACCATCTGCACGATCTGGGCGAGCATGGTCGCGCGGCCAACCTTTTCCGCACGCATCACAAAGCTACCCGACTGATTGACCGTACCACCAATCACCGCGTCCCCAGCCGCCTTGGTCACTGGCAAGGATTCGCCGGTCACCATCGATTGATCGATGGCACTCCGCCCTTCGGCGATCACGCCATCGACGGGCACGCGCTCGCCTGGCCGTACGCGCAACATGTCGCCGCCCATCACAACAGCGAGCGCCACATCCTCATCGCTGCCATCGCGCCGCACGCGCCGCGCCGTCTTGGGAGAAAGGTCTAAAAGCGCCTTGATCGCGCCACTGGTCCGCTCCCGCGCGCGCAATTCCAGCACCTGCCCGAGCAGCACCAGCACCGTGATCACCGCCGCCGCCTCGAAGTACACCGGCACCGCGCCGTCCGCCCCGCGCATCGCCGCCGGAAACAGCCCCGGCGCCAACGTGGCCACAACGCTGTAAATCCAAGCCACGCCCGTCCCCATCGCGACGAGCGTAAACATGTTCAAATTGCCCGTCCGCAGCGACGCCCAACCGCGCTCAAAAAACGGCCATCCCGCCCACAGCACGACGGGCGTCGCCAGCAACAACTGCAGCCAATTCGACGTGACGTGACCAATTTGGTGCGTGAGCCCGAACAGATGCCCGCCCATCTCCAGCACGAACACGGGCAGCGCCAGCGCAAGCCCGATCCAGAACCTCCGCGTCATGTCGGCAAGTTCCGGATTGGGTCCGCTCTCGACCGAAACGTCCTCCGGCTCCAGCGCCATGCCGCAGATCGGACACGTGCCAGGTCCCACCTGACGGATCTCCGGGTCCATCGGGCAAGTGTAGATCGCGCCGGGCACGACGGGCTCTGGCGCGGTCGGCTTGGGACTCAAAAAAGCATCCGGATCGGCCGCGAACCGCTCGCGGCACCGCCAGCAGCAGAAATAATAAGTCTGCTCGCCATGAGTGTGGCTGTGCTTGGCCGTCACAGGATCAACCGACATCCCGCACACCGGATCGATCACCGTCTCCCGCCCCGGCGCAAAAACCGTTGCGGCCGAAACTTTCCGACCACCTTCGGCAGCCGCTGGCGTTCCGCAGCACGGTGCCGGCGAAACATCAGGACGCTGTCGCGTCGGACCCTGCGTCATCGGTCTATCCTACCAAGTCCGGGGTTGGGATCGCGCGCTGAAGTAAGAGATAGGGACGGGCGAACCAATCCGCCACAACGCAGCCGAAGTTCACCCCGGCGCCAACAGGCCCGAACAATTCATTATATCGCGATCACGTGTCGAACGCATGGTGGGCGGTGCAGGGATTGAACCTGCGACCCCACCCGTGTGAAGGGTGTGCTCTACCGCTGAGCTAACCGCCCGGCCCGGCCCAAAAGCCTGCCTGAGAGGCGCCCTTATGAAGAGGCCGGGCCGGGGTGTCAAGCGCAGGCCCCGGACCGACGGCCCACTCCAACGCCAGAACGGCCCCGCACGAGGCGGGCCGCTCCCAGCGTCACGCCATGCCGTCCAGGAGGGGAGGCCAAGGCGGCGTGACGAGGCTGACGAAGTCTAAGTTACGACTGACCCATCGGCTTATAGGCCGGTGCCTTGGTCAGCGTGTTTTTGTCGCCGCGCACGACGATGAAATAATCATCCGCCTTGGCGCCGGCTTTCTTCACGAAGCGCAGTTCGCTCATGCGCACCGCCACATCCTTCTCGCCGATCCCGAGGAAACCGCCAACCCCGAGGATGACGGCCTTCACCGAGCCGTCGCGGTTGAGCAGGATGTTGTTCACCTCGCCGACGTCGGACCAATCCTTGGTGACCTTGTCGACTTCCTTCGACGTGTCGACCTCCGTGGTCGTCGCGTAAATGCGCGACCCGATCAGTTGGCTGGCGAGGAAGTCGTTCTTTTCGCTTGTCGTGTAATAAGCTCCGTCAACCACGTCCGCGCCGGCGGGCGCTGTCGCTGACGGCCGTTCGGCCGGTGCCGTTGCGGGCGTGTCTTGCGCGAGTGCCGCGCCGCCGATGGTCAAAAGAGCAATGGTGCTCGTCAGTGTCAGGGATTTCATGGTGGGCTCCTGTTGAAAGGGGGAGCAACCTCGACTGGGGGTTGCCGGCAGACAACGTCAGCCGCTACCCGCAGTTCCGCCCTTTCAGCTTGCGGAGGAATGCCAACCCGGAGGCGGCACCTCGTGCGCGCGCTGAATGACAAACCGGAACACACCCGCCTCCACTGTCGCCGCGACAAGCATGTGACCGCTCGTCTCGGCAAACACCGCGAAGTCCTCGCGGCTCCCCGGATCCGTCGCCAGCACCTCCAAAGTCCCGCCGGCCGGCACCTCCAGAATCGCTTTGCGGGCTTTCAGGATAGGATACGGGCACGGCAACCCGCGCACATCGAGCAGTTTGTCGGCCATCGCTTCCCGCCAAAATAGAACCCGCGTCCCACCATGTCATGACGCAGCAGCCTTGTAAGATGAATGACTTGGCCCCTCAAGCCGCCGGCAGGCGCCGTCCCGCCGCAGGTCGCCGGAGAACCGCTTGTCCGCAGGCTCCCGAAGGACTTTGGCGTTCTGCAGCGAAGCAGTTAGGGTGCCCGGCGTGGGGGGCCAAAACCGGGACAATTGCCGGGACAATGGAATGGCATCGGGCGGCCCAGAGGGGAATATCGATATGGCTACCGGGGACGCGCCGCGCCGCTCGTTTCTGTTTTCGTTTGGCATCGACAAGCTGGGCCTAGTGGCGCTGAAGGCGCCATACGTCTCCGCCGTCTTGATTGCAATCCTGACCGTGTTGGCAGCCTTCGGCGCATCCGGCCTGCGCGTTGACGACAGCCTGTCGGAACTCTTCCGCACCGACACCAAAGAATTCCGCCAGTACGAAGAAATCGACCGCCGCTTTCCCTCCAGCGAATACGACGTGCTGATTGCCGTCGACGGCCAAAACCTTCTCACGCGCGAGGCCCTCAAATCCCTGCAGAACGCCGTCGTTGAATTGCAACTGACCGACGGCGTCGGCGGTCTCGTCTCCATGCTGTCCGCACGCTCAAAGCCGGACGCCACCGGATATGCAGCCCCCGTTGTTCCCGATGAACTGCCCGAAGACGGCCCCGCCTTCGATGCCATGTTGGCGGAGCTGAAAACGAACGACATCGTCAAAGGCAAGTTCATCTCCGAGGACGGCCAATTGGCCCTCATCGTCATCGCGCTCGACCGCCAAGCGGTCGAAGAGCAGACGGCCAACACCATTATTGGCGGCATCCAGGCCGTCGTGGATAAAGAACTCGCCGGCACCGGCCTTAACGCCAAGCTCACCGGCGCCCCGGTCATGCAACTCGAAATCCGCAACGCCGTCGAACGCGACCGCCTGATCTACAACGGCCTCGGCTTCCTCGCCGGCCTGACGGTGGCCTATCTCTTCTTCCGCCGCATATCGCTGACCGTGATCACCGTGCTCGGTCCCGCGATCGCCATTCTCTGGACACTGGGCGTCCTCGGCGGCCTGGATTATCGCTTGAACCTGTTCGTCAACGTCATCACGCCGCTCATCCTCGTGTCGGGCTTCTCCGACAGCATGCATCTCGTCTTCGCCATCCGCCGCGATATCCTGGCCGGTGTTCCGCGCCTCGAAGCCGCCCGCAACGCCGTCCGCGACGTGGCCCCCGCCTGCCTCTTGACCGCGATGAACGCCTCGCTGGCACTCCTCTCGTTCCAGTTCGCCGACAGCGCGCTGATCCGCACCTTTGGACAGGCAGCCCTCCTCGCCGTGGCGATTTCCTATATCGCCGTCGCCGTTGTGGTCCCGACGCTGGCAGCCCTCCTGATCCAACCCGAAACCAAAACCGTCCCCGACATCAAGGAGCACGACACCGGCGGCGTCGGCGTCCTGCAGCGCATGACCGAACGCATCATCGCCTTCGTCATCTCCATGCCGCTGCTCTTCACCGCGCTGGGCCTCGGTGCCGTCGGGTTTACCGGCTGGGCCTATACGCAGCTGACGCCCATGTACCGCCTCGCCGATCAGGTGCCCGACAAGGAACAGGCGCTGGCTGCCACCGCCAAGCTCGACCAGAAGCTGACCGGCGCCAATCCCGTCCACGTCATGATCCAGTGGAAGGCGGGCACCGAAGCCCAACCTGGCATTGGGCTCTACGATGTCTCCACGCTGTCCGTCATCGCGCGTGCCCATGACATCCTCGAAACGGAAGCCGGCCTCGGCAACGTCTGGTCGCTGGAAAGCTTGCGCCGCTGGCTGGCGGAAGCCGGCGACGCCCGCGTCGAGACCATCAAGAGCTACGTCGACATCCTGCCCAAGCATCTGACCCGCCGTTTCATCGACGAAAACGAAAGCGCCGTCCTCGTCACCGCGCGCCTGCCCGATATCGATTCCAGCCAGATCCTGCCCATCGTGGAGAAGATCGACACCGCGCTCGAACCCCTGCGCAAGGAAAACCCGCAGTTCGAAATCTCCGTCACAGGTCTCCCCGCCATCGCTGCCCGCAACTCGGCCAAGCTGATCAGCGAAATGAACTGGGGCCTCGTCGGCGACATCTTTGTCATCTTCATTTTCCTTGGCATCGCACTGCGCTCGGTCATGGCCGGCGTCTCGAGCGCGCTGCCCTCGCTGTTCCCCATCTTCGCCACCGGCGCGCTGTTGTGGGCAACAGGGCAGGGGATGCAGTTCGCCTCCATCATGGCGCTCACCGTCGCCTTCTCACTCGCCATCGACTCCACGATCCACTTCCTCAATCGCTTCCGCCTCGAAGAAGACCGCATCGGCCCAGGCCCCAACTCCGCCCATGACGCGCTGATGGCCACCGCCCACCACATCGGCCCCGCCGTCGTGCTGACAACAATCGTGCTGGCCCTGGGCCTCGGCGTCACGATGCTCTCGCACTTGCCCTCGCTGCGCCTCTTCGGAGAGTTGGCCGGCATCTGCCTCGCCGCCTCCCTCATCGGCCAGCTCATCATCCTCCCAGCCACCATCGCCCTCTTCCGCCGCTATTTCCCGCTGCGAGCCTAGCCGCACGACGCAACGCCTCGCCGCTCAACATCCGCACGCGCGCGATCGATACAACCCACGACGCACATCGAGATCGCGGCGTGGGCGGGTCTTGGATCAAATCTCCGAGTCGAAGCGAAAGGATGCGGAATGGCTTCACGTCCCCTCCCCCTTGCGGGGAGGGGCAGGGGTGGGGCTGAAAAAGTGGGTGGGGCTGAAAAAGTGGGTGGGGCTGAAAAAGTGGGTGGGGGTGAAAGCAACCTCCGACGCCAGCGGCTCACCCCACCCCTAACCCCTCCCCGTCGAGGGGAGGGGTATGAGAGCGGTGCGCGCAACGGCCCACCGCCCGCGCCACCCCACAGCTGTCATCCCGGGCTTTATGCCCGGGACCCATCGGGCAGCATCCCAAGAGGTGGCCGGTCCGAGCCCCGCCGAGAGAGAATGCGTCACCCTCCGTCAGCGACTCTGCACCCCGCGCCCTAAGTCACGAGACGCCTCTTAAGCAACGCCCCCTTCATGAGGGACGGGGATGAGGGAAGTATATAGGAGGCAGGCGGGGGCGCAGATAAGTTTGGGTAACAATCCGCTTTGAACTTAACGCAGACGTGTCCGCTTATGCGCTGAGGGCCACAAGCAGACGCGTCGCGCAGTCACAGGACAGCATCGACCGTTGAACGCCGATTACCATCGCGGCCGGAATTTTCGCAGCGTGCGGCCGACGCCCCGGACCGCACGAGCAGGTGTTTTGGCAATCGATCGGACAACAGGCCCGCCGGTTCTCAAAGAGCCCTGCGATAGGCGCCGAACCGGATCAATCACCAATTTCTTTCCTACAAATGGAAAAACCGTTCCAATCGCCAGGCCCTTCATCAAAGAACCTGTCCAAAGCAGAGGTTCCGTGATGATGCGGTCAACGCCGACCCGAACGATATGCCCCACTTTATTGTGTCGCCGGCACGAACCCGGGGCCGCGCACATATCGACTTCACCTTCGTGCAGAAGAACGACCGTCTCTCCTTCGTCGTCGACATAAACGTCGAACACGGTGCCGCGTACGGCCAATACGACGGTCGGCGTTTTGATCTCGTATGCAGCTTTCGGGCTGGCCCCGGTAATGAAGCGGAATGCACCCTTGGTCATATTGATTGCAATGGAGCCGCGCTCGGCACCCGCATCGTAAACAAACTTGTCGAGGACGATCCTCGCGGAGGGACCTACGGCAAGTTTGGTATTGTCTCGTAACTCAATCTCCGCGCTGGCCGACTTTTCGGTGATGACAATTTCGTTTTGGTGAACGCTCTCGCCGCGAACGAGAGACCGGGGCTTTTCATCGGCTTCGGCCGTGACCTTATTTTTTATCATCACCGCCTTGCCGATTTCCGGCACTTCCGCGGCGAAAGCCCTGGGCAACCCAAACACTGCCGTATTGAGCAGTGTGACGATGATCAAAACCGTTGGCGCGCGCAATAGCAGCCGCAAAACACAATGTGTACTCACGTCAAGGCTCTCACTTCCGCGGTGACGCGGCGGAGCCGGTCGGTCAGCAATCGACCTAACGCAAACAGTAGCTTGCGATAGAGCGCTGGTTCGATTGCTTCAAGTTGTTCAAGTTTTTTGAAGTCCACTACATAACATTCGGATGGGGCTTCGGCGACCACGTTGGCCACGCGCCGCCCGCCATCGAACAGCGCAAATTCACCAAACGCGACACCGGGCCGGAAAGCTGCCAGCCGCGCGCGACGCTTACCGTCGTCCAGCATCACATCGACGGTCGCCGTGCCGGCCGCCAAGAGGTAAAGGCGGTCCGCAGGGTCGCCCTCTCGAATGATCCTGGAGCCAGCCTCATAGAACTCCGTTTCGATGAACGGTTGCAATCGTTTGATTTCGTCTTGGGAGAAGGATTGCAGGATATCCATCTGAGCCAGTGGAAGCCGGGTTTCGATGGCGAGCGCTTCCGGATCAAATTCGAGAATGAGCTTGTTCTCGCTATACTCAAGCGCTGCATCGACATCGCTGACGCATGTGGTCCTGATGCTTGCGCCCGCGACGTCCTGCCAATCTGCCTCGACCTGTGCCGGCAAATCGGCGAGCAGCAGCGTCTTGCCTTCAGCTGAAAGGGCGAGAGACAGGTCTCTCAGGAGCAAGAGTGCGCTTTGATCGGCACGGCTTATGCGGCGTCCATCTAGGATGACATGGGTCGCCTGAGGGCAGTCCGCTACGATGCGGCGTACAAGCTGCTCAGCTGTGGCGAAATACAGCCCACCTTGCAATTCGTAGGCAAGTATTTTGTGCCCATGGGCGTCCAATATCTTGCGTTCTCGCTGGCCGCGCAAGCGCTTCGATGTAACTCCACCGCCGCGAAAGCTGCGCCGCACGATATTGTCGGCAACGAAATGCATATCATAGACGTGCAGGTGGAAGCGCTGCGATAATTCCTTGCATACTTCGATGCCGCGATGGCTGTTTCCGTGTTCATCGAGCAGCGGAGAGAACGTGCCAACACCGAATTGGCCCGGCAAAACTGCAATGATGCCGCCGCCCACGCCGCTCTTGGCCGGAAGGCCGACGCGATACACCCATTCACCCGAATAATCGTACATTCCGCAGCTAGCCATCACGCTGAGCACTGTCTTGACATGCTCAGCGGCTATGGCGCGCTCACCGGTCAACGGATTGACGCCGTTGTTTGCTAGCGTTGCAGCCATCATCGCCAGATCACGAGCGCTGACAAGTATCGCGCATTGTCGAAAGTAAAGATCGAGATGCTCGGCGACGGGCTCTTCGATCATGCCCGAATTCAGCTGCAAATAAGCGATGGCGCGATTGCGATGGCCGGTAGCCCGCTCGCTCTCGAAAACGGATTCGTCGACAGTCAGCCTGCGTCCCGCGTAACGGCTGAACATGTCGAGGATGCGATTGAAGCGATGCTCACGGCCGCTCCCACGGATCAAGGCCGTCGTCGCGATCGCACCCGCATTGACCATCGGGTTGAATGGCCTGTTGTTGATTTCGTCCATCACGATCGAGTTGAATGCCTCGCCGGTCGGTTCCACGCCGACGTGACGCAGCACATGATCGGGTCCGTGATCCTCGAGGGCCAAGCCATAAACCAGAGGTTTCGAAATCGACTGGATCGTGAACAGAACTTCGCTGTCGCCCACGGCGTAGGACTTGCCATCAGCGGCAGCCAGAACAATGCCGAAATGTTTCGGATCGGCCTTTGTGAGTTCTGGAATGTAGCTCGCCAAGTGACCGAAGTGGTTTTGACGATGTTTCTCGTGCAGGCTCTTCAGCCAATTCTCGATCGGCGAAGAAATCGAGCGGCTGGCGCTTGGCTTAACGAGCACGGGTGCGTGGCTGATCGTTGCGGAATCAAGCGGCGGCACGATGTAAGGTGCACCAAAACTCGGACGGCTTGGAGCCGGTTGCGGCGGCATCTGGGGAATGGTGTTCGCTGGATTTGGCGCATCTACTTCCGTCTCCCGCGTATTGGAAGTTTCATTGGATTTGCGCCAGAACATGCGGTTCCCCCACTTTCAATTCTTCGGAAAAGGTGCAGTTCATTTGGAGGACGCTAGTCATTCGCCTGAAAAATGTCCAATTTGATTTGTGCTCAAGTTTTGGGCAACTCGCTCTTGCCCTGAGCGAACATTGTCTCTCGGAGGCCCATTGAGCCGTTCGAAACTCGCGCACTGAATGCCGGCCCCGAGGCACATCCTTTTCTCGCCGTGACACGTGGGAAAGGGTGTCTGAACCGGCCCGCAATGCAGCATGAGAAGCGGGGGGCCGACGACTGCATTGCCCCGCCATCCCGCTAAATCTCAATGCAAATAGATTGATCCACGCCCCTGCGAAGGCCGGGACCCAAACAAGCTGCAGTAAAGCCGTTTAACTGCGATCTTGCGCGCGCATCCCCTCCTGCACCGGGCTATCGCATCTCGAACAACTCTTGATGGAATTGAGACAGGGGCAGGCCGCGATCAAGCATGGGCTTAAGCAGCGCGCTGCCAAACTTGGACGGACCACAGAACCAGATGTCGGCTTGTCGCCAATCAGGAACGAGTGCCTCTAGTCGATCCAAGTTCAGTAGGCCGTCACTTTCCTCGTTGAGAACATGGAGCCGGACGCCTGCGTGTTGCGCGAGGTCCCGAATGCGCGAGGTATACGCCGGATCCGCACGACGCATGGTGTAAAATAGATCGATATTGGCGTTTTGGACCGTCCGTTGTGGCGCGCTGAGACCAGCAACAAACGGTGTAATCCCGACGCCGCCACCAATCCAGACTTGCCGACTGCGTGTTCCGTTGAAGTTGAACCTGCCATAGGGACCTTCGACGACGACCGCCTGGCCTAGATGCAGGCTATCCGCCAAAGTCCTCGTGTAGTCCCCGAGAGCCTTGATTGTGAATGTCAGGCTCCCGTCATTCTGCCAAGCAGAACTGATCGTGAAGGGATGAGCCGCTTCCGGATCGTCAAAATCAACGAACGCAAACTGCCCTGCATCGTGACCTGGCCATGCCGTTTCCAGCTGAACCGTCACTTCGAGGACTTCGTCGTTGTCATGCAAGATAACCTGCGAAATCTTGCCGGTTGCCTTTCGGCGAGATCCTATCTTTTGGAACAGCGAGATCAGAGCCGCAACAGTGCCGAGCCCCATCAGAACTCCCAAGAATGGTCCAATCGGCTGCGTCCAGTAGCTGAGATCGGTCAGAATGAACGCGTGGAAGACAAGCAACAGATATACGGCTCCCATGAGCTTGTGGGTTTTAGAAAAGTATTTGTAGGGAAATCGCTTCCAGAGCGCGATGATGACGAGAACCGCCAGCGCGTAGAACATCCACTCGCCCACCTCGGCGGCGGCGTGGCGAAGATCGCGGAAAATGTTGAAGTCCGTCGACGGGTCGGACGCGCGCTGCGGGCGCGGCGGAAGGTCGTAGAGGTTCAGCGATTTGATCCACGACGGACCCATCCGCAGGATCCAGTGTGCTGTCGCGAAGGCAAAGGCAGCAATTCCAAGCCATTTGTGTAGGCGATAGAATTTATCTAGTCCCCCGAGCATGGTTTCGAACCAAGCCGGCCTTGCTGCAAGGATCACGGCGGCGGACATCAGGCCGAATGATAAAATGCCGGTACCCAGGACGAGCGTCTTACGCGTCAGCCAGAAGTCGCCGGTAAAGCCGCCAGTCTCGATACTTACCAGCCACAGCCCCGTCAGTGCGAGCATGAAGACAATGAAGACGTTCCAGAGTTTTGCCAATTGCATGATGATAGGCCTCGGTTCGCCGCTTAAGTAATATTAAAGCCCGGTCCAAGTTTGAAGTATGGGCGTCCGAGACGCGATGCTGCGGCTATGACACATAACGCCTCTGGCGCGTATTGTTTCCGCGTGGCGCATTGCATTCAAAGACGCGGCTCCTAGGTCTGATCCTTGTCCGGCATCTGAGTCAACTTTGCGATGACGATGGACTGCTTCGTTGGCCGTCGCGAAGCCCACACCGCCACAATAAACACTCCTAGGACAAAGCCGACTGAAATCGCCGTTGATAGGCCAATCATCGCGGTGCCCCGTCAAGAATAGGTTGCGGAGCCGTGAATGACGCGCGGCCAAATTCAAGAACCGGTTCCAGCCAATAGACCATGTGCGGAATGGGCGCTTTGCTTGCGATCTCATTGATGAGCGTCCGCGCACGGTCGCACGTCATCACGGCAACGAAGACGCTTCTCTCGACGCGCCCGCGGACCTGCTCGCCGATACTGGCCGCCGTGAAGCTTTCGCCGTGGCCATCAGCTCGCCACGTCGTGAAGCCGGTAATGGGCGGATCGGCCCCGAGCATCAATTCGACGATGCGGTCGCCCGCATCCGAAGGGACTACGAGAGTGAGCTTGCAGGAGCTCGGTTCCATGAAAGACTCCGTTTGTCGGTTTGCGCCTCGGCTAGGGCAGCAACGCCAAAGCTCCGGAAAAGGATTGGCAGAAGGATGAGGGTGAGGGCGGTCGAACTGACGAGGCCGCCAATCACGACGATGGCCAGTGGCTTTTGAATTTCGGACCCCGGTCCGGTGGCGAATAACAGCGGGACGAGGCCGAGGGCCGCGATGCTGGCCGTCATCAGCACGGGACGTAGACGGCGGACGGCTCCATCAAACACGGCGCGTTCGATGGGTAGGCCTTCGGACAGAAGCTGATTGAAATAAGAGACGAGGACGAGTCCGTTGAGGACCGCGATGCCGAGAAGTGCAATGAACCCGACCGAGGCTGGCACCGAGAGATATTCTCCCGAAGCGAGGAGTGCGAGGATGCCACCCACAAGGGCGAACGGGACGTTGGCCAGGATCAGAAGGGATTGGCGGACAGATCGCAGGGTTGCGAAGAGCACGCCAAAAATCGACACGATGGCGATGGGGACGACGATAGCGAGACGTGTCGCTGCCCGTCTTTGATTTTCGAACTCTCCGCCCCAAACGAGGCGGTACCCGCCGGGGAGTGTTATCTTTTCTGCGACGGCTTTTTGTGCCTCTTCGACAAAGCCAACCAAATCTCGGCCGGATACATAGGCCTGGACGATGGCGAAGCGTGAGGCATTCTCGCGGTCGATTTTGACAGGCCCCGCCGTCCGCTCGATCTTTGCAACGTCTTCGACCCGGACAAGGCCGCCATCGCCGGCTGCCAGCTGCATCCGCCTGAATTCCTCCGGCGAGCGGCGGACGTCTTCATTGCCGCGAATGATGATTTGGGTGCGCCGTCCGCTTTCCGATACGACGCCTACGGAGGATCCTTCGACCATGGCGCGCAACTCGTCCTGAACGCGCGTCACATCGAGGCCGGTGCGGCCAGCTCCCAGCCGGTCCACGGCCACTTCCAGGTAGTCCACGCTGTCGTTGGCGACGGTTGAAACTTCGGATGCGCCTGTGATGCCGCTCAATGTCGCTTGGATCTGACCAGCGAGATCGGACAGCGTCGCCAGATCGGGACCAAAGATCTTCACGGCGAGATCTCCGCGCGCACCGGTCAACATCTCGGATGTGCGCATTTCAATCGGCTGTGTGAACGCGAATTCAAAGCCAGGCAAATCCGCCACGGCTGCGCGCAACTCGCCCACCAGCCACTCCTTATCATGTACGCGCCATTCTTCTTTGGGCTTCAAGACGAGAAATGCATCGGTCTCATTCAATCCCATAGGATCGAGGCCCAATTCGTCGGACCCGACGCGGGCAATGATCCGCTCGATCTCGGGCACCTTCTCCATCAACCGCTTCTGGATGAGGATGTCGCCAGCAAGACTTGCTTCAAGATTGATCGACGGGAGCTTCGTCACCTGAATGATCACCGAGCCCTCGTCCATCGTTGGCATGAAGGACTTGCCGACGGCCGTGTAGGCGATGACCATCGCGACTAAGCCCGCAGCGGCGACGCCATACACGGGGGCTGGATATCTCAAGCAGGCGCGGAGGATGACCTTATAGCCTCGCGTGATCACACGCATGAGCCAGGGCTCGCCGTGGCCGCCCTGCTTCAAGACAAACGACGACAGGACCGGGATCAGCGTGAGGGAGAGGATCAGCGAGGCACTCAACGCGAATACAATCGTGAGGGCGACCGGGCCGAACAGTTTGCCTTCCAAGCCTTGCAACGATAGCAGGGGCAGAAAGACTAGGCAGATAATGATGATCCCCGATGCAACTGGGGTCGCGACCTCGCTGGCGGCACGGTAGACATGATGCAGCAGCGGCATGCGCTTGTCGCCATCGTGTAAGCGCTCGACAGTATTCTCGACGACCACAACGGCGGCATCGACGATCAAGCCAATGGCAATGGCGAGCCCACCGAGACTCATGAGGTTGGCCGACATGCCGAAGGCGCGCATCATGGCAAACGTGACCAGCGTGGCGAAAGGGAGCGTGACCGCGACAACCAGAGCAGCCCGGATGTTGCCGAGGAAGGCAATCAGGAGGATGACCACGAGGACCGTCGCTTCCAGTAGCGCCTTCGTTACCGTGCTGACGGCTTCGGTGATTAGATGCGAGCGATCGTAGAACACCTCGAGCCGAACACCGTCCGGCAACGTGGGCTTGAGCTCTTCCAAACGTGTTGTGATCGACGCGACCAGCGCACTGGCGTCGGCACCGCGAAGCGACAGAACCAGCCCCTGCACGGCTTCGCCCTGACCGTTATGTGTGACGGCGCCGTAGCGGGTAAGGCTGCCGATGCGGACTTCGGCAACGTCTCCTAGGCGGAGAACGCGTCCGCCGGCGGTCTTCAAAACAATCTGAGCCAGATCGTCAGGGGTCGCAATGGCGCCCTGGCTGCGAACCACCAGCGCTTTTTCGCCCTCGGAAATGCGTCCCGCGCCGTCATTGCGGTTGTTGTCTTCGATGGCCCGGATGACATCCGTGATACCAAGCCGGGCGGCCGCGAGTTTTGCCCCATTGGGCACGACTTCGAAGGTGCGAACGAGGCCACCCAATGCATTCACATCTGCGACGCCGGGAATTGTGCGCAGAGCGGGCCGGATCGTCCAGTCGAGTAGGCTGCGGCGCTCCTCAAGCGTGAGGCCGCCACCTTCGATGGTGAACATGAAGACGTCGGAAAGCGGCGTTGACGCGGGGGCCAAGCCACCGCTTACGCTCGCCGGGAGATCGGGTTGCACGGTGGCCAGCCGCTCGGCGACTTGCTGGCGGGCCCAGTAGATGTCGGTGCCGTCTTCGAAATCGATCGTGATGTCGGCAATCGCATATTTTGCGGCCGATCTCAGGATCGTCTGCCGCGGAATGCCCAGCAGCTCCATTTCAAGCGGGGAGATGACGCGGCTTTCGACTTCTTCCGGCGTCATGCCCGGCGCCTTCAGGATCATCTTGACCTGGACTTGCGCCACATTGGGAAAGGCATCGATGGGAATGGTCTTGAACGCATAGCCGCCAACCGCGGCCACAAGAGCAGCGACGATGAGCACGAAGGCCCGCTGTGTGAGCGAAAAGTCGATCAATCGCCGAAGCATGGCTCATTCACCTTGCAGCAGAGCTTCGAGCTGCGGCAGACCGCTCGAGGCGATTTCCTGGTGGGGTTCCAGAGCGCCTGTCACCGTTGCCGACGCGCGCGATTTTCCCTTCAAAACAACTGGCGTCAGAGCGAAGCCCGCCTTGTTGCGGGCAAACACGGCGTGTGCATTGTTGATCCAGGCCACGGCTGCAGCAGGCACTTCGTAGCTGCCCGTCTCCGTACGCCTATTCAGGGTGATGCTGACGAGTTGGCCAGCAATCAGTGGCGACCCAGCAGGCACAGCGGCCAATAGCGTCGCAGAGCGTGTCATAGCATCGAGCGTTCCACCAACGGACAAAACCGTTCCCTGGAGTGTCTCAGAGATTTGTACGGTGTCGCCAGGACGGACCTGTTGGACGAGATCAGCGGGCAATTGGGCTTCGATCCACAAATCGTCGCTGGTTGAAATCGTGACAGCGGCAGCCATAGCATCGACATGCGACCCGGGCTGGACCGATGCGATGACGATTTTTCCGTCCGCAGGTGCAACAATCGTATAGCGCCCCGCTTCACCCATTGTGATGTCACCTATCGAGAACGCCCGCTTTTGTGCTGAAATTGCCGCTTCAGTCTTGCGTAGACTGGCCTCCGCCTCGTCGGCGATGGCCATGCTCAGGATCTTCTTTTTGGCGAGATCGCGCTTCCAACCGGCAACGGCCGCCACACGTTGGAGTTCGGCTTCCTGCTGGGCCAAATTGCCCTGGGCTTCGACGAGATCGCGGCTCAACACGGTGATCAACGGGTCGCCTTTGCGAACGACTTGTCCGGGAAGTGCTTCAACTTTGAGAACAGTTCCAGCAAATGGTGCGGCAGCAGTGATGCGTGCGTTGGAAGCCGGCACGACGGTCCCGGGCAATACGGCAACTGCTTCGGTTGTCGCCGGTTTTACGCGTGTGACCGCGATATCCAGCTGCGCCATCTGCAAAGCGGACAACACAACATCGTTTGCAGACGCGCTCGATCCGCTCCCGGCAAGCGAAAGCGAGATAACGCTCAGCAAGAGCCGATTGCGAAAGAGCGTAGATGGCGTAGCTTTAGGACACATAAGGGGTTCCCTCGGGAAAGTATTGTTTTCGCCGCTACGGCGCGCGGACCTGTCGGCAATCTGCCGGACGGTCAATGACAGCTGGCTGACGATCGCCCGACGCCACACACAGCGCCCTCAATCTGAAACGAACCTGAAAAGGCGTGCGGCGGTTTGGTCAGGCCTTTTCAGGTTCGTTTCAGCTTCCGCGTGATATGCACCAGCTAGGCAGAACGCAGGAGGCGGCCATCAGGATCTTGCTGGTGGAAGATGATCGGGACATTGCACAACGACTTGGCGAGGGGCTCGCCGAGGCGGGCTTTTCCGTCGAATACGCGTACAATGGTCCCGACGGCCTTTCGCTTGGAACCGACGACTCCTTCGACGCCGCTGTACTCGATCTCGGGCTGCCCCAGATGCAGGGTCTCGACGTGCTAAAAGAGTGGCGGCGGAAAAGCCGCAATTTCCCGGTACTGATCCTGACAGCTCGTGGCACCTGGTCGGAGAAGGTCGACGGACTCAATGCAGGCGCCGACGACTACATCACTAAGCCCTTTCATGTGCCCGAGGTGGCGGCCAGACTTAAGGCCCTGATCCGGCGATCAGCAGGTCAGGCTTCATCGGTGCTCACGCACGGCCGACTTACGCTCGATACAACGACGGGAAAGGCGACTTTTGATGGGGCGCCAATCGAACTTACCGCGTCGGAATTGCGCATGCTCAATTATTTCATGCATCGCATCGGACGGATCGTTTCTCAGAACGAATTGACCGAACACTTGTATGCGACGGTGGATAGCCGCGAGTCGAATACGATCGAAGTCTACGTCAGCAGGCTCCGCCGCAAAACATCCACGGATCTCATCAAGACAATCCGCGGCCTCGGATATCGGATGGATTAGCCATGTTCGCGCTGCGCAGCCTGAAAGCACGATTGATCGTCATGGCCGCGCTCTGGATCCTGGCGGGTATCGTGGCGTCTTGGTTCGTTCTATCCGCCGTCTTTCGGCAACATGTGACAGCACAGTTCAAGGAAGAACTCTACGTCCATCTTTCTGAGCTTGAACGCCTAGCGGAGTTCAAGGGCGACAAGGCCGTTCTGGACCGTCCATTGAGCGACCCCCGCTATGAAGAGGCCCGATCGGGCTTCTATTGGGAGATCCAGAAAGGCGATGCAGTTCTCGCAAGGTCAGCGTCTATGCAAGGTCCGATGCTACGAACGCCCATCGACGAGCCAAAGGATGTCGGTGTCCACACTCACACGACTGAGGGGCCTACGGGGCCCATCTTAATTGCGGAGCAGGGGCACTGGACATCGCCGGCCGGCCCTGTCGTTCGCTACATCATTGGAACGGACCAGCGCCACATCGATAGCGTGCTGGGTGAATTCAACCGTACGCTCGGTCTGTCATTGGCTATTTTCGCAGCGGCTTTGATCCTTGCGGCTGGCGTTTTAATCTCTTTTGCTCTCCGGCCGCTCAATCACCTGCGGGAGTCGCTCAACCAAGTTCGAAGCGGGCAGAACAAGAAGATCGCCGAGACCTTCCCATCGGAAGTCCAACCCCTCGTGGATGACCTCAATGGATTGCTCAGATCTACGGGGGAACTTGTGCAGCGAGCCCGCACGCAAGCAGGCAACATCGCGCACGGGTTAAAGACGCCGCTTGCGATACTTGCTGACGAAGCACATCGCCTCGATCGCGATGGACAGCCGAAGCCGGCCGCGACAATCGTCTCGCAAGTCAAAAAGATACAAACCCACATCGATTATCAGATTACGCGCGCACGTGCGGCGGCGGCCCACATCACCCTAGGTAATTCAGCCCCGCTAGGTGTGGCTGCTGCGGAGGTCACGCTGGCTCTTCAGCGTCTCTACCACGACCGCGGGATCGATGTGACTGTCGATATAGAGCCGGCGCTCCGTGTGGCCTGCGACCGGCAAGACGTGAATGAAATTCTTGCAAACCTTCTCGACAATGCATTCAAGCACGCTAAGTCGCAGATTGCGGTAAGCGCTTCGGCGACGACAGACCGACGTTTGACTATCGGCATTGAAGACGATGGTCCGGGTGTTCCTGCTGAAGCCCGCGAGATTGTTTTCAACGTCGGCGAGCGGTGGGATAGTCAGGCACCTGGATCAGGCCTTGGTCTCGCGATTGCCAGGGATCTTGCGCGCCTCTACGGCGGTGATGTCGTTCTTACAGACAGTCAGTTGGGCGGGTTGCGTGTTGAACTATATCTGCCGGGCGGGGCGCAGTGAAGCGGGACAAGGCGTTTGATGAAGCAAACTAGACCTTAAGTGTTTTTAGTAGATCGCTGACAGGATCGGAACCCCAATGACTTTGCCATCAGCCCACGATAACGAACCACATTTCATCACGCGCAGCGGTTGGCTGCGGGCCGCTGTCTTGGGTGCAAATGACGGCATCGTGTCAATTTCATCGTTGCTCGTAGGCGTGGCATCAGCGGACCCGTCGCCACGCGCCGTATTGATCGCGGGTGTGGCGGGCCTGACTGCGGGCGCGATGTCGATGGCTGCCGGGGAGTATGTTTCGGTCTCTTCGCAATCCGATATTGAGCGCGCCGACATCATAAGAGAACGGCAAGCGTTGGCCGATGAACCTGAGAAAGAGCATGCGGAGCTCGTCGCCATCTACCAGTATCGGGGACTTTCAGCGAAAACGGCTAAGTTGGTCGCCGATGAGCTCACACGGCATGATGCCCTAGGGTCGCATGTTCGGGACGAATTGGGACTGTCCGAAATGAACGCGGCAAATCCCCTTCAGGCAGCTTTGGCATCGGGCGCGACGTTTACGATTGCAGGGAGCGTCCCTCTCATCGCTGCAGCCTTGGCGCCTGCAAGTCACATCATAATCGCAGTTTTAGTTGTCACCGTCTTGGCTCTGGCCGGACTTGGGGTGTTCGGCGCGAAAACAGGTGGTGCACCGGTGGGGCCGTCGCTCGCTAGAGTGGTCGGCTGGGGTATCGTTGCCATGCTCGTCACCGCTGGGATTGGGAAACTCTTCGGTGTGAACGTCTAACGTCGACGATCGAAATCTAATTTTAAATTTCTGGCCCTTCTGTACTCGACTTCTTCCCTCTGGATGCTCCATGCAAAGCGATTGTTGCGCACCGGTACTGCGTCCAGTTGGGGTCACATGCTGCCTTCAAGCTGCCATCCAAAATGGCCGGTAAATTCCTGAGAGCCGACGTGACCGGAGGCGCTGTTGTCACACATCGAAGTCCGTTCCCGCATAAAGCACCCCCACCCCCCATGTTCCCCCCGTGACAGCGCAGCCGCCGCCCCTCCCCTATACCTGTCCTCATCGAAGCGAACCGGCCCTGAGCGGCCAGCAACGGAAAGAGGATACGCCGATGTTCAAGTCCATCTCCAAGCCCGCCGCCCTGATCCTGGCTCTGACCGCCGGTGTGTTCGGCGCACTCCCCGCTGAAGCCGGTGGCCGCGGCAAGGAATATTTCTCGCAGACGTACGTGTCGAAGAAGCCGATGCACGGCTACGAAGGCCGCGCGGGCGACTACTACTGCAGCTACGTCCGCATCCCGGTTCACAAGACGATCAACGGCCGCATGAAGGTCGTCGCCTGGACACTGCAGCAGCACTGCTACTAATCAACCCAAGCTGCCCCCAAGCGCGCGGCCCTGGAGCAATCCGGGGCCGTTTCGCGTCGCGCTACGCGCGCGTACCAAGGGTGCGCTACGCGCGCGTACCAAGGTTGCGCTATCGCGCCCGCCCCAACGTCGCGACGACGCAGTCGATCAACTCCAGCATGTCGTTGGTGGACAATTGCGCGCCGGCTCGCTTGGCTTCCGTGCGAAACTCCGCCCGGTCGTCGCTGGAGAAGATGAAGAACGGAACTGGATTGCCCGCCCCGCGCAGAGCCGCCAGCAAATCATAGCCCGCCCGCAGGTTCGTGCCCCGGCCCATGTCGGAAATAACGAGATCGAACATGCGCCCGCCGAGCGTGCCGAGCGCCGCCTCCGTGCTCGTCACCTGCACCACGTCGAGCATCAATTTGCGTAGCGCCCGCATGGCCAGTTCGTTGTTCGCCGGATTGTCGTCCACCCAAAGGATGGACCGCCCGATCAAGTGGTCCGTCATTTGCGGATCGAAGGCGCGTTCCACCGCCGCGCGCAGCCGGCCCATATCAACCCCGCCGTCGCCGGTCTTCGCCTGCCAATCCCGCGCCGCGGCCGCCGCCGCCGTCATGGCCTCTTCCTGCAATTGAAACCGCAACGGACCCACGTTGACGCTGCGGATGGCATTCCCCCGCCACGCCCGCCAGATCAGAAAGCCGCCGAGTGTCCAGCCCAGAAGATTGACGATCGCACTCAGCGCTTCCGCCGCGTCGAACATGGCGCGGTTCTCGGCAACGAATGTCAGAAAAGCTTGGGCGAAATCCGGCACGCGCCTACCACGCGTCGCGCCAGAGCGGCAGCGCCATGGCCCCGTTCGGGATCGTCACCGTGCCGCGCTTGTCCACGCCGCCATTGACGCCAAGTTCGCCCGCGAATTTGTTGACGATGTCGGCCTTCAGCCCCGCCGAGGCATCACCCGCGAATTGCAGCGCGTATTCGAACCGGCCGACCGCGAGACGCACGATCTGGAATTGATTGCAGTTCGTGTCGCCCTTCGGATTGGCCGAACCCAGGCAACGTTTGCGCAACTGAATGAGCTTGCTCTCGTCATACTCATAAACCGTTCCCGTGAACGTGAGGTTCACCCCCGTCACGTACTGGCCCTTGAACGAGGCATTAAGAATGTTCGCCCACCCCGCCGACAGCCCAAACGACTTCTGATCATGCGAGGTGAACGCCGCGCCCTCGAGCGCCTGGCTGAACCCGTCCTCGTCGAACTTGGCGCGGCAGCGCACCATGTTCACTTTCAACAGCCGATCGCCGGTGCGCTGATACGTGCGCTTGTCGAGATGACCGCGCGCGATCGTGCCCGGCGTGTAGTACGCCAGCGGCGGCGACATGCGAATGACATTGAGATTATCGAAAATAGAATCCGCCGCAGCCGGACCGCTGACAGCACAAAGCGATAGAAACGCAAAACCAACCCGGCGCATGCCACTCACCCCCGCACAACAACGGATGCAATCTAGCCGGTCCGCCTCCTGCGGGAGAAGCACAGCCACGGCGGCGGCGCGCAATTCGCCCCCGTTGTGACCTCAAAGCAGCACCCCCGCCAGGTGAAGGGCGGGGGCTCGAGTTACAGCGGGAATTCGCGGCGCGGCGGGCCGACATAGAGCTGCCGCGGCCGGCCGATGCGCTGTTCGGGATCTTCGATCATCTCACGCCACTGCGCGATCCAGCCCACGGTGCGCGCCACGGCGAAGAGCACCGTGAACATTTCGACTGGGAAGCCGATCGCGCTGAGCGTGATGCCCGAATAGAAGTCGATGTTGGGATAGAGCTTCTTGGAGACGAAATACTCGTCCTGCAGCGCGATCCGCTCCAGCTCCATCGCCACTTTGAGCAGCGGCTCGTCGCGCTTGTCGAGCGCGTCGAGAACTTCGTGGCAGGTTTTCTGCATCACCTTCGCGCGCGGATCGTAGTTCTTGTAGACCCGGTGCCCGAAGCCCATGAGCCGGAAGCCGGACGACTTGTCCTTGGCTTTCGCGATGTATTCCGGAATGCGTTCGACCGTGCCGATTTCCCGCAGCATGGTGAGTGCGGCTTCGTTGGCCCCGCCATGCGCCGGACCCCATAGACACGCGATGCCCGACGCGATGCACGCGAACGGATTGGCACCCGACGAGCCGGCAAGCCGCACCGTCGAGGTTGACGCATTCTGCTCGTGATCTGCATGCAGGATGAAAATGCGGTCGAGCGCGCGCGCCACCACCGGATTGACGATGTAGGGCTCGCACGGCACCGCAAAGCACATCTGCAGGAAGTTCGACGTGTAGTCGAGATCGTTGCGCGGATAGATGAACGGATGGCCGATGGAGTACTTGTACGCCATCGCCGCGATCGTCGGCATTTTGGCGATCATGCGGTTGGTGGCCACGCGCCGGTGGTCGGGATTATTGATGTCGGTCGAGTCGTGATAGAACGCCGACAGCGCGCCAACGACGCCGACCATCACCGCCATCGGATGCGCGTCACGGCGGAAGCCCGTGTAGAACCGCGTCATCTGCTCATGCACCATCGTGTGGTTGGTAATGGTGCGCCGGAATTCGCGGAACTGCTCATTCGTCGGCAATTCGCCGTTGAGCAGCAGATAGCAGGTCGCCAGGAAGTTCGAGTGCTCGGCAATCTGTTCAATCGGGTAGCCGCGATAGAGCAACTCGCCCTTGTCGCCGTCGATGAAGGTGATCTTCGAGGCACAGTTGGCCGTCGAGGTGAACCCCGGGTCGTACGAGAAGCACCCGGTATCCTTATACAACTTGCCAATGTCCATCACCGACGGCCCGATGGTGCCGTGGCGGAGCGGAAAATCGGTTGGCCGGCCCTCATAGGTCAGCGTCGCGCTCTCGCCACTGGCGCCGGCGGTGGGGGGCTGCTCCTGGATCGTCATGGATGGTGTCTCCTTCACCGGGGGCCGAGACGGCCTTGCCCAGCCATGCTTGCGGTTTGCAATGGTGCACTGCGCAACATCATATCGCGGGTGCACACGATTGGCCAATGCTGCCTAAGAACAAACCGCTGCCTGGAATTAAGGCGCACACGGCCTCTACATCCTTAAGACATGCGGTCTTTCAGCCGGGCAACGGCCTCGTCGCGGCCGAGCACGGCCATGACGTCGAATACAGGCGGCGAAACGGTGCGCCCGGTCAGCGCCGCGCGCAATGGCTGCGCGACTTTTCCGAGTTTTGCCCCCGTGGTCTCCGCATGGGTCCGCACCGCTGCTTCCAGATCAGCCGCCGTCCAAGCGGGAGCCGCTTCGAGCAGCGGTAGCAGCCCGCCGATCAGGCTCTTTGCCTCAGCATCGATCAGCTTTGCCGCCTTTTCATCCAGCTTCAATGGCCGCTCTGCGACAAGATAGAGCGCTCCTGAAACGAGGTCGGCCAGCGTCTTGGCCCGCTCCTTCAGCGATGGGATCGCCGCGGCAAACCGGTCCCAGCCCTTCGCCTCGAAGCGCTGCGCCAACTCGGCTCCGGTCTTTACAACCGGCAACACAGACGCGACCTCGCGGGCGAGCGCGATATCCGAACGCGGCGGCGCCTTCGGATCCGGCGTGAGGGCGGCGAGTGCCACGAAATCCAGATGTGGAAGCATCTCGCGCACGCGCCGCACGAGTTCGGCATCATCCGACTGGCGGATGTAATGCGCATTGAGATCGTCGAGTTTCTTGAAGTCGAACCGCGACGCGCTCTTGTTGATGTCGTCGATGTCGAACCACTGGATCAACTGCTCCGTCGACATGATCTCATCATCGCCATGGCTCCAGCCCAGCCGCACGAGATAGTTGCGCAGCGCCACGGGCAAGTACCCCATCGAGCGGTACTCTTCGACGCCCTGCGCGCCGTGCCGCTTCGACAGCTTCGCCCCATCCGCCCCGTGAATAAGCGGCACGTGAGCCCACACGGGAACACGCCAGCCCATGGCGTTATAAATCTGCGTCTGCCGCGCCGCGTTGGTCAGATGGTCCACCCCGCGCACGACATGCGTGATCCCCATGTCGTGATCGTCGACGACGACGGCGAGATTGTAGGTCGGGTTGCCGTCCGAACGCAGGATGATGAGATCGTCGAGATCCTTGTTGGCGAACGTCACGCGCCCCTGGCAGCGGTCGTCAACAACCGTCTCGCCCTCGCGCGGCGCCTTGAGCCGGATCGTGTGCGGCACGCCCGCCGGCGCCTCGGCCGGATCGCGCTCGCGCCACGGCGAGCGGATCGTAAGCGGACGCTTTTCTGCTTCCGCCGCCTTGCGCATCTCATCGAGTTCCGCCGGCGTCAGATAGCACTTGTAGGCATTCCCCGACGCCAGGAGGGCCTCGGCCACTGCGCGATGCCGCGGCGCCTGTTCGAACTGCGAGACAGGCACCCCCTCCCAGTCGAGTTCCAGCCAGGTCAAACCGTCGAGGATCGCCGCCACAGCCGCCGGATTATTGCGTTCCCGGTCAGTGTCCTCGATGCGCAGCAAAAACCGCCCGCCCCGCCCCTTGGCATAAAGCCAGTTGAACAGGGCCGTGCGGCCGCCGCCGATATGCAGGTAGCCGGTGGGGGAGGGCGCAAACCGGACAACGGGTTTGCCGCTCTCAGTCGTTGTGCTCATGAGCGTCTTCGTTTGTTGGGGAACTGTGGGATGATGCCCCCCTGTAGCACACGCATTGCGGGCGGTTAAAGAGTGATGTCGCAGGGCGGTAACGAGGCGGCGAGCGGTTCTGACGGCGCGGTTGGCCACGGCGCTGGCGCGCTTCCGGCCGCCCGTCGGGGTGGCCCGCTGCGGCGGACGGCGCAAAGCCTGTTTCGGCCGCTTCACGCGGCGCTGATAGCCGGCCTTGCCGAGGAACGGCCCCGGTTCGTCAATTGGCTGCCTGTCTTTTTCGGTCTCGGTATCTGGTGCTACTTCGCGGTCGCAACCGAACCAACGCCGGCCGCCACCCTCTTACCCCTGGTGACGGGCCTCGCGCTCATGGTCTTCGCCCGCCCCGGCGGCTTGGCGCGCATCGCCGCAGCCGCCCTCGTCGTCGCCGGCCTCGGCTTCGCTGCCGCCAAAATAAGAACGGACTGGGTCGCAGCCCCCGTCCTCGACCGCCCATTGCGGGCCGTCGAATTGACCGGCGTGCTCGAGCGCCGCGAACCGCATGCCAAGCGCGGCGAACGCCTGACACTCCGCCTCATCTCGATGACCGATGTCGAACCCGGCCGCTTGCCGGCCCGCGCCCGCATTCGGGTCATGGCGCCGGCCGGAGATGTCGCCCCCGGCGACGTCTTGAAACTGACCGTCACCGTCTCGCCACCGTCAATCCCGGCACTGCCCGGCGGCTTCGATTTCGCCCGCTCGGCATACTTCGAGCGCATCGGCGCTGTCGGCTATGCCCTCAAGCCGCCCGAGAAGGTGACGCTCGCCAACGCACCCGAACCCAATCTCGCCCTTCGCCTGCGAGCATCCATCGAGGACCTGCGCCAAACCATCGGCCGCCGCATCGAAGCAGCCCTCCCCGGCGAACGCGGCGCCTTGGCCGCAGCCCTCATCACCGGCGAACGCGGCGGCGTCTCGCAAGAGACGACGGACGCTTACCGCGACAGCGGTCTCGTCCACATCCTCTCCATCTCGGGTCTGCACATGGTCATCATGGCCGGAGCGGTCTTCGCCATTTTGCGCTTCTGCCTCGCGGCCATCCCGGCCCTCGCGCTCACCCAACCGATCAAGAAATGGGCCGCAGCCGGCGGGGCCATCGGCGCGGTCCTCTATTTCGCGATCTCCGGCGGTTCGGCCGCAACGCTGCGCGCGGCCATCATGATGGTGGTGTTCTTTTTAGCCGTCATCCTTGGCCGTCCGGCCATCGCCATGCGCAACGTCGCCATCGCCGCCCTCATCATCCTCGCCATCGCGCCCAACAACCTACTCGATGTCGGCTTCCAGATGTCGTTCGCAGCCGTCGCCGCCCTCGTGGCCGCCTACGAAGCCATCCGTGGCCGCATAGACCGCAACGGTCTAACACCCGGGCCCATCATGCGCGGTGCGCTCTTCCTGGGCGGCATTCTGTTTTCGACCCTCATCGCCGGCCTCGCTGTCACGCCGCTGTCGGTCTACCACTTTCACGCCATGCAGCATTACGCGCCACTCGCCAACCTCATCGCGGTCCCGGTCTGTAATCTGGTTGTGATGCCAGCAGCACTCGCCACGCTCCTCGCGCTGCCCTTCGGCCTCGAAGCAGCGCCGCTTTGGATCATGGGGCACGGGATCGATGCCATGGGCTGGGTCGCCCGCGAAGTCGCAGCCCTTCCAGGCGCCGTCACCCACATTCCAGAAATACCAACGATGGCTTTCGCGCTCACCCTCGCCGGAGGGCTCTGGCTCGTCCTCTGGCAAAGACGCTGGCGTCTGGCCGGACTGCCTCTCATCGCCGCTGGCCTCGCATGGGCCCCTGCGGCAGCAAAGCCCGACATTCTCATTGGCCGCGAAGGCGCGATCCTTGCCGTCCGCGACGCGCAGGGCCGCCTCGCAGCCCACGCCGAACGCCCATCCACGTTTGAATTAAAGCGCTGGCTCGAACGCGATGGCGATCACCGCGATCCCAAGGAACTCCGCAAGCAGTCCAACTTTCGCTGTGATCCGTCAGGCTGCGTGACCGAGGCGCACGGCGCGATCATCGCGCTGTCGCGCAATCCCGCAAGCCTTGCTGACGACTGCACCCGTGCAAAAATTCTGATCGTCAACGGCGAGCGGCCGGTGGCCTGCGCCACACCCCACATCTACGACCGCCAGACCCTGCGCCGAACGGGAACCGTCGCCATGACGCGCGAGCCGGACGGAACCTATCGCATTGAAACCGTCGCGGACGCACGTGGCCAGCGCCCGTGGTCGACACCGCCGCCGCCGCGCAAACCCAGCCCGATGCGCAACCCCGACAAGATGCCGGCTCATCCAACCGAGCCGTTGGCCACAGCGACCAAGTCGAGCCTGCCGGGCTACAAATCGAATGCCGCAATCATGTACGAACCGCCGGAGCTCCGCCCCGAAATCGAAGATGAGGGACCTTAATCCCCTCAATACTTGCGGATCAGACCCACGAGACGGCCCTGAATATCGACCTGATCGGGCCGGAAAATGCGCGTCTCGAAAGCCGGGTTCGCCGCTTCCAGAGCAATCGTCGATCCCTTCTTGCGCAACCGCTTGAGAGTAGCTTCCTCCTGCTCCACCAGCGCCACGACGATATCGCCGTTGTCGGCCGAATGGCAGCGGCGGATGATCACCGTGTCGCCGTCGTGAATGCCAGCCTCGATCATCGAGTCGCCTTTCACTTCGAGCGCATAATGCTCACCTGACCCCAGCATATCGGGCGGGCAGGCAATATCGTTGGAATGGTTCTGGATGGCGCTGATCGGCACGCCCGCCGCGATCCGGCCCATCAGAGGCACCGAAACCGTGCGCGCATCAGCGAAGTAAGACGGCGCTGGCTCCGGCGATCGCTTGTCGCCCTCGATCACACTTGGCTGGAAACCCCGTCGCGGCGGCTCGGGCGCCGGTGCGGAAACCATCGGGGCCGAATTCTCCGGCAGCTTGATCACCTCGATCGCGCGCGCCCGGTGCGGCAGCCGGCGGATGAACCCGCGCTCAACCAGCGCTGTAATCAGACGGTGAATGCCGGACTTTGATTTCAAATCGAGCGCATCGCGCATTTCATCAAAAGAAGGCGGAACCCCTTCGTCCTGCATCCGGGCGTGGATGAACAGCAAAAGCTCTTTTTGTTTCTGTGTCAGCATGGCTGGCTCAGGTGCTCCAGGTTCGAGGCGCGGGACGCCGCGGCGGGCACGCCTCATTGGACAAATCACGAACGTACCCTAGCTGTTCCCCTCCCGTTCCGCAAGCCCCCCGGAAATTTCCCACATCTTGACGAGACGCCCACGCTCAGTCCGGCTGTTAACCGGACGTGTTCACACGCTATAAGCGTCCCATGAACAAGCCCGACACACTCTCCCCCGCAACCGTCGTCCACGCTGGCGGAGTGACCTTTGCCAACGACGCTCCGATCGCGATTCTGGCGGGTCCCTGCCAGATGGAGAGCCGCCAACATGCTCTGGAGATGGCGTCTGCGCTGAAGGAGATCGCAACCCGCCTCGGCATCGGCCTCGTCTACAAGTCATCCTACGATAAAGCCAACCGCACGTCGCTGTCGGGCAAGCGCGGCATCGGCCTCGACGCAGCACTCCCCGTCTTTGCCGAAATCCGCGAAACCTTGGGCCTTCCCGTCGTCACCGACGTGCATGAGGTCGGCCATTGCGCCCTGGTTGCTCCCGTCGTCGACGTGCTCCAGATCCCGGCCTTTCTCTGCCGCCAGACCGATCTACTGATTGCTGCCGCGCAAACCGGGCGCGTCGTCAAAATCAAGAAGGGCCAGTTCCTCGCACCCTGGGATATGAAAAACGCCGTGGCCAAGGTCGTCGGCAGCGGCAATCCAAATATCCTCCTCACCGAGCGCGGCGCCTCCTTCGGCTACAACACGCTCGTCGCCGACATGCGCTCACTCCCCATCATGGCCGAAACCGGAGCCCCGGTGATCTTCGACGCCACCCATTCCGTGCAGCAGCCGGGAGGGCAGGGGACGAGTTCGGGCGGCGATCGCCGCTTCGTGCCGGTGTTGGCGCGCGCAGCCGTCGCGGTTGGCGTTGCGGGCCTATTCATCGAAACCCACGAAGCGCCCGACCGCGCCCCGTCGGATGGACCCAACATGGTGCCGCTGGCCGACTTCGAAAGCCTCCTGCGCGAGTTGATGGACATCGACGCCGTCGTCAAAAAACAGAAACGCGCGCTATCCTGAGGGATCAGCGCGCGTCACCGATGCGAAAACCGAAGTGGTGGGGACAAATCGCGGCGCCGGGCCGAACCTCCGGCGCTGCGTACAGGCGTGGCCGGGCTATTCCCCGGCGATGAAGAGCGCTGCCGTATGAATCACGCGGGAGTAGGCGTAGTCCTCCGAAGCTGAATGGGTCGCGAGATGATGGCTAGCAAATGAGTGGGCGCCGGGAACGTGAACCGCCGCATTGAGCGCAGCCGTGCTCGTGACGGTCACAAGCAAGCCGAAGGTATAAACGCACGCGAGTGCGCCGATGGACCGAAGGATGCCGTCGATGGACATGGGATAAGACCTCGCTTGGGCGGAACGAGACGGAAGAGACGTCCAGGACGCGGACCGCGACACCCACATCGTGCCAGATTCGAAGCCCGTCCGAACCCGTTCACTTTGCCGAAAGAGAGGTAAACAGGATCTTAATGGTAAGCACTTTGTAAATGGTCTGGTCGCACTGGTTCCCGCAATCGGGCCAATAAAAAAGCCACCGGCCGGAACCGGTGGCTTTCAAAATCGAAAGCGGACGGGACTTACAGCCCCGCCAGCGGCTGCAACAAACGGGCGATCATGCCCGTAAAGCGCGGCTTCTCATCGGACGCCGCCAGACAGATGCAACCATGAACCGGATCCGCAATCGGCCGGTGCTCGGCATCGTCGCCCAGATCGGCCACGTCACCGCGCCGGAACGTGCCGTATTCATCTGAATATGATCCATCGAGGATCAGCGTCAGCTCCGATCCACCATGCCCGTGCTCAGGCAATTTCGTGCCGGGAGCCACCTTCAACAAACGAAGATCACCCTTTGCACCCGACGAAAGCGGGATCGGATAATGCCAGACGCCGGGCGCGGCGCGGCGCCACGGAACCTCATCGAAACGACCGTTCAGGGCGGCATGCAGAGCGGCCGGCATCTCGCAGGCTTCCGTCTCGTCAGCCGTCGCCTCGCCAGCCCGGAACGCAACGACAGGCGCGTCCCGCGTCACGGGTTCGGGCCTCAGCCCCTCGAACAGAGCTTCGCCGATCAGCGCGTGCTGCTTGAGTTCCGCACGGCAGCGTGGGCACACCGCGAGGTGGGACGACACGACGGCGGCCAGCGCTTCCGGCTGACTGCCGGCTGCGCAGCTCATGAGGGTCGCGTCATCAAGGTGGTGGGTGATCTTCATGGTTTTAACGAATGTCCTCGACGGCTTCTTTCACCTTCTGGTACGCCAGCCTCATACGCGACTTCACCGTACCCAGCGGCAATCCGAGCCGCTCCGCAATTTCACTGTGCGACAGTCCTTCCACATACGACAGGGTCACAACTTCGGACTGATCCGGCGGCAAAGTTGCGAGCACCGCCCTCACTTTGTCGCGCCGTTCACGCTCAGTGACTTCCTCTTCAGGGCTCGGCCCGTCGGAAGCTTCCTCATCGCGATCCTCCGGCAAGGGCTGCCAGGAAACCTCGCGCCGCAACCGGTCGATGCGCAGGTTGCGCGCGATCGTGAAGATCCATGTCGTCGCGCTCCCCTTCTCGTCCGAGTAAAGCTGCGCTTTACGCCAGACGGTGAGGAGCGTCTCCTGCGCGAGGTCTTCGGCCGTCGTCGCATCGGCCCCCTGCCGCATCATGTAGGATTTGACGCGGGGACCGTAGAGTTCGAACAGCTTGCGGAATGCCTCGACATCCCGGCTTTGGGCAACTTTCTGCAGGAGGTCGGACATGGCCCTCGGTATCTTGACGGGATACGGGTGCCGGCTGGCACGCGCGCTCTCCAGAACCTGAACCATAGCTTAACCTCGCTTCCGATGCCAAACTTACGGCTCGGTCATGAAACCGGATCATCCCGGCCGCTCCAGGAGACCTGATGCAGGACGTACAACTGAGCTCGATTGCCGTTTTGCTCGCAGCCGCAGCGATCGCCGCCCCCATCGCCCGCACGCTGGGGATCGGCACGGTGCTGGGCTATCTGGCCGCCGGCGCCATCGTCGGCCCTTTCGGCCTGGGCGGGCTCTTTTCCACCGGTGAAGCAAAGGAAATCCTGCATTTGGCCGAATTCGGCGTCGTGCTCCTGCTCTTCCTGATCGGCCTCGAACTGCGCCCGTTGCGTCTCTGGTCCATGCGCGGCGCCATCTTTGGTCTGGGCGGCGCACAAGTCGCCATCACGGCCATTCTCCTCGCCGCCATCGCACTGGCATTCGCGTTGCCTTGGAAGAGCGCCTTGTTCATGGGCCTCGCCCTTGCACTTTCGTCCACGGCCTTTGCTTTGCAGGTCATGGAAGAAAACGGCGAACTGGCCACCAAACACGGACGACTCGGATTCGCCGTCCTCTTGTTTCAAGACCTCGCCGCGATTCCATTGATTGCGCTGGCCCCGCTCTTCGCCGTCGCCTTCGTCGCCGACGCGCCGCAACTCGATCTTTTTGCCGCCGCCAAAACCATCGGCGTGATCGCAGCTGTCGCCGGAATTGGATGGCTGACGCTTGACGTCTTCATCAGCCTTGTCGCGCAAACCCGCGTGCGCGAAGCCATGACGGCTGCGGCCCTCCTCACGGTCGTCACGGCAGCCGCCATCATGCAGTGGGCCGGCGTCACGGCCTCACTCGGCGCTTTCATCGCCGGCGCACTCTTGGCCGAAAGCTCCTACCGCCATCAACTCGAAGCCGACATCCAGCCCTTCGAGGGACTGCTCCTCGGCCTCTTCTTCACCGCCATTGGCATGTCGCTCGATCTCGACCTGCTCGTCGCGAGTTGGCGCGAAGTGCTCATGTTCGCCGCCATCCTCGTCGCGGTGAAGGCGATCGTTCTCTACGGTCTCGGCCGCTGGCAGGGGTTGAACAGCCGCGGTGCGCGGCGTCTCGGTCTCTCCTTGAGTCAGGGCGGAGAATTCGCTTTCGTGCTCTTCGCCGCCGGCTTCAGCGCCGGTGTGCTGACAAAGGACACACAATCACTCCTCGTCCTCGTCGTCACCGTCTCGATGATCGCCACGCCCTTCCTGCTTCTCATCGACAGCCGCCTGACGCGCAAGACGCCCGCCACACAAGCCTACGACGCGCTCCCCGAAAACACGGGCCACGTCGTCATCGCCGGCTTCGGCCGCTACGGCCAGATCGTCGCCCGAATCCTGCGCGCGCGCAAAATCCCCTTCACCGCTCTCGACATCGACGCCGAACAAGTCGAACTGGTGAAACGCTTTGGTTCCGAAGCTTTCTTCGGCGACGCCTCCCGCCCCGATATTCTCGAAGCCGCCAAAGTGGGCGACGCGCGAGCCCTCGTGCTCGCCATCGACGATGTGGAAGCCTCACTCCGCATCGCCGAATTCGTTACGTCGACGTGGCCGAAGATCCCCATCTACGCCCGCGCCCGCAATCGCAACCATGCCCACCGCTATCTCGATCTCGGCGTCACCCGCGTCCAGCGCGAAACGTTCCTCTCAGCGATTGAAACAACCAAGCAGCTTCTGAAAGGCCTCGGCGACACCGACCGCGAAGCCGAACGCACCGTCAAAACCTTCCGCGCCCACGACGAACGCCGCCTCGCGGACGACTACAAACACTATACCGACATGGAAAAGATGCAGGCCAAAGCCCGCTCCGACGCAGCCACCCTGGAAAACCTCTTCGAAGAAGACGCGAAGGAAACAGAAGCCGCGGCAGCCAAGGCGAAAGCGAAGGCGGCCGAGTAGGTCTCTGCACCCACAACACCAAAGCGCGCCCCTCTCTCCCACGTCATCCCGGCGCGCCCACCCCCAAATGTCATCCTCGGGTTTGCCTGCCCCGGCGCAGGCCGGGGTCCCGAGGACCCATGGTTCAGCAGTCTTGAACGACGCGGATGACGCGAGCGCTCACAACGAACGTCACAGCACGCGTATGAATGGGTCCCGGTGACAAGCCCCGGGATGACAGCGGTGGGTTTGGCGCGACAGCGCACCAAACTCGCCCGCGCCAATCCCGCTAGTCGTGTCGAAACTATGACGCCGCGCCTTCTTTAACTCTTCTTCATCTCCGATCCATCACGCCTCGCCGCCACGTTGGAAACCTCGTTGTGTAAATTCCCAGCCCCACGCCCACTTGCGGAGTGTGGGCCAACATCCAGTCCCACACGCGCCTGCGCTGTGTGGGCCAACATAATGAGGTCTCCCCAATGAAGTTCGTCAAATTCATCGCCGCTGCTGCGGTGCTTGCGCTGTCGGCGGCATCCGCCAATGCCGCCAACATCGTCGAGACGGCCAAGAGTGCCGGGCAGTTCAAAACGCTGTTGACGGCTGCCAAGGCTGCCGGCCTCGTGCCCGCTCTGAAGAGCAAGGGTCCGCTGACGGTGTTTGCACCGACCGACGCCGCCTTCGCCAAGCTGCCGAAGGGCACCGTGGCTTCGCTCTTGCGCCCCGAGAACAAGCACAAGCTCGCCCGCATCCTGAAGTATCACGTCGTCGCCGGTGAAATCGAAGCCGCCGACATCAAGCCCGGCCGCAGCCACGTGAAGACACTCGCCGGCAAGTCGGTGACAGTCCGCAAGCACGGCGGCGTGACAGTCAATGGCGCCCGCGTGGTCACAGCCGACGTGGGCGCCTCCAATGGTGTCATTCACGTCATCAATCGCGTTCTCATACCATAATGACGCGGGGGCTGGTCCGCCGGGGACCGGCTCACGTTATACTAACATCGCGGGGGCCGGTCCGGCAGGGATCGACCCTCGCAATCTTACGAAGAGAAGCCAAATCTTCAGCAAGATGGGGGCGCCCTGGGGAACTGGGGCGCCCTTTTTGCACCTAATGCTGGTCCCGGGACCATAGACGCGCCCGCCTCCCGCCGCTAAACCTGCCCCGCCGGCGGGAAAATCTGTCCACCGGCCGAGACCTAGGGGACACGGGCGAATGGCGGATACGAAGACGGCGGTCAGCACCAAGCAGATGGCGGATGCCATCCGTGTGCTGTCCATGGACGCAGTGCAGAAGGCGAACTCGGGTCACCCGGGCATGCCGATGGGCATGGCCGATGTGGCAACCGTCCTGTTCTCCGAGCATCTCCGCTTCGACCCCACCGATCCAGCTTGGCCCAACCGCGACCGCTTTGTGCTCTCCGCTGGTCACGGCTCGATGCTGCTCTATTCGCTCCTCTATCTCACCGGTTATCCCGGCATGACGATTGAGGAACTGAAAAACTTCCGTCAACTCGGCTCCAAGACCGCCGGCCATCCTGAATTCGGCCACGCCGCCGGCATCGAGACGACCACCGGCCCGCTCGGGCAGGGGATTGCGAACGCGGTCGGCATGGCGCTGGCCGAACGCATGCTGGCCGCCCGCCACGGCGACGGCTCAGTCGATCACCATACGTATGTCATCGCTGGCGACGGCTGCCTCATGGAAGGCATCAGCCACGAAGCCATCTCGCTCGCAGGCCACCTGAAGCTCGGCAAGCTCATCGTCTTCTGGGACGATAACTCGATCTCCATCGACGGCCCGACGAACCTGTCGGTCTCCGACGATCAGGTGAAGCGCTTCGAAGCCTCGGGCTGGAAAACGATTGCCATCGACGGCCACGATCATGCGGCCATCTCGGCAGCGATCACCAAGGCGAAAGCCGATCCGTCGAAGCCCTGGCTCATCGCCGCCCGCACCATCATCGGCTACGGCGCGCCGACCAAACAGGGCACCAAGGATACCCACGGCAGCCCGCTGGGTGCGGAAGAAATCGAGCGCACGCGCGCCGCACTGGGCTGGACCGCACCGCCGTTCGAAATCCCCGCCGATATTCTCTCCGCCTGGCACGCCGTCGGCGCCAAGGGCCATCAGTCAGGTGCCAAGTGGCGCAAGGCCGCCGGCAGCTGCTGCGAGCCGGACCTCCACATCGACGATAAAGCGCTCGTTGCCGCCATCGAAGCTGCCAAGAAACAGTTCGAAGCTGACACCGCCAAGCGCGCCTCGCGCGTCTGGTCGCAGATGACGCTGGAACACCTGATCCCCGCCATCCCGCAACTCGTTGGCGGCTCGGCGGATCTGACACCCTCCAATGGCACCAAGACCTCGCACTACAAACCCGTCTCGCCCGGCCAGTACGACGGCAACTACATCCACTTCGGCGTCCGCGAACACGCCATGGCCGCCGCCATGAACGGCATCGCGCTGCACGGCGGGCTCATTCCCTTCGGCGCGACGTTCCTCGTCTTCACCGACTACTGCCGCCCGTCCATTCGTCTCTCGGCACTGATGGGCATCCGCTCGATTTACGTCATGACGCATGACTCGATCGGCGTTGGCGAAGATGGTCCGACGCATCAGCCGGTCGAACATCTGGCGGCCCTGCGCGCCATCCCCGGCCTGCAGGTGCTCCGCCCCGCCGACGCCATCGAAACGGCGGAGGCCTGGCACATCGCACTGTCATCCAACAATCGTCCGACGGTGATGGCGCTCACGCGCGACGCCGTGCCGACCAAGCTGCGCGCCGGCGCGGTGGAAGAAAACCTCTCCGCCAAGGGCGCCTATGTCGTCAGCGGCGGTGACAAACGCGATGTGACTATCCTCGCTACGGGTTCTGAAGTGGCGATCGCAGTCGACGCAGCAGCCCTCCTCGCAAAAGACGGTATCACCGCCGCCGTGGTCTCGATGCCCTCCTTCGAACTCTTCCGCGAGCAGCCCGGCGCCTACAAGGACAGCGTGCTCGGCCACACCCCGCGCATCGCCGTCGAAGCAGCGATTGCCCAGAGCTGGCACGAGTGGCTGCGCCCCGGCGACACCTTCATCGGCATGAGCGGCTTCGGCGCCTCGGCTCCCGCCAAGAAACTCTACGAACACTTCGGCATCACCGCCGCCAAGGTGGCCGACGCCGCCAAGGCGAGCCTCAAGGCCTAGATCAGACCAACGCCGCTTCCGGCCGGCTCCCCGCAGGGGAGTCGGAAGCGGCTCACGGAAAAAGCACAATGAACCTCGACAAACTAAAAACGACCGACGGCATCGATGTTGCAGGCAAGCGCGTGCTCTATCGCGCCGATCTCAACGTTCCGGCCAAGGACGGCGTTGTCACCGATGCGACGCGCCTGGAACGCGTCGTGCCGGGTTTGCAGGCGCTTGCTGCCCGTGGCGCAAAGGTGATCGTGCTCTCCCATTTCGGCCGCCCGAAAGCCGGACCCGACAAGGAAAATTCGTTGGGCCCCGTCGCCGCCACGCTGGGCGGGCTGTTGCGCCGCCACGTCTCGCTCGCCGGTGACTGCATCGGCCAGCATGCGCACACGATCGTCGACGCCATGAAGCCCGGCGACATCTGCGTTCTGGAAAACACCCGCTTCCACAAAGGTGAGGAAAAGAACGACCCCGCCTTCGTCGCAGCCCTCGCTGAACTCGGCGACATCTTCGTCAACGATGCCTTCTCCGCCGCCCACCGCGCGCACGCATCAACGGAAGGGCTGACGCATCACCTGCCGTCCTATGCCGGCCCGTTGATGATGGAAGAAATCAACGCCCTCAAAGCCGCTCTCGAAGTGCCGCAGCGCCCCACCGCTGCCGTCGTCGGCGGCGCGAAAGTCTCCAGCAAAATTCCGATCCTCAAAAACCTCGTCGCCAAGGTCGACAAGCTGATCATCGGCGGCGGCATGGCCAATACGTTCCTGCAGGCCCAGGGGCTCGACGTCGGCAAATCGCTGTCTGAGCCCGACTTCCACGGCACCGCGAGCGAAATCATGGCCGAAGCCAAAGCGCGCGGTTGCGATGTCATCCTGCCGACCGATGCCGTCATCGCCCGCGAGTTCAAGGCCGGAGCGGCCTCGGAAGTTGTCAACGTCACGAACGTCCCCGCCGACGCCATGATCCTCGACATCGGCCCCGCCTCCGTCGCCAACATGACCGCTCACCTCCGCCAGTGCCGCACGCTGCTCTGGAACGGCCCCATGGGTGCGTTTGAAATCGCGCCCTTCGGCGAAGGAACCTTCACGCTCGCCCGCGAGACGGCCATGCTGACCAAGGCCGGCACGCTGCTGTCCATCGCTGGCGGCGGCGACACTGTGGCGGCGCTCAATGCAGCCGGCGTCACGGGCGATTTCTCCTATGTCTCCACCGCCGGTGGCGCGTTCCTCGAATGGCTCGAAGGCAACCAATTGCCGGGCGTGGCGGCGCTCGCGCGGTGACGCCGATCCGCGCCGTCGTCTTCGATCTCGATGGTACGCTCATCGACAGCGTCCCCGACATTGCCGCGGCGCTGAACCTCTGCCTCACCGCCGAGGGACGCACACCCCTCGCCGAAGACGGCGTCGCCAAACTGGTCGGCGGCGGCGCCCGCGAACTCGTCGCTCGCGCGCTGGGTGATGCAACCCTTGATGCCGACGTCGACCGTGTGCATGCGGACTTCCTCGCCCGCTATGATGCCGAACCCGTCGCGCGCACACGCCTCTATCCCGGTGCCCGCGAACTTCTGATTGAACTGCGCGACGCCGGCCTCCCGATTGCGATCTGCACCAACAAGCCCCAACACCTGACCGATCTGATCCTCGCCCGCCTCGACCTCGCGGCGTTCTTTTCGGTGATTTGGGGCGCCACCCCCGGCCACCCGCTCAAACCGGACGCCGCCTGCCTGCGTACAGTCTGCACGGAGCTAGGCACCACGCCGTCCGAAACTGTCATGGTTGGCGACAGCCATACGGACATCGATGCCGCCCGGGCCGCCGGTTGCCCGTCGATTCTGGTCGCGCACGGCTACGAGCAGCGCCCGCTGGCCAGTCTGGGGGCCAACATCGTGGTGGCGGGGCTTGCCGAAGCCGGTCTCGAAATCGCCCGATGGCGCGGGGAAGAACAATCGCGGTTGCGCCAGCCCGCCTGAAGGCCTAGCTCACCTGACGACCTCAACCTGAAAGTTCTTAAGCCCGATGTTTGCCGAAGCCCATCTCTACCCTGGTGTCGCGCTGGCCGGCCTCGTCAGCTTCCTCTCGCCGTGCGTGCTGCCGCTCGTGCCGCCGTATCTGGGCTACATCGGCGGCACGACTATTGATGGGCTCACGGCGGAGAAGGGTCTCGAGAAGCGCGTCTGGCGCCGTGTCGTCATCGCCTCGGTGTTCTTCGTCCTGGGCTTCACAACCGTCTTCATCGCGTTGGGCGCTACCGCCTCCGCGCTCGGCCAGTTCGTGCAGGAATACCGCGCCCAGTTGGGCTACGTCGCCGGTAGCATTATCATCCTCTTCGGCCTTCACTTCCTCGGCATCCTGCGCATTCCGTTGCTCTACTCCGAAAAGCGCGTTCATACAGAAGTCGACGGCGCCAGCTTCGCCGGAGCCTACGTCATGGGCCTCGCCTTCGCCTTCGGCTGGACGCCCTGTATCGGCCCGATCCTTGCCACCGTCCTGGCGCTCGCAGCCAACGCCGACAGTCTCGGCGCGGGTGTGCGTTTGCTAGCAGTTTACTCGCTCGGCCTCGGCGTTCCCTTCGTGCTGGCCGCCGTCGCCATCCGCCCCTTCCTCTCCTTCATGAACCGCTTCAAGCGGCACTTGAGCCTCATGGAGAAAATCATGGGCGCGCTACTTGTGCTCACGGGCATCGCCTTCCTCAATATCTTCGACGGCTTTTCCATCAACGCCTTTGGCCAGTGGATGATCGAAACCTTCCCCGCCCTCACCACATTGGAAGAACAATTCACGCCTGCCGACCTCCAGCGCGAAATCATGAACCAGCGCCCCAGCCCCTGACCAAGGAGGCTCGAATGACGACCCCGCTCCCCAAAACGCCGATCGCGCTGTCGATCGCCGGATCCGATCCCTCCGGCGGCGCCGGCATCCAGGCCGACCTCAAAACGTTCTCAGCGCTCGGCGTCTATGGCACCACGATTATCACCGCGCTCACGGCGCAGAACACCCAAGGTGTCGCGGGCATCCATGCGGTGCCGCCCGACTTCATCGCCCTGCAAGCCGAAACGCTCGCCGCCGACATCGACGTGACGGCCGCCAAAACCGGCATGCTCGGCGATGCCGTCACCGTCGCCACCGTTGTTGCCATCCTCCAAAAATATGAGTTCGGCCCCATCGTCGTCGATCCTGTCATGGTCGCCACAAGCGGCGATGTGCTGCTCGCCCCAGATGCGATCGCTGCCGTGCGCAATCTCCTGATCCCGCTCGCAACACTGATTACGCCCAACCTGCACGAAGCTGCCAAGCTCCTCGGCGTGCTGCCGGCCACATCGATCGAAGAGATGGAAGCCCAAGCCATTCGCCTCGTCGAGCAGGGGGCCCGCGCGGTACTCGTCAAGGGCGGCCACGCGATGGGTGATATGGCCGTCGATGTTCTGGTGTCGCCCGCTGGCATCTCCCATCACGCCGCCCCACGCATCGACACGCCCAATACCCACGGCACCGGCTGCACGCTCTCCGCCGCCATCACGGCTGAACTCGCGAAAGGCGAAGCGCGCCTGGACCTCGCCGTTGCCCGCGCCAAGGACTACCTCTCGCAAGCCCTCGATGCCGGCCGCACACTCCAGGTCGGCAAGGGCTCCGGCCCCGTCGATCACCTCCACACGCTCCGCCGCCCGGCTTGAATGCCGGACCATGCGATCGGCCCAGTGTGATCAATTCGCATCATGAGACATTTCGGTGTGCCTAAGCGGCGTGCAATCGCTTGCGGCTGCCCCAGCTTTCTGCAACTTTCACGGCGAAACGTGATCTCGGGGGAGCTGTCACGTTGGGGGGAGAGCCGCGAAGCGATCAGGGACGCTGCCGCAGGTTCAACATGAAAACCGGTCCGGGCCATCCGGGCCGGTTTTCTCGTTTTTGAGGCCATTTTAGCCTCCGTTCTGTACAAGTCGCTTCCCCGCCACACTGCACTGCAAAAACCGCTGGTTGTGCTGTGAAAACGGGCACGCCGCAGTTGTGGCTGCGGCGTCCAGTCGCTTTACTGCCCCCAAAACCGGTCATCCGGAAAAATCACGGGGGGTCAGCGCATGCAAGAGGCATCGAAACTAAAGTGGACCGGTCGCGCGCTTTGCCTATCGGCGTTGTCCATGACCATCACCGCAGCCCCAGCACTGGCCGGCGGCTTCGACGTCCGCGAGCAATCGGCCCTCTTCCAGGGCATGTCCTTCGCCGGCGCCGCAGCGGGCGGCACGGCGCTGTCTTCGATGTTCTGGAACCCCGCCGCCGCCGGCTACGTCAGCGACGGCATCACCATCGATTCAAGCTACTCGCTCATCATCCCACGCGCGGAAGTGACGGTAGAGGCAATAAGCGGCGGCACGCCGATTAACGGCGATCCATCAGTCGACTTTGGCCGCGACGCGCTCGTTCCAGCCAGCTATGCCGCCTATCGCTTCAGCGACGATCTTGTCCTCGCTATCAGCATGAATTCGCAGTTCGGATTGACGACGAAGCCGGACAGCTTCTCTTGGGCAGGCGATGTACTCGGGCGCACATCGAAGGTCTTCAGCATCAACGCCGCCCCAACCGTCGCGTATCGCATTGCGCCGGGGGTGCAAATCGGTGCAGGGCTGCAAGTCCAATACCTGGAACTCAAGGCATTCAAAGCGGCTGGGGGGATACCAGGGACACCCGGAAACGCAGTTACAACGAATCTTGAAGGCGATGATATCGGTTTCGGTTACACGCTCGGCATCAACCTCACACCCGCAGCCGGCACATCGATCGGCCTCGGTTTCCGTTCGTCCATTCGTCACGACGTGGACGGCGAATTTACCGCGCCAGGTTTCAATCCATCAATTGCCGCCGATATCGAATTGCCCGAAAAGCTGACCCTTGGCATCCGCCAGGATTTTGCACCCGGTATTCGCGCGCACGCAACGGTCGAGTGGACCAATTGGAGCCGTTTGGGTGTTATCCCGATTCAGGGCTTGCCCCCTCCAGCAGCGCTTGATTTTCAGTGGGAGGATGGCTGGTATTTCGCGCTCGGCGGGGAATACGACTACAGCGAGAAACTCACTCTGCGCACCGGCTTCGGCTATGAAATCTCTCCGATCCGCGAACCCTCCCAGCGTCTCGTTCAGTTGCCCGACAACGACCGATATTGGTTGAGCGCCGGCGCCAGCTATGAATTGGGCGACTTCATCGGTCTTCTTAAAGACGCGAAGGTGGACGCCGCATACACCCACATTTTCGTGGAAGAGGGCGACTTCTCGCGTCATCCCTCGGGTGGTCCGGCCCCCGTCTTCACCGGCAGCACCGACAGCGCCGTGGACATCATCTCCATCGGCATCCGGTCGAAGCTATAACCCGTCCGGCTTCCCGCCGGGCATGAAATCAAGCTAGAGAGGGCCGGCCGCGCGCCGGCCCTTTTGCTTGGCCGTGCTGATGAAACAAGGCAGGCGCCGCACCGTGACTGAACCCTCCCGCGACCACGACCGCCTTCCCGATCCCGGCGCGGACTACGGCCAGCGCATCGCGCTCTACTTCGCCGCCATGTTCGTCATCTACGGCGTGCTGATCCCCTTCCTGCCGGTCTGGCTCGACGGCCGCGGGCTCGACGCCAACGAAGTCGCCATCGTGATGGCCGTCCCCTTTATCCTCCGCATCGCCGTCACGCCCACCGTCGCGATCTTCGCCGATCGCCTCGGCGCGCACCGGCTCTTCATCATCGCCTCCGCCTGGACAGCGTTGGCAGCCAGCCTTGTGCTTGGCGGCATGAGCGGCTTCTGGCCGATCCTGCTCATCGCCGCACCGCTCTCCCTCGCCGCCGCCACCATGATGCCCCTCGTCGAAGCCATCGCCGTCAAAGGCGTGCGCCTCTATGCGCTCGACTATGGCCGCATGCGGCTCTGGGGCTCGCTCTCGTTCGTTGTCGTGGGCCTCATCGTCGGCGCTCTGATCGACCGCAGCGGATCGGAAGCAGCCCTCTGGGTGATGATCGCCGGCACCGTCCTCACCGTCGCCGCCGCACACGCCCTGCCGCACGCACCCGCAGCCGCTGCGGACGACGCCGCAACCGCTACCCCGCCCCGCAGCGTCACCCACGAGGTGCTCCGCCTTCTCCGAATGCCGGTGTTCCTCGCGTTCCTGATCGCCGCCAGCGCCGTTCAGGCCTCGCACGCCATGTTCTACACCTTCGGCGCGCTCCACATGCGCGACCAGGGCATATCCGGCGCCTGGGTCGGCGCGCTCTGGGCGATCGGCGTACTGGCCGAAGTCGCGCTGTTTGCCGTCGCCGGCTCCCGCTTTCGCCATTTGAAACCCGATACGCTGCTCGCCATCGGCGCGGCGGCCGCCATCCTGCGCTGGGCGGTGATGACGCTCGATCCGCCACTCGCACTCCTCGTGCCGCTGCAGCTCCTGCACGCGCTGACCTATGGCGCCACGCATTTGGGCGCGATCCTCTTCGTCGCCCGCGCCGTGCCCGACGACGTCTCCGGAACAGTCCAAGCGCTCTACGCGACGTTTGCGTCCGGCGTGGCCATGGGCATCGCCACCTGGGCCTCCGGACCGCTCTTCAATGCCCATAAGGGTGGCGCCTACGCGTCGATGGCAGGCCTTGCCGTCGCCTCTCTTGCCGCCGCCCTCGTGATCCGCGCACGCTGGAACCAGGGCACGCTGTAAAACCCTATCCCCACAGCCCCCGCTGCGCTGGCTCGATGATCCCGTCGTGGATGACGATCCCGGGCTCGCGGTCTTTGGCCAGCAGCAGTGGCCCATCGAGATCGACCCAACGCGCGTACTGCGCCACCAGCATGGCGGGCGCCACACCCAGCGACGTGGAGACCATCGACCCCGCCATGATGTCGAGCCCCGCCGCCCGCGCCGCGTCCGCCATGGCGAGCGCTTCCGTCAGCCCGCCCGCCTTGTCGAGCTTGATATTGACCGCATCGTAGCGGTCGACGAGCGCTGTGATGTCCGACGCCACATGCGCGCTCTCATCCGCGCAAATGGGCAAAGGCCGGTCGCGCGTGCCGAGCGCACCATCGTCGTCGGCCGGCAACGGCTGTTCGATGGTTTCGAACCTGCATTCGGCCGCCACCGCCAGCAACGGATCGAGCAACTCCACCGTCCACGCTTCATTGGCATCGCCCACAAGCCGCGCATCCGGCCGCGCCGCCCGCACCATGCGCATCCGCTCGTCGTCGCCAGCCCCACCTAGCTTCAATTTCAAAAGTTTGAGCTGCGGCACCTGCCGCGCTGCCTCCGCCATCGCCTCCGGCGTATCGAGGCTCAGCGTAAAGCAGGTTTCGCGTGCGCCCGGTTCGGGCCGCTTCATCAACTGCGCCACCGGAACGCCTGCGAGTTTGGCTTCCAGATCGAACAGCGCACAGTCGAGCGCGTTGCGCGCCGCCCCCGGCGGCAGCAGCCGCGCCAGATCGCCATGCGAGGCCGGTGCGCCTGCCGCTTCGATCGCTGCTGCCGTGGCCTCCGCCGTCTCGCCATAGCGCGCATAGGGAACGCACTCGCCACGGCCTTCGACGCCGCCCTGGCTAAGGGTGACGACGATGACGCGCGCCTCCGTCTTGGCCCCGCGCGCAATCACAAACGGCTGCGCCAGAGGCCAGGATTCGATGGCCACGCGGATCGTGCGATCAGTCATCAGAAAGGATCCCGAACCTCAGCCGAGCGGTCAGGACAACCGGCCCGTGGCATGAGCAAGGAACAAATAAACGCGGCCGGAATCCGACATCAGATGGATCTGCGACGACCGACCCGACGGATCGCGCTGATCGAGGTCGCGGCGCACGCGCTCGAAGTCTTCCAGGTACCGCGACAGCGTCGCCTGCAGATTGGGATCGTTAGGCAGCGCGCGCGTGATGTCGTCGAATGCCTGCCGCCCTTCCGCCGAATAAAGCCCGCGCGAAAGAACATTCCGGTGCCCGGCGGTGATGCGCGACCACAGCGCCGATGTCGTGGCCTGATCGAGCGCGCGGGAGACCACATCGATATCGAGCCGGAACGGAGCCTGCCGCTGCATCTGCGGCGGCGGGGAGGGCGGCGGTGGAGCAGATCGTGGCGCCCCGCCACCTTGTTCCTCATCGCGCGACGCACGCGCCAGCAAATCGCCAAGCGACCAGCCTTCCCGGCCATTCTCGCCCGCTGCCGGACGCGAGAGTTGCGACAAGGCCGGCTGTTGTGGTGCCGGCTGCGGAGCCGGGGATTGGGCAGGCGCGGGCGCCATGTAAGGGGCGGTGGGCGGCGGCAAAGACGCCATCGGCGGTGGCGGTGATCCCACCGGCCGCGACACGTCGCGGGCCTGCATCGTGCGCTGCGTGAGGTTGGCCAGCGTATCGAGCGCTTTCAATTGGTCCGACAGGGCGCGACGCATCTGATCAGCGTTGTCGCGCGTGGCAAGCGGCAACTGATCCAGCTGATCCTTGAGGCGGGCCTGCTCGCTAGCAATTTCCGCAGCGGTCCGGGCCGCCCGCTGACGCACCTCGTCGGCGGTCTGGTCAACGCGCGAGGACAGCGAATCCAGATCCCGCGTGACGCTGGACGACACCGTGGCGAAGCGATTGCGCAATTCGTCGAGACGGCGCCCGCTCTCCGCATCCGTCTCCAATTTCAAGCGTTCCAGATCGGCCAGCGCATTGCGCCGCGTCGCCTCCGCCTGCAGCCGGATCTCTTCCGCCGTCGACCGCGCCTTCAGCTCCGCCTCCGACAGCGACCCCTCGATCGTCGACGAATAGCCCTGCACGAAGCGGCCGAATTCTTCCGCCTTGCCCGAGAGATTGTCCAACGTCTGCGACAGAGCGGCGTGCCGCGTCTGTAGCGTGTTGTCGATCTTGAAGTTGACCGATTCCAGCGCGTTGGCCGCCCGCATGATGGTCTGGCCCTGATTCTCGAACCGGTTCGTCACCGAGTTGATCTGGCCGAGCAGGTTTTCCGAAACGTTGCGCAGCATCTCCGACTGGCCAGCCAGCCCCTCGATCGCCTTGAGCGACTGCTTGGTGATGTTCTCAGACGACCGCCGCACGGCGCTGATACCGGCGACGAGCTGCTCGTCGAGATCGTGCGTCTGGCGCTGGATCGTGTCGCTGAACACGCGCGCGTGGTTTTCGAGCGCCGATGTCAGCGCTTCCGACCGTTCCGACACGGCATAATCAATCGCCTGCGTCGAGCGCTGGATCGACTGATCGAACAGCATCAGACGCTCGCTGAAGGCATTGTCGAGGGCGCGTGTGCGTTCGATGAGCTGCGTGTCGAGAATCTGCGCGCGGTTTGCGAGGGAATTGTCGAGCGCCCGGGCGTACTCCTCGAAAACGGCCTGCAGGTTTTGTGTGCGGCCATCGAGTGAGGAATTGAGGTTACTTAGATATTCTTGAAAAGCGTTCTGAATGGTTTCAGTCCGCGTTGTCAGCGAGTCTGCCAGCGCCGCCGTGTACCCGACAAGGACCGAATGCATCTCCTCGGTCCGCGTGTTCAGTGCATCCCCAAGCGCCGACGTGTAGCCGGAGAGCACCGCGTTCATCTCCTCGGTGCGCTGCCCGAGTGTCGTCTCCAGCCGGTCGGCGCTGGCGCCAACGGCACTCTCGAGCGACGTGAGGTTTTCGCCCGCGTTTTGAATGATCGTCGCGAGCTTGATCTGCTGGTTTGACAAGCGATCGATCAGCTGGGGAATTTCCGTCCCCAGCGAGCGCAGCGTATCGGTGACCCGCTCCGATGTGCCAAGCAGCGCGCCGCGCTCGCCCGACAACTCCTGAATGAGTCCGCGGATCTTGCGCTCGTTCTCTTCGTAGGAACGTTCCAGCGCCGCCACTTCGTTGTGGACCAGTGCTTCGAGTTCGCCCGCCCGTCCCAGTGCGCGCGACACGGCGTCGTTCATGAACGACACCTGCCGCCGCACCGCCTGTCCGAGCGACGCGATCGACTGCTCCGCCATGCGATCGGGTTCGGCCAGACGGATGGCCACTTCGGTCATGGTCGACGACCTGAGCCGCAATTCCTCCGCGCGCCACGCCAGAAGCGCAAGGAACCACATCACCGCAACCGGCACGACGAGCGCCGCGAACAGCAGGAACGTCGAGGGATCGGAGAGGATCGCCCCAAAGCCCTGACCCTCGGCCACCTTGGCGGAAAAAATCATCCAGCCGAATACGGCCGTGAGCAGGCCCCATCCGATGCTCGCATACATGGCGTAGCGGAACGGCTTTCCGTCGGGCTTCTGGTCGAGCGCGTAAATCAAACCGCCAATCGACGGGACGTCATCGTTCGCCGCGACTTGCCCGCGCGGCGGACCCGCCGGCCGTCTGCGCGCCGCACGCCTTTGCGTGGTCTCGCCGCTATCGGCATCCATGTCAGGGGCGGGCGGAGGCGAGGGCGGCACGGCCACGGCGGCCTTCGACCGGCGTCCTTTACCTTCAGGCTTCGGCTGCAACGGGAGCGGGGGCGGCAGCGCGGCGGGCGGCCCACCGGAAGGAGGCGGCTCGGACGCGGACGGCGACAGCGGGGGCGGCACCGGTAAACCCGGCGGCTCTCGCGAAGCTGTATTGTCTTGCGCCATCGTCCCGATATGCCCCCGAGCGCCCGACGGCGCAGTCCCAGCGTCACTGATAGCTCAACTAAAGCCCGACCCTCAAATCCGAATTGAGGGTCGCGCACCGCTGAATGCATGTAATCCGTCAACGTGGTAACAGCGGCCGATAGCCCGGTTTTAGGGCCAAATGAAGGTACCCTGACAATCCGCGGCAATGCGGCAAGTCTTTGTTCACTGTCACAACAGAACGCGCCAACCCTTTAGCTCTGTTTAGAGACCATCCTGCCAGGATCCCGATCCCAATGAGGTGACTTCGTGCGGGAGCGCGGCGATGCTCGACAATCCTGAAATGCTGCAGAGCGAAATGACGCCGCGCGTGGCCATGCCGGCCCGCCAGCCTGCGGCCATTGACCATGTCCACCTCCGCCGTTACACCATGGGTGACCTACAACTCGAACGCGAAGTTCTTGACCTCTTTGCCAGCGAACTGCCCCGCACCCTGGCCAGTCTGCAGTCGGCCTCCACCATCAACGACTGGAAGATGGCGGCCCACACCCTAAAGGGATCCGCTCGCACTGTGGGCGCTTGGCGCGTAGCGGCCGCAGCGGTCGATGCCGAACGCATCTCCAACGCCATCGAGGACCCGTCCGGCAAGCAGGCCGTCCTCGTGTCCTGCGAACGCGCGGTGCGCGAGGCCGTCGGCTACATTTCCGCCCTCGCCGCCCCGCAGACGCCCAGCCGCTAATGAACCGGCAAGCCGCATCCCGCTGCGCGCCCATTGCGCCTTGAATTCACATCTGCCTCCGTCTAAGGCCTTGGCCCAACGGCGGCAGTGCGCTCCAGCACGACATCTCGGGGCAACACATCTGCCGCTCCCACATGCGACTGGCACAGAGCAGAGGCGAGATGGTCAAGATCACGTTCATCCAGCCCGACGGCACCGCCCAAACGGTGACGGCGGAAGAAGGTCTCACCGTCATGGAAGCCGCCAAAATGGCGGACGTCCCTGGCATTGATGCCGAGTGCGGCGGCGCCTGCGCCTGCGCCACATGCCACGTCTATGTCGACGCCGGCTGGCGCGAGAAGACGGGCGCCCCCTCCGACATGGAGGAGGACATGCTCGACTTCGCCTTCGACGTGCGTGAGGAAAGCCGCCTGTGCTGCCAGATCAAGGTGACGGCTGCGCTTGATGGCCTCGTGCTGCGCGTCCCCGCCAAGCAGTTCTGAGCTCTTAAAGACCGATCGGAAGGTTGCAGTTCTGATGAACGCAGTGGAACCCGCCGCAGGCGCCGGCCCCATCGAAACCGATGTCGTGATCATCGGCGCCGGGCCTTGCGGTCTCTTTGCCGTCTTCGAACTGGGCCTTCTCGATCTGAAATGTCACGTCGTCGACATCCTCGGCAAACCCGGCGGTCAGTGCTCGGAACTCTATCCTGAAAAGCCCATCTACGATGTGCCAGCGCTGCCCATCGTCACCGGCCAGGAATTGACCGACCGGCTGTTGGAGCAGATCAAGCCGTTCAATCCCGTCTTCCACTTTGGCGAACGCATCGACGCCCTCGCGCGCGAGCCTGACGGCCGCTTCATCATGACCACCGATGACGCTAAGCAATTCCGCGCCAAGGTCGTCGTCATCGCGGCAGGCGGCGGCTCCTTTACACCCAAGCGCCCTCCACTCGACGGCATCGAAGCCTACGAGGGAACGTCGGTTTTCTATTCAGTCCGCCGAATGGAAGATTTCCGTGGCAAGGATGTTCTCGTCGTCGGCGGCGGCGACAGCGCGCTCGATTGGACCCTCAATCTGCAGCCGCTGGCCCGGAGCCTCACTCTCCTTCACCGCCGCGATGACTTCCGCGGCGCGCCCCATTCCGTCAACGAAATGCGCCGCCTCGTCGATGAAGGCAAAGTCCGCCTGATGATCGGACAAATGACCGGCCTCGATGGGGACGCGGGAACGCTTCAAACAGTGACTGTCAAAACTGCAGGCGGCGAAGAGAAAATCGTAATCGATGCCATGCTGCCGTTTTTCGGCCTCACCATGAAGCTTGGGCCCATCGCCGACTGGGGCATCAACCTCAACGAAAACTTGATCCCCGTCGACACCGAGAAATTCGAGACGAGCGAAAAAGGCATCTTCGCCATCGGCGATATCAATACCTATCCCGGCAAGCTCAAACTCATTCTATCCGGCTTCCACGAAGCCGCCCTGATGGCGCAGGCCGCGCAGAAGATCGTCTATCCCGACAAGAAGGTCGTGTTTCAATACACCACCTCGTCGTCGAGCCTGCAAAAGAAGCTCGGCGTCAAATAACTTCGCCCCGCTGCGTCAGCAGAAGCGCCAAGCCAGCGAACGTCGCGATGTGCCGGCGCACGGCCTTGGGAAGATGCTCAAGCATCGCCTTGGCCGCAGGCCGCAGCCGCGCGAGATAGAGCGCCGCATAAATCTTGCCGGCGCGGCTCAGCCCGAACGCGCAATCACCCACGTCCACCGACCGGTCGGCCCACTCAAACTTATAGGCAGCCCCCGGCGCCAGAAGATCGAGTGCGGTTTTGCCCTGCTCGCAGGCCCGCCGGATGCTGTCTTCCATCAAAAGCGCTCCCGCCCCAGTCTTCTCGAAGCGCGGATCGTAGGCGATGAGATGAAGCGCCACGCGGTCCTTGCACTGGACCCCAATTTCAATCGCCGCAATGGCCCCGTCAGACACCACAGCGCCGATTTCGATGCCCGAAGCCGGACCACGCCCAGAAGCGCAATCGCGGAAAAATCCTTCCGTGCGCACATCCGCCACCGCCGGCGAAACAAGCCCACGCTGCCGCAACCAATCGCGCTTCAACCGCAAAGCAACGCTCGCCGCATCGCTGGCCGCCGGACCCGCCGCGAAGCGCTGAAACGACGTTTCGCCCGTTTCCTGCAACCGGCGCATTTGGCGCTTGCGGTTCTTCCGGGCCGCCTTCGCGTAGCGCTGTTCGAACGCCGCATAGTCGCTCGTTCCTTCGAACGCGACGTAGGGCGCCTGTTGCACGTCTGTGAAGCCCACGCCGCGCGCCCTGAGCAACGGCGCAATCGCCGCGTCTGCCCTCACCTTGCGCAAATGCACCAGATCGATGTTGGCCTGCTCCAGCACGAACGCGAACGCGGCATGGATATCGCGCGCTGCCTCCGGACCATCCTCGACGATCACGTCACCATACTGGCTCACGGGATCCCCCATGAACGAGAGCGTGTTGAGGCCGCCCGCCCGCGTCACCACAAATGGGCAGACCAGCACCAACCGCCCATCGCGATGCCCGGTCACGATGGCCAAGGTCGGCTTCGCGCCGCGCGGCGCCAGGAAATGGTTGCACCAGTGCCAGAGCCAGCCAAAGGACTGAAACACCTGCTCCGGCCGCCCGGCCCGATCGAAAAGGGCGGTCCATTCCGCCTCAAGCGCGTTAAATCCCGAGCGATCATCGATCAACTGAAGGGCGATGGGCTCCCCAAGCACTTCTGTGCCAGCAATCAGAACTGGTCGCGTGTGCCGGACCGGCACAGCGCGCTGCAGGCCGGGGAGAGTGGCCGTCTCAAACGAGGACGAAGTCAGCGGCATGACGGTCATGGACGGGGGCCCCGGTAAAAATTGCCGTGCGATGGTCCCATCGGAGCAAGCCGGGTGCCAGCAACGCAAACGGCGGCCCGCTGAACGGCCGCCGTTGCAAAAAGTCGGCAAAGGAAGTCTTAACAGCGCCGGACGATCGTCCTAGCCGCCCATCGCTTCGGTCTGCTTTTCCCACCAGTCGCCGGTCCCGAACTTCGGACCCGAATCCGAACCGGCCCCGCCCCAGTTCGAGAACCAGCCCGGCTCTTCCGCTTGCTTCTTCGCCTGCGCCGGCGCGTAATCGCCGGCCAGATGCCGGGTCAAATTAGCCTTGATGTCGGCGGTCTTGTCGGGCGTGCAGTATCCCGGCTGGCCGGCAACGGCCTTCGCGACCCCATTATAGGCCGTGTCGTAAACCTTCTCGACCCGCGGGATATCCGCAGCCGACACGGCCGCCGCCTCGCTGGACAGGAACGTCGTCTTCAGCTTCACCGGATCGAAGTTATAGCCGCACTTCACGGCGCGTGCGGACGTCGAGCCCACCTGGAAGGCCCGCGTGGTGGGGTCGCCCGCCGGATTGGCCGCGACCGCAGCCGGAGCCGCAGCGTTCTGCTGCCCGCCGCCGAACAACGAACCCGTCGACATCCCGGACGAACTGGAACAGCCACCCAAAAGCAGCACCGCGCCAAGCGCGACGAACCGATGCCCCGTCATTTCCCAAGCCCCGAATCTCTGGATCACACCGTCATGGAAGCGATCCGGTCCCCGCCCGTCAACCGCGCACCCGAATTGCGGCGGGGACAAGGCAATTTCCTTAACGCAGCAGTGTCCGGATGGCCGTCTCCAGCCCCTCCAGGGTCAGCGGATACATCCGCCCCCCCATCAGCCGCTGCATGATACCGATGGATGGCGTCCAACTCCAGTGCTGGTCGGGGAGGGGATTGAGCCACACGGCATTGGGGTAGCTGGCGAGCGCCCGGCTCAACCAGATATGCCCGGCCTCCTCGTTCATGTGCTCCACCGACCCGCCCGGATGCGTGATCTCGTACGGGCTCATGGACGCATCGCCAACGAAGATCAGCTTATAATCGGACGGATACGTGTGCAGCACATCCCAGGTCGGGATCGTCTCCGTGTAGCGCCGCGCATTGTCCCGCCACACCCGCTCATAAAGGCAGTTGTGGAAGTAATAGTATTCGAGATGCTTGAATTCGCTGCGCGCCGCTGAGAACAACTCCTCGACGCCCTTGATGTGCCAGTCCATCGACCCGCCCACATCGAAGAACATCAAAACCTTCACCGCATTGCGCCGCTCGGGCCGCATGTGAATGTCGAGGTGGCCCTTCTCCGCCGTCCCGCGGATGGTGCCGGCCAGATCGAATTCATCCGCCGCACCCGAGCGCGCGAATTGCCGGAGCCGCCGCAGCGCGACCTTGATGTTGCGCGTGCCCAATTCAACGTCGCCCGCAAGATCCTTGAACTCGCGCTTGTCCCAAACCTTGATCGCGCGTTGGTGCCGGCTCTCGTGTTGCCCGATGCGAATGCCGGCCGGATTGTAGCCGTAAGCGCCAAAAGGCGACGTCCCGCCCGTCCCAATCCACTTGTTGCCGCCCTGGTGCCGCTCTTTCTGTTCCAGAAGACGCTCGCGCAGCGTCTCCATAATTTTCTCCCAGCCGCCCAGTTCCTCGATCTTGGCTTTCTCTTCGTCCGTGAGATAGAGCGCGGCCACCGCACGCAGCCACTCGTCGGGAATATCCGCCTCGATCGCCTCGCTCATCAGGTCGAGGCCCTTGAACACATGCCCGAACACCTGATCGAACTTATCGAAATGCCGCTCGTCCTTAATCAGCGTCAGCCGCGCCAGATAGTAAAAATCCTCGACTTTCCCGTTGGCGCAGCCCGCATCCATGGCCTCCAACAGCGCCAGATACTCCTTCACGGAGACCGGCAGCCGGGCCGAACGCAACTCTGAGAAAAACTTGGTGAGCATCAAAAAATCTTAGATCGCGGAACGCCCCATGAGAAGGGCCCTTCGACACACGCTGGTCAAAACGGAAAAGGGCTGCCCGTTGCCGGACAGCCCTCAACCAGATGGGAGCTCTGATCAGATTAGAAGTTGATCAAACCACCGACGCCGACGTAGTCGAAGTCCTCAAACTGCACGCCCGGAGGAACGATGGGGCCGGAAACATCGAGGCTCTGATTGCGGTACTTGATCCAGACCGACATAGCGGCTGCATCAACTTCCTGAACAACGCCGAGACCCCAGACTTCCATCTCCGAAGAGATACCGAAGCGCTGAGCAGCATCTGTAATACCAAGGACGGTTCCGAAAGCACCATCCTGGCCGTTGAGGTATTCGCCGTAGAAGACCGTAGCACCAAGATGGTTGAACTTCGTGCGCAGACCGAGCTTCACGTAGTGGGTGTCGACATCATCAACGATCGGTCCGCCGTCTTTGAAGTCAGCTTCCAAGGTGCCGTAATTGTAGAGACCGAAGAGGCCGGTAGCAACGTGCTGAACGTACACGCCCAACTGGAAGTACTCCATGTCAGGAACGTTAGCACCGCCGTTGTAAACCTGGCTGGTGACCTCGTTGTAGGCACCAGCGATGGCGAGCTTGAAGCCGTGGTGCTCGCCGGCATACCGCGCAGCGATATCCCACATATCGTCGTCGCCCCAAGAGGCCGACAAAGAGAACCCACCGAACGTCGGCGAGTCGTAACGAACGACATTCTGGGTCAGGCCGTTGCAGTCACCCCAAGCGCCACCCTGACCGAAGCACGACTGAGCGTTGCCCCAGACAATGTTAGCACCGACGTTGTTGCGAATAGCGAAGCTGTTCGTATCGAACGCAACCCAGTTGGCCGGAACGAGCGAGCCCGAACCGTCGACGAGGATCGCAGTGTTGTCCGAAGCCTGCGACTGCTTGCCGACCGAGATCTTACCGAGTTGGTCAGACTTGACGAACCAGTAAGACTGGAGCGTCTGCACGCCGCTTGTCGTACCGACCAGGGCAGCCGGCCCGTTCGGAACGTTCTGGCTCGTTGTCAAGCCATCCGAACCAATGGCCTCGATCTGCAGCACGTAACCAGCCGACCAGCCGGGCGAGATCTGAGCCGAGCCCGTGAACTTCACGTGGCTGCCCAGCGTCGTGCCGAGGTCATGGACATAGGCGTTGCTTTCGACGCCGTCATCCCAGAACGAGATCTGCTGGCCGACCCAACCGGAGACCGTCAGCGAAACCTTGCGGTTGCCCTTGCGAGCGGTGGTGGCAAGTTAACGTACCGAACGAAGTTACGGCGCTAAATCGCGACAATACTTCAAATCTTTATCACTGCCGAAATCTGTTTGGGAGCGTTCGGGATCGGTTTGGGAAGCCCATTTTGGGAGAAGTTTGGGAGCTGCGTTCGAGAGGTCCGGCGCCTGGCGCACGGCCGATGAAAAAGGACCTGCTCCTTGGCCAGGAGGCAGGTCCTCAATGCGTTCCAGCGGCTTGATCTGGTCGGAACCCGCAGCTCACTTACAGTCGCGCGAGTGCGGCTTTCATCCGCTCCGCACCGCGCGCAGCCAGCAGCCGTTTGTCGGCTTCTCGCGTGTACACCTGCGACTGAGACGTCGTGCTCCAGCCAAAGAACGCCATGAGCTCACGCTCGCTGCCGCCCGCTTCGGCCATGATGGTGGCCGCTGTTTTGCGCAGCCCGTGGGCAGAACCCTTGACGCCCGCCACGGAGCAAGCCTCTCCGAACCACATGCCAAAGCTTTCCTTCACCATCGGCTTGCCATCCCACCGCGCGATAAACGTGCTCTCGCCGATGGGTCCTCTATCGAGGGCTTCTTGGAGCGCGGGCAGGATGGGAATGTCGACCTGCATGCGGGTCTTTTCGGTTCGGATGCTGGCAACGCCATCGGTGACATGCTGAGGACCGAGCCGGACCGCGTCCCCGCGGCGCATACCTGTATTGAGCAGAACCTCCAGAGCCACACGCTGGCGGGTGCCCAACGGCCAGCATTGGCGAAACCGTTCCACATCCTCCATCGTCCAAGGCCGGAAGCCGGGCGTCCTCGTCTTGAGGAACGGCACCCGTTGTGCGTGATTTTCCTCAACGTAGCCACGATCCAGCGCCCAGCGGAACAGCGCCCGCATCGTTTTGATGTAGTTGTTGGCTGCAAAGGGTTTGCCAGAGCGGCGGTCTCGCTCTTCGAGAATTTGTTGCCGTCTGATCCCGCGGAATGGGACATCGCCATACAAGGAGATGACCTGCTCGAGAAAAACATTGCGATGATTTTGCGTGCTCGGCGCCGCGGCGGACCAATCGGCGGATTTTTTCCACTCTCCGATGAGCCAGCCGAAGCTGCCGGGTTGGACGCTCGGATTGGCGTCTTTAGGCGGCGGTGCCTCAGTGGCGAGCACCTCATGGTAGTGGGCGAGAAACTCCGGCGTTCCGAAGTCGCCTTTGATCCGAATGCGTCGCCCGCGGCTGACCCGGAAATAATGGTAGGTGACGCCGAACCGCGATCGTTCCGCATGCAAAAACGGTAGTTTTGTCTCCATGTGTCAAAGACCCCTCGTTTGTTTTTGGCGAAGTCAAGTTGAATGCGTCTGCCGACAGGGCGCATTCGCGCGCCGCAAAAGCCTCCGGTTGGGCAGGATTTTTGGGCCCACCTCGGCTGTCCATGAGCCGTAGGAACAGCCGCTTAGCAAGTTGAGAATTGCGGGAAAAAACCACTAGGACTGCTTGATTTTCTGCCCTTCGCTAGATCGAGCAAGAGGGCTGGGACGTCACATCGATTGATCTCTTGATCGACGATGATCTCAATCAAAATGCTTGAAGACATGCAGGCAGACCTCCCTCTCTCACGTTAGAGGTACTGCGGTTGCGGGAAGATTCGAAGGGCTTATCATACAGCGCTCAAGAATGGATTGGTGAGGAGCGCTTGGTGTGCACAGCTGCAATCACAGCTGAACGGCAGCGAACAAATGACCGATCTATTCGACGCGCTCCGCAAGCGCATGGCGGCATGGTGCGTCGATCTCTACTATGGGTCGAAGAGTTTGAACGAGGGCCCCGACACGCGGGTCGCCGACGGAGGGAAGAATGGACGTTTCAACAAGAGCAGGTGAACTGGAAGCGGTCGAGCAGGCCCTCCACGACAATCAGGTTCATGCAAAGAAACTGGAAGACCAGCATTGGATTGCCGTGGACCATCTATGTGAGGCACCCTCACTCACCGTGGGTGATGTCGTCCGGAAGCTGGAGTTGGCCGTAAAGCTCAGCCACAACGATCAGCCTCGGCATGAGGCCAGCGCAAGACTTGTCGCGAGCGCCTTGGACGACTTGCGGCGGCTCTCTGCCGGTTGACCCCGGACCACCGTTCGAGCTCCCCGGCCCTCGCGTCCATCCCGGCGTGAGGGTCCCGGATCGTCTAAGGCATCCATGAGCACCGGGCCCGTCACGCTAAAGGACCTCGCCGACGAAGGCCGCCTCTTGTGGTGCTACTGCGGCGCCTGCTGCCACGAGGTCGAGGTGCCGCCGCTATCGCTCGGCCTGCCCGGCAATGTCCCGGTGCCGAATGTGGCCAGGCGCCTGCGGTGCTCGAAGTGTGGGTCGCGGAAGATCAGCACGAGGCCGCAGTTGCATCTGGAGCCGCTCGAGGTCCTGAGGGCGCGGTATAGACGGAACGGCGGTTGATCTGGCGCTGGGCAGTCGAGGGCAGCGGACGGACCTACTTCCGGAAAATTTTCCGGAAGTCTCTGGCAAGCCGCCGCCACCGCTTCCCGCCCGGAAGCGCGTGGGCAGGAGGTGGACGCGGCGGAAATTCCGCAAAATTTTGCGGAATTAGCTGGCGAGTCGCCGCCCTTGCCGCCCGTAGGCATCGAGCGCACCGTTGGTAAGTTTGGAGCCGTCAATCTTACCATGCCACCGGCAACGCGGCGCAGGCCGCCAGTAGATCGCCGCATCGTGACGGCACGATCTATCGGTGCCGGTCATGCAACGCCGGAGGCAGAGTTTCTGACGGAAACTCTGGCACGGTCGGCGCAGGAGGCGGATGCTGCGCAGGTGGGAAAGTGGTGTTGATAAAGACAACATCACCACATCAGCCGAGGCCGCCAAAAAATCGCGGACGCCTCCCGCGATTTAATTAAGCCGATATGCGCGGCGCAGGAGCGTGGTGAGGTCCAACGCCACGGCGGGCAGCTGCCAAGGGATATTGTATCTGACAATATCCCTTCAATTAAAGACATCGGCGTCCGGCCTGACGAAATCCACGACGCCCGCAAGCTCCGCGACGCCGAAGCCGCGAACCTGGCGTGGTGGAGCGTGCTCTCGATGCTGCGAAGGCTCGCGGAGAGTTGGCGAAGGCCGGACAGCGCAATGACCTCGTCGGAAGCGGCGACGAGGTTAAACCAACCGCCGCCGACCTTGGCCTTCGCCGCGACGACATCCACGACGCCATCGCCATCCAGGTCCGTGCGGAGATCAGGCTGGCGGAGGAGGTCGATGCTGAGAGGGCGGCAGGCAATCTTGCTGCATCCGGGGAGCGCAACGACCTTCTTTGCGACGAAAAGAAGGTTCCCACGCTTGCCGACGCTGGCGTGTCCCACAACGACATGCACGAAGCCCGCCAGCTTCGCGCCGCCGAGGCCGCTGATCCCGGCATCGTTGAACGCGCTCTCGATGCAATCGTCGCGCGTGGCGATCCAGGGCGCCATCCTTCCCATCTGGAAGGTTGCCACCCGGCGACGGGCAACATTGCTGACGGCACCGACAGTAATGTTTCGACCGAACGATAGAGCCGGGCGCGACGAGTGAAAACTGACGGCACCGTCATCTTTCACTTCGCCGCCGATCGCGACGACCGAGCCGGGCAACGGAAGGACGGCGAGGGCCTCCCGTTGACGATCCATGCCGGTCACGTCGCGCATGGAAAATAGGGAGGGCACCCGCCCGATTTATCCTGACCATCACGCACTTAAAACCTTTTAGTCGGGAAGGTTTTTCGGATGGCCCACCGCCGTCGAAAAGCAAAGGGCCGGTGCCGTCCGTTTGGTTTCACGCAGCATGGCCGTCGAAAACCAATGACGGCGCCCTCAGTAGTTTTCCCGGCGCCAGAGTTAGGTACCGGCGCCGATACTCAATCGACGCGGAGGGACGAGGAGATCGAGACCATCCACCGCGCCCATGGTCGAAGGTCCGCAGCACTAGGCCGAGGCCAGGTCGGAACCTAGGGACGGCACCGGCCATAGGTCGCGCGGATCGTCTCGACCATCCTACGTTGACGGTCGAAGCGATCTGCACGTGACCCATGCCGGTCATCATCTGGCCAGGTGCACGGCGGCATTGGCCGCCGAAAACTATGGGAGGCGCCCACCCTAGTTTATCCCGCAAGTCTGTCGCCGCAATGTCGGGCCGGATTGGTTCGCATACTACCTGGGCCAGAAGTATGAGCGCGAGAAGAAGGCGCATGGTGGTGCGCGGGAGGCAAGTGCGCAAAATGCGCACTTGAAGAAAACACGCGATATCGTCGCCGAACAGCACGGTGTCTCAAAGGCGACCGTAAAACGCGCTGCCACCTTCGCCAAGGACGTTGACGCCATTGGCGACGGCGCCCGACGCAAACGCTTTGCCCATGACGTGTCCGCGCCTGTCCGAAACCGAAGGCGACGGCGGGAACGTGGAAATCTTTTCGCGCGATCTACCGAGACCGGCGACGGCTTCGAGCCCGCCTGTTGGTCGGTTGTGCCGGGACGATCGGTGAGGCCAAGAATTGTGCGACCTCATCCGACAAGATCGAGATGCGCGGCAAGGTGATTGATCGCGTTTTGACGCGAAGATTTTTGCCGCCGCCGCGTGGGCAGATCATCACCTGCCGATGCTCATAGGTCATCGTCGGGATGGAAAGCGGCGCCTCGTCTGGAGTGGTGCTCATGTGCGGACCTCATGTGTCGAACGATAGGGAGCGAGGTCCGCGAGACCCTCACCGGCGAGCCGCTTCAAGCATGACGACGCCCGGCGCGCAAGGTGGGCCCGTTGCAGGCGCGTTGCAATCGGCCGGGTGATCGAGGCCGAGGTCGGTGAGCGGCGTGGAAGGCCAGCGGCGGAAAATGTGCAAAATATTGCACAATTAAATGGGCAGAAGACCCGCGACGTCGCTGCCGAGAAGGCAGGGTTCGGCAACCGTGAGACGTACAGTCAAGCCAAAAAGGTAGACGCTTCCGGCGCGCCAGAGCTTGTCGCGGCGATGGACGAGGGCAAGGTCTCGGTCTCTGCCGCCGCCGAGGTCGCGACGTTGCCGAAGGAATCACAGACCAATCGAGCCACGCGTGCGAGAATCGTATGTTCAGCGGATTTCGAGCGTAGCTGAGTCGATTTGACTCACGCTTGCTTGACAAGCGAAGCCGGGAGGCGATGCACAAGGCGGACGGTGAAAGCGCTAGAAAGCCCAATAAAACAAGGCGTTTCGTTGAGGTCGCGTTTGCGTTCGCGATTGTCTGGCGTTGGGCGGCGCATCGTGGAGCCATGCGCAAGGGTTGCGCAAATCCTAAATCGAGCGGAAAATGGTTCCTTCCGCTCGATCTAGGGCGGGCCCTTTCTGATGATGATTGATGACTGATGCGAACAGACACCTCGCGGGACGCCAATCCCGCGCCAAATCAAAAAGGAGACTTCCACGTGACCAGTCTGCTAAAAATCTCTGATATTTGCAAGCAACTTTCAATTTCGCGCACGACACTCTACCAGCTGATTAACCGCGGCGACCTAAAGCCGATCCGCGTCATGGGCGCAGTGCGCTTCGCGTCGGCCGACATCGACGCCTACGTCGAGAAGCTGCGCGAACAGGCCAACGAAACGGCAGGTCGCGCCGCATAGCCGTTCTCCAAAGAACAGAGCACCGGGCCACGGGCCGGGACGGGAGGCGGGAAACTGCCTTCCGTTCCGCTGCGCATGGGCACCGGAGATCGGCCTGGAACGGCCGTCATCACACATATGGAGAAGCCGATGAGCGGTTCTCGAAAGCATCCATCGAAGGTTTATGCGCCTAGCCACATAAAAAAGAAGAGAGCGACTAACGCCGAAATGGAGGAGCGTGCGCAGTTCTTGATTTCATACACAGAGGAGCATGGGCCAGTCACCGTCAGAGGGCTGTTCTATCGCGCGACAGTCGCCGGTCTGCCCGGCGTCGACAAGACGGAAGGCGGCTACAAGAAAATTCAAAAACAGGTCTTAAATCTGCGCAGAAGAGGTCGACTGCCCTACGCGCAGATCGCTGACGCCACTCGCTACATGCGGCGCCCGCGAACCTTTAACGGCTGGAAAGATGCGCTGATTGAAACAGCGAGGTCCTATCGAAAATCACTTTGGCATAACAGCCCGTATGAAGTCGAAATCTGGCTTGAGAAAACCGCCCTTGCTGGCGTGGTCGCACCTGTGACCTTCGAATACGACGTGCCTTTGATGGTGACCAGCGGCTACTCGTCGGAAACCTTCGCATACGGCGCCGTTGAACGTCTTCGCGGGACTGGGAAGACCCTCGTTGCCCATACTTTGTTCGACTTCGATCGTAGCGGGCAGGATGCGGCACAAAGCCTTCGTGAAAAGGTCTTGCGGTTCGGCGCCGACCTTGGTGTGCGCGTTCAGGTTCACACCCTTGGGCTGACCGAATTCCAGGTCAAAGAGCTTGAACTACCGACGCGCAAGCCCAAACGGAATACACCGGCAGATAGAAAGTGGCCGCATGAATTTGCTGCCGAACTGGACGCGATCGAGCCCGACATGCTGCGCGCGATAGTGGAGGCTGCAATCGAGCAGTACCTTCCCTCACACGAGCTAGAAAAGCTTAAGGAGGTCGAGCGCCTGGAGCGTGAAACTGTTTTCAGATTTATAAGCGGAGACGCAGCATGAGCGCCACCGCGAAAAAAGAAAGCGCCGCGCAGGGTCAAGGACGCGGCGCCCACTACGCAGACAAAGCTGAAGGCGAACGGTGCAAGAAATATACAGCGCCGGACGGCACGTCAACGGCTGCGAAGCCACGGCGCGCGAAGCCGCCGCCACGGCCGAGCACCGGCATCCCGGCCGGTTCACCAATAGCGGTCATTGCGCGGCACGTTCGGGAGGTCGTGCGGGCAGCGGCGATTGACTACCGTGCCGTATCCCCGTCCGCGCTGCGGGTCCTGTTCGTCCTTGGCGAGCACGTGAGCAAGAAAGGCGCACGCGCGGGCACAGCATGGCCGTCCATCTCGACACTGGTTCGGCTCACCGGACTACGGGAGCGCACTGTTCAATACGCGATCGCAGAGCTTGAGACGGCTGGATACCTCTGGCGTCGGGTATCACGCGGACGGGCCGCGACAACGAACGTCTATCAGGTGCGGATGCCACATGCCGCGCCCGATTGGCGCCGCGCCGTGAAGCCGGAAAATGCGCATGACGGTGCGGATTATTCTACTTCGGACGCGGTGCTAAATCCGCACCATATTGCGCTTTACGGGTGCACCACAGTGCACCCAATAAATAAGAATGATAGACCCGCACCATTCCAACAGACCCAAAGTGAAGAACAGGAAGTGAGGGCCGCGACGGCGCCAGAAGCGCCCAAAGCGGACCCAAGTCACGCTGACAGTCAGTGCGAACGTGAAATCACTATCGACTCTGAAATAGCAACTTCCGACGCAATGGAAGATAAAATGAACATTGCGCGTGCGCGCGTTAAGCGCGCGCCACAAAACACATGTCTATATCCTCGGGTTCCGGCGAAGTCTGCACAAACGAATACAGTCGTGAATGTTTACGAACCGTCTTGTTTACACAAAGACACCGCGTCCGATCTAAATGTCGAAAATGGAGGGATACCATGAAGAAACCCGCGCGTGAGTCCGATAGCAATGTCGTGTTGTTTCCGTTGAACCGTTGGCCGAATTTCGATCCCGCAACGATCGCAAATAAGCGCGTCCAAGTACCGAACGCAGACCGTGACGGCTGGCAGTCATGGACCGGACAAGTGCACGAAGCACTTGTCGCGCGTGGTGTGCCGCGCCGCGTTACGGACGCGGCCGTGAGTTCATATTCAGGTGAGGTTGAGGCACATGTCGCTGCACTGAGCCGTGGCAGTGCTTCGTGAGGTTTGCGGGACCCATGCAAGGAACACAAATAATTCTTAACATCAGGAGGAGTAGCTACATGGCTAAGATTTTCGTATTCCCTCTTTCGAGGCAAAAACGCCTGGACGTCGTGAAAACGGTCCATGCGTGGGCTGCACAGGACGTTGCTATTCGAGCCGGTACTTGGAAGCGCTTTAGCGATCGAACTAAGGCATCGCTTACCAGGCGAGGCGTACCTATTGAGGCCGTTGAGGCTGCCATCCAAGAATACAGGGACGCATTCCGCAGCGCAGCCGAGAGCTTGGGCTACGTTGAACGTGATAATCTTCAAAACAACACCGACGTAAATGCAACTGGAAAGGAGCCCATCATGCAGCAACAGAAGCTTTCCAAAGATGAAGCCATTCGTTTGCTCCAGCAGGCAGGTTATTTTGTCCGACAGTACCGCTTCCGCTACTTAATCACGAACGACCGCGGCATGCCGGTACACGCTACCGACCGTCCTGATCGCAATCCCTACACCGAAAGCCTCGAGGATTTGCGGTTCTGGGTGACGGAGCTGTGCGAAGACGAATTCGAAGCCGCATCATGACGACATCGGGTCCGAGGCCGCCTGCGCCCTTGAGGCGTGGGCGGCGACCCATGTAGCCGCGGCACCCGTTCTGGCCGTCCTGAGCGATCCTCGTGCGATTAAACGCATGTTCTAGGCCCACCCTCAAGGGACCGCGTGGGCAGGGCTGTAGGTGCGGGCGCGCGGCGCTCGTATTTTGCGTGTTTTTTTTCACAATACCGTCGAAGTTTCCCAACGGCAGGCTGCCGCACGGGCTTTTTTCAATTCCAGCTTGACTGAATTGCAGACTACCAGAAACGGGAAAAGACGGCCGCATACATTGACGAATAGGAACGGATAAAACGCAATTATATCAACTGTTTGCTTCATCAGCTCTATTGCATCGGCTGCACTTTCCGTGCATATTTGACCCTGCAATTACACGAGGGCTCGCGCATGAAGAAACATCAGACGATCAATGATTTCCTGAGTGAAGCGATTGGCCGTCACTTCGCCAATGCTCTTGTCGCCGCGGATCTTCACCAGGCACGGACCGATACCAACGACAAGACGAAGTGTGCCGAGGTCCTTAAGGACCTGAAGTATCGACCCGCCGCCATCGCGGCGGCGCTCGGCACGACATCCACGAAATGACAAACGGAGCTCGCGGACCATGACAGCAGCACCATCGACAAAACTAGACCCGGCCCGGCTGGCGCACATCCGGGACCTCGCAGCCGAACGACTCGCTGTGGCTCGGGCATGTTTCGA
>NCCZ01000010.1 GCA_002279935.1 Hyphomicrobium sp. 12-62-95 | reverse complement strand
CCTGCGACGTGCGAAGCTTGCGCGATTTTCGTTGCTGGTGCCCCGGATCGCGCCGCAGACGCCGCAGCCTCAGCACAGGACCGAAGTCACCGATTCAGGCGAGGGTGAAGAACAGCTCCGATAAATGCATCCGCGACAACTTCGGGAAAGTCTGGCCGAGCCACGTGGCGAACCTCACCGCTTTTCTGATTAACGCACGCGCAGTCTTCGATGGCGACCTTGACCTTTTTCTCGTGCTTGCTGTGATCGGCGATCGATCTTTCGCTTCAGAGCGAGTTTCCCCGTCTATGACCTTCGACGACTTCATGTCTGAAGACAGGGTGAGCGCGGATCCGATCTCGCTCAATGCTCACTCTATTTCGCAGTTCAGCAGCATCCCTCGAGAGACCGTCCGGCGTAAAGTTCAAGATCTGATGGATCGCGGCTGGGTGGAACGCAGCGCTGACGGCTCTCTTTGTGCAACTCGAAAAGCCGCCGTTGATCTCCTGCCGCTTACGGAAGCAGGCGTTGCTTATCTGGCCAATATGGCAACCCTGCTTGGCGGCACACAAAAAGGGTAGATCTATCTTCGGCAAAAGTAGCGCGCCCATTTCGGGTAACGGTCCTATTTTCATACTGTTTTTGTTGCGGCATAAGAAGACCGCGCACAGCTTTTGCAGCGTTTGAAATCGTTAGCTTGTTCGAGGGGAGAGATAATGAAGTGGGTGATATCATTTTGCGCCATGGCCTTGGCAACAGTATTGTTTGCAGGCTCGCAGATACAGTTGGCGGGCGAAGCTGAAGCCCGGTCGCTTAAGAGACATTATGGCGGTCACCATCATCGGTCCTACAAGCGTTGGCGCGCGCGGCGAATTGCGCGCGGCGTCGCCATCGGAGTTGGTACAGGGATCGCCATCGATAGCGCCCGCCGATACCGCTACACCTGTAGCAACCTCGCCTACCGCTGCCGTCAAGGCGAGTATTGGGCGTGCGAGCGCTTCGACGACAGGTGTTGAGCTAACTAAACTTCCGCCCCCAAAGGATCGCTGGCCCCACCCCTGCCCCTCCCCGCAAGGGGGAGGGGTAAGGAGCGCCCACTTTGCTCTAACGTCATGGCCGGGCGTGACTTGGGTCTCCAGAGCCCATCCACCGACGTTCGAACCTGCCCCCTGGATGGCCGCCTCAAGGGCGGCCATGACGTGAGGGAAAAGACCAAACAAACTCGCCAGAAGTTGTATAAACTTCTAAACGCTAGCCGCCCCGCCCTCATCCCACTGCAGCGGTGCAGATGGCGCCAGCACGCCCCCGATCCGCACGCCCCGGGCCCAAAGCGCGAGCCCCGTCTTATCGTCGATCTCCACCGCCAGCCCCGAGAGCGTCCCCGGCCCGTTCGACGGCTCAAACCGCTCGCGCGGAATGCGCGTGAGAAAGCGGTTGATCGGCTCCTCGCTGTCCATGCCGAGCACCGAATTGTAATCGCCCGTCATGCCCGCATCCGACATGTACGCCGTGCCCGCCGGCAACACGCGCTCATCCGATGTCGGGGTGTGCGTGTGCGTGCCCACGACCACACTCGCCCGTCCATCGACGAACAAGCCCAGCGCCTGCTTTTCGCTCGTCGCCTCCGCGTGAAAATCAATAAGGATGGCATCTGCACCCTGCTTCAGCGCGCACGCCGTCAGCTCATTGTCGATCGCGCGAAACGGACAATCGAGTTCCGTCATGAACACGCGCCCCATCGCGTTGACGACAAGCACATCCGCGCCATTCTTCAAACGCACCAGCGACGCCCCACGCCCCGGCGTGCCCTTGGGAAAATTCAGCGGACGCACGAGACGCGGCTGCCGGTTGATGAAGACGAGCGCGTCCTTCTGATCAAACGCATGATTGCCGAGCGTCACCGCATCCGCGCCCGCGTCCAGCAGATCCTCAAGGATCGCTTCCGTGATCCCGAACCCGCCGGCTGAATTTTCCGCGTTGATCACGACGCAATCGAGCGCCCAGCGCGCGCGCAAACCCGGCAGCAGATCAGCCACCACACGGCGGCCGGACTTGCCCACGATGTCACCGATAAAAAGAAGCCGCATTCAGGTCCCGCACCGCAACGTCCGCCCGGGCGTCAGAACCCAGTCGAGACGCTGGTCATGATCGTCATGCGGAACTGCGTCAACCTCGAGTTCGTCGAAGCCAAGCCCGATCGCGAGCAAGTTCGGGTTTTCGCGTCGCAGTTTTTCCAGCGTGCGATCATAAAATCCGCCGCCGTATCCCAGCCGGTAACCGCGTTTGTCGAAAGCCAAGAGCGGCACCAGCACGATCTCCGGCCGAACCTCCGGCGCATCCGGTCCCGGCTCCTTGATGCCCCACGTGCCCGCGATCAACGTATCGCCGATCACCCAGCGCCGCATCACGAGCGGCTGCCCCTTGCCCTGCATCACCGGCAGCGCGAGCGGATGCCCATCGGCTTCGAGTTTGTTGTAAAGCGCCACCGGATCGAACTCGTCCGGCATCGGGTAGAAACACGCCACCGACGCGTCGAACCGGACCGTAATTCCGTCGAGACCTTTGCGCGCCAGCATCATGCCGGCCATGGGCCCGTGCCGCTTGAGCGCCTCGCAGCGCGTGGCTTTGGCCGTCGCGCGCAACGCTTTCTTCTGCTCTTTCAAATCATCCATGCGCGCCAGAAAAGCGCCAATCGATGAGCCCTGTCCAGCCCTGAAAGGGCTGGCAAATGAAGTGCCGCGGAAGCCGTTGGAACGGTCGATCTCGCCGGGTCCCTACAATAGTAAGGTGGGCGCCGTTTGCCCGGAACCACGGCTCCGGACAGGGACAGCTCCCTGGCAGATCTTATAGGCCCTGGAGATTCATGTGTTCCTGACGCGCCCCGCAGCACCCCTAATGTAAGCACATCGCACCGAAAAATCGAGCCCACAGCTTGGACTTATCGACTTTCGACACCATGCCGCACACGGAGTTGATTGGCTGTGAGGTGCTCCGGGGCGTATTGAGACCCCGTTACAAGAAACATGAGCAACCAAAGGTTTCCCCAATGAAACTCTCTCTTTCCACGGCGCTGGCCGCCGCGGTCCTCGCCGCCTCCGCAGCGCTGGCTCCGGCGTCTGCCGGCCACCACAACTGCAAGGCCGAGATGGCCTATCTGAACCCCGATCACGACGGCACGATCGACTGGCGGGAAGCCCGCCGCGCCGCCGTGCGCCTGTTCCATAAGCTCGATCCCGATCACGACGGCACGCTCGACATGAAGGAAGTGCGCGGCCGCGTCGGCATCCTGTCGTTCGCCCGCTTCAATCCCGACCGCGATGGCAAACTCGACAAGCACGAGTGGCTGGCTCTGGTGAAGCACCGCTTCCACCGCGCCAATCCCGATAAGGACGGCACAATCGATTGCCGCGAGCTGCACTCGCTCGCTGGCCGCAAGCTGCTGCGCGTGCTGATGTAACGGCAAAAGGGAGCGGGGCAGCCAATGGCGCCTCGCTCCTTTTCAATTTTTATTGTGACGGCTGAAGCGTGCCTTAGGCTCGCTTTTCCAGCTCAGTGCCGAGCGTGTCGATTAGCCAATCAATCCGATTGACGACCAGAGTCCGGCTCTGTTCCAACTCAGTTATCCGCGCCTCGGCCTCATCCAGCCGGGCTTTCAACCGGTCGCGCTCGGCCTCGACGGCCAAAAGCCGCTGCGCTGGATCGGCCGCTGCGACCGCTGCTAAAGGTTGATCTTTGCGCGCGGCAGCACGTTTCGTGCCCGCCCGCGCGTCTCGTGCGCGTTGAACCATCGGCTAACCCATCGATGTCTCGGAGGAAGGCGCGTTTTGCCCTCGGCCATCCCCCATTTCCTGCAGCAACCATAGGTCTTAAGGGCGTCGGGTGCAACAAACCACGCCCGCCAACTTCAACACATCTCTGAACGCCCGGATTCGCGGCGCCTGCCTACTCCCGATGACGCCCCGCCTACTTCCCCCACCTACTTCCCATGACGCATTGACAGGCAGGGGGTGCCTCCACTTAATGCCGCCGCAACAAGGTTCTGGAGGGCGTGACGAACGCCTTAGCCGGAATCGAGCCACCCGAATCACGTCACCGGACGTGCTTCGATTTCCCCGCCCATTTTCGAAAGGACGCCTGAGATGGCTGTGAAGGTCGCGATCAACGGTTTTGGACGCATCGGCCGCAACGTGCTGCGCGCCATCGTCGAAAGCGGCCGCACCGATATCCAAGTTGTGGCCATCAACGATCTGGGGCCCGTCGAAACCAACGCCCATCTGCTGCGCTACGACAGCGTGCACGGCCGCTTCCCGGCCAAAGTCACGGTATCGGGCGACACCATCGATGTCGGCTATGGCCCGATCAAGGTCACGGCCATCAAGAACCCGGCCGAATTGCCCCACGGCGCCATGGGCGTCGACATCGCCATGGAATGCACCGGCATCTTCGCATCGAAAGATAAGGCCTCCGCCCATCTCACAGCCGGCGCCAAGCGCGTGCTCGTCTCCGCACCCGCCGATAATGCCGACCTCACCGTCGTCTATGGCGTCAATCACGACAAGCTGACGAAGGACCACCTCGTGGTCTCCAATGCGTCATGCACCACCAACTGCTTGGCCCCGGTGGCGAAGGTGCTCAACGACCTCGTCGGCATCGACAAGGGCTTCATGACCACGATCCATTCCTACACCGGCGACCAGCCGACCCTCGACACCATGCACAAAGACCTCTACCGCGGCCGCGCCGCCGCCCTCTCGATGATCCCGACATCGACGGGCGCTGCCAAGGCCGTAGGCCTCGTGCTGCCCGAGCTGAACGGCCGCCTCGACGGCACCGCCATCCGCGTGCCCACCCCCAACGTGTCGGTTGTCGATTTCAAGTTCATCGCCAAGAATGAAACCACCGTCGCCGAAATCAACGACGCCATCCGCAAGGCCGCCAACGGCCCGCTGAAGGGCGTCCTCGGCATCACCGACGAGCCCAACGTCTCAATGGACTTCAATCACGACAGCCACTCGTCAATCTTCCACATGGACCAGACCAAGGTCATGGACGGCAAACTCGTCCGTGTGCTGTCCTGGTACGATAACGAGTGGGGCTTCTCCAACCGCATGAGCGACACCGCCGTCGCCATGGCCAAGCTCATCTAAGCCGCACTCTTCATAAACGCCGATTTGAACGGGCAGGGCCGGTCACGCTGATGCGTACCGGCCCTATCTGCTTCATTCGCGTCAGACGACCTGCGAATTCGCCCACGCAGCCTGCAACATCGTCTTGTGCGAACCCGAAACGAGCGCCGCATCCGACAATTCGAAGGCGATGGCCGACATGCGCTCCGCCTCGGCCTTCAAGTCGGCATCGCCACACCGCGCCAATGTCGCCAACACCTTTTGCAGCCGCACCCCGACCTCGACCGCGCCCGCACCATCGCGCGCGATCGGCGTGAACGCATCCGCCACGACCTCCCGGGCGAGCAGCGGCGGAACGGAAATTCTGTCAAACCGAACCTCCTGCGCTTCCGCGCTCCGGCGCGCCCGAGACCATTTGACGAGCACATCGCCCAGCGCATTCATGATGTAGATCGCGGTCCCCGGATCGTTGATGCCCGGCGACAGCGCCCGGTCCGCAGTCTCCGCCAGATTGACCACATTGAAACGAACGTCCACATCCTCGTGCCGCACGTCGTCGAGTTCGACAGCCTCTCGGATCGCGCTCGCCATCGAGTCCGTCGCCGCGCCCGCCGGCACCACAGTCGCGATCGCCGTGTCGTAAGCGCAGTATTCGCCCGGCCGCACCAAGAGCACGACGTGGCAGTCCCCCTCTTCAGCAAGCTTTTGCAGCACACCGAGTCCAAGCGCACTCACATAGCCGCTTGCTTCAGACCGGATGAGAGCGCCATCGCCGGGCCGCTCGCCAATAAACGGCCGCGCTCCAAACGTACCCGCTGTTGCCGGCGTAATCGAATTCTCGGCAACCTCCTTCAACTTGGCGATCGTCGTCGATTGGCGCCCGAGTTTCATCGCGTGGTCAATCCAGTTGATGAAAGAGATCAGAACGAACACGACCATCACAACGAGACCGGCAAACAGCATGAGCCGCCCCGCCGCGCCGTATTGGAAGATCTTCAAGGCGATGATCGCGATAAACGAATAGATGAACGCCGCGATGAAGGCGGAGAGAACCAACTGCGCCTTGCCATCGGAGATCACCTGGCGCGTCGCGCGCGGGGTCGTCGAATTCGACGCTGAAGACGCCGCTGCCACAATCGCCGAGACGGTAAATGTCGCGACCGACAACATGCTCGACGCGAAAATGCTGAGCAGGCCGACAAGGGAATCCTCGTCGATCTTGACCCCGGCTTCCTCAGGCACGACCAACTCGGCCCAAAGCGCCGCGAACGCGGCCAAAACGGAAAACAGGCTGGCCAGAGCTGGACGCAACCAAAGCTTGTTGCGCATGGCACGCCGCAGCCGGCCCCACCGATCCTGAAAATCCATGAACTCCTGCCCCTTATTACCGTTGGCCATGGCTAGAAAGACCGCCCCACACTCCGCGTCAATGACGCGCATACATCATAAGTTCCAGGCCACGCACAGTCCTTTTGGCCAAGATCCCTTGGCAGTGGGTGCCTCAAGCGCTAAGCCGTGACCCGTGAAATTCCTGCAAGACCGACCAGGAGACGCTGAGCCAATGACCGAGAGACTGGAAGATATCGCAGCAGCCATGGTGGCGCCCGGCAAAGGCATTCTCGCCGCCGACGAAAGCTCCGGCACGATCAAGAAGCGCTTCGACAAGATCAACCTTGCCTCCACCGAGGACAGCCGCCGCGATTACCGCGAGATGCTCTTCCGCTCCACCGACGCCATGAAGAACTACGTATCCGGCGTCATTCTCTACGACGAAACGATCCGCCAGAAAGCCAAGGACGGCACACCCCTCGTCGACATCATGAAAGCCGCCGGCTCCATCCCCGGCATCAAGGTCGATACCGGCGCCAAGCCGCTCGCCGGCCCCACCTCAAAAATCGAAACCGTGACCGAAGGCCTCGACGGCCTGCGCGAGCGCCTCGCCGAATACCACGCACTGGGCGCCCGCTTCGCAAAGTGGCGCGGCGTCATCACCATCGCTGACGGTCTGCCGTCCTGGAACTGCATCAAGGCCAACGCACATGGCCTCGCCCGGTATGCCGCGCTGTGCCAGGAAGCCGGTATCGTCCCCATCGTCGAACCCGAAGTGCTGATGGACGGCGCCCACTGCACACACGACATCGACGAGTGCTACCGCGTCACCGAATGGACGCTGCGCACCGTCTTCCGCGAACTCTACGACGCCCGCGTCTCGCTCGAAGGCATGATCCTGAAGCCGAACATGATCGTGGCCGGCCAGAAGTGCGCCAAGCAGCCCTCCGCCGCCGAAGTCGCCGAAAAGACCGTGCGCGTCTTGAAGTCAACGGTGCCCTCGACGGTCCCCGGCATCGCCTTCCTCTCCGGCGGCCAATCCGACGAAGTCGCCACCGAGCATCTGTCTCTCATGAACGCCATGGGCGGCCTGCCCTGGGCGCTCACGTTCTCCTATGGCCGCGCCCTCCAGGCGGCAAGCCTCCAGGCTTGGGGCGGCAAATCGGAAAACGTCGCCGCCGGCCAGCGCGCGTTTACGCACCGCGCGAAAATGAACAGCCTCGCTGCTCTCGGAAAGTGGGACGCCAAACAGGAGAAAGCGGCCTAAGGCCCCTCCGCGTCCCTCAGCTTTAGCTCGGCCGTTCCAGCAACGGAGCGGCCGTTTTGCTATTCACGCTGGTCCCGCTCGGCAAACCGCTCATCGAGCAGCGTCTCGAGGTCCGCCAGATCCTGCGGCAACGGCAGCCCGAGCGCGCGATATTCGTTCAGCTTCTCGCGCAGCAGCAATTCCATCTCATGGATGTCCTCCGGTTGTTCGTTCATCCGGATGAGCAGCGAGGCGATCTCAGCCTGAATCTCTTCGAAGGCCATGGGTGTCTCTCCTGGGCTGACGGAAGCTACATTAAGCGCTGCGGCGGGTACGGCAACCTTGATCCCGCTCAAGGTTTGGATCGGCGAATTGGGCAATGCTCCATCCATGACACCATTCCGCCTCGCGCTCCGCGCCTCCACATTGGCCGCCGCGTTTGCGTCTCTCCCAGCCCACGCTGATGAGATCGCCAAAGGCCGCGCCCTGGCCGAACGCCTGTGCGCCTCGTGCCATATGGGACAAGACCAAGGAGAAAAGAAAAGCGCGAACGAAATTCCCGGCTTTCAGGCCGTTGCCCGCAGGCCGGACCAGACCATTGAAGGCATCGTCGCATGGCTGCGCTCCGTCCCGCCCATGATGCCGGACCACCACTTGACGCAGGACGAGATGTCAGCCTTGGCCGACTTCATCATGTCGCTGAGGGACGCGCCGCAATAGCCGCATCGCGCGCCTCGGCTTAGTTCGCCACGAGGCCCGACATCGCCTCGGAGAAGCTACCCGGCACCGTCGACGGCTTCGATGCCGGTGTCTTGGCGGTTTTCGCAGGCTTCTTTTTCTTCGGCGCCGGCTCTGCCGGCTCCCCGGCAGCATCGTCGCTGATCGACGCCGTCTCGACATCATCCGCCGGCCGCGTATCGATCGACCGCACCCCGCTACCGCCAATCGCCTTCGACACGCGATTGTCGAGCCCGTAGACGTCGCCGAAGTTGACGATCCGCCCGTCGTCTTCCGCCCACATGGTCAGGTAGACGTTATGCACCCAGATGTGATTGTTGAGCGACACCGTCTCCGACGAGCGCCGCGCCTGCGCCGCGCGATCCTTGCCCCAACCCTTGTCCTGCTCCAACAGCACTTCGGCAAACCGCATCGGATCGTTGACGCGGATGCACCCGTGCGAATAGGGGCGCTTGGATTGCGCAAACAGATGCCGCTGTGTGGTGTCGTGCATGTAAACGTCGTGCGTGTTGGGGAACATGAACTTCACGAACCCGAGCGGATTTTGCGCCCCCGGCGGCTGGATGAAACTGTACTGGCGCAAATCCGCCGTCGCCCAGTTGACGGAGTTCGGATCGACAGGCCTGCCGTTGCGATAGGCCGTAAAACCATAGGCTTTGATCACCGACGCCCCGCCGCCGCCACCGCCGAACAGCTGGTCGAAAAACCCGCCCCCACCGGCCTTCTGCAGACGCGGCTTCAATTCCTTCGCCTTGATCCCGTCGGGTACGCCCCACGACGGATTGAACACGATCGTCTTCATTTCCGCTGAGAACGACGGCGTCGGCCACTCAGGCAGCCCCACGACGATCTTCTCCTTGAAGATCACCTTGCCGTCTTTGAACATGCGCGTGACGTACTCCGGCACGTTGTTGAGAACATGAGAGGCGCCCATGTCCTCCGGCATCCACCGCCAGCGCTCCATGTTGATCACGAGGCGCTGCGTATCGCGCGGATTGTCCTTCGTCTCGCCTTCGCCTTCGCGATTGAGCGCTGTGCGGGTCCGCTTGTTCAGCTGACCGTTCGCCTTCAACCCGTTCGCCGCTTGGAAGGCCTTGACCGCCTCCGCCAGCTTTTCGTCGTATAGCGTCTCTTCCCCCGCGAAAGCGGCCGGCTGCTTCAAGCGCTTGCGCAGAAGCGCGATGTCGGGATGCAGCGAACCCGCTTTGATTGTGGCCCCGCTGACCGGCAGCTTCACAAGAAGAGCTTCATCCACTGGTGCCGGCGGCTCCACTGGACCCAGCCGCTTGACCAGTTCCGTACGTAGCCTCTGGAACTGCTCATGCTTGGGATGCAGCCCCGTCAGATAGGCCGCCACGTCGCTGCTGGCTTCCAGGTCTTTCAGCACCGTATTGGGATCCCGCACCGGCGGCGTCAGATCGATCATCTGGCTGATCGACAACGGCCGCGTCCGCCCGCCCTTGGCGTGCCGCGCATAGGTCAGCGCCGCCAGCGTCAGTTGAGCCTCGGCACCACCCTGCGCATCCGCGTCCGACATTGCAGCCTTGGCATCCGGCAGCGCGAAGGTCTTCGCATCTAAACCCCACGTTTCGGCCCGGCCGATCTCGGCAATCACCGCCTTCGCACGATCGGTGAAGCTGGTCCCCGAAACCCAAAGCGGATCCTGCCGCGCGCCGTAGAACTGCAATGCAGCCGCGATATCGTCCTCCGCGTAGCCGCGTGTGAATGCCTTATCCTGAAGCCGCTTCAACACCGCCGCGACGGTGGGCGTTGGCACGGCCGCAGCCGTCACCGGTGCCGCAGGAGCAGTTGCGTCCCCCGCCGGGCTGACCGCCGTGGCGGCCCCAGGCGGATCAGGCATAACAGGCGGGTCACCGTTTGGAGTTGCCCCAGCACCGCCCGCCATTAAGCAGAAACCCAGCAGCCCGGCAGCGAGTACAGCCGGACGGTTCGCAAGCAAAAGGCTCATCAGGACGGATCTCCGGCGGCGCACGTGTTGATTTTGGAACTATACTTTTTTCAACGCAGCACAAAAGTCCGGGGAGATCATGGCGATTTGGTGAGAAAGAGCCAATCCGGATAATACCGTTGTACGCGATTTTCACCGCGCCGCGAAAGCCACGTTTCCGCCTTAATCCGCTCCGATAGCGCCCCAACCGGCCCCTGCGACCCAAATCCTCGCGCCAGCGGCTTGGCTTATGATGATCCCCAACACAAGGTCTGACCCCGGCAATGGCTGATCACGAGGTTCGCACTCAAGTTGTACTCGTCCTTCCAGCGGCCGCCGGTTCGGGAGCAGCCCTTGCTCGTTGCGCGGCAGAGGCTGCCCGCATTGCCCCGGTTGCCACCGTGATCATCGAACTCGATCCGGAAAACCCGGTCGCAGCGCCCGAACTGGCCCCCGCCGTCGAAGGGATCCAGGCCCTCGGGCTCGCCACCCTGATTGCCGGCGACGCAGCTCTCGCCCGCGTCGTCAAAGCCGACGGCGTCCACATCCCCGCATCGAAATCCGCCGCCGCCGAATTCCGCGAGGCCCGCGAAATCTTAGGTGGCCGCTCCATCGCCGGCATCGACGTCGGCCGTACCCGCCACGACGCCATGACACTGGCGGAAGAAGGCGCCGACTATATCGCCTTCGGCATTCCCGCCCACGTCGAAGATCGCGAAACCGCCCGCAGCCGCCGCCTTGAACTCATCGCCTGGTGGTCGGAAATTTTCGAAATTCCCTGCATTGCCTGCGATGTCGATACGCCGGACGACGCCCGCGATCTCGCCGAAGCGGGAGCCGACTTTGTCGCCGTGCGCGTATCCGCCGCCGTGATGGAAAACGGCGTGGCAGACTTCTTATCGCCATTCGCCGCGGCCATATCGGCTCACCGGCCGGCGGCCTGAAAACCAATCGGCCTGAACACCAATCGGCCTGAGAACCAATCGATGAACAAAGCTGTTCTTGCCCTCATTCTGATCGTCGGCGCCGGAGCCGGAGCCGCAGGCGTGCTCGTCGCAACGGGGCAGTTGAAACTCCCGGACTTCGCGTCGCCGAGCGGCGGCACGCCCGCCGAAACGCCCACCACAAAGGCCCCTTCGGCACCCATGGCCGACGACGATGCGGCTTATATCGCCTTCGATCAGGGCCAGTACCTCACCGCCCTTTCGCTCGCCGAACGCAAGGCCGCCCTCGGCGACCCACAGGCGCATACGCTCGTCGCGCGCATCTATGAAGGCGGCCTCGGCGTCGGCAAGGACGACATCACTGCCGCCCGTTGGTATTCCCGCGCCGCCGAATTGGGAGATATCCCCGCCATGCTGGCACTCGGTAATATGCTGGCCGAAGGGCGTGGCATCGGCAAAGACCGCGCGGCAGCCGCCACGTTCTACGAAAAGGCCGCCGCCACCGGCGACCCGCTCGCCAACTACAATCTCGGTCTTCTCTTTTTGAAGGGCGACGGCAAACCCGAAAACCCCTTCCGCGCCGCCAAGCACATCCAGTACGCCGCCGAAAAGAACATTGCCCAAGCCCAATTCGACTTGGCAGCCCTCTACCAGAAGGGCGTCGGCGTCGAAGCCAACGCGCTCGAAGCCGCCGGCTGGATGTCGAAAGCCGCCAAGCAGGGTCTGGTCCCCGCCCAATACGAATACGCCGTCATGCTCATGCGCGGCCTCGGCCTGAAGGAAGATGAAAGCAGAACCATCCCCTATCTCCAATCAGCCGCCGAAAAGGGCATCCCCGGCGCCCAGAACCGCCTCGCGTGGATTCATCAGGAAGGCGCCGGCGGCATCAAGAAGAACCCTGCCGTTGCCGCTAAATGGCGCTATATCGCCAAGGCTGGCGGCATTACCGACGAAAAGCTCGACTTGCTCGTCGACACCCTGCCCGAAACCGAAAAGAAAGCCGCCCAAAAGGCCGCGCAGGAATGGCGCGACAAACAGCTCACACTCCGCTAGAGCGTGAGACCCACAAAAATCGCCAGTTCATCCCCGGCCAAATTATGCCCGCTTCAGCTCTGATTAACGTCATGACCCAGGCCGCCCGCAAAGCGGCCCGCACCCTCGTCCGCGATTTCGGCGAGGTCGAGCAGTTGCAGGTCTCGATCAAGGGCCCCGCCAATTTCGTCTCCGCCGCCGATCACAAGGCCGAGGAAATCATCTTCCGCGAATTGAACAAGGCCCGCCCGCAATACGGCTTCCTCATGGAAGAAGGCGGCGAGGTCGAAGGCGCCGACAAATCTCACCGCTGGATCATCGATCCTCTCGACGGCACGACCAACTTCCTGCACGGCATTCCGATGTTCGCGATTTCCATCGGCCTGGAGCGCGACGGCCAGCTTGTCGCCGGCCTCGTCTATAACCCGATCGCCGACGAACTCTTCACCGCCGAAAAGGGCAAGGGCGCCTTCCTCAACGAAAAACGCCGCCTGCGGGTCGCCGCCCGCAAGACCATAGGCGACGCCGTGGTTGCGACCGGAATTCCCCATCGCGGCCGTCCTGGTCATCCCGGCTTCATCAAGGAAATGTCGACCGCCATGAAGGAGGTTGCCGGCATCCGCCGCACCGGCTCCGCGGCCCTCGATCTCGCCTGGACCGCCGCCGGCCGCTTCGATTGCTACTGGGAACGCAACTTGAAGCCTTGGGATATGGCAGCCGGCATCGTCATCATGCGCGAAGCCGGCGGCATCGTCACCGACCTGCAAGGCACCGACAAAATGCTGGCCAAAGGCGATATCATCGCCGGCAATGGCCACATGGTCAAAGCGATCCGCAACCTCGTCGCCGGCTGATCCCAGTCTTACGGATAAGGCCTCACGGATAAAGCCGCGTCTTCGTCCAGTGCGCATCCCGCGTCTCGCGACGGAACACGACGCGGTCATGCAGCCGGAACGGACGGTCGGACCAGAATTCGATCTCCAGCGGCGTCAGCCGGAAGCCCGACCAGTGCGGCGGCCGCGGGATCGTGCTGATCCCGAACCGCGCAGTCTCGATCGCCACAGCCTTCTCCAGCGCCAGCCGGCTTTCCAACGGCCGCGACTGCTTCGACGCCCACGCGCCGATCCGGCTCGTCCGGTGCCGCGACGCATAATATTCATCCGCCTCTTCCGGCGTCACCGGCGTGATCTGACCGCGCGCCCGCACCTGCCGCAGCAGGCTCTTCCAATGGAACACGATCGCGGCTTGCGGATTGGCGGCAAGCTCGCGTCCCTTGGCGCTTTCAAGATTGGTGTAGAAGACAAAGCCCCGCCCCGGCACGCCCGGACCGTCGAGCCCCTTCAACAGCACCATGCGCACGTTGGGTAGTCCCGAGGCATCCGCCGTCGCAATCGCCATGGCATTAGGATCGTTGATCTCCTTTTCGCGCGCCTCCCCGAACCAGCTCTCAAACAGCAGGAACGGCTCCACCGCTTCGGCAAAATCGCCCCCATGCGGATCGTGGCTCTGTTGGCTCATCTCAATGCCTCGTCGTCTGGATTGCGCGCGCCCATCTTGGCGGAGCGCCATTCAGCTTCTCTTAACGCATGCCAGGTCTTAACGCATGCTAGCCCCCTATCCGATCCTTTCCCTTCAATTCGCAACACCCATTGACCCTTTTTTATCCATGTTCCGTCAGCATGGCCCGCAAGGCCCTGTTCGGCCCCCCCCCTGTGTTCCTGTTTTTGAGTAGCGAGTTCAGTCATGCGTGAAACCCAATCTCTCGTGTCGCTATCGGCCGGCATCCTGACCGCCTTCGCCATGGTCGCCACCGTCTTCCTGTCGTCCCCCGAAGCCTTGGCCGCCGATCCGGGCAAAGAAGAAGCCGCGGCGGCTCAATCCCCCTCGTGCGACTGCCCCGTCGCCTCCAATCGAAGGCAGAAACCCAAGCTCGCCGATCTCAAGGCCGCCCCCGATGACGGCCGCGCCCTTGATGCCGGCGACGAAATCGCCGCCCTCTCTAGCGTCCAGCACGCCCTTTCCGCCACGGCCGATGGCGCCACCTACGTCTGGCACCGCAACAATGGCCGCCTCTCCGGGCTCGTCAAACCCACGTCTTCCTTCAAGAACGTCGAAGGCACGATCTGCCGCCACGTCGTGGTGATGATGACAACGGGCGACAAAACCCGCAAAGCGGAAGGGGTTGCCTGCCGCGACGCCCTGGGCGTCTGGTCGCTGGAAGGCTGATCACGGCGGCGGTGGCTGACCCTCCGGGGCGATCAGCCGCGCCTGCCGCACCCACCCCTCTTCCGCCAAAGGCTACAGGAAAAACAATTCTTTTCAGAGCATTACGGTTGCTTGAAAAGAGCTCAGCCGTAACCGCCTCGCCCACCTCGCGATAACCCGAGCCGTGACTGGACCGCACAAGTCTTTTGTGTAGGATGCCGCAAAATTACACGGACAGAGAAAAGGAATTGGGAAGCTCATGGCTGAACCAGGAGCAGGTGATGGCGTGCCGGCAGGCAACCTCATGGCTGGCAAGCGCGGCCTCATCATGGGCGTCGCCAACAATCGCTCGATCGCTTGGGGCATTGCCCGCGCTGTCGCGGCCCAGGGAGCCGAACTCGCCCTCACCTACCAGGGCGACGCTCTGAAGAAGCGCGTTGAGCCGCTGGCCGCCGAGCTTGGCGCCTCCCTCGTTCTGCCCTGCGACGTCTCCGATAAAGCCTCCATCGACGTGCTCTTCGCCGAAATCGAGAAGCAGTGGGGCCGCCTCGACTTCCTCGTCCACGCCATCGCCTTCTCCGACAAAAACGAGCTCGATGGCCGCTACGTCGAAACCTCCGAAGCGAACTTCACCCAGACCATGCTCATCTCCTGCTACTCGCTGACGGCCCTCGCCCAGCGCGCGGAGAAGCTTATGCCCAATGGCGGCTCCATCATCACGCTCACCTACTACGGCGCCGAAAAAGTCATGCCGCATTACAACGTCATGGGCGTCGCCAAAGCCGCACTCGAAGCCTCCGTACGCTACCTCGCCTCCGACCTCGGCCGCACCGGCATCCGCGTCAATGCCATCTCGGCAGGCCCCATCAAGACGCTCGCCGCAGCCGGCATTTCCGACTTCCGCTACATCCTGCGCTGGAACGAATATAACTCGCCGCTCCGCCGCACAGTGACCATTGAAGACGTCGGCGGTGCCGGACTTTACCTCTTGTCCGATCTGTCTCGCGGCGTCACTGGTGAGATCCACCACGTCGACAGCGGCTATCATGTCCAGGGCATGAAGAACGAAGACGCCCCCGACATTTCCGTGGTCAAGAGCGACAGCTGAGCGGGTAGTCGAGCGGGCCGCAACCACCTACATGTGCAGCATGCGACCCGCCCTCAAACTCTTCTTCGTCCGCCATGGCGAGACAGACTGGAACGCCGAACGGCGCTACCAGGGCCAGACCGATATTCCTTTGAATGATCGCGGCCGCGCCCAGTCGCGCCGCAACGGCGAGGCCCTGCGCGCCTTTCTGCCCACCATCGAGAGCGCTGACTTTGTCGCCAGTCCCTTGGGCCGCGCCCGCGAGACCATGGAAATCCTGCGCGCATCCCTCGGCCTCGATCCCGCCGCCTACCGCATCGACCGCCGCCTGATCGAACTTTCCTACGGCTCCTGGGAAGGCCAGTTGCAGACCCACCTGCCGCAGACGGATCCGTATGGCCTCGCCGACAGAGAGCTAGACCCATTTCGCTGGCGCCCCGTCGGCGGCGAGAGCTACGCCGACCTGCTTCGACGCATCATCGACTGGACCGAAACCCTGGAACGCGACACAGTCATCGCGTCCCACGGCGGCGTCTCCCGCTGCTTGCGCGCCCACCTCTTGAACCTCGACCCCGAAACGATCCCCGCCCTCGAAAGTCCCCAAGACAAGGTGCTGGTCATCTCCAACGGCGAAATGTCCTGGGTGTAAATCCCAGTGAACCGACCACGTGTCCACACCGTTTACCTGCTAAGTCACTCATCCGCCGTCCCGCCGCAGCCGATCAGCAGGTCCCCCATGCAGTACGTCATCGCCTACCTCGCCACCGGCCTCTACATGGCCATCGTCGACAGCGTCTGGCTAACGACGATGATCAATGTTTACCGGCAGAATATCGGCGAACTTCTGCTGCCCGACGGCATCCGTTTCGCCCCGGCCATCGCGTTCTACCTGCTCTATATTTTCGGCATCGTGTGGTTCGCCGTCTCGCCCGCACTGGCCGCCGGCGGCAGCCTCCAGACCGCAGCCCTCAACGGCGCCCTGCTCGGCCTTGTCTGTTACGGTACGTACGATCTGACCAATCAGGCGACCCTCAAGGTCTGGCCCACGTTCATCACCGCCATGGACATGACCTGGGGCGCCTTTCTCACGGCCACCGCCGCCGTGGCCGGTACGCTTGCGGCCCGCTGGTACGGCAGCGCCTGAGAGGTCAGCGAACGGGGCGCAGCCGGTAGTGCTTCACGCCCCACTCGTCTCCATTCGCATGCCCGAATAGCCCCTCGGTCGCCAGATAGAACAAGCGCCACCGCCGCTTCCACACACCGGCCTGCGGACCGTAAACATCGCGCAAAATGCGATCAATCTCAGGCCCGTTCCGATCGAAGTTCTCGATCCAATGCGTCGCCGTGCGCGCATAATGCGTCCCGCTCCAGCGCCACTCATCTTCCACTTCGACGAGGTCGGAAAACTGCCGGATCAACCCGTCGCTCGGCATGATCCCGCCGGTGAAGAAATACTGCCCGATCCAGTCCGTCGGATCCGTGTGGTCGAACCGGTACGGTGTCGTCCGATGCGAGAACACGTGAATGAAAAGCCGCCCATCGGGTGCCAGCGCATCGCGCACCTTGGTGAGCAGCGCTTCCCAGTTCGACATGTGCTCGAACATTTCCACCGACACCACGCGATCGAACGGCCCCTCCGGCTGAAACGCATTCATATCGCAGGTGATCACGCGCACATTGCCGAGCCCCCGCGCCCGCGCCGTGTCTTCGATATACCGCCGCTGACTGGCTGAGTTCGAAACCGCCGTGATCACCGCCTTCGGATACCGCGCCGCCATGTACAGCGTCAGCGATCCCCACCCGCAGCCCAATTCCAAAATCCGCTGCCCGTCATGAAGCCCCGCCCGCTCCACCGTGATCGCGAGTGCGGCCGCCTCCGCTTCCCCAAGTGTCTCCCGCCCCGTCGCGTAATAGCAGCTCGAATATTTGCGATGCGGTCCCAGCGTCAGGCCGAAAAACTCTTCCGGCAATTCGTAATGCTGCGCGTTGGCGGCATCCGCATGCAGCGCGATCGCCCGGCGCCGCATATCGTCCGCAAACACCCGGTCGATCTCCGCGTTAGGCTCGAGCGATCGCGCCCGCGTGCCGATCAACTGCTGCACCCCAAACCGCAACACACTGTCGGGTAGCGGCACTGTCTCGACCGTCCGGATCGCCCCCGCAATCACGGACTGAGGCATCGTCGTCATTGCACCCACTCTCCACTGAGCGGCCCCTTCGCGGCCGGATCAACTCAAACGAGCTTTGGAAAAAACACCGGCACCCGCGCCTTGTACTTTGCGAAGGCTTCCGGCCGCGACCGCTCCATATGCGCTTCCAGCGGCGGCACGCCCGAAACATGACGCAAAAGGTAATACATCAGCGCCGGCGCCAGCAATGCTAGGAGTCCTACGGGGTAGCCAACGGGATTGAACGCGATCACTGGCCAAGCGCACCACGATAGAAACTCGAAAAAGTAGTTCGGGTGCCGCGAAACACTCCACAGGCCCACGTCACAGACACGCCCCTTGTTGGCCGGATCGGCCTTGAATTGAGACAGTTGCCAATCCGAAACGGCTGTCCCGATCACGCCCGCCAGCAGCACGCAGGTCCCCAAAGCATCCCAAAGGTCCAGCGGCCCCGGCCGGTCCGCCGCCAGCGCCATGGCACCGAACAGCGGCACGCCTGCCAGTGCCTGCGCCTGCAAAAACAGAAATAGCCGCCGCGGATGATCCGCGCCCCACTCGCGCTTCAGGTCCGCATAACGGGCATCCTCGGCCTTGCCCAATGTCCGCCCGAACAGGTAAATCCCCAGCCGCAGCGACCACAGAGCGGCCAGCGCTACCACCAGCCAATGCCGCGATCTCACATCAGGACCAGCTAGAACGAAAATGGATGCAAGAGCCGCCAGTCCGACCCCAAAGGTCCAAACTGTATCTGCCCAGCCCCCATTGCCGCTGCGCATAGCCAGGATGTATCCACCCGCCATCATGAGCGAGAGAACGGCTAGCCCGGCCGCCAATGCAATTAGGATATCCACGGCCTGAACACTTTCGCTAAGATCACTTTTGCTAAGACGACATGAAAGTTCAACGCAGCCGGTCCGCCAACGGATCCGCGTGAACCGCTCCGAGATGGATTTCGTAGATCAACACACAGAAGTCGTGGGGAAGAAAGACAGTGGCGCGCATTGCAGTGGTGGGGTCGGGCATCTCAGGCCTTTCGTGCGCCTATCTTCTCAAAAATGCCCACGATGTCGTCGTTCTCGAGGGTGAGGCCCGCCCGGGCGGCCACTCCCGCACCATCCACGTGCCGCGCCCCGGCGGCCCCCTGCCCGTCGACACCGGCTTCATCGTCTATAACGAGGTCAACTATCCCCACCTGACGAAACTCTTCGCCAGCCTCTCCGTACCCACCAAGCCAAGCGACATGTCGTTTGGCGTCCGCTACGGCGACGGCGAACTCGAATTCTGCGCCAGTTCGCTCCAAGGCCTCTTTGCGCAGAGGAAGAATATGGTTTCCCCCCGCTACCTGCGCATGCTGGCCGATATCATGCGCTTCTTCCGCTCCGCCAAGCTTGCCCTAGATGAACCCGGAGACCCGACGCTCGGCGAATTCATCGACCGCCTCGCCCCCGGCGACTGGTTCAAGGACCGCTTCCTCGTCCCCATGGGTGCTGCCATCTGGAGCACGCCGCCCCGCCAGATGCTCGATTTCCCGGCCAAGACCTTTGTCCGCTTTTTTGACAACCATGGACTTTTGTCCGTCAATGGGCATCATCCCTGGCGGACAGTCGACGGGGGCAGCGAGCAATATGTCCGCCGGATCATCGATCGTCTCGGCAGCAAAGTTCGGACGGGCGACCCGGTCCGCGAGGTTCGCGCCGCACAGGGTGGATTTGAAGTCGTGACATCAAAGGGGGAAAGAGAGCGCTTTGACGAGGTCGTGCTGGCCGCGCATGCTGACGCTTCCCTCGCCATGATCGCCGATCCCACACCCGAAGAGCGCCGCATCCTCGGTGCATTCAAGTTCCGCGATAACGAAGGCGTCCTCCACACCGACGCTCGCCTCATGCCGAACGCGAAAGCCGCTTGGGCCAGTTGGGTCTATGGCGCCAGCGCGAGCGACACTGGCAACGACGTCTCCGTGACCTATTGGATGAACAAACTCCAATCGCTTCCCGGCGACGATGTCTTCGTCAGCCTCAATCCCGACCGCGAGATCGACCCCGCCAAGGTCGTCGACCGCCACGTCTTCCGCCATCCCGTGTTCTCGCGAGAGGCCGTCGCCGCGCAAGCCGAAATCCCGTCCATCCAAGGCCGCCGCAGCCTTTGGTTCTGCGGCGCCTGGCAGCGCAACGGCTTCCACGAAGACGGCTTGTGGAGCGCCGTCCGCGTCGCCGAAGCCAAGGGAGTGCCCATCCCATGGGCATAACAGCGGCAGCGCCGATCATCAGCGACGAACCGATTGCGCGCGGCCTCTTGGAAGCGCGCATCACGCATGCACGCTTCACGCCCAAGCCTTACACGCTGATCCACAATCTCACGTATCTCCACATCCCCGTTGCCGCGATCCCGCGCCTGAAGCGCCGCTTCCTCAACCGCAACGGCTGGGGCCTCTTCGCCCTCAACGATCGCGACTACGGCGACCGCAGCACCGGTTTCAACGATTGGCTGAACGCCGCCTTCGCCAGTATCGGCGCCACCATGCCCGATGGCGAGGTGACGCTCATCACGCTCCCCCGCGTGCTCGGCTTCGGCTTCAACCCCGTCAGCTTCTGGCTGTGCCACGATGAGACCGGCGCACTTGCAGCCGTCCTTGCCGAAGTGAACAACACCTTTGGCGAGCGCCACTGCTACCTCTGCCGCAAATCCGACGGCACGGCGATTGGCCCCGACGAAGAGATCACCGCCGAAAAGGTCTTCCACGTCTCGCCCTTCTTCCCCACTGATGGCGAATACCGCTTTCGCTTCATCGAAAAGCCAGACCGCGTCTCCATCCGCATCGACCTCTACCGCGACGGCGCCCGGGCGCTCTCCGCCACCATCGGCGGCCGCTTCGAAACCCTCACCTCGCGCACACTGCTCAAGAGCTTCCTCCGCCACCCCTTCCCCACGCTGCAAGTCGTGCTGCTGATCCACTATCACGCCGCCCGCCTCTACCTGCGCGGCCACCAGATCTTTTCCAAACCCACACCACCCGGCGACTTGGTCACAGCCTCACTGGGCCGCACGCCGGCGACCCACCCTCCGGAGCAGACATGACGACAATTCCCTATCTCGGTCAGAAGGCCCTGCGTGTGATCGAATCCGCCATGCGGAAAGGCACACTGACCGTCATCACGCCGGAAGATGAGCAACGCACGTTCACGGGCGCCCAGCCCGGCCCGCACGGCACCATCCACATCAAGGATTGGCGCACCATCAACGCAGCACTTGCCGAAGGCGACATCGGTCTCGGCAACGCCTACATGGCCGGTTGGTGGGACAGCGACGATCTGGAAGCCCTCCTCACAGTGCTGATGCTCAACATGGACGGTCTAGGCCGCCTTGCATGGGGCTCATTTCTCCATCGCATCCGTTCCGTTCTGCTCGAATGGGTGTTCCGCCGCAACTCTGTGAAAGGCTCACAGAAGAACATCATGGCCCACTACGACGTCGGCAATGATTTCTACGCCCGCTGGCTCGACCCCACGATGACCTATTCAAGCGCCATCTTCCCCAATCCCGAGACCGACCTCGAAAGCGCGCAGAAAGCGAAGTACGCCCGCATTCTGGAGCGCATTGGCGGCAAGACGGGCAACGTTCTCGAAATCGGTTGCGGCTGGGGCGGTTTCACCGAAGCCGCTGTCAACCAGGGCCACGGTGTCACCGCGCTCACCATCTCGCCCCGCCAGCACGCCTACGCCACCGAACGCGTGGGCAAGGGCGCCGACATCAAGCTGCAGGACTACCGCAAGCAAGAGGGCACGTTCTCCTCTATCGTTTCCATCGAGATGTTCGAAGCCGTCGGCGAACGCTACTGGCCAACGTACTTCCAGACGCTCCGCGACCGCCTCACGGCCAACGGCACCGCCGTGATCCAGACGATCAGCATTTCCGAGCAGCTGTTCCCGAGCTATCGGGTGTCGAGCGACTACATCCGCCACCACATTTTTCCCGGTGGCATGTTGCCCTCCGTAACCCGCTTCAAGGAAGAAGCAGGACGCGCCGGCCTCGCCGTCAGCGATGTCTTCTCCTTCGGGCAGGATTACGCCCGCACCTGCCGCGAATGGCTCGTCCGCTTCGACGATGCGCTGCCCGGGATCCGCGCGCTCGGCTACGAGGAAGGCTTCCTGCGCGGCTGGCGGCTCTATCTCGCCATGTGCGCCGGCGCGTTTGCCATCGGCCGCACCGATGTCCACCAGTTCGAGTTGGTGCCCATCCGTCGCTAAAAAGTCCGGCGCTAAGCGATCAGCCCCAGGCCAGCCCGTTCATCGCCGCGATCGGCCAGCCCTCGGAATCCGCAAAGATCTCGGCCACCGTGCTGGCATCAATGCGCCCGCCGGGGCCCGCATGCACGCCGCTCGCCACATAGACGCAGTCGATCCCAGCCGCTGCCGCACCCGCGATGTCAGTTCCAACGCCGTCGCCGATCGCCAGAACGTCCCCGCACGATACGACCGCCCCGCGCAGCGCAGCCAGCCGCTCGAACGCCAAATCGTAAACCGGCAGATATGGCTTGCCCGCATAGGCGACCGCCCCACCCATGTCTTCGTACGCCTTCGCCAGCGCACCCGCGCAATAGATGATGCGCCCGCCGCGTTCCACCGTCAGATCCGGGTTGGCGCAGATCATGTCCACGCCACGCTTCTTCAAGAGCGCCAGAATTTCAATGTACGTTTCCGGCGTCTCGCGCTCGTCGTCGTAAAGCCCCGAGCAAACCACCGTCTGTGCCTTCGCCAGCGGCACCGGATCAGCCGCACCCTCGAACAGCCCGCGATCCCGCTCCGGGCCGATATGCCCGATCGCGCGCCCTGCCTCCGCCGACCGCTGGATCATCTCCCGCGACGCATCCCCCGACGTCAGGATGGTGTCATAGGCCTCCCGCGGTACGCCAATCCGGTCCAACTGTTCAACAACGGATGGCGCCGGCCGCGGCGCGTTCGAGAGCAGCAGCACCGTCCCACCGTTACGGCGAAACCGCGCGCACGCGTCTGCCGCCGGCAGAAAGGGCGTCACGCCATTGTGCATCACGCCCCAAATGTCGACGAGCCAAGCCGTCCGGCCCGCCGCCAGCGGTTCGATGGATGAAAGGATCGGAATGTCGGCGCGTTGGGTCATGGAACGTGCGTAGAGAACGCATGGGCCCTGATCAAGCGCCAGGATGTCCCGGCCGTCGGTCCGGCCGGTCCTCGAACCGGCACGCCCCGCCCGCAACCGCCCCGCAAGACGTTTCGCGGATGTCAGTCTCCGCATCGGCGAGTGTCCGGTAAAGCCGTGTGAACGTCCCCGCATAGTAATCGCAAAGCGGCGTGTCCGCAGTCTCCCCCCGGCACAACGGACTATTGGCGATCTCCAAAACCAGTGGCTGCGTTGAGACCGCCCGGAAGGAGCCGCTGCCAGCGAATGTCCAGGCGTGCTTGCCGATCGCCGCCGTCAGCGCCCGCGTCGCCAGTCCTCGCGGTAGCAGCTTCAAGATTACCTGTGCTGGCTTCGGAATCCGGTTGGCGAGAATATAATCGCCCGTTAGCAAGCCCGCCTCGTAGAAAAGATCGCGCGCCGCCTCTGCCGTCACGGACGCCCGCAACGCCCGGTGCAACGCGATCACCTCGGCCTCGTCGACCATGTTTTCCGGCATCGCGCGAAGATAGCGCTGTAACCCCGCACGCCGGAACAGAGCGTCCCGCGCCTCATTCCCCAAGCGCGCTGTCACGGCTGCGCTCAACTGAATGATCGCATTGGGTCCGATCCGTGCCGGGTGACGGCGCAAACCATCAACCGGCACGGACGACGCATCAAGCGTCAGCGGTCTCATGCGGCACCTTCACGGCAGGACGCTTCACGCCGCCAAAGGAAATCGTCGTCTTCGGCGGACCGGCCTTCGCAGCGGCCTTCTCATCACCCTCGCAATCGCAACCAGAGCCGCATCCGCACGCCTCGTCAATCTCGCTCATCTGCTGCGTCGAGCCGTGCATCGCGGCGGCCTGAAGCGGCGCGCCGTCGTCCGCCATCTGCTCTTTGCCCCCACCGCACGCCATGGCCATCGCCGCATCGTGCATGGTGTTACCCTTGCGGTTGTGCGTCACCTGCCACTCGACATCCTCGTCGTTGGCCCGTTCCCGCGTCGTATCGAAATTGAAGTTTACCTTCTTCTTCGACTGCGGACCCCAGTAATCCACCTTGCCGAGATCGTAGAACTTGCGCTCGAACCCAGCCTTCAGAAACGCCTTCAGACAGCCCCACAGATAGCGGCGCCTGTCGCCCGTTCCGGCAAACGGATACGAGAACAGAGCTTTCTTCATGTAGAAGCGGCGATAATTGTTCATCACGCGATCGAGCAGTTCCGCCCGATCCATGGAGTCCGGCTTCATGATCGGCGTCACGAAGTTGTACTTTTCGTAGTCGAACACCTCGACCTTATCGCCAAGCTCCTTGAAGAGATCGGAGAACGGCCACGGCGTGTACATCGACCAGTTGGCCAGATCCGGCTTCCAGTCGCATGCCATCCGGTAGGTTTCTTCCAGCGTCTCCGCCGTCTCGTTTTCCAGCCCGACGATAAACTGCGCTTCCACCACGATCCCGTTGTCGCGAAGCAACTGCACAGCCTTCTTGTTCTGCGCGACCGTCGTCTCCTTGTTGAAGAGATCGAGCTTCAGCTGCGCGGCAGCCTCCGTGCCGAGCGACACGTGAATGAGGCCGGCTTTGCGGTAGAGCGGAAGCAGCTTTTCATCGCGCAGAATGTCCGTCACACGCGTGTTGATACCCCAGAGCAGCCCCACATCCCGCTTGATCAGCTCCTCGCAGAACGCCACAAACTTCTTGCGGTTGATCGTCGGCTCCTCGTCCGCAAGGATGAAGAAACCAACCTGATGCTTGTCGCGCAGCTCGATGATTTCATCGACCACCGCCTTCGGATCGCGGATGCGATAGTCACGCCAGAACTTCCATTGCGAGCAGAACGAGCATGTAAACGGGCACCCGCGCGCCATGTTCGGAATGGCCACCCGCACGCCGAGCGGAATGTACTGATACTTCGGCCAGTCCAGGATGCTCCAGTCCGCTTTGATGGAATCAAGATCCTTCACCGTCGGCGCCGCAGCCGTCGCAATCACCATTCCATCGACGATATAGGCGAGCCCTTTGATCGACGCCCGCGCCTCCGGCCACTGCCCGTCCGCAACGGCCCGCGCCACCTCGACCATGATCTCTTCGCCCTCGCCGCGTATGATCGCGTCGATGTAGGGCGCTTCGGCCAGCACCTGCCGGTACATGAATGTGCCGTGGATTCCGCCCAACAGCGTCACCGCTTTCGGACAAACCTCCTTCGTCATTTTCAAGACGTTCTCAGCCTTGTAAATCGATGGCGTAATGGCCGTCACGCCGACGATGTCCGGCTGCAATTCCTCGATCTTCGCCTTCAAGGTCTCATCGTCGATGTCGTGCGTCATCGAGTCGATGAAATGGATATCGTCGAAGCCCTTGTCTTTGAGCGCCCCGGCCAGATACGCCACCCACGCCGGCGGCCAGGCCCCAGCGATTTCCGCTCCGCCCGAATGATAGTTGGGGTGAATGAAAAGGATGCGCATGGACGGGGACCTCCGAGACCAAAACTGTCCACGCCACTTTACGTACACCTCAGCGGACGCGCTTGACGCGTGTCAAATCCCTGCCAATTCTTTGCCGAGCCCCGCGCAACCCATGAAAAAACCCGCCATGCAGAGCATGGCGGGTGCAGTCTGGGGTAGGGTCGTGATGGTTTACTCGGCCGCGAGACGCACGAACTTTCCGTTCGCCATCGGGCAAGCATTCCAAAGATCGCTGAGCGCGGCCACGAGCACCGACATCTGCTGGTCGGTATGCATCGGCCCGGGTGTCAGCCGCATCCGCTCAGTCCCCTTCGGTACCGTTGGATAGTTGATGGGCTGCACGTAGATGCCGTAGTGGCCGAGCAGCGTATCGGTCACTGCCTTGCAGTGCACCGGATCGCCGACCATCACCGGCACAATGTGGCTCGGGTTGGCCATAAACGGAATGTTCGCATCCTTAAGCCGCTGCTTGAGCGTCCGCGCGCGCTCCTGATGCCGCTCCCGCTCCACCGTGCTCGACTTCAGATGCCGCATGCTGGCGAGAGCGCCCGCCGTGATCGCCGGCGCCAACGACGTGGAGAAGATAAAGCCTGACGCGAACGAGCGGATCGCATCGCAAATCTCGCGCTTGGCCGCAATGTACCCGCCCATCACGCCAAAACCTTTGGCAAGCGTGCCATTGATGATGTCGATCCGGTCCATCAGACCCTCGCGCTCGGCGATGCCACCGCCGCGCGGGCCGTACAGACCAACCGCATGAACCTCGTCGAGATACGTCATCGCACCGTACTTCTTGGCCAGATCGCAGATCGCAGCCATCGGCGCAATATGGCCGTCCATCGAGTACACGCTTTCGAAGACGATCATCTTCGGCGACCCGATCGGCGCTTGCTTCAACTTCTTTTCCAGATCCTCGACGTCATTGTGCCGGAAAATCTTCTTCGGTCCGTTGCCGTGGCGAATGCCTTCGATCATCGAGGCATGATTTTTCTCATCCGAAAACACGATCACGCCCGGGATTAACCGCTGCAACGTGGAAAGCGTTGCTTCGTTGGCCACATAAGCCGACGTAAAGAGCAACGCCGATTCCTTGCCGTGCAGGTCGGCAATCTCCTGTTCGAGTTCCACATGATACCGCGTCGTGCCCGAGATGTTGCGCGTGCCGCCCGATCCCGCGCCCGCCTCGTCAATGGCCTGATGCATCGCCGCGAGCACTTTCGGATTCTGCCCCATGCCCAGATAGTCGTTCGAGCACCACACCGTGATCGGCCGCGCGCCGGCGTCCGTATGATGGATAGCGGTCGGAAAAGATCCACACTGCCGCTTCAAATCCGCGAACACGCGGTAGCGCCCCTCGGCCTTGAGGCCGTCGAGTTGCTCGCGGAAGATCGACAGGTAATCCATTTTTTATCTCCGGTTCTTCTACGCTTTGGCCGTCACTTTCGGCGGCCGTATATTCAGGTCTCAGATACTTAGAATAGGGTCGCACTAACAGGCTGTGGCGGATCGGGCTGCACGGGCACGGAGGCCCGCGCGAGAACAGGCGAAGCAGTCATCTCGCCACCCGCCTCATCCTCCCGCGACCACAGTCCCCAGGACCACAGTGCAGCGGACGGCAGCGGAACCACCAGGAACCAGTGCTCGATGAGCGCCAGTGCCATCAGCGTGGCAAGAAACGTGAAGGCGGTCTTGTCGAATGCTCCCGCCGATGTCCCCGCCTCACCGATCAGCAAGAAGGTTGCGATCGTCGACAGCGTCACAGACACGGGGAACAGAAGATTCATACCCCGCCGGCAGAAGTACGTTTTGAGATAAGTCAGATGCGCGGGCAAAAACTCTTCCGTGAGGTTCGGCACGCCCAGATAGACGTTCAGCTTCGCGCTGATCCGCATCACCCACAAGATCACGAAGGTCCACAGCCCGACTTCGTTGGCCGAGCCCCAGAGCATCGCAAACAGCACCAGTCCCGTCAGCAGAATGGCAACCTCGTGATAGAGCAGCGTCTCGAGAGCCGGCCAAAACCCAGCCCGTCCGCGAACGCGACGTGGCGCTTCAGTCGTGCGCGGCCCGGTCACCACCCCGGTCAGAAAGCTCATCTCGTGCCAGCCCCACACCAGGAGCGCGGCCATAAATGCGATATAAGCAGCGGCCGGCGACGTATCGCCGGCCGTCTGCCAAAGTGTTGCAAGAGCACCGAGCGCTACAATGCTTGCTCCGGCCATTGACCAGCGAACTGTCGTCCGCGGCAGCCCTATGATGTAGAGCACCGCCCCGGTGAGAAACCACCAGGCGAAAAGAACGAACAGAACGGGCAGGCCGTAGTCGAGCACTGCGTTGTCTCCTGCGCTTATGCGGTTACCAGATCGGTTCGAGACGAATCTGCTGCGGCAGCGGGTTGTCCCGCGGCTTCATCAGATACATCCGCGCGAACGTGCCAATGGCGGAAGCGCCCAAACCGAACCGGCGGATCCGCGCACCAAACCCCGTCTTGCCCTCGAGCGCACCGAGCTTGTCGTTCACAGCCCGCAGCTTTTCGAGCCGCTGGAGGAACTTAGGATTCTCGATGTCGAGTTCGACCGGGAACACCTGCCGCGCGATTTCCGACGTTAGGCGGAACACCTTCATGTCGTACTCGGTTGGATCGATGCCGATGGCCTTGTGGAATTCCGGCCGGGCGTGGTCGCGCACGTACATCGTGGCATAGACCGCAAGCACGAAGAACCGCACCCACAGCTTGTTGACGCCCTCAAGCAGATGCGGATTGGCCCGCATCAACAGCGCAAACGCTTCCCCATGGCGGAACTCGTCGTTGCACCACTTTTCGAACCATTTGAAGATCGGATGGAAGCGCTTGTCCGGGTGCCGCTCCAGGTGCCGGAAGATCGTGATGTAGCGTGCATACCCGATCTTCTCGGACAGATACGTCGCGTAGAAGATGAACTTCGGCTTGAAGAAGGTGTACTTCTTCGCCTTGGTCAGGAAGCCCAGATCGATTCCGATATCGAAATCGCGCAGCGTGTCGTTGATGAAGCCGGCATGGCGGGCTTCATCGCGGCTCATGAACTTGAAGAGCTCGACGAGATCCTTGTTCTTGCCGCGCTTCTTCATTTCCGCGTAAAGCACGCAGCCCGAAAATTCCGACGTCAGCGAACTGACCAGGAAGTCGATGAACTCCTTGCGCAGGCCCTCGGGGAGCGCATTGAGATCGAAGTCGTCCCACGCATCCGTCCGCCGGAAGTGGCCGCGGTTCGTGTCGGCGCGCATCTCGTCCAGAAGTGCATCCCACTCCGCCCGCAGCGAAGACACGTCGATCCGGTCCAGCTCGTCGAAGTCCGTCGTGTAGAAGCGCGGGCTCAAGAGCGTTTCGCTGGCTGCCGCGGCCGTCGTCTCGTTCGGCGCCGTGCGCCCGAATGTTTCAATCGTCATAGCTTCCTCCCCGAAGAAAAACTCACTTCGTAGAGTTCGGTGAACTCAAGCCGCGCCGAAATCTTCGTCATCAGCCGCTCGATCGGAGATGCGCGCGTAACGGTCGCCTGCCGCTGCAGAACGACTTTCTCACCGTACGGAACCCGGATCGGATCGCCGTGCACGAGAACCTCGTCGCCCGCTTCAACCGGCTTGGTTCCATGCAAATCGACGTGCGCATGCAAACTCTCGAACGTGTTCTCGATTTCGATCGTGCAATTCACCACCTCCGGAGGTGGTCCTCGAAAGACAGACAACATCATGGCTTCGTTCTCCCCAAGGCGAGAAAGGGTTCGAAGGCCTTGGTATTCATGGCCCCGAACGCGTTCAGCATGACGACCTCGCCAGTCGCCAAATCTGTCAGTGACAACATATCGTCGGCATGCCGCGCCAGGCGGAACGCCACGTCGGAACCCACCCCGCGCACTGCGCGGTCGCGAGCCATGCTGCGCATAACGACGCGAACGAAGCCGTCCTGGCCCGGCTTCACTTCCGCGATCTGCTGTTGTCCGGCGGCATCGACGACGCCAACGGACCCATTCTTGAGATCCTTGAAGACAAGGTCCCGGCTTTCGGTGACGGGCGCGTATTCAATGCGCGTCGCTCCGAAGTCCCACAGGCTTGCCGACGCTGCGAAGAGCATCGACAGACCGACCATTGTGGCCACTGCGATGAGCATGCCCCTCGGAAACGGTTTGGCGTCGATGGCTTCTTCGTGCACGGCAGATCTCCTTCAAGTTTAGGCAGTGGCGGGCGATGCGCCACCGTGATCGGCTTGCGCCTCCGCCGGACGTGTAACCGCTACAGGACGAACCGCTTTTTCCGACGACCCAGCCGCCGCGTTCAAGGCCCGCGACAGCAGAGCCGCCACGTTCTGGGCATCGGGCACAGCGCGCAGCGAGGGCTGCGCCTTGCGCACATACCAAGCGCGTGTATGCGGCCAGAGATGGAAGTACGACAGCCGGCCGAGATCATCCACTTCGATCGCCACATCGCCCGTTCCGTCGGCCCGCAAGGCCGCACCCGCGCTGCGGATGGCCTTGAATGGCAGGTTGACGGAAATCGGCAACGCAACTCCGAAACGCATAACCAGACGCTGGCTGGTGATCGTATAGATCGTCGTGCGGGCGATCAGGCGCGCCAGCAAGGCGAGGATGGCAATCGCGGCCACGGCAACCACGGCAAGCGGAATGCTGTCGATCGCGATCTGACCAATCGTGTGGCCGTCCGAAAGGCCGGCGATCAGACGCCAAGCCAGCAGAGCGGCGAAATAGGCCCCGACCCAACCGATGTGCAGCACGCGCCAAGCGGTAGCTGAAGCGGAGGGCGAACCCTGCCAGAGGATGTTTTCACCCTCCGGCAGGTTTGCGGGCAGGCCCGGGATGGGCTCGTGGTCGAACTCGTGGCTCACAGGAGCGGCTCCGCACGAGAGGGGTGAGAGTAGAGAGTACCGGCACCGTAGTACGCCGTCACCTTCTCTTCTTCCAGCAGCGTGATCTGGTCCGGATTCTTGATGCCGGGCACGTTGCCGAACTGCGAACCCATGATCGCCTTCACGTTCACGGTACCGCGGCTGTTGTCGAGCGTCAGGAACGTCATCGGCACTAGGATCGAACGGCCGGGCTTGCCGCCGGCAGCGTTGAGCTCAGCTTCCAGATAGCGAACGATGATTTCCGAACGGTCAATCCAGATGTCCTTGATCGTGCCGACGGTGACGCCATTCGAGCCAACCAGCGCAAAGCCGCGCGGATCACGCTCTCTGGTGTTGACATCGAAAGCCGGCGCGACACGGAAGGGTACGATCTTCGCGCTGCCGTTGACCATCAGATCGGGAACATCGGCACGTTCGGCATAAGATCCCGGACCGATTTCAGCGAGCATAGGATCGCCGGTCGGCTCCAGAGGCGCCCCAGGCCAGACGGCAATCTTCTCGCCCTTGATCGGACGTTGATCCCACTGCCCATTCGGAGCCAGAGCTTCGCCACCGTGCGGCAGCTTGAACACCTTGGCTTCGGGAATGAAGAAGGGATCACCCGGCTTCAGCTTGTTCGACGGTTCCGAAAACAGCGGATAGCCCTCGCGGCGCGTCTCGCGCTGGAGATAGAACACCAGCCCGACGAAGAAGATTAGAAACACGTACAAAGTGACCTGGGCTACATCGAATAGCCCCATAATCTCACCCTTCATAGTTCACCTCCATAGAAGACTTATAGCTAACCGGGAAATTCGGCGAGACCGAACCTCTCGGACATGCGTGACTTGTTCAGCCGCCCCAGGCCCACCAGCGGACCGATTGCGACAAGTGTCGCAAAGAGCAGCAGAATTTCGATGTGATAAACGGTAGTGTATCCGATCGCCGGACCCGTCAGCGCCTCGCCGAACTGACCGGACGCGGCCATCGAGCCAACCCCGTCGCGAATAATCCCGCCAAGCGCAATCGCCAGGCCCGCGGCCGTCGCCTGCACCGCACCCCAGGCTCCGAGCGCCAGCCCGTTGTTAGGACCGCGCGACATGTTCATTGCCGCCGTCAGCGTCCCGACAGCAAAGAGCCCGCCGCCAAAGCCGATCAGCATCGTGCCGGTCCGGAAGATCTGAACCGACTCCACATGCGCTGAAAGAATGACCAGAGGAAACGCCGCCAAACCCGCCACGACACCGAGCGCCGCCAGCCGGAAAGGATCGAACGCCGACGTCAAGAGGCTCGAGGCGATCACGAACCCGAGCAGCGTGCCGCACGCCAGGAACCCAGTCAGGGCCGTCGTCTGCCCAACCGACAGATGCAGCACTTCGCCACCATACGGCTCGAGCAGAATGTCTTGCATGCTGAACGCCGCAGTCCCGAGACCGACACTGACCAGAACCCGCAGCCACGGACCGGTTTTCACAAGCGCATTCCACGACTCGATGAACCCCGGATCCTGCGCCGCCCGTCCGCGCGTCTTGCTCGGATCGCGCACTTCCTGTTTCCACAGCGCCACGACGTTGAGAACCATCGTCACCACAGCCGCGCCCTGCACCACTTGGATGAGGCGCATCTGGCTGAAGTCCGACAGCAGCCAGCCAAAGATCGCCGAACTGGCGACCATGCCGACCAAAAGCATCACATAGAGGAACGCCACGACCCGCGGCCTGGACTCTTCCGTTGCCAAGTCTGTTGCCAGCGCCAGCCCCGCCGTCTGCGTCGTGTGCAAGCCGATGCCCACAAGCAGAAACGCCAGCGCCGCGCCTGTATAGCCGATCCAAGCCGGCCCATTGCTGTCACCCGACAACACAATCAGCGCAAACGGCATGATCGCGAGCCCGCCGAATTGCAGCATCGAACCGAACCAGATGTAGGGCGCCCGCTTCCATCCCAGCGCCGACCGGTGCGTGTCCGATTTAAAACCCACCAATGCCCGGAACGGGGCAAACAGCAGCGGCAGCGAAACTGCAATCGCCACCACGAACGACGGGACACCCAGCTCCACGATCATGACGCGATTGAGCGTCCCGTTGAGCAGAACAAGCGCCATGGCAACGGAAACTTGGAACAGCGATAACCGCATCAAACGGCCAAGCGGCAGCTCGTCCGTCGCGGCATCCGCGAACGGCAGAAAACGTGGGCTGACACTCACCCACGCCTTAGCCAGCTTGTCGTTGACGCTGCTCATGCCTTGCGAAGCTCCATCGCCGACGAGACATAAAATCCGCTGTCCACCCGGAAGCTGTTTTGCTCGCGGAAAGACGAGAGTGCCGGCTCTGCCGCGATATGCCGGCGGAGTTCGCCGGCATCAACCGGCTCAATGGCCGGGGCTCGGTCTTGCCTGGGGAAGAAGCGGCCGACCGCGTGCATCAACGTCAGAGCCGGCGTCCGGGGAGCGAAGGTGAAGATAATCCCCCGCTCGACATTCGCAGACAACCGCCCAAGCATGTCAACCATGTCAGCCGGCTTGTAGTGGATCATGGAATCCATCGCCACGGCGTAATCGAACCGGCCAAGAGCTGGATCGAGCATGTCCCCGACATGGAATTGAATGGAGCCGTACCGCGCGTCCGACGGCAACGCAGCACGCATCTCGTTGGTCCGCTCAGCCGCCAGCGACACGAGCGTTTCCGCCAGATCGATGGCAACAACTTCCGCCCCGCGCCGCGCCGCCTCGAACGACAACGCGCCCGTTCCGCAGCCAGCATCAAGCACCCGCTTGCCGGAAAGGTCCGCCGGCATCCAGTCAAGCATCTGCGCCCGCATCCGGTCACGACCCGCGCGCACCGTCCGGCGAATACCGCTGACCGGCGCATCCGACGTCAGCCGCGCCCACGTCTCCGAGGCCGTTCGGTCGAAATACGTCTGCAGCTCACTGCGGCGCTGGCGATAGGAAAGCGTTTGCATCAGTCGTACCCCAGAAAATCGAAGATTTCGCGATCCTTCATCGGGCGCGCATCAAGCGGAACGGTGCCCGCCCACAACGAGGCCGCCAGACGAAGATATTCCTGCTGCACCGCTTCCAGTTCCGGCGACGGCTCCATCTCAAACAGCGTCGACTTCTTCAGCCGCGAACGGCGGATCACATCGAGGTCGGGGAAATGGGCCAACCGGGTGAGACCGATCTCCGCATTGAAGCGGTCGATCTGATCCGTCGCCTTGGAGCGGTTTGCGATCACGCCGCCGATCCGGATGCCGTAATTCTTCGCCTTCGCCTGGATTGCAGCCGCGATCCGGTTCATCGCAAAAATGCTGTCGAAATCGTTCGCGCACACGATGAGCCCGCGCTCAGCATGCTGCAGTGGCGAGGCAAACCCACCGCACACCACGTCGCCCAGCACGTCGAAGATCACGACATCGGTTTCATCCAGCAGGTGATGCTCTTTCAAAAGCTTCACCGTCTGACCAACCACATACCCGCCGCAACCCGTGCCCGCCGGCGGACCGCCCGCCTCCACGCACAGAACGCCGTTGTAGCCCTCATAAACGAAGTCCTCGACGCGCAGCTCTTCCGTGTGGAAGTTCACCTGCTCGAGCACGTCGATCACCGTCGGCATCAACGCCTTCGTCAGCGTGAACGTCGAGTCGTGTTTGGGATCGCACCCGATCTGCAGCACCCGCTTGCCGAGCTTGGAAAACGCCGCCGACAAGTTCGACGATGTCGTGCTCTTACCGATGCCGCCCTTGCCGTACACGGCAAAGACCTTGGCCGTCGTCGGAATTGCCACGCGCGGATCCATGTGGACCTGCACGCTGCCTTCCCCGTCACCGACCCGCCCACGCTCTTTCAGCGCAGCACTCTTAAATACCGTGGCCGTCATGCGGCAACCTCCACTCCGACGCCTTCGAGACGGTCCTCGAGATCAGCGCCTGCGTTCCTCAGGGCTTCCAGAACGCCGGGTTCCGGCGTCCAGTAGTTGCGCTCGTGTGCTTCGAGCAGTCTGTTCGCGACCTTCGCGGACGCCGTCGGGTTCAAAGCCGCGAGGCGTTCGCGCATTTCAGGGTCGAGAACGAAAGTTTCCGTAATCTGGTGATAGACCCAGGGTGCCACCTGCCCCGTCGTCGCCGACCAGCCGAGCGTGTTAGTCACTTGAGCCTCGATCTGCCGCACGCCTTCGTAGCCGTGCTTCAGCATGCCCTCGTACCACTTCGGATTGAGCGTCCGCGTCCGCGTCTCCAGCGCCACCTGTTCCGACAGCGAGCGCACGAGACCTTCGCCCCGCGTCTGATCGCCGATGTAGACCGGAACTTCCTTGCCGCTCGCCCGCTGCACGGCACGGCTGATGCCGCCCAGCGTATCGAAGTAGTGATCGATGGTTGTGATGCCCACTTCCACCGATTCCAAATTCTGATACGCGAGCTTCACATTCGACAACACGCTTTCCAGAAGCGCCGACTGCTGCTCCGGCTTGCCCGAGCGGCCATAGGCGAAGCTCTTGCGCCGAGAGTAGGTCTCAGCCAGCTCATCCCCGTCCTGCCAGGTGCCTTCCTCGATCAGCTGATTGACGTTGGCGCCATAAGCCCCGTCGGCATTCGAGAACACCCGCAGCGACGCCGTTTCCATGTCGACGCCCTTGGCCTGCATGTAGGCCAGCGCGTGCGCGCGGACGAAATTCATCTCCGCCGGCTCATCCGCCGACGCGGCCAGCCATGCGGCCTCGGCCAGCAGCTTCGTCTGCAACGGCAAGAGATCGCGGAAGATGCCCGACAGCGTCACCACCACATCGATGCGCGGACGGCCGAGCTGTTCCAGCGCAATGAGATCGGCGCCACACAGCCGTCCATAGCCGTCGAACCGCGGCTTGGCGCCCATCAAAGCCAGCGCCTGCGCAATCGGCCCGCCTTCGGTCTTCAGGTTGTCCGTCCCCCAAAGAACCAGCGCCACGGTTTCGGGCAACGGATTGCCATCGATGCGATAACGCTCCAGTAGACGGTTGGTCTGCCGTGCGCCGTCTGCGACCGCAAACGCGCTCGGGATGCGGAACGGGTCGAACCCATGCAGATTGCGCCCCGTCGGCAGAATGGCCGGTGTGCGAATGAGATCGCCCGAAGGCGCCGGCCGCACGAAGCTGCCATCCAGCGCATGCACCAGTGCGCCGAGTTCATGCTCTTCCGAAAGCAGCCGGTTCATCTCCGACAACGCTCGCACCGCGTCCAGCGCCTCGGGGCTCTTGTCGCGCGTTGTCCGCGCCAGCGCATCCTCAGGCCGCGCGCCGGCAACGATGGCTTCGAGCGTCGCTTCCGCCGCATGATAATCGGGACGGGCTTCCGCAGCGGCCTTCAGAAGATCGAGCCGCTCCGCCGCCGTCATCGGCTCGCCGATCACATGCAGCCCGTTCGGGATCAGCGTATATTCAAGTTCCAGCACCGATGCCCACAACTTGGCGACCTGCGATTCCGCATCGCCAAGCGCCCACGCCGGCTCGGCCGCCGCCAATTCCACCTGCGACGCCTGCGCCTGGATCACCGGCAAAAGCTGCTCGCGCTCGCAATCCGCTTCCGGCTCCAGGCCGCGCCAGCGCTCGATCGAGGCCTTCAGATCCAGAAGCCCGCGATAAAGACCCGCTGCCGAGATCGGCGGCGTCAGATAGCTGATCAGCGTAGCAGCCGCCCTGCGCTTCGCGATCGTGCCTTCCGACGGATTGTTCGCCGCATAAAGATAGAAGTTCGGCATGTCGCCGATCAACCGGTCCGACCACGACGAGCCCGAGAGCCCCGCCTGCTTACCCGGCATGAATTCCAAAGCGCCGTGCGTGCCGTAATGCAGCACCGCATGCGCGCCAAACTCGTCGCGCAAGTAGCGGTAAAACGCGGCAAACGCATGCGTCGGCGCAAAGCTCTTTTCAAACAGCAACCGCATCGGGTCGCCTTCGTACCCGAACGCCGGCTGCAATCCGACGAGCACATTTCCATACTGCGCGCCGAGCACGAAAATCGACTGCCCGTCGCTCTGCGCCCGGCCCGGTGCCGCGCCCCACTGGCCTTCGATCTCTTTCAGCCACTTCTGCCGCCGCACATGCGTATCGGCCGGGATCTTGGCGACGACATTCGCCACCGTCCCATAAACCGCCGCGTTGCCCGTGATGATCTCATTGCGCAACGCATCCACGCTCGCCGGCAGGTTGACGGTGTAACCCGCCTCCTTCAACGACTTCAGCGTGTTGTAGAGCGATGCAAAGACCGACAAGAACGCCGCCGAACCGATCGCACCACTGTTGGGCGGGAAGTTGAACAGCACAATGGCAAGCTTGCGTTCCGCGCGCTGGCTGCGCCGTAGGGCCACCATCCGCTCAACGCGGGAGGCGAGCATTTCCGCCCGGTCGATGCACACGTGCATATTGCGTTCGGTATCGCCCTTGGCGAATACGCAGCGCCGCTCGCATCCGGTGCAGGCTTCACCGGCCGCATCCGACCGTCCGCCAAACACCATCGGCCCAGTCGACCCGTCGAGTTCCGGGATCGCGACCATGATGGTCTGCTCGATCGGCATCAGGCCGCGTTCCGACGCGCCCCACTGCTCGAGCGACTGAAACTCCACCGCATGCGCGGCGAGATAAGGCACATCGAGCCCCGACAGCATGTCTTCCGCCGCCTTGGCATCGTTGTACGCCGGGCCGCCGACAAGCGAGAACCCGGTCAGCGACACCACCGCATCGACAGTCGTCCGCCCGTTCTGCTGGAAGAATTTCTCCACCGCCGGCCGCGCATCGAGACCCGTCGCGAACGCCGGCACCACATTCAAACCGCGCGCTTCTAGCGCCGCGAGCACGCCGTCGTAGTGCGCCGTATTGCCGGCCAGCAAATACGACCGCATGACGAGAACGCCGACCCGGCCGCGCGTTCCCTCCGCCGGAAGCTCGGAGAGCTTTTCCGTCATCCGCTGCGGCAGATCTGGATGATAAAGTCCCACATCGGGATAAACGACCGGCAGCGCCGCCTTGAGCGTACCGCGCAGCGCCTTGCGCTCACCGTCGGCATACCGGTCCACCAGAAAGCGGATCATGTTGACGACGTTTTCTTCCGAACCCGCCAACCAGTATTGCAGCGTCAGGAAGTAAGCGCGAACATCCTGGGCAGGGCCCGGAATGAAGCGCAAAATCTTCGGGATGCGCCGCAGCATCGCCATCTGCGACTCGCCCGACGACTGCTTCTTGTCCTTCGATGAGCCGCGCAGCCGCTTCAGCAACGCCATCGCGCCGCCGGGCTCCCCGTTCATCGAAAACGACCCCAGCCGCGTCAGCTTGATGACGTCGCCGGCCGACAGACAGCCGATCATGGCATCGCAGTGGTCCCGACGCGCCTGCAGATCGGGAAGGATCGCGTGGATGTGATCTTCCATGAACAGCATGTTCGCGAAGACAATGTCGCCCTTCGCGACGTCGTCCTTGCACCGCTGCAGCGACGCTGGGTCATTCTCCCAATCGGCCGCAGCGTGCAGGCTGATCTTGAGCCCGGGAAGCGACGGCTCCAGCACGCGCCGCGCGCGATCGGCCGCGGCAGCCAGATGGCTGTCCATCGTCACGATCACCACCCGGATGGAGACCGGGTCAGCGGCTGTAGTGGGACTTTGCTTCATACAAGGTCTCAAGGGTTATGGTTCGGATACCGCGTTCGGCGGCGTAGCGTTCGGTGTTGCGTCGTGCCTTGCCTCTGACAAAAAACGGGATCTTGCCGAGTTCCTTTTCCGCATCTGCCGCCCAGCCGCCGGGTCCTTCGGCGGCAGCGGCGACAGGCGTCTCGAGTACAATCGTGTCGGCCGAAGGAGCAGCGGCAACCACGGCGGCCGGCACGTCCGCCACCGTTTCGCGCGCCCCACCATGTCCGCCCAGATGCGAGGGACCGGCGCCATCGTGGAATTCGAAGTCGTCGCGGAACATCTGCAGGAGATGCTCTTCAAGGCCCATCATCAGCGGATGCACCCAGGTATCGAAGAGCACGTTCGCGCCTTCAAAGCCCATCTGCGGCGCATACCGTGCCGGGAAATCCTGAACATGGATCGGCGCCGAAATCACCGCGCACGGCACGCCGAGCCGCTTGGCGATGTGCCGCTCCATTTGCGTGCCCAGCACGAGTTCGGGATGCAGATCCCGCACCGCCTGTTCGACTTCCAGATAATCGTCGGTGATCAGCGCCTCGACGCCATACTCTTTCGCGGCCTCGCGCACATCGCGGGCAAACTCGCGGGAATACGTTCCCAGTCCCACGACCTTGAAGCCAAGTTCGCTATTGGCCACTTTCGCAGCCGCAATCGCATGCGTCGCGTCACCGAAGATAAAGACCCGCTTGCCCGTCAAGTACGTCGAGTCGATGCTGCGCGAATACCACGGCAGCCGCGACCGCTCGCGCGAAAGGAACGCAGTTGAGTCGACGCCAGCCAACTCGCAGACTTCCTTGACGAAGGCCCGCGTTGCCGCAACCCCGATCGGCACCGTCGTCGTGAACGGCTGCCCGAACGTGCGCTTCAGCCAGTTGGCCGCGTTCTGCGCCACTTCCGGATAAAGAACGATGTTGAAATCGGCATCCGGCAACCGCGTGAGATCCGTCGGCCGCGCGCCCTGCGGTGCCACCACGTTGACTTCGATCTTGAGGTCGGCGAGCAAGCGGAGAATTTCCGTCACATCGTCGCGATTGCGAAAGCCCAGCGACGTCGGCCCCAGAATATTGCAGCGTGCGCGCTCACCGGCCGCCCTCTGCGGACGCTCAGTACCCGGCGCCGGTATACGCGTGCCCGCAAACGCGCGCACGAGCTGATAGAACGTCTCCGCCGCGCCCCAGTTTTCTTTCTTCTGGTACGCCGGCAGATCGAGCGGAATGACGGGGCAGTCGAGCGCCAGCGCCTTCGCCAACCCGCCCGGATCGTCCTGAATGAGTTCCGCCGTGCACGATGCGCCAACGATCATGGCGTCGGGCCGGAAGCGATCGTACGCAGCCTTTGCCGACGACTTGAACAGTTCCGCCGTATCGCCGCCCAGATCGCGCGCCTGAAACGTCGTGTAAGTGACGGGCGGACGCTTATCGTTCCGCTCGATCATCGTGAACAGGAGATCGGCATACGTGTCGCCCTGCGGCGCATGCAGCACGTAATGCAGGCCATCCATGGAGTTGGCGATGCGCATCGCGCCGATGTGGGGAGGTCCTTCGTAGGTCCAGACGGTCAATTGCATGGTCTAGACCTCCAACCGCGTGCGCCGCACCAGCGGACGCGTGAAGAGTTCCGCCAGATCGCCCGCCTGCTCGAAGCCCTGCACAGGCGTGAACAGCAGCTCAATCGACCACTTCGTCGTGAAACCTTCCGCTTCCAGCGGATTGGCAAGCCCCAGGCCGCACACGATCAGATCGGGCTTGGCTTCGCGGCAGCGATCGAGTTGCCGCTCCACATCTTGACCCTCGCTCACCAGCGTGTCCGCCGGCAGCTTTGCCAGATCGAACGCCATCTGCTTCTGGTTCAGATACGGCGTGCCCACTTCGACAGGGATCATGTCGAGCTCTTCGTGGAGGAAGCGGGCCAGTGGAATTTCGAGCTGGCTGTCGGGGAAGAAGAACACGCGCTTGCCCGCAAGCCGGAACTTGTGCGCGTCCAAAGCCTTCCGCGCCCGCACTGCCGCCGGTGCGACGACTTCGTCGAAACGCGCCCGCGGCACGCCCCACAGATCGGCCACCGTCCACAGCCAAGCCATGGTGCCTTCGACGCCATACGGGAACGCGGCCGTCAGAATTTCGCAGCCCCGCTCCTGCAGGCGTGCCGTCGTATCCGTCAGGAACGGTTGCGCGAGGAGGACACGCGTACCGGGCCCGACGGCCGGCAAATCGGACGACTTGCGCGGCGGGAGGAACGCCACATCCGTCATCCCAAGTTCGCTAAAGATGCGCCGGAACTGATCTTCGACGATGTCGGCCAGAGCCCCGGCGACCAGCAAGTGCGGCGTCGTCTCAGTCCGCTCCGGCAGTTGCGGCACGAGCGAGGCAAGGCACGCATCTTCACCCTGCGTGAACGTCGTCTCGATTCCCGAGCCTGAGTAGTTCAAAATGCGCACGTTCGGCGCGTGCTGCACCGACAGCCGCTCGGCCGCCCGCGACAGATCGAGCTTGATCACTTCCGACGGGCACGAGCCCACAAGAAAGAGCATCCGGATGTCGGGACGCCGCTCAAGCAAACGCCCGACCACGCGGTCCAACTCTTCATTCGCGTCCGCCAGGCCTGCCAGATCCCGCTCATCGAGAATGGCGGTGGCGAACCGCGGCTCGGCAAAAATCATCACGCCAGCCGCCGATTGAATGAGATGCGCACACGTGCGCGAACCCACAACAAGGAAGAACGCATCCTGGATTTTCCGGTGCAGCCAGATGATGCCCGTTAATCCACAGAAAACTTCGCGCTGTCCGCGCTCGCGCAGCACCGGCCGTTCGCCCGTCGCGCACGCTTCCTTCGATAGCGCCTTGGCGCTGGCGAGAACGCTCGTCATGACGCCACCTCCGCACCCGTTGGCGGCACCGAAGATGACGAAGCGCCCTGCAGGCGCGCCATGCGCAACTTCCAAACGAACTGCGCGGCATTGACGATGTAGGTCGCATAGGCGGCCAGTGCCAGCCACATCTGCCCCTCGACGCCGAGCCAACCCGTGAAGACCGCATAGAGGTAGGCGGTGTGCAGCGCCAGCACGAGCATGCTGACTACGTCTTCCCAGAAGAACGCCGGCGCAAAGAGATAGCGGCCGAAAACGTCTTTTTCCCAGATCGAGCCGGTGATCATGATGGTATAGAGCACGAACGTCTTAACCACGACTGAGATCGTGGCTGCCGTCTCGCCCTCGCCCGTCATGAGAAAGCGCACGACGAGCCACAGGCTGACCAGGAAAACGAAAAACTGTACCGGCGCGAGAATGCCCTGCACGAGCGTCCAAGGAGACGCATCACGGCGGCGGCGCTCCTCCGCTGTGTAAAGGGACCGGCTTGCCGTCCGGTGGGTATCGGGAGTGCCCGTCACGTTTGCCTCGCCCCGCGCTGGTGCAGTGAACCTGCGACCTTGCAGACCGACAGTACGACCGCCCCGGAAGAGATGTCAACCTAAGTTGACGTAATTTTCGCTTTACATTTTTGCGCGGGGGGTCTTTGAATGAAGCACTTTCGCGATGGTGCCCGAACTAAATAAATGCTTGAATCAGACAGATCGGCATTTTTACACGACGAGCAACGACACTGCGGGTCCATCCTGGAACGGCCTAAAGGAAGCAACCACACCGAAAACCGGTGTTGCGAGGCCAGTACGGGAGGAGCACGCCCAATGCCCGGGTCGCGGCAACTCATTGAAGCGTTTGGCGAATGGCAGTCCTGCGAAGGCGCGCCAAGCAGCGAAGGTGCGGCCGCATCAGCGCCGGCCGTCCAGGAATTCAATCGCGCCATGTTGGGCCGCACCATCGAGTCGGAGGTCATCCCCCGGCTGATGATGGTCCATCGCACCAGCGCGGCCCGCGAAAATGCCCCCACGCTTCTTCACGTCAACGCCGAAGACATCTCAGAACTGGCGCGCATCGTGATCGAGCACGATACCTCGGTCGCTTCCGCCTACATCGACGCCCTGCGCAACCAGGGCGTTCCCATCGATGCCATTTTTATGGAACTGCTCGCGCCCACCGCTCGTTTACTCGGCGAAATGTGGAAGGCCGACCAGTGCTGCTTCACCGATGTTACCATCGGCATGGCTCGCCTCCAGCAAATCGTGCACGAGCTGAGCCCGGAATTCGAGCGCGAGAACGCGCAGGCCTTCGAAGGCCGCCGCATTCTGCTGCTCACGACGCCCGGCGAACAACACACCCTCGGACTGATGATCGTCGAAGAACACTTCCGCCGCTTCGGTTGGGATTGCAGCAGTTCGGCGCCCAAAGACGTGCGCGACATCTCGCGCCTCGTTCGCGCTCAACACTTTGACGTAGTCGGCTTATCCGTCGGAGGCAGTGCTGTGCTCGAAAGCGTGCCGGCGTCCATCCAAGCCATTCGCAAGAGTTCTGTGAACAAGTCGGTGGTCGTGCTCGTGGGAGGTAACATCTTCCTCGAGAATCCCGAATTGGCCGCCCGCGTCGGCGCCGACGCGATGTCCGAAGACGGACGCCACGCCATACTGCAGTTGCGCTCTATGTTGACCACCAAGATCAACACGATATAACCACCCGCCCGAAAGCAAAGGTTGCGGTATCTTTATGGAAATTCGAGTGCCGACCAAGCGCGTCGAACCGTTCCGGGCTCCCAAGCGGCACCTGGGCGAAATTGATGCGGAATCGGCTGCAAGGTTACTGACCGCCGCTGCCGATATCGCTTTGGTGATCGACAGCAAGGGCGTCATTCGCGACGTAGCGCTCGGCAGCGAAGAGCTCCTGCGCGATGGCTGCGCCAGTTGGGTTGGCCAGCGCTGGATCGACACCGTCGCAGCCGACAGCCGCAACAAAATCGAAGACATGCTTCGCGATGCGCCCGGCGCCGCCGCCCAGCCTTGGCGGCAGGTCAACCATCCCGTCGCCCGTAGCGGCGAAATCCCTATCCGCTATTCAGCCGTACACATCGGCACCTCCGGCAAGATCGTTGCCATCGGCCGCGATTTGCGCGCGCTCGCCGCTCTGCAACAGCGCCTCGTCGAAACGCAGCAAACCATGGAGCGCGAATATGCGCGCCTTCGGCACGCCGAAACGCGCTACCGCCTATTGTTCCAGATCTCGTCGGAAGCCGTACTCATCATCGATGCAGCCACGAACCGCATCGTCGAGTCGAATCCCGCAGCCTCCAAGCTTCTCGGCCGCGCCGCACGCCGCCTGACAGGCCGCAATTTCCACGAACTGTTCGATGGTGAAGGCCAGCGCAAGATTCAGGCTTTCATCGCCGCGCTGAAAACCGGCGGCCAGGCCGAAGATGTGATCGTTCGCCTCGACGACGCCAAAGTCGATCTCCTCGTCGGAGCCTCCCTGTTCCGTCAGGAAAATACGTCCAATATACTCATCCGCCTGTCGCCCACGGCGGCCAACGCCTCCGCTTGGATGAAGTCGCGCTCGAGCCTGTTCGATGTCGTCCAGCGCCTGCCCGACGGCTTTGTCGTGACCGACCCCGAGCGCCGCATCCTCACCGCCAACGCCGCCTTCATCGAATTGACGCAACTCGCCACCGAAGAGCAATTGCGCGGCGAACTCGTCGATCGCTGGATCGGCCGCCACCCCATCGACATGTCCGTGCTCAGCAAGAATCTCAAGGAGCGCGGCGAGATTCGCAATTTCTCGACTGTCGTGCGCGGTGAATACGGCTCGGCCGAAGACGTGGAAGTTTCCGCCGTCTCCGTAACTAGTGGCGAACAGCCCTGTCTCGGCATGACACTGCGCCGCGTCGCCCGCCGCCCCGACACCGCCATCAACGGCCGCCGCGCCCTGCCCCGCTCGGTCGAACAATTGACCGAACTCGTCGGCCGCGTGCCGCTGAAGGAACTCGTGCGCGAGTCCACCGACATGATCGAGCGGCTGTGCATCGAAGCCGCCCTCGAACTGACCGACGACAATCGCGCCTCGGCCGCGGAAATGTTAGGCCTCAGCCGCCAGGGCCTCTATTCGAAGCTCCGCCGCCACGGCATGGGCGATCTCGACGGCGACCGCGACGAGTAAATCGCGGCGCGCCGGCGGCCTCAACCGTGACAAGCAACCTCGACGTGCTGCAGCCGTCGCGATGTCATGCTGCTTATAAACAACCGCCCCATGTAAAAAATTTTGACACGCGATAGTGTAATCCTGAATTGACACTTTTCGGGCGCCGCATTAGCGTCCATCCATGACAACGCCCGCACTCACAGTGTCGCGTCTCGAACCCTCCGCGGTGCTCGAGCTGTTGAAGCCAATCACCTGGTTTCCGCCGATGTGGGCCCTTGCCTGTGGCGTCGTCTCCTCGGGCTTCGATGGCTCACTCGATCGCTGGCCGCTCGTCATCGTCGGCATCCTGCTCGCCGGCCCCCTCGTCTGCGGCACCTCGCAAGCCGTCAACGATTGGTTTGACCGCCACGTCGATGCCATCAACGAACCGAACCGGCCCATTCCCTCCGGCCGCATCCCAGGCCGCATGGGCCTCTATATCGCGATTGTTTGGACGCTCCTCTCCCTCGCCGTCTCGACGTTCCTCGGTGTCTGGGGCTTCATCGCGACCGTTGTCGGCCTCCTCCTTGCCTGGGCCTACTCGATGCCGCCCGTTCGCCTGAAGAAAAATGGCTGGTTCGGCAATGCCGCCGTCGGCGCGTGCTACGAAGGCCTGCCCTGGTTTACCGGCGCGCTTGTCATGTCGGCAGCCCTGCCCAGCAACGAAGTGCTCTCATTGGCCGCGCTGTACTCGATTGGCGCCCACGGCATCATGACCTTGAACGACTTCAAGTCGATTGAAGGTGACACCAAACTCGGCCTCCGCTCACTCCCTGTCCAACTCGGACCCGACCGTGCGGCCCGCCTCGCCTGCATCGTCATGGCGCTGCCCCAGTTCCTCGTCGTGCTCCTCCTTGTTCACTGGGGACAAATGGTTTCCGCCGTACTCGTCGGTCTCGTTCTTTTCCTGCAGCTGGGTCTGATGACCGTCCTCGTCTCCGACCCGCGCGGCCGCGCACCCTGGTACAACGCCACCGGCATCACGCTTTACGTCACCGGCATGATGATCGCCGCCGTCGCCATCCGCCCTGAAATTGGTATCGTCCCATGACACAGTCAGATATCGGTGCCCCCAATCTCGGCTGGCTCGGCATCATCCGGATGGGCCTGGTGCAAACAGCCCTGGGCTCGATTATCGTTCTCACCACATCCACCATCAATCGCGTGATGGTCGTTGAATTGGCGCTCGCCGCAGCGCTGCCCGGCGCACTCGTTGCCTGGCACTATGCGCTGCAATTCCTGCGTCCCCGCTGGGGCTACGGTGCCGACACTGGCGGCCGCCGCACACCGTGGATCATCTTTGGAATAGCGACGCTCGGACTTGGCGGCGCAGCCGCCGCCCTTGCGGTCGCACTGATGGCGACAAGTTACTGGCCGGGACTAGCGCTCGCCGTTCTCGCCTTCACCCTCATCGGCATCGGCGTCGGTGCGGCAGGGACCAACTTGCTCGCCCTCCTCGCCACGCTCGTCCATCCCGACCGCCGCGCACCCGCCGCCACCATCGTGTGGATGATGATGATCGCCGGCTTCGTCGTGACCACCATCACCGCCTCAAGCTTCCTTGCGCCCTTCACCCTGACGCGCCTCGTCACCGTCACAGCAACGGTTTCCGTCATCGCGCTCGTCGTCTCGATCCTCGCGCTTTGGGGCGTCGAACCCGCGCGCGCTGCCGCTGCACCGGCCACTGCCTCCGAACCCACCGACGCCGAAACCAAAACAGCGTTCCGCACCGCGCTCGCCGAAGTCTGGGACGAGCCGCAGGCCCGCCGCTTCACCATTTTCGTGTTCGTCTCCATGTTGGCCTACAGCATGCAGGATTTGATCCTCGAACCCTTCGCAGGTTTCGCCTTCGGCATGAACCCCGCCGAATCGACCAAGCTCGCCGGCCATCAGCATTCGGGCGTCTTTCTCGGCATGGCGCTCGTCGCCATCTGCGCCCATCCCCGCGTCGGCTTCGGCTCGTTGCGCGCTTGGACCGTCGGCGGTTGCATCGCCTCGGCCATTGCCCTCTTAGGCCTCGTCTTGGCCGGTCTCTTCGCACCCCATTGGCCGTTGACCGCAACCGTCATCGCGCTTGGCTTCGCCAACGGCGCCTTCGCCGTCGCCGCGATCGCCACCATGATGAGCTTGGCCGGAGCCGGCCGCGAAAAGCGCGAAGGCATCCGCATGGGTCTGTGGGGCGCAGCTCAAGCCATTGCCTTCGGAGCCGGCGGATTCGTCGGCGCCGCATCAGCCGATCTGATCCGCGGCCTGGTCACCGAACCAGCCGACGCCTTCACGGTCGTCTTTGCCGCCGAAGCCATGTTGTTCCTCGCGGCCGCCATGCTCGGCGTGCGCGCGATCGTCGAAGTCAAATCACCAGAAAAACCTGTCTTTGCCCGCCCGGTAGCGGACGTCGCCAAGGCAGGGTCGGCAATCTAGAAACGATCACCATAAAGGTAGTTCGATGGAAACGTTCGATGCCGTCATTATCGGCGGTGGACCAGCCGGCGCCACGGCCGCTACTGATCTCGCCGCCAATGGCTTTTCCGTTCTACTCCTCGACCGCGCAGGCCGCATCAAGCCCTGCGGCGGTGCCATTCCGCCAATTGCCATCAAGGAATTCGACATTCCCGACGACCTGATCGTCGCCCGCATCCAATCCGCCCGCATCGTCTCGCCCATGGACCGCAAGGCCGATATGCCCATCGACGGCGGCTTCGTTGGCATGGTCGACCGCGAACACTTCGACGAGTGGCTGCGCGACCGCGCCGCCCGCACCGGCGCCCAGCGCCGCACGGGCACTTTCGAGAGCTTGGAAATCGAGAGCGGCGGCACCGTCCGCGTCACGTTCAAAAAGCGCCTCGACGACGGCTTTGAAACCACTGAAACCGTCCGCACCCAATACGTCATCGGCGCCGACGGCGCGTCCTCCGCGGTCGCCCGCCAGGCCCTACCTAAAGAAGAGGCGCCGCCCTTCGTGTTCGCCTACCACGAGATCGTCAAGAGCCCGAAACCCGCCGACGGCGCAGTCTTCGAAGCCCGCCGCTGCGACGTCTATTACAACGGCCGCTATTCGCCCGATTTCTACGCCTGGGTCTTCCCCCACGGCGACACCACGAGCATCGGCACCGGCACTGCCCATAAGGGCTTCTCGCTGCGCGGCTCCGTAGCCGACCTGCGCAATGAGATCGGCATGGCCGGCCATGAGACCATCCGCAAGGAAGGCGCGCCCATTCCGCTGCGTCCGCGCAAACGCTGGGACAACGGCCGCAACGTCATCGTCGCCGGCGACGCGGCCGGCGTTGTCGCCCCCGCCTCCGGCGAAGGGATCTATTACGCCATGCTCTGCGGCCGGATCGTCTCTGAAAGCGTCGCCGAGGCATTGCGCACGGGCGACGCCCGTCACTTAGCCACCGCCCGCAAGCGCTTCATGAAGGCGCATGGACGGGTATTCTGGGTCCTCGGCATGATGCAGCGGTTCTGGTACGCCAACGACGCCCGCCGCGAGCGCTTCGTAACCATGTGCAAGGATCCGGATGTGCAAATGCTCACCTGGCAGGCCTACATGCACAAGAAGCTGGTCAAAGCGAAGCCGATGGCGCACATGAGGATTTTCGTGAAAGATATGGCGCACCTGCTCGGCGTGGTGCCCCCCTGAGACGACACGGGGCTGGCCGCCATGATCGAACCCGGGCAAAGAACGAAGAACAGCCGGGCCGGACAGGCGAAGGTGAGGTCGACGCAGCATGCAGGACGCATTTTCCAGCGGCTTGATCACCGACATCATTCTAGGGTTGATGGCGCTCGAACTCCTTGCGTTCTTCGCGCTCCGCCGCCGCATGAACGCCGGCCCTTCGCCCTTGGAGATTGTCGCCTCCCTGGCAGCCGGCCTGTTTCTCATCCTCGCCTTGCGTGTGGCCCTCACCGGCGGCCCATGGGAAGCGATAGCCGCGGCCCTGTTGGGCTCGCTCATTGCCCACGTCACCGATCAATGGCTGCGCTGGACCCGCACGCTGACAGCCACGCCGGGTGCGGCCCCATGAACCTCCAGGGCATCATCCTGCGCGCCGATGGCGTCATCGCCGAAACGGACGCACTAGAGCGCTCGGTCCTCAATCATGTCGTCCAATCCGCCGGCTACACATGGTCCTGCACGCGCGCCGCCTATGGCGCGCTCCGCCAACACGCCCGCCGCCGCGACCGCTACCGCCACTTCGTCCGCCAAAACCTCGGCCACGGACGCAGCTCCGACGACTTCGAGCGCCTGATCGACGTCATGACCCGCCACTCCGGCACTGTCGCCCGCGAATTGATCGACAAGGACTATCTCGATCCCCGCCCCGGTGCCCGCGAATTGGCCTCTGCCGCGCGCCAGGAAGGCGTCAAGATCGCCATCGTCTCCGCCCTCCCCAAGCCGGAGGTCGAACACCTCATGGCTCACCTTTTTGGCGAAGGGTCGAAGCGCCTGATTTCCTGCATCACCGCGCCCGAGACGGATGACGGCGAAGAAAGCCTGCTCACTGTCTACCAGCAGGCCGTCGAAAAACTTGGACTCGATCCCGCCTCCTGCATCGCCCTCGAAGCCACACCCCACGGCGCCAAAACCGCCCGCGTCGCCGGCATCCCCGCCGTCATTCTTCTCGGCCACCACGACGCCAGCGAAGACATCCTCTTCACCATCGACGAACTCCCCGGCCTCATCGGCCTCGACGACCAACGTGAAGCCAGCATGGTCACTCCCGGCGACGGGATTGAAATCCTCGCAGCCCTCCGGCGTGCGCACGCCGGGTATTTCGACGTTTTCGGTGGATTGCACAGGAGCTACGCCATGAAAGTCTCCGACATCCTGAAAGACAAAGGCTCGGCCGTCAAAGCCGTCAAAGCCTCCGACAGCATTCTTGCGCTTGCCCAGAAAATGAAATCCGACGCCGTCGGCGCCCTCGTCGTTATCGGCCCCTCCGGCAAACTTGAAGGCATCATCTCCGAGCGCGACATCGCCAACGGCCTCGCCACCCACGGCGACAGCCTCACACGCATGCTCGTCGGCGATCTCATGACCCGCGCCGTCGTCACCTGCGCGCCCGAAGACCCCATCGCCCAAGTCGCCAAGATCATGACCCAGCGCCGCTTCCGCCACATGCCCGTCCAGCAGAACGGCGAACTGATCGGCGTGGTCTCCATCGGCGACGTCTTGAAACATCGCCTCGACGAACTCCAACTCGAAACCAACGTGCTGCGCGACTTCGTCATCGCGCGCGGCTAAGCCACAACCACGAACGCTGAAAGCAACGACCTATGCCCGCTATTTTTCCTTTCTCCGCCATCGTCGGCCAGGACGAGATGAAACTCGCCCTTCTCATCGCCGCCATCGACCAATCCGTCGGCGGCGTCCTGGTCTTCGGCGATCGCGGCACGGGCAAGTCCACAACCGTGCGCGCATTGGCGGCTCTCCTGCCGCCGATGCCCGTCGTCGCCGGCTGCCGCTTCAACACCGCCCCCAAGGACGGCGATGAAACCGCCATGGTGCCGGTGCCGGTCGTCGATCTCCCCCTGGGGGCCACAGAAGACCGCGTCGTCGGCGCCCTTGATCTCGAACGCGCCCTCGTCCACGGCGAGAAAGCCTTCGAACCGGGCTTGCTCGCCCGCGCCCACCGCGGCTTCCTCTACATCGACGAAGTCAACCTCCTCGAAGACCACCTCGTCGATCTCCTGCTTGATGTCGCAGCCTCCGGCGAAAACGTCGTCGAACGCGAAGGCCTGAGCATCCGCCACGCGGCAAAATTTGTTCTCGTCGGCACCGGCAATCCCGAAGAAGGCGAACTGCGCCCGCAGCTCCTTGACCGCTTCGGCATGTCCGTCGAGGTGCGCACGCCCGAAGACCTCAAAACCCGCATCGAAGTGGTTCGCCGCCGCGATGACTTCGAGCGCGACACCGATGCCTTCATCGCCCGCTTCGCCGCCGACGAAGACCGCCTGCGCAATCACATCGTCGCCGCCCGCGCCCGCGTTCCCGGCATCCCGACGAGCGACCACGCGCTCGAACGCTCCGCCCAACTCTGCGCCGAAGTCGGCACCGACGGCCTGCGCGGCGAACTCACCCTCATCCGCGCCGCCCGCGCGCTCGCCGCCCTCGAAGGCGCCGCAGCCATTGACGACGTCCACCTGCGCCGCGTTGCCCCCATGGCGCTCCGCCACCGCCTCCGCCGCACGCCGCTCTCCAGCCCCGATAGCGGCGCACGTGTCGAACGCGCCGTCAGCGATCTCTTCGGCGGCGCAGGAGAACGCCTCGTCTCATGACCACCGAAGCGGCCACGCCCACCACCGCCTGGACCGACGCGTGCCTCGCAGCGGCGATCGCAGCCGTTGCACCGCACGGCGTCGGCGGCATCGTGCTGCGCGCCCGCTCCGGCCCCGTGCGCGACGCATGGCTCGCCCATTTAAAATCTCTGCTCGCGCCCGAAACGCCCTTCCGCCGCCTGCCCCTCAACGCCGGTGACGATCGCCTGCTCGGTGGCCTCGATCTCTCCGCCACGCTGGCCCAAGGCCGCCCCGTCGCAGAACGCGGCCTCCTCGCCGAAGCCGACGGCGGCCTCCTCGTCATCCCCTCCGCCGAACGCCTCGACGGCGGCCGCACCGCACGTATCGTTCGCACCATCGACTACGGCCGCGTCCAGATGGAACGCGACGGCCTCTCCGCAAAACTTCCCGCCCGCTTCGGCGTCATCGCACTCGACGAAGGCGTCGAACCGGAGGAAACCGTCCCCACCGCTTTGCGCGACCGTCTCGCCATCTGGCTGAACCTGGACGGTCTGAGTGTGCGCGACACATCTCTCGCCCCCGATTGGCCGCGCCGTGTCGCAGAAGCCCGCGACCTCCTGAGCCGCACCTCAGCCGACCCCAACCTCGCGCACCTCTTCTGCGAAGCCGGCCTCGCGCTCGGCATCATCTCCATCCGCGCGCCGATCCTCGCCCTTGCCGTTGCGCGCATCTCAGCCGCCCTCGATGGCCGTCACGAAGCCAACACAGCCGACGCCGAAGTCGCCGCCCGCCTCGTCCTTGGCCCCCGCGCCACGCGCGTGCCCACGGAAGCCCCACCCGAAAATCCAGAAGCCTCCGAACCCGAACCGCAGCACGCCGACGCGCCGGAGACCACCGACAGCCAGGGCGAAGACACGCAACCCGAACAATCCATTACGCCTGAAGATATGGAACTCGTGCTCGCCGCCGCAGCTGCTGCCATTCCAAAAGCCATCCTCGCGGCCCTCACCGATCAGAAGCTCGCCGGCCGCGCGCCGCCATCGGTCGGCAAGGCCGGCGCAAGCCAAGCCTCCAAACTGCGCGGCCGTCCCGCAGGCGTCCGTCGCGGCGAACCGCGCAACGGCAATGTCCTTTCCCTCATCGAAACACTGCGCGCCGCAGCCCCCATGCAGCTCATCCGCCGCCGCCTGCGCGGTGGACCATTCCTCCTGCCGGACGGCCGCGAGCGCATCGAAGTCCGCGCCGACGATTTCCGCATCAGCCGCTTCAAACAAAAGACGACCTCGACAACGATCTTCGTCGTCGACGCGTCCGGGTCGAGCGCACTGCACCGCCTTGCCGAAGCCAAAGGCGCCGTCGAAATCATCCTGGCCGAATGCTACGTCCGCCGCGACAGCGTCGCGTTGATCGCCTTCCGCGGCACCACCGCCGATACGCTCCTGCCGCCAACGCGCTCGCTCACGCGCGCCAACCGTAGCCTCGCCGGACTTCCCGGCGGCGGCGGCACACCGCTTGCCACAGCCCTCGACACCGCCGTCCAACTCGCCGCCAGTCAGAAGCAGAAGGGCATTAGCCCCACCATCGTGCTGCTCACCGACGGCAAGGCCAACATCACGCGCGACGGCAAGCCCGGCCGCAAGCAGGCCATGACCGACGCGCTCGCCGTCGCCGCCGACTTGCGCGCGCTACACGTCAACACGCTGTTGATCGACACCTCGCCCCGCCGCAACGCGGAAGCCGAAGAACTCGCCCGCTCCATGGGGGCCCGCTATTTGCCCCTGCCGCACGCCGACAGCACCCGGCTGTCGCAAGCCGTCTTCGCCGCCCGAAGCACTCCGGACGACCGCAGCGGATCGCGAAGCTGATCTACGCGCGGGCGGGAAGGCCTCGACGATGCCGGAACCATTGAACTTCGAACGAGACGCGTCCGATTGGCCCAATCGCGCCGCCAGCCGCCTCGTTGAAACACCCGGCATCCGCTGGCATGTGCAGGTCGCAGGCACTGGCCCGCCACTTCTCCTCCTCCACGGCACCGGCGCCTCCACCCATTCCTGGGCCGGCCTCCTCCCCTTGCTCGCCGAGCGCTACACGGTCATCGCGCCCGACCTGCCCGGACAGGGCTTCACGTCGCTGACCGGCCGCCGCGATCTCTCCATCACCGGCATGTCGCGTGCCCTGCGCACCCTGCTCGACACGCTGAACCTCGAACCACAGACCGCCGTCGGCCATTCAGCCGGCGCCGCCATCGCCACCCGCATGAGCCTCGACGGCCAACTCAACCCGCAATCGATCGTCGCGCTGAATGGCGCCTTCGTCCCCTTCGGCGGAGTCGTCACGCGTCTCTTCTCACCGCTCGCCAAGCTGCTGACCCTTAACCCAATCGTCCCGCAGATCTTCGCCTGGAGCGCTTCCGACCGGTCCTCCGTCGAACGCCTTCTCAAAAGCACCGGTTCCGTGATCCCGGAAACGAGCCTCGCCTTGTACCAACGCCTCTTCGCCTCCCCGCCGCACGTCTCCGCCACCTTGAACATGATGGCCTCCTGGGATCTGGAAAGCCTGCTGCGGGATCTCCCCCGCCTCAAGCCCCAACTCCTGCTCGTCATTGGGGAAAACGACCTCACCATTTCCCCCGATGACGCTCATCTCGTTGGCCGCCTCGTCCCCTCGAGCCGAGCGATCCGCCTTCCGGCTCTCGGCCATCTCGCGCACGAAGAAAACCCGGCGCGCATTGCCGGCGTCATTGGGGACCGTCCATTCGACTGATTTCCCGTCCGATTTAACGCGCCAACCCCAAGTTCACCCTTGCGCAAGTCAGCTTTACACTCTTAAATGTCATCTTATGTTGACACATTCTGCCCGCTCAGCCGCCACCTACCCCGTCCCGGAATCGCGCCCGCACGCCGTCGTCATCGGCAGCGGCTTTGGCGGTCTGGCCGCCGCCATTCGTTTGGGCGCGCGCGGCTATAAGGTCACCATCCTAGAAAAGCTCGACGCCCCCGGCGGCCGGGCCTACGTCTTCCGCCAGGATGGCTTCACGTTCGACGCCGGCCCGACCATCATCACCGCACCCTTCCTCCTGGAAGAACTTTGGACGCTGTGCGGCCGCAAGATGTCCGACGATGTCGACTTGCGCCCTCTCTCGCCGTTCTACACGCTCCGCTTCAACGACGGCGAAACCATCACCTGTTGCGCCGATGCGGACGCCATGCGCCGCGAAGTCCAGCGCATCTCGCCCGGCGATGTGGCGGGCTACGAACGCTTCATGGCGCAAGCCCAGCAAATCTACGCCGTCGGCTTCGAACAGTTGGGCGATGTCCCCTTCGACAGCTGGACCGATATGGCCAAGCTGCTGCCCCAGTTGTTCAAGCTTGAAAGCTACCGCTCCATCTACGGCCTCGCCTCTAAACATGTCCAAGACCCGCGCCTGCGCGTCTTCCTGAGCTTCCACCCGCTCTTCGTCGGCGGCAACCCGTTCAACGTCACGTCGATTTACGGCCTCATCACGTTTCTTGAGCGCCGCTTCGGCGTCCACTTCGCCATGGGCGGAACGGGCAGCCTGGTCGAAGGCCTCGTCAAGCTCATCGGCACCCAGGGCGGCAAAATCCATTACGGCGCTGAAGTCTCCGAAATCACCTTGAACGGCCGCCGCGCGACCGGCGTCCGTTTGAAGTCCGGCGAAATCATTGACGCCGATGTCGTCATCTCCAACGCCGACGCCGCTTGGACCTACAAATACCTGCTGCCCAAGAGCGCGCGCCGCACCTGGACCGACAAGCGTCTCGACAAGGCCCGTTACTCAATGAGCCTGTTCGTCTGGTACTTCGGCACCAACAAGAAGTACGACGACGTACCCCATCACACTATTCTCCTCGGGCCCCGCTACCGCGAACTGCTCGATGACATCTTCGAGCAAAAGCGCCTCGCCGCCGATTTCAGCCTCTACCTGCACCGCCCCACCGCCACCGATCCCTCGCTGGCGCCGGACGGCAACGATGCTTTCTACGTCCTATCGCCCGTTCCCCACCTGGAAGGCGACACCGACTGGACGACCGAAGCCGAACCCTATCGTCAGCGCATCGCGAAGCACCTCTCCGAAACTGTCTTGCCCGGCTTCGAAGACCACATCGCAACCTCGCGCATCATGACACCCCTCGACTTCCGCGACCGCCTCATGTCCTACAAAGGCGCCGCGTTCAGCCTGGAACCCGTCCTCACCCAGAGCGCCTGGTTCCGCCCTCATAACCGTAGCGAAGATATCGAACACCTCTACCTCGTTGGCGCCGGAACTCATCCCGGAGCCGGCGTTCCCGGTGTTCTCTCCTCCGCTCGCGTCCTCGATAGGATCGTGCCTGATGCGTCAGCTTTCGCCTGAAGATCTCCGGCTCGAAGCCGAGGATCTTAACACCTGCCGCATAAAACTCGCGAACGGTTCGCGCACGTTCCTAGCGGCCTCGCGCCTGCTGCCGCGCCGCGTCCGCGACCCCGCCATCGCGCTCTATGCCTTCTGCCGCGAAGCCGACGATATCATCGACATCGGCGGCGCCACGGAAGGCAACTTAGCCCTCCTCACAAGCCGTCTCGACGCCGTCTATCGCAACGCGCCGCACGAAACCGCCACCGACCGGGCGTTCTCAGCAATCGTCCACCGCTTCCATATTCCCCGCACGCTCCCCGACGCCCTGATCGAAGGCTTCGCCTGGGACGCCGACGGCCGCCGTTACGACACCTTTGCCGATGTCCTGGCTTACGCCACCCGCGTCGCCGGCAGCGTCGGTGCCATGATGGCGCTCCTGATGGGCGCCCGCGATAAATCACAACTCGCCCGCGCCTGCGATCTCGGCATCGCCATGCAGATCTCCAATATCGCCCGCGACGTCGGCGAAGACGCCCGCGCCGGCCGCCTCTATCTGCCGCTCGCCTGGATGCGCGATGCCGGCCTCGATCCCGAAAGCTTCCTGGCTGATCCCCGCCCCTCGCCCGAATTGGCCGCCATCGTCGAACGCCTGCTCGAAGCCGCCGACAGCCTCTATCGCCGCGCGGCCCGCGGCATCTCTGCTTTGCCGGTCGACTGCCGCGCCGGCATCTTCGCCGCCGCTTACCTCTATGGTGAAATCGGCAACGAAGTCCGCCGCAACAACCACGACAGCATTACCAAGCGCGCCATCGTACCCGCGAAGCGCAAGATCGAGCTGGCCGCCAAGGCCGCGCTCTCCGCGTCCCTCTCGCTGACGCAAACCCCCATCGACATCCCCGAGCGCGTGTTCGAGGCCGCCTATCTCGTCGACGCCGTCCACCCCTACACACCGGAGCCGGCGTTGCCCGCCTGGTGGAACATCCCCGCCCGCACTGCCCGCGTCATCGACATCTTCGAACGCCTCGAACTGCGCGAACGCGAAGCCCAGATGATCCGCCTTGCACGCGCCGAAGCCTACGATCCATCCAGCGCCGAAGCCTAGAACCGGAGTAACGGTCATGAACGCAATCATCGGTCAGCCCGTGCCGTCACCCAAGCCGCTCCTGGACAAGGTGCGCATCCCCGCCGATCTGCGCGCGCTTCCCGAAAGCGACATGAAGCAGCTTGCCGCCGAGTTGCGTCAGGAAGTCATCGAAGCCGTCTCCGTCACCGGCGGCCATCTCGGCGCCGGCCTCGGCGTTGTCGAATTGACACTCGCCATCCACCGCGTCTTCGACACCCCGAAGGATCGCCTCATCTTCGACGTCGGCCACCAGTGCTATCCCCACAAGATCCTGACCGGCCGCCGCGACCGCATCCGCACGCTGCGCATGGGCGGCGGCCTCTCCGGCTTCACCAAACGCACTGAGAGCGAATACGACCCCTTCGGCGCAGCCCACTCTTCCACGTCCATCTCCGCCGGTCTCGGCATGGCGGTGGCACGCGACCTCAAGGGTGAAAACAACAACGTCATCTGCGTCATCGGCGACGGCTCCATGTCCGCCGGCATGGCCTATGAGGCCATGAACAACGCTGGCGCCCGCGACGAACGCCTCATTGTCATCCTCAACGACAATGAAATGTCGATCGCACCGCCCACCGGTGCGCTGTCGAAATATCTCACGCGCGCAACGTCGAGCACGCAATACCTCCAGCTGCGCGACTTCGCCAAGCAGCTCGCCAAGCGCCTGCCCAAGAAATGGGAACGCCGCGCCGCCCGTGTCGAGGAAATGTCCCGCACCATTATGTCCGGCGGCATCTGGTTTGAAGAACTGGGCTTCTACTACGTCGGCCCCATCGACGGCCACGACCTCGACCAACTCCTGCCCGTTCTCAAAAACTGCCGCGACGCCGATCAGGCGCCGATCCTCGTCCACGTCATCACCAAGAAGGGCAAGGGCTACGCACCCGCCGAAGCCTCCGCCGACAAATACCACGGCGTCGCCAAATTCGACGTCGTCACCGGCGCCCAGGTCAAGCCGAAGGTCTTAGCGCCGAGCTACACCAAGGTCTTCGCCAACGCGCTCGTCGCCGAAGCCAAGAAGGATGAGCGCGTCGTCGCCATCACCGCCGCTATGCCCGACGGCACCGGCCTCGATATCTTTGGCCGCGCGTTCCCCGATCGCACCTTCGACGTCGGCATCGCCGAACAGCACGCCGTCACCTTCGCCGCCGGCCTTGCCACCGAAGGGATGAAGCCGTTCTGCGCCATATATTCCACGTTCCTCCAGCGCGGGTACGACCAAGTCGTCCACGACGTCGCGATCCAATCGCTGCCCGTCCGCTTCATGATCGACCGTGCCGGCCTCGTCGGCGCCGACGGCCCCACGCACGCCGGCTCCTTTGATCTCGCCTACCTCGGCTGCCTGCCAGGCTTCGTCATCATGGCCGCCGCCGATGAAGTCGAACTCGTCCACATGGTCGCCACGGCCGCCTCCATTGACGACCGCCCCTCCGCCGTTCGCTATCCGCGCGGCGAAGGCATCGGCCTCGACATCCCCGCCGAGGGAACGCCGCTCGCAATCGGCAAAGGCCGCATCGTCCGCGAAGGTTCCACCATCGCGATCCTCTCGCTCGGCACGCGCCTCTCAGAAGCCCTCAAAGCCGCCGACCAGCTCGCAGCTCAAGGCCTCTCTACCACCGTCGCCGATGCCCGCTTCATGAAGCCGCTCGACGAAGAGATGATCCGCACCCTCGCCCGCAACCACGAGGTCCTCATCACCATCGAGGAAGGCAGCGTCGGCGGCTTCGGCAGCCACGTCCTGGAATTCTTGTCCGCCGAAGGCCTGCTCGATCAGGGCCTCAAAGTGCGCACCATGACCCTGCCCGACACCTTCATCGACCACGACAAACCCGACGTCATGTACGCCAACGCCGGGCTCGACGCCGCAGCCATCGTCGCCAAAGCCACCAGCGCCCTCGGCCAAACCAAAGCGACCGGCGGCGCACTGCGCGCCTAGCGCCACACACAGCCGTCATCCTCGAACGCGCGAGCACCGCGAGCGCGTTCGGGGAACCAGCACGCCTCATGTCTGATCCGCGCACGACGGCGCGAGCAGCGCCCCGCTCACCAAACCCAAGCGTCATCCTTGAACGCGCGAGCACCGCGACCGCGTTCGGGGAACCAGCACAATATGTGTCGAAGACACCGGAGATCTGTTCCGGCAATAAGACATGCTGGCCGCTATCGCACACGTCTCAAGCCGCATCCCCGTCCGTCACGCGCCTTGCGCGCTCGGACGAGGATGACGTGGGCGATAGCGCTACGCGCTCACTCCGCGTCACCCCCGCGAAGGCGGGGGCCCATCCAAGCTTCAACCAGACCCACCAGCGTCAGCAACGGCGACCGATCCCAAAACCCGCAACAGCCGTAATCTAGAAAATTGCCCCGCCGTGGAGCCCCCACCATGCTGCCAACCCTCGCCCTCCCCCTCGAGACCAGCCTCGTCGCCTACATGGAGTTACTTATCGTCCTCGCCTTCGGCGTCGGCTGGATCATCCTCGAAAAAGTCGCCAACAGCTACGACCGCGACAAACCGAAGGCCGAGGACCAGCCGTCTCCCCTCAGCGACGAGACCACCAAGGGTGACTAAACAACACGCTCTGTCCGCAAACCGCGCAGCTGCTCTTGAAATCGCAGACCGTCACGCCACATGCCGGAATCTGGAACAGGACAGGCACTTGAAAAGTCATGGCTGATGCAACGGCCGCCGCGAACGGCGAGAACCGGACCGAGAGATTGCGAGCCATTCTCGAATCTCAGCGATTCCAACTTTTCATCATCGCCGTCATTATCATCAACGCCGCAACCATCGGCCTTGAAACCTCTAAGACCGCGATGGCAGCCGCGGGGGGCCTCATCTATGCGCTCGACATGGTCGCACTCGCGATTTTTATCGTCGAAATTGCCGCGAAGCTCTTTGTCTATCGCCTGACATTTTTCCGCAATCCGTGGAACGTCTTCGATTTTACGATCGTCGCCGTGTCACTCGTGCCGGCGGGCGAAGGGCTTTCCGTACTGCGTGCCCTCCGGATTCTGCGCGCGCTGCGTCTCATTTCGATGGTGCCGCAGATGCGGCTGGTCGTGCAGGCACTTTTGTCGGCCATTCCCGCGATGAACTCCGTCATCGCGCTCCTGGCCCTCATCTTCTATGTCGCGGCCGTGATTGCGACGAAACTCTATGGTGTCGACTTCCCCGAGTGGTTTGGCACCATCGGTGCGTCGCTCTACACCCTGTTCCAGATTATGACGCTGGAATCCTGGTCAATGGGAATCGTGCGCCCAGTCATGGAAGTACATCCTTATGCGTGGGCATTCTTCGTCCCGTTTATCCTCATCATCACCTTCGCGGTTCTCAACCTCTTCATCGCGATCGTCGTCAATTCGATGACCAATGCGGCGGCGGCCACGGCAACAGAAACGACCGAACCCGTCAGTGGCGCTCAAGTCGAACCTGTGACCGCCGCCGGGCACCATCTGGAAGGCAAAGAACTTGCAAGCCTGCTCGAAGAGGTAAGGCTTCTGCGGCGTGAACTGTCCGCCTTGCAAAATGGCCGCATCGAACTGGGCAACACAAACTAAGCTGCGATCCGGCAGCCTGAACCTGAAGTCAGGACTGGGTAGCCAACGTTCTTCAACCAAAAATGAAATCCAAGTTCGCTTCAACGCACTTGGAACGCCCGCCGCCCCGTCAGCGTTCTCCAATCGACCTATCGCTCAAAAACCGATTGGAGATCAAAAATGCCCATTATCCTCTGGCTTCTCGGCGTCCCGTTGTCGCTGATCATCATACTGGCGTTGTTTGGAGCGTTCTAGCGCGCCGCCCGCCGCGGCATCCGGAACGGCAGCATGCATTGCACCACCGGCGACACGAACCGGTCCAATGACAAGCTCTCGTGCATCGCCGTTACTGGCCGTCCAGCCACACGCGACGACACGATCGAGCGCGCATAAAACGGCGTATCTTCGAGCGTCTTCACAACGCGCCCGCCTGCGCCGCCATCGGATCGCGTGCCGCGATCCATCCGCCAAATCGGCGCGCGCGGCAGTCCGCACAACGCCGGCGGCGCAAGCTCTTCAATCGACCCATCCGGCCGGATGAACAGCGACAGGCCCTCGTCGCGTCCGTCCTTCAGCGTCACATCGTAAAAAATCGTCGCGCCCTGGCAGTCACTCGCTCGCGACCAATCCCAGCGCCGGAAACTGTGTTCCAACGGAACCACACCGCTGTTCCAATCGAAGTAGCCATTCCCCGCCCATTTCAGACCGTTCGAAAATTCAACCTCAACCCGCGACACCGGCGCAATCGGCCGCCACAGATGCTCACCCTTGGCATCGATCGCAAACGTCTGCCGGTTGATACCAGCCGGGATGACGCGCACGCGCCCCTTCAGCCGCGACGGAATCGGCACGGTGATCTCGTCGATGTCGAACGTGAGCCCATTGCCGTCCCACGTCAGCGAACTCGGCCCCACCTGAAATGTATCCGCTGTGCGCAATAACTCGCGCCGCCCGCGCTCCGTCATCGTCCAACGATGACCGCCGGCACCATACAGCGCGACGTTGATCGCAACGTGGTTTTCCGGATCAGCGCCCGTCGCTCCCCGGCGCGCGAATTTGTAGTACGGCGAAAACACGCTGCCCACGAACGAGATGATCGACAGCCCGTGCCGCTCGTCGTCGCTCAACGCATCGACGTACCACCAGACATAACCGCCCGGCGCTACAGGCGAGTCGAATTGTGGTCCACCGCCAGCTGGGCCGCTGCCAGCCATCCCGAAAGCGCTGCCATCGGCACGCCCGGCCCCGGATGCACGCTGCCCCCCGCCAGATACAATCCCGGAATGCGCGTCTTGCCCCCCGGTCTGCTGAACGAGGCCATCCAGCCATGGGATGCCGCGCCGTAAAGCGCCCCACCGGTCGCGGGAAAAAGGTCGTGGAAGCCCGCCGGCGTCGTCAAAACCGTATCCGAACCCGCCCGGTCCACATCCAAGCCAAGCCGCGCTAGAAGCGCGAACGTCCTCTCCTCGCATTCCGCGGCCTCCGCGCCTGTAAATCGATCCGAGTCGCCCGTCGCCGGAGCATTGACGAGTACGAGCAGCCGCTCGCGTCCGCCTTGGAATTCTGCCGCATCGTCGCTGCGATCCTGCGCACAGACATAAACCGTGGGCTCCCTCGGCAACCGCGACCGCCCGAAGATATCGTCGAACTCGGCCTGATAGTTGCCGGAAAAGAAGACGTTGTGCCGGACGAGCGGAAAACCGCGCGTCTCGGCATTCATCACCCATGTCATCGCCGACAGCGAGCGCTGATCGCGCCGCAGTGGTGACACTGTCGACGCAACGGACCGGCCAAGCAAGCCTGCCGCCACCGCCGCCGAATCCGCATTGACGATCACGTTCTCCGCTTCGAGCACCTCGCCGTTGCGCAGCCGCACGCCGGATATTCGCCCCGCCGTAGTCAGAACCTCTTCCACCTCGACGCCATACTTGAACTGCGCACCGTTCTCGCGCGCGATCGATTCCAGCGATTGCGCGAGAGCATGCATGCCGTCTTCAATAATCCACACGCCATCCTGCTCGACGTGCGCAACGAGCATCAACGTCGCTGGCGCATCGAACGGCGACGACCCGCAATAGGTAGCATACCGCCCGAACAGCTGCCTCAACCTCGGGTCTTGGAAATGATCGCCCAACGCCGACCACAACGTCGAAAAAGGCGAAATGCGCCACATATCGGTGAGACCGCGCAGTCCCGAGGAAAACGCCAGCGAAATCGGCGTCGGCTGCGGCGAGCGAATGAATGGCTCTTCGAGCGTCTGATAAACATCACGCGCCCTGGCGCAGAATTGCCGGAAGCCCTCCGCCTCGCGCGGTCCCGCAAAGGCACCAATCGCATCCGCCGATTGTTCCACGCCCGCGAACAAATCGAGACGGTGATCCCCATCCCAAGCGTGCCGCGCCAGAATGGATAAGGGTTTCAAGCGAACTTCTTCGGCAAACACCCGGCCCGCATCGCCGAAGATGCGCTCAAACACCCAGCGCATGGTAAACACCGTCGGCCCCGCATCCACCGGGCGACCCCCGGCAAACACCTGACGCATTTTGCCCCCGGGCGCGGCCTGCCGTTCGACGACCTGCACATCATACCCCGCCCGCGCGAGCTCCAGAGCCGAAACAAGCCCCGCCACGCCCGCGCCGACGACGATCACTTTCCCCTTCACGTTCGTCCCGTCCGGCTATCAATTCCCGCTTTACACAGAGCCTCGCATAAAAGTGTCTATTTTACTAGACAAACATAAAAGACCAATTAGGATTACACTCCTGTCGCGAGAGGACTGTTCCATGGATGCCACGGCACGTATCGAACAAACCTTGGAGATGATCCTGGCACGGGGCGAAACCTCAGGGTCGCCCCCAAAACTCGCAGCCGCGCTGCGCTACGCAGTCTTTCCGGGCGGTGCCCGCGTTCGCCCGCGCCTTTGTCTCGCTGTCGCCAACGCTTGCGGCGACGATCAGCCGGCATTGGCAGAAGCCGCAGCCGCCTCCATCGAACTGCTGCACTGCTCGTCTCTCGTCCACGATGACCTGCCCTGCTTCGACGACGCCGCTCTCCGCCGCGGCAAGCCCTCTGTGCATATGGCCTTCGGCGAACCCCTCGCCGTCCTCGCCGGCGACGCTTTGATCGTCATGGCCTTCGAATGCCTCGCGGTCGCCGCCGCCTCATCTCCGCTGCGCCTGCCTGGTCTGCTGACCATGATCTCAAGTTCGGTCGGCATGCCGCACGGCATCGTCGCCGGCCAGGCCTGGGAATGCGAACCCGAAGTCGAACTCGCAAAATATCATCGCGAAAAAACCGGCTCTCTATTTGCCGCCGCCACCGAAGCCGGCGCACTGGCTGCCGGCCAATCGCCCGATCGCTGGCGCCGTCTCGGTGAATGCATCGGCGAGGCCTACCAGGTCGCCGACGATCTGCACGATCTGCTCGGCAAGGCAGCCGACATCGGCAAACCCTCCGGCCAGGACGCGGCCCACCATCGCCCCACGGCCTGCAGCCTCGGCATTGAAGGCGCCACCAAGCGCTTGAAAGACCTGATGAAAGAAGCCCTCGAGTCGATCCCAGAATGCCCCGGGTCGGACGAACTGCGCGACATCATCCTCGCCGAGTCGACGCGCTTTGTGCCCAAAGAATTGGCCCGCCAAGCGGCATGACCCGCCGGGGTGTCATTCCCCTCGCGGACGCTTCTGTTGCGCCGCCTGCAAAGGAAATCCCGCACGTGTCGTCCCTGGCTGAGCGTTGGCTGTCGATCCGCAACCGCTTGCTCGCCAACCCCCGCTTTCAGAAATTTGCGTCCAGCACGCCCGGCATTCGCACAATCGCCCGCGGCAAAGCCCGCGCCGTCTTCGATCTGCTCTCGGGCTTCATCTACTCACAAGTCCTTCTCGCCTGCGTACGACTCGACCTCTTTCGCGTGCTCGAAAAGGAACCGCTCACCCTTGAAGCGATCGCCGCGCGCGCGAACCTCCCCCTCGATCCCGCCCGCCGCCTGCTCGACGCCACAGTCTCCCTCGACCTCATGTGCAAATTGAAAGATGGCCGCTACGGCCTCGGCATGAATGGCGCCGCGATTCTCGCCAATCCCGGCATCGCCGCAATGGTCGAGCACAATGCGATTCTCTATTCAGATCTGGCCGATCCAGTCGATTTCCTGCGCAATCCGGAACGCGAAACCGCACTGTCCCGCTATTGGGCCTACGCTCAATCGGATGATCCCTCCAAGCTCCCAGACGAAGCGGTCCGCGGCTACAGCGCGTTGATGTCGGCCTCACAGCCCTTGGTGGCGAGCGAAATCCTCGACGCGTACCCCTTCCAGAATCATAAGCGCCTGCTCGATGTCGGCGGCGGCGAAGGCCGCTTCCTCTGCTCCGCCGGCGAACGCTATCCCAACCTCGAACTTATGATGTTCGATCTGCCGGCTGTCGCAGCGCGGGCCGAAAAAAACATCGCCGCAAGCGGTCTGGCGCACCGCTCCCAGACGTTCGGTGGCAGTTTTTTCACGGATGAGTTGCCCAAAGGCGCGGATATCGTGACGCTTGTCAGAATTCTCCACGATCATGACGACGAAAAAGCAGCACAGCTTTTGACCAATATTCACCGCGCCCTCCCCCCCGGTGGACACCTCCTTATCGCCGAACCGTTGGCAGAAACGCGCGGCGCCGAACGTATGGGCGACGCCTATTTTGCCTTTTATCTCATGGCCATGCGGTCCGGCCGCCCGCGCAGCCTCGGCACCATCGAAAACATGCTGCGGCGCAGCGGATTCAGCGACGTTCGCGCTGTGCCAACCCGCGTTCCGCTCCAGACGAGTCTGATTGTCGCACAAAGATGACCCAAAACTGTTCATCTTGCTTGACACTTTAAACTGTCCGCTTAGATTGACACCTGTAGAAGGAGGCAGGCGCCGGGATACCCCGGGCGCCCTGGCCTCCAAGGATCGCGAGTTTTCCCCGGATGAACACCCTCGCTGTCGTGCTCGAAGAGCCGGAGCGCCTTGTGCTCAGCCGACTTCCTTTGCCGGAGCCGGGAGAGGAAGACGTCGTGGTCGATATCGAGTGGAGCGGGATCTCCACGGGCACCGAGCGCCTGCTCTGGTCCGGCCGCATGCCCCCCTTCCCCGGGCTCGGCTATCCCCTTGTCCCGGGTTATGAGTCCGTCGGACGCATACGCCAAGCCGGCAGCCGCTCCGGCGCCACCGTCGGCGACCGCGTCTTCGTCCCTGGCGCCCGTTGCTACGGCGACATCAAGGGCCTCTTCGGCGGCGCCTCCTCCCGCGTCGTGGTCCCCGGCGCCAAGGCCACCCGTTTCGACGAAGGCCTCGGCGAACAAGGCGTCCTGCTCGCGTTGGCCGCCACCGCCTATCACGCCCTCGATGTCGGCCGCTCCGCGCTCCCGCAATTGATCATCGGCCACGGTGTTCTCGGTCGCCTGATCGCGCGCCTCGTCATCGCTGTCGGCGGCGAAGCCCCAGTCGTCTGGGAAACCAACGCCCGCCGCGCCGCCGGCGCTGAAGGCTACACAGTCATCGATCCCGCAACCGACACGCGCCGTGGCTACGCCGCGATCTGCGACGTCTCCGGCGACTCCAAGTTGCTCGACACCCTCATCGGCAAGCTCTCGCCCGGCGGCGAAATCGTCCTCGCCGGCTTCTACAGCGAGCCGCTCTCCTTCGCCTTCCCCCCGGCCTTCATGCGCGAAGCTCGCCTGCGCGTCGCCGCCGAATGGAAAGAACACGATCTCGTCGCCGTCCGCGATCTCATCGAGCGCAACGCGCTCTCGCTCGACGGCCTCATCACCCATCGCGAACCCGCCACGGCCGCCAGCGAAGCCTATCGCACGGCCTTCACGGACCCCGATTGCCTAAAAATGATCCTCGATTGGAGAGCCTGTTCATGAGCGCGTGCGGAACGACGACAACAGTCAACGCTCTAAAGCCTTCGATGAAGGATTTCCTGCGCGATGAAGCCGCGCAGGAACCCGATCCTGTGCCGAAGGCTGGATCGGAAACGAAGGAAACGCAAATCATCGCCATCTACGGCAAGGGCGGCAGCGGCAAGAGCTTCGCGCTCGCCAACCTGTCCTACATGATGGCGCAGCTCGGCAAGCGCGTCCTCCTTATCGGCTGCGATCCCAAGAGCGACACCACATCGCTGCTCTTCGGCGGCCGCGCCACACCGACCATCATCGAAACCAGCGCGAAAAAGAAGCTTGCCGGCGAAGAGCTCAAGATCTCAGACGTCTGCTTCAAACGCGACGGCGTCTTCGCCATGGAATTGGGCGGCCCCGAAGTCGGCCGCGGCTGCGGTGGACGCGGCATTATCCACGGCTTCGAAACGCTCGAGAAGTTGGGCTTCCACGAGTGGGGCTTCGACTACGTGCTGCTCGACTTCCTCGGCGACGTCGTCTGTGGCGGCTTCGGTCTGCCGATCGCCCGCGACATGTGCCAGAAGGTCATCGTCGTTGGCTCCAACGATCTCCAGTCGCTTTACGTCGCCAACAACGTCTGCTCCGCGGTGGAATACTTCCGCAAACTCGGCGGCAACGTCGGCGTCGCCGGCATGGTGATCAATAAGGACGACGGCACCGGTGAAGCGCGCGCTTTCGCCAACGCGGCCGGCATCCCGGTTTTGGCTGCCATCCCGGCCAACGAAGATATCCGGCGCAAGAGCGCCAACTACGAAATCATCGGCCTTCCCGGCGGTGAATGGGCGTCTCTCTTCGAAGAACTCGCGCTCAACGTTGCGAGCGCACCGCCCGTACGTCCCTCGCCGCTGTCGCAGGATGGCCTTCTCGGCCTCTTCGCCAGCGATGTGGTCGGCCGCGATGTGGTGCTAGAGCCGGCAAGCTTCGAAGACATGTGCGGTGGTACGGCGGTGAGTAAGCCGTCGCTCGAAGTGATCTACGACACGGTGTGAGTTTCATCAGTTGGTTTGGGGCGGGGAGCCTCTTGGCATGACGGTGTTGGACGAAAAAGTCGTTGAAGCAGGACCGGTGGAAACACCAGTTCCTGCCGATGCCTGCGCGCCAGCCTCCACGGACAAGGCCGCCGCAACGGCGAAAGGCGTCGACGGTCTCGGCTGCCATGCCGGCAAGGACCAACTGAAGAGTGCCGCCGTCGCCGCCGGCAAGAGCGAAACACTCGAACGCTACGCCGCCGATTATCCCATGGGCCCGCACGACCAGCCGCAGAGCATGTGCCCAGCGTTCGGCTCGCTCCGCGTTGGCCTGCGCATGCGCCGCACCGCCACCGTCCTCTCCGGCTCCGCCTGCTGCGTGTACGGTCTGACCTTCACATCGCACTTCTACGGCGCCCGCCGCACCGTCGGCTATGTGCCTTTCAATTCCGAAACGCTGGTCACCGGCAAGCTGTTCGAAGACATTCGCGACGCCGTCTATCAGCTCGCCGATCCCGAACTCTACGACACGGTGATCGTAACCAACCTGTGCGTGCCAACAGCCTCAGGCGTGCCGCTTCAATTGCTGCCGAAGGAAATCAACGGCGTCCGCATCATCGGCATCGACGTGCCGGGCTTTGGCGTCCCCACCCACGCGGAAGCCAAAGACGTCCTCGCCGGCGCCATGCTCAAATACGCCCGCTCGGAAGCCGAACACGGCCCCGTTCAGGCACCGCGCACCGGCGTCAGCCTGAAGCCGACAGTCACGCTCTTGGGCGAGATGTTCCCAGCCGATCCGATGATCATCGGGCAGCTTCTCGAACCGCTCGGCCTCGCCGCCGGCCCGGTCGTCCCCACCCGCGAATGGCGCGAACTCTATGGCGCGCTCGATTGCGCCGCCGTCGCCGCTATCCATCCGTTCTACAAAGCCAGCATCCGCGAATTCGAAGCCGCCGGACGCAAAGTTGTCGGCTCCGCACCCGTCGGCCTCGACGGCACCGCCGCCTGGCTCGAAAACATTGGCGCGGCCTGCAACATCGCAGCCGACAAGATCGACGCCGCCAAGGCCAAGTTCCTGCCCGCCATCCGTGGCGCACTGGCCGCCAAGCCGATTAAGGGCCGCATCACGATTTCGGGCTATGAAGGCTCAGAACTCCTCGTGGCCCGCCTGCTCGTCGAAAGCGGCGCTGATGTCCGCTACGTCGGCACCGCTTGCCCGCGCACCGTTTGGTCGGATGCCGATCGCGAATGGCTTGAAGCCAAGGGCGTTCAGATCCAGTTCCGCGCGTCACTGGAACAGGATCTCGCAGCTTTCCACGAATACAAGCCCGATCTCGCCATCGGCACCACGCCCGTCGTCCAGAAGGCAAAGGAATCGTCGACGCCCGCGCTTTACTTCACCAACCTCATCTCGGCCCGTCCGTTGATGGGCCCCGCTGGCGCCGGCTCACTCGCTCAGGTCGTCAACGCAGCGATGGCCGGCAAGGATCGCTTCGACACCATGTCGGACTTTTTCGAAGGCGTCGGCGAAGGCTTCGCCACCGGTGTCTGGGAAGAGATGCCCGTCGACCGCCCCGAATTCCGCTCCGAGTACAAGCGCCGGATCGAGAAGGAAGCCAAGAAACGCAAGGCGGAGGAAATGCTATGACCCTCGTCTTGGATCACGACCGCGCCGGTGGCTACTGGGGTTCCGTTTACGTCTTCACCGCCATCAAGGGCCTGCAGGTCATCATCGACGGTCCCGTCGGCTGCGAAAACCTGCCCGTCACGTCGGTCCTCCACTACACCGACGCGCTGCCCCCGCATGAGTTGCCCATCGTCGTCACCGGCCTTTCCGAGGAAGAACTCGGCAAGACCGGGACTGAAGGCGCTATGCGCCGCGCCCACAAGTCACTCGATCCGCATATGCCAGCCGTCGTCGTCACGGGCTCCATCGCTGAAATGATCGGCGGCGGCGTCACGCCCGAAGGCACCAACATCCAGCGCTTCCTGCCGCGCACCATCGACGAAGACCAGTGGCAGAGCGCCGACCGCGCGATGACCTGGCTGTGGACCCAGTTCGGCCGTAAGAAAATCCCGGATCTGAAGCCGCGCGCCGAAGGCCAGAAGCCCAAGGTCAACATCATCGGCCCGAGCTACGGCACCTTCAACACGCCGTCTGATCTGGCCGAAATCCGCCGCCTCATCGAAGGCATCGGCGCCGAAATCAACATGGTCTTCCCGCTCGGCTCGCATGTCGCCGACGTGGCCAAGCTCGCCGACGCCGAAGCCAACGTCTGCATGTATCGCGAATATGGCCGCCTGCTCTGCGAAATGCTAGAGCGCCCGTATTTGCAGGCCCCGATCGGCCTCCATTCCACAACACTCTTCCTGCGAAAGCTGGGCGATATGCTGGGCCTTGATCCCGAGCCGTTCATCGCCAAGGAAAAGCATACGACCATCAAGCCCATCTGGGATCTCTGGCGCTCGGTCACACAGGATTTCTTCGGCACCGCTTCGTTCGGCATTGTCGCCAACGAAACCTACACGCGCGGCGTCCGCCAGTTCCTCGAAACCGAACTCGGCCTGCCGTGCAACTTCGCCTATCCGAGGAAGCCCGGCATCAAGCCCGACAATGACGCCGTGCGCGCTGCGATCAAGCAAACGCCGCCGCTCGTACTCTTCGGCAGTTACAACGAGCGCATGTATATGGCGGAAGCCGGCGGCCGCGGCGTCTATATCCCCGCGTCCTTCCCTGGCGCCATCATCCGCCGCCACACCGGCACGCCCTTCATGGGCTACTCCGGCGCCACCTATCTCGTGCAGGAAGTTTGCAACGCGCTGTTCGATGCGCTGTTCCATATTCTTCCGCTCGCCACCGACATGGACAAAGTCGATCCGACGCCGGCCCGCATCCACGCGGAACTGCCCTGGGACGACGATGCAAAAGACGCCTTCGACCGCATCATCGAAGAGCAACCTATTCTGATCCGAATCTCGGCTGCCAAGCGCCTGCGCGACGCCGCCGAACGCACCGCACGCCAAGCCGGCGAGACCCGCGTCTCAGCACGCCGCCTTGCCTTGGCGCAACCATTCATCAAAGAGGGGCACGCCGCATGACAGCCGCATCCATGTCGGGGCATCTCGCCCGCTCGAGTTACACCCGCGTCCGCGCCCTTCCGCTGCACACCCCGCGCCGCACGCCGCCGGCTCCCTCGGTTGCCGTCACGCGGCCGTCGTCGCCAGCAACCACCGCGGGCGCCGCCGCCGTCTCGCGCGCCTTCGCCAATCACGCCGCCGCAACCCGCGTCTCGTCGAAGCCGAAAAAGCACGACGCCGTCGAATTCCGCCTGATCTACACGCTGGCGTTCGCCGTGTTCCTTCTGACCTCCGTTATCGAGCGCGCCATGCCTCACAAGTGGGCCCAGCGCAACGGCGACAACGAAATCAGGAAGTCCGTTTTCGAGCAGGCCCGCGAGGCCGCTCACATCAGCGCTGCCTATGCCTTTATGGGCTGAGCGCGAACCAGAATTCGCCCGGCCTAAACAGCCGGTCGAACACTAGACGTGGTGTCCAAAGCCACGGACTGCCCCTGCCGCGCGGGTCCATGCGCGGTAACGGCCGAAAGGCCAACTACGGAGAGTACCAACATGGCTGCTGATAACAGAAGCGGCTCGGTGTCGGGAATGACCGAAACGGAAGCCAAGGAGTTCCACGGGATCTTCATGACTTCGTTCATCATCTTTACGGTCATCGCGATCATCGCGCACTTCCTCGTGTGGCAGTGGCGTCCCTGGCTTCCGGGGCCGACCGGCTACGCGTCGTTGATTGACGGCGCTAACTACGCCTTGAGCTACCTGCCGTCGCTTAAGGCATAACCCAAGAGGGAGTTGAGAATATGTGGAAGATTTGGCTTCTCTTCGATCCTCGCAGAACGCTGGTTGCTCTCGCGACCTTCCTGTTCAGCCTCGCTGTCTTGATCCACTTCATCCTGTTGAGCACCGATCGCTTCAACTGGATCGAAGGGCCCAAGGCAAAGGCCGCTGCATCGATCGAAATGCCGCTGATCAAAGCGGTTTAACGGCCGACATCATGGAGCCGGACGGACGTCATCGCCCGTCCGGTTCCAAATTCATTCGCGTGCATTTAACTGACAAGAAAATACGTTTCGCAGCCGGCTGCGTGCCGACTGAGCGGAGAATCCAGCCATGGCTATGCTTAACTTCGAGCGAAAATATCGTGTTCGTGGCGGAACGCTGATCGGCGGGGATCTGTTCGACTTCTGGGTCGGGCCCTTCTACGTCGGCTTCTTCGGCGTTGCGTCCATCTTCTTCATCATCGTCGGTGTCGGCCTCATCTGCTGGGGCGCCTCACTCGGCCCGACATGGAACTTGTTCCGCCTCTCGATCAATCCGCCGCCGGCGGAGTTCGGCCTCGGTTTCGCCCCGATGAAACAGGGCGGTATCTGGCAGGCGGTCACTGTCTGCGCCATAGGAGCGTTTGTCTCCTGGGCACTCCGGGAAGTGGAGATCTGCCGTAAACTCGGCATGGGCTACCACGTCCCGTTCGCCTTCTCGTTCGCCATCCTCGCCTATGTCACACTCGTCGTCTTCCGCCCCATCGCGATGGGTTCCTGGTCCTACGGTTTCCCGTACGGCTTCATGAGCCACCTCGATTGGGTGTCTGGCACCGGCTACACATACGGCAACTTCCACTACAACCCCGCGCATATGATCGCGATCACGTTCTTCTTCACAACGTGTCTCGCGCTCGCCCTGCACGGCGCTCTCGTTCTCTCTTCGGTCAACCCGAAGAAGGGCGAAGTGGTCAAGACCCCCGAACATGAGAACACCTACTTCCGCGACACCATCGGCTACTCCATCGGCACACTGGGCATCCATCGCCTCGGTCTGTTCCTGGCGTTGTCGGCCGGTTTCTGGAGCGCGGTGTGCATGATCATCTCCGGTCCGCTTTGGGCCGAGGGCGATCCCTGGGTCGACTGGTGGAATTGGTGGCTCGAACTGCCGATCTGGTCGTAAGGGAGGGACACACACATGGCTTACTACCAGAACATCTTTACCCAGCTTCAGGTGGCACCCCACCCCGAGCCGGGCATCGACCTCCCCGAGAACAACTCGGAGCGCCGCGGCACGCCTTTCTTCTCCTACTGGGCAGGAAAGATCGGCGATGCTCAAATCGGTCCGATCTATCTCGGCACGTTGGGCTTCCTCTCGCTCGTCTGCGGTATCATCGCGATCGAGATCATCGGCCTCAACATGCTGGCGTCGGTGAATTGGGACCCGGTGCAGTTTATCCGCAAGCTGCCCTATCTCGCTCTCGAGCCGCCGAAGCCTGAGTACGGTCTCACCATTCCGCCCCTCAAAGAAGGCGGTTGGTGGCTGATGGCCGGCTTCTTCCTGACCACGTCCATCCTGCTGTGGTGGGCACGCATGTACCGCCGCGCCCGCGCGCTCGGCATGGGCACGCATGTTCCGTGGGCCTTCGCAGCCGCTATCTGGCTCTATCTTGTTCTGGGCTTCATCCGCCCCGTCATGATGGGTAGTTTCAGCGAAGCTGTGCCGTTCGGCATCTTCCCGCATCTCGACTGGACGAATAACTTCTCCATCACCTACGGCAACCTGTTCTACAATCCGTTCCACATGCTCTCGATCGCGTTCCTGTATGGCTCGGCTCTGCTGTTCGCCATGCACGGTGCCACGATCTTGGCTGTGACGCGGTACGGCGGCGAGCGCGAGATCGAACAGATCACCGATCGCGGCACGGCGTCTGAACGCGCAGCTCTCTTCTGGCGGTGGACGATGGGCTTCAACGCCTCGATGGAATCGATCCATCGTTGGGCGTGGTGGTTCGCAGTGCTCTGCCCGCTCACCGGCGGCATCGGCATCCTCCTCACCGGGACGGCTGTCGACAACTGGTACGACTGGGGTCTGAAGCACGGCCTCGCACCGTCCGCCTGGCCATAACGTTGAGCGATAGCACCACACGAAAACAAGGCCCGGCGAGTTCCCCTCGCCGGGCCTTCGATTTTTGCATCATGACGGTTCTGTGATAAATCCGCCGTACGGTGGTCGGTCGCTTCCGGCACAAGGGAGAGCCGGGAACGCATGGCCAAGCCGTCACTCGATAAAGACCTGAAAAAAGTCGGACAATTGGGGAAGGCCACCGAAGGCCTCGCCCATTCGCTCGCCGCGCCCGGGTTGCTAGCCATCTTCGTGGCCGGATGCACCGCCGCCGCCAGCCTCGCCCTTGGCGACAACACGCACACCACTCTCGTCGTCTTCGCCTCCGTCATCGCCGCCTACATGGCGCTCAATATCGGCGCCAACGACGTGGCCAACAACATGGGCCCTGCCGTCGGCAGCCGCGTCCTCACCATGACTGGCGCCATCGCGATCGCAGCGATCGCCGAGATAGCCGGCGCCATTCTCGCCGGCGGCGATGTGGTCAACACGGTCGCCAACGATCTCATCGTCAAGGACCACGGCCTCGCAACCGACCCCTTTATCATGATGATGATGGCAGCCCTCCTCGCGGCGGGACTCTGGCTGCACATTGCGACCTACCTCGGCGCCCCCGTCTCGACGACGCATGCGATTGTTGGCGCAGTCATGGGCAGCGGAGCCATGGCCGCTGGCGTTGATACGGTCAATTGGGCCGTCATGGGCAAGATCGCGGCGAGTTGGGTCATCTCTCCAGTCTGCGGCGGCCTCTTTGCGGCATTCCTGCTCGGCCTCGTCAAATGGCTGATCGTCTTTCGCGACGACCGCATCACAGCCGCCAAGCGATGGGTACCCATCTTGGTCGCTTTGATGACGGGCATCTTCGCAATGTACATGGCAAGCAAGGGTCTGAGCCGCGTTTGGAAACCGGACGCGGAAAAAGTGTGGGCAATCGGTGGCGCTTTCGCCATCATAGGCTTCGCCATTTCACGGCCCCTCGTCGCGCGCCGCGCTGCCATCATATCCAACACCCGCAAGGATGTTGCCGGCTGCTTCAACGTCCCGCTGATCTTCGCCGTCGCACTTCTGTCGTTCGCCCACGGAGCCAATGACGTCGCAAACGCCGTGGGACCCCTAGCGGCCATCGTTTCAGTTGCGCAAACCGAAGCCGGCGTTGCTGGAGAGGTGGCCCTCCCGATGTGGGTACTCGCCATCGGCGCCTTCGGCATTTCGTTGGGGCTATCCCTCTTCGGGCCGCGCCTCATCCGGACCGTCGGCGAAAAGATCACTAAAATGAACCCGATCCGGGCCTACTGCGTGGCGCTATCGGCGGCCGTCACGGTGCTCGTTGCATCCGCCATGGGCCTGCCGGTCTCCTCCACCCATATCGCAATTGGCGCGGTATTCGGCGTCGGCTATCTGCGCGAAATTCTCACCAACTCCGGCGTCCCCAACCCGGCCGTAAAACCGCGCTCGGTGTTCCTCGAACCGTCGCAGCTCAATGCCACGCCCGAGCAGGCGCTCCGCAACTACGCCAAACGCGAGAAACGCCGTCTGGTCCGCCGCCAGCATGTGTATGGCATCGCGGCCGCATGGATTGTAACTGTGCCCGCCGCAGCCCTGCTGGCTGCCGGGCTCTATGCATCGATGCGTTGGGCCATAGGCTGATTGCGCGCCATCTCCCGGCGGCTCATCGCCGTTGCGAACTCACCAACTTCCCGGTCCGACAAAAGACGCTTGGCTTCGCGCAACAGCACCCAATGGCGATGCCGCCGATCCTGCTCCATCCACGTGTCATGCTGCTTCGTCACGCGCAGCGGATAAAGGTCGACTTCGACAACGCGGCGCGTCATGCCGCCCTTCTTGATCGTGCGATAAGACCCAATCGGTTCCGCATCGGCGACGCCCTCAACCCCGGCCTCTTCAAACGCCTCGATCTCAGCTGAACGGCGCGGCGTCTCCCCGGGGACAAGCGACCCCTTCGGCACGATCCAGCGCCCACTCCGCCGCGACGTCACAAGCAGAAAGACGACGCGCCCATCGATCACGGTGTACGGCAACGCCGCCACCTGCCGCGTCGCATCCGGCGGCCGCAACTTCAAAACCAACCGGTCCAGAACATACTGCGCAAGATTTGGCATGCAAAAAACAGCCCCTCATTAATCCACCGACTGTAGCTGCTGATGCCATGTACGCAAAGCAATGACCGTTGACCCGCCCGAAGACGCCGGCCACGGAGTGATCTCGGCATCGCAAGCCATCGGACTGTGACGCCGGAACGCGTTCCGGCGCCGGCCTAAGCCGCCGCCTGCCCGCCTCTCGCGACAACGTCCGTCTTAACCGGCCGCGGTCCCCCAAAGAGCGTACCTTGTCCCATGAGCACGCCAAACCCGAAGACCCGAGCCAGCGTTTCTTCGCTGTCGATACCCTCGACGATGAGACCAAAGCCCTGATCGGCAAGGAACCGGCAAACATCGCTCGCCGGAATGAACCCACCCGGATGCGGCAGTCCGTCGGTCATCACCGCAGCATCGATCTTGACGAACTGGAAGCCCGCCTGCGCCATCGCGGCGAAGTTCATATCGAGATCGGTCAGCCCCGAAATCGCAAACCGGAACCCCAACGCCGAAAGCGCGCTCACGGCTCGCTGTTCGGCTGCCCGGAAGGAACGAATATCCGCCTGGCTGAAGGTGAGGATCAGCTGCCGCGCCGTCGCCGGCCGTGCCACAAATTCGAGCTGCATGTTGCGCGTGAACTCTGGCTCAATGAGCGCCTCGCCCGACGCGCGCGAGAAAACCGAACCAGATTTCCCGCGGCTCTGCAGTCGCTCTGCCACAACCGCGCTGCGGCCGATCCGAACGCTGTCGAACAGCGGCAGCAGACCGCGCCCGGCCAACACGTCGCCGTCGCCCGATCCCAGATCCTGTCCCGCCGCACCGCGCAGCTTGACGCTCACCTCGTAATGCTGCGTCGCCTGATCGCCGAGTCCAAGGATCGGCTCCAGAAACACCTCCACGCGTCCGGCAGCGATCGCATCGCGCACCGCGATCAAGACCGCGTCCGCCGGCAATCCTGGCTCGGGCGGCTGAATATGAAGTTCCCGCTCCGGGCCCGGTCTCTGCCGCATGGTCAGCGCTGCCGACTGCAGCGCGTCGATCGACGCCGCCAAGGCCTCATCCGCCGACGGCACGAGTTCAACGTCAGGTTCGGCCGCCGGCAAAACCGCCGCCAGATCGCGCGCCTGCTCGGCCGCCGTCACCTGATAAAGCATATCCTTGATGCGCCGCTGAAGCAGTTCGACGTCGTCCTCACGAACGGCCGACGCGGCAACCGGCGGAACGGCAGGTTCGGCATAATCGACGGCCGGCGTGAATCCGCCACTGCCTGTTGCCGGCGGTGAACCATAATCTTGAAACGACTCGCCCGGCAGCACCGCAGGGGCGCCACGATAGGCCTCGAACTGCGGCCCGGCCGGTTCATGAATGTCATGGGCAATGTGCGGCAGAGCAGGCTCGAGAGAGGGCCGAACCGGACGCGCCGAGAAATGGTCGGTGGCACGTGGGTGCATCGCCGGCGCAACCGGCTGCGCCGCATGGCGGGATCCGGCGATCTCCACATGTGCCGTAGCCAGCGGTCCGGCCACGCCCGTCATCTCAAGTTCGCTCTCCAGCCGGAACAACTCATCCGCCAGCGCCGCCCGTTCGGCCTCGCCTCGCCGCCAAGCCTGGAAACCGACGAGCCCAATGAATAGCGACATCCCGGCGACGGCCGCCAGTCCCAGCGAAAGACCCAATTGCACGTGCAGGCCGACGACAATCGCCGCGACCACCAGCGCGATGCAAACCATGACCGCCGAATCGCCGCCCGAAGGAACGGCCGTGGGCGGAACATCAAGGCGTTTTCTTTTGTTTGGCATAAGGTTGCGACCTGCCGAAAAATACGAATCGTTGGCATTCAGCATCGACGCGTCGCGGCCTGCCCGGCAATTCAGCCACCCGCCTTTTCACCAGCTTTCCACAGGCCCGCCCTACGTTGCACAAACCGCCGTGGCCCTCATGCACCAAAAAAGATGACGCCGGATCGGCTGAGCCTCGAGCCTGATCTCCAAACGCCCGCAAGACGTTGCCTCCCCGTCCAGCCGCTCCGGCAAAAGTCTTGCCCGGCCCCGCCGCCTTTTCGACATGACCCGGCCCCGAGCCAGACCCGAATCGAACCGCTGTTTAGATGTCGTTAGGCGAATCGGCGTGGTATCGTTCCGGCCGGGTCGCTCACTTTCTCCGGCGTAATTCAGGAGCATGCAGTCCCATGTATATGAGCGTCATCGCGGTAGAGTCCGGTGCCGAAACCTATCCCGAACTGGCCGGCGCCCGCGTCGTCGTCACGGGGCTATCGATCATCTTGGGTGTCGATCTCGCCCGCGGCTTTGCCGATCGCAAGGCCCGTCTGGTGATTCAGACCGCCGAACGCTCCCCGGAAATGGTCGAACTGACAGCCCTCCTCGCATCGTCCGCCAGCGAGATCGCACTAATAGACGTCCCCTTTTCCGCCACCGAAACGCCAACGCATTTCGCACAGCACGCCGCTAAGAATCTCGGCGGCATCGACACCATGATCAACCTTGTCTCCGTGACACAGACCGAACTGAACGCGGTCGATACGCTGGATGAAATCGAAGACCTCATCGTTGCCAAGCTTGGACCCGCGCGCGAAGTGACCGAAGTGGCCGCCAACCGCATGGCTCTCACGTGGTCTGAAGGCACCATTCTCAATGCCGTCGTCGCCCCCGCTCCACAAACAGCCCGCGACGCTGCTATCCTCGGCATGCTGCGTCAGGCGCTCGCTGCCATGACCGCAGATCTCGCCCGCCGCTGGTCGGGCGATGTGGTGCGCGTCAACGCGGTCGGCCCGAAAGCAACAACCCTGGATACCATGAGCGGAGCCTGCCTCACCTCCGAGCCCGACATCGCAGCGCTCGCCCTCTATCTCGCCAGCCGCAAGGGCCGCACGCTCACCGGCCACGTCTTCGATGCAGAAGGCGTCGCCCGCCGCGGCTGCTGATCCGCCTTCTATTTCGGCGCGATTATCTCGACAATTGATTGCGCCACCGGCATCGCCCCCATCCAGCTGGGATGATTGGTGTCGTTATAGAGCGACTTGAAACCGAGCGAGGCCATGCACCGGCCCGGACGCACCGTGTTGCAGAAGTGCTTTTCGGGATAGACGCGGCCAGTCACGACCCCGTCGGGCAATTGATCGAGCGCCGCATAAACCCGCTGTGTCCGCCGGCGAAAGACCTCGTAGCTCGTGCTGATATCGTCGTTGAGTTGTCCTCGCTGCTTCAGCTTGGACATGTGGTTGGGGACATCCCACCCAACCTCCGGAATGGGATAGACCATCACAATCCTCTTACCCGCCCGGGCCAGTTCATCGACGATGCCGCTTAATGCCTCGTCGATCGTGATCGGCCGTCCGATCCGCGCCACGTCGGGATAGAGTTGCGTATCGCTGCCGAATTCGATCCCGCCCTCTTCGTTGTTGAACCGTGAATTCTCAAACTTTGTCGCCCACCGCGCCACGATCACCACGGTGTCGATCTGCGGCGACCGCATCAGATAGTCGAACGCATCGTCCTGCCGCCGGCACCGGTCCCCCGTATTCGCCCTAAGAAAATTGCGCACCGGCAGACAGCCCGTCACGTGCAGATCCACCAGCGAAATCGACTTCGTTTGCAGCGCCGCCGCCAATGGCCCGACAATCGACGCCGCATGACTGTCGCCGACAATGGCAACCCGCGGCACGCCGGTGCCATAGACGCACGCCTCATCCCACGGCTGCGACTTGTCCCGCACGCACCGCTGATTGGCGATCGCCACACTGGGCCCCACACCGGCGAAAAACTCGTTCTTAGGGAAGCGATACTCAAACCCGCGCGTCTTGCGCGAGGCGGCAAAAAACGCCACCAGCACGATGCAGGCCGCAGCCACGCTGCGCACCAGAAACGGCGTCGAAATCCGAATTCGGTCACGGAACGGCCGTTCGATGAAATACCACGTCGCCACCGCCAGGATCAGCGCCACCACGGACAGCCCGAGAAAGACAGAGGTCGGTAGCGCGCTCGGGCTCCAGATGCGCGCGAACGCGAACAGCGGATGATGCCAGAGATAAAAACTATAGCTGACAAGCCCCAGCCCCACGAAGGGCGCCGAGGCCAGCAGCCGGTGCACGAGCGTTCCCCGCTCGGCAAAGGCGATCACCAGCGCCGCGCCCACCGTCGGCACCAGCGTATAGATGCTTGGAAACGGCGTCGCGGATGTGAACAGCACGAAAGAGGAGACGACAAGCGCCAACCCGATGAGCGATCCCATCTCGCGCAGCACCCGACCCCGCGCTTCAAACCACGCCGGATGATAAAAGCGCTGCACGGCCAGAAGCGACCCGATCAGCAATTCCCACGCCCGCGCCGGAAGCAGAAAAAATCCATAGCTCGGCGTCGCCCACCACGACCACGCCCCGGCAAATGACGATTGCCGCGCCTCGAAATTCCCACCTGCCTGCGCCAGCAACAGGCTCGCAGCGAAAATCAGCACCAGAACCGTCACCGTCGCCGCACGCCCCCGCCGCAACAGGAAGACAAACAACAGCGGGAACAGAATGTAGAACTGCTCCTCGACCGCCAAGCTCCAGGTGTGCAACAGCGGCTTCAATTCCGCGGCGTGATCGAAGTAGCCACTCTGAAAATAGAAGACGAAGTTGGACCCCGACAGCAGCGTCCCCAGCACGCTCGCGCTGAACGACTTCACTTGATCGGGCATCATCCAAAGATAAGCAAACGGCGTGCATGCCAGCACCACCAAAAGCAGCGCCGGCAAGATGCGCCGCGCCCGCCGCTCGTAGAATCGCGCCAGCGTGAACGTGCCCGCAGCCTGCTCATGCAGGATGAGGGACGTAATCAAATATCCGCTGATGACGAAGAAAACGTCGACGCCCGCAAACCCGCCGCTGAACGTCTCGACGCCCGCGTGAAACAACACGACCGGCAAAACAGCAACCGCCCGCAGGCCGTCAATCTCGCGCCGATACTCCATCCCCTCGCGTGCCCCCCAGACCTCTGCGGAGCATTAGTCGGCAAAGCCGCCCGTGTCCATCTCAGGCCCGCTAGTCAGCCGGCTTCAAAGCCGGTTCAACAGGCACATTGGCCTCCGCCACGGCCCGGCGCCCGAAATAACTATACACCGCCGGCACGACAAACAGCGTCAGCAGCGTCCCCGCCGACATGCCGCCCACGATGACCCAGCCGATCTGCTGCCGGTTCTCCGCGCCCGCCCCGTCTGCGAGAGCCAACGGCAAAGCGCCAAGCACCATCGCCCCCGTGGTCATGAGAATGGGCCGCAACCGCTGCACCGAAGCATCCACAATGGCGCGGATGCGATCCTCGCCGACGGCCTGCTTCTGATTGGCAAACTCCACGATCAAGATCCCGTGCTTCGTGATCAGTCCCACCAGCGTCACAAGTCCGATCTGCGAGTAAACGTTCAACGACCCACCCGCCAGCCACAAGGCCGCCAGCGCCCCCGTGATCGACAACGGCACCGTGATCATAATGATGAGCGGATCGCGAAAACTTTCAAACTGCGCCGACAGCACCAGATAGATGAACGCAAGCGCCAAAACGAACACGACCAGCAGACTGTCCGCCGACGCGCGGAAGTCCCGGCTCGATCCATCCAGATCCGTCTGCACTGTTGGCGGCAGGACCTCCTTGGCCGCCCGTTCGAGAAACGCGAGGGCTTCTCCAACCGCATACCCCGGCGCCAAAGAGGCTTGAATAGTGACCGACCGAAGCTGATTGAACCGCTTCAACTCCTTTGGCGCCACCGATTCCGTCACCGTCGCCACATTCGACAACTGGATCATCTCCCCACGCGGATTGCGCAGGAAGATTGTCGAGAGCGCTTGCGGCGTGGCGCGATCCTCCGCCGCCAACTGCACATAGACATCATACTGCTCACCGTTCTGCTCGAACCGGGTCACCTGCCGTCCACCCAGCAGCGTCTCGAGCGTTCGTCCAACGGCCGTCACCTCCAGCCCCAGATCGGCCACCTTCGCCCGATCGATATCGATCTTGAACTCCGGAGAATTGAGCTTCAGGTCGGTATCGAGATTTTCCAGCCCTGGAAATTCGCGCGCCTTGGCCAGAATTTTATCCGCATAGCCCTGCAGGTCCTCATACGAGCCCGACGACTGCAGCACGAACTCGATCGGCCGCCCAGAACCCCGCTGTCCGAACGCACCCGGCGTCTGCACCACGGCTTGGATACCGGCAATTCGCCGAAACTTCGGAGCGATTTCGGCGGTGATCTCCTGCTGCGACCTCGACCGCTCATTCCAGTCTTTGAGAGGCGCAATCACGAGAGACGCCGAAACGTCTGGCGCTCCTGCAATGGCCAGCCGGCCGCGGGCCTCCTCGACATCGGCCAGAACGGCGTCCATTTCCGCCGCATACCGCGCGGTGTAACTGACTGTCGCGCCTTCGGGCCCCGCGCCGCGCGCACGGATGATGCCGCGATCCTCGAGCGGTGCCAATTCCGTTTTTAAACTCATCAGCAGAACGCCGCTCAACGCCGCCACGCCCGCCGCCAGAATGAGGATCAGCGGCCGGATTTTGAGCGACACGCCAAGCATCGCACGATAACCGTTCTCGAATGCGACGAAGCCGCGTTCAAGCGCCAAATAGACCCGCCCCGGTTGCGGTTCGTGACGCAACAGCTTGGCGCACATCATCGGCGTCAGCGTCAGCGCCACCCAACCCGATACGATCACCGCGCCGGCGAGTGTCAACGCAAACTCTAAAAACAGCTTGCCCGTTTTGCCCGGCGCGAACGCAATGGGCGCATAAACCGCCGCCAGCGTCATCGTCATCGCAATGACGGCAAAGCCGATTTCGCGCACGCCTTTCACGGCCGCCGGAATCGGCTCCATACCCTCCTCGATATAGCGGTAAATGTTCTCCAAAACGACGATGGCATCGTCAACGACAAGCCCAATGGCCAGCACCATCGCAAGCAAAGTGAGTGTGTTCACGCTGAACCCGAACGCATACATGAGTGCGAACGTGGCGATGAGCGAAATCGGAATGGTCACGATCGGAATGATTGCGGCACGGAACGAACGCAGGAAGAAGAGAATAACGATCACCACAAGAACAATCGCCTCGATGATCGTCATGAATACCGCCTCGATCGAGCGGGCAATAAAGACGCTATCGTCATTGCCAATCGTCGCTTGCAAACCCTGCGGCAGCGACGAATTGATTTCCGGCAGAACAGCATTCACCGCCGCCGAGACATCGAGCGGGTTGGCCGTCGATTGCCGGATGATGCCAACCGCAATCGCAGGGATCCCGTCGAATGTACTGACGCGCCGTTCATCAACCGCGCCCAGTTCGACCCGCGCCACCTCGCCGAGCTTCACCTGATAGTCGCCAGCCAGTTTGACGACGATATTGCTGAACTCCTCCGGCGTCGTAAGACCCGTTTTGGAGAGCACCGAGAACTCGCGATCCTGGCTCTCGATACGCCCCGACGGAATTTCGGCGTTCTGCGCGCGCAACGCCGCTTCCACGTCCTGAACCGTCAGGTTGTAAGCAGCAAGCCGCTCCCGGTCGACCCAGATACGCATGGCATAGCGCCGCTCGCCGTAGATCAGCACATCCGCGACGCCGGTCAAATTTTTGAGCCGGTTGACGATGAACCGGTCGATGTAGTCGCTGATCTCCAACGCAGTCAGCTGCGGACTGGTGAAAACGAGAAACATGATCGCTTGCGCGTCGGCTTCCACCTTCGCAATAATCGGCTCGTTGATCTCGTCCGGTAGCCGTCCGCGCACACGGCTCACGCGGTCGCGCACGTCGCTGGCCGCCACATCCGGGTCAATCTCGGAGCGAAACCGGATCGTGATCCGGCTCGTCTCCGACCGGCTCGACGAGGACAGAACATCGATGCCCTCGATCCCGGCAATCGAGTCCTCCAGAACCTGCGTCACCTGGCTTTCCATGATCGCCGCCGAGGCGCCCGGATAGTTCGTCGTCACCGACACGATCGGCTCGTCGATGTTGGGAAACTCCCGCACGGTGAGCCGTTGGAAGGCCACGACGCCGACGAGCACCAACACGAGCGACATCACCGTCGCCAGAACTGGCCGGCGAATGCAAAGCTCAAACAGCGTCATCCGCCACTCCTCGCCGCATCGCGCTGCGCCGACTTGTCGTTTTGCGGGTGGGTCTCGACCACATCGACGGCCGCCCCATCGCGCAGCTTATGCTGCCCGGCAGTGACGATCACATCGCCGGCACTTATACCGTCTGTGATTGCGACTTGCGCGTTCGACCGTTCGCCGAGCTTGACCCGGACTTCATTGGCCCGCCCGTCCTGCACGCGGAAAACGAAGTTATCGCCGGCCCGCGGAATAATGGCACTCTCTGGAACCAGAACCACATCCCGCTCGACCGCGCCCTTGATTAGGATGCGCGCAAACAAGCCTGGCCGCAGGATGAGATCTTTGTTCTCGATGCGCGCACGCACTTGCAAGGCCCGGCCGTTGACGTCGACCTGCGGATTGATCGCATAGATCCGTCCTTCAAACGTCTTGCCCGGAATGGCGTCCACCGTCACATCGATCAGCTGACCAACCGCGATCGATGTCAGGTAAACTTCCGGAACCTTGAAATCGACTTTAATCCCGTCGATCTTTTCAATATTCACAACCGGCGTGCCGACCGCCACGAATGCGCCGACTGAAACCGTGCGCACGCCCACGATGCCATCGAACGGCGCCCGCAGCAGATGCTTGTCGAGCCGTGTCTTCGCCAACTCCAGCGCCGCCGTCGCCGTCTCGAAGTTCGTCACCGCTTCGTCGCGGCTGCGGTCTGTCACATTGCCCGTGCGCGCCAACTGTCGCGCCCGATCGTTGTTCGCCTTGGCCAGATTGAGCCGCGCCTCCGTGTCCGCCACTTCCGCGCGCAGGAGCGAATCGTCCAGCTTGACGAGCACATCCCCGGCCTTCACCGGCGAACCTTCTTCGAAGTCGATCGTGGCAACGCGCCCCGCGATCTCCGGCGCCAACTGCACCGTCTCGTCGGATTGCAAAGATCCGATCGCGCGCACATCCGTCGAAATCCGCGTCGCAACCGCGGTTGCCACTTCCACCGCAATCACGCGATTGCCGCCCGCCTGCCGGTCACCGCGAGCAGATCCAGCCGCACCGGGTTGACCCGGTGTGCCACCCGTCAATGCAGCCGATGAACCCGCCCCGGGCAAGCCCTGCATCCACCACGCCACAGCAGCAGCGCAGACTGCCAAGAGCCCCAGAACGGCGAGCGCTTTTCTCATGCCAAATGCCTCAGAACCGGTTTTAGACTAATATGCTGACGCCCGGATGTCTTTGCCAACACAACGGTCAACGGGGACCCTCACCCAGCCTTCAACGGCCGAAGAACCGCGTTCCGTTGCGCGTATGACCACGTAACCCGTTCCGGCGCGCCGGTCGGGCCTATCGAGGCCGCCTCTAAATGGATCCCCACCGGCGATCAACGCGCACCGCGCTCGGCCGGTTCCTGCGGCAAGATGCGGCTCTATTTCCGGATGCGCGTAATCTTGGTGCCTTCAAGGGTCAGATTGTACATCAGGCCCTTGGGATCGAGAATGAAGCCGATAACCGGACTGATAATCTTGTTCGTGTCGATCGAGCCGCCAACACCCACCGTCACGATGGCGACGGAGCCGTCCACCCCAACCTTCCACCCCTTCGACCGGCGGAACTGGTCAAGCGCCTCGGGCGTCATGAACATGATGATCACCGAACGCGCCTGAATGCCGAGCTGGAAGCCAAACGACGCACCGACCGTATTGTAATAGGCCGTTGGCTGTCCGCGCACCATCAGCGCACCTTCGCCGTACTCGCCGCCGATCCCAAACCCGGCTTTGACGACCGACGGAAAGACAAGAATGCCGTACGACTTGTCGGAGAGTTCCCGCGCGCCCCCGATCTGAGAGTGAAAGCGGTCGATGGTGGCGCGCACGTCAGCATCGATGGCCGCAGCCGATGCCGCGTTCGCCCGCGGCGCCATTACCCCCGCAAACAGCAGCGCCGACAAGCATGTGATAATAAGGGTTTTCAGCGGCATGGTGCCCACGGCCTCATAAGGACTTCGAATCGACGTCAACCGTCAGCACGAAGTACGGCATGAGGAAGGCCGCAGGCCCGGATGAACCGCGCCCGCGAACGCCGCGAGCCCCAGTGCGCCTAATGTGCGCCTAGTGATGGTGCGCGTGCGGATCCACCGCCGGCTTCGCCCCAGCGAGATCCCCCACCGTCACTGGCACTGTGACCTTCCCCGCCGTCTTGAAGGTTAGCTCAAGGTCGAACGACTGCCCCGCCGTCAGCGGCCCCTTGAGATCGAGGAACATGATGTGCAGTCCGCCCGGCTTCAGCGACACGGTCGCCCCGGCAGGCACCGGCAGCCCATCCGCGAGCGCCCGCATCTTCATGACGCCACCCTCATGCGTCATCTCGTGCATCTCTGTTTTGCCAGCGACCGCTTCAGCCGACGCCGACAGCAAAATATCACCCGCCTCCGTCCCGTTGACGATGTCGAGATACCCCGCGCCAACCTTTGCGCCACCCGGGGTCGCCCGCGCCCATGCTTTTGCGACCGTCAACGACGCTGCCGCAGCCTTCGTGTCCCCACCAGCCTTGTCCACGATCTTCAAAATGGGTGCCGGATATTTAAGGCTGCGCGGCTCCTGTCCGGGTGCCGCCACCTCGGTCCACGCCACCTGCCCCTTTTCGCAGTCCTGCGTCACCGGAAACGGCACCGCGTCCCCCGCCTTGAATGCATCAGATACAAAGCCCACGAAGATAAACTCGTCATAGTGTTCGTCCAGCAGCGGCCCACCGCGCCACACGATCTCCTTCACACCCTCCGACACCTTGCCGTGATAGTGATCGTAAGCTTTTGCGTAAGCACCCTTCACGGTCTCAACCGTCCAGCCCGCCTTCGGCGCCGGCTTCACCCCGATGATGCCCTCCGGGATCGCGACTTTCACCACCGTCGTCGCCGATCCCGCGCACCCGTGCGGCACGCGCACCGCTGCCCTCAGCGACCCCTGCGATGCCGTTTTCACATCCAGTGACGCGTGCGCCGCCGCTTGATCCTGCGCCATCACAAGACCCAATGCCATCGCGGCACCAGCAGTGAGAATACGTATCAACATCGCGTGTCGTCCTTCACGTCGAATGGTTCAAGGATAATTCGGAGCTTTCTCATTACCAGCGGAACTGAATGCCGCCATACACCGCGCGCCCGGTACCGGGTTCGAACAGGAGACTGTTCGCATTCGCGATTGTAGCAATACTGGCACTAGCTATGTAGGCCTCGTCAGTCAGATTGCGGCCCTCGATGTACGCCGACCATTGACCGCCATTGTCGAAACCAAGCTTTGCACCCAGCAGGGCATACGACGTGGTCTCGACCGTATTAGCGCTATCAACAAAAAACGCTTCCGGCGACCACTCCACGTTCGGACCCGCATAGACGCCGCTCGGATGTTTGTAGAGCAGTTCTGCACGCAGATAGTGCCGTGGAGCGCCGGGAAGTTCGTTGTCACCCCAGCGCGCATCGTTATCGAACCGGAAGTCGTTGAACGTATAGGCACCGTGCAACCAAATCTCGTCCGCGCGCGGCCCAGGCTCAAATACGCCCATAAAAACCCGTGCGGCTCCACCCAGCTCGACACCCTGATGAACAGATTTGTCGAGATTGATCTGCGTGCAGGTGCCGTCTGCGAGCACAACGCCGCCCGGACCCAAGTTTGTCCGGCACTGAAACTCGTTGTCGATATTCGATCGGTACAGCGCCAGATCCCAGCGGAAATCCGGAGTGTTACCGCGCGTGCCGATCTCGTACGTGGTCGCCCGTTGCACCTTGAGCGACGTCGTCGCCGCACCAGCCAAAGTTACTTCTGAAAAAGTCGGCGCTTCTCCACTGCGAGAAATATTTCCGAAAATCTGCCACTCCTTTGCGGGTTCCCAGATAAACCCACCCTTCGGGCTCCAGAAATCGAAGTTGGCCTGACCGACAGCCGCAGCGCCCGCAATTCGCTGCTGCTCCCGTTCTACGTCGTTATATTGGACACCCCCGACAATGGCGAAGGTCGGTGAGATGAAGAACGAATTCTCGGCGTAAAAGGTCGTGTTGTCGGATTTCTGCTCCGCATCCGAAAACAGCGTACCGCGTTCGCCCAGAACGTTCAAAAACTGCCGCGCCCGCGTTTCGCCGTTGTGAATGCCAACGCCGGCGACGAAGCGATTCCGGAAACCGCCATAGACGTTGTCGTCGACAATCCGCCAAAAGCCGCCGTACTCGTTGTGCTTGTTGTCGATCACCCGGAAGATCGGATGATCGAGATGGCGATCCATATAAAATCCACCGAACTCAATGACAGTCCCGTCCTGCACGCGCCAAGCCGTGCGATTGGCGACGCGCACCGTATCAAGATTGCGCTCGAAGTCGCGCGCAACATTCCCCGGGTTTGCACCTTCCGGATTGCTCAACGCATTCGCCCGCGTCACAGCCCCGGGAATATCCTGCCGGATCTGGTTCGCGTTCACATAAAACCGCGTCTCCAGATCGGGCGTGATCTTGAAGCCGACGTTCGCACTGCCGCGGAAGCTCTCGCCCTCGCTGTGATCGCGAAAGCCGTCCGCCTCCTGCCACGTGCCCGTGATGAAGTAGTCGGTATTGCCCGACACCGCACCCGATGACACGGACGTCTTGATGAGACCGAAACTGCCCACATCCACGCGCGCGCCGAACAGGTCGCTGTCATACCCCGTCGGCATCACGAAGTTGATCGCACCGCCGAGCGAATTCGCCCCGTACTGCAGCGCGTTCCCGCCCTTGAACACTTCGATGTAGCGATAGGCCGTCGGATCGATTTCCTGGAAATCGCTCGACCCATCCGCCGTCGTAATCGGGATGACGCCATCCATCAGCAGCGTCACACCGCGCCCGTGGAAGTTGCGCGACAAGCCCGATCCACGGATAGACAGACGGCTATCCTCGCCCCACTTGGGCTGGATGAAGACGCCTGGCACATAATCCAAAGCATCCTTAAGCGTGATGGCCGGCGTGTTGTCCTTGTACTCCTCCGCCGGAACCACATCGACGCCACCCGGCGTGCGATTGATTTCTGCGCGTGCTTCCGCGGCGGTCGGCACACCCAGACTGCCCGAGCGCGTGCCCGGCGCCACGATCGCGTAAGGGTTCTTCGGATCAGCATCGCCGGCGGGCGCCGCACTCGCATCGGGTGCCACATCAGCCGCGGCCACGGGCTCTGGTTCTGCTTGCGGCTTGGCCGCCGTCGCAGGCTTGGGCTTAGGCTTCGCCTTTGAGGCCTTCGGCTTGGCGGCCGCGTTCGGCTGCTGAACCTCAACGGGCGGCAATTCGCCCTGCGCCGCGTTCTGCGTGAAGGCGGCGGGTGCCGTGATGGCTATAATAGTAAAAGATAGCGCTGCAGTCGGCATAAAGGCGCCCAAGCGGCGCGGTATATTGATAGACATGATCGAGAATTCCCTCGATTGAACACTTGGAACGCGGGCGCACGCGAGGGAGCGCCCGTCAGACGGTCAAGGTGTCAAACGAGAGAAGGGGGAGCGCGCGGACTATGCGCAGGTCCGGCGCGGACGGGGGGCAGAACGGCGGCGGGCGCAATCTCCTGCCGCGCGGAGTTCAGCAGCCCACTGTATGCAACGGACGTTGCAACGTCAGGGGCCGCAAGCGCCGCAAGCGCACTCAGAGCGCACGGTTCGCCAGCATGTTTAGTGACAGAACCGCCGGAACTATCGTCGCCGGCGTCGACCAACTTGGACCCGTTGGCCGTGCAAATTACAATCTTGAAGGATTGGCCATCATGGCCGGAAAAGTCCGGCATAAAACCAGCGGGGATGAGGGCCTTCAGCACGAAAGCAACAAGCAGTGCGTGGCCCAGCCACACACGCACACGCCTTAACGATGCCAACGATCCTGCGCTCCCCATGCCCGACATTTGTATTAAGTCAAAGCTGGGTGCAAGTCCATTTCGCGGCAGCCCATGCCACCCGCTGCATTTTGGCCACGCGAACCGTCGCCCCCGGCCGGCGAGTCCGGGAACTTCTCCCCAGGCTTACGGTTCTGAGGGAAAGTCCCAGTGGGAGACACGTTATGCCAGCCCGTTCAAAGAAGCAGCAGATGGCGGCCGGCGCCGCTCTCTCAGCAAAGCGCGGCGAGACGCCTAAGTCGAAGCTGAAAGGCGCCTCCAAAGAGATGGCAAACTCCATGTCGGAACGCGAACTCCGCGACTTGGCCGCCACCCCGCGCAAATCCCTGCCGCGCAAAACATCCATCCCAGCAAAATCGAAACGCGCTGAAGTTCGATCCGGCACACCGCGACATCGGACTTAACCTCAAGAGTGGTTCAAGCCGCGCCATCCTTTCGCCGGAAGTCGATGGCGCTTTGGCTCCCGGGAGGGCTCACCCAGACGATGGGAGCGAGCCGTGGCACATCGACGTTTCGAGACGGCGTGGGACATCGACGATGTTCGCGAAGACGATTCCAGCGAACCGGCCAACTGGCACGCGGGTGAATTTCATCCCGGCGAACGCATTGGCGCGCCGCCCCCAGTCCGCACGCAAAGCGCCGTCCGCCAAGTCGTAAGCGCCACTATAATCGTCGCCATCGCGTGGGCCGCGTTCGAAACGCACACCACATGGCGGCCGTGGCTGGCGATGTCGCTGATAAAAATCAGAACCGAACTGGCGAAGGCCCAAAACCCGTCTGAACCGAAAGCCGCAACTGCGTTACCAGCGCCGATCGAACCGCTCGCCGCAGCCAAGGAAGTGGCCGAAATCACCGGCACCACATCCCCGCCGCCTCAATCAACCCCCGCACCTGCTCCAGCCGAACCTGCAACGGCGGCCTCACCCTCGCCTGCCACAGACCTCGCCGAAGCGAACATCGCAACGTCCTCCATCAATACCGATCCCGCCCACACGCCCGCCGCTGCACCTCTCCCCGAACCCGAGGTCGATCCCAATGACCCACAACAAAAACGCGCCGCCTCCGTTGGCCTGCATCCGCGCGTCTCCAAGGTGGTGCTCGCGAGCCTCAGCGACACCGATTTCGGCAACGCGCGTACGGCAATTCGCAAAGCTCTCGCGGAGGCCGCCGACACCGACAAAGTCATTTGGCCCCGCGACGCCAACAAGAAACATGCCGTGTTCCAAGTCCACTTCGTTGCCGGAGCCGCACCGGCCTGCCGCCGCTACATCGTCACGATCGTCAAGAACGGCTGGACGACAACTGCGCCGCCCATGGAAAAGTGCGGCGTCAAAACCGCCGCCCATCAAAACCGGATTGCTCGCCCGCCGTCCGGTCAGGCATCGCCGAAACCTCAACTCTGAAAGCCGGCCCGGGAACCTTCCAAGCGCCGGGCCGTTCTAGCTGGCGGTCATCCCAAACAGCATGAGGGCGCAGATGCGCATTCTGGTCGTTGAAGACGAAGACCTCATCGCGGCCGAAATCGCAGCCATCCTTCGCCGGGCTGGCTATATCGTTGTCGGCACTGTCGGCTCTGCCGAGCAGGTCATCGCGTTCCTAACCAAAACCCCATGCGACTTCGCCGTGGTCGATGCCAATTTGGCCGGTTCGAGCACGGCTCCCGTGGCCACCGCACTGAAGCGGCGCACGATTCCATTTGTGGTTGTTTCAGGCTATGCCCAGCGCGAGTTGCTCCTCCCACTCCGGGATGCGCCCTTCGTACCCAAGCCGATCGACGACGCCGCGCTCTTGGCGGCACTCGCCAGCCTCCAAGCGAATGCCGCCGAATAGACTCGCAAAATCAACGCACCACGTAAGTTGCAGTCGCAATAGTTCAATTAAAGAGCGGCCCCTTGATCGGCCGGAAGCGTTTGATCCCGGATTCATGGGCATCCGGCGATCTTTGATAGAAAAATCCTATCAATCCACGGATCAGTCGCCTTGAAAGACAGGCCCGGCCACCCCCATAGCTACTCAGAAATTAGACAGCTTGTAGCTAAGCCGAAAGCCTGGGGAGGCCGTTTTGATGACCGCATTCGAGCCATGGAGCGAGGAGCGAACAAGCTCCATAGTCGCGGCACATACCCACCTTGAAGGCCCGTTGATGCCGATTCTGCACGCCATTCAGGAGGCGTTCGGTTTCGTGCCTGAGGCAGCGATACCGGTGATCGCCCGCGACCTCAACCTGAGCCGCGCCGAAGTCCACGGCGTCGTCACCTTCTACCACGACTTCCGCCGCGAACCGGCCGGCCGCAAAATCATCAAGGTCTGCCGCGCCGAGGCCTGCCAATCGATGGGCTGCGAAAGCCTCGTCAAGCACGCCGAAGACCGCCTCGGCATCGAATGCGGTGGCACCACGGCCGACGGCCGCGTCACCTTCGAGACCATCTACTGCCTCGGCCTGTGCGCCACGGCCCCCTCGGCGATGGTCGACGGCAAGATCATCGGCCGCCTCGACACAGCGAAGCTCGACAAGATCCTTTCGGAGACCGGCGCATGACCATCCGGATTTTCATTCCCCGTGATGCCGCCGCCGTCGCCTGTGGCGCCGACGACATCGCGCGCGCCATCGCAGCCGCCACCCAAAAAGCAAAGCTGAAAGCCGACATCGTCCGCAATGGTTCGCGCGGCATGCTCTGGCTCGAACCACTGATGGAAGTCGAAGACAACGGCGTCCGCTACGCCTTCGGCCCCATGACCGAAGCCGATGCGTCCAAGATCGTCGCCTCGCTCGCCAAGACGCCGGCCTCGAAGATCAAGCATGCCCTGGCGCTCGGCCCCACCGAACAGATCCCCTTCTTCAAGAAGCAGACGCGCCTCACCTTCGCCCGCTGCGGCATCACCGATCCCGTCTCGCTCGCCGACTACGAGGCACACGGCGGCTACAAGGGTCTGGAGCGCGCGCTCGCCATCAAGCCCATCGAAATCGTCGAAGAAGTCACCAAGTCCGGCCTGCGCGGCCGCGGCGGCGCGGGTTTCCCCACCGGCATCAAGTGGAAAACGGTCCACGACACGCCGATGGGCCAGCAGAAGTACATCGTCTGCAACGCCGATGAAGGCGACAGCGGCACCTTCGCCGATCGCATGATCATGGAAGGCGATCCCTATGTCCTCGTCGAGGGTATGACAATCGCCGGCATCGCGGTGGGCGCCACCAAGGGCTACATCTACCTGCGCTCGGAATACCCGCACGCCGAAATCGCCCTCAACGAAGCGATCCGCAACGCCCGCGCCGCCGGCCTGCTTGGACCCAACGTCGCCGGCTCCGCCCACGCCTTCGACCTCGAAGTCCGCATGGGCGCCGGCGCTTATGTCTGCGGCGAAGAAACATCGCTGCTCGAAAGCCTCGAAGGCAAGCGCGGCCTCGTGCGCGCCAAGCCGCCCCTGCCGGCCCACAAGGGCCTCTTTGGCCAGCCGACCGTCATCAACAATGTCCTCTCGCTGGCAGCCATCCCCTACATCCTCTCGGAAGGCGCCAAGGCCTACTACGACTACGGCATGGGCCGCTCGCGCGGCACGATGCCGATCCAGCTCGCCGGCAACATCAAGCACGGCGGCCTCTTCGAAACCGCCTTCGGCATCTCGCTCGGCGAATTGGTCGACGACATCGGCGGCGGCACGCACTCCGGCCGCGCGGTCAAGGCCGTGCAGGTCGGCGGCCCGCTCGGCGCTTACTTCCCGCGCAGCCACTTCGATACGCCGTTCGACTATGAAGCCTTCGCCGCCCGCGATGGCCTCATCGGTCATGCCGGCGTCGTCGTGTTCGACGATACCGCCAACATGGCCAAACAAGCGCGCTTCGCCTTCCACTTCTGCGCCGCCGAAAGTTGCGGAAAGTGCACGCCCTGCCGCATCGGCGCCGTGCGCGGCCGCGAAACGATGGACAAGATCATTGCCGGCCAGAACACCGACGCCAACCTCGCCGTCGTCGAGGATCTTTGCAACACCATGAAGTTCGGTTCGCTGTGTGCGCTCGGCGGCTTCACGCCCTATCCCGTATCGAGCGCACTCAACCATTTCCCTGAGGATTTCGGACGTCCGGCGCGCAAGCTGCCGGCCGCTGCGGAGTGAGACCCATGACCCTGATTAAAGAAATCGACTACGGCACGAAGGCCTCCAAGTCGGAAGAGATGGTGACCCTCACCATCGACGGCGTCGAGGTCACCGTTCCCTCGGGCACATCGATCATGCGCGCGGCCATGGAGATCGGCACCACGATCCCCAAGCTCTGCGCCACCGATATGCTCGATAGCTTCGGCTCCTGCCGCCTGTGCCTCGTCGAGATCGAAGGCCGCAACGGCACGCCGGCATCCTGCACAACGCCCGTCGCCCCCGGCATCAAGGTCAAAACCCAGACGCCGCGCTTGAAGAACATCCGCAAGGGCGTGATGGAGCTCTACATCTCCGACCACCCGCTCGACTGCCTCACCTGCGCCGCCAACGGCGACTGCGAATTGCAGGATATGGCCGGCGCCGTCGGTCTGCGCGATGTCCGCTACGGCTACCAGGGCGAGAACCATGTCTTCGATACGGTCGGCGCGCGCGAAAATCCGCTCTTCCTCAAGAAGGACACCTCGAACCCCTACTTCACCTACGACGCGTCCAAGTGCATCGTCTGCAACCGCTGCGTCCGCGCCTGCGAAGAAGTCCAAGGCACGTTCGCACTGACGATCTCCGGCCGCGGCTTCGACAGCCGCGTCTCCGCCGGCATGGACGAAGAGTTCCTCAGCTCCGAATGCGTCTCGTGCGGCGCCTGCGTCCAGGCCTGCCCCACCGCCACGCTGTCGGAAAAGAGCCTCATCGAAATCGGCCAGCCCGAGCATTCCGAAATCACCACCTGCGCCTACTGCGGCGTCGGCTGTTCGTTCAAGGCCGAGATGCGCGGCGAAGAAGTCGTGCGCATGGTCCCCTGGAAGGATGGCAAGGCCAATCGCGGCCACTCCTGCGTCAAGGGCCGCTTCGCCTACGGCTACACCACGCACCGCGATCGCATCTTGAAGCCCATGGTGCGCGATAAGATCACCGATCCCTGGCGCGAAACGACCTGGGAAGAAGCGATCGGCCGCGTCGCCTCTGAGTTCCGCCGCATCCAGGGCAAGTACGGCCAGGGCGCCGTCGGCGGCATCACGTCGTCGCGCTGCACGAACGAAGATATCTTCCTCGTGCAGAAGCTCATTCGCCAAGGCTTCGGCGTCAACAACGTCGACACCTGCGCCCGCGTCTGCCACTCGCCCACCGGCTACGGCCTGAAATCCACGTTCGGTGAATCGGCCGGCACGCAAGACTTCGACAGCGTCGAGCACTCCGATGTCATCCTGATCATCGGCGCCAACCCGACCGACGGCCATCCGGTGTTCGCAAGCCGAATGAAAGCGCGTCTGCGCGCCGGGGCCAAGCTCATCGTCGCCGACCCGCGCCGCACCGACATCGTGCGCTCGCCCCACATCGAAGCCGCTCACCATCTGGCGCTTCAGCCGGGCACCAACGTCGCGCTGCTGACCTCGATGGCCCACGTCATCGTCACCGAAGGTCTCGTCGACGAAAAATTCGTCCGCGAACGCTGCGACTGGACCGAATTCCAGGAATGGGCGGCCTTCGTCGCCGAGCCCAAGAATTCGCCGGAAGCCATGCAGCAGTACACCGGCGTCGATCCCGCCGAAATCCGTGCCGCCGCCAAGCTCTTCGCCACCGGCGGCAACGGCGCGATCTACTACGGCCTCGGCGTCACCGAGCACAGCCAGGGCTCCACGACCGTCATGGCCATCGCCAACCTCGCCATGGCAACCGGCAATATCGGCCGCCCCGGCGTCGGCGTAAACCCGCTACGCGGCCAGAACAACGTGCAGGGCGCTTGCGACATGGGCTCCTTCCCGCACGAACTGACGGCCTACCGTCACGTGTCGGATGCCTCCGCCCGCGCCATCTTCGAAAGCGCTTGGGGCTGCACGATCAATCCCGAGCCCGGCCTGCGCATCCCCAACATGCTCGACGCCGCCGTCGAAGGCTCCTTCAAGGCCCTCTACATCCAGGGCGAAGACATCCTCCAGTCCGATCCCGACACGCACCACGTGTCGTCCGGCCTGGCCGCCATGGAATGCGTCGTCGTCCAGGACCTCTTCCTGAACGAAACCGCCAATTACGCCCATGTCTTCCTGCCCGGCTGCACCTTCCTCGAAAAGGACGGCACCTTCACCAACGCGGAGCGCCGCATCCAGCGCGTGACCAAGGTCATGACGCCGAAGAACGGCTATGGCGATTGGGAAGTCACGCAGCTGATCGCCAACGAACTGGGCCTCGGCTGGACCTATAAGCACCCGTCCGAAATCATGGACGAAATCGCAGCCCTGACGCCAACGTTCTCCGGCGTCACCTTCGCCAAGATCGCCGAACATGGCTCCCTCCAGTGGCCGTGCAACGAAGAGCATCCGCTCGGCTACCCGGTCATGCACACGGACGAGTTCACGCGCGGCCGCGGCCGCTTCATGCTCACCGAGTACGTGCCGACGGATGAGCGCACCGGCGCACGCTTCCCGCTCATCCTGACCACGGGCCGCATCCTCTCGCAGTACAACGTCGGCGCCCAGACACGGCGCACCGACAACGTCATCTGGCATGAGGAAGACCGTCTCGAGATCAACCCGCACGACGCCGAACAGCGCGGCGTCAAGGATGGCGACTGGGTCACAGTTCGCAGCCGCGCCGGCGAAACGGCGCTCCGCGCACTCATCACCGATCGCGTGGCGGCCGGCGTCGTCTACACCACCTTCCACCATCCGCTCACGCAGGCGAACGTCATCACCACAGACTTCTCGGACTGGGCCACCAACTGCCCCGAGTTCAAGGTGACGGCGGTGCAGGTCACGCCGTCGAACGGGCCGACCGACTACCAGAAGAAGTACATGGACTTCGCCGAACAGAGCCGCCGCATCGCGGTTCCGGAAGCTGCGGAGTAATCGCGATGACCGAGCCGCTCAAAACGGTCGCGTGCACGAAGGTCAAAACCGGCAGCGCATCCGCCTCCACGCGGGTGCTGCCGGAAGAGACCCCCGTGGCACTCGTCTATGACGGCTCGACCCACGCCGTGATGATGGCGACGCCGCAAGATCTGCACGATTTTGCCGTCGGCTTCAGTCTGTCCGAAGGGCAGATCGACAGCGCCGCCGAAATCGCAAGCCTCGACATCGTCGAACAAGACGCCGGCATCGAACTCAGAATGTGGATGGCACCAAGCGCAGGCCACCGCCTCGCCGTTCGCCGCCGCGCCATGCTGGGCCCGACGGGCTGCGGGATCTGCGGCGTCGAAAGCTTGGAACAGGCATTACCCGCACTCACGCCGATGGAGTCCAACCTCAAAGTCAGCGCCGTCCAGATTGAAGCCGCCATGGCCTCGATGGCCCCGGCCCAGCGCCTCAACGCAGAAGCCCGCGCCCTCCACGCCGCAGGCTTCTGGACTCTTGAGCGCGGCCTTGTCGCGCTGCGCGAAGATGTCGGCCGCCATAACGCCCTTGATAAACTCGCAGGTCACATGGCCCGCTCAGGCACCAGCGCCGCCGATGGCATTCTGGTCATGACCAGCCGCATCTCCATCGAACTCGTACAAAAGGCCGCCATCATGGGCGCCCCCGTCCTCGTCGCCGTTTCCGCGCCCACGTCACTTGCCGTCCGCACGGCCGAAGCCGCGGGCATCACCCTCGTCGGCATCGCCCGCGACGACAGCTTCGAAGTTTTCACCCACCCCGAACGCATTGTCGTGGACCCCGTCCGCCAAGCGCGTCCCCTCCATAACCGCAGCAAGGTCTCGACCCATGCAGTCTTCTGACAAGCTCGTCATGATGGCCAATCAGATCGTCCGCAACCTCGCTGTGCAGGGCGACGACAAGGCCGTCCTGCTCGCGGCCGACCATATGCGCAAGTTCTGGGAACCGCGCATGCGCACTCACATCCGCACCCACTTTGAAGCAGGCGCCGCCGGCCTCACGCCGCTCGCCAAACTCGCCGTCGCTGAACTCCTGAAGATCGAAGCGAACGAAGCCGCCGCCTGACGGCCGCCCGCGCTTCGCCCCCCAATCCACCCGTCATCGTGCCCCACCCAGCTTGTGCTAACGCACGGGCACCAGTTGCCGCGCGGCCGACCCTCTTGCAAAGCTTCCATATACCATCCATATACCATCCATACAGATGGCGCGGAGATGGAAATGGGCGAGATCGTCAGGCCACGGCAAGACACCGAAAAGATTACGATCAACCTCGGGTTTATCGACCTGGGCCACGTTGATCTGCTCGTCTACGACGGCTTTTACGCCAACCGCACCGATTTCATCCGCACCGCAATTCGCAACCAGCTTGATCGCCACGCGGACGTTCTGAAAAAAAGCGTCGGCCGCCAGGCGTTGGACCTAGGCCTGCGCCACTATACACGTGCGGAACTGGAGGCCGCACAAGCTGGCGGCACCATGATCGACATCAATGTCCTGGGACTCGTCACCCTCGCCGCCGATGTCTCCTCCGACCTCGCCCGCGCCACCATTCGCTCCGTCTCAGTCCTGGGCGCTTTCCACGCCAGCCCAGAAGTCAAAGCCGCCTTGGCCGATCGCATCACCACATAACCAACGTCGCACCTGCGTTTCTAAAAGCGCGCGTGAGCCTCACCGGAGTGCCGCCCAATGACGACCAAACCCCCGGACATGTCCGAGGCAACGCGCCTCACGCGCGCCGGCCGTCTCAGTGAGGCCACCGCTTTGATCAAGCGCCTCTTGGGCGTCAACGTGCCCCCTCAGCCATCCCGCGAAAGTGCCCCTGCTCTGGCCCAACCCATCCTGGATCTCGTCGCCGAAGTCGTCTCCCCACCCACCCCCGCGATGAACAAGGCGGAGACGCAGCCGCAAAGCGCCACCCCTTTCAGCAAGTCCCCCATCGACCCGCCAACGCACCAGCGCGCGCCATCGGTACTGGCCCCTGATCCCGCGCGCTATTCCGGTGAAACGTTCAGCAACGCCGCCGGTAAGCGCACTTACAAATTCTATCGTCCAAGCCCGGCCCACACAGGTCCGCGCCCCCTCGTCGTCATGCTGCATGGATGCACGCAATCGGCGGATGATTTTGCAGCCGGCACACGCATGAACTTCGCCGCCGACGACCACGGCTGCTTTGTCGCCTATCCCGAGCAAATCCCGTCCGCCAATCCGCAGAAATGCTGGAACTGGTTCCAGACCGGCCACCAGTCGCGCGATCGTGGCGAGCCGTCCATCATCGCCGGCATCGTCCAACACATCATGAGCCAGCACGACATCGATCCCCGGCGCATTTATATCGCGGGATTGTCCGCAGGAGGCGCGGCGGCAGCCGTCGTTGCTGAATCCTATCCGGACGTCTTCGCAGCTCTCGGCGTTCATTCGGGTCTGGCCTGCGGGTCCGCCCGCGACTTGCCGTCCGCACTGGCAGCCATGCAAGGCCGGCATCCGCCGCACACACCCAGACAGTCCGCGCCCATTCCCGCGATCGTGTTCCACGGCGATCAAGACACGACCGTCCACCCCCGCAACGGCTCGGACGTCGTCAAAAGCGCATCGGCCGGGGGGACCTACGTCAGCGAAATCGAACAAGGCCGCGTGCCGTCAGGACGATCCTATGCGCGCACCATTCTCCGCGATAACAGCGGACAAAGCATGATCGAGGATTGGGTCATCCACGGCGCGGGTCACGCATGGTCGGGCGGCAGCACAGCTGGATCGTTCACTGATCCTCTCGGCCCCGATGCCACACGAGAAATGTTGCGCTTCTTCCTTGAGCACCAACTGGCCGCAAAGGCCAATTGAGAGGCGCGCTCGCTCGGCATCACGTCGGTGAAATCAAGCGTTCAAGCAGGCGGCGCAGGAACTCCGCGCGTCCGGACGATGCAAAGCTGAACGATCAGCAGCCGGGCCGCGGAAACACCGCCCAACAAACACCGCCAACGCCCCGGCTCTGCGGTGAAAAGTGGCGCTCCCTAGGGGAATCGAACCCCTCTTTCAAGAATGAAAATCTCGCGTCCTAACCGATAGACGAAGGGAGCGTCGGGGCAGGGTATAAGGGGGTTTGCCGCCCGGTGCAAGCCGGGTTGAACCGAGGCGGCAGAACGCCGCCACAGACCACGATCGCTTCGGGCCCTACCGGCCCGAAGCGTGAATCGTCGGTCCAATCAAAAACCTAGAGCGCGGCTCCGACTCCATCCCAGAACTGCCGCGCTCTAGTCCTGCCGGCGAGGGTCGGCGGCGTCTTCGATGGTCAATTCGATCTTCTCTCGGCCGCCCCAAGTATCCCGCTTCAGGGCACCCGCAACATGTATCGGCATCCCCCCCGTATTCTGGAGCAAATCACCCAGCGGCTGCCCGATGGCGCGAAAGGCGACACCCTCGAGCCGCGATCCATCAGCCGCCTCCAGCACACAGCGCAGATGCGCTTCCCCCACCGCCTTGGCAAACTTCACCCGCACGGACGGAAACGCAAACCGCGGTTGCGCATTGCCCTGGCCAAAAGGCCCCGCTCTCTCGATCAGGTCCATCAGCCCGTCCGTCACACCCGACGCCACCAGCGCGCCGTCCAAATCGAGCCCGACACGTGCCCGTGCCGCCGACGACGCATCCGCCAACTCTGCGCCGAAATACGATTCAACCGCGCCGATCTTATCCCGCGCAACCGTCAAACCCGCCGCCATCGCGTGCCCGCCACCCTTCTGCAAGAGCCCCGCCGCAACCGCTCCGCGCACCGCCGCCCCGATATCGACCCCGGCCACCGATCGCAACGAACCCGTACCCGTCTGCGCACCCGAGCCCGCCTGCTTCTCCCACGCGATCACACAACTCGGCCGCCCGAAACGCTCCACGAGGCGGCTCGCAACCAGCCCCACGACACCCTTGTGCCACGTCTCCGACCCAACCACGACGATCGGCAGATCAGGATTGTCGGTCACCCGGCGATCCGCATCCGCAAACGCTTCCTCCAGCATTTGGGTCTCGATCACCTTGCGCTCCTTGTTGAGCTTATCGAGCAGTACCGCGATCTTCTGCGCCTCCACCTCGTCATGCGTGGTCAGCAACCGCGCGCCCAGCGCCGCGTCACCGATGCGTCCGCCCGCGTTGATGCGCGGCCCGAGGATGTAGCCGAGGTGATACGTCGTCGGCGCCTGATTGAGCCCCGCCGCATCGAACAACGCCCGCAAACCGACATTCTCGCGCGATTTCATCACCGCGAGACCCTTGCGCACATAGGCCCGGTTCAATCCCGTCAGCGGCACCACGTCGGCCACCGTCGCCAGCGCTACAAGATCAAGATCGCCCAGAAGATCCGGCGCCACAGCACCCTTCGCGTAATGCCCGCGCTGTCTCAGCACGCGCATCACAGCCACCAGCACGAGAAACACCACACCCGCCGCGCACAAATGCCCCTGCCCCGACACATCATCCTGCCGGTTGGGATTCACCAGCCCCAGCACATCAGGCAGCGTCTCGTCCGCCTGATGGTGATCGATGACTAGAATATCGGTGGCGAGCTTCTTCGCCGCCGCCATCGTCTCGAAACTCGTCGTCCCGCAATCGACGGTGACAATGAGCTTCGCGCCCTCCTTCACCAGCGTTTCGAGCGCCGCGATGTTGGGTCCATAGCCTTCGAAAATCCGATCGGGAATATAGATGCGCGAGGGCGTCTCATGGGCGCTGAGAAACCGCGACAGCAGCGCCGACGAGCACGCCCCGTCGACATCGTAGTCGCCAAAGATCGCCACCGGCTCCCGCCGCTCGATGGCATCCGCGATCCGCGCCGCCACGCGCTCCATCCCCGCAAGCGATGCCGGATCCGGCATCAACGCCTTCACGCTCGGATCGAGATACACCGGCACATCGCCGAGCCCCACGCCCCGCGCCGCCAAAACGCGACCCAGCAGTTCCGGCAAACCATGCTGCTGACTGATCGCCAGCGCCGTGTTCTGCGCCTCCGGCATCAGCCGCTCGCGCCACACGTAGCCCCGCGCCGATTGCGCCACGCCGAGAAAAGCCGCCGGCTCGTCCATCGCCGCCGCGCGCCGCTTCCTGACCGCACCCATATCTCGCCCCCTCAGAATCACGAACCCGGAGTTGACCACCTGACCCCGTCCCAAGCGAGGCGAACCCCCAACTTGCCAACAGAGTTGTTGCCACATCCCGTCCCAGCATATTGGCCCGCGTTCAACTTGACCGCGCGAAGCCGCACTGAATAGGGTGACCGGCAACAAAAACCGGCGCCCATTGAAAGGCCGCCACAACCGGTGCGGCCCGCATGTCAGCCTCAATTCCCGCCGTAAACCCCGATCGCGTCACCGCTCTGCTTGCCCGCGAACGCACCCGCTTCGCCGAGCGCACGCCCAAATCTAAGGAATTGGCGGCCCGCACCGCCGCCCATTGGCTCAACGGCGTCCCCATGCACTGGATGGTCGACTGGGGCACGCCCTATCCCCTTTTCGTCACCGAGGCGCGCGGCGTCGCCCTCACCGATGCCGATGGCCATACCTATGTCGATTTCTGCCTCGGCGACACCGGCGCGATGTTCGGACACTCACCGCCCGCCGTTGCCGATGCTATCCGACGCCAAGCCGATCGCGGCCTCACCACCATGCTGCCGAGCCCCGATGCCGCCATCGTCGGCGAACTCTTGGCCAAGCGCTTCCATCTCCCGTTCTGGCAGGTCACGGCCACGGCGTCTGACGCCAACCGCTCCGTCATCCGCTGGGCCCGCGCCGCCACCGGCCGTCGCAAGCTGCTCGTCTTCAACGGCTGCTATCACGGCGCTGTCGATGACACCTTCGTCGCGCTTGAAAACGGCAAACCCCGCAACCGTCCCGGCCTCGTCGGCGAAGTCCGCGACGTGACCGCCGACACCCGCGTCATCGAATTCAACGACATCGCAGCCCTCGACCGGGCCCTCGCGACCGATGACGTCGCCCTCGTCCTCGCCGAACCCGTCATGACCAACTGCGGCATGGTTCTGCCCGAGGACGGCTACCACGACGTGCTGCGCAAACTCACCAGAAAGCACGGCACGCTTTTGTGCATCGACGAAACCCACACGATCTCATCCGGCGCCGGCGGCTACACCGCTACGCACGGCCTTGATCCCGATTTCTTCGTCATGGGTAAGCCAATCTCCGGCGGCGTCCCGGCCGCGATCTACGGCTGGAGCGACGCCGTCGACGAAAAAATCAAAGCCTACATGGCGACCCGCGAAGGCGGCTACAGCGGCATCGGCACCACGCTGTCCGGCAGCGCACTGCAATTGGCCTGCATGCGCGCCGTTCTCGAAGCGATCCTGACCGACGCGGTCTATGCCGCGGCCCTCCCCCGCGCCGAATTCCTTGAACGGGGCATCGGCACCCTCATCCGCCACCACGCGCTCCCCTGGCACGTCGTCCGCGTCGGTCTGCGTGCCGAAATCGTCTCAGCGCTGGAGCATCCCAAGAACGGCACCGAAGCCCTCCTCTTCGCCCACAGCGAAGCCGAGCACGCGCTCCACCTCCATTGCCTGAACCGCGGCGTCGTCATCACCCCCTTCCACAATATGATGCTTGTCTGCCCCGAAACGAGCGATGCCGACGTCAACCGCCTCCTCGACGCCCTCGACGGCGGCTTCGCCGAAATCTCGGGCAAACTTCCGCTCCGCGCCACCGCCACTCACTAACCCGAGAATTCATCATGACCCAGCCGCCCGACCGCGCGCTTCTTCGCGACGAAGCCAACCGCTTCCTCACGAACAATCCTGATATCCAGCAGATCTACCTCATCTACACTGACCTCGTCGGCGTCCAGCGCGGCAAACTTCTGACGCGCGCAGAACTCCTCCCTGCGTGGGAGAACGGCCGCTTCATGGCCTGCTCCGCCATGTCGATGGACGTCACCGGCCGCGATGTCGAAGAAACCGGGATGATCTGGGAAACCGGCGACGCCGACCACACGCTCTGGCCCGTACCTGGAACCTTGAAGCGCATGCCCTGGGGCCGCGTTCCGCAAGCCCAGTATCTCGGCAGCTTCCATCAACTGGACGGCGAAGGCGCTGTCGCCGAACCGCGGCACGCCTTGCAGCGCATCGTCGACCGCTTCGCCGAATTCAACCTGAAACCCGTCGCCGCCGTCGAACTCGAATTCTATCTTCTCGATCGCGACAGCGCGCTCGCCGGCAAGCCCCAGCCGCCCAAGGGCCTCACCGTTCCCGAACGCCAGCGCCACTTCCAGGGCTACTACCTGCAAGACCTCGAAGATTTCGCCCCCCTCTTCAGCGATCTCTACACCGCCGCCGAAGCCCAGCAACTCCCGCTCGAAGCGTTGCTGTCGGAATACTCTCCCGGTCAGATGGAAATCGGCCTCAAGTACCGCACGGATGCGCTCCAAGCCTGCGACGAAGCCATCCAATTCAAGCGCCTCGTCAAGGCGGTCGCCGAAAAGCACGGCCTCATCGCTAGCTTCATGGCCAAGCCCTATTCCGCCTGGGCCGGCTGCGGCATGCACCTGCATATCAGCTTAGCCGACACCGCCGGTCGCAACGTCTTTGCATCCGATGAGGAGATTGCCAACCAAGCCCTACGCCAATCCATCGGCGGCATGAAATGCACCATGGCCGACGGCATGGCGATCTTCGCCCCCAATGCCAATTCCTATCGCCGCTTTCGAAAAGCTAGTTATGCTCCAATTGCGCCCAATTGGGGTTTCAATAACCGATCGGTGTCGTTGCGCATTCCCGCCGGCAAAGACCCCGCGCGCCATGTCGAACATCGCGCGTCGGGCGCCGACGCCAACCCATATCTCGCGATGGCCGCCGCCCTGGCAGGCGTGCATCATGGATTGAAAAACAAAATCGATCCTGGCCCAATGATTGAAGGTAACGGGTACGAGCAGCCGTGTGACCCCATGCCCACCAATTGGTTCGCAGCTCTGGACACGTTCAAGCGCTCGTCGTTTGCTGCCGAATACTTTGGCCCCGAATTTGTGCGCATCTTTTCAGCAATCAAAGAAATCGAAGCCGACCGCTTCTACGCCGAGCCCCAACCCCTCGATTTCGAATTTTACTTGCGTACGATCTGATACCTGAATCGGTGACTTCGGTCCGATGCTGAGGCTTTGGCATCTACGGCGAGGTCCCGGGCACCAGCAACGAAAATCGCGCAAGCTTCGCACGTCG
>NCCZ01000062.1 GCA_002279935.1 Hyphomicrobium sp. 12-62-95 | reverse complement strand
CGCCGCGCTGAAACCGACGCAATAGCGTCGGCCGCCCCTCCGCCAAACGTCAAGCCGAAACCGACACCGACAGATCAGGTCGTTCCTGGGGCGCTTACGCGTCACTCATATGTGGCGCAGAGCCTGAGCGGGTTGGCAGATCTCCGACTAAAACAGAAAAAGAATGACGAGGCGATCGAGTTGTATGAAAAGGCTCTCTCTATCCAGATTGAAGTTAATGGTCCCCGTCATGGAATCGTCGCTGGTACGTTGAGCGAGATCGCGTCGGCATATATCGCCCAGTCCAATTGGACAAAAGCTGCATATTACTCACGTGCGGCAGCCGATATTTTAGTTGACCGCACACTTATGGGTTGGGGCGGTTCAAGTAGAACTCTAGTTGGTGAAGCAAAGAGCGATGCTGAAAGGTCGCCGTGGCGTTTTATTAGGTTGGCAAAGGTTGCCTTCCGTATTGCCGAGAGTAATAATTCGCAGCAATCGAAAACGGCAGAAGAGATGTTTGTTATTGCTCAGTGGGCAATGATTTCCAAGGTGGCGGCCTCTATGTCGCAGATGGCTGTGCGCAGGGCAGTGGCCCAAAGTGAGCTTTCTAGCCTTGTTAGAAACAGGCAGGATCTCTTTGCGGAATGGCAACGATTAGATTTATCTCGAATAGCAATGATGGCTGAGCCTCGCAGCGAACAAAATACGGTTGAGAGAGTTAGAAATTTGGAGCGCTTGGCGGATCTTAAAACTCGTATTGGAGACATTGATGGTCGGCTCACAAGGGAGTTTCCAGATTTCTCATCGTTGGCGAGGCCCGAGCCAATAACTATTCGGGATGTTCAGAAACTGTTGCCGGTGAATGATGTATTGGTTGTAATGTTAGCTAGCGGGGCCGAAACTTCGCTGCCGGGAGAGACATTGATTTGGGCAGTAACTAGAACCTGAATCGGTGACTTCGGTCCGATGCTGAGGCTTTGGCATCTACGGCGAGGTCCCGGGCACCAGCAACGAAAATCGCGCAAGCTTCGCACGTCG
>NCCZ01000046.1 GCA_002279935.1 Hyphomicrobium sp. 12-62-95 | reverse complement strand
ATCCTTGACCGCCGTCCGTCACGTCGGAACGCGCTCTGCCATCAGGATCAAGCCACTATCCGACCGCTCAGCCACCCACTTCAGACAGCGAGCAGGCAAAAAAATCAATTGGTACGCAATGCGCTGGAAACTCGAGGTCTTCCACAAAGTCCTGAAGAGTGGTTGTCGCGCCGAAGACTCGAAACTGCGCACTGCTGACCGTCTCGCCAACTTGATGGCCGTATTCTTCATCTTGAGCTGGCGAGTCTTGTGACTGACGATGATGGCGCGGGCTGCGCCCAACGAGCCACCGGACATCGCTCTGACCAAGGGCGAGATCGGGATCCTCGATGGCCTCGTTCCGGAGACCGGTAATCGACGCTGCAACACTGGAACATTGGCATTCTACCTCATCAAGCTCGCGCGCCTCGGTGACTATCTTGCGCGAACCGGCGATCCACAGCCCGGCGTCGTTGTTATCTGACGTGGCCTCGCACGACTCACCGATATCGAACTCGGAGCGGAATTTGGAGCCGCTGCAATTGTGGGTTATTGAAAGGCCCACCGGAGGGAGACATCGGAAGCGGTATTCTTGGAGCAATTCCTACGGGTCGCGCGACCTACATACGTATTTATGTAGGCCTTGCTCGCCCACGAGAATCGCAATTAAGTCATCATGGTCAAGATTTTGTTCAAAATTGCTAACATGTAAAAGCGTTGATCGGCCTAGGCCCTCTTCGCCATGCGGAGCCCCCGGACTATGTTCCCACAATTCATGAAGTCTGATGGAGCGGCGAGCCAATCGCCCGTCACGCAGACCGCTGAGACCTCGCTCACCTCTGAGAACAGGACCATGCCAATGCCGACCTATGGTTGTTCAACCGTTGCTCAATCGGTCATTGGTTCCGACGTCAAAATCACTGGGTTCATCGTGTCCAAAGGCGATTTGCGACTGGATGGTGAGGTTTATGCCGACGTGAGAGCCGCCCGTGTGTTCATAGGTCCTGACGCCCAAATTGTAGGCGACGTCACGGCCGATCACGTCGAGGTTCGCGGGAAGTTGTCTGGAACAATTCGCGCAAAATACGTCTGCTTGGCTTCCGCGTGTCAGGTCGATGGCGACTTGTATCATCAGAAGTTGACTGTTGAAGAGGGTGCGCTCTTCGAAGGCAAAAGTCGACGGTCCGAGGATCCCACTGCAGACCTCAATACTGAGGCGCAGCAGATTCACAAGCTCCGGGATATTCTAACCCAACTGCAGGAACAAGCTCCCGCTAAAGTTGGAATCCCACCGGCAGCTAGAAGCGATAACCTGATTGATGAAGATTTACTACAAGCGGGTTGAGTTGTGGGCTGGTTGAATTGCCCTTAGATTTGTCAGCCTGTTCAGACTGTATTTTGCAAAAATCAGCTGACTTTCCCCGGCTGGCCGCATCTCACAAGATCCGCTCGACCGCTGTTATTTGAGAGACGCGTCATCGCTGCCGTTGCCAGCGGTAAACGACTTGATCCCTGGAGAATTCCTCTCTCTTCTCGCGTCGCAACTAATGCATAGATCGAGCTAGAGGAAATTTATTCCTGCGGAGCTCAAGGTACTGAGCAATAATAGCGAGCTTCGCACTGACTTCGTCGTGCGTCTCGGGTGAATAACGATTGAGCGCTTCTAATGCCTCGGTGATGCATCTGGTTATCATCACCTGTTGCTCCAAAAGATCCTCAATGGCCTGTTTAGCAAGCGCAAGCGAACTGACATCCACGCGTTCTTTATCGGCCGACATGACAATCCCCAATTAATTTGTCTGAAAATAACTGATTGGCCTCGGTGGATAAAGAGCTAACATTGCCGATGGATCTGTAATTGCAAATTGCGTTCTTCAACACCGCGGCGAATGCGGGGGCAGATTTCTTGATTTGGGAAGGTCCGGCGGACGCCGGCTTGTGGGCGCTTTCGACGGCGGCGCGATCACATCGAATGGCGGTGTCGTGCTGCTGGCGGCGGCGGATCGGGCGATCAGGCTCAGTCAGCGGCTCTCGGAGTGCTTCACCGATCTGCGTTTGGCCGATGCAGTCCGGCATTCCGTACCCGACCTGCTGTGTCAGCGCATCTTTGGCCTTGCGCTCGGGCACGAAGACCTGATCGACCACGATGTCCTGCGCGACGACCCCGCACTAACGGCCGCGCTCGACAAGCGAGGCGGATAGATTGCCGGCAAGTCGAACCGGTTGAAGGAGTGCCAGGGCGACCTGTTCACCGGCCGCACGCCGGCACCGACAATGCGAGCCAGTCAGCTGCGCCTCTGGCTCTCGTCGTTTGCGTAGGTGCTGATGTGCGCGGTGCGCCGCATTGGCCTTTCCGGCACCAAGCACGCGGCATCCACCTGTGGCACCATCCGCCTGAAGCTCCTCAAGATCGGCGCACGTGTTACGATCAGCTTCCGACGTGTCAAGATCGCGTTCGCTTCCGCCTGCCCGACCGCGAGGTCTTCGAGCTGGCCGCGCGGCGATTATGATCGATGCGGCCGTGCCGCTCCCAGAGCCCGAACTTCAACAGCACAGGAACATCGTCGCGCCTGACCAAGCTGCCCAACCGGCAGTACCGACGGCGATTGCCTCGGCGACGACCAGATCAGGGCGTGGCGCGCCGAAATTCAAACCACCGCCACGTCAAAGATCCTGTGAGAAAGACGGGCTAAATCGCCGATTTATTTGAGGTCGGGATCGCAGGAAGGCCGATTGGGACTGGCCTCAGCGCCTCGGAAAACTGGCGTGCGTATCTCAACTTGGCCACCGCTCCCGATTTGCGGTCGGTGGCATGGCCGCGAAATAATCGTATACGCGATCAAGCCTGGGGTTGGTCAGTTCTCTAATCGCGAGGGCTTCAACATTCCGCAGGCCACTCTCAAGTGCCCTGCCCAGCCCAAAGCCGATCGCGCCGTGGATGTCGGCAAGGTCTGACATGGCTCGATTGAGCCGGATGATGGCTCTCGCCAGATCTGGATACAGCTCGCGTTCCATCCGGTCCTCCAGCGTAGCTGACAGGCTCGGGTGTACCGGTTAACGGAAAATTAACATCTGGTTCCGTGGAACTACGTCCATCGCATCGGAGGCGGCGCCGCCTCGACCACAGTATCCCTTAGAGCGTCTCTCCATCCCGGATTTTCGCCTGGGCTTCCTTGATGAGGTTTGTGGTAGCTTGGCTATGCTCTTCTCCCGCCAAAGCGCGCGCTTCTCAAAGCGGAATGATTTCCATTGTTGTTTCATCGGTTTCCGTCACACTTGAATAGTGTAGTCTTCAAGCTGCCTTGAGCGTGAAGTCAAAACGGACCGGCCTTCCAGAGTGCGGGAGCGCCAAGTCTCAAAAGCCAGAATTCAACTGTTTTTGGACAATGGGCTCCCAGTTCATGGGGGGGCATCGACCGTGGACCGTACATATTTCTCCGGAAAATACTTAAGTATTAAAATAAAGTAAAAAGCTTCCGTTTGCTAAGCGGCCGTCGTAACTATGACCTGCTGTCAAGCTGGAAGTTATGATATCCACGATTTGATGCCGCAAGGAACCAGCGAAAGCAACCTCGCACTTTGAGTAGTCTTGAGTCGGAGTAACCCGCATGCTGCGTCACCTAATCAACAATCCAAACTCCTCGGTTCTTTACCCGGAACTTGGTGAACATTGCTCCTTCATCATTCAAGATGCAGCAGCCATCGATGTACCTGCGTTCGCCCAAAGGTTTTCGCATCATTCAACTTCTGCTCAGCGCGCTACTCCTCTCCCGCCGGCTTTCCTTGCGCCGCGGCGGGGCACGAGAAGTAGAGACTTTGCTAGTGGGCCACAATTAGAGATCGATTTACTCCTACTGGGATTTGCGTTCCTGACCCTTGTTATCGCTTTCTTGGGCCTGCCTGGAGAACCTGTCGCAAAAACTCTCGCGCATCAGGAAATGAATTTATCAACCAATGAGCCCGTTGCCGCAGTCAATATTCAATTTATAACGCCTCAGGCGGTCAAGCTGCTCGGCGGAGCGCTGAGCGAAACGCTCACATCCAGCGGAAGTGGAGCTGTGGATCAATGCTGCAATATTCAGAAGGCGGGTATTGAGCGAGATCAGCCAAGCCGCGACAGTCTGGTGGAAATTTTCAAACCTGAAAAGGAATGGGTTCCGGTGGTAGCGAGGCAGATACTCCTCGCTGGTTTATCTCCCCTCCAAGACGAGTTACCTGAGAACATTCTGCAGCGTCGTGCAGAGGATGTCTTAGATGCAGTTGGAACCCTCTGCAGCGTCGTGCAGAGGACGTCCTAGATGCAGTTGGAACCCTCTGCAGCGTCGTGCAGAGGACGTCCTAGATGCAGTTGGACCCGTATGCCAAAGCCTAAGCCATCGCTCGGCGAGCCAACAAAACGAAGTGCGGGCCTCCGCAAGCAAATTGTCCCCCCGAGTGAGATATTAGAACTGTGATTTGACTCTCATGATCCATGGGTACGAGGTGAGCGAGGTCAGTCGTCCAGTATCGCGGCGCAGACGCTTCCATCCCTTTGACGCAGCTGCGACGATGGCTTGGTAATCGTTGAGCAGGCGCAGCGAGAGGAAGCGCTGCTTCAGATAGAGCCACACCCGCTCAACCGGGTTGAGCTCCGGCGTGTACGGGGGCAGCGGCACCAGCGTGATGCTGGTCGGCACACGCAGCGACTTGCCGCTATGCCAGCCGGCGCGATCGAGGACCAGGGCAACGTGCTCATCCGGCGCAATCGTGCTGGGGAACGCATCCAGAAATGCTTGCATGCCGATGCTGTTCGCTTCCGCCAAGATCAGCGCGAAGGCATTGTCGGTGCCCGGCTCGACCGCGGCGTAGATATAGGCGTTGGCATAGCGCTGATCGACGAGACCCGGCGGGCGCTCGCCGCGCTTCCACCAGATGTGGCAGGTTCGGCCCTTCTGCCCGATACGCGCCTCGTCCTGGCAGAACAGCCGCAGCCCGCTTATTTTTGTGCGCACACTGTATTTTGCTCAGGGTTCGCAGGGCTATTTTTAGAGGCCACCGCAGCGGCCGGGTCCTTCATCGGATGGGTTGGTCGCGCCTTCTGCCGCGACAGGCCGAGCCGTCGCAAGAGCCGGCCCATCGACGCTGGATGCATCGTCTTGCCGAATTTCGTTTTCGCGATAGCTACGAGATCATCGCGCGTGAAGGCACTGAGCTGATTTGTGCTGCCAATTGCCCATCGGCGGAGTACACTTGTCGGCTGGGCATGGATTTAGAGTTGCGACTGGTGCGGGCCCCGCCGGCGCGAAGTGTTTCACACGCGGCACCCCTCAAAGTGAGGCGCTTCTATCGCAGGATGGGCGGAGTCAATCGACCCTTCGATGCTATCTGTGGATAATCTGTTGGGATCCTTGTTCTGTCAGGGCGAAGCATGAGACGCATCAACGTGCAGAGCGTCGATCGGCCTTCGTAAAGCCATCGCTCGGCTCCGGACCTCTTGCGCGTGTTTATCGTGTTGTCCGGGAGACGCCCCGAGGTGTGAGCGTTTGATCCTAAATTTAAGATTTTCGGAGAACGCCGATGAACGCATCGTATCGCCCAACGGCCCAAGCCAGCCTGGATCACGAGATCGCG
>NCCZ01000026.1 GCA_002279935.1 Hyphomicrobium sp. 12-62-95 | reverse complement strand
CCACTGCCCATGCTCCGCTCCGTTGCTCATGGCTGCAACGGCGCAGTCTGCCAAAGTTCAAGCGCCAGCGTCAGAAGGACATCATGAGGCGCTTACGATTTTCGTTGCTGGTGCCCGGGACCTCGCCGTAGATGCCAAAGCCTCAGCATCGGACCGAAGTCACCGATTCAGGTATCGTCTATCTGCCAAATTCGGGACGCATGCAGGTCTGAGTGTTATATTTGTAACGTCCATAATTTTTTACATTCCTTGGGGCGCGTTGCCTTTTGTATTGCTAATCGCCTCTGTGTTGGTGAATTTCAGCATCGGCGCTACCCTCCTTCTGATGAGGCCCGAGCGCGCAAGAGAAAGAATTCTCATTCTAGCTGCCGGGCAGCTCTACAATTTTGCCAGTTTGTTCTGGTTCAAATACAAATATCTTCTAGACATTTTTTCAGCAAGCGCCGCGCCTGAATTAACAGCTGAAAACATAGCCATACCAGCAGGCATTTCCTTCTACACATTTCATCAGGCAGCTTTTTTAGCCGATGCCTATAGCCGCGAAGAACATACAAAACAAACCTTCCAGCATCTCCGCTCGACTTTCGATGTTGCGAAGAGCTTTCTGAAATACGCAACCTTTGTAATATTCTTCCCCCAGCTGGTGATCGGACCCATAACATACTTTCGCGAATACGCCCCCCAGATTGCACAAAAAAAATTTGGCAAATTTTACGCGGTTAACATCGAGGTCGGCCTATCGCTGATTGCAATCGGGCTCTTCAAGAAAATTGTCTTAGCGGACAATCTCGCTCCGGCATCTGACGTGGCGTTTGCGGCCGCTGGTGATGGATTGCCCATAAATACTTGGCTCGTATGGATTGGTGTCTTCAGCTTCTACTGTCAGTTATACTTTGATTTTTCAGGTTACTCGGACATGGCGCTCGGTTTGGCTAGGCTGTTCGGCCTAGTTTATCCAATCAATTTCTATTCTCCCTTGAAGGCGGTAGGGATCATAGACTTTTACCGGCGTTGGCACATGACGCTGACGCGAGTCGTGTCTCGCTTCATTTTCACTCCACTATCGCTCGCAGGTATGCGGCTTGGACTGGCGTGGTCGTGCAGCAAATTGCAGACCCGCATCTTGGCAATCTGGATACCACTACTTGTAAATTTTGAACTTATCGGTCTGTGGCACGGGGGGCTGGCGACCTTCGCCTTATTCGGGATTGTGCACGGCTTATGGTATATCGTGGAAACAGAGGTGCGAGCGTCCGCAGCATTTAAGTCCTGGAAAAAACAGACATCGCACACCTTGAGGCGATGGCTAGGACGGGCGATATTTCTCTTGCCGATGGTACTGTGCTTTGCGCTCTTCCGCTCGGAGAATGTAACGGCATACTGGCACCTGTTGACGCAGCTTGCGGGCGCTAGTGATGTGCCGCCAGCAATTGGCTTGCGGTACCCTTCTGCCATTCTCGCCGCCGCAATGATGATCATATATGCACTGCCAAACAGCGCAGAACTCCTGAGCCGGTACCGGCCGGGTATTCGCTGTTACGATAACGAAAGCTACGGTGCCAGATGGCCGCTTCGGTGGCGGCCAACTTTGCCTTGGGCCATTTTGCTGCTATCCTCTACTCTCATGTGCCTCTACTACGTCTCGCGCCAGCCGCCATTCCTCTATCAGGGATTTTGAACTGTGCTATTAAAAGCCGCAGACCAAGATACCCGAGTTCGGTTTGGTCCTGTTGCAAGAGTTATGATCACATTGGCTAGCGTCTATTGGCTCGCGGCAGTGTTGGTGTTTGCCGCTGACCCCTATGATCTCTATCCGTGGGGCGCGTCAGTTGAACTATCGACGCACGACAGCCCAAGAGACGCAGCTTTGCATTTGATCAATGTAGTAGCAAAGAAGCCTGCCGCGTCTTTAATTTTGATTGGGGGCTCGACGACTGCGAGATATACCCCGAAGGAATTGGCGGAGAGCTTGGCCCTTGAAGGGCGTGTTTATAACGTAAGCTATGCGGCTCCAAGACCATCAGACAGGTTCATCGTACTAAACAAGTTTCTTGAAAATCCACCACAGCGAATAATGATCGTTTTTGACTGGATGTACGCGCAGCAACGAAACGAACTTCGCCCGGATTTTCCTATTTATCTCTACGATAAATCGCCTTTCAATGACTTGCGGGCGGTCAACCCAGACGGGATAAGGCGTTCAATCAGAGTTCTTTTAGGCGAAACGATTTTTTCTGAAGCAGAAGCCTTCGCCCGCTATAAAAATAATCTTTCAAAGTCTTACGCAAAGTTCCAGTCGCCCGAAAGCATCAAAAAACTCGATGGACTTATAGAGGCCGGGCGTGGAACAATTGATGCCAAGCCCGAGGTTGATCTCGAATGCAACAATTTCACCGCCATCGCGAATGATCTCATCCCGGCCGTCAAGGGCTTTGCAGAGAGTGGAACGCTGGTAGATATTATCATCCCTGCCTACTCGTTTGCGTTTTACTACGAATGGCGCAGCCAGATCAGTGATACACTACTTGAAGACCAATTGGTGACACGCTCCTGCCTAGTAGAGGGACTTGATGGGGTGGCAAACACGAGAATTTTTGCCTTCGATGCGATTGATTGGGTGTCAGGCGACCTCTCGAACTATTGGGATACAGGGCATATTTATCGCGAGAAGCCATTGCAATACATCTTGACAGCGATTGCTGAGGATCGGCATAGACTTACAAAAGTGAATTTGGAGGATTATATCCGTGGCTTGCGCGAGCAAGTGAAAACGGTGGTTGTGCGCAACAAATAGTAATAGTAGGCAAGGAAATGATACCCGACCGGTTCGATAAGCTATCGTCGATTTTGAAGATTCAATTGCAATCTTTTCCAGAGCACGAAAATTATTTGAAGCGAAGATTTTCTGGAGAGATGCTGGAGCAGCTTGAATTTTGTGAGTTTGTCGCAGGAATGATATTTGCGCTCACTAAAGACGATATCAAAACGTTCTGTGATGACTATGCTTGGCTCAGCCGAATGGTAATTGATGAGGAAGTTCATTTTAGGCGGCACTCCCGGTATCGCCTGTCAAGTTTCGCGGAGGCCTTTGAGCAGGTCTACTCAAATAACCCGTTCATGACGAAGTACATGAACGGGTTGCTAATGACCCAATTGTGGTGGCGGAACCATACCGAGGTCTTACGCTTTTTTCGGGACAGCTTTCTCGCCGGTGGCGGAAAAGACCGTGATTGCGTTGAAATTGGGCCCGGGCATGGGCTGCTCCTTGGCATGACCGTCGCGTCGGATGGCTGCAGGAGCGCGGAGGGTTGGGACATCAGCGAAGCGAGTCTGGCCAACACGTCGAAGGCGTTGGCAGACTTGGGCGTCGATTTGACCAAGGTGACGATGAGAGAAGTCAACCTCTTCAACGCCCCGGAAATGCAATTCGATCGCATCGTATTCTCGGAAGTGCTGGAGCATCTCGAAGAGCCGCAAGCGGCGCTTCAAGCTCTTTTCAAAATCTGTCGTCCCGGTGGACGAATATTTGTCCACGCTCCTGTCAACTCGCCGGCCCCGGATCACCTCTATCTGTTCCGCACGCCGGAGGAGGTTGTCGACATGGTCTCCAGCGTGGGATTCGAAATATTGGATACTCGCTTTGAACCATGCACCGGCGCCAGCCTTGCTCGAGCGCGAAAGCTTGACCTAACGATTTCTGCGGCAGTGGTTGCTCGCAGATCTTGATCACGGAGTATGACGATGAACGAAATATCACGAGATGCCATTCTGGCTGATGTCACAGAAGTGATCCGCGACATCTTTGACGAATATGAAGGTCCGGTGACGCCGGATCTGAATGCAGCGAAAGTTCCTCAATGGGATAGTCTTGCCCACGTCCAGCTGATGGTTCTCTTGGAAAAGAAGTTCGGAATTCGTTTTAAGATGTCGGAAATCCAGTCGTTCAAGAACCTGGGCGATGTTATTGCTTCCATTGAAAATGCGCAGGAACGTTGATGGGAATACGTGTTGGTGATAACGCGCAGCATGAATTCACTGTTGAAGTAGAGGAAATGAAGTGGTTTCAGACAGTGTCACGAGATCACAGCCGAATTCATACAGACAGTGATTTTTGCCGGGAGCGCGGGTTCGATGACGTAATCGTCTACGGCGGCATTGTGTTGGCACATCTCTCCCACGTGCTGGGAACAAAAATTCCCGGAAAAAACGGGACATCAACGCGATGGACCATCAATTATCGCCAACCATTATATTTGGGCGAGACGGCTCGGATCGAGCTTACGGTCACCTACATTTCCAAGGCTGCCGGTGTGGTCGAAAGCAAATTCAAAATCAATGCAGGTGCTAAAGTTATTGCGACAGGGGATACCCAAAGCATACTGCCCGTCGAGGAGATCGACAGATCGACGAGTGACGCTGAAAACTTGTGAAACGATTGTTCAGAATTACTTTGACTGGCGAGCGCCATTGTCCGGATCTTGGCATCACGATTGGCTTTCCTTGAAGGCCATGCTTTCGAATGTATCGCTGGAGAGAGAGCCTGCTCCGGTCACCCTTACGAATGAAGCGATAGATCACTACTGTTTGTCAATTCGCCGCCTCGCCAGTCAGCAGCTTGGCACACAGGAACAGTTGCGGCTTGAACAACTCGCAAAAGCCGCTTTGAGAGGCGGCGTCCTTCAAAAATTTCGCCCCATTCGTCTTGGACTGCTGAGCAACCGTACGATGAGCTATCTCATCTCGCCATTGCTCGCGGCCGGCTTAAGCCGCGGTCTACTCCTAAAGGCCTATGAGGCACCTTTTGATACTGCTGCCTTGTTCACTCTCAGCGCACAGAATCCATTTCCAGAGGATTTAGATGCAGTCGTCATTGCGCTGGACGAGGCCGCATTCAATCGCGAAGGAGCGTTATTGGATCAAGAGTCCGAGCGCCGTGATGTGCACGCCGCGCACCAATATCTACTTCAGACTCGCGACGCCGCACGAAAAAAGCTGAACTGCCCAACAATTGTGGCAACTCAACCCGACCTCGCCAACCGCTTAGGCTCGGGGGATGCGATGAACCCAGGTTCAACGTCCCGCTTCATCAACCGGCTCAACGTGATGATTGCTGACGGTGCCGCAAATGGTGATTGGATCTGCTGGGACCTATCATCTCTCGCCGCACGCGTCGGCAGTGAGCTCTGGTTCGATCCTGGTCAATTTTTTGTTGCAAAGACGAACTTTCGAATTGAGCTCGCTCCGTTGATCGCTGATCACTTGTCGTCGGTCGTCGCTGCCATGTCCGGCGAGGCGGGACGAGCCATCGTCCTCGACCTGGACAATACGCTTTGGGGTGGAGTAATAGGTGACGATGGATTGAGTGGGATTCGCCTAGGACAAAACTCAGCCGAAGGCGAGGCCTATGCAACGTTTCAAAAATTCATTCTAGAATTGAAGCGACGTGGCGTGGTCGTGACGGTCTGCTCAAAAAACAACGACGAAATCGCGCGCGAACCCTTCAAGACGCATCCCGACATGGTTCTTCGGGAAGACGATATTGCGGTATTTCAATCCAATTGGAACGACAAAGCAACTAACATAAAAGCGATCGGCGATAAGTTGGGCCTGGGGCTTAAATCGTTGGTGTTCATTGACGACAACCCCGCCGAGCGAGAGCGTGTCCGCCAAGAATTACCGCTCGTCGCAGTTCCAGAAATCGGAGACGATCCGACGCAATTTGTCAGCCGGATTTGCAAGTCGGGAGTGTTCGACCATGTCCTTTTGAACGTCGACGATTTGGGACGCGCACTGTCGTATGAAGCAAGAGCAAAGGCAGCCGAAATATGCGCTGTTGTGGGCAACTATGAGGAGTATCTTGCATCCCTCAGAATGAAGATGACGATCGCACGCTTCGACAAGATTGGACGGCCGAGAATCACCCAGCTTATAAGCAAATCAAATCAGTTTAACCTAACGACGCTCCGATTGAATGAGGAGCAGGTTCGCGCGATTGAAGAGGATCCGAGCCGCATGTGTTGGCAAGTACGGCTCGACGATCGCTTTTCCACTCACGGCATCATTGCGATCGTCATCGTGCATAAGTCACAATCAGAGTGGCGCATCGAAAGCTGGCTTCAATCATGCCGAATTCTTGAACGAGGTGTTGAACAAACACTTATGAATGAAATTATGCGCGCCGCTGCTGGGGCGGCCGTGACACGCGTAGTTGGGACATACATACCGACCGATCGAAATGCAATGGTCGAACAATTCTACCCTAAGCTGGGTTTCACACGTGGCAGTGACGGTGTTGATGAAGCCGGGGTGCAATACGAATGTAATCCTAGCGGATATCGTACCCTGCCAAGCTTTATGGAAGTATTGCATCTCTAGTCGAAACTAGCCAACCATGGGTTTTGCGCTTGGAATTGGCAGTCAGTGGTTCGCCCGGTAAAGGGATTGAACGTCTCGCGGTCGCCGCGTTTGGCCAGTCAGCTGGCGGTGTTGCAATGTCGTATTCGCTATCTCGCTTAGCTTTGCTATCGTATTGGTTATCGGCGTTTACTGAGGCCCTTTGCAAACGCGTCTATTTCTAACCGAGAGCTTTGTGGATGGCGCTGAAAATTGGGCTCTGTTCGACTTTCAAGTTGGGGCATGAGGCAGGGCTTGGATGAGAATAGCCGCAGGCGTCAGGTCTGAGTTTCGTTCGATCATTCTCCGCCATCCCAGATACCTCGGCAGATAGTGCCTCGGGACGCCCTTGAAGCGGTGAAGCCAGTGTTTCAAGTGGCTGATGTAGCCGTTGACGTTTTGGATGTGATAGCTGCCATAGGTGCGTTCACCCTTGCTGGCGTTGAGCGTGATGTGCAGGAGGCGTGCGTGATCGGCGAACGTGGCGTAGGCCGACCGGCCATCGCTGACCAGCAACGCATCGCTGGCGACAACAGGTTTCAGCACGCGCACAAACGTCGATCCTTCGAGATCGGGCAGCACCTGATCCGTCGTCTCCCCGTGACGGTCGCGCACGAAAGGACCCCTGATTTTGCTGTGCCGCCCCGCTTTCTGGAGGACACGGCGGGTCTCACGACATGTGCGCTCTTCGCATCATCCTCGGATCTTCGCCAATTCGAACGCCGAATAGCTGGCCGGGCTCGGCAGGTTGTCCTTCCCCGTCATGGCGTCGGCGAGGGCTTCCGCCATCACCGTGCCGTCCTGCATGTCGCGCACCGAGATGAACACGAACGGCCGCTGCCAGCTTGTACCCGTCGTCTCGCAGGCTGCGCACGGATCGCGGTATTGCCCGAGGTTCAGCGTATAGACCGGGACCCATTCTGGCGCGGGCCCGCCGGCGATTTGAGCCGTGCGCTGGGCCCGCTGTAGCGCCCGCTGATGCTCCGCCGCCGCCTGCCCCTCCTGGGAAGCCGTGCCGACGGCGATAATCTCGCGCGCCTCCGCCAGCGACACACGCGCATCGCCATCCAGAACGATATCTGCGACCGAGGCCGCTGGGATCTTCTTGCCCTGCCGCTCCAGTTCATCCGCGCTCGCGTGCACCCACATGAAATCCTTATTCAGCACGACGACTTCGAACACACCCCGCCGTCCAGCTTTGTCGTAGCCGATGATCTCGATGATCGTGGAGTTCTGCGTTGTGCGCGACTGCTCCTGCACCACGGGGGTGAGCGCGCGATTGGCTTGCGTCTCGATGGCATCAAGCAGTGTCATACTGGTCACGGTTCCAACGACCGCAGCCGATGCCGTGGCAAAGCCCACCTCCGCCGGCGTCTTGAACCAGGACGACAGCCATTGAAACCGGTCGCTCCAGCGATAGGCGGCCATGGCGCGCCGCCGCGTCTTGGATTGCCCGTCACCATCCTGCGGCATGTCATCGGTCATGGCATTCCCCCATTTCAACTGTGCCCCAAGTTTTAGCCTGTCAGAGTGACAAGAGGAGGAGGGAAAATGCCGGCCGGTGCTGATGCTGTGTTTCTACAAACACAGCAATCCGCGAGGCGGTCACCTCAGTCCTTCGGTTTGCGTCCCGCCAGCCACTTCGCGAGGTTGTCGGCGAGCGCACCAGCCCGCTTCGATTGCCGCTCTCCTGGCGGCCCGCCCGACGGCGCCGGCCGCTGCGACCGCGCGCCGCCATCGCTCCTGACCGGCTTGTCCTTGTCCGCGCCGCCCTCGTTACCGTTCTGCAAAAGGCGCGCGACATCCGTCTGGAACCGCGCCGCGTCGCCCTTGGCCAGATGCGGCGCAGCCTTCGCAACGGCATCAAGCAGATCCGGCAACCACTGCTGATCGGCCTTGGCGAAATCGCTCAACACGAAATGCGACACCGCATCCTTCGATCCCGGATGCCCGATGCCAAGCCGCACCCGCACCGTCTCATTGCCCAGATGCGCGGAGATAGAGCGCAAGCCGTTGTGCCCGGCATTTCCACCGCCGGTTTTGACTTTGATCCGGCCGGGCAGCAGATCGAGTTCGTCGTGAAAGACGATCACGTCACCTTCGGAGATTTTCAAAAACCGTGCGGCCTCGCCAACGCTCTGGCCGCTCTCGTTCATGTAGGTCTCGGGCTTCAACAGAAGCACCTTTTCCCCGCCGATCTCGCCGTCGGCGGCATAACCCTTGAACTTCTTTTTCCACGGACCGAAGCCGTGCGCTTCCGCGATGCGGTCCACGGCCATGAAGCCGATGTTGTGCCGGTTCTTCGCGTACTTTTCGCCCGGATTGCCGAGCCCCACGAAGAGCTTCATGGCGCCATTCGCCCCGCGTCAAGATAAACGGCCGGCGCGCACTTATAGGCGCGCGCCGGCCATGTCGTATTACTTCTTCTTGGCAGCCGGTGCAGCCGGAGCAGCCTTGCCGCCAGCCGCCGGAGCCTTGCCGCCTGCAGCCGGAGCCGCACCCTTGGCCGCAGCTGGTGCCGCGCCCTTGGCCGCCGCAGCCGGAGCCGCGCCTGCAGCCGGAGCCGCATCCGCCGCCGCTTCCTCTTCCTTACGAACGCCGGCAATCGTGGCGATCGTGAAGTCGCGGTTTGCAATCACCGGCGTGACGCCTTCGGGCAGATCGACCGACGAAATGTGGATCGACGTTCCGATCTCGGTGCCTTCGAGATTGATCTCGAATGCCGCAGGAATACGGTCGTACGGGCAGAACACTTCGACTTCGTGGCGCACGATGTTAAGAATGCCGCCGCGCTTCAAGCCGGGCGACAGCGTATCGTTGAGGAACTTGACCGGCACGGCGACGCGGATGATGCCATCCTTGCCCACGCGCAGGAAGTCGACGTGAATGGGGAAGTCCTTGACGGGATCGACCTGCACGTCGCGCGGAATCACGCGGATCTTGCCCTTGCCGGCGATATCGACATCGAACACCGACGCAGTGAATTTCCCCTTGAGGATCTGCTTCCACAGTTCGTTGTATTCGATTGCGATCGTTTCGGGTGTCTGGTTGTCGCCGTAGATAACGGCGGGTATGTTTCCTTCACGGCGAGCTTGACGTGCGGCCCCCTTGCCTGCACGCGGGCGCGCCGTGGCCTTGAGAGCGATGATCTCAGAAGCCATGACGGGATCTCCAAATAGAAAAAAGCTGCAAGCCGGCCTCCAAGGGTGCCGGGCAGCGTCTCACGCGGTTGCTTGAGATGGCGCGGTTACTACCCTGAAACGCCCCCCAAGGCAACGCTCGCCGCCCAACGCGTCCGGCAAACCAAAAACTGTCCGTGGCGCATGCAACTAATGGTGCTCTGGCAAAGCCCCCCTCGGGGAAGCTAGCCTACCACCACCCTTGCTTAGTGTACGTCTTGCGCGGGGCCGGCCGGACCTTGACCTGCTTGCGATTAGGCGGGGGTTCATCGAGGTAGCCAAAGCCGAAGAAACCTCCCCCGCCACCCCAGCTATTGCTGCTGATGACCGGGCTGCTGACCGGCGGCGGCGTCGGCCGGCGTGTCTTGAAGCCACCTTGAGGCTGATTGCTCAAGACGGCGACAAATTCGGTCCGATAGTTCGTCTCCCGGCTCAACGGCTCGTCCGAGATGATGATCGACGCCCGTGGCCGTGCGCCCGCAGCAATCCGGTCGAGAACATCCGGCGGTATGGTGATGCGGTCGAGTGCGCTGTTGGGGACGTCCCCGTTGTCGATCGTGACCGCGGTCCAGCGCAGCGCCGATCCCGATGACGCCATGGCCGTGAAAACGTGCGTGCCGATCGGCCGGTTAGGATCGCGGATCTCAATCGGAGCTTCGATCGTCGCGTCGTAAACCTCGCCGCCATCCGGCCACGGCTTGCGCGTGTTCCGGCGCACATAGACTTTCTGCGTCGCGCGGCTGATGAAAATCGACACCGGCTGCAAGGCGAGCTTGGCGTCACTGGCAGCCTTGGCGGTTTCGCTCATCTTGTCGGTCGCGGCTTTGACAGCCTCTTTCGCTGCGGCCGCAGCGTCTATTTTCGCCTGCCCCTCGGCTCGTGCGCTCTCGAGCCGTGCGAGCGCGTCCGCGGCTTTCGTCACAGCCTTCGCCTTGCGCTCTTCGGCACGCGTCAAAGCCTTCTCTGTCTTTGCAGCAGACAGCGCCTTCTCAGCAGCAGCAAGCTCGGCGTCGGCGGCCTTCTTTCGCCGCTCCAGAGACTTCAATGATGCAGCAACCGGTGCCGCCGCGCGCGCCGCGGCTTTAGCAGTTTTCTTGGCCTCGCTGGCAGCAGTGGCCGCCGCGGTGGCCTCGAGTTCAAGCATCTCGGCCCGCTCCGGCGTCGCCGCAGCCGTTGCCGCATTCGGTGCCAAGAGAGCCGCGTGAGAAATATCGACCGGAGCGGCATCATCCGGCGAGATGACGACCCTCATCCCAAGCTCTGTTCGTTCAAACAGGTCGCTGGCGAAGCCGTAGGGCAAGCGCACGCAGCCCTTCGACGCCGGGCGCCCCGGCAGAAGACCGCCATGCATCGCAATGCCGTTCCATGTCAGACGCTGCATGTGCGGCATCTCGGCGTCGTCGTAGAGGTTCGAACGATGGTCCGCCCGCTTTTCGAGAATTGTGAAAACGCCGGCCGGCGTCTCCCGTCCCTTCATGCCCGTGGACACCGGCGTGCGCAGTATCCAGCCATCGGCATCATAAAAGGTGACGTTTTGGCCCTTGATGGAAACCACCGCCATGATCGGATCGCCGACATCGCGCTCGGCGATCATCTCGACGGCGCGCTGCGGACGCGGTTCCCTGGCCTCGGCCCCGGAGTACAGCGCCATCATCCCGGCAACGACGGCAAGCGCCAACTGGAGCCGGCTCTGAGAACGGCCCACGCGGGATCGCCCCATGGAAAACTGATCTGCCATACTGTGTCCCGGTGGCCTGCAAGATTGCAGCGCCTTCGATAGCCGATCCGGCGCCGACTTCCAACTCCGCACCAGACCGGGGCAGGCCCGGTGCGATGACGGCTGGATGCCCGCCGGCCCGCTCATCAGGGCGTAACAATTGACCCCGGGTAGCGGCGCTGAATTGGGACATTGTGGGCTGGCGGAAGTGAGGCGCGTAGAGCCGCGACGGCATATAATCGCCGGGCCGCCCCCCGTCGTGCCCTACGCTGCCTCGCGCCGCCACTCGGGAAACGGATCAGGCAAATGCGCCCATGCCTTTGTATCCACGGCTCCCGTCTTCGGAAGCGCCAGCAGGCAGGCATCCAACTCGGCTTTGATCGCAGCCTGGTCCATCTCGCGCGTGCCGATGAAGACCATCTCCTGCCGCCGGTCGCCCCAGAGCTCGTGCCAGGTCTTGTTGATCCGCTTCACGAGGCTATCGTCCGCCGGCCATTTCGTCTTCGGCACCGCCGCCCACCAGTACCCGATCGCCTCGTGCCGCACGAGCGCGCCAGCCTGCGCCAGTTCCCCCACCCACTGCGGCCGCGTGGCGAGCCAGAAAAAGCCCTTGGCGCGGATCACGCCCGGCCAGGACTTGGAAAAGAAGGCATGCAGCTTCGCGGGCTCAAAAGGTCCACGCGCCCGGTAAACGAAGCTCGAAATGCCATACTCCGCCGTCTCCGGCTGATGCTCCTTGAAGCCGTTCAATTCCTTGTACCAGGTCGGGTGCCGGTGCGCAGTTTCAAAGTCAAAGAGGCCCGTATCCAGGATCGAACGGGGATCGACCTTCGCGTGGCTCGTCTCGATGATGCGTGCTCCCGCATTGAGTGACCGTACGATCGCCCGCGCCGCTTCGCGTTCCGCGTGTGTCGCTACGTCGGTCTTGTTCAGAATAATAACGTCGGCGAATTCGATCTGATCGACCAGCAATTGCACCAGCGGCCTCTCGTCCTCATCACCCGCCACCTCACCGCGATCTTTCAGAAAATCGTGCGAGGAATAGTCTTTCACGAGGTGCGCGGTATCGACGACCGTCACCATCGTATCGAGTCGCGCCACATCCGACAGGCTGACGCCCTCTTCGTCGCGGAATTCGAACGTGGTGGCCACGGGCAGCGGTTCCGCGATGCCCGTGGACTCGATCAGCAAATAATCGAAGCGCCCCTCGGCAGCCAAGCGCCGCACTTCCTTCAAAAGATCGTCCCGCAGCGTGCAGCAAATGCACCCGTTCGACATCTCAACGAGTGTCTCTTCCGTGCGCTTCAGATCCGCCCCGCCGCGCTCCACCAACTCCGCGTCGATGTTCACCTCGCTCATATCATTGACGATCACCGCGACGCGCAAACCCTCCCGATTGTTGAGCACGTGATTGAGCAGCGTCGTCTTCCCGGCCCCCAGGAACCCCGACAGCACGGTCACGGGCAGGCGCGTGTCCGGCGCGCCGGATTGCTGCTCAAAATAATGGGCAACGGTGTCGTCCATGGCTTGGCCTCCAAATTGTCCGGATGTTATAATATCCGCTACAAATGTAAGCTGCGTCTGTCAAGTCGACGTTGAACAAGCCACAAGGGGGCAAAGAGAACCCGGGGGGAGGCCACGGGCCATGCACAACGGCCCGAGCAAAACCGCCCAACTTTGCCTTGCGAACGCTGGCCCGATGCCGGACAAGAACCGTCGTGACCAAAAAAACCACCAAACGCCGCCCGTCAGGGGAACAGGACCGTCTGATCTCGGATGCCCTCCGCGATGCCGGCCGCCCCGTGAGCGCTTACGAAATCATCGATAGCTTGCGAGATAAGGCGACACTTGCCCCGCAGACCGTTTATCGCTCGCTCGACAGGTTGATCGCGTCGGGCGCCGCCCACCGCCTCGAAAGCCTCAACGCCTTCGTCGCCTGCAGCCACGCCATTCACAAAGGCTCAGCCGTCTTTGCGATCTGCGACCGCTGCGGCGGCGTCGATGAGTTCGACGAGCCAAAAGCCTTGAAGGCGCTCTCCGACTGGGCCGCGAACGCGCGCTTCACCCTGCGCCAGATGACGCTCGAACTGCGCGGCACCTGCGCCCGCTGCACCCAAACCTCGTCCATCGCCTAAGCCGCAGCCGTCGCGCGTGCCGGGTGTGGCCGCCAAGCCGCAACCGATGAACCGTTGATAGGCCCGGTCGCCAAGACCGCTTGCCTGAGCGGATAATATCCGCTTCTCTCGGATGAGATAGTATAACATCCGGGAAGTCGGCGATGATCAGTTTGAGAGTGGGACCACCGCTGCGCGCAAAGGGACGGCTGACGCCGCGCGCGCTCCTGTTCCTGACAGCCGCCGCCGTCGCGACAGTGTCTGCGGTCCAGAGCGGCCCCGCCGCCGCCCAGAGCGCCGCCACTGTCGAACTTCCCGAGGTCGTGGTCACTGCCCCCAGTCCCGTGGCCAAACCCAAGAAGGCCGCCAAGAAGACGCCCGCGCCGCAGCAGCAGTCCGCGCCCAAACCTGCCCCGGCATCGCAAGCATCCACATCCGCTGAGCCCGAACCCGTCAGCCCGGCGGAAGAAACGGTCACGCCGCAAGTCCTGGGCGATCAACTGCCCGGAACGCTCCTCGTCGTCGATGACGCCTTCGTGCCCGTTACCGTCACCACCGAACGCGAGATCGAAGCCACCCGCGGATCGACACTCACTGAAACGCTGCAAACCAAACCCGGCATCTCCGGAACCACGTTCGCGGCCGGCTCCAACCGGCCCATCATTCGCGGTCTCGATACTTATCGCGTGCGCGTGCAGGAAAACGGCATCGGCAGCGGCGACGTGGCAGCCCTCTCCGAAGACCACGCTGTTCCCATCGACCCCTCGGCCGCCTCGCGCGTCGAAGTGGTGCGCGGCCCTGCAACGCTGCGCTACGGCAGCCAGGCCATCGGCGGCGTCGTCGCCGTTGAAAACGATCGCATCCCATCCGCGATCCCCAACGGCGGCTTCTCAGGTGAGATTCGCGGCGGGATTTCATCCGTCGATGATGGCCGTGACGGATCGTTCCGCGCCACGGCAGGCGCGAACGGCGTCGCCGTGCACGCCGATGGCTTCAAGCGCCGCGCCGACGACTACGACACCCCGCGCGGTCGCCAACTGAACACCTTCGTCGACAGCGAAGGCGGCGCGCTGGGCATCTCGATGGTCGGCCTGTCCGGCTTCCTTGGTGTCTCGGTCTCGCGCATCGAAAGCCTTTACGGCATCCCGGGCGAGGAGGCGGTCGAAGAAAACAAGCGCATCGATCTGGAACAAGACAAGGTTCAGGTAAGAGGCGAATGGCGGGTCCAGGATTTCGGCGTAGAAGCGCTGCGCGTCTGGTTCGGCGGCTCCGACTACGCTCACCGGGAAATCGTCGAGGACGGTGAGGCAAAGGCCCTCTTCACCAACGAAGAATACGAGGCCCGTGTCGAGGCGCAGCACCTGCCCATCGTCACATCACTCGGCACGCTGCGTGGCGCGATCGGAACGCAGTTCGTATCGCGCAACATCGCAGGGCTTGCGCTGGAAGACGATGCCGACGACCTCTTAGCCCCCGCCGAGAATGACAGCATCGCCGCCTTTATTTTCGAAGAACTGGACGTCACGGCCGATCTCACGCTGCAAGCCGCGGCACGCATCGAGCACACCGATGTCGAGGGCTCGGGCCGCCTAGACCCTCTGTACCCGGCCGTGCCGCTGACGCAGTTGTCGCGCAACTACACGCCCGTCAGCGTCAGCTTAGGCGGCCTCTATCGTCTGCCCGGTGCACACGTCGTCTCGCTGAACGGTCAGTACGTCGAACGCGCTCCTGATGTGGGAGAGTTGTTCTCCGCCGGCGCCCACGAAGCGACCGGTACGTTCGAAATCGGCAATCCCGATCTGGAAATCGAGAAGGCGACGACGATTGAAGCAGGGTTGCGAAAAGCAACCGGAGGGTTTCGCTATGACGCCACTGCCTATTACACTCAGTTCGACGGCTTCATCTTCAAGGGGCTCACCGGCGTCGAGTGCGGCGAAACTCTTGCCTCCTGCGGCGTTGAGGACGAACTCGACCAGGTCCTTTTCGATCAACGGGACGCAACGTTCTACGGCGTGGAAATCTCTGCACAGTACGACGTGGCGCCGATATGGAATGGCTTGTGGGGCATCGAGGGCCAGTACGACTTCGTCAACGCCGAGTTTGAGGGCGGAGGCAACGTTCCCCGCATCCCGCCCCACCGTCTGGGCGGAGGTCTCTACTACCGCGATGCGAACTGGTTCGCGCGTGTCGGCCTCCTGCATGCCTTTGATCAAAACCGCTTCGCCGCCGACTTTGATGAGGTCGCCACCCCGGGCTACACCCTTGTTTCCGCCGAATTGAGCTACACCGCGCGCCTGACCGGGGTTGGCGGCCTACCCCAGGAGATCACCATCGGTCTCAAGGGCGAGAACCTCGCCGACGATGAAGTCCTGAACCATGCCTCCTTCCAACGCCGCGAAGACGTCCTCCTCCCCGGCGCCAGCGTCCGCCTCTTCGGCTCCATCAAGCTCAACTGAGCCGGGGACAGTGTGACGGTCCTGTGATCCACCCCCGGTGCTGACCCGTTGTGACTTTAGCGGGTCAACATCGAGGGGCGCGGGCCGTCAGGCCGCGAGAAGCGATGCAGCGTGAACAGGATCAGAACGGCGGCGGACGGCGCAACCGCCTTCTGTTCATCGTTGCCGGCCTGTTCCTCGCGACCATGCCCGTCCAGGCCGCCGAGCTGGCCTTCGTCACCCCGACGATGAAACTCCCAGGCCAGCTCCTCAAGCCCGTCGAACCCCATCCCGACATGACAACCATGGAGATCCGCGCCGCCGAGGGTCTGGCCAACGACACCACGGCCGGTGAAATCACCGCCGCCCTGTTCAATGCCAAGCCGGCCGGTGCCACCGTCGACTTCTCCGGCCGCGGCCTCAAGCACCTCGACCTCTCCGAACTCGACTTCAAAGGGGCCCGCCTCACCCGCTCCGACGTCTTCGGCACCGATCTCACCAAGGCCAATCTCGCCAAAACGGACCTCGCTGGCGCCCGCCTTGACCGCACCGTGCTGACCTTCGCCAATTTTGCCGGAGCCAATCTCGAAGGCGCCACCCTGATGCGGCCGACGATCTACTCCGATCTGCGCGGCGATTGGCGCGAAGCCCCGATCTTCGACAACGCCAACCTGCGCGGCGTCCGCCTCACCGGCCGCATCGACGGCACGTCCTTCAAAGGCGCCGATCTCTCCGGCCTCGACTTTTCGCCCCACGAACCCCGCGCCGACATCTCGTTCCTGCCGCGCAACTTCTGCCGCGGCTGCCGCTTCGACGGCGCCACACTGGCGGGCGCCAACTTCGATGACGCCTCCCTCGCCATGGCCTCATTTGCCGGCGCCAACCTGTCCGGCGCCCGCCTGACTCAAGCCGACCTTAGCCGCGTTAATTTCACAGGGGCCGACGTCACAGGTGTAGATTTCACCGGTGCCGATCTCGCCGATGCGGATTTGAGGCAGGTCAAGGGCCTTGAAAGCGCCAAGGGTTTAGGCCTAGCTCTCAACCTGGAAAGAGCGCTGAGATAAAACAGCGCCGGTCATCTGGGTGGAAGAGCATCGCATGCCCCTCGTCACGCCGTTGAAAGCCCGCGCACGCGGCTGGGCCGCAATTGTCGTCATGGCGCTGACGGCCTTTAGTCCGGCGGTCGTCCCGGCTCAGGACTTGCCCGAAGTCGACACCGCGCTCGTGATCTCCGTCGACGTGTCCAATTCCGTCGACGCCACCCGCTATCAGCTCCAGCTCGAAGGCATCGCCAAAGCGCTCGAAGATGAAGCCGTCATCGAAGCGATCCTCACCGGCGGTCGCGGCAGCATCCTCCTGTCGCTCGTCATGTGGGCCGACAAGCCCAAGATCATGGTCCCGTGGACGAAGATCGGCTCTAAGGAAGAGGCCCTCGCCTTGGCAGCGCTTGTGCGCAAACTCCCCCGCGAGGAGGGCGAGTTTACCTGCATGTCCGGCATGATGCGCATGATCGCCGACAAGGTCGTCACGCAGATCCCGGCTCAAGCAACCCGCATCGTGGTCGACGTTTCGGGCGATGGCAAAGACAACTGCAACCGGGAGGAGCCGGTCGACGTGGTGCGCGATGAACTTGTCGCCTCCGGCGTCATCATCAACGGTCTTCCCATCCTCGAAGGTGATGGCCCGACGCTCGAAGGCTGGTACCGCGATTATGTCGTCGGCGGCACGGGCGCCTTTGTGCTCCCTGCAAAAGGCTTCGCTGACTTTGGCAACGCCATCCGCCAGAAGTTCGTCATCGAGATCAGCGGCATCCCACCGCCGTCCAAATACGCAAAGGCGGACTGAAACAGTCCGCCCCGCTCACGTCTTGATGTGATGGTCGTCCGCCGCGATCAGGTATCGTTCATCGTCGTCGGCTGGCACTTCCAGCGCTTCACCGTCCATTGCGGATGGTTCTCCTGCCAGTTGGCGAGGAAGGGCGGTGCGATCAGCGCACACTGGACCGTGTCCATGTCGCCATCGACGGGCAGCGTGTAGTCTTTGCAGCTCTTGGGATCTGCGACGAGGCAGGCTGAGATCACAATCGTCAGCATGGGGCGGATGTCTCCCGGGTTTCTTGTTGCGGGCATGACGCCCGAAGCTAGGCGGTGGTTCCCACAGCCCGACGTATGTTGATTTACGCCCGCACTCTAGGCCCGGATCAGCAACATGGGAAAGAAGCCCGGGAAAGCCGCCCTCAGCCCGTCAGCAGCAACTCGCCCTTGCCAATCGTTGCTAAGTCGCCCGCATACCGCCGCACCCGCGCTGGCAGCGCGGCCGGCGCCAGCGGCCCCAGTTCAGCCGCCACGAACCGGCTGATGAGACGCAGAAAAACCATGTCGTGCTCGCCGCAATCGGCAAACGTTGCGAGCATCTGCTCGGCTTTCGGGCCGATCAGCGTGCCGCGCCGCATCAAGGTCCCCGCAGCCGGGCCAAACCCGCCCTCGGCCCAGATCGTGCCGCCCGCCATGCGAGACCCGGCCATGGCACCGGTCTTGCCTTTGACGACGATGGTGCCGCGCCGCATCCGGTCGCCTGCCCGCTCGCCGATATCGCCGCCGACGCGGATCACGCCGCCCGCCATGCCAAACTTCTCCCCCGGCGTCATCGCACCCACGAAATTGCCGGCCGATCCAGCAACCGTGATCAGCCCGCCCTTCATGCCCGATCCAAGGTAGTTCCCCGCCGATCCTTTGATATCGATCCGCCCACCCTTCATGAAGCGGCCGGTATATGAACCGGCATCGCCCTCGACGACGATCGTGCCGGATTTCAAGTGATCGCCAATGCCGTCGCAGGTGTCCGTCGTGCCCGCCAGAATGAGCGTGTCTGCATCCCCGATGGCCGAAACCTCGAACAGATCACCAAGCGACCCGCCCTCAAACGGCATCCGCGCGACATTCGCCGCCGTCTCCGACGTCAGCACAGGCGGCTGCAGGCAGGACAGATCGAGACGCCCCACGGGGGCCGATTTCAAACGTAGCCTGAGCCCGCTCATGCGACGTAATCCTTTAGGTGATAATGATGCTGACCGAGTTTGCCGCCGTAGTTGCCGGCCGAAACGCGCGTCACGCCCTTCGCAGCCCCGATGTCGGTGACGGCCTTGAGCCCCACGCGCATCGCATCCGAGACCGCCTTCGAGGTCAAACCGTCGATCACGATTTCGAGCACGGCGATGGTGTCCGCATCGAGTTCGGATTTGGTCGTGCCGCGCAGCGTCGGACAGAACGCGTTGTTCGTTGACGCGACCGCACCCTTATATTTGGAGCCGACCTTCGAGCCTGACCGCACGATGCCGCCGGGGAACGGCGTGATGACGTCCGGCAGTTTGTTGATGGCAACAACCGCCGCTTCCGCCGTTTCCAGAAGCCCCACGCGATCGCGCCCAAGGATCAGGAGATTGCCGCCGCCGACGGCATCCGTCGTCACACCGACGTTGTCCTCGATGGTGAATTCCCCGTCCATCACCGGCACGCGCCAGAACCGGCGTCCACCGAACCGCTTCGACTGCTGCCAGCCGTCGCCGAAAAAGCGCGGGCCGGCCGACAAAGCCAAACGTTGCGCGCTGTCCAGCCCGTTATAGCAAGCCGATCCCGGGCTCGTCAGAACGCACTGTCCGACGCGATTTTTCAGCTGCGGCAGGATCGCATCCGGCGAGAAGCCGAAAATGAGAACGCGTACGCCGGGACGGCCATCAGGCGTCTCGGAGGCGGGCACCTCGTAGTCGATGCCGCATTCCGCCCCGCAGCCGATCACCGACGTGCCGAAACCCGTCATGGTCGTGGCCGCGATGTTGGCCCACTTCTGGCTGTCCGCGGTGATGATGAGCGCCGTACCGCTCATCCCGAATGCTTCGGCGAATGTGTCGTCGATGGCGACGCCGTTGACTTGCATGGTCTGGCTACCCGTCATTTGCGCGCCCCGGTCGGATGGACGACGAGGCAGCCGCACGTCCCCGGTGCATGTCCGCACCCGGGCGCGGTGATCTCTTCGTCGGAGAGACGGAAGTTTTCCATCTGCACCGTGTGGTAGGCTTCAAAATAGTCCTTCAACGGCTTCTCGACGCGCTTGCGGTCGTATTCCGGCCTGACCACGTGCGTGTCGCCCGTCACGACCTTCACGATCTTCCCGTTGCGCACGATCATTTCGCCGTTCTTGAATACGAACGCCGGTGTCGTGAACATCGCCTCGCGATCCGGGTTCTCTTCATAGACCGTGATGTCCGCGCACGCACCCACGCCCAAATGTCCGCGATCCTTGAGACCCAGCGACTTCGCCGGTCCCGCTCGCGTCATGATCGCGATTTCATAGAGCGTGTATTCGCGCGTCAGCGAGCCCAGGATCGAGGCCGCCTGTGCGCCCGGATGAATGCGCCGCAGCATCTCGTTCCGGAACGTCTTGTCCATGAGCAGTCGGATGAGATGCGGATAGGTCGTGAACGGCGCCCCGTTGGGATGATCCGTCGTCAGGAAGATGCGCCAGGGATCGTTGACGAGCAGGAACATCTCCAGCCCGATCGCCCACTGGAGCGCGTTGACGAAGCTCTTGTCGCGATACTTCATCGGAACGACGCCGCAACCCGCGTCGCACTCGATGTCCATCACCACCCACTTTTTCGGGTGCGCGCTCTTCGTATTGCCGTACTGGCGCATCGAGTCGCCCGACGCCGTGCAGGTCTGCCCGAACAGGATCTGCCCGATATCGATCGAGACGTTCTTGTGCTGGTTGATGAGTTCCGCGATCTCCGCCGCACCCGACGAAAACTTCATGTCGCCTTCGGTGCCGTAGCTGTGGAACTGAATGTGCGTCAGATGGATCGGCGTTCCTTCGGCCGCGCGGATCGTGTCGAGCGTCGTCTCCTTGTTGCCGGGCACACCCAGGTTGCAGCCGTGAATGTGGATCGGGTGCGGCACGCCCAATTCCTGCAGCGAACGTCCAAGCGTCAGAATGATATCGCGCGGCGTTACGCCGTAGAACGAATGCTTCTCGTCGAGATCGAGCTTGCGCTGGTTGAACTTGAACGCCGAGATGCCGCCGGGGTTCACCACCTTCACAGCCAGCGCCTGCGCCGCGTGCATGCTCCAGGCGATGTAATCCTTGATCTCTTCCTTGTGCCCGCCCTTGGCGAGCAGACGCAGGAAGTAGTCGTCCGACCCGAGCATCACATACGCGCCCTTGTCGATCATAGGCGTGTCGGCCATCTCCATGTGGGCTTGGCGCGCGTTGACCGGGAGCATCGCCGGCTCGAACGCCGCTGTGTAGCCCATCTCCGCATAGCGGTAACCCGCCGTCAGCGTCGAAGGCACCGCATGTCCGCAGCCCGCGCGCGTGAGGTCTCCCCGCGCCACCTCATGGCCGCGGTGATCTTCCGGCAGCATCATCCGCGCGATCGTCACCTTGCCGCCGCCGATGTGCGAGTGCGGATCGATGCCGCCCGCCATCACGACTTTGCCGCCCAGGTTGAATTCCTGATGCACGCGGTCAGTGGCGGCCGGCGTTACGACGCGACCGTCGCGCACGTAAATGTCCCGGATCTGCCCGTCGACGCCGTTCGCGGGATCGTAGATCTTACCGCCGGTGAACTTGATCAGCATGGGTCGATTGTCTTTCGAGAGAACTAAAGAGCAGCTTCGATGGCGGCGAGAACGTCAACGGTGCGCGCCAAGCCCGCATCGCGGCCCAGATCACGCAACGGCAGCGACACGACGCTGTCGCAACGCACGAGCTGGCCGCGGTGATCGATGCCCGGCGTGCCGACGGGAATGAAGACCTCCGGCTCGCGCGCGAGCTTCAAATCGTGCGAGCCCAAAACCACGGTCGCAATGTCTGTTGCGGGTGGCGAGAGGTCCGCCGTGAAGCTCGATAGCCAGACAAGGCAATCGGTCTGCTTCGAGGCAATTAGAGCCGGGATGGCATAGAGTTCGGGATCATAATGCGGCGCGCCCGTCTCGAAGCTGACACGCAGCGGATACCCCGACTGCCACGCACAAACCGATGCCGCGGTGCTGGCGCCCTCGTTGCCGCCAAGCGACAAACCGGCAAAACGCTGCGTGACGTTCAGGTCTTTTACGAACTCGCAGATCTGATGGACGGTAAGATCGGCGTTGGGGAAATCTAGACCCGGCGGCACCCAGACAATGACGCCATACTCGGCCTTGTGACAGCGGGCGAGCAGATCCTCGATCTGCGCCTTCGCCACGCCAGCGATGGTATCGGCAGGCAGAGGCGCACCCTTCTTCAACGTGCGCAGCGCCGAGACCACTTCGCCGATGCGGTGCGTCGGGCAATTGATCGTCACCACGTCGCCGATGCGCGTACCCGTCGCCGCCGAGGTGTCGTAACCCTCGCCCAAGAACACCACCGTCCGCTTCGGCGGATCGTCGGCAAACATCGACTTTTCGTTGCACACGATGCGCTCGAAGAAGCGCGGGTGAAAACGGTGAACGTCGCTGGCAATAATGAAAAGATCGGCCCGGTTACGCGCTTCCGTCAGCGTGGTCATGAAGTACCCGCTGGTCTGCAGCACCTTAATGTTGCGGCCCTGCGCCTCACTGAAGGCATGGTCGACGACGCCGCGCGACTTGTCCGCAATCGACATGATCGCGCGCATCCCGTCCACATCTGTCGCAAGCCCGCCATAAGCCGGAAGCTTGGCCTTCTTGATCAACGCCACCGCCTCCGCGATGGCCTCACCCAGCGAAACCGTCTTTCCGCCGACCCGGGGCTGCGCCGCCGTCAACGGCCGCTCGAATCCGGCCTTCGCCTTGTCGCAGCCGTTCCGCGTGACACTCAGCGCCTGACCAGAACGGGCGATCTCCAGGTCATCGCAGCGCAATCCGCAGAACGGACAGGTGACGTGGGCATGGGTTTGTGCAGCGGAGGCCGGTGCTGAAGGTGCACCCGCTTGGGAAGCGCTCATGGATTGGGGCTCGTTCTTTAGTTGGACGGGCACAAAAGCATGGGAGCATGGTCCCTGACAACAGCGATGGCCCCATTCCCCCCACTCCGCCGGGCGGCGAAATCGCGCGGGTCCCCGCTACACTGTGCAACCACCCAATTGCACTCACAATTGCCCCTCACTATGGTGCCCGCCCGCGGACCTGCTCGGGCCGGCGAAAAAACGAAGCTCTGGAGGAGACTTGATCGTGAGAGTGGTGGCATCCTTAATGGTGGCGCTTTGGGCGCTGGCACCGGTGGCGGCAGAGGCGCATGGCCCCTCGCGCCAGAAGGTGGTCTCGAAAATCGAGATCAATGCGCCGGTGGACAAGGTCTGGGCCGCGGTCGGCAACTTCCAGGATATGGGCTGGCATCCCGCAGTTGCGAAGACGGAAGGCACCGGCGGCAATGATGTTGGCGCAACCCGTAAGCTAACGCTCCAATCAGGCGGCGTCATCAACGAGAAGCTGACGAAGTACTCGGCCGATGAACGGGGCCTCGCCTACGAGATCACCGACGTCGACGTGAAGGTGCTGCCGGTCACGAACTACTCCTCCCAGCTGAACGTCTCCGGCACCGGCGAAAAGACCATCGTCGAATGGCGCGCCGCCTTTTATCGCGGCTTCGTGAACAACGATCCCCCGCCGGAACTCTCCGACGAAGCCGCCGTCAAGGCTGTGAACGAGATCGTCCAAGGCGGCCTTGGCGCCCTGAAGAAGAAGTTCGAAGGCGGCTGATTGTATGGGGATGGCCCCAAACTGCGCAGGAGTTGCCCGGCCTCAAGCCGGGCAATTTTTGTCCGCCGCACGAGCGCTGCTTCTCGCCGGCCTCGTGGCCCTCGCGTTGGCACTCGACGCGGGGTCCGCGCGGGCAGGGGAGGGCGATGCCGCCCGAACCGCCTTCGTCACCAATCAGCTTGGCAATAGCCTCTCCGTCGTCGATCTCGGCACTGGCAAGCAGACCGCAGAAATCACCATCGGCGGTAAGCCCGCCGGCATTGCCCTGTCGCCGGACGGATCGCGCGCCTACGTCGCCGCTCCCGACAGCCGCGAAGTCGTCTCCGTCGATACGGCAACACAAAAGGTGCTTCGGCGTGCCAACGTCGGCCAAGGGCCCCTCGGCATCGCCGTCAATCCAAAGTCTGGCGTCGTCTATGTCGCCGACTGGTACGAACACCGCCTCTACGCAGTCGATCCTGCTACCCTGGCCATCATTGCCACCGTCGCCACTGGCCAGTCCCCCTCCGGCCTCGCCGTCACCGCCGATGGGTTAACCATCCTCACCGCCGACCGCGACAGCAACCAAGTCTCCATCATCGACGCTGCGACCTTTAAGGTGACCGGCACGATCCTAACCGGCGATCGCCCGTTCGGCGTCACGATCGATGACTCGGCCGGGCGCGCCTATACGGCCAACGTCGCCTCCAATTCCATAACCGTCCTCGACTTGAAAACCCGAACTCGGCTGCAAGACGTGCCCGTCGGCCTGCGCCCCTACGCCGTCGCCCGCGCCGGCAACACGCTGTTCGTCACCAACCAGCACGCCGAAAGCATCTCCGTCATCGACGCCACGACGCTGGCATCCATCAAGACCATCCGCATCGGCAGCTTCCCGGAAGGCATCGAGGCGGACCCCACCGGCGCCGCCGTCTGGGTCGCCTGCTGGGACTCCAACACCCTGGAAAAGATCGACGTGGCGACCCTCACCGTCGTCGCCCGCATACCGGTCGGCGAGGGCCCCCGCGCCTTTGGCAAATTCCTTCGCTAACCCGTTGGCGGTGTGAGCGTTTCCAAGGCTCCAACCTTAAATCTTCGCAATCTCGAGAATTTAACCCTGCCGCCGCGCTGGGCATTTGCTAATGCTCCGGCTTGGATGGCACCCGGCCGGGTGCCACGAGCTATGATTTACCCGCAGGGCACGCCGCGCTGGCCGCAAGGCTGACGACGAGCGCCACAAAGGCCCGCGGGATCAACGGAGGAATTCGAGAATGTTGCGCATTGTGCGTGGATTGATTCCCGCTCTCGCCCTGTCCCTGGCAGTTTCGTATCCCGTCGAGTCGGCACGCGCCGAGAATTACGAGGCCGCCGATCTAATCTTCCAGAACCGGCATCTCGATCTCGTCCAGAAAGGGACCACCGTCGCCTATAAGTTCGAGCACAAGGTGTCCGACGAGAAGTTGATGGGCAAAGCCTTTACCGACGACATCAAGATTTCAATCACAGACGTCAACGCCGAAGGCCAGCGCATCCTCGACGTCACGGTCTTCACCGGCGACCGCCAGCGCCCCGTGCAGAACTACGACGGCCTGACGATCAACCCCGTCTTCATTTGGTTCCTCGACAAGTGCGTCGAAAACTACCGCACTGTCGCCGGGGGCAAGCAGCCCTACCTGAAGGGGCGCATGAAAGAAGCCTTCGTCGAGAAACCTAAACTGGAAGACGTCAAGGTCGAATTCGGCGGCAAGACGATCGACGCCAAAAAGGTCACCATCGAGCCCTTCGCTAACGATCCCAACAAGCAGAAGATGCAGGGCTACGAGAACTCCAAGTTTTCGTTCGTGATGAGTAAGGATATCCCCGGCTACTTCTACGAGCTCAATGCGGATATGTTCAGCACCCAGGCAGGAGCCGGTAAGCTCTCGGACCGTCTCGTGCTCGTTGAAGCCAAGTAAGGGGAGTACCCGCGATGCGCAAACTTGTCCGGCACGCCGCTCCCGTCATCGCCGCACTGGGCTTTTGTATGTCTGCCGCAGCAGCCCAGGAACTCGATGCCGACGTCGCCAACGATTACCCGACGTTCACCCGCGCCGACTACGTCTTCGGCTGCATGCAGGTGAACGGCAATACGCGTCTGGCGCTCGAGCGTTGTGCGTGTTCGATCGACGTGATCGCCAGCATTCTGCCCTTCGAAACCTACAGCCAAGCCGAGACGATCATGTCGATCCGCCAGCGCGGCGGCGAAAGCGTGGCCCAGTTTAATCGCCCCGAAGCCCAGGCGATCATTACTCTGCTGAAGCAAGCGCAAATCGAAGGCGAACTGCGCTGCTTCTGACCACAGTTTGACGTCAAAAACCAAAAAGGGCGCAGTCCTGAGACTGCGCCCTTTTTGGCTTTAAGTACGCCCTTGGCCTACGAACCCTTCGGCCCCGTGCGGCCGGTGAAAACGCGGCCTTCCGTGTCCGTCGCCGTCACGTCCAGTGTTTCGTCGCTGCCAGCGGCATACGTGAAGCGGAAGTTGGGGTCTTCGGAAATCGAGATACCGCCTGTCATCTTAAAAACGAGATCGTTGCCGCGCTTCACATCGATCTCGCGCACGAACCGCGCCGGAATGTAGAACCCCGTCGCCTGATTGAGCTGAAGACCCGAATACTGCGGATGCTTGATCATCAGCTGGCCCTGGCGCAGTCCGGCTTTGGCATCCGTCGGCTCCAGCGTCTTCACGATCATGCGACCGGCATCGGCCAGCGCCGCATCCGTATCCTTGAGCGCCGGTGCCGAGCAGCCTCCAGCTGCCTTCACGAACTTCGTCGCCATGTGCAATTTGCCGTCGTCGGTTTCAACAACCGCCCGCACGTTGGAATACATGTCCACGCGTACCCGCGTCGACAGTATCCGCTCGCCCTCACCCGCCGCCGGCCCATAGGCGAACTCCGCCACAACCGGTGCCGGGTTCTTATCCACGATCAGCGTCATCCGGGTGACCCGTTTGGCGGCGTCCGCGGGGATGCGCACCGTGACGGGCACGAGCGCGGCATCGTCTGCGCGCGGCGGCGCTTCGATCGTCACCACGGAAGCATTTTCCGCCGGCACTTTGGCACCGAAGATATCTTTCTGCAGCGTGGGCCACAGATCCGCTTCGATCAGCGCGTTCCCCGATGCCGGCTCGGCGGCAGTCACAGGCGCCGCTCCTACAGCAACGAAGGCGAGTGCCGCCGCTGCAAATGAGGCTTTCCAGGTGAGGCGATGGGCTTGCATCTCGGGTTCTCCAGACGACTTTTGTCGCTATTTTTGTCGGTCTTGATCGGAAAGACTGGCGGTCCTACTCCCACTCCAACTCAGCAAAGGCCGCCGAAACATTGCGCTTATGATACTCGTCAAACAGCTGCCATGCACCTTTTTCCGTGGCCCCTGCACTTTCCGTCGCTTCCGCCAACGTCCGTCCCTGCTTGATCAGCGCCCGCACGTCGGTCGCCACCGTCGTGAGGTACCGCTGTAGGGGGTTCGCTGCGTCCGCCCAGGTCAGCGCGGCCGGTCCATGCCCCGGCACCACCCGCGCCGGCGGGTTTTGACCAAACCGGTCCAGCAGCGCCATCCAGCCTTTGATCGACCCGTCGATGGTTGGAATGTGCTCCACAAACAGCAGATCGCCCATGAAGACCGTTCCAGTCGCGCTGTCGGTGACTGTCAGATCGTTGTCCGTATGCGCCGTCGGTTGCGCGGTGAGTTCCAGCGTCCGTCCACCCAAATCCAGCGTCTCGGTCGCGGCGACTTTCATCGTCGGCGTTACGATCTTCGTTCCTTCAAACGCCGCCGCGCCCAACAGGTCCTTGTTGATCGCAAGATAGCGGTCCGCCCGCGCCAGCAATCCGCGCTCCATCTTGTGATGCCCCACGAACGTCACGCCTTCCGCAGCAAACGCGACATTTCCGAAAACATGATCTGGATGCATGTGTGTGTTGATCACGTACCTGATGGGCTTGTCTGTAACCGCCGTCACAGCCGCTTTGAGCGCGCGTCCGACGATCGGCGATCCGCCCGTGTCGATGATGGCAACCGCGTCCCGTCCAACAACGAATCCCGGGTTGGAAATGTCGCCCTGATTGGCAGGCGTGAACACCGCGTGCTGGCCCCGGTGTACGAAAACCCCTGGCGCCACCTCGACCGCGAAACCGCCCGCTGCTCCAGCGGGCACAACGCGCAGGATCGGCGTGGCGGCCAGAGCGAGGCCAGCAGCAAGGCACGTCCGGCGGTTCACAGTCATCAGCACACCTGAGTTTTCGAGGGCCGACATGGCCTCCAGCTATATATGCGGGCCCTGGCGCGACAATTCCAGAATCTCCCGCATATCTTCGGGATCGTCCGGGAAACATGCGAAATATGCTCCGGCAAGGCATCGCAAGCGATTGAATACAATATGAAATATATTGAGCACTTGCCGCCATCTGAGCAGGTTTTGCAGTCTAGAGGGGGAAGCATTATTCACATTTAAAATACAAGATCAATAGCCAAAATGCCTGCGGCGAACGTGTTTCAACTTTACGTGCACTGCAGCATGAGCGGACCGCAGATCGTAACGGCATGAAAATACGAATAGAAAAGTAGCCCGGCCCGAGAATGGTGGGGTGTCACATAAAAAGCGACCTCACGGATTGGCTTGCGGACCTCACGACAAAGTGTCTAGATGCCGCGCGGTGATGAGACCCGGTGGGAGCGTTCGGAGGAGCGTCTCCCGTCAATGCAGGAACCGGACAAGGGGAATAATCCCGGCCGGCAGCCAGCACGGAGCAAACCGAGGCTGATCATCATGCAAGCGTGGCAAGAACCTCAAGGAGGAAGCGCGATGCGCAAAAGTGCACTCGCTATTGGTCTGCTCGCCTCGGCGGCGGCTTCGCCAGTTTTGGCGAACGACGACGTCAAGAAGGCGATCGCAGATCCGAACAACTGGGCTGTCCAGATGGGCAACTACGAGGGTTGGCGTTACTCTCGTCTTGACCAGATCAACACATCGAACGTCAAGGACTTGAAGGTCGCTTGGCAGTTCTCGACCGGCGTTCTGCGCGGTCACGAGGGCTCGCCGCTGGTGATCGGCAACGAGATGTACGTCCACTCGGCGTTCCCGAACAAAGTCTTCAAGCTGAGCCTGGAAAACCCGGTTGAGCCGAAGATCCTCTGGAAGTACGAGCCCAAACAGGACCCGTCGGTCATCCCCGTGATGTGCTGCGATACTGTGAACCGCGGTCCGACCATCGCTGGCGACACGCTGATCATGGGCCTCGCCGACACGACGATCGTCGCGCTCGACGCGAAGACCGGCAAGGAAAAGTGGAAGCAGGTCAACGGCGATCCCAAGAAGGGTGAAACCTATACCGGCAACGTTCTCATCATGGGCGACAAGGTCGTGATGGGTACCTCGGGCGCTGAGTTCGGCGTTCGCTGCCACGTGACGGCTTACTCGCTCGCCGATGGTAAGAAGCTCTGGCGCGCCTACTCGATGGGCCCGGATGCCGACATCCTCGTCGACCCGGAAAAGACCCTGTCGCTCGGCAAGCCGGTCGGCAAGGACTCGTCGCTCAAGACGTGGACTGGCGACCAGTGGAAGATCGGTGGCGGCTCGACCTGGGGCTTCTACTCGTACGACGCGGAAGCCAACCTCTTCTACTACGGCACTGGTAACCCCTCGACCTGGAACCCGGCACAGCGCGCCGGACCGGACGGCAAGCGCATTGACCAGAAGTGGTCGATGACATTGTTCGCTCGTAACCCTGACACCGGCGTGGCCGCCTGGGCATACCAGATGACCCCGTTCGATGAGTGGGACTATGACGGCGTGAACGAGTCGATCCTGACCACCCAGAAGATCGGTGGCGCAGACCGCAAGGTTCTGACGCACTTCGACCGTAACGGCTTCGGCTACACCCTCGATCGCCTCACCGGCGAGCCGCTGGTTGCCCAGCCCTACGACGAAGACCTGAACTGGGCTTCGAAGGTTGACCTCGACAAGTCTTCGCCGACCTACGGCCGTCCCCTCGTTCTCGACGCTAAGTCGACGTTCGTTCAGGGCGCTGACGTGAACACGAAGAACATCTGTCCCGCTGCCCTTGGCTTCAAGGACCAGCAGCCGGCTGCGTACTCTCCGCAGACGAACCTGTTCTACATTCCCGTCAACAACGTGTGCATGGACTACGAACCCTTCAAGGTTTCGTATACGCCTGGTCAGCCCTACGTGGGCGCCACGCTCTCCATGTTCCCGCCGGAAGGCAAGACGAACACGGGTCACTTCACGATCTGGGATGGCGCTGCTGGCAAGATCGTTCACCAGCATGACGAGCCCTTCTCGGTCTGGTCGGGCGTCCTCACGACCGCTGGCGGCCTCGCCTGCCACGGTACGCTGGACGGCTTCCTGAAGTGCCGCGACGCGAAGGATGGCAAGGAGCTGTACAAGCACCGTCTGCCGTCTGGCTCGATCGGTAACGTGTTCAGCTACGCCATTGGTGGCAAGCAGTACATCGGCCTCTACTCGGGCGTCGGTGGCTGGGCTGGCATCGGTCTCGCCGCTGGCCTCGACAAGCCGACGGATGGTCTGGGCGCAGTCGGCAACTACGCCGGTCTGAAGTCCTACACCGACCTTGGTGGCACGCTCACGGTCTACTCGCTGCCCTAATCGGTAGAAGTTGACTTGACATAGGGGGCCGGCGCGGGAACACCGCGCCGGCCTTCTTGTTAAGCGCCGGGCGCATGTCGCTCATATAAGTCTCCGTGCGTATTGTCGCACGGCTTGCAAACTGCGGTATCGGCACTGGAGTGGGCGCCGCCCGCCGATGTATCAGTGGGCTCAACCCTGTACGCAGGGTTTGGCAAGCAAAGCGCTCTGAGAACCCGTTACAAAACAGGCCTTTCTCAGAGGTTCACAACCGATCGCATTCGATCGAGAAAAAATGGGGAAACGAGTGAAGAGCCTTGGGTTTGGAATGATCGCTGCAGGCGTGATGACGTTGTCTGCCGGTGCCGCCTTTGCCGATGCGCCTGCTGAGGCGCCTCCGATTCCGACGGCCATGACCGAAGGGGCCACGAGCGCGTTGCCCGACCCGGCGCTGCACAAGGCCGCTCAAGAGGGCAAAAAGTGGGAAGCCGGCCGCTGGGTTCTCCCCGATGGCTCGCCGACGTATAATGTCGAGCGCGGCGCGACGAACACGGACCAGGTCGTGAAGGTCGACTGGATGACCTATTCGGGCTGGCGCCGGTATCACGCCGAGTGTCACGTCTGCCACGGCCCGAACGCGGAAGGTTCGTCGTTCGCTCCTGCGCTGCACGACTCGCTGACGTGGATGACCTGTACGTTTATCTGAAGGCCCGCGCGACGGATGCGCTCCCAGGCGGCCGCATCAGCGCCGACCAGCGCGCCGACAAGCCCAAGGAAGCCGTCGAAGCCGAGAAATCCTGCTTGGGCGACTAACGTTTACCAACTCTGCCGACATCAAAGCGGCGGCATCCTTATCGGGTGCCGCCGCTTTCGCGTAAAAATCGCCACACGCTCGTTTCCAAACTTCGAAAAAACACGAGCCGGACTATTTCAATCCACGATTTTCAAGCCATATTATCCCAACAATTGCCACGCCGGACAGCGGCGGGCCATGAAGGGAGCAAGCACCGAAATGAAGAATACTCACCTTGCGCGGCGCGCCAGCCTGGCAGTCGCACTGAGTGCGGCCGTTGCGCTCGGCGCCTGCGGCGACGAGCAGAAGACCGCTGAGGCACCAAAGCCCGCCGATGCGCCTGCTGCGTCCCCGGCAGAACCCGCCCCCGCTGCTCCAACGCAAACCGCCGAAGCACCTGCGCCAGCGTCTGAACCAGCGCCGGCACCGGCCCCGGCTCCCGCCGCCGCTGAACCCGCGCCAGCCCCCGCAGCCGCACCGGTCGAAACCGCACAAGCGCCTGCACCGGCTGCCGTGCCAACGCCCGCTCCGGCCGCAGCCCCCGCCGCGAGCGAAGCGTCACCTGCGCCTGCAGAGGCACCTCCGATTCCGACGGCGATGACCGAGGGGGCCACGAGCCCACTACCCGACCCGGCGCTTCACAAGTCCGCTCAAGAGGGCAAAAAGTGGGAAGCCGGCCGCTGGGTTCTGCCCGATGGCTCGCCGACGTATAATGTCGAGCGCGGCGCGACGAACACGGATCAGGTCGTGAAGGTCGACTGGATGACCTATTCGGGCTGGCGCCGGTATCACGCCGAGTGTCACGTCTGCCACGGCCCGAACGCGGAAGGCTCGTCTTTCGCTCCTGCGCTGCACGACTCGCTGAAGACCATGGACTACGCGAAGTTCCTGCAGGTGGTCGCATCCGGCCAGATCCGCGACGTTGCCGGCACGAAGTACATCGTGGATGACCTGTACGTTTATCTGAAGGCCCGCGCGACGGATGCGCTCCCAGGCGGCCGCATCAGCGCCGACCAGCGCGCCGACAAGCCCAAGGAAGCAGTCGAAGCCGAGAAATCCTGCCTGGGCGATTAATCAGGCGAGCTCAAGCACAGCGCGCGACGGCAGTCCGCCGCCGCGCGCTTTGCTTTGTCCCCGCATGACAAGAACTTCATGTGCAGGTCCGTTTTCCCGACCGTATATGTCACGAGGCAAGCACAGCGTGTCCCGCCTCGGCACCGGGCAACGCCCACACTGAAAAAGAAACAATGGCCACCGCACCCATCACAGGCGACCGGAGGCCGGGAAACCGAAACGAGAGCACAATGAGAAACATTCTTTTGGCCGCCGTGGCCGTGTCGCTAGGCGCGTTTGCGCCCGCACACGCCGCCGACGGCAACTTGGCGGACGCCGTCAACCGCAAGGTTCTGCGCGTCTGCTCGATCCCCGAGAACATGCCCTATTCGAACGACAAGGGTGAAGGCTTCGAGAATAAGATCGCGGAAGTCATCGCCGATGAGATGAAGATCCCCGTTGAATACACGTGGTATCCCGGCGGTTTCGGCCTCATCCGCCGGACGCTCGCTGCCAAGAAGTGTGATCTCGTCCTCGGCACCGTGCAGGCCGACGAATATACCCTCAACACGAACCACTATTATCACACGACGTACGTGATGTTTTACAAGAAGGGCGGCCCGCTCGACGGCGTCACGTCGTTCTCCGATCCCAAGATGCAGGGCAAGCGCGTCAGCAATCAGGGCGGACCGATCGGTGATCAGCTCGCCAAAGCCGGCCTGATGCCGACCGCGAAGGCCTACCTCATCAACGTCGACCGCCGTTACATCAATCCCGAGCAGGAAATCATCGACGACGTCCTCAAGGGCGACATCGACGTGGGCGTGCTGTGGGGGCCTTTCTCGGGTTGGTTCTTGAAACCGCACCTCGACAAGCTCACCGTCGTTCCCATCACCGAGCACGTACCGGGCACCGCCAAACCTGATTATCGCATCACGATGGGCGTGCGCGCCAACGAGTCGAACTGGAAGCGCCAGCTCAACGAAATCATCAAAAAGCGCCAGGGCGACATTGATCAGATCCTTCTCGACTTTAAGGTGCCTCTGCTCGACGAAGACCTGAAACCCATCACCAAAGCGCGCAAGTAGCACTGACGCGATGAAGTCCATCTCAACTCAGTCACGTCATGCGCGGCCGGCGATCGAAATCGCCGGCCGCGTTGTTGCGACCTGCGTGGCAGTTCTGGCGTTTGTAGCCAACGGGCACTACGCGGGCGCCGAAACCGGCCACGTTGATCCCAAGTCGATAAAGCCGCCTGCAGCTACCGGCGAGGTTCCCGAACCCGACGGCTATCGCACCGACGGCTATCGCATGCCCGTCCCCCGCACCTTGAAAGGCGCGATCGTCATCGATGCGGACAAGGCTGAAAAGCTTCTCAAAGATAACGCTGCCGTCTTCCTCGACGTCTATCCGCGCGCGCCCAAGCCCCCCAATCTTCCCGCTGGCACTGTCTGGCGCGACCCGCCCCACGCCAGCATCGCCGGGACGCACTGGCTTCCCAACGTCGGCTACGGGGTTCTCTCTCCCGAGTTCGAGACCTATTTCAAAACCCGCTTGGAAAAGCTCACGGCCAGCGATCCGTCCAAGCCCGTCGTCTTCTTTTGTCTGAAGGACTGCTGGATGTCGTGGAACGCCGCTAAGCGCGCCATCGCTTGGGGCTATTTAGCGGTGCACTGGTTCCCCGACGGGACCGACGGCTGGCAAGCGATCGGCAACGACCTGACGCCCGCCACACCCGTCCCGTGATCTGAGCCCCCTGCCGAAAATGAAAACGCCGCGCTCCCGGAGGAACGCGGCGCTGCAAAGTCGCGCATTGGGCGATGCCTACTTCGACATCTTGCTGCGGATGTGCTGGGTCAGGGCGAACAAGCGCTCTTCCAAAACCGCCGGCAATTCACATGCGATCGGAATGTTCGCCTGCCGCTCCTGGAAGATACGGCCGGCCCAGTAGAGCTTCTGCTCTTCTTCGCTTTCAGGAACTGCGGCCGTGTCATCGACGACGATGTCGCCCTTGAGGTTGGCAAGGTTCACGCCTTGCTGCTCCAGCTCTTGCGCCCGGGACTTCTGCGATCGCTGATACTTCTCGATGCCGCCGATGATCGAGCGGCGCTGCGTGTTGACCGTATCGAACAGACCGGCGAAGAGCTTCGTCAATTGCACGTCGCGGTCGGCTTCCGGCACCGAGGCTGCGAATTGGTCGATCGCAGCCGTCGCCTTCTCAAGCGGTACGCGCCGCGACGCGAGCTTCGTGACCAATGCGGGGAGCTTCTCCACACTAAACCAGTTCTTGTGCTCGTCGATCGCCGGCCCATCCCAAATCGCTGTCGGCGAAAGGTTTTCGACCTTCTTTTGCACGCAAGGCCAATCGGGGTTCTTTGGATCGACGGCTGCCTGCACGACGGACGCAAGGCCAACCGCGCATGCAGCCATCAACATCGCGGCGCTCAAGCTCTGACGCATCATGACCAAAACTTCCTCTCCCAATTAACTTTTCTTATCGTGCCTGCGGGATCATTTCCCGCTGCTTCCCACGTGGGTACGATGCTTTCAAGAGTAAAGATCGGTTCGGGTTACCCGCTCCATTTACCCAGCATTGCCCCCGCCCGGGCCACCGCGCCGCGCGATCAAGCCCTTTGACGGATTGTAGGCAAAAACGGCGGCACTGAGGAACACGACCGTGCACCCGGCGACGACCACCACGTGCGTCAGGTCCAGCAGTTCGCCCGACGCCAACGGAATGAGAACGCCATCCATGCTGATGCCGGCAGAGACCGGCGTCATCGTCGGATCGATCTTGGCGCCGATTTCGCCGTAAAGCGCAAAGCGGATCAACTCCACCGCATGCGTGAACGGATTAAAGCGCGCCAATTCGTATAGAAGCGGGCTGCCCTCGCGGATGCGCCATAGCGGATAGAGCGCGGAGGAGGCAAAAAACATCGGGAAGATGACGAAGTTCATGACGCCGGCGAAGTTTTCCAACTGCCGGATCAGCGACGACATCAAAAGCGCCAACGCGCCGAGCATCAGTCCCGAGAGCACCAAAGCCGGCAGGACGGTGAGATAGCCATGCCAGGGCGGCGTGATATCCCAGAAGTAGGCGATTAAAAGGAACGTGTAGGCCTGCAACACGGCCACCGCGACGCCGCCGATCAGCTTCGAGAAGAGCAGAAACGAGCGCGGAAATGGTGCCACGAGCAACGTGCGCATCGCCCCCGTCTCGCGGTCGTACACCATCGACAGCGAGGACTGCATCGCATTGAAGAGAAGGATCATGCCGATCAAACCCGGCGTGATGAACGTCTCATACAACACATAGGTCGTGTAGGGCGGGATGATCGAAACGCCGAGCACCTGCCGGAAACCCGCCGCGAAAATGAAGAGCCACACGAGCGGCCGTACCAGCGCGGAGAAGAACCGTTCGCGCTGATAGAGGAAGCGCAGCACTTCGCGCCATACGATGCCGCGAAAACAAGCGGCATAGGCACCAAGCCCGTGTTTGCGTGGCGCCTCGGCTTCGAACGAGCGCATGGGGGTATCGACGTTCATGCCGCCTCCGCGGTGTCTTTTGCCCCGGTCATGGACCGGAATGCTTCGCGGATGTTGGGTTGGCCACTGACCTCCAAAAGTCCAGGAACGGACCCAGTGTAGAGAATGCGGCCCTTATGCAGAACGACGACGCGATCCGTCGGCGCGATTTCATCGATGAGATGCGTCGCCCAAAGAACACCCATCCCTTCCCGTTCAACCAGCCCACGCACGATCGACAGCACGCTCTCGCGCGACCCGATGTCGAGACCGACGGTGGCCTCATCGAGGAGCAGCAGCGCAGGCCGGTGCAGCAGCGACCGCGCGATTTCCACACGCCGCGCCTGACCACCGGAAAGATTGCGGATTTTTTCATGCGCCCGGTCGGCTAGTCCAACCGTGGTCAAAGCCTCCACCGCCCGCGTCTTGGCTTCCGCTTTGCGAATGCCATGCAGCGCCGCGTGATAGAAGAGGTTCTGCTCAAGCGTCAGGTCGCTATCGAGCGTCCGGCTCTGGAACACGACGCCAAGCCGCTGCAGCGCCGCCGTCGGCTTGCGCCGCAGGTCATGACCCAGAATGCGAATCTCGCCCGAGACGTTGTCATAGAGCCGTGTGACGAGCGCAAAGAGCGTCGACTTGCCGGCCCCATTGAGCCCAAGCAGAACGGTGAATGCCCCGCGCGGCACGGTGATCGAGACGTTGTCGAGAACACGCTTGTCGCCGAAGCTATGGCCGACACCATTGACGATGAGCGCATCGGCCGACGGCACGTGTGCCGCCGCGCCATCCGCCTCTTTAGAAAGTATTGTCGTCAACGGAACACCTCGCTCAAACTCTTGTGGCGTCAGACCGGCCGCGCGTCCGGCACACACCGGACGCGCCTGCCGCCTACTTCGCCGCGCCGTTTTCTGCGGCCTTCATCGGTGTCAGCCCAGACACGACACCCCACGGATACCGGCCCGTCTTAATCGATTTGATCGGCTTTTCCGATGCCACGTCGATCACGGTCACGTCATTGGACGTGCCATTCGTCGTGAACAGCAGCTTATAGTCGGGCGTGAAGCCGAGGTTCCACACGCGCTGCCCGACGAGGATGTATTTCTCCACCTTGTATGTTTTGGCATCGATGACAGCCACGCGGTTCGCCGGACCCAGAGCCACAAAGGCCTTCGAATTGTCCTGAGTGAAGCGCACGCCAACCGGCTGAATGGCGTCCTTGGTGATGCCCTGGATTTCGAAGGTGATCTTGCCCTTGATCTTGCGATCCTTGGGATCGATCACGGTCACGGTGCCGCCAATCTCCGCCGACACCCAGACCTCCGACCCGTCGCTCTTGAACTCCGCAACGCGCGGACGGCTGTCGACCAGCACGTTGTCGATATTTTTGTAGCCGTCCGTGGAGATGAAATGCGCCATGTTCGTCGTTTCCGACGTGTTGACGAGCATGGTGCCGTCCGGGCTCATGCCCATCCCTTCTGGCTCCACGCCGACGGGAACGTCGGTGATGATGGTGCCCTTCTGGATATCAACCACGGTCACGAGGTTATCGTCCTCATTCGACACGTAGAGCGGATTGCCCGACGTGTGCAGGATCGGCAATTCCGGATCGGGCCCCGACGGCAGGTCTTTCACATACTTGAACGTCTCCGCGTCATAGACCTGCATGCGGTTGTCGTCCGACGTGCAAACGATCACCCACTTGCCGTCCTTCGACAGGATGATGCCCCGCGGCCGGTTGCCCGTCTTAATGGTGTGAACGACTTCCAGCTTTTCGCTGTCGATCACAGTGATGGTGTTCTCCTTTTCATTGGAAATGAACACCTTGTAAGCGGCAGCCGGACCGGATCCGAGCGCCAGTGACGTCAGGGACAGTGCGGCGACCGCCGCGGTATGTTTCAGAAGGGTCATGGTCGATCCTCTAGAGGGGGAGGGTTGGCGCAAAGCGCGTCGTGCGGTGAAACCGCATCATTTCTGATACGCCCGGCATTTGGTTTCGGGCCTGTCGATGCCAAGCGTGTCCAGTTCAGTAAACTGATGCAAAAAGCCCGGTTGCGGCGAGACGGTCACGTGCATCTTGCCCGTGGCCAGAACGAGGGGCTGCCGCAATTGTCCATTCCAGGCCCGGTACGTGAGCCTTCGCCCCTTGAAGGCAGCGATCTCGAATTCCGGCGAAAGCATGTACTCAATCAGCGCCTTCCGATCGACCGATTGCTTCCGCGTCGCCGCCTCGCCGATGGAGCGGACGGCTATCCAGGCATTGTAGTCGAGCGGCCGCATGGTGCGGTTGGCCAACCGCTGGAACCGGTTCTGAAACTGCGTCCCGCCCCACAATTCGATCGCCGGATGCCAGCTCGTGGGAAACAGGCCAGCTGTGCCGACGACGGGCTTCGCGTCCCAGGTCCGGTACGGGAAGTACTCGCCGAACAGTTCGCCCTCATCAGACACCACCAGCACATCATGCGCTGGCAACTTTTGCGTGAACGTCGGGATCTGTTGTTGAATCTGTTCAAAGCCGCCGTCGGAGCGGCGGCTGCCCGGGTCATATTTGAATTCACGCTCTTCCACGATCTTCATGCCGAAGCGCTGCGCTGACCGGCGCAACGCCTCCGCGAAGGCCTTGTCCTCCGGCGTCGGCCCCGTGACGAGCACCCAGTTGCCCCACCGCTTCCAGGCCAGATACTGGGAAAGAGCATCCGACAACATCGCGCGCGACGGCGCCGTATGTTTGAGGTTCGCGCGGCAATCTTCTTCGCGAATGTTTTCGTCCGGGGCCGATGTGTTGAAGATCACCGCATCGAGGCCCTTGAGCGCATCCGCGAGGTCGATCGTCGGCTTGGCGTCAAGATCGGTGATGATGAACCCGAGTCCGCCCTCAACCCGCTTCTTCGTCTCCGCGATCAGGTCCGCCGGATCCTCGCTTTCGATCAGTTCGAGCGTGAAGTTCTGCTTGAGGAACCGTCCGGTTGTGTTGTTGTCGTCGATCGCCAGACGCGCGCCGGCCAGTCCGTCGTCCTTCGGCGGCAGATCGAGCAGCGACAGCGGCGGCAAACGATCGGGCCGCAACTGCCGGACCATGAGCATTGTCAGCGTCTTGACGTCCGCCGGAGCCTCAGCCGCCGGGGCCGTCTCGGCCGGAGCAACTCCAGGAGGTCCCCCAGCCCAAACGGCGGCAGGAGCGAGCAGCGAGGCTACAAGAGCGAACAATCCCAGAGACTTATGGCCGAACACGCGCCGCGGATGAAGCGGCGCCTTGCGAGGCGCCCGCACCATGCGGGCTGGGGGGACGGGAGAGGTGGCTTGCGGCACAGGGCGTTTCCATTTTGTTACTTTATACCGTACTGAAATCGCCATCCGGACCCAAATGTCAAGCCAGGGTTGAACCGGGTCGCAGGAATTTTAGAACATTTGATGCTGGACGTACGGCAACGCCCTCGCAATCTGCCGGGGCCATTGCCACGTTAAGACCACAGATCAATAACGTGCGCCTGAGTTCCGCTGAACCGGAACGGGAGCGCACCAAGCACCGGGAGCGAAAATGATGCGGGCCGTAACAGGCGGGGTTCTGGCTTTTATGACAGCGATCGGAGCTTTTGCCGGCACCGCCGCAGCGCAAAAAACGGTTCTGCTGCCCTTCGATCTGGTGCTGCAGAAAAAAGAAGAAGATTTCTTCATTGGCGCCGGCAAGCCATCACCGGCAGAGCAGGCGCGCCTCAAAGTCATCAACGATGAACTCGCCAAAATCCTCTCCGAAGATGGTGTGCATGAACTGATCGACACCGCACCTTATGCGAAAGAGATCGAGGCTGCGGCTCCCTTTGTCGACTGCAATGGCTGCGAGGTCGATATGGCCAAGAAGCTCAACGGCGAGGTGCTGTACACCGGTCTCCTCGACAAAGCCTCCGAAACGCTCCTGAACATGCGCATCATGGAAATCGACGTGGCCAGTGGACAATTGAAGCGCGCCGGTAACGTGGTGATTCAAGGAAATACCGATGAAGCCTGGCTGCGCGGCGTGCGCTGGCTGATGAAGAATAAGCTGCCGGCCACCGAAGCGCCCGCTACGAAATCCGAGGCCAAACCATGAGCCTTTCTCGCCGCAGCCTGCTTGCATCCGGCATCTCAGGCCTTGCAGCCCTCAGCATGGGCGGTCTGTTCGCATCGCGCGTCGCACTGGCAGACGCCCGAAAACTCCGCGTCGCCTCCGTCAAGTTCGGCACGCTGGCTTGGCTCTTGGAGACCATCAAAGCCGAAAAGCTCGACCAAAAATATAACCTCGCCCTCGAAATCGTCGAAACGGCCACCAACCAGTCGAGCCCCGTCGCCCTCTATGGCGGCAGCGCGGATGTCGTCGTTACGGATTGGCCCTGGGCTCTGCGCCAGCGGGCCATGGGCGAAGCGGTGAAATTCGCTCCGTTTTCCGGTGCGCTGGGCGCCGTCGTTGTCGCTGCCGATAGCCCTATCAAGACGCTGGCCGACTTGAAGGACAAAAAGCTGGGCGTGGCCGGCTCATCCACCGATAAGAGTTGGCTCCTGTTGCGCGCCCATGCCCAAAAAGAACTGGGCGCCGATCTCGCCGATTACGCCAAACCCCAGTACGGCGCCGCACCTTTGCTCACCGAACAGCTGAAGGACGGACGCCTCGATGCGGTCCTTAACTTCTGGACGTTCACCGCCCGCCTTGAGGCGCAAGGCTTTCGCCGCCTCATCTCGATGTCGGACGTCATGACGGCGCTGGGTGTTGATCCCCAGCCGGCCCTTGTTGGCTTTATCTGGAAAGAAGGCGCACAAGCCGAACTTCTCCCCGCCATCGACGGGCTACTGGCCGCCGCCCGCGAAGCCAATGAGCTTTTGGCCAAGAGCGACGCCCCTTGGGAACGCTTGCGCCCCATAATGAAAGCCGCCGACGATAAGGAATTCGCCGGCCTCAAGGCGGGCTATCGCGCCGGCATTCGCGACTATTGGAGCGAAGCCGATATGAAGTCGGCGGAAAAGATCATGGACATCCTTCTCACCGCCGGCGACGCCGAACTCGCCGGTAAGGGTACCCGCTTCGATCCCAAGGCATTTCATGCTCCCGGCGCGTAAGCTCTCCCCCGCCGGCGCCACCGCCGAACGTCTGCTCTGGACGTTGGCCTCGCTCACGACGCTGGTTGCGTTGTGGTCGCTGGCCGCGATGATGTCCGATAGCCGCCATCTCCCTGGCCCCATGAAGGTGCTGGAGGTGCTGGGCCAGGAATTCGCCAGTGGCGCGCTCTGGTCGAACATGTCGATCACGCTTGTCCGCGTCGCCTGCGCGTTCTTTCTTGCCATGCTGATCGGCACAATGATCGGCATCGCGATCGGCTCCTATAAGCGCGCCGATCAGTTCTTCGACAGCTGGCTTGTGCTCTTTCTCAACTTGCCCGCCCTCGTCATTATTGCGTTGTCGTACGTCTGGCTCGGCACCACCGAACTCACTGCCATCATGGCGGTCGCCATCAACAAGATCCCCAACGTGGCGGTGCAAATGCGCGAGGGCGCCCGCCAGCTCTCCCGCGATTTGTCCGAGATGGCCAAGCTCTACAACTTCGGCCCCTGGAAAACGCTGCGCCACGTCACACTGCCGCAACTCGCCCCGTTTGCCGCCGCAGCCGCGCGCTCCGGTCTGGCGCTCGTCTGGAAAATCGTGCTCGTGGTCGAGGCGCTCGGCGGTCACGCCACCGGCGTCGGCCACCAGATCCACGCCGCCTTCGGCAACTATGATGTTCCCACCATCCTTGCCTATGCGCTGGCCTTCATCGTCGTCATCCAGATCGTTGAATTCGGCATCCTGCAGCCGCTCCAGGCGCGGGTCATGAGATGGCGGCGCTGATGGAAAGCGGCAATCCGGTGCGCATCCGCGTCAAGCGCAAGACGTTTCCCGCCATCGGCGGACGCGACGAAAACACTGTGCTTCGTGACGTGTCCTTCGAGGTCAGCCCGCGCGAATTCGTCGTCCTCACAGGCCCGTCCGGTTGCGGCAAATCCACGTTGCTCAACATCGTCGCCGGCCTCGACACCGACTACGAGGGCGACATCGATCTGGGTGCTGCCAACCCGCGCATGACCTTCATCTTCCAGACGCCACGGCTCCTTCCCTGGCGCACCATCCGCGAGAACCTGATGCTCTCGCTTCCCGATGGTGATCCCCGCCAGAACAATGTCGACGCCATCATCGATCGCGTCGGGCTCACGGAAGCAAAAAACGCCTACCCCGAGCGCACGTCGCTGGGCATGCAGCGCCGCGCCGCGCTGGCCCGCGGCTTCATTCAAGAGCCCGATATCCTGCTCATGGACGAACCCTTCGTCTCCCTCGACGACCCGACCGCTCAGGGCCTGCGCGAACTTCTCGTCGATCTTTGGAATAGCCGTCCGACCACGGTCATGTTCGTCACCCACGATCGCACCGAAGCCGTCATGCTCGGCACCCGAATCTTGCGCCTTGCCGCCGGCTCTGCGAGTATTAAAGGCGACGAAGGCGTCCGCTTGAGCCCGTCCGACCGCACCCAACGCGATAAAGTGCAAGCCGAACTCAAGCGCATCTTCGACAGCACGCCCGAGACGTGACACACCACGGGCGTCACACAAGGTTGAAACCGACACAAGGTTGATAACGACGATGCCGGCCGGCACCTCCGGTCGCCCGCGCTTCCTGGCCAGCGTAACGAGCGTGGCCGAAGCACGAACCGCTATGGCGGCGGGCGCCGAGATCATCGATGGCAAAAACCCCGCGGCAGGCGCATTAGGCGCGCTACCGCACGACACTGTGCGCGCCATCGTAAACGCCGTCGCCGGTAAGGTTCCCGTCAGCGCCACCATCGGCGATCTGATCCCTGAACCCGAAATCCTGTGTCCCGCCGCCACCGCCATGGCCGCCACCGGCGTCGATCTCGTCAAAATCGGCTTCTTCTCTGGCGGTAACGCGCAATCGAGCATCGCAGCCCTCGGCAACCTGACGCTCGGCCACGCCCGCCTCGTCGGGCTACTGCTCGCCGACCGCACCCCCGACTTTAACCTTATCCCCGCCATGGCCGCCGCCGGCTTCGCAGGCGTGATGCTCGATACCGCAACCAAGGATGGCCGGTCCCTCCCGGACGTTATGGCCCATCAGGACATCGCCCGCTTCGTCTCTGCCGCCCGCTCAGCGGGCCTCTTCGTTGGCCTCGCCGGAGCGCTCCGGCTGCAGCACATCCCCGTCATCGCGGCATTGACCCCGGATGTCATGGGCTTCCGCGGCGCGTTGTGCGCTGGATCGGTCCGCGAAGGCTCGCTAGAAGAAGACGCCGTGCGCGCCGTAGCACGCGAACTCACCGCCCTCGCGCGCCGCCCATCGGCCCGCCACGCCATCCTCGAGGCCACACCATGACTGACCGCCGCAAAGGCGCCGCCACGATGCACGCCGCACCCGCAGCGGTCGCCCACACCGACGACAAAATCTTCGTCAAAGACTACGTGAAAGATGCCAACATCGGCATCTACGCCGAGGAAAAAGGCGTCACCCAGCAGATCCGCCTGACGGTCGATGCGTTCCTCGCCCCCGGCGTTGTGTCCACCGTCGATGAAATGGTGGAAGTCCCCTCCTACACCGACATCATCGACGCGATCGACCACCTGATCGGCCGCGGCCACATCAATCTCGTCGAAACGCTCGCCGAAGAATTGGCCGCCATGCTGCTGCGCGACCACCGTATCGGCGGCGTCCGCGTTCTCGTCGAAAAGCTGGAACGCGGACCGATTCGCGGCGTCGAAATCTCTCGCGCCCGCACCTAATGGCCCACGGCCTTCTCATCCTGAAACTCGGCGGCAGCCTGCTGGAAAGCGGCCGCCTGACGGCCGTTTTGGATATCGTCGCGAAACGCAAACGCCCGGTGATCGTCGTCCCCGGCGGCGGCAAGTTCGCCGATCAAATCCGCCAGTCCCAAGCCCAAACCGGCTTCGACGACGCCTCCGCCCATCGCCTCGCACTCTTCGCCATGCATCAGATGGCCAACGTCATCTGCACGCGCTCGCCCCACTTCGCCCCCGCCGCCACGAAAGAGGAATTTGGGCTTGCCGGCGTCAACGGCCTCGTTCCTGTCTGGCTCCCGTCCACCATGGCCGGCGCCGACGAGACCATCCCCAAATCCTGGGACATGACCTCCGACAGCCTCGCCGCCTGGCTCGCCGCTGAGACCGGCGCCAAGGATGTCGCCCTCGTCAAAACCTGCGCAATCTATCCTCAGGCATCCCTAGAGAGCCTTGCCCAGGCAGCTATCGTCGATCCGCTATTTCAAACCTACGTGGAACGCGCCGGTCTCACATGGTCGGTGATCGGCGACGGCGACGACGCCCGGCTAACCCGCCTCGTTCAGCCATCCAACGAGCCCAATTGACTTTTTCACCACCCACCCATCGACGCCAGACAACCCCCGTGTTAGGGCCCTCGCCATGAGCAAAGACGTAAAAACACCTCGCTGGGGATGGGCGCTGACCGGCTCCGGACACTTCGTCAAGGAGACGCTCGCGATCATCAAGCGTGTCCCCGATCTCGATCTCTTCCTCTCGAGCGCGGCCGAAGAAGTCCTGAACATGTACAAGCAGGATCTCGTGCTCGCCGAAGGTTCGCGCATCTATAAGGATCGCACCGCCAGCGCCGCCCCGGTCGGCAACTTCTACTATGGCGTCTACCACACGCTGATCCTCGGCCCCGCGACCTCGAACACGGTTGCCAAGTGCGTCTATGGCATCTCCGACAACCTCGCGACCAACGTCTTCGCGCAGGCCGGCAAGTGCCGGGTGCCAGCGATCGTCTTCGCCTGTGATACGGCCCCTGAGATGGACACCGAAGCCCCCAAGGGGATGGTCAAGGTCTATCCGCGCCGCATCGATCTGGAAAACACAGAGAAGCTCAAATCGTTCGAAGACACGACCGTGGTCGAAACGATCCAAGACTTCGAACAGGCAATCGATGCGCGGCAGAAATGGCTGAACGGCTCCTCTTCCTGACCGGCCATCTGGCCGAGCCCCGCCTAATCGAGACGATCAAGGGGATCGATCTTGAGGAGGGCAGTTGGCATGTCCGCAATATCGGCATCAAGGTCGCCGCTCTGATGACGGACGCGATCATTCGCAACCGTCTGAAGGGCCCGATCGAAGCCGACCGCGTGATCCTTCCCGGCCGCGTCCGGATGGATCTCGACGTACTGAAAGAGCATTACGGCGTCCCCTTCGTGCGCGGCCCCGACGAGTTGATCGATCTGCCAGCCTATCTCGGCAAGGGCGGTAACCCGCCCGACTTGTCCAAACACGACCTGCGCATCTTCGCCGAAATCATCGATGCACCGGGCTTGCCCATCGACGAGATCGTTGCCCGCGCGCTCAGCTACGCGGAAAAAGGCGCCGACGTCATCGACATCGGCTGCCAGCCCGATGTGCCTTTCCCGCAGTTGGAAGAGATCGTCACGACGCTCAAAGCCCGCGGCCTCAAGGTCTCCGTCGATAGCGGCGATGTCTCCGAACTCGCCCGCGCGGCCAAAGCCGGGGCCGATTATGTTCTCTCCCTCGATGAGCACTCTCTCGACGCGATCGCCGGCACCAAATGCGTGCCCATCCTCGTGCCAAAACCGCACGGCGATCTGGCCTCTCTCCTGCGTGCCATCGACAAGGCGACGGCAATGGGCATCCCCCACATCGCCGACCCGATCCTCGATCCCATCCACTTCGGCTTCACCACGTCGATTGAGCGCTACGCCGAACTGCGCCGCCAGCGCCCCGACGTCGAAATTCTCATGGGCACCGGCAATCTTACCGAATTAACCGACGTCGACAGCCAGGGCCTCACCGCGACCCTGCTCGGCATCGCGTCGGAACTGCGCATTCAAAACGTGCTCATCGTCCAGGTCTCGCTCCACACCCGCCGCACCATCGAAGAGCACGATGCCGCCCGCCGCCTCATGTTCCGCGCTAGAGAAGATCAGAGCCTCCCCAAAGGCCTCGGCTGCGGGCTCCTCTCGCTGCACGACCTCGTGCCCTATCCCGCCAAACCCGACGACATCGCCAAGTGGGCCACCGAAGTCCGCGACAACAATTTCCGCATTGAAGCAGCTGAAGACGGCATCCACATCTACAACCGCGACGGCCACCACGTTGCCACCGACCCCTTCGACCTCTTTCCTAAACTCGGCGTCGAAGCCGACGGCAGCCACGCGTTTTATCTGGGCTACGAACTCGCCAAAGCCGAGATCGCCCGCGCGCTGGGCAAACGCTACGCACAAGACAACCCGCTCAAATGGGGCATCGCCGCCGACGAGAAGAGCGAAGACCTGATCCGCCACGCGCCGGAAGCGTCCACCGTCACGGCCGCCCGCGAAGCCAAGCGCAAAGCACAAAAGGAGAGGCGCGATGCCGAGGATCGTCGAGACGATACTGACGACCCTGAACGCAAAGGGTGAAGCGCACATCGCGCCCCTGGGGCTCATCGACGACGAGGGAACGGGTTGGATCGTTGCCCCGTTCCGGCCCTCGCGCACGCTCGACAACCTAATGACAAACCCGTTCGCGGTCGCCAGTCACGTCGATGACGTCCGCGTCTTCGCCGGCTGCATCACCGGCCGCCGCAACTGGCCGCTCGTGCCTGCCGACACTGTCAACGGCGTTCGCCTCGAAAGCGCCGTCTCCCATTGGGAATTGAAGGTCGACCGCCTGACCGATCACGAACAGCGGCCGAAATTCCACTGTCAGATCGTGCATTCCGGCTCGCATCGCCCCTGGCCCGGCTTCAATCGTGCGCAATCCGCCGTGCTTGAACTGGCCGTCCTCTCGACGCGCCTCGGCATGCTCCCGCCCGAAAAAGTCGAAGCCGAATTGAAATACCTCCAGATCGCCATCGATAAAACGGCCGGCGATCGCGAGCACGAAGCCTGGAACTGGCTCATGGAGCGCATTGACGGCTGGCGCCGGGGTGACGACAAAGCGACAAAAAAGAACTAAGCGGCAAGAGCCAAGGCGCGCTCCCGCGCGAGCAACGCGCGCTTGCGCTCAACGCCCCAGCGATATCCCGCAAGCGAACCATCCCCGCGCAAAACGCGATGGCACGGGATCAGCACGGCGATCGGATTGGCCGCGCAAGCGCCCGCCACAGCCCGCACGGCGGCCGGAGCACCAATGGCCTGGGCAACCTCAGTGTATGAGCGTGTCTCCCCGGCCGGGATCGCTGTCAGCGCTGTCCAAACCCGCTGCTGAAAGTCGGTCCCGCGCACCGCCAGCGGTCCGGCGAAGCCCCGCGCTGGGCTTTCGATGACGGTGAGCACAGCATCAAGCCCCACCGCGCCGGGTTCGATCCGCGCGCCCGGAAATCGCGCAGTCAGATCGGCCAGCAACTCCGCCGTATCCGCTCCGATCAGAACCGCCGCGATACCAGCCCCTGTCTCCGCCACCAGAACATGACCCAGCGAGAATGCACCGGCGCCGAACCGCAAATCCGCATGCTGCGTCGCTGATACAAGTTTCATGTCTGTCACCTGTTTGGGGGACTCGCGATGGGCGCACATTAGACCCTAACCGCTTCGCACGTCACCCGCGCGGCCTTCACAGAGCCACCGGAAGCAGCTATCAAGCGGCAGTCCGGCCAAGCCCGGCCCTGCGGACGTAGTTCAATGGTAGAACGGCAGCCTTCCAAGCTGCATACGTGGGTTCGATTCCCATCGTCCGCTCCAATCTTAGCCGACCGCCCCCATCAGATGGCAACGCGCGATCAATCCGCCGCGTGCCGTCAGCCGAGACGGCCGGGAGCGAGAGGACCCGCCCGTGCGATGTCTGATAAATCGGTCGTTCTGGTGTTATTTTTCTGATCGGCGTAGAGGGGTTGGCGCCGCCTCTTAGGGCTTGAACTCGCCATTTGAAGCCACTAGACACACCCCCGAACACGGGCACCGCGCCTTATGGATGCGGGTCCTTGTGCCCCTGAACCAGGAACCGAGGACGAACGCGTATGGCGAAGGCAAAATTCGAACGTAACAAGCCGCATTGCAACGTAGGCACGATTGGCCACGTTGACCACGGCAAGACGACGCTGACGGCGGCTCTGACG
>NCCZ01000045.1 GCA_002279935.1 Hyphomicrobium sp. 12-62-95 | reverse complement strand
CCTGCGACGTGCGAAGCTTGCGCGATTTTCGTTGCTGGTGCCCGGGACCTCGCCGTAGATGCCAAAGCCTCAGCATCGGACCGAAGTCACCGATTCAGGGGCTGGCTATGGATTGGCAACGATTTGTCGGAATCATCAACCCTTACGGAGGATCGGATAGCACTTCGTCTTCTCACTGATATCTCACAAAGTCTCAGCCGCTGGGTTGAAAAAAACCGCAACGTTCATGCCGCTTGGCCCGACGGAACATGCAAATTTGATGCGCTTCGTTCAATGTACGAGCATACACCCGGATTACCGAGCGACAAACTTAATGCAGTTTTGGATCGGTTGAATGCCGTGGCCCGACGAACAGGGATCGCTGGATTTGTTTTCGCGTACGATGAAGCGCAGTGTTTGCGCGATCACAAGCATAGCCGCGAGTATCCAATGTCGATGCTCATCGAGACCATTTCTACATTGCAGCGTAAGGACGGTGGAACGCCTTGTTTATTGGTCTTGAGCGGGTTGCCCCACGTCCATGATGCGTTGCTCGAGACGCGAACTTATACTGAACGTATGTTTCATGTGATAAGTTTGGGTCGCCTATCACGAAACGAAACAATCGAAGCAATTCTCAATCCGCTTACACATCTTATACCGCCACTACAGGTGACAAGAGAGCTCATAATTAAAGCTGCTGATCTAACAGGCGGATACCCATATTTGGTACAGTTCTTTGGGAAGGAACTTGTAGACGCTCTATTGGAAAACGGTGGATCACTCAATGTATCTGGTTTTCCAGACACCGCGGTTATGGATCGGTTAGATGCAAGCTTATTTGCCTCTCGATGGAATAAAACCACGGAAAGGCAGAGGCTTTTCTTGGGACATATAGCACGCAGATCGCCTGGCACATCCGATTTCTCGGCGCAGGATGTTTTGAGCGCTGGCGCAGCTGACGAAGGTTTTACCAACGCTCAAGCAAATCAAATGATGCAGGCCCTATGTGAACGAGGACTTCTTTACCGCAGTCGCCATGGTCGTTACCGATTCACAGTGCCAATGTCTGAGATGATGATTCAGCGGAGACAGCGTGCAGAAGTGGAGCTGACGGACTTCTGGTTGGCAGATTCTTTTTCGATAAGACCAACCCGCGCCGATTCTCTGCGAGCTGCACCCAGTATCGACCGTCGCCGAGGTTGGAGTTGGTTTAGATAGATCCTGCCCTGATGCATTCAAGTCTTGCGGTCACAATCGATAGCGTCCCAATTGGTCGGTCAGCGGTGAAAATCTGGACACGCTAGAAATTCAAGGGCACAGCCAAACTCAAATGGAAGATCAACCCCACGCACGTTCCAATCGAGAAGAAGGAGAGCGTTCGATGGCTGGACAATCGAACTGAGTTTCTGCCATTGATGCCGCGTTCGATTTCGAACAACCGATCCATGCGTTGCACGACCTCCAGCGCCAGCGGCGAGATGGGCGCAGGCGTTCTGCTCTCGGCCTTGCGCTGCGCGCTGGCCTGGATATCGGCAAGTGCAAAGAACGGACGACGCGCATGCGACCAGCAGCCGGCCTCCCGGATCGGGCCTGGCGTGCGATCGGCGGTGTCCGACATCAACACTTGTGAGACACAACTAGCGTCTTGAGTATCGGAGGATTTCGGGCTCATCGTGACCACCTGAGGAGTGGAACATGAGACAGAAATCCAGCTTGCCAGAGACACCGTCAGAGCGGCTCGTTCGCGACATCCGCCGTGTCACCCGGAAGCACTATTCCGCCGAGGACAAAATCCGCATCGTCCTCGACGGCCTGCGTGGCGAGGTTTCTATCGCCGAGCTCTGCCGGCGCGAAGGCATCGCGGAAAGCCTGTACTACAGCTGGTCGAAGGAATTCCTCGACGCCGGCAAGCGGCGCTTGGCCGGCGACACCGCGCGGTCAGCGACCACCAGCGAAGTCAAGGATCTCAAGCGCCAGGCCCTGGAGCTGAGTAAGCGCTGCGCCGTCCCCACGTTGCTGGCCTAACGCTGGGTGGGCGATGGTCGGGCATGGAGCAGGATAGATACGTCCATATTGACGACCATAGTGACGTCGCTTCTCTTGCGCGACCGCGCCGGGCGGAGGTCCTGACCGGTCCCGAGCGGCGGCGGAAGTGGACCGACGTAAGCGCGCGACAATCGTCCGGATCGGTTCCGGCTTGACAGTCGGCGGATCAGGCGGCGACGCGTTGCGTCGCCGGGAGCACGGTGTTCCAGGGCAGCAGAGCTTCAACGTCGTCGGCAGTCACGGCCTTCGGCAGCTCGGTGAAGACGTGGCGGAGGTAGGTGTAGGGCTCGCGGTTGGACGCCTTGGCCGTCTCGATCACGCTGTACAGACGTGCCGACGCGTCGGCACCAGCCGGAGTGTCTGAAAAGAGCCAAGCTTTTCTTCCAAGAACAATCGCACAGTCATTCTGCCCATATCGGGCAGGATGTCGTGATCCACTATCGGTGGCACCCGCTTTACGGGCGGAGCGCACGGCGCATTCAGAGCGAGCGGCGCGCATCGGGGGAGTTCGTACACGTCGAGCTGACACCGGGCGTCGTGACAGTCCTGCCGGCGTGGAAGCTCGATCCGGTCTATTGCGCCGGCCTAAAAATCGGCGCGCCGCAGGTCTCTCTGGCCGCGCTTTCGTCTTTGCATGAGCTTCTGGTGGCCATCGAATCGCGGCTCTCCTCTGCGGACGGCACCGCCGTCAACGAGGAGGCATGTCATGGGATCGCTGATACCGCTCACGCCAAGCACGAAGCTTGCAGTACGAAGACGACAGCCGCATCCAACAACCCCGCGCCAACTCGGCCTTGTTCTCGACGACGCACGACTACAGGGCATGACACCGACGGAACGACAAGTAGCCCTACTGTCGCTCGTCCATCTGTTGCTGGAAGCAACCCGCGTAGCAATACGGGAGGCCGGCGATGACGACGAATGACGCTCTCCTTCCTGCGACGCTGCTACAGCGCAAGGCCGTAGTCTACGTGCGCCAGTCGACGCCGCAGCAAGTGCAGTCGAATCTGGAGAGCCAGAGGCGCCAGTACGAGTTGGTTGAGGTCGCGCGCCGGCGCGGCTTCACCAATGTTGAGGTCATCGACGACGACCTCGGCCGATCTGCGAGCGGCACCGTCGCGCGGCCTGGGTTCGATCGCCTCGTTGCTGCCTTGTGTGCGGGTCAGGTCGGCGCCGTACTGTGTCTCGATGCATCACGCCTCGCACGCAACGGCCGCGACTGGCATCATCTCTTGGAGTTGTGCGGGCTGGTAGAGGCCCGCGTCATCGACCTCGATGGCGTATATGACCCATGCCGCCCTAACGATCGCCTGCTGCTGGGCATGAAGGGCAGCATCTCCGAGTTCGAGCTGGGCGTTATTCGCTCCCGCATGTACGAGGCTGCCCGATCGAAGGCAAGACGCGGCGAGCTCCGGCTCCCGGTCCCGATCGGCTACTCCTGGGACCGACACGTCGGCCTCACGCTCGACCCGGATCGCCGGCTTCAGGAGGTGATTCACCTCGTATTCAGCAAGTTCCGCGAGTTGGGCAGCGCCCGCCAGGTGCTGCTATGGATGGCAGCGGAAGGCATTCACTTTCCGTATCCGACGGATGGAAGAACGTTGACATCGTTCGAGTGGCGATTGATTCGGTATCGCAACATCATCGCGATTCTGAAGAACCCCTTCTATGCTGGCGTCTACACTTACGGGAAGAGCGAAAAGCGTACAGAGATCGTGGATGGCCGCGCGCGCAAGAGCTATGGCCACCGCAAGCCAATGGACGCCTGGGAGGTTTTCATAAAAGACCACCACGAGGGCTACATTGGATGGGCGGAGTACGAGCGCAATCAAGCCGTGCTGGCCGGCAACGCCTATGGCAAAGTCGGTGACACGAAGTCGGGACGAGGCGGTCGGGCGCTCCTCGCCGGTCTCATCTGTTGTGGCCGCTGCGGTCGAAAGCTTAAAGTCACCTATAATGGGCGCTATCCGCGGCCCGTCTACGGTTGCGAGAGTCCGAACCTCCAGTTAGGCCATAAGCGCTGCTTCAGGATGGGCGGCAAACACATCGACGAGACGATCGCTGCCGAGATGTTGCACGCCGTGACGCCAATTGCGATCGAGGCATCGAAGGAGGCCGAGCGCATGCTAAGAGACGAAGCTCTTGATCGGCAGCGCATTGCCGAGATGGAGTTGAGCCAGGCCAGGTATGATGCGGCGCTTACGGAACGTCGCTACGCTGCCTGCGATCCAGATAATCGCCTGATCGCGGCGCAACTGGAGAAGGCATGGGAAGGAGCACTTCAGCGAGTCGAGGCGTGTCGACAGCGGCTGGATGCCATGAGGACGGCCCATGCCAGCGTTGCGCAGCCCGATTTCGCGAGTCTGGCCGTAGACCTTTCTACGGCATGGAAGGCGCCGACCACCACGATGCGAACGCGTCAACGCCTGGTGCGGGCCCTGATCACCGAGATCATTGCCGACGTCGACCCGGTAGCTGGCGAGATCGTTCTCGTCATCCACTGGAAAGGCGGACAGCATTCTGAGTTGCGCGTGAAGAAACCCAAAACCGGCGAGCACGGCTGCACCACCCCTGAGCAGGCCCTGGCCGTAATGCGCAGCATGGCTGGTCGTTGGTCTGACGAGCATATCGCCGCGTCGCTCAATCGGATGGGCTTGCCGACCGGACAAGGCAAGACCTGGACGGCGCACCGCGTCGGGTCGATACGCCGAGTTAACGGTATTCACGGTTACCTCTCGGCCGAGAAGAATGGCGACTGGCTGACGATGCGCGATGCGGCGGCAAAACTCGGCGTCAGCCATCATCAGGTGCGCAAGCTTATCAAGGCAGGCGTTTTGGCGAGCAAGCAGATCATACCCGACGCACCGCACCAGATCCGGGCCGCTGATCTCGCGAACGAACAGGTCGTCGCCGCGCTGAAGCGAAAAGGCCGCCCGTGTCGGGCAACTCCAGAAAATCAGCTTTCAATCTTTTCAGACACTTACAAAGGAGGTGCAGAATGACCTCATCACCGCCTTAAGCCGCAAGAACGCGCTGTTCGCCGGCAGCGACGAGGGCGGCGCCAACTGGGCGACCATCGCCTCGCTCATCGAGACCGCCAAGCTCAACAGTGTGAACCCGCACGCCTGGCTCACAGACACGCTGACCAAGCTCGTGAACGGTTGGCCGCAATCCCGCATCGACGAACTGATGCCCTGGGCCTACGCCAAGGCCGAAGCAGCCTGAGCGGTCAAGGTGCGAGCGGGACAGCGCTTACGGAGCTGAAAGAAGTTGTCGCCGAGCAAGCCCTTGAACTCCGTCTGCTCAAAAAAAGCATGATCGGGGATGGGGGAGACGAGGCATGAGATATTCCGCGTCCGAAAAGCTTGAGATCATCCGCCTCGTTGAGCAGTCGCATCTGCCTGTGCGGCGCACGCTAGAGAAGCTCGGCATTCTGCCGGGCTCGTTCTATCGCTGGCTCGATCGGTACCAAGCCGGCGGCCTTGAAGCCCTGGAGGACAAGCCATCCAGGCCGACACGCGTCTGGAACCGCATTCCCGATGACGTGCGCAGGACGATCATTGAGATGGCGCTTGATCTCCCTGACCTCTCACCCCGCGAACTCGCAGCACGCTTCACAGATACCCAGAATTACTTCGTGTCTGAAGCCTCCGTCTATCGACTGCTGAAAGCCCATGACCTTATCACCAGCCCGGCGTTTATCGTCATCAAGGCCGCTGATGAGTTCAAGGACAAAACCACGGCTATCAATCAACTCTGGCAGACCGACTTCACTTACCTGAAAGTAATCGGCTGGGGCTGGTTCTATCTCTCGACGATCCTCGACGACTACTCGCGCTACATCATCGCCTGGAAGCTGTGCACCACGATGAAAGCCGAAGACGTTACAGATACGCTGCAGCTGACCAAGCCCGTGTCAGCCACAAACCGCGGCTGCTCAGCGACAACGGTTCGAGTTACGTCTCCGCCGACCTTGCGGAATGGCTCGACGACAACGGCATGGATCACGTCCGCGGAGCGCCGCATCATCCGCAAACCCAAGGTAAGATCGAGCGCTGGCATCAGACCTTGAAGAACCGCATCTTGCTTGAAAACTACTACCTGCCCGGCGATCTCGAAGCCCACATCGGCCGCTTCGTCGAGCACTACAATCACTGCCGGTACCACGAAAGCCTGAAGAACCTGACGCCTGCCGATGTCTACTTCGGCCGCGGTCAAACCATCCTGTTGCAACGAGAAAGGATCAAACGCGACACCATCCGCAAACGGCGATTGCAGCACCAATCGAAAGCCGCTTAACATCAAACCTAGATGATCCCAAGCCTCCGATAACTCACGCCGCAAACTGTCTCAAAGCATTCGACGACGGACACTTGTAGAGATTGCCCTTCAAGTCGGCTTCGAACTGCTCGATCGTCACTCCGTCGACGCCGGCCGCACCACCATTGGATCGGACCTGCAGATACGCTTCGTACACCTTTCGCTTGTCGATGTTGAACGGCTTACTCGGCTGATTCATCGGCGTCCTCCTGTTGCCAGTTGCGACGACGGCCAGCCCACCTGATCCGATCCCTTCGCTCCGGCCCCATTACGGGCCTTCATCGCTCTTACGGATCGGTCCGCCCCAGTGCTCCGCTTCGGTACGCTCGCCTCGCGGTTTTCTCCGCTTGTGCTTCTCCCTTGGCATCGGAGCGACTGGTTCCTGCAGTTCCACGATGACGCGAGCATCCACTTCACGCCCCCTCAACGCCGGTCGCCGCTCGCCCGGTCATCAGGCATCTGGCGAGCTGATCCCAGAGGGACGACTGATCGGCGAACCGGCTCACCGTGCTGGCGTCGCGGCCGTCGGTGACGAACACGACGCGGCGCGTATCGATGTCGGCAAATACAGAGATATAATCGTGA
>NCCZ01000025.1 GCA_002279935.1 Hyphomicrobium sp. 12-62-95 | reverse complement strand
GCGATACAAGCGACTGAAATACCTTAGCCTTCATGACGATCGCTCCTGTGCCGAATCACAGGATCAAGATGCCCCCACTTCAAGGCGGAACAGAGCCGCGGGTCAGTACGTCCAATACACTGTCGAACCGAAGGCAATCGCTATTGCAAGCATGACGAGGCACGCGATGGACCAGTCTCTCAGTCCTTCGTCGATCCACTCAAACATGCGTCCAATCCGAGAGACCGGCGGTGCCAACTTTTCGAATGCGACGATGATGTCACCCTCAGATATCGCCGGCAGTTTGAGTTGGCTCCAATGAAGAATGAGGGCCACAGTCACACCAGCGGCCACCGGCCACGACGTAGCCGCGAGGCTCGCAGGACCCAGCACGTCGACGATCGTATATTGCGAGACAGTCGGCAGCAGAAGCCAGGGAGCAATTAGAGTGGTTCCGGCCACGACGGCCCATGCGCCAACAACGCTGGCCGGTAGGAGTGATGAGGGACTTCCGGGCGTTTCTCGGCGAAGGAGTAACAGAAAGTGCGCCATCAGAAGGCCACTACCCAGCGTGGAGAGTATCGCCAGCCATGCCAGAAGGCCATCTCCGAACAGGTCCTTGGTCGCAAACTTGGCGACCGCTCCGCTGGTCAACGGCAACCCTGCGAGGCTCAACGCCAAGATGGCCATAAGCGCGAGCATCAGCCTGCGATGGCCGGCGGTCAAAGCGACAGTAATCCCTAGTCCTATGAACAGGGCGCCTTTGACCAGCATATGATGCAGGGCATAGAAGGCGACGATTCCAGAGATCCCGTTTGTGCCTGCTACAAGCCCGCAGCCAAGCATCGCTGCGACCACCCCCATCTGACTGACGGTCGAATAGGCTAGAATGGTCTTGAGCCTCGTCTGTGTGATGCCGATCAATACGCCGTAGAAGGCGGTGAACAGTCCGATACCTATAAGAAATGCTCCCCAGTCTGAGGCCGGAGCTTGAAGCGGCAAGAAGCGAATTAGTCCGATTACGCCCGCCTTCACGATGATCCCGCTCAAAACCGCAGACGCCGGAATCGGCGCCACCGGATGGGCCAGGGGCATCCAGACATGCAGAGGTACAAGACCCATCTTGAGGCCGAAACCCAGGATCAGTAGCGCAATGACATCACCTTGAACTGGCGACTGGGGAAGCAGCATTACGGCATCACGGATCAGGGGATTTCCAACATCCGTGAGGCTCGCAAGCATCACCAACGCAAGGAGAATGAACGCTTCACCAAGGAGCGCCAGAACCACGTAGACGAAGCCCGCACGGTGGGCCCGCTCTGTGTTCTCATAAGTTACCAGGCCATACGCGGCAAGACTGGCGAGGGAAAAGGCGAGATAGAAAGTGACGATATCTGCCGCGATGAAAACGCCCGAGCTTCCGGCCAGTGTAAAGAGCCACCAGATAGAAAATGCGGCGGCCCCAGGCTTGTTCTTCATGTCCGCACGCGCATAGAGCGCCGATGCACACCACAACAGAGATGCGCCGCCCAACAAGAGGGCGCCAGCATCGTCCATCGCCAGGGTGAACCCCAATTCTGCCGGAGAAACGGCGACTTCGTCACCCTTCGCGATGAAAGGGGCAACGAGACCAGGAACAGGAGCGAGAGGAAGCAGTGCCAATACGTTCGCTCGCATTCGGCGTGAAGCGCACGCGACCACTATCAGTATAGGAAGCGCGAAGGTCGATACGAGTATGAGACCTGGACCTGTCATGGGAGACCCATCCGGCCGATCGTGATGAAAGGCAGAGGGTCCAGCGGCAGAAATCCCATTGCAATGGCAGCGCTGGCCAACACGAGAACGACAAGCTCGCGGTGAAGCGGAATGCTTCGGGCCGCCGCAAATCCCTCGGCTGGCGGCGCAAGTGCCTGCCCAAGAACTTTGAAAACATAGCCTGCAGCCAAGAGTCCTCCCACGAGGATCGTTCCGGCGATCCACCATGCGCCGATTTCGGTGGCGGCCGTCAACAGCATGTACTTTGCACTGAACCCACCACTGATCGGCAAGCCTATGAGTGACAGGCCAGCCAGAGCGAAGGCCGTGAGAGTGATTGGAACCGCATGAAACGTGCCTTTGAGATTCGATATGCGGTCATGACCCATGACCTCTGCAATCACTCCGGCAGCAAGAAACATCGATGCCTTGGCAAATGCGTGGGAAACGAGCTGCAGAACACATCCGGACCAGGCAAGATTGGCGGTGCCACCAATAGTAAGGGGGAACACCAGAAAGAGATATCCGACCTGAGCAACCGTCGAATAGGCAATCATCAGCTTGAGGCGCGACTGGCGTAGCGCCATGACGCTGCAGAAAACGATGCTGGCCATTCCCAGTATGGCGAGAACCTGGCCAGCGATGACGCTGAAGGGGCGCGGCGCTATCCCTGTCCAGAGCAAGACAATGAGAAAGAACGGGGCTTTCACAACCAGGGCTGAGAGGAGTGCGCTGGCGGCCGCGGGCGCGCCCGCGTGAGCGGGCGGCAGCCACAGATGCATCGGAAAAAGGGCTGTCTTTACCAACAGTCCCGTCATCATGAGGCTGAGTGCAAAGGTCGTTGCCAGATCATCGCGACTGATCTGCCGGAGTCCGCTTAAATCAAGCCGTCCATAGGCACCGTAAAGTACCGCCGTGCCCACGAGGTAGAACACAGATCCCGCGAGTGCCAAAAGAAGATAGCGCAGCGCGGCCTCAAGCGACGTCGGCCGGCCATCAAGCGCCACAAGTGCCACGGCGCTGAAAGTCAGCAATTCCAAAGCCACGAAGAGCGTGAAGAGATCCTGAGCCAAAAAGGCGGTGTTCAAGGCTACCGATAACCCCAGGAGCAGGGTCCAAAAAACGGTGCGGGAGCGGGAATGATGGGCATCAGGGGGCGCCAAGTAGGAGCCAGAGGCATACAACCCAACGCAGCTCAGCACTATCGACGCCATCACCATCAGCGTGACCGACAGGCCGTCGGCACGCAGTGCGACCCCGAGCGGGGGGCGCCAATTACCCAGAAGATACTCGATCGGCTCGCCGGTTCGCAGAACCTCTGCAGCAGTCGCAACGGCCGTCAGAAGGCTCGCCGCCAGAATGACCAGGGCCACTTGCTCACTGCGGCGCGCCGGGGAGACAATTACAGCGAGCATGCCCGTTACAGGAAGCATGATCGAAACGACGAGCAGCGCACCGCTGTCTATCGTGGCTGCGCCGGCCGTCATGCCGACTTCTCATCGCGGGCTTCAGGCTGAATATTCTCCTCCGGATCCGTATTCAGTTCGGCCAAGCGCAAGATCAGTGCCACCGTGAGCGCAGTCGCGGCAAATGCAACCACGATCCCTGTTATGACCATCGCGTGTGGTACGGGATCGGCCAGAAACCCTGCAGCCGCTGCGCGGCGAGCCGCTACGCCAAACAGAAGAAAGACACCTGTTCCGATCAGATTGAACGAAATGATCCTGCGCAGCGGCTCCGACTGAAGAGAAAATCCGTAAATGCCGATGGCAATAAGCCCGGAGGCGCAGAGCCCATAGAGCGTCGTTACATCACTCATCGCGGTGTCCTCGCCGACGGACCCGCCAACATCATCGCAACGATGACGGCAATCGACAGTGCAAGCGCAACCTCAAGCGCAACGATCATCGTCTTTGCAAACCCCGTTGGGTAAGACAAGAAGCCTTCTGCCAGCCAAAACCCCGAAAAACCGGAAATGAGAAACACAGCTGGCCCGAAGACAACCAAATATTGAAGCAAGGCACGTCGCGTTTCCGGAGGTTCTGCCAGTCCAGCCAACATGACCAGGAGCCACATTGCTGCGAGTACCGTTCCTCCCTGAAAAGTGCCACCGGGTTCGTCCGCACCGTTCCAGATGAGATAAACGCCGATGACAAAGCCCACCGGCGGCAGGATCTGGGCCAGAAAAGTCAGCGGTTCACTCGCCTTCGCCAGCTTCAGGGAAGCCGGCGGACCGCCCCAGACATCGTCTGGCGCTAGTGACCAAACGCCGACAAGGGCCGCAATCAGGACGATCTTCTCAAGGAGCGTGTCGATCGCTCGATAGGCCAGAAGAACAACGGTCACAGGGTTGCCAAGTCCGACCGCATCGATGTTTGCAGCGACGGCGGGAGCCAGTGTCGGCGGCAGGTCTGGCCCCCCTAACGCCGCCGCCGCTATTCCCACACCCATTGCCGCGCAACAAAACCCGATGAGCAATTGCAGAGTGCGTCCCGCTGACGGCTTGCCAGCATCAATTGAATCCAGTCGCGCGCATGCACGCAACAGTAGGAGCCCTGTTGCGCCTCCGCCCACTGCGGCCTCGGTGAGAGCTACATCCACGGCATAGAGCCGCATCCAGACGAGCGCCAACAGCAAGCCCAGTGCAATGAACCCGATCACCGAGCTGCGCCGGTCGCGCGCCGCAACCGTCCACAGCGCTGCGCCCAAAACCAGCATGACCAGAAGAAGATCTGGCAGCATACTCATGATGAGTGCCTGGATCTGTGCTCGAATTGGGCGATCAGCTGTCCGGAACAGGCGCCGGCGAATTGCAAGATCAACCAGATCACAAGCAGTTTAAGGCCCACTCTCACGTCCGCACTTTGAGGCAGCAGGCCGATGGCGATCAACCCGAACCCAAGAGTATCGGCCTTGGTCAGCGCATGCAGGCGTGTCAGGGTATCGGGAAATCTGAGAAGCCCGACCGTTCCGGCAAGAAAAAAGAAGACGCCGGTGCTCACGAAGACGATCGTCATTGCGTCCCAGAACATAGTCACTTTATGCGCTCCCTGTGGATGCCCTTGCTTCCGGGCTCTCCGGCGCACAATGCCACAGCAGCAAATGCTGCGAGCAGCGCCAATAGCAGAGCCACGTCGACCATTGCGGTGACTCCGCTGCCGGTTCCGATCAGTAGCGCAATCGCCCCGCCGCCGGTGCCCAAAAGCTGAGCGGCCATCATTCGGTCGGCCGGGCCGGGTCCCCAAAGCAAGCGCGCGAGCGCGAGACCGGTCAGAATCATGACCAATGCTCCCGCGCCAAAGTAAAAATCAACCATCGTGAACCTCACGCTCGGTTCCACTGCGTATCAATTGACTGAAGAGTGCCTCAGTAGCACACAGTCCCTGAGAGATCGGCTGCCTGGTGTCGAGGCAATGAAAGACAATCTCACCGGTCTCTTGCGCGCTTACAGGTAGAGTGCCGGGCTGGAGGCTTGTAAGGACGCGAAAACTGTTTCGACAAACACCACCTTGAAGACTTGTCGGGTATCCGACAAAACCGATCAGCAGAGGCATGCGGGGGTCCAGGGCCCGTCTCGAAACGTCAAATCCTGCGGCGAGCGATTGCCACATCGAGTGGAGAGCCAGGCGCAGCAACGCCAAATATGACAGCCGTCCTTGCTGTAGAGGCAAAAGACGCAGACTGAACCATGTCGCACAGACAGAAGTTACCGCGCCGACAAGCAGGTTCGCGGCGCTGAACTCAATGAGGACAAGCCACAGTGCCAAGTATATGGCGAACCTGTGCAGCACTCCACGGATTAGAGTTCCGCGGAAATATGAACCGGCCCCCGTTGTCATGGCTTCTGAACCGCATTGAAAGCTGGCACGGCAGATCTCTCCCTGCGAAACGGTGATAGCTAACTCAAAGCTTCGGCCTTTTCCTTCACCGCTGTCCCGCCTCCTCGCAAGCTGAACCACGTGACATAGAGTACGGGAAGGAAAACCAGCGTCAGTACGGTCGCAACAAGCAGTCCGCCCATCACCGCGAAAGCCATGGGTCCCCAGAAGACGGTTGGTGCGATCGGCGCCAGTCCGAGTACAGTCGAAAGGGCCGTCAGCATCAACGGGCGGAAGCGGGAAAGCGCGGCATTCACCACGGCGTCTTTAAGACCTGCACCACGGCGCCGCTCATCTTCGATCTGAGTGAGAAGAATGACCGCGTTCTTGGCAATCATGCCGAGAAGCGCGAGCACTCCCAGCACGGCCACGAAACCGAGCGGCTTCTGAACGAAGAACAAGGCCGCGACGACCCCGATAAGTCCCAGAGGCATTACGAGCACAACCATGCTGAGACTTTGAAAACTCTGCAGCTGAAGCATCAATAGCGTGAGCATCAGAACGATCATAAACGGCACGACAGCGGCAACCGAGGCCCGGCTCTTGGTGCTCTCCTCGGCAATACCACCAAGTTCAACCCTGTAGCCCGCCGGCAAACCGGCATTGTATTCGGCGATTTGCGGGGCCAGTGCCGTGACAATTCCCTCCGCCAATCCGCCCGGTGCCACATCGGCCTGGACTGTTAGCGCAGGAAGTCGGCCTCTCCGCCAGACGAGCGGTTGCTCTTGTACGGGTTCGAATGTTGCGAACTGGCTGAGCGGTACCGTGCGTCCATTTCGCAGCGGCACTTGAAGAGTCTGCAGATTGTCGAGACTGACCCGGTCTTCCTGGCGCGCACGGGCAACCACGTCGATGAGATAAATTCCATCCCTCAGTTCGGTGACACGGGTGCCGCTGATCACAGTATTGAGCACGCCGGCCAGCGCCTCACTCGAGTAACCCACCCGCCGTGCACCATCCTGGTCGATTCGAATGCGAACGCCTCGGGAGGGTTCATTCCAGTCGAAGCTCACGCGGCGCGTTTCAGGATGGGAAGCCACGATGTCGGCCAGTCCAACGGAGAGATTGCGAATTTGGTCAATGTCGGGGCCCACAATGCGGTACTGCACGGGCCAACCGACGGGCGGACCCAATTCGAGAGGATAGACTCTCGTGACGAGGTGAGGAAATTCTTCGGACAGCAATCTCTCAAGCTTTGTCTGCAATCGCTCGCGGCCGGCGACATCTTTGGCAACAATCACTTGTTGAGCGAAGAAATCATTCGGCAACTGAACGTTAAGCGGGAGATAGAACCGAATGGCGCCGCGGCCGACATAAGAACTCCATCGGCTGACATCAGGATCTTTGCCAAGGACCTCATCAAGCTTCACTGCCACATCCTCGCTGGCGCGCAAGGAAGCGTTCTGCGGAAGCGTTAAGTCGACCAGGAGTTCCGTGCGGTCTGAAGCGGGAAAGAACTGCTGTGGTACGAAGCGAAGTCCCCAGATCGCTAGGCCGAACAGAGCGATCACGCCGAATATGGTTAGCCATCGCCACATAAGGGCGAAGTCAAGGATATTGCGGTAGCTGCGTAGAATGAAACCCGGTCCAGCGTCTTTGTTCGCCGTCGCTGTCGGCTTCAGTAAAGCCGCTCCGACAACAGGTGCGAACAGGACGGCGACTAGCCACGAGACCAAAAGTGCGATCCCCACGACTGCAAAAATGGAGAACGTGTACTCGCCAGCTGAGCTTTGTGCAAAACCTATGGGCACGAAGCCAGCAATCGTTACCAATGTTCCGATCAGCATTGGCGCAGCCAGATTCGAATATGCGTAGCTGGCGGCTGCCTCTGCGTCATCTCCGTCATCAATCCGGCGCAACATGGCATCCACGGTCGTCATCGCATCGTCTACCAGTAGGCAGAGAGCAATGATCAGAGCGCCTAAGGAAATCCGGTGTAGATCGATGTTCACCGCTTGCATAATGATCATGACGATGGCCAGCGTCAGCGGTATCGATACCGCGACGACGGCTCCCGGCCTCAACCCCAACATTATAATGCTGATGCCTAAGATGATCGCGATCGCTTGCCAAAGGGATGCCATGAACTCGCTGATCGCATCGTCGACCGTCACGCCTTGATCCGAAACAAGCGCAGGCTCTATGCCTGCCGGCAAGTCGGCGGTGATCGCCGACATCATAGTCTTGATGTTCTTTCCAAGTGCGAGAATATCGCCGGCATCACGCATCGCGATTGCGAGTCCGATCGCTGGTTTTCCGTTTACGCGAAATAATGGAGACGGTGGGTCGCTATAGCCACGAACCACATCCGCAATGTCGCCCAGACGTACAACCCGGTCACCGACATTGATGCTGACATCCAAGATATCCGCCTCCGAAGCGAACGGACCGGATACCTGAAGCCTGACATTTTCGCTTCCGGTCCGAATGACTCCGGATGGCCTAACGACGTTCTGCGCTGATACCGCTGAGAACAGGGCGGGATAGTCAATTCCCAACGCTGCGACACGATCGTGCCGGAACTCGATGGTTACCTCTTCATCCTGAGCGCCCAGGATCTCGATTTTGGATACGTCAGGCACCGTCAATAACTTTGAACGGATGTCCTCCACGTAGTCGCGCAGTTCCCGATGTGTGAAGCCGTCGGATGTAAATCCGTAGATGAACCCGAATGTGTCGCCGAAGTCGTCGTTAAAAAATGGACCCAAAACGCCTGACGGGAGTGTATGTCTGATGTCGCCTATTTTGTTTCGCACCTCTTGCCAAAAAGCTGGCACTTCGGCGGACGTGACACTTCCTTGCAAGTCGATGAATATGGTCGTTGCGCCGGCTCTGGTCGTACTTCTGACGACGTCGACTTGGCTCACTTCCTGAAGTTTTCGCTCAATTCGCTCGGTCACTTGATCCAGCGTTTCGGGAAGCGTGGCGCCCGGCCAGATGGCTCGCACGAGCATCGTTCGGATCGTGAAGACGGGATCTTCTGCGCGGCCAAGATTGATGAAGCTCGAAACTCCAGCGACAAGTGCCGCCAGCATGAAGAAAATGATCAGCGGGCGACGATTTACGGCCCAAGCGGAAAGATTGGGACCAATCATGATTGCTGCCCCAGCAGGCGGACCTTTTGGCCGGGCCGCAGGGTCTGAACACCCGCCGTCACCACGACATCGCCTGGGGACAGTCCGGCCGATACGATAACGTCACCAACGCGGTGCGCAGCAACTTCGACTGGCTTGGGAGAGACAGTATTGTTCGCGCTATCCAATACCCAAACCACTGGTTCTCCATTCGTGCGCGACAGAGCTGCTGCCGGAACGGCAACCCCACCCACCCCTTCTAGCGTGACGGTCCCGGTCACTGTAGACCCCAGTCTTAACTCGGCAGGAGGTTCGTCGAGTCCCACTCGAACCCTGAATGTTCCCGTCAAGGGGTCTGCCTGCGGGCTTACTTCGCGCACGCGCCCCGACCCGGCAATAGACGGATCTATCGATAGTGCAATCTTAACGACCGCGTCGCGGGAACCTCTCGAAATCAGACTTGCTGGAGCGTCAAAAACAGCGTCCCGGCCATCCTTGCGAGCCACTCTAAAGATGACCTGCCCTGGTTGAACTACTTGTCCAGATTCCCCAAAGCGCGCAGTGATCTCTCCCGGCGCATCCGCGTAGAGGACTGTATCCTCCAGCCGCGTCTTCGCGATTGCAAGCTGCGCCGTTGCTACGTCCAGCTGGGATCTCAGCGTATTCAACACCTGAGACGCCTGATCATACCGCTGTCGCGTCGTATGACCCCGGCTCAAAAGTTGGCGCTGCCTGTCGTAATTGGCTTCAGCCTCGATAAACTTGCCCTCCGCCGCCGCCAAATTGGCTTGTGCAGCACGCAAAGAATTCTCCTCGTCCTGCGCATCGAGACGGGCGAGTCGCTGTCCGCTCGTCACACGGTCCCCAACACTTGCCATCCTTTCGACGACACGTCCTCCAATCCGGAACGACAGGTCGACTTCCGTCTTGGCTTCAACTGTGCCCGACAGGGTGACGGCTTCTCTTGCCTTCTGCTCGACGACGGTCATAACCCGAACCGGCCGAACAACCGCTTCTTCCACCTTTACGGGTTCGCTGCAGCCGCCGGTATAAAGGACAACAGCAGTGAGAAAAACTTGGCCCGCAGCGCGCAGCCCGTACCGACCACTGACACCCCTCACTCGCACTCTCCCTCAGAAAAATCTGCCATATATAGAATCTGTATCACGGTAGCCTTCAATCACCAGATGCCGTGGCCAGCCTCGCCTTACGATCCCTTCAAACGGCTCCAGACGCCGCGATTTGTAACCGCCAATCAACGGTTGTCTCTTTTCGCCTGTGCCACCTTGGCTGCTTGGCGAAGCCTTCCAAGTTCCATGGGGCGAATGAGGTTTTGGATGCGGCGATTGGGATTGTTCCGCATGCCTTCGTGAGCGCGCCGGGCGTTAATGGGTGGTGACGCTACATCGGAAGCAGCCTTCAGCCCCAGCGCGCGATTGGCACTCTCAATCAGCGCTGTTTTAGCACTCATTTTTCGCCGCCGCTCGACTTCGCTGTTTAAGCGCCGCATGGCCATTGCAAGAATAGCCAATTTCAATTTGGAGCCCTCATCCGCCTGAGATGCTGTGGCTCCCTTTGCAGGTGCTTTGCCTCTTAACTCTCGGCGGCGGCGGTTCGCCTCTGTTCTTGCGCGGCTCCTGCGTTCACGGAGCAACTTCGTGAGCGATCGCAACTCGTCATCACTTAGATCTTGCACGTTGGGATGATGCGACTTTTCGACGAACGTGCGCTCATCGGTATCGAGGGCGCGTAGTTCCTGCCGTCTGGTGATCGCCATTGATCGGCTCCGCTTTGAAAGCGATAGGAAACAAAATTCGCAATTCCATTTGCGACAGGGCAAGAAGATCAGTCATCGCGCAAGTCAGGGCGTTCTTCCCGCGCCCCCGCCAAATAGATCCTTTACCCACCTCGTAGATGCACTTTGCTCGCAGTACGTGAGGATCGCAATACTAATTGGTACGCCCACGAAGGCGCCAAAAATACCCCACATATAGCCCCAGAAGAAAACGGAGAAAATGACGAGCAACGGTGAAATCGACAACGCCGATCCGGTAACTCGAGGCTCGATGTAGCTCCCAACGGCAATCTGGATCACGTTTAAGAGCAGAAAAACCAGCAGCGGGGCCTCCCAGGATTGGAATTCCGCGATCGCATAGACTGTCGGAAACAACGTTGCGAACATTGAGCCCAGAAACGGAATGTAGTTCAGTACAAAGGCTAGGACGCCCCATTCCTTCGCCAGTGGCAAACCCAGGGCGGTTGTCACGCCAAAGACGAGAAGCCCAGTGAGGACGCTCATCTGTGTTCGAACGACAAAGTAGGATCGGATCCTTGCACTCATCTCGGTGCTGCCGACGGATAGAACGCGCGCGATTTCACTGTTGCGTAGCTGCAGCACGGCAGCTTTGAAGTCACCCATCTCCAGAAGGCCGAGAGCCGTGTAGACGATGACGATCAGCCAGAAGCTTAAGGTGCTGTGGAGCCTCGCAGCAAGTGACTGCACGAGCCGCACGTACCAACCTATGTCGATATGCTCTGATATCAGAGCACCAGCAGCAATGCCGTGGCCTTCGAGCCAGACGGCCAACTGATCGTAGAGCGCCTGCAGTCGTGCCGTGTCGTTGGTTAACGCCTGACCGACCCGGCTCAAGCTCCAGGCGACCATTGAACCTAAGACAACCAGTACGGCAACAAAGAAGAAGAGTGTCACGATCAGCGCGAGCAGCCCGCCAATCTGGGACTGAAGTGCCTTTTGGATCGGCCACAAGACTGCAATGATGAGAAGCGCGAAAACCAGCGGTGCAAAAACAACACTTGCCCAATGGAGAAATCCGCAGACAGCAATCACCGCAAGAGTGATCAAGGAGGCCCGACTAAACGCATCCGCCATCATCTTGGTCTCTGTTGCTGCCGATGTGCGTAGGCTCCATAGAATCGGCCCTGAGCGGCCAGGAAATGCCTTGCGTGTCCGTGAGATACACCAGCACCCAGGCGTTCCAAGCCGTCACTGCCCCCGGCCAGCAATGCAATTCCCCAAGTTGTGGCTTGTCTGACCCAGTCACCATTGCATTTATACCCTACTGTAGGCATTCGATCGTTCAATGCGGATTCATTTTTACGCCAATGCATTTTTGTACAGTTGCCCGGGTTGAACTCGTTGACTTTCCAGTAGCACGCCTTCTTGCCCATCTTGTAGTCAGGCCCCCCAGAATCGATTATGAGATTGTCGAATGTGGCGTCCAAGGAAAGGCAAGGGAGGGGCATCTGTCGTATCTGAACGTTGTGTCGACCTCTGACATTTTCTTATTGTGTATGGGGGTATTCATTTGACGATACTTCATTCCTCTAGATCGCTCTAGGCTGCCTGAAAAGTGCGGGGGCCGCACCGGTTGGTCGGTGCAACAATTATGACGGAAGGGGAAGCAGTATGGCAAAGGACTTGTCGCGCTGCATGGTTTGCGCGATGTCCCTTTGGGCTTCAGCTGCCGCCGCACAGCAACCCCAGCCAATGGAAGCGGACTTCGATTATGACGCCGCCGTCGAGGATGTCCCTATTGAGTCCGAGGCCTATGAAGCCCCGCTAACCTTCAGGCTACTTTCTGGCTCAGTGCTGAATTTCTACGGGCAGTTTAACCCAGCCTACCAGTATTTCGACGATGGTGGAGAGACCACCAGCAACATTGTCGACAACGGCAACTGGAATTCGCGGGTCGGCTTTACGATCACTCGACCAGTTGACGAGGGCACCGTTCGCGTCCGTTTTGAGACTGGCCTTGGACTGCGCAGCAGCGCGCTCGTCTGGCAGGAATTAACCCCTGATTGGATCGATTGGCAGCGGACCGCGCTGCGCTGGTTTGAAGTCGCGGGAGATACGAAGTACGGCACGGTCTCTTTCGGCCAGGGCAGCACGGCCTCGGACGGCTCGGCCGGTCTCGACGATTCCTACACATTCCAGGCTGGTGCGACGGACTCATCTGACGGCTTCGGCTCCTTTCGGTTTCGCGACAGTAACGGCAATCTGACAAACGTCACCATTGGGCAGGTAAACAACAACTTCGATGGCGCACGGCGCTTTCGCGCCCGTTATGACACGCCGGTCGTTGCTGGCGTGATGCTTTCGACGTCGTATGGAAAAAACGTTCTCGTTGAGGAGGATAACAGGGACTACTATGATGTCGCTGGCCGTTGGATCGGCGACGTCGGGGATTTCGCGATACGTGCCGCTGCCAGCTACCAGTGGCAGAATAATCCTGACGGCGACGACACGCGCAGGTTGGCTGGCTCGGCAACCGTCGTACACACGCCGACGGGGCTTAATCTGGCACTTTCCGCCGGCCAGGAAGTCGATGGGGCCAGTTACGTCTGGGGCCGCGCGGGCTGGCGGAACGAGGTGTTCGCTGTCGGCCCCACGTCTGTCTCGGTTGACTACTATTATGGCCGCGATTTTCTGTCAGACGGGGCTGTGACGGAGAACTACGGCGTCTATGCGGTGCAGACCTTCGACAATCAATCCATCGATGTCTATGGGGGCGTTCGCAAGTTCACGTACGGCGACGATGAGGCCATTACATACCAGGACGCATATGGCGTCCTGGCGGGTGTGCGCTTCTTCTTCTAAGCGGCGGATTGAAGGGGGCCCTTCTCAACCCTTCAACGTCGCAGCCACCACCGCGATCTTGCAGCCGGTAACATACTCATCGAGTTCCACATATTCCTTCACCGTATGGACTTCGCGCTGGCCGGCTCCGATGGTGACGGTTGGTATGCCGTGCTTGTCCAGCCAGTTGGCGTCAAGTCCGCCGGGCGAGAACATGAGGTTCGGCTTGAGCCCCAGGGCCTTGAGTGCCTCGGCGGCGCGGCTTACCACCGGTGAGTCATCGGTCAAGTGGAACGGTGGATAGGCTTTAACGTGGGTGAAGTTCAACTCCGCCACAGCGCCATCCGTCGCCTTCACGGCTTGTCTCGCTTCCTCGAAGGCACGGGCGTAGGCTTCTGCGATCTCAGTGGCGAAGCTCGATTCGGGACTGCGGGCCTCGCCGCGCATCCAGGCGTAGTCGGTCACCACATTCGTTGCGTCGCCTGCCGGCTTTCCGTCCTTGCCGCCAAAGATGCCAACATTCGACGTCCCCTTGCCTGAAGGCATTTCGACTTTACCGAACCAGCCGTCGCGCCGCGCGTTAACGAGACCAAGCGCGCCGACGAGCGTTGCCGAGATGCCCTTGTCCGGCGCAAGGCCGGCATGGGCGGCGCGGCCCTTGATCTCGACCTCCCAGTTCTCCTGGCCGACGGCGCCAGTGATGATGTCCTCCGGCTTCTGGCTGTCGACATTGATGCACATGACGGCGCCGCCGAGATCCTTCGGATTAAGCTCGCGGGCTCCGTGAAGTCCGCTCTCCTCGCGGACCGAGAACAGCAGCGTGATATTCGGATGCGGGAGCTTGTGCTTAATCAGCGTCTCAGCGAGGCTCACGAGCACGCCGCAGCCGGTGCGGTTGTCGCCACCGAGCGCGGTTGTTCCGTCGGAAACCACGCGGCGGCCTTCCACCTTCGGCTTAGCGCCGCGACAGAGCGGCACGGTGTCGAGATGAGTGGCGAACAACAGGTGCGGCCCTTCGGACGTTCCAGGAAGATCGACGATCAGATTTCCCGTCTGCGTCGGCAGGGGGATGCGCTTGTGCGCGTCGTCGAAACGAATAGCGCTCTTGGGCACCCCCACCTTTAGCAATTCGTCGATTACGGCGTTTGCGATGGCCTCTTCCTCACCGGTGACGCCGTCAATTGCAAGAAAGCGCAGCAGATGGGCCTCGGCCGCCTTGGCATCTACGAGATCAGCATGTGATGACATGAGAAATCCCTGTTTTTTCCGTGTCTATCGGTTGGTCGCAGTTGAACGGAGTAAAATTTCATCAAACGGTTTCATGGCCACTCACGGCATCGTATCCTGCAGCTCATCTTAAAGACTCCATACGACGGGCACCCAGAATACGGCAATGAGGAAATAAAGCGCCATCAGAACGATTCCCAATTGCCAGTAATCGCCGAAACGGTAGCCGCCGGGACCCATCACGATCAGATTTGATGGCGTGGCAACCGGCGTCAGGAAAGCGGCTGAAGCGCCTACGTTCAGCGACATGAGAACCGGCTTGGCCGAAATTCCCAGTTCTGCTGCGGCCGTGACTGCAATCGGGATGACGATCATGGCGGTGGCGGTATTCGAAATGACCTGCCCCAGGATCGCTGTAAACAGAAACAGTCCGGCTAGCAGCATCGTCGGGTTGGATGTCCCGACGGCCGTGACCAGAAAATCCGCCATCTGTGTCGCAACGCCGGTGCGATACATCGCCGTGGAAAGAGGGATCATGGATGCCACGAGCACTACCGTGTTCCAGTCGATGGCGCGATAGACTTGCGGGACGGTCAGAACACCGGAAGCGATCACGGCCATCGCTGCGATCAATACGCTCACAGGCGCCGGCAGAATGCCGGTTGCCAGAACCAGGACCATTGCGGCCAGGATCAACAACATCTTCGTTGAACCGGGGCCAAGCGGCACCGCCTGGCGGCGCACCGCTTCGGGTGGATCGACCGCCAGCACATCGGGATCGCTGGCAATGCGGTCCAGCGCCCGCCACGTTCCCTGGAGCAGCAGGTGATCGCCGGCTTGGAGCGTGACGCCCGCCGGGCCCGCGACGTCGCCCATGGCGGCGCCGCCAAGGTCTTGACCGTTGCGCTGGACCGCCACTACCACGAACTGCCCGCTCTCGGTGAGGGTTCCGGGCGACATCACCGAGCCGATGAGTTGCGAGCGCGGCTTGACCACCACTTCGGCCAGCCCCGAGTGCCTGTTGAACAGCATGTCGGCAATCGAACCTTCGGCGTCCGGCATCGCGTCGAGACGGTTCGTATCCGCGAAGGACGACAAGACCTCCGCGCTCCCGCGCAACACAAGCACGTCGTCGGCCGCGAACGTCCTAGATTCCGCCTTGGCGGTTGCGGAGCCAGAGACAGCAATAAGGCTAACTCCTGCAACGAGATCAATCGCTTCGCGCGATCTACCGAGAAGCGGTGAACCGTCGAGCACGCGATAGAGCCGCGCGCCCCCTGACATGGCGTAGTGTTCGGTCAGTGTGTGCGCATGCTGTCCAAAGTCCTCAGGCAAGTTGGCGGATTGGCGTTCGGGCAGCAGCCGGCGGCCCAAGACTGCAACGATCAGCACTGTACCCAACAGCAGGGGCACTCCGACCCAGGCGAACTCGAAGAACCCAAAGGGGCCATAGCCGGCATCGGAGGCCGCATCGGATACCAGCACGTTTTTCGGAGTGCCGGTAAGCGCCAGCTTCGACCCGGCGGCCGACGCGAATGCCAGCGGCATCAGGAATTTCGATGGTGAATGCCCCATGCGCAAGGTCAGGAGGGTCACCACCGGCACCAGTGCAGCGACTGCGCCGCTCTGGCTAATGAGGGGACTGAGCAAGGCCGCGATGAGCACGGTGAACACGGAAAGCCTTAACGGACTTGATCCCACCGCGCGGGAAAGCCACTGACCGACCCATGCCGTGACCCCGGACGCCTCAAGGCCGGCGGCAACGACGAACAAGCTGGCGATGAAGATGATGACCGTATCGCCAAAACCTGAGAAGACCTGATCGAGGGGCAGGATACCGGAGAAGAACAACGCGAGTGGAACGCTCAGGGCCACCAGCATCACAGGCAAGCGGCCCCATATCATAAACCCCACCACCCCGGCGATGATGGCGAAAATTACATCGCTATCGCTCAAGCTCAGCCCCCCAAAAGACCTCTATCGCAGTGATGGTTACTTTGTGTGCCGCACCCGGTGACTGTGACGCGGACGCGCTCGCCGATTGCTTGCTCTCACCGGATGTAACCACCTCAATGAGCCGGAACAGGAGCTGTGGATCTGAGGCTTGGGCATGATCTACTGGCACAAGAATTTCCTGCATTGAACCGCGCAAGACTAATAGCTTGTAGCATGCCTTTGAAATCCCCGATAAAGCAATATTGGATAGTTCTTTTTTCGGTTGTTACGTGACGATTAAAATTACGAATATAGTAGCGCGTGGCCGGATGCTGATCTGGCGACAAAAACAGGGGAACGCGCGTGAGCGATATCACCATCATATTTCTGAACATCGCCGTTGCAGTCGTATTGTTCGTGTCGAACAAATTGCCGGTCGTTGTTGTGGCCATGGCGGTAGGACTTTCGCTGTGGGCGAGCGGCCTCCTGTCGCTGCAGGATGCGCTATCGGGCTACGGCGATCCCGCGGTGATGTTCATAGCCACGCTTTTCGTGGTGTCGGCAGCTCTGGAGAAGACCGGCGTCACGGCATGGGCAGGCCAGCTGCTCATTGAGAAGGCAGGCGAAGACAACCGCACGCGCCTCCTGGTGCTGATGATGTCGCTGGGTGCCCTGCTTACAGCCATTATCAGTCTCAACGGCGCCATTGCCGCACTGCTCCCCGTGGTCGTGGTGATCGCGGTGAGGCTGAAACGCAATTCCTCGCAGTTGCTCATGCCGTTGGTGTTCGCCGCCCATGCGGGCTCGCTACTGGCGCTTACCGGATCGCCGGTCAACGTGCTGGTCTCGGAAGCCTCCCGGGACGCGGGCTTCGGCGGCTTCAGCTTCTTCGAGTTCGCCCTCGTCGGCGTGCCGCTGCTCGTCGGCACCATGGCGATCATCGTGCTGTTTGGCGAGAAGCTGTTGCCGTTCCGCAATGGCGCCTCCATGCCAGCCGATTTCAGTCGCCACGCCCAGACGCTGATCGAGCAGTACGGCCTATCGAGTGGCGTCTTCCGCCTGCGCGTCAAGGCCTCCTCGCCGCTCGCCGGCATGGCACGCGACGGCGTGGCCAATCTCCAAGCGGAGCACGGCCTCGCTTTCGTCGCCGTGCAGGACGGCAAGACAGGGATGCCGCTCAGGCGCGAGATGATAGCCGAAGGCGACTATCTGATCCTCAAGGGCGATGCCGACGCTGCGGCGCGCTTCGCCGCCAGCGCGCATCTGGCGCTGCGCGAGGAAGCCGACGTAGGTGAAGGCGGAAACACCCTGTTCAATCGCAGTTCCGGTCTTGCCGAGGTCGTCATTCCTCCCCGCTCGGGACTTATCGGCAGCACCGCTTTCCCAGGCATGGTGACGGAGAGCGGCGATCTCATCATCCTGTCAGTGCTGCGCGCCGGCGTGATGCTCGATGCCGCCAAGACGGAACTCCAGGCCGGCGACACGCTGCTCCTGCAAGGCACCTGGAAAGCTCTGGATGAGCGCCTTTCCGACCCGGACGTACTGGTGGTGAATTCCCCCGAATTGGTGCGCCGCCAGGCCGTGCCGATGGGGCCGGGTGCCACCCAGGCGGTGATCATTCTTCTGGCGATGGTTGTCTTGCTCGCCACGGGAATAGTGCCAACCGCCGTCGCCGGGATGCTGGCTGCGGGTGCGGTGGTACTCACCGGCATCATGAACGTCGAACACGCCTACCGTGCAATCAACTGGACCACCGTGATCATGGTGGCGGCGATGATGCCCTTGTCCACCGCCATGGAGAAGACCGGTGCAGCCCAGCTGATGGCAGAATATCTCGTAGCGGTGGTGGGCGATTATGGGCCCTACGCGCTCCTCGGAGGGCTTTTTGTGCTGACTGCTGTGCTCGGCCAGCTGATCTCGAACACCGCGACCGCGCTGATCGTTATTCCAATCGGGGTTGCCTCCGCGAAGGTGCTGGGCATGTCTCCAGAACCGGTACTGATGTCGACGGCGGTGGCCGCGGCGGCATCCTTCCTCACGCCTATCGCCACGCCGACGAACCTCATGGTCATGGGGCCTGGAGGCTATGCCTTCGGCGATTACTGGAAGCTCGGGTTGCCCCTCATGATCTGGTTCTTCGTGGTCGCTACTTTCTACATCCCCTTCATCTGGAGTTTCTGAGATGACCAAGACTGCTGGCAGCACCGAGCACGATCCGAAGTCGGCGACCGGGTTCCTCGCAACCGTCGAGCGGGTTGGCAACATGGTGCCGCATCCCGCCATCATCTTCTTCATCCTCATCGGCATCGTTATCGCCTTTTCAGCGATTTTCGGAATGCTGGGCACGACGGTCACCTATGACGCCTACGACGAGGCGGTTGGGGACATTGTGGAGAAGACAACGTCGGTGCGAAGCCTGCTTTCGCCGGACGGCATCCGTTTCATGCTGACGAGTCCGGTCGCCAATTTCCTCGGCTTCACGGGCGTTGGCGTCATCCTGGTAGCGATGATTGGGGTCGGTATCGCCGAGGAGTCCGGGCTCATTGCAACGCTGGTGCGCAAGCTCGTTGCTATCGCCCCGCAATCCATTTTCACTTTTATGATCGTGATGGTAGGTGTTCTCTCCTCCATCGCGGCCGACGCAGGCTATCTCGTCCTGGTGCCGCTTGCGGCCGCTGCCTTTCACAGCATGGGCCGGCATCCGCTCGCTGGCCTCGCGGCGGGCTTCTCGGGAGTCGCCGCGGTTTTTCTCGTTAACGTCTTCGTGACACCCACGGATGCGCTACTGACCGAGGTCACAAATGACGCGATCCGGACAGTCAATCCCAACCTGCAGATTACGCTGGTCGGCAACCTCTATTTCATGATCGTCTCGTCCATCCTAATGGCGATCGTCTGCACGGTCATCACCGAACGCTTCGTCGAGCCGCGGCTAGGCCCCTACAATGGTGAACTGAAGGTCGAGGAAGCCCAGGGTTTCTCCGAGAACGAGCGACGCGGTCTGAAGTACGCGGGGTGGGCCTTCCTGGGGTTTGTGCTTTTCCTCCTCGCACTTGCCGCGCCGCCCATTCCCACGGGCATCCTGCGCAATCAGACGACGGGCGGCATCATGTCCGGTTCGCCGTTCATGAGCGCGCTTATCGTGCTGATCAGCCTGTTGTTCCTGGTGGTGGGCTACGCCTATGGCCGGGGCGCCGGCACCATCAAGGATGCCACCGCCGCCATCGGGCTGATCACCAAGACCTGGAGCAACCTCGCGGGAATGATCTTTCTGCTGTTCGTAATCGCGAATTTCATCGCGTTCTTCAACTGGACGAACCTCGCGACCGTAATGGCGGTCAACCTCGCCGACTTCCTGCAGAATGTGCCGATCGGTGCGACGGGGTACATCATTCTGTTCGTCATCGTGGTGGCGCTGATCGACATCATCCTGACCGGTGCGCTGGCCAAGTGGGCGATCCTCGCGCCCGTCTTCATCCCGCTGTTCATGCGGCTCGGGGGTGACCCTAATCTGGTGCTTGCCGCCTACCGCGTCGGCGACAGCCCAATGAACGTCGTCACCCCACTCAACGTCTACCTCGCGGTGATGGTCGGCTTTGCGCAGAAATATGTGAAGGACGCCGGTATCGGCACTATTGTCGCGCTGATGCTGCCCTACACCATGGTTCTCCTTGGTGTTTGGACACTCCTTCTTATCCTTTGGAATTTGTTCGGCATACCGCTCGGACCGGGCTGACGGCTCCATGGAAGGCCAACCAACTGAAGCTGAACGTTCCCCGCTTGACGCGCTGAGGCCGCTGACTTCGGCGGAAGAGCGAATACTCGCCGATCTGGCAATAGGCGAATTCGACCGCCTAGGTGACGGGCGTCGTCCCGAGTTGGACGATCCGACACGTGAAGTCCGGGCAGCCTTTCTGCGCTTTCTCATTCTCGGGGGAGACGAAAGGCACCGGCCGCATGAAAAAGGCGTTCGGGTCTCAGGGGGCTGGATCTCGGGCGTCCTCGATCTCGAGGGTGCGCGCATCTGGCGGGACATCGGTCTGAAGGACTGCCGCTTCGACGCCGTGCCAGTGCTGCGCTACGCCGTGATCGACAACCTCTTACTCGACGGCTCCTCGCTTCCCGGCCTCGAGTTAGACCGACTGGAGGCCCGCGGTGGGGTGTCACTCAAGAGTGCGGAGCTTGCAGGCGAGGTGAGGCTGTCCGGCAGCCGGCTCGGTGGTAATCTCTGCCTCGACGGAGCGTTGTTCTCATGCGCCGGGCGCGCGGCGCTGACGGCGGACGGCATCGAGGTGCGATCAGTAGAACTTCGCGGCGCGTTGATTGCCGGAGAGACGCGCATGACTTCGGCTCGCATCAGCGGCGATCTTGATCTCACGGGGGCTAGGCTTTCCTACCCGGACGGCGAGGCGCTCCACCTCAACCGCACAGTTGTGCGCGGCGGCTTGTTCCTGCGCGGCGGGGCGGAGATCAAGGGCACGTTGGACCTGACTGGCGCCTCCATCGACATACTTCACGATGATCAAGCATCCTGGCCAGCGCCCGGCAACCTGCTGCTCAATCGTTGTCTTTATAACGCTTTGATCGGCGGGCCGATGGATGCCCGGCGGCGCCTTGCGTGGCTCGCGCGGCAGTCGCCGGACCGCTGGGGCGAGGATTTTTGGCCGCAACCCTACGAACAGCTCGCCCACGTATTCCGTGAGATGGGACATGACGAAGACGCGCGCACCGTACTGGTGGAAAAGGAGCGCCTGCAGCGAGTTGCACGCCGTGCCCGGGCCTCGAATTCGCTGTGGCGCTTGCTGATCCGTGCCAAGGACAGACTGCTCGGCGTAACCCTGGGGTATGGGCACAGACCGTTGCTGTCCCTGGGCTGGTTGTTGCTCTTCTGGGGGTTGGGCGTTGCGGTGTTCGCCTTCGCTGAGGCGCACTTCGCGATCAAGCCAAACAACCCCGTCGTATTGCGGTCGTCCGAATGGACGATGTGCGGCGTGTCGCGGAATGAGGAGCGGACGCTTGCCGCCGTACCCACGCCCGGTCGCGCCGAGCTGGGACAATCCCAGCTGCAATGCTTTCTTGGTCAGACCGAGGCGTCGAGCTATCCCGCATTCAACGCGTGGATGTACTCTCTCGATACGCTTTTTCCGGTGCTTGAAATCGGCCAGAAGGATTATTGGCGTCCCGATCCTGCCAAGCGCTGGGGCTCGTTCGTGATGGGCTATTTCTATTTCCAGGCGCTAGTTGGATGGGCGCTCAGCCTGCTGGCGATCGCGGGTTTCTCGGGATTGGTCAGATCGCGCTAGTGAGAAATTCCATCGGTCTGCACGTCCCTACCCAATTGCCAAGGACGTAGAGAAAACCTTATTGTTGAACCAACCGTCAGCGTAAGCCTAGACATCGAATTCAGGTCAGGCTTGCACTCTGCCAGGAACTTGAAGACACGCGCCGAGGCGTAAGTTTCGCTCGCTGCGATCAGCCGTGCGTTGATAGCGCAAGAGGACTCGTGGCGCTGCCGAAGATCCGTGAAGGCGGAAGATCCCTCGAACCACTTGTTGGGTCCACGATCATCGCCGTCAGAATGAAAAGCGTCAGCTTTGGGTTGAGCTTCCGCTTGTTCCGGTTGACACAGGCGTGATCTGAATTTCTCTCAGTATTTTTGCAGCTGGAACAACAGCGGCGCCCGTGCAATCCGCAGGGCCGACCTGAAGTCGAACGAGCGCCGCAACAGGCAGATATCTCGTTCTCAGATGCGCGCGGGACAGCCATGGTGGTTCAAGACTGAGCTACCCGGTGTACATTCTGAGCAAGAAATCCGCTTCTTACTTGTTCTCTGCTGGTGGCGGAGTGGCCGGTGCATTCTGTTGCGGAGTCGCTCCGCTCATGGCCTTAGTCGCGGGCAACTTGCCTTCGTCACCCATTCTCTTTGAGGGTCCGCCTTCAACGGGAGCTGTCGCGCCCATATCCGGCACTTTATCGCTCACCGTTCCTGTCGCCGGCAGTTTTCCCTCGTTGCCCATTGTCTTTGGCTGTGTACTTCCCCCAGCAAAGGCCGAACCCGTCGACGCTGCAAGAAGCAAAGCGGCAGACATTATCAAAGCGCGTGCTTTCATTACAATCTCTCCCTGGAGTTCTATTTCGGACAAGCCTTCTTGTTTGGGGCCGCCGGCGGCGAGAGCAGGAATTGATCGTTCCTCAGCGCCTCGCCTGCACAGTTAGGATATCAGCTTTGAACGCGGAGTATATATGAAACCGTTGGCATGGCGGTCTTGGCGCCGATCCCAATTGACGGATGCACGGCAAATGCAATAACGCATACGGAGTTCTTTGCGAGAGAACGGTGAAAGCAACATGGTCGTTGAGACATTGTTACTATGTTAGAATTTCGAAATGCGGTTCCGCCGCGCAACAAGCGCACTAGTTATTCAAATCGCTCCGTTTATCCGCAATTATTTGTATCGCGATACGCAAAATAATGAATGCAACGAGCCGTGTCATGGCCAGCATGGCCAGCGTCGCCACATCGCCCAGCCAACTTGCGACTACAGTAATGTGCTTGAATATGATGTCATGCGGGGCGAAGCCGCCAGCGGCTACGCAGACAGCAATGATTGCGCCCACCGTTAGCTGATCAGTTCTCAAAGCCTGGCGGCGCTTTATGCCAAGCAGAGCCGCGCGTTCCCTGCTCGCGGCCAAAGCTAAACAGCTTTACCATATAGGCTTGGTCGAATGGCCCGACGTATGGCTCTCCGAAGTCATCGCCGATGTAGGCAAGGTTATAGGCGACGCCGTCGCGGCGGGTGGTCAGATAGATACGGAAGGCGTCGTTTGCTCCATTGGCGGCAATCATGGTCGATGCGGCTTGCGCAGCCACGGAGAGAGTCTGACGCGGGACCTCCGCCTCGTCGCGGAATAGGCGGCCGTTGCGAATGATGTATGCGATGCGTTCCCGCTCGACACCTTTCTGCCTTCCCAGCTTCTTGAGCCGGAAGTTGGGTGGATAAAGAAAGGTCTGAGCTGTCGTGCCCCCGTCGACATGCATCTCATGGAAGTCCTTGCCGCCGTGACTAACAGTGATCATTACGGGAGGGAAAATGCCTGGTATGGCCGACGATGCCATCAGTATATCGATTATGAGCTCCCGAGCACGCGGGTGCCGGCTCTCCGCGATGGCGCCCAGATTCCAAATGACGGGACGCCCCTGATCTAGATTGGTGGTCATAATCAGAAGCAGTCGGCCCTTGCCGTATTCTTCCGCAATGCGCTGCATCATTCTTTGATCGATGAAACGGGTCACCATGCTGCGAAGAGGCGCGCTGTCCGTTACGGCGTCGGCGGCAACGGCTGCGATGACTTTGTTTCTTGGAAAGAAGATGTCGGCCGCTGATGTCTGTGTGTACACCTGCTCGAGAGCGTGGTCGTACTCCGGACCTAGAAACACAAACGGTGCTGAAAGAGCGCCAGTGCTCACTCCGGTGATCAGTCTAAACTCGGGCCTGTCGCCGCGAGCAGTCCAGCCGCACATCAGTCCGGCACCGAAGGCACCGTTATCGCCGCCTCCCGAAATCGCGAGGAAGTGGGCTGTTGGCAGCTTGTCGTTTGCTTCTGCGGAGCGCGCCTTACGTTCCCGCTCGATCGAAAGCCTTCCAAGCTTCTCGAGCTGATCGCTTTCCGAGTCGGGATAGAAGCGAGAGTAAGCGATGTCGTATGGGGCGGTTTCCGGCGCCAGTGCGAGTGGAAGCGACGGCAGCCGTTCCGCGCATCCGGCACCTGCTATCGCCGTCAATGCAAGCAAGGCAGCACTTAGAAGTTTGTTCAAAGTTCCGGTCCTTCGAACGTCGGTAGAAATATATTTAGCTCGCACCGGTAACCGCCTCACACTTTCATCTTTGTCAATCCATTTTGGGCAACAAAGCGGGCCAAAAACTCTATCTGGCCGGCTGCCAGTTCGTCACGTGTCGGCCTAGAAAAAATTGCCAACATGTCACCCTGTAGTCATGTCGGCGTAATCCTCCCCACTCTATTCGACGATCTCCGCTGATTGCAAAGACTTGCACACAACAAAGGAGACATCGAATGGGTATACTGCAAAAGAGCAAGCAGGGCAGGACGGTCTTGCTGGCTGCCGCACTCCTCACCTCTGGAGGCGTTGCCTCTGCCTATGCGCAGGCACTGCCCGCGCAAAGGGAAGTCACAGAAAGGCAGAAAACTGAAGCAAAAAAGCCTATTCTTGGCGTTGAGGTGCAGGATGTCGACCGCGACACGGCAGATGCGCTAGTTCTCGCCGATGCGAAAGGTGCATTGATCATCGACATACTTTCCGCTGGCCCAGCCGATAAAGCCGGGCTCAATCCAACGGATGCAATTCTTTCAGTCAATGGAAATGCCATTGCAGACGCCAAGGATCTGGCGCGCCAGATCGCTGAACTTTAGACGAAATCGCCCGTGGAGATCGCTGTTCGACGCGGCGAGAGCAATCAGAACCTCAAGATCAAACTGGGGGAAACCGCAGGCGGCCCGTCGGCTGCAAGCGACACCAAGGAGTCCAGCTCAGAGCCAGAAACCCTACGGCTGGGTCCCAACCCCGCCAATAGGTCCTCGGCGGAAGGCGCCGTGATCCGCAGCGTTGATCCGGACTCGGATGCAGCGGCCAAAGGCCTGAAGCCGGCGATGTCATCGTTCAGGTCGACGGGTCACCCGCGCAGTCGGCAGATGCAGCAGTCGAGAGCGTGAGCCGCATTAAGACGATGGGCAGGGATGCTGTGCTCTTGGAGATAAGGTCGGGCAATCAATTGCGAACGGTTACAGTTAGCCTTTCCTCGGTCGGTTGATCCGCCGCCCATGTGAGTGAGGTACCGAACACGGCCAAGCTCGAGCCGTCGACTGCCACCACGACTTGAGCTTGATCGTTGTCAACTGGCACCCGCCTGTCACTAGGCTGGGTGTCTCTTTTGTGAAGATGCGCCCTGTTTCCGCAGAATCCGGACGCATTTTAGGTGTGACAGCTAGCGCAAGTTGCCGCCAGCAGGAATGACGGGAGCCCAACTGCTGATGTTCTTCGCCTGCCAGGCCACTCCGATCAGGGCGAGTGCGACCAGCGCCAAGACCGACAGGGGATTGCCGGCTGCAACATCGAACAATTGGACGCCCGGGAAAACGTGGTGGGCACCGATCATCAGGAGTGATGCTCCGCTAATGGCCGACGCGCCGATTACGAACGCGTTGAAAAAGCGTGGCACGAGGACACCGCCTGCAAGCCCGCAAGCGAACGCGAGCGCCCTAGCAAAGAACCCTCCCAAAAGGCTCTCCAAATTCAAGGCGGCCGCTACGGCCAAACCAAAGAGGAAGCCGCCAGACACGCCCAAAAGGATCCGCCGATAAGGCTCAAGGACATAAGATGCGATCCCGAGCAGCACCGCTCCAGCAATACCAAGACCGATAGCGATCGTACCGATTTCGCCTGTCAAGAGTTGGCCGATGAGAACACCGATATCAAAGCCGACAATCGCATATAGAAGTGGCAGCCAAGCGTAGAAGAGAAACAATCCAAAGCCCATGATCGAAAGCCCCGTCAGTACGAGCAAGGCCCCACCCGCTATTGTCATCGACATCACCCCTCTGAGGTTCTTGGAGGCAGACAGGTAATTATAGATCTGCCCGGCATTCTCCGCGTCGTTGGACTGTAAGCTTAAGTTATCTAAATGCGCCAGCCGTCAGTTTTCAGGCAAGCATATTTTTGATTGTTTCCGATACCTGCGTAATGCGTAAAGTGTATTGCGGTCATTCAATTTTTATTATCCTTTAACGGACGTTTTCAGTAAGCCATCCGAATTTACCTGCCTTGTAAATTGGGCAGCTGTGAAGTACTCGTTGAAATCTGAAGAGGTCAATCGCGGGGAAGCCAGTCGCGTCTGCCAAAGCAGCGGCTCGCGCTGCACGTATGGTAGGCCAGAGTTTTCTTTCACAATAGAGCTCGACGGCTGAGTGTACGGCAGTGCTAAAAGCAAACCAACAAGGTGAACTCGAATGCCCAGTAATTCACGAGTGTTTGGATCGTTGGCTATCGCATCGTGCATGATTGCAGCCGCCGTCTTTGCAATGTCGTCAAGGGCTTCAGCTGACGCGCGCATGGCAGCTGGGACCTTGACGTGCCGTGGCAGCGGCACGGTCGGTCTTATTCTAGGTTCTACACAGAGCCTGTCGTGCGTATTCGAGCGCGTGAAGAACGGTCCACGTAGCAATTACGACGGGCGAATTACTAAGGTTGGACTCTCCCTGGGTATAACGGGACGCAATGTGCTGGTGTGGACTGTCCTTGCCTCCACGGACAATTTGCCTGGCAGTGCGCTCGCCGGTCGATATGCGGGCGTAGGTGCAAATGCTTCGGTGGGCGTCGGCGGCGGTGCCAACGCACTCATCGGCGGTTCCAGCAACTCGGTCGTTCTCCAGCCACTTAGTGTCCAGGCGCAGACCGGAATCAATATTGCGGCTGGCGTCGCTGGGCTGACGCTCACGTTGAGAAACTAGGCCAAACGCAGCGCGGCTGGCGCTCACTTCAACTGAGCCGCAAATGCACAACTCGAACGATTAGCAGGCTCGACATGCTCATAGTCACTGAACGATCGCTGGGTCAGCGCATTGTGTTCTTCACCTTAATCTTCGTTGCATCGATTGCCTGGCTGGCAACAGTCGCGGACGCGTCGCGGACAGTTCGTAATACCGTTCGTGGAGCTGCCATCGGGGCGGGAGTGGGGGCACTGATTGATGGCGGGGATGGCGCAAGAACTGGTGCCGCGGCGGGCGCCGTCGCCGGCGCCATTGCCCGCAGATAATGTGTGCGGCCATGCCGTGTTGCCGCCCATTGGGCGAGTGATATGCATTCACGGGATACAGGAGTGGGAAATGAAGAGAATTGGTTATGCTGTGGCTGTGCCGTTCGTCCTGGCAGCCTATTGCACAGCGGCTCTCGCCGACGCGGAGGCTGAAAAGTACGTCGATGATGCACTGCCCCTTATGTACCACAGTTGCGCCAGCGTCGTTGAGGAAAGCCAAGGCGATACGGCCAAGGTCGATAAGGTCATCAGGGCACTACTTGCCGTCTCCCTATATAACCGGGAAATCGATATTACAAAATATGCCACGACCGACGCCGAGAAGACGGAGCTGCAGCAGAAGTTCGCTGCGGCACTGGGCGATGAATGCAAGAAAGATAATAACGCCTTGCTCGCTGGCGCAATTGATGATGCCGTCGCCACCGTGTTGCAGACAGGCCAGTAGCCGGCTGCTCAATCGAAGGGTCGAGGCGTTCTTGCGATGATGGTCATGATGGTGGTGCGAACCCCTACTTTTGGTTGTTGCTGTTTCCGCGACGGCTGATTGCCGCTACGAGCAGCCCTGCTGTGGCACCCGACAACACTCCGCCACTTCCATCGATCAGAACCCCAATTCCAGCGCCTATTGCGGCACCGTGAGCCAGTTCCCTAACACCACGGGCCTCGGCGGCGTGTGCTGAGAGCAGCAGGGAGAGCACACAAAGCTTGGCAGGGAGCTTCGATTTCGGTCTTGTAAGGAGCGATGTGACCAGCCGCATGCAGTTCTCCCCATGTCCTCGTGCACTCATCACATATTATGTTGGAACGTTATTGCAGCGACGGCTTTCGCACAACTCAAGAACGTGTCAGTCCTCACGTCTGCCATCCCGCCTAGCCGGCAATGGTTCCTGCTTGACTTTGCTGGCGCGCCAATTCGCGTAAGTCAACATGATGGTCACTTCGACGGCAAAATAGACCGACATGAAACTCGCAAAGACACCAAAATCGGGACGTGAGTGGGCGGTTCCGCCGAGCAGGAGCGCCACTCCCACATTGCGCGTGCCAGCTTCGATTGTCAGAACAGTCCGATCGCTGTCGGAATTCCACGCTCCGAGAAGACCACCTGCGAACATGGCGCCAAACGTAAAAAGCGTGCAACAGATCAGCATTTCTTTGATGTAGGTATCAAGACTACCCCTTACCGACCAGAGTGCAGTGGCCAAAATGGCAAGTACCAGTGCACTGGACGCCAGTTTTAGCGCAGGCCCAAGCCGGGCCGTCGCGGCAGGAAAGCAACTGGCAAAAAGCGATCCAATCGCAATGGGGAGGAACATTAGTGCCACCAATTGCGAAAGAATGCGTCCAACCGGGATGCCATGTCATGGCGCGAAATCAGGGTTCTGATAGGAAAGAATGAAGAGAAAACTAGGAATAGTCGCGAGCGAAAGCAGTGTCGCCACGCCTGTGAGGATGGCTGACAGAAACACATTGCAACGCGCAAGATATACGTAGACCTGAATCGGTGACTTCGGTCCGATGCTGAGGCTTTGGCATCTACGGCGAGGTCCCGGGCACCAGCAACGAAAATCGCGCAAGCTTCGCACGTCGCAG
>NCCZ01000009.1 GCA_002279935.1 Hyphomicrobium sp. 12-62-95 | reverse complement strand
CCCGCCGAGTGAGACGCCTTCGGCAAGAAAACTACCTGATTCGAGAATCAGGTCAGCGGGTTGCGCACGTGACGTTGGAATGAAGGCACTGAAGCAGGAAACTGAGTTCAGGCCCCGCGCCGTGATTTATCCACGATTCGAATAGAAGGACTTGTCGCCATATAGCAACAATCCACGCAATCGATCCGAAATCGCCCGGTCCTGAGCGATATACTGAGCCAGCGACGGCAACACCCTTGACGCTGCACGAACATCCTCTATCCCGGCAGATGACGCGCGGACCTCCGTTGGTTCGGGCTCGCTTTTTCAGCCACCAATCCGGACGATCGATCGACCGCCATGACCCTCTACAATTGTATGAACTGCCCCGGGTATTGCTGCTCGTACCCGGTCATCCCGCTGACCAAGCGCGATGTCGAGCGTCTCGCCCGTCACCACGATCTCTCCTACGACGACGCCAAGCGGAAATTCACCAAAGAGGCGCACGGCCATAAATATACGATGCGCCGCAAGAAGGACGAGATCTACGGCCGCATCTGCCGCTTCTTCGACACCACCGAACGCCGCTGCACGATTTATCATGCGCGCCCCGCCACCTGCCGCAGCTATCCCGGCACCGGCCGCTGCGGCTACTATGATTTCCTCATGCATGAGCGCCGCTGCCAGCGCGACGACGACTTCGTCGCCGTCACCAATCACCACGAAGACTGATCCCAGCGCACTGGAACTCTTCCTGGTTCGCCAAGACTGGCGACAACATCGAAACCGATGGCCGCTGCCTCACCTGAGCGCCGGCAAAAAAGTAGCGCACGCTCAAAGTCGTACCGCACACTTGATCGCATCATCGGCCATCAAAATCATGCGCGGCGAAACCTTAGACGTGGTGCCGCCCGCAGTGCGCGCAAATCCGCGCGATTGCGTATCAGCGCTCAAATCGTTTTGACCACGAGTTGAGCGATCCAAGTCTTCTCCACGCGCACATCCACACCCAACTTCTCATCAAGCGAAACGGTATAACGCAGCCACAAGCCTCGAAGGCACGCTGCGAACGGGACCGTCCCGCCCGGTGATCCCTCACCTCAAAATCCCCGCAACCTAAGAGGAAGGAGACAGAACCATGTTGAAATCTGCCGCTCTCGCCGCAGCTCTTGCACTCACCATGACGACGGGCGCCCACGCGCTCACCATCAACAACAAGTCCGCCAACGAGATCTCGGTCGGCCTTGACCAGGGCGACAAGGAAACCGTCCACAAGATCGCGGCCGGCAAGTCGATGACGTTCAAGTCCGAGTGCGACGATCATTGTGGCGTCACCGGCCCGTGGAACTTCTCCAAGTGGGCCAAGACCGGCGACACAATCGAGACCGATGGCACCAGCCTGACGACGGGCAAGGACTCGTCGTAACGCACGAGGTCCAAAGCCACTCGCCCACAACGTCATCCTCGAACAAGGAAGCGCAGCGACCGTCATTCGGGGATCCAGCGCAAGTGTCGTCGCAAGACACCGCGAACATTCCCCTCCCCCTTGCGGGGAGGGGTAGGGGTGGGGGTATCCCGCAACAGTCACGGCATCAGTCGCGTCATCTACAAAACGGCAGCGGGCGGTGAGGTCTCCCTCACCGCCCGCGTTCGATTCATATCCCAGCCGTCAATAGGTCAGCTGCACGGCGTCGAGCAGGCAACCTCGTCGCGCTTCTCAACCGCGCCCTTGATCGGCGAGAACAGCTCCTTGTAGCACTTGCCGCCTTCCTTGACGACGCGCACCACCGAATTGCCCTTGATCGCCTGACACACGACTTCCATGCCCTGCGCCAATTTGAAGGGTTTCGGCGTCTCGTCCGCCCGCGCCGATGAAATGAGCAAGTCGATAAAGCTCGACGACGTCGGCGCCTCGCCTGGCTTCTGCAATTCGTTGTAGGCGATCCACTGATAGGCCGCCTTCCCATCCGGCGACGACAGCTTCAGCGCGATGTCGCCCGTCTTCGGACAGGCGCCGACATCGACGCGCGTGCCTTCCGCGGTCGCCAGCGCCTTGTATTCGATCTGGCAGTCGATGTTCTTCACCCACAAGTCATACTGGGCGAGCCGCTGCGGCACCTGACTGAACGGCACCTTGAATGTGTAGGCGTGATAGGCCGTGATCGCCGTCGGCACCGCGCCGACAATCGTCACCACCAGCGCCAGATTCTTCAGAAACGAAATCAAACGGTCGTAATCGCCACCCGTACGGGCGGAGACGCTGCTCTCGGACATCAGATAGCCCTCCTCGAAAGTCGTGCTTGAGTAACCCATGGTCGCCAGCTCCCGTGACGCGGTTATGGCGAACCTTCTGCCACGGGTTGCCTGAACCGGTCTTGAGCGGCCCCTTCATCTGCCGTTCACGCGACCCCAGGCGTGTCGCCGGCGACCATACCGGATCACCCCGGCCCGACCAAGCCCGGCGCTGTATGGGGCAACGCTCTCTCTTCTCCCCTCCCCTTGACCGGGAGGGGACGGGGCACGCTCTCTAATTCCCCTCCCCTTGACGGGGAGGGGTCAGGTGTGGGGCGGAGCAACGAGCGGTGGGGTGAATGGTGCGGTGGGGCGGAAAGCGCGCTCAGTACAGCCATAGCGCCCGCGATCGTGATCACGCAGGCGGGTGGCGAGAGCCCTCTATTTCACGACCATGATCGCAATATTGATAACCGGCAGCACGGTGGCCGCGATCCCCCAGATGAACCACTGCCGGTTGAGCCGCCAATATCGCTCAGGAATAACACCCCCGTGCTCGAACGCCCGTGCGGCCTTGCCTTGCACGATCTGCAACGGAATAAGCACGCCAGCCCAGATCAAGCCCGAGACCGTGAACAGAACCAAACCGTGCCAAATCCACGGTGTCTCAGAGGTCGAAAGCCCGCCCACATGCGCCATCGCCAACCCGGCAAACAACACGAGCAGCACGCCGGGCAACGTGAACACCCAATCCGTCAGCGTCACCAGACGCTGCGCGAACCCAACCACCTCCGGCCGCCCTGTCCGGTCCGCCATCCCCTTCCAAACCGCCGTCACGATGATGTTTCCAACAAACAGCACGACGCCCAAAACGTGCGCCACCTTCAGAACCACATAAGCATCCATCGACCGCCCCCTAGCCAATGTTAAAACAATTAACATTGGTCTGTGAACGACGCAACAGCCCGCCGGAACGACATGCCAATCACATGCGAATTGCGTTCGGTTTGATAGGCTCAGCGGACGACGAAATTGATAAACACAAGGCAGCCCCCTGACCCATACCGACCGAGCAGACGTCAGAGAAGAAAATTCGCTCGCCGGTCGGTATCTGGGGGATAACGCTCCTCGAACGCTGCGCAGATCAGGACGTGAGTCGGACCGGGATCTTGAGATAGTGGACGCCGTCGCTGTCAGCGGGCGGCAGTTGGCCGGCGCGGATGTTGACTTGGATCGACGGCATCAGTAGCAGCGGCGCGGCCAGCTTGGCGTCGCGCGCTTCACGCATTGTCACATAGTCGTCCTCGGTGACGCCGTCCTTGATGTGCACATTGCTCGATCTTTGTGCCGCAACCGTTGTCTCCCAGGCGAACTGGTCACGACCCGGCGCTTTGTAGTCGTGGCACATGAAGAGGCGGGTTTCCGGCGGCAGGGCGAGCAGCTTCTTCATCGAGCGATAGAGTTCCCGCGCATTGCCGCCCGGGAAGTCCGCACGCGCCGTGCCGTAGTCGGGCATGAACAGCGTATCGCCGACGAATACAGCATCCGCGATCCGGTAGGCAATGTCGGCGGGTGTATGCCCCGGCACGTGCAGAACATCGACATCGATGCTGCCGATCGTAAACTGCTCACCATCGCGGAACAGATGATCGAACTCGCTGCCGTCGCCCTTGAGGTCGGTCGCATTGAAGACGGGTCGGAAGATCTTTTGCACTTGCCGGATGTGCTCGCCGATGCCGACCTTCGCTCCGGTCTTGAGCTTGATGTAAGGCGCACCTGAGAGGTGATCGGCGTGCGCGTGTGTCTCCAGCACCCAGTCGATCGCCAGGTCATCGGCCTGCGCGGCAGCGAGTATCGCGTCGGACGATGCGGTCGAAGCCTTGCCGGTGCGATGGTCGTAGTCCAGCACGGGATCGATGACGGCGGCACGGCGCGTCGCTGGGTCATGGACGAGATAGCTGACGGTGTTGGTCGGCTCGTCGAAGAAGGCTCGGATCACGGGGGCTTGGGCGGTCATCGATGATCTCCTCGGTGGTTATGGCTTGACATATATTAGAATATGATTATTTAGCAAGTGCTGATATAAAAGGACGCGCAAGATGCCGCAAGCCCCTTCCGATTTCGCCACCTTCGAGGCCAACGCGACGAAAGTTGCGGGGTTGTTGAAGGCGCTCGCCAACGAGCGGCGCCTGATGATCCTATGCAAACTGGTCGAATGGGGCGAAGCCAACGTCGGCACGCTGGCGGACGCGGTCGATCTATCGCAATCGGCCCTCTCGCAGCATCTCGCGAAGATGCGCGAGGAAAAGCTTGTGACGTTTCGGCGCGAAAGCCAGACGCTCTGGTATCGCGTGTCCGATCCCCGCACTGAGACGCTGCTTGGTCAATTGCAACAACTCTATTGCTCGCCGGTCGCGGCGAGCCGAAAGAAACCCGCCAAGACCTGACGACAAACGAATCCAACAAAACATGGAAGAGTGATCCTCATGAGCCTGACCACAATTTCCCCAATGGAAGCTAAACGCTTGCTCGACCATGGCGCCACGCTGATCGACATTCGCGGCGCCGACGAACACGCGCGCGAGCGCATTCCCGGCGCACGCAACATGCCGCTCGATCGCTTGAGCGCAATCGAAAGTCGCTCACAGCCCATCGTCTTTCACTGCAAATCCGGCAACCGCACCGCGGTCAACGCCGAGAAGCTTGCAGACGCAGCCGCTTGTGAGGCGTACATCGTGGATGGCGGAATCGAGAGCTGGAAGCGCGTGGGTCTGCCAGTGGTGGCTGATCGTCGGCAGCCGCTCGAAGTGCAGCGACAGGTTCAACTCGCCGCCGGTGGTCTCGTGCTGACCGGAGTGCTTGCAAGCCTGTTCGTCGAGCCGCGCTTCATCGCGCTGTCGGGTTTCGTCGGCGCGGGGCTCATGTTTGCTGGCGCCACCGGCTGGTGCGGCATGGCCAAGCTGTTCGCTATCATGCCGTGGAACCGACCGCGATTGACCGTTTGACACCCGGGAGTTGACCCCATGTCTATTGCAGCACTCCCGGCGGCACTTGCCGTCATGTCGGGCGGAGCTATCGGTCTCGTGCTCGGCCTTGTTGGTGGTGGCGGCTCGATTTTGGCCGTGCCGTTGCTTGTTTATGTCGTCGGGATGTCGTCGCCGCATGTGGCAATCGGAACGGCGGCCGTCGCCGTCGCCCTGAACGCCGCGGTTGGTCTTTTCGGCCATGCGCGTCAAAGCACGGTGAAATGGAACTGTGCGCTCGTCTTCGCGGCAGCCGGAGTCATCGGCTCCGCGCTCGGAGCTACCGCAGGCAAAGCCATGGACGGCCAGCGCCTGCTCGCACTGTTCGGCTTTGCTATGATCGCTGTCGGCCTGTCGATGCTCCTCGGTAAAGGCAACGGCAGCGATCCAAGCGTCCGTCTAACGCGCGTGTCAGCGCCGTATCTATTGCCCTGGCTGCTGTCGACGGGTCTCGGCGTCGGTCTACTGTCCGGTTTCTTTGGCATCGGAGGCGGCTTCCTGATCGTGCCGGCACTGATGCTGGCGACTAGCATGCCGATAACGAACGCGGTCAGCAGTTCGCTCGTCGCCGTAACGGCGTTCGGCCTCACCACAGCAGCGAGCTACGCCGCATCCGGCCTCGTCGATTGGAACATTGTTGGGCTTCTCGTCGGCGGCGGCATCGCAGGCTCTTTCGCGGCCGGCCGACTCAGTCGACGGGTTGCGACCCGAAAGAATTTACTGACCCGCATCTTTGCGGTCGGCGTTGTAGTGGTCGGCGCAATTGTCGCGTCGCGCGGTTGGAATGCCGGCGCCTGACGTCGGCTTTCAACGGGTTCGCAACGGGAAACGACCTTTGGTCGCCACTGTCATCGATCGTCTGCAATTGGCCCTCAGTTGCCATCGCGCACTTGGCCGCATCTGACGGCAAAGCGGACGTCACATCCCCCCATCGTCATCCTCGAACGCCTGAGCGCAGCGATGGCGTTCGGGGATCCAGCGCAAGACACAGTCGAAGACACCGCATCACGCGCAACCCAAAAGACGAAGGTGCGCTAAGGTGCGCTCACGCGCACACATCCCGCTGGATCCCCGGCGTACGCGCGCCAACGCGCACTCCGCCGAGGATGACGTTCGCAAAAACCTTATCCCCGCTCCCACACCCCTCCCCTATCCTCCCCCACATCCCACCGCATTCGGCAGGGAACAGGCTCGAGCTGGGATCCTGTTTGCGGAAGGGGAGGGGAACGGAGCGCCAGCTGGGTCAGTCAGCCTGGGGGACCGCTGCCGGCGGGGGAGTGAGAACCCCGTTCAACCTGTGTTGAGATGCGCGCAGGGTGGTGGCACCGACGCTTCGAAAAGGGGGCCCACCCCCGTGGTCCGTGGCAAGACCGGTGCGTCGCATCAGTCTCTACCAATCATATCGTAAGCGCGCCGGTCTTGCCCCCTGCTTGTCCCTCACCCGACTCCGTTCGCCCGGAGCCGGCCCTTTCGCGCGCCGCCGTCCCCCCTCTCCCCATCGACTTCGATGGGGAGAGGGTCGGGGTGAGGGGCAGCTGCTTGCGCGAGGGCGGACACAACCACCTTCTTCAACTGGGGGAAGCGTTTCAGCATCTGACGTCGAGGCGACCACCATGCGGATGCTGCCCCTCACCCTAACCCTCTCCCCGTGAGGACGGGGAGAGGGGATCGCCCACATGCCACCCCAAACGTGTTGTATAGATCACGCGCGAAACGTGATCTATCGGATCACCGGCCAACAGCCACATTGCGGCGCGCAGTCCCCACGCGCTACGAACCCACGATGAGCAAGCCGCCGAAATCCCCCGCCCCCCGCAAGCCCGCCGAAACGCACAAGACCATACATGTGCGCGGCGCCCGCGAACACAATCTGAAAAACGTCGATCTCGAAATCCCGCGCGACGCGCTCGTCGTGTTCACAGGGCTCTCGGGCTCCGGCAAATCCTCGCTCGCCTTCGACACGATCTACGCCGAAGGCCAACGCCGCTACGTCGAAAGCTTGTCTGCCTACGCGCGCCAGTTCCTCGAGATGATGCAGAAGCCCGATGTCGATCACATCGACGGCCTCTCGCCCGCCATCTCCATCGAGCAGAAAACGACCTCGAAAAACCCGCGCTCCACCGTCGGCACCGTTACCGAAATCTACGACTACCTCCGCCTGCTCTTCGCGCGCGTCGGCGTCCCGTATTCGCCGGCCACGGGCCTGCCCATCGAAAGCCAGACCATCAGCCAAATGGTCGATCGCGTGATGCAACTGCCCGAAGGCACGCGCCTCATGATCGTCGCCCCCGTAGTGCGCGGCCGCAAAGGCGAGTACCGCAAGGAATTGGCCGAGTGGCAGAAGAAGGGCTTCCAGCGCGTCAAGATCAACGGCGAGGTTACCGAAATCGGTGACGCGCCCAAGCTCGACAAGAAATTCAAGCACGACATCGATGTCGTCGTGGACCGTATCGTCGTGCGCGCCGACATCGCCTCGCGCCTCGCGGACTCATTCGAACAAGCCCTCAAACTCGCCGACGGCCTGGCGATTGCCGAATTCGTCGATAGGCCGCTCGGCAAAGCCGACACCGAAGGCGCCAACAAATCCAAGAATGACACGCACGAGCGCATCATCTTTTCCCAGCGCTTCGCCTGCCCCGTCTCGGGTTTCACGATTGAAGAAATCGAACCGCGCCTGTTTTCCTTCAACGCCCCCTCCGGCGCCTGCCCGCAATGCGACGGTCTCGGCACCGAACTTCAATTCGAAGCCGAACTCGTCGTCCCCGATAGCTCGCTCTCACTTTCCGACGGCGCCGTATATCCCTGGGCGAAAACCGGCGCCGTCTCGCCCTACTACGAGCAGACGCTGGAAAGCCTCGCCAAGCACTACAAAGTGTCGATGAAGACGCCGTGGGAGAAGCTGCCCAAACACGTGCAGCTCGCCATCCTGTTCGGCTCGGGCGACGAAGAAGTCGAATACACGTATTGGGACGGCGCGCGGAACTACAAGACCTACAAGCCCTTCGAGGGCGTCATCGGCAACATCGCGCGCCGCTGGAAGGAAACCGACAGCGAATGGGTTCGCGAAGAACTCTCGCGCTACCAGTCCGCCCACCCGTGCGAAGCCTGCCACGGCTACCGCCTCAAACCGCAAGCGCTTGCCGTCAAAGTCGGAGCCAAGCACGTCGGCGAAGTCTCCGACATGTCGATCCGCTCAGCCAACATCTGGTTTGCCGAACTCCCCAAAACCTTCACCAAGCAGCAAACCGAAATCGCCACCCGCATCCTCAAAGAGATCCGCGACCGCCTGCAATTCCTCGTCGATGTCGGTCTCGATTATCTGACGCTCTCCCGCGCATCCGGCACGCTGTCGGGCGGCGAAAGCCAGCGCATTCGGCTCGCCTCACAAATCGGCTCCGGCCTCACCGGCGTGCTCTACGTGCTCGATGAACCCTCCATCGGCCTTCACCAGCGCGACAACGACCGCCTGCTCGGCACGCTCAAACACCTGCGCGACCTCGGCAACACCGTGATCGTCGTCGAACACGACGAAGACGCGATCCTCTCCGCCGATTACGTCGTCGACATCGGCCCCGGTGCCGGCATCCACGGCGGCCGCGTGGTCAGCCAAGGCACCGCCGCCGAAATCATGGCCGATCCCAAATCGCTCACCGGCCAATACCTCACCGGCGCAAAACTCGTCTCGCCACCCAAGACGCGCCGCAAACCCGATCCCAAGCGCGGCCTCAAGGTCGTCGGCGCGCGCGGCAACAACCTGCAGAACGTCACCGCAGAAATCCCGCAAGGCCTCTTCACCTGCGTCACCGGCGTCTCCGGCGGCGGCAAATCCACGTTCCTCATCGACACGCTCTTCAAGGCCGTCTCGCGCAAGCTCAACGGCGCCCGCGAACATCCAGCCCCCCACGACCGCATCGAAGGCCTGGAACACTTCGACAAGGTCATCGACATCGACCAGTCGCCCATCGGCCGCACGCCGCGCTCCAACCCCGCGACCTACACGGGTGCCTTCACACCCATCCGCGAATGGTTCGCCGGCCTCCCCGAAGCCAAGACGCGCGGCTACGAACCCGGCCGCTTCTCCTTCAACGTCAAAGGCGGCCGCTGCGAGAAATGCCAGGGCGACGGCGTCATCAAGATCGAGATGCACTTCCTGCCCGACGTCTACGTCACCTGCGAGGAATGCAAGGGCAAGCGCTACAATCGCGAAACACTCTCCGTCACCTTCAAAGATAAATCCATCGCCGACGTGCTCGACATGACGGTCGAAGAAGGCGCCGACTTCTTCAAAGCCGTTCCGTCCATCCGCGATAAACTGGAAACGCTGGCCCGCGTCGGCCTCGGCTACATCCACATCGGCCAGCAGGCCACCACGCTGTCTGGCGGCGAAGCCCAGCGCATCAAACTCGCCAAGGAACTGTCGAAGCGCGCCACCGGCCGCACGCTCTACATCCTCGACGAGCCGACCACGGGCCTCCACTTCCACGACGTGGCCAAACTTCTCGAAGTGCTCCACGAGCTGGTGGACGCTGGCAACACCGTTGTCGTCATCGAGCACAACCTGGAAGTCATCAAGACCGCCGACTGGATCATCGACCTCGGCCCCGAAGGCGGCGACGGCGGCGGCCACATCGTGGCGCTCGGAACCCCCGAGGACGTGGCCAAAGTCAAAGAGAGCTACACCGGCCAATATCTGAAGGATCTCCTCGCAAGGCGGCCAACCCACGCAAGCGGGCCCGTTACGAAACCAAAACAAACGAAAAAATCGGCCTGAATCACCCCTGCGGAGCATTCCGCAGGGCCCAGCGCCCGCCAAAGGTGTATGATCGGGCCAACCCATACTGCTGAGGTCCATAAATGCGCGCGCTTGTCTGCTGTCTCGCCCTGCTCGTCTCAACGCTCGCCGCAGCGCCCAACGCCTTCGCCCAAGCCGAGGACCGCGGCTACGGCGGCCCGGCCACCGTCGGACCCAACTTCTCAACCGGCAAGCAGTCCGCTCCGCCCGAAAGGCAGCGGCGGCGCGAAGAAGCCCGCGTACAAAAAGCCCACGGCCGCCAAGAAGCAGGCTCCCGCCAAGAGCAAATCCGCAGCGAAACCGGCCAAGCAGAAGCCCGCGTCGAAGACGGTAGAGAAGCCAGCCAAATCAAAAGCCGTCGCCAAGAGCAGCCCGGCAAAAGACGAACCCGCTACTGCGTCCGCGACCTCCAAGTCGGACGACGCAACCACCGCCGCGACGTCCGAGGGTACAAGCGCAACCACGGCCTCCAAACCCGAAACCTGCCGCCGCTTCGACGCCACAACCAGCACCACCGTCGAAGTCGCCTGCAACTGACTGCGTTGAACCGGCCCCACCCGTCATCCTCGTCCAAGCGCGCCAAGCGCGCGCCGGACGGGGATCCAGCGCAAAACGCGCGCGCAGCGCACCCAATCGCAACCCTAACCGCGCCCGCGCAGTGTGGCCCAGCCCTTTCGGCGCAAAGCGCCGGGAAGCAAGGCGCCCCGCGGCAAGCCGCGCCCCCGCGGAGCCGGCCCGGGCGCGCCGCCTGGAACAGCCGGCGTGAGCGAAAACAGAGTCCCCCGCGCAACGAGACCGAAAAAAGAAAGCCCGCCCGAGCCTTAAGCGCATCCCCGCAGTCGGAGCGGCGGCGATAATCAGGTAGACTCTGATTCGCAAGCTTCGCAGGACACCACGCATCATGATCGCCCGCCTCTCAGCCGTTCTCATCTGCCTTGTGATGAGCGCGGCCCTCACCCCCGCAGCGCACGCGCAATCGCGCGACCTCCAGACCTGGGGCGGCCCGCCGAACATCGGCATCGATTTCAAGACGGGCAACAGCTACGGCGTCTCAGACTTCGGCGCCGCCGGACCCGAGAAAACAAAGAAGCGCCGCGTCGTGCGCGCGCGCGGCAACCGCAAAACCCCGCCGACCGAAACGGCGTCCGCCCGCCTCAAAAACCCGCCGCTGCCCGAACGCAATCCCGCGCGCCGTACGACAACCAAAACGGCCGCCACCAAAGCCGGAACCGACACCGCAACGGATGCCTCCCCCGTCGAAACCGGCACCCTCGCCCCCCTCGACACCGGCCCCATCCCCTGCCGCAAATACGACCCCACAACGGGCCGGACGATTGAGGTTAGGTGTCAGTGACGATTATTTATAGCGCATGCACACCTTGCCTACGAACCCTAGAAGTCTGGCTTGTCCGAACCAAGTAGCGCACCGAATAAGCCTACTTAACGCGCCACACGTTCTTCCGCTGACTGAATTTACAAATTCGCTGCGCAAAGGTGACGTGGATGTACCTTATTTTGACCCATTCGACGGCGGCATTAATGCCTGCATACTCTTTTTGTTTGAGAAGCCTGGACCAATGACAGCGACCGGCCGCGGGTCAGGATTTATCAGCAGAGACAATGATGACCCTACAGCGGAGGCAACTTTTCGTTTCATGAAGCAAGCGGGCATTGAGAGGCAGCAATCCATCATTTGGAACGTGATGCCGTCTTGGAACGGTAGCATTAGGACAACAGCTCTGGAGTTACGGCACGGCCTAGAGCACTTGGATGGACTGCTAGCGCTCCTCAAATGCGTCCGGACCTGCGTTCTTGTCGGCGCAAAGGCGCAACGAGCGCATGATTATCTGTCAGAGAGAGGGCTGAAAGTAGTGGTATCCGCTCACCCTTCCATGAGGGTCAAAGCTCGGTGGCGACTGCGGTGGGAGGAAATTCCAGCTGTATGGGCCAAAGCGAAGCGGCTGCCAAGCTAATTGCCGGAGTAGCCCACCGCCCGCGCCACCCCTCCGGTGTCATCCTCGGGCTTGTCCCGAGGACCCATCGGGCGGCATACTCGACAGGCGATGGCTCATGACAATTCGCGCACCTATTTCGTCTACATCCTCGCGAGCAAACCGCGTGGCACGCTCTACGTCGGCGTGACAAACTCGATTCTCACCCGCATCGAACAACACCGCGCTGGCATCGGCTCCGCGTTCACGAAGCGCTATGGCGTCCACACCCTCGTCTGGCTCGAATTGCACAGCGCCATCACCCTCGCCATTCAGCGCGAGAAAACGATCAAGCACTACACACGCGATTGGAAGATCAACCTCATCGAGCGCGAAAACCCGCACTGGCTCGACCTCTACCCGACGCTGCCCGGTGCCGCGCCCACGCCGCCAGACCCAACCCGTTGAACCCTGGATCCTCGGGCCAAGCCCGAGGATGACATTGTGGGGGCGTTCGTCGCCTGACACAAAAAAAGCGGCGCTCCGGCGCCGCTCTCCCCTCACCCAGCCATCTCCGTCGGCGCAGCCCCCTCACCGCACCACCCACCGCATCGCCAGAGACGGCCGCCACACCCCCAGAACGTAATTCGCCAGCGAGATGGCCATGATCGCGCCGAGCGTCGTCCACTCGCTGGAAATCGTCAGCGCCAGATCCTGCTGCAACGGTTCCCCCGCCGCGATCTTGGCCGAGATCCGCGCCGCATCCGCACCCTTGGCTTGAATGATCGCAAGCGTCGCTTCGAACATAGAAATGCCCAGCAGCGCCTTCACCCACACCCAGCGCAATTCCTGAAACGGCCGGTGCACGGCCATGGCGAGCAACCCCGTCACCAGAGAAATGCCCAGCGCCGGCATGATCATGTATTGGCAGATCGCCGAAATCGTCTGGCGCATGTCGGCATAATCCTGCGCGGTCGCCTGCGGCGCAAAACTTAGGATCAGCCCATACGCGACCAACCCGCCGACGATCCCCGCCGACGACACTGTGTGCAAGAATTTCATCAACTGCCGCATACGCACGTTACGCCCTCAGTCGCCCAACGGATCGGCACCGGCGGCCGCTGAACACGCCAGCACAAAAAACGTCATCCTCGTCCAAGCGCGCCGGGAGCGCGCGCTGGACGGGGATCCAGCGCAAAGTGCGCGCGCAGCGCCCCGCGCATCCCTCAAATCAAACCGCCAGCACCGACTTGATCTGTTCCTCATACTGCTGCACGGCTTCCAGCGCCCGCTTGGTCATGACGGGGTCGGCATTCGTCGCCTTGGAAAACCCGTCGATCGCCTCGCGCGCATTGCCCATGATGCGCGTCGCCGCCCCCTGCGGATTGAGTTCGCGCTTGCAGTTGGCCTGCAGAAGCTGGGTCAAGATCACGCCCGTCGCCAGCAGCATGCCGGAGAGCTCTTCGTTCTGCCGCTTCAACGCGGTCACGTCGTTCGCAAGGCGGGTCACGTCGGTCATGGTGCAAATCCCCAAATGGTCGGCCGGATCAAAGGTGTTATGGTTCCAGGCGTGCTAACGCCTGACCGGGCGAAGTGCAAGGCCCTCAAGGCCAGCGCGGAACCACCGGCGACCAACACCTCACTTGCTCGGCCCCGCCGTCGGGGGCACGCTTCAAAGCCGCCGTCGAAGGAGAAGTCCGTCATGAAAGCCATGGTCGCCGCCGCAGCAGCGCTCTTGTGCGCAGCCACACCCGCCACCGCCGCATGCCAGCTTTATGGTGGCATCGGCAATGGTCTCACCGAGGGTATCGCCAAGTTCATGGCCGAAGCCGCCGTTAAGAACATCATTGAGAATAAGGGGCTGAAACCAACCGGCGAGATCAAGCACACCTGCACCGCCGCCGCGCTTGGCACCGAATGCACCGCCCGTCAGCAAGGCTGCAAGTAATCGTCTGCTGAAAAAATTTAACCGAGCTTGGGAACGAAATGCCCCGCCGGCCGTTGTGTCCCCAAGTTCAGCATGTCGCGCGTGGTTGTCGGAGCGTCACGCCGATCATCGGAGGGAAAACCATATGAAGATCGCAGTTCTTGCCGTGTGCCTCGCCGCTACACTCGCCGCCGGTTGCCGCCGCGAGGAAGCCGCCCCCATGTACGAGCCCATGAAGCTCGGCGGGGCAGCGCAAAGTGAAATGTCGCGCTGATTAAACCCTCAGCGTTAGGCAGCGGGCCGGACGCGCTTTGCGCGTCCGGCCCGCGTTGGTTTTGGCTGCCCCCTGCGCAACAGGGCTCCGCGTCAGTCGCGCCGCTTCGATTTCTTGTACACTTTGCGCGGCGGCGCATCAGACCGGTAGCCATAAGGAGCCGGCGCGCGAGCCCGCCAATCCGGCGTGCCGCTCAACGCACCATACCGGTCGAGCAATTCCGCATCCCGTTCGCTCACCGGACCGCCCGCCCGCGCATTGGCGCGCGCATGCTCAACTTCGAAATAGCTATCGGCCATCGCACCCGGCGCGACCGCCAGCGTCAGAACACCCACCGCGAGGGCAACCACTGAGCGCATCGAACATCTCCTCGATTTTGCAGTGAACGGACCCGCCGTCCGGCTTCCATGCTGTCCAGATAAGTAAGCGCGGCCGTCTTGCAAACCCGGTCCATGGAAGTCTACGCCGCCGGAACCGTTACGATTTCGAATGGGACATCGGGCACGACTGTGGAATTCCCGACAAATGCCCGGGCTGCTCGGCCACCAATCGCACGAAAATCGCGAGAACCTCGTCGCGCGTTGCCGCCTCGACCGCCCCCTGGCTCACTTGCTCGCGTGTCCACATCCAGCTCTTGGCCGGATCGTGCCGCATCGCCCACATCGGAAAAAGCCGCTGCGCCGCCGTTTCTTGCACGAGTATCGTCGCGTCCGCATGCCGGTCGTCGCGCTTGATCTTCTCATACAGCGCCTCGACATCGGCACGCGCGCCTTCGAGCAGCTGCAGGTATAGATCCTCACGGCAAATGAGCGTACCGGTGATGTTGGCCGCCGCATTATGCTTCTGCGCCGTCTTCAAAATATGAGACAGCGCCAGATCGTCGAACCCGAACGGATGCGACGCATAGATCAGCCGCATGAGCGTCATGTGACGGGGCTCCAGATCAGTGTGACCAGGCCGGATCAGACCGGCCCACACCAAACCGTAGCACGCCCCTCCGGCGGGGACGCACTCAAAATTCACGCCCACTGCCGGATCTTCAATCCAGCCGCTGCAGAACGCTGAACGCCCCGCGCAACTCACCCGGCTTAAAACCAATCGCCTGATCGTCCGGATAGAGCGCTGAAACCTTCGCCTTCACATCGTCGGCCAAAGCGCCTCCATGGCAAACCGAACACGGCTGATCCGCCATTATGATCGGCTTCATGTAGCGAAGCGTCCGCACGCCATCGATGGTCACCATTTCGGAATGCTCCAGCGCGCCCGGAGGCGTCCCGGCCATGATCTTGACCGCGAAGTCCTCCAGAACCCGCCTTTCAAAATCATCCGGCGCATTGCCAGGATTGCGCACCTTCAGTGCGGTCCGTCGAACCGTCAAGCCACCCTGATCACCCGCCGCCTTGGACAAAGCGGGCGCCGCCGTCTGACAGACCCCAATCGCCGCCACCGGACCGCCAGACGCCATGGCCGACATCAACTCGGATTTCAGGCGTTCGCCAAGCCCCGCGATGGCCGCCCGCGCCTTGCCAAGATCGGCCGGAAGCTCTTCCGCCCGCCCCAAACCCGGCGTCAGAACCAAAACCAGTACCGCTACCGCCATGCGTTTCCGCGTCATATGAAGTCTCCACCTAGCACGCTGATCAACGTTTCATTTACTCAAAAGCCGTTCGCGCCGCAGGCGAACCCGCCTTGGAATGCCCCTTGCGCCACACCTCAAACCCAGCGGTCCGCTGTCCCAGTCCGGCACACCCTGTTTCGAAAGTCGACGGCCATGAACTCTGCTCTCGATAAGTCCCGCATCGACTGGGTCGATATTGCCAAAGGCTTCTGCATCCTGCTCGTCGTCATGATGCACGCGACACTCGGCGTCGAAAAAGCAACCGGTGAACCGACACTCCTGACCGGCTTCATCGAATGGGCCAAACCCTTCCGCATGCCGGACTTCTTCCTGATTTCCGGCCTCTTCCTGGCCTCCCGCATCGACCGCCCGTGGCGCGGCTACCTCGACAGCAAGGTAGCCTATTTCGCGTATTTTTATGTGATCTGGCTCACCATCCAGTTTGCGATGAAAGCCCCCGGTATGATCGCAGCCGATGGCGCCGAGGCCACGCTGCTCGCCTATCTCACTGGTCTCGTCCAGCCCTGGGGCACGCTCTGGTTCATCTACATGCTTGCGGTCTTCTTCGTCACCGCCAAGCTCCTGAACGACGCCCCCAAGGCGATCGTCTGGGCCGCCGCCGCCATGATCTATTTCGCAGCACCCCACACCGGCTGGCTGCTCGTCGATGAATTCGCCGCCCGCTTCGTCTTCTTCTACACCGGCTATTGGGCTGCACCCTTAATCTTCCGCTACGCCGAAGCCGTCGCGAAATCACCGCTGGCCCTCGTCAGCGCCGCACTCGTCGCCTGGGCTGCAATCAACGGCTTGCTCGTCGCCAATGGTCTGGCTTTCGCAAAGGGTCTCGATCTGTGGGTGTCATACGCCGGAGTCGCCGCCGTGGTCGCCTTCAGCGTGATCCTCATACCGACCTGGCCCGGCCGCGCGCTGGCCTACTGCGGCCGAAACTCGATCAAGATCTACCTCGCCTTTCCCCTCTTCATGGGACCCGCGCGGGTCATCGCCCTGAAGCTTGGCAGCATCATCCCCGATTGGGCAGCAAGCCTCATCTCGATGTCGGCCGGCGTTGTCGGCGCACTCATCCTAGCGCACATCGTCAACGGCACGCGCTTCGATTTTCTGTTCAAGCGGCCGAAAGCCTTCACCCTCTCGCCATCTCGCCAGTCCACCCACCGGCCAGCCGAACGCATAGCAGTGATTTAGCCGGGCGGCGTCGCCGACGGCGCGGGTGCGGGCTCGGGGGCGGCAGCAGGCGCCGGTTCGGCCGCAGGTGCTGCAGCCGGCGGCGCGGCTTCAGCCACGGCCTTCAACTTGGTAAGACCCCGCTCGTAATCGCTGCCCACCATCTGTTCCACGTTGATCCCCAGGATCGTGCAGATCAGCCGCTCGAAAAATCCCTGTTTGCCGTCAAGCGCCCAAGTCACCTTGGTCCCTTGGCCCTCCGGCTGAAAAGCAAAACCGACATCGCTGGTGCCTTCCATCGGCTCGACGAAATCGAGCCGGATCTTGATCGCTTCATCGGGTTTGGCTTCCGTGATCGCCATTGCCCCGCGTCCGACCTTTTCATTCCCCGCCCAGCGCATAATCGCGCCCGGACCCGATGTGGGTCCCTCGAACGTCACTTTCGAATTGGGATCGAGGTCCATCCACGGCGACCACGCCTGCCACTTCGCAAAATCATAAACCTGCCCATAAATTTGCGCGGGCGCCGCGTTGATCACCGCCGACCGCTCGACGCGATAGGTATCGGGCTGCAGTACCACCCACACCAAAAGTCCGGCAATCGCCGCAGTAATCAAAAGTCCAAGAGCTCGAAACATGATCCATTCCCCCTCGAAGCCGACGCTCCGCGCCGACCTGCGCCAACCAACCCGACAATTTTGTGAACACCACGTAGAACCGGCTTATACTCGGATCATCTCTTAGCGTCCTGGATGTCCGGCCGTGTGCCTTGAGCCTGCCCACTCCCGCGCCCGCTATCTCGTCGCGGCCGCAGTCGCGGCCCTCCTGCTGTCGGCCTGTGCCGGCTCCGGCGGCAGTGGCATGGTCGGACTGCCGGCAGATGAATTCGAGCGCGCATATGCCGCCGGCTACGATGTGGCAGCCGCTGAGCGCTGCGGTGCGAACATTGATGCAGGCGCCGTCCGTCACGCCCTCGTCACCGATGTCGAGCGCCGGGGACACCCATCCGGCATCGCCGACAAAGCAGGCCGCACGTTCGACAAGACCCGCTCCGAGTTCACCCAAAAACTCCACGCCCGCCCCGATTATTGCGTGACCGAATATGCCGTGCCACCCGAGCGCCTTGCGCAGTACGCAAAAGGAGAGTTTTCTCCCGCCCGCTAAATCGGCTTATGCCATACCTCGATTTGACCACATCACCGCGCCTACGCTCTTCACCACCAAAACTGCCAAAGATCCGGAGATCAAGACATGCCCGCCCCCCATTCACCCCGCTTGATGATCGCAGCATGTGTTGTGAACGCGATGATCGGCTTCGCAGCCCTGCCTGCGCAGGCAGCCGATTTTGCGGGCACGTGGGCCGCTGACCTCGCCCAGTGCAAGACCGGCCAAGACAGTCAGGACGCGCCTCTGGTCCTCACGGCCAAGGGCTATGACCAGCACGAAGCCCACTGCACATTCGACGGATTGAAGTCCAGCGGCGCCGGCGAATGGTCGGGCAAAGCGGCCTGCAGCATCGAAGGCGACCAGCAGTCCATCGATGTGACGCTAACCGTGTCCGGCGACACGCTGACGCTGACCGAAGACGGTGCCGCCCGCGATCTTCTGCGTTGCCCCTAATCGCAAACGCGTAAACCAATAAAACTGTTCACTTTTATCGCACCAATTTCTCGACGCCCCGAACCGCGTCTGACATCCTGAAAAGGTGCCGGGACACTGCGGCGCATCGCCATTTTGCGGAAAATGTCTCTGTTCCTCGCGGGACAGCTGAAACTTTTCGGATGAGCCATCGTTACTTAAACGTCTGTCACAGTTGCAGATTGCGACTTGATTGTGGCAGGCGCGAAACCCACGTCCTCATCAGTTGTATGGAGTAGAGGATGCTGATCGCCGACAATGGCCAGTTCGCTGGCGCCCGTCCCGCGGCCAACCGCGAGAAGACGGCTGCGCCGGCGCCCGAAAGGAACCGCCGCATGATCGCGCATGGCGACAGCCTCTTCACGCCAGGAACGCCCCGCGCCGCTGCTTACGTCGTCGAGACCGGCGCACTTTGCCATTACATCGTCTGGCCCGATGGCAGCCACGACGTGATCGAGTGCGCTTTCCCCGGCGACATCGTTGGCCTGGGTTCGCTCAGCGAACACGTAACAACGGCGCAGGCGATGATCGATACCACCGTTGTGCCGTTGACGCGGGCCGAACTCGATCAGGCCCTCCAGTCCAACGCAGCGCTGGCAGCCCGTCTGTCGTCCGCCACCGATCGCGAATTCGACTATCTCCGCCGCCGGGCCCTGCAGCCCGGTCTGCGCCCCGCCATCAATCGCATCGCGGCCTACCTCGTCGCGGTAGCCGGCACGGCCTGCCGCTCCGGCGAAACGCATCTCTCAGCCGGCAACGATGGTACGGCATCACTGGCCGCTCTGCTCGATATGCCGGCCGCCGAGGTTGTCTCAGCCTTCACAACCCTGCGCAATCGCGGCCTTGTGACCGAGCGGGATGGCGCCGTCGTCATCACGGATGCCGCCGGGTTGGAAGCCCTCGCCGACGCGTGACCTGCGGGAGCGTCTTGCGTCGGCCCACCCGAGTGATAATCAGCGCTGCATGACAAAGTCATTCATGGCCGGTCTGATCGCCCTCGTCGCGACCGCATCCCCTGCGGCCGCGCAAAGCCCGTCCATCGATGAACAGGGCGCCCGCCACGGCCAAGCGCTGTCGGCGGCCAAGATCTGCCCGGGGGCCCGCACCACGGCTAAAGTCACGACCCTGGCCGCCGCCATCAAAGACGCCGACCGCGCCGCCTTCGACGCCGCCAGCCAGAAAATCATCCTCGCTTGGGACAAGGCCTTCCTCTGTCAGGACGTCGACCCGGCCCAAGCGCCGCGCGAAATCAATTCCTGCCGCAAATCCAAGATCCTGAGCTGCACCGCGACATGGAGCGAGATCGGCCCCGAAGGCACCGCGCTGCCCGGTCTCCTGGAATTCGCGCCCTAGGTCGAGCGCACCAATGACGCGCCGCAGCATCGAAAACCACTGACCCGATCCCGCCGCCATCTCGTACACTCGGGAAATCATCCCGGAGGAAACTGATGCCTAACCTCGCCAAGCTGGCCGCCCGTCTGTTCGCCATAGCTCTCGTTGCGGTCATAGCAACAGCCCACGCACCAGCCATTGCCGAAGACGCCACCGCGCCGTCGCCTGCGAAATTCGGCGACCTCACCAATCCCCGCGACGCCGGCATTCGCTACGGCCAAGCCGCCGGCATGGCCGCCGTCTGCCTCGACATGAAACCAACCTCCAAGGCCGAAGCGCTCGCATCCGCCTTCACCGGCGCCGATCTGGAGAAATTCAACGTCCAGGCCGAAACCGTTCTCAAATCGTGGAAGAAGACGCTCGCCTGCGCTCACACAGCCGATCCAAACCCCTGCCGCCTCGCCCACCAATTGAGCTGCAAGGAAGCCTACAAAGAGATCGGGCCCGCCGGCAGCGTCGCCCCCGGCCTCATCGAAATGTCGAAGGCGCAGTAATGCGCCCCCACGCACGGTTCACGATTCTGCTCGCGCTCGCCATGGTCCCCACATCATTGGCAAGCGCGGAGCCGCTTGTGACCGTTGACCCCGTCACGCTACTGGAAAACGGCGAGATTGCCGGCTGCGGCCTCACCTCGACGGTAACAAGCGGCAAGGCGTCTGCCATCGGCGAGATGATCGCGTTTCGCGACGGCGATCGCACCGCCTTTGCCGTTCGCGCCCGTCCCAATGCCAGCAGCGACGCGATCAAATCCGTGCGACTTGCCACCGCCTCGCACGACACCGCCGTCCTCTTTCCCCCATCGAAACTCTTGGGCGATGGCCTCGTCGAAACCCGCACCGTCCTTGAAGGCTTTGCCGGTTCGAGCTTCGCGCAAGAATTGATGGTGATGGGTGGCCGCTTCGAATTCGTCACCACGAACGGCAACACGATCGCCTACGATCTCCCCCGTCCTATGCCCCATCGCGTGCGCCAAGCCTACCTCAACTGCGCCGGCGACCTCTTCCGTCCTGAAGCCGATTAGCCACTTTGTCTTCCCCGCCAGCCAAACTGCTGGCACACTCACGCCATGGCTGAAACAGAGAACACAATGCAAGAAGCGGGTCCCTTGCAGGTGGGCGCCACGGGATCGGCCACCATCACCGTCGACGACACCCACACCGCCGCCCATGTCGGCAGCGGTGGCGAAGCCGTCCTCGCCACCCCCGTCATGATCGCCCTGATGGAAGCCGCAGCCGTCGACGCCAGCGAACACCTCCTCGACGCCGGTCACACATCGCTTGGCATCCGCATCGCCGTCGACCACACTGCCCCAACGCCCATCGGCCGTTTCGTCACCGCCACCGCCGAACTCATTGAGATCAAAGGCCGCCGCCTTTTCTTCCGCGTCACCGCCGAAGACGGCATCCGTCAGATCGGCTCCGGCGAGCACTCCCGCGCCATCGTCTCCATCGCCGACTTCCGCCAGCGGCTGCACGATCAGAAGCAGTGAACCAACGAACGCGCTGAGAAAGTCTTGCCCGGCCTCTCGCCCGCCCGCACACTCTGACCAAACACCCCCGGAGTGAGGCCAGCATGTGCTTTTCCGCCCCAGCCAGCTTCATCGCCGCCGCGGTCGCCGGCTCCGCCGGAGCCGCCTGCTTGTCCCGCGTCCGCGAACCAGGCGACTGGCCGCTCGCCGCCATGCCGGTCTTTTTCGCGCTCCAACAGGCCATCGAAGGCTTTCTCTGGCTCCATCTCGCGCGCGATCCCACATCCGCCACCAGCGCCGCACTCACCGAAGGCTTCCTGATTTTCGCCCTGGTCTTTTGGCCGGTCTTCGCCCCGCTCGCCGCCTACGCAGCCGAGCCAGACCCACGCCGCAAAACGTGGATCGCGCTGTGCATCGCAGCCGGCGTCGCCGTCGCGCTCTACTTTTTCACAGCTCTCGCCGATGCCCCGCGTACCGCTAGCATCCAAGACCACCACATCGCCTATAGCGCCGACCCGGATCTGCCGTTCGCAATCCGCATCCTCTATCCCGTCGCCACCTGCCTCTCGCTCATGCTCTCATCGCATCGAGCCGTGGCGCTCGCAGGCTTCGTCATTTTCATTGGCTCCATCGTCTCCTATTGGATGTATTGGAACGCCTTCACCTCCGTCTGGTGTTTCTTCGCCGCCGTAGCCAGCGCGCTGATCATCTTCCACTTCGAGCGCGCCCGTCGCACTGCCACGGCAAATTCCGGCCCACACTGAAACACAAAAAAAGCGGGGCAGCGCTCTTGGCGCCACCCCGCTCAATCTCGCTTTTAGATCTGCGCCCGCGCCTTATTCAGCCGCGAGCGCCACCGGCTTTCCCTCGCCCAGCCGATCGAAGCCCAGCGACAGGGCAACGGCCTGATGCATGATGCGGCCGTCCTTGACGTTCAGCCCCGCCGCCAGATGCGGATCGCGGTCGAACGCAGCGAGCCCCTTCTCGGCGAGCTTCAACACGAACGGCAGCGTCGCGTTGTTCAGCGCCTGCGCCGACGTATTCGGCACCGCGCCCGGCATGTTGGCGACGCAATAATGAATGATCCCATCGACCTCGAACGTCGGGTCGGCATGCGTCGTCGGCTTCGACGTCTCAAAGCACCCACCCTGATCGATCGAAACATCGACCAGAACCGCGCCTTGCTTCATGGCTTTCAGCATGTCCCGCGTCACGAGCTTGGGCGCACTCGCCCCTGCAACCAGCACCGCACCCACGACCACGTCGGCCGCCAGCACCTCGCTTTCCACAGTCGACATCGTGGAAGCGAGCGTGCGCACGCGCCCCTGAAACAGATCATCGAGCTGCCGCAGCCGCGGCAACGACCGGTCGAGGATCGTCACGTCCGCGCCGAGCCCCGCAGCCATGCGCGCCGCATGCGTGCCGACCACACCGCCGCCAAGCACAACTACCTTCGCCGGCTTCACACCCGGCACGCCGCCCATCAGCACGCCGCAACCACCCGTCGGACGGCGCAGCGCAATCGCTGCCGCTTCGATCGACAAACGCCCCGCCACTTCGCTCATGGGAGCCAGCAGAGGCAGACCGCCGTTCGCATCCGTCACTGTCTCATAAGCAATCGCCGTCGCACCCGAAGCAAGAAGCCCCTTGGCCTGCTCCGCGTCGGGCGCCAGATGCAGATACGTGAACAGGATGTGGTCCGGACGCAGCCGCTCCCACTCGACTTTCTGCGGCTCCTTCACCTTCACGATCATCTCGCTGTGAGCGAAAACGGCCGCCGCGTCGGGAAGAATCTTAGCCCCGGCATATTCGTAGGCATTATCATCGGCAAAGATTCCGGCGCCGGCACCCGCCTGCACGAACACCTCATGACCCTTGGCGGTCAGTTCGCGCACCGACCCCGGCACCAAGCCGACCCGGTACTCGTTGGTCTTGATCTCTGTGGGAACGCCGATCCGCATGATGTCCTCCTGGCGGGCAAATTCGCTGGGTTAAATGTGATCACATTCGCGCGCCGAAGGTCAGCAATCTGACTTGTATTTTGAACTCAATGCGCAGATAATAAGCACGATAAAGCACAATAACGCAGGATTCATGCGCCAGTGGACCTAGATGCGCTTGATATGGCCATCCTGAGCGCCCTCTCGGAGAATGGGCGGCTCTCCCAGGTCGAGCTCGCCGAGCGCATCCCCCTGTCGCCCACCGCCATCGCCCGGCGCATCAGAGCCCTAGAGGAGAAAGGCGTCATCGAAGGCTACCAGGCCCGCGTCAGCCGCTCCGCCCTCGGGCTCGACATGACCGTCCTGGTCCAGATCAGCTTGCAGAGCCAAAGCGAAATCCTGCTGGCCGAATTCGAGAAAGCCATCGCTGCTGCGCCCTCGGTGGTGTCGTGCCACCTGATGTCGGGCGAAGATGACTACGTGCTGACGGTCCTTGCCCGCGACCTCACCGATTACGAGCGCATCCATCGCCAGGAGCTCTCGCGCCTTCCGGGCGTCACGCGCCTGCGCTCCAGCTTCGCGCTGCGCGAAGTGAAATCGCGCCCGCTCCCCGACACGCTGCTCACCCGTCCGCGCAACTAGCTCTTCGGCGCATCGAGCAAGAAGTTGCCGGCCCCCACGCCATCAGGCTTCGGCAGAACCTCCGCATCATCTTTCAAATTCACGCCCGACAGCGACCGCTTCAGCGCTTCCGACGCGAGATAGTGCAGCTTGTACGCCGCCTCCGCGTAGGACAAGCCCTCGCTCCGCACATTCGAAATGCAGTTGCGCGCTTCGTCCGTCAGACCAACCCTGGGACCATACGTGAGATAGATGCCGAGGCTATCGGGCGACGACAAACCCGGCCGCTCGCCAATGAGCATCACCACCATGCGCGCCCCGATGATGGCACCAATCTCGTCGCCAAGTGCCACCCGCCCTTGCCCCGCCACGATCAGCGGCGCACGCGACCATCCCGCCTTGTCAGAGACCGCCAGCATCGCCTCCAGGAATGGCACGATGTTCTTCTCGATCGCGAACGCCGACAGCCCGTCCGCAATCACAAACGCCACATCGAACGGTCCCGTCACCTCAGCCGCGAGCTTCGCCGCGGACTCTGCCGACAGCTTCCGCCCCAAATCAGGCCGCTGCAAATAAGCTGGCCGGTCCGTCGCAGCACTCTGCACCTCCACGACCGGCCCAAACCGCGCCAGATCCTGCACCAATTTTGACATATCCATCGCGTGATGGACGGCACTGCGCGCCCGCGCATGCGCCAACTGAAAAGCCAGATGCTCCGTCGTGGGCAAGCTCACGCCCGTCCGCCCCAGCGCAATGCGCGCCGGCGTGTGCTTGCGCAAATGCGTCCACGGATTGGCAATTGTCACGCCCCGGGGCTTGTCGCTCATGTCATGGTCCGCCATCGCCCCTCACTCCGCAGCAATCGCGCGGCGAAACGCGCGCGGCACATCCGGCCCCAAACTCACCTGTTCGCCGGCTGCAAAAATTTCCTGCGCCTTCAGCCACGCCTCGAACTCCGGTGCTGGCTTCAATCCAAGGACGCGACGCACATACAGCGCATCATGGAACGACGTCGTTTGATAGTTCAGCATCACGTCGTCCGAGCCGGGAATGCCCATGATGAAGTTGATCCCCGCCACGCCCAGCATGGTGAGCAGAACGTCCATATCGTTCTGATCGGCTTCCGCATGGTTCGTGTAGCAAATATCGCAGCCCATCGGCAGCCCGAGCAGCTTGCCGCAGAAATGGTCCTCGAGCCCCGCGCGCACGATCTGCCGCCCGTCGTACAAATACTCCGGCCCAATAAAGCCGACGACGGTGTTGATCAGCAGCGGCTTGAACGGCCGCGCCACCGCGTACGCCCGCGCCTCGATGGTCTGCTGATCGACGCCGTGATGCGCATTCGCCGATAAGGCACTCCCCTGCCCCGTTTCGAAATACATCACGTTGTCGCCAACCGTGCCGCGCTTGAGCGACAACCCGGCTTCATAGCCTTCCTTCAAGATCTTCAAGTCGATGCCGAAGCTCTTGTTCGCCGCCTCCGTTCCCGCGATCGACTGGAACACGAGATCAACCGGCGCCCCGCGGTTGATCGCTTCGATGGTCGTCGTCACATGGGTCAGAATGCACGACTGCGTGGGAATTTCATACCGGCTGATGATGCCGTCGAGCATCTGCACGAGCGACGTCACTTGACCGATACTATCGGTCGCTGGATTGATCCCGATCACCGCATCGCCGTTGCCGTAAAGCAGGCCATCGACGATGCTCGCCGCGATGCCCGCCGCGTCATCGGTCGGATGGTTCGGCTGCAACCGCGTCGCCATGCGGCTTTCGAGGCCGATCGTATTGCGGAACTTGGTCACCACGCGGCACTTCTTCGCCACCATGACGAGATCCTGCACCCGCATGATCTTCGAGACCGCCGCAACCATTTCCGGCGTTAGCCCCGAAACCAGCTTGGCGAGCGCCTCGGTCGTCGCATGATCCGACAACAGCCAGTCGCGAAACCCGCCGACCGTCAAATGTGAAACTGCCTTGAAGGCGTCCGCATCGTGACTGTCGATAATCAGCCGCGTGACCTCGTCGGTCTCGTACGGAACGACCATCTCCTGCAGGAAAACGCCCAGTGGAACGTCGGCCAGCGCCAATTGCGCGGCGGCCCGCTCCGTGTCGTCACCGGCGGCCACCCCGGCCAACAGGTCGCCCGACCTGAGCGGCGTCGCCTTCGCCATGAGGTCCTTGAGGTCGCGGAACACATACCGTTCGTGCCCGCTCACGTAAGCATAACCCGCCATGTCATCCTCCTTCGCCGGCCGCGTGTCGGCGGCCGGCGCAAACATATCTTGATCACGTCACGGCTGCGGCATCAGCCGGCATCTTCCTCGCCCGGCGCGTGCGCCACCAGATGATGCCGACTATAGAGCGCGAAGTACGCAACGAAAACGGCGTAAGCGATCGCCGAGAGTGCCGCCACGCTGATCTGGGTTCCCGCCACAGCCATGGTCTTGTCGCTCAAAAAGACGGCAACCAGTGCAATGCAAGCGAGCACGAGTGCTATTCCCGACGTCAGGATACCACCCGGCGTCGTGTAGGGCCGCGGCAGATCCGGCTCCGACACCCGAAGCTTGATGTGCGACGCCATCATCAGGATGTACGAGATCGTCGCTCCGAACACAGCCATCAGGATCAACTGATCCCCTTGCTCCGTGAGCGACAGCAAGAAGCCGACGATTCCGGGTACAATCAGCGCGATCCACGGCGACTGCCGCGAGTTGGTGAGAGACAGGCCGCGCGGCAGATACCCGGCGCGCGACATGGCGAAGATGAGCCGCGAGTACGCGTAGATGATCGAGAAGAAGCTGGCGATCAACCCGGCCAGACCAACGAAGTTCACGAACTTCGAAAGCATTGTCGGACCGCCATATGTCGAGGGATGCTCAAGCGCCGCCACCAGAGGATTGGTGTTGGTCTTGAGAGCCTCCGATCCGACGGCGCCCGGCCCGAGCACCAGGATCAACATACAAAAGGCGAGCAGGATGAACATGCCGGCGATCAAACCGCGCGGCAGATCACGCTTGGGATCCTGCGTTTCTTCCGCAGCCAGCGGCACGCCCTCAATCGCCAGGAAGAACCACATCGCGAATGGAATGGCAGCCCAGATGCCGAAATATCCGAACGGCAGGAACGGCGACGCGCCAGCCGCTTCCGGATTGACCGCGATATCGAACAGCTTGGTGCTGTCGAAGAACGGCACCATCGCAACGCACCAGACCACCAGCGCGATCACCGCCAAGGCCGTGATGGCGAAGATCAGCCGCAAGGCTTCGCCCGCACCCATGATATGAATGCCGAGAAAGACCGCGAAGAACCCTCCCGAGATCACCCACTGCGCGATATCGATTTCAAACAGCGACTTCATATAGCCGCCGATGAACACCGCAATTGCCGCCGGCGCGATCGCATACTCGATGAGGATCGCCGTCCCCGTCAGGAAGCCGCCCCAGGGTCCGAACGCCCGCCGCGCGAACCCGTAACCACCCCCCGCCGTCGGCGCAATCGTTGCCAACTCAGCCAGCGCGAAGCACATGCACGTGTACATCAGCGCCATGAGCAGCGACGCGATCATCAGACCGCCCCAACCGCCCTGCTCCAATCCGAAGTTCCAGCCGGCGAAATCGCCGGAAATCACGTAAGCGACGCCAAGACCGACGAGCAAAACCCAACCCGCCGCACCGCGCTTCAGTTGCCGATTATCAAAATAGTCTTTGTCTACGGCTTCGTATTCGACGCCGGACGGTCCATGCGTTTCCATGCGCTCGTCTCCCCAGTGTTACGAGCCCCGATTATTCCGGGCGTGGCCTTAGCCATCGACGACGCAAAATCGTGCGCCTTCTGATGACCAAATCTAGCCACGCCGGCCGCGGGACTTCCCGGCCCGTGTACGCGACACGCCACCTGATCCGCTATCCAGTTTCGGCAACGCCCCACGGCAACCTCTCAGCCTTTGGTGCAAACGTCCCGATTGCGTTGCAGCGCAGCATTGCCCGCACGATGGGTGCGGTGCGGCCACCTTGCTCGGCCCGCGCATTTGTGCGTAAGGTCAAAGTCCTTCATTTGATGGGGGCAGATCCGCATGCCGGCACCAGCGCAGAAGGACCCGCCCCCCACGCTGCGGACATTCCATACGCGCGACATCGACGAGCAGGCGGCCCTCCTCGACGGCTGGAACCAGACCTACAATCAGCTCTCCGGCGGCGCGTTCAGCGGCGAACTATGCGAAGCTGCACTGGGCCACGTCTATGTCTTCCGCGAAAAAACCAATCAGTCGCTGCATCAAGTGGGCGCCCTCCCCGACGGTCTCGTTGCGATCGGTATCCCACTCTCGATCCCCGGCTCCGCCAAGTTCTGCGGCCAATCCTGCGATGGCCGCCAGGCGCACATTTTCTCCGGATCGAACGGCTTTGAATATCAAACCCCCAACGGCCTCGACATGGCAGGCCTGGTTATCCCTGTTGCGATCCTGCACACGGTCATGCTGTCCGACGAATTCGAGACGCTGGCACTCCACGCGCAACGCGCCCGCCTCAAGCCGATCCAGCCGGCCGTGCAGCAGAAATTACGCCTCTTGTTGACCGGTGCCGTCGAAACGCTGCAGTCCGGCCAGATCGGCGCAGCAGCGCCCGCACTCTCCGGCGCCTTCGCAGCCGATGCGGCCCGCGCTGTCATCGCATGCCTGAGCCCCGATGACAGCGAGCAACCCTTGTCCCTCACCGAAACGCGGTGCCACGCAGTGGTCCGCGACGCGCAAAATCTCGTCCTGGAGCAAGCAAACACTAATCTCACGATCGAAGATATCTGCAGATCGCTCGACATCTCGCGGCGAACCCTGCAAACCTGTTTCCAGCGCACACTCGGCATTCGCCCGGCCCAATATCTTCGAGCCGTCCGTTTGAACGCCGCACGACGAACCCTCAAACAATGCGGCAGCGTCACCGAAGCCGCCACCGCTTGGGGCTTCTGGCATTTCGGCCGCTTCGCCCAAGACTACAGGGCGATGTTTGCCGAAGCCCCTTCACAAACTGCGCGCACCTATGCCGCTAGGCGCACCATGGATACCCGCTAAAGCAACCGCACCCCATCCTGAAGCGAATCGCGGAACGCATCCTTCGCGCGAGCCTTTTGCCTTATGGGATGACGGATCAAATTTTGCCCCCTAGTGTCGCCGCTCCGATGAATCTGTCGCTGAGCCGAGCCCCTAAGACATCCATGAAAACCGACACGCCCCGCCCAATCCGCCTCGAAGACTATCGCCCGTCGGCCTACCTCATCGACACGGTCGATTTGGAGTTCGCCCTTCATCCAACGGCGACGAAGGTCCGCTCAACGCTCGCGATCCGGCCCAATCCCGCTCATAAGGGCAAGCCGGGCGCTTTAAAACTCGACGGCGAGCAGTTGAAGCTTGAGCGCATCAAACTCGACGGCAAAGCTCTAGACCCAGCGCACTACCGTCTATCGGCCACGCACCTGACCATGACAAAGGTGCCATCAGAGCCCTTCACGCTCGAAACAGTGGTCACGATTAACCCGGAAGCCAACACCGCCCTGCAAGGGCTCTACCGGTCGCGCGGCGTCTTCTGCACCCAGTGCGAAGCGCAAGGCTTCCGCCGCATCACCTTCTTCCTCGACCGCCCTGATGTTCTTTCGGTCTATACCACCCGCATCGAAGCCGACACTGCGCTCGCCCCCGTCCTTCTCGGCAATGGCAATCCCATTGAAAGTGGCAAACTCGAGCGCGGCAAACGCCACTTCGCCGTTTGGCACGATCCCCACCCCAAGCCCTGCTACCTCTTCGCCCTCGTCGGCGGCGACCTAGCGCACATCCGGTCGCCCTTCAAGACCATGTCCGGCCGCAAAGTCGATCTCGCCATCTACGTCGAGCACGGCAAGGAAGCCCGCGCCGAATGGGCGATGGATGCGCTCAAACGCTCGATGAACTGGGATGAGAAGCGCTTTGGCCGCGAATACGACCTCGATGTGTTCAATATCGTCGCCGTATCAGATTTCAACATGGGCGCGATGGAGAACAAAGGTCTCAATATCTTCAACGATCGTCTGATCCTGGCCTCCCCCGAGACCGCAACGGACGCCATGTTCGAGGCCATCGAAAGCGTCGTCGCCCACGAATACTTCCACAACTGGACCGGCAACCGCATCACCTGCCGCGACTGGTTCCAACTCTGCCTGAAGGAAGGCCTGACGGTTTATCGCGACCAGGAGTTCTCCTCCGACGAGCGCGACCCGACCGTCCAACGCATCCACGACGTGCGCCAATTGAAGGCGACCCAATTCCCCGAGGACAACGGCCCCCTATCGCATCCCGTGCGCCCCGACACCTACATCGAGATCAACAACTTCTATACGCCGACCGTTTACGAGAAAGGCGCCGAACTCGTGCGCATGATCGAGACGCTGCTCGGCAAGGACGGCTTCCGCGCCGGTATGGACCTCTATTTCGCGCGCCACGATGGCGACGCGGCCACCATCGAAGATTTCCTGGCGTGCTTCGAAGAGGCCTCCGGCCGCGACCTCGCCCAGTTCAAGCTCTGGTATCTCCAGTCGGGCACGCCCGAACTCGTGACATCGCTGACCTGGGATCGCGCCTCAAAGACCGCCGCGCTCAAAGTCGAACAGATGCAGCGCCCCACGGCTGGTCAGCCAAAGAAGCAGCCGCTGCATATTCCCCTGCGCCTCTCGCTCCTGGGCGCCAACGGCCAACCCATCGAACTCAAACTCGACAGCGGAGAACCGGTCGAAAACGGCATCATCGAAATCACCGAGCGCACGGAAACGTTTCACTTCACGGATGTGCCCTCCCGCCCTGTGCCATCGCTGCTGCAGGGCTTTTCCGCACCCGTCCGCCTTACCCTCGACATTTCCGACCGCGACCTCGAATTTCTGATCGCCCGCGATGTCGATCTGTTCAATCGCTGGCAGTCGGCCAACGCCTATGCGACGCGCACCCTCATCGCCAACGTCGCCCTCTTAAAGGAAGGCAAGCGCGCCACGCGAGGTGCCAACTTCGCCAAGGCCCTGGGCCTTGCCATCGCCGGCCGCGACCTGAACCCCGCATACCGGGCCGAACTCCTGCGCCTGCCGGGCCAGAACGATATTGCTCGCGAGATCGGCCGCAACGTCGATCCCGAACTGATCCATCGCGCCCACACGCACCTGTCCAGACTTGTTGCCACCACACTGGGCGACGACCTCGAAGCGATTTACGCGTCCACAGCCCCGCGCGGCGCTTTCTCGCCCGATGCCCGCAGCGCCGGCAAACGCGCACTGCGCAACGCGGTCCTCACCCTGCTCGCCGCCCGCGGCGAACCCCGTGACCTCAAACGCGTCTGGGACCACTTCCGCAAAGCGGCCTCCATGACCGACCAGGCCCACGCCCTTGTCGTCATCTCCAGCCTCGATATCCCCGAACGCGCCGATGCATTCGACGCCTTCCACGACCGATGGAAGTCGGATCACCTCGTCATCGACACCTGGTTTGCCGCCCAGGCGCAATCCGCGCTGCCCGATGCCCTCGACCGTGTCCGCGACCTGACGAGCCATCCGCTCTTCAGCTACGCCATGCCCAACAAGGTGCGCGCGCTCATCGGCAACTTCGCCCTCCAGAACCCACTCCAGTTCAACCGCGCCGATGGCGCCGGCTACCAGTTCGTCGCCGGCGAAGTTCTTAAAATCGATGCACTCAATCCCCAGATCGCCGCCCGCATGTTAGGCTGCTTCAGGTCGTGGAAATCCCTGGAACCCAGCCGACGCGCACACGCCCGCAAGGCCCTTCAAAAGGTCGCCAAATCCGAGACGATTTCCCGCGACGTCTTCGAGATCGTGACCAAAATGCTCGATAGTTGAATATAACGAATCCAAGGCCTTGACCCGATTTAATCTCCCTCGACATGCGAGTCGCGAATCAGTGAATTTGATCCAAGCGAATCAGTCGTGAGTACCGGCTGAAAGCACTGGGCAGAACTGAAAGACATTGGGCGAGGGGGATAGGATGGCGCGGATCGGGTCCGCCCATCCACGGGAGCAGTCTGCGTCCGCGCAGGCGTCGCTGACCGTGCTGGGCACGTGGCTGAATCAGACGTCGATCAAGGAGGCCATCGCCTCCGACCGCTGGCTGCAATTGGCAGCAGCGCTCCATTTGACGGCAATCGCCGCCGCCGTGATCGGCCCGACGAGCCCGCCCTTGCCGATCTTCCTGACGCTGACGGGACTAACCCTCGTCGTCTTGGCTCTAAACCGGGCACAACACACCGCGACGGAGGCGGCGCAGCCCGCCGCCGACCTGCGGACCTTCGATCTGGAACGCCAATCGCAGCGCCTCGTCGAAGTCGCAGATGCCGCCAGCCGCGCCCGCCATGAATCCGAAATGCGCAGCCAGCTCTGGGCTGAACTGACCGCCCGCATGAGCCACGAACTGCGCACGCCGCTCAACGCCGTAATCGGCTTCTCCGACCTCATGGGCGCCGAACTGTTCGGACCCCTCGGCCACGACCGCTATCGCGACTACACCCGTCACATTCGCGAATGCAGCCGCTCGCTTCTCAAATGCACCGAAGACACCTTGGCGCTCACATCGTCACTCGCCAAGACTAACGCCACTGATACCGCTCGCACGCTTTGCCTTTCAGAACTCCTGCGCGACGCCGCCGATTTCCATGCACCAGAGATCACGACCCGTGGCCTCACCGTGAACCTGCCGGCCCTCTCCGGCCTCGACATTACGGGCGAAGCACGTCCCATCCGCCAGATCTTGATCAATCTATTGGCCGAAGCAGCCGAACGCACGCGGCGCTCTGGGACCATCACGATTGACGTGGCGGAAGACGCAGAAACCGTGGCGCTCACCATCCGGGTCGAGAAGGCCCAACCCCGCGCCGATGAAGGTCAAGCCCCGCTGACCGTTTGCATCGCCCGCGTTCTGCTCGAACAGCAAGGCTCAGGCCTCATCGAAACCGATGACCACGACAGCTGGCAAGTGACAACAATTTTCGACCGGCCGGCCCAACCCGACTTTTTCACGATCGCCTAAGTCACAATCGCCTCACAGACCACCTCACGGCGCGTCGGCAGCACCATCCGCAGGCCCGTCGTCGCGATCGCGCTTGCCTTTGCGCCGTTGCTCGCGCTCCAACCGCCGCGTCCAAGACGCCGCCAGTTTCTGCCGGTCGTCCGCCGTCAATTCACCGATCGCCTTCATCAGCGCATCCGTACCCATGGAGCGCAGCCGGTTGTCGGTGGCGGCCACCGAATCGAGCGCCGCCCGCATGGCTTCAGGTGTATAGGAGGCCGAACCTAGAACCTCTGCTGCCTTAACCCGTGCCTGCCGCAATTCAACCTGCGCCGCCTTGAGCACCGGACGCGCCTCTTTCAAATGCCGGCGCACGGCGTCCCGGCGCTCGTCGGGCAACTCGCGCGAAAACTTCATCAACCCGAACGCCGTTTGCGACGCGCCCCCGCGCCATGGCCCAGGCGGGCCCTTCCACCACAACGCGGCGAGCCCCCCGACGAAGACAAGATTCAACGCGACCGAAATCAACAGCAGCCAGCGCCATTTCCGCGCCGGGCCAGCCGGATTTGTTGGCGTGGAAAGATCGCTCAAAGCAGGTCCTCCTCGGAAGGTTCTGCATCTGCATGGCCCAGCGCGATGGCACTCACATCATCGGCATCGTCAACGCTGCTGACCGTCAACTGCACCGGATCGAAGCCACTTCCCTCCAGGAGGCCCTGCGAGACCGTAAAGAAACCAACCAGCAGCGAAGCCGCCATCACCGATGCTTCCTTCCAGAAGCCTCGTGTGTCCGCTACAGCCGGAGGCCGCACAGTTTTGCGGGCGAATGGCACGACCACGCCGGGGGCGGCCGCTGCCGCTTCCAGTTCGCCGTCCAGCTTCGCAAACAGTGCCGCACGCGCACGATCGGCCGTGGCCGCCGGTACGGTTCGGGCAACTTGGGAGAGCACGCCGTCGAACTGAGCCTCCGCCGCCATGAGCGCCCGTGCCTCGGCGCTCTGCGCCACAAAAGGTTCGAGCACCGTCCGGTCAGCAGCGGGCCAGCGTGCCGGATCCGCCCCATAGGCGTCCAACACGGTGCGAAGCCTGTGCATGTGATCTGCCGTCGTCATCGTCCCTGTCCTCGTCTTCTTCGTCCATGCCGCCGTTCTGGCGTCCATCATCTTTGTCATTCGTCGGGGTTAGCGTCGCTGCGCAGCGCCTGCCACTCGGCCGCAAGTGCCACCTTCAAACTCCGCCGGGCCCGGGCGAGCAGCGATTCCACCGCTTCCGCCGAGACCCCCATCAGTCCGCCGACCTCCTGCATGCTGAGGCCTTCGTAGTGAAACATTGTCAAAGCCAGCCGCTGCCGGTCCGGCAATTGCCGTAACGCGTCCTCAACGCGGTCGGCCAATTCGCGCTGTTCAAGCCCGCGCAATTGACTGGCCGCCTGCGGCTGCTCTGGCGGTTCGTCCGTGACATCGAAACGGCCGCGCACCCGCAGCTTGTCGATCGCCAGGTTCGACACGACGCGCTTCAACCACGGACCCACGCCCGCCGGTCCCACATCCAAACCCTGCCCCTGCCGCCACAGCCGCAGCAAAGCTTCCTGCGCTACGTCTTCCGCCTCGGCCTCATCCCGCAACAGACGCCGCGCCAGCAGAATCAGCCGCGGCATATGCCGGTCGACGATCAGCCGGAACGCCGCCGGATCACGCGTGACGACGCGCATCAGGAGGGCTTCATCCTCCCGATCCGCGCCCCGCCATCCGGTGCCGGGCTGCCGACCCGGCGTCGCGTCCCCTGCTGCCACTACGATCTCCGGCCTATGCCCGCCGCCCGATGAAGACTGCTCAAGTCTTGCATTCTTCCGGGGGCTGACGCCAGCCTTCACCTCGGCAAACACCTCCACCCCATCAGCGCTGCGACCATCGCTGCCGCTCCACCGGCGGCAAGTCGGCAGCGGTAATGCGGCCATCCCGGTCAAGATCGAGGCGCAGGAAGCGGAAGCGCGCATCGGCTGTAAACTCCTCCAACGTCACCTTGCCATCGCCATCCCTATCCAGCGCATGCATCCGCCGGCGCTTTTTGAACTCGGCCTCCTCCGCCCGTCCGGCGTCGAACTCGGCCTTGTCCACCGCGCCATCGCCGTTGCGATCAAAGAATTGGAACATCAACTGCCGGCGCTCCTCCGCGCGAGCTGCCCCGCGGCCATCAGCGCGAACGGGTTCGGCATCGAATTCCTGCTTGGTCAACTTGCCATCTGAATTCGCATCAAGCCGAACAAGAAGGCGCTCAACACGCCGCTCCTGACGCTGCTGCCGAAAGCCAAGCGGCGCCTGGCCCAATTCGGCCCCATCCAAGGTCCCATCACCGTTTTTGTCGCGCTTCGTGAAGCCGTCGACGCGCCGCTTCAAAAATTCCTCAACCGTCACGGCTTGATCGCCATTGGCATCAAACCGCTTCAATCCCGCCGGACCACGCTGCTGTTGAGCGTTCGCGCCCAGCTTGCCGTCTTGATCCCCGACCGCTGCCAGCGCACCAGCCGCCCCACCCGCTGCTAGAAGCCCCGCAATTAAAATGCCTGCCGCCTTACCCATACCCGTCCTCCGCCGGCTGACAACGGAGCCCAGCGCCCCGTTTTCAATGGCTTCAACGGAGGAACTGAACTTTCCCGTCGCAACCGGTCGAATTTTTCAACCGATCACACTACCAACCGCTCGAACCGGGCATGGTTCTCGGCCAAAATATCCTTGAGTTTCAATTCCAAAGCCTCGAACGACGGGCAGTCCCCGGCCCGCGCGGCCAGCTCTTTAAGTCCCTTCGGCGCCACTGCCGGATCGAAAGTCCCGTCCTGACACAACCGCAAAACCTGCGTCAGGTCGTGGATCAACCGCGTCGACGCGATCAGCGCCTCCGCATCCCCCGCGTCGAGACACCCCGCATCGCCAAGCTTCTGGAACGCAACGCACGTGTTCTGATCCAGCACCTCGGGATGTGCCGACGCGCTGACCAATTGCAAGTACTGGGCGATAAACTCCAGATCGACGAGCCCGCCGCGCACCTGCTTTAAATTCCAGATGTTGTCCGTGCCCTTGTCCGCAACGATCCGCGCCCGCATCTCGCGCACATCGGCCGCAATCTTCGCCCGGTCGCGCGCATGGACCAGCGTCGCGTGAATGGCCGCCTCGACCTTCGCCGTCAGCTCCGGCTCGGCGCTGACCACCCGCGCCCGCGTCAGCGCCAGATGCTCCCAGGTCCACGCCTCCCGGATCTGGTAATCAACAAAGCCCGACAACTGCGTCGCAACCGGCCCCTTCTGACCCGATGGCCTGAGCCGCAAATCGACCTCATAGAGCGTTCCCTCCGCCGTCGGGGCGGTGAGCGCCGTCACGAGCCGCTGCGTAAAGCGCGCATAGTACTGGCTGGGTGCTAAGGGCCGTTCGCCTTCGGACTGACTAGCGTTCTCGTCGAAATCATAGACCACGATGAGGTCGAGATCGGACGTCGCCGTCATCTCGCGCCCACCGAGCTTCCCCATCGCAATGACAGCAGCTGCGCCACCCGGCACAAGACCATGCGCCCGTTCCAGGTCCCCGGCCACCACGCAATGAAGTGCTGCGATCAACCGGTCGGCCAATAGTGCATACGCCTCGCCGGCCTGACTGGCATTGATGCTGCCCGACAGAACCCGCACTCCGATGAGGAACGATTGTTCGCTGCCAACCACGCGCGTGCGATCGAGAACATCCTGCTGATCGGGCGCATTCGCCACCTCGGCCGTAATCGCCGCATCGATCTCCGTTGCCGACGGCAACATCGCCAGCGCGCGGGGATCGATTACGGCATCGAGCAGCCGCGGACGCTTCGCCAAAACGCGCGCCAGCCGCGGCGCCGTCCCCATGATGTCAGCCACGAGCCGCAACAGGCCCGGGTTGGCCTTCAACAGCGAAAACAGCTGCACACTACCCGGCAGCGCCGCCAGAAAGCGGTCAAATCCAGCGAATGCCCGATCAGGATCGGCCGTCTCCGCCAGCGCCGTGACCAGCGACACCTGCACTTCCGTCAACAATTCTCGCGCCCGCGGCGACCGCACCGCCGGATAGCGTCCATGATGCCACCCACGCACGGTGGCCAACACCTCTGACGGCTGCGTGAAGCCCATTTTCTTCAACTGCGCGACGGTCTCAGGATCATCCTTTTCACCTGCAAACACCATGTTCGCGCCGTCGCCCGTCAACTCCGGCGCATTCTCGAACAGTTCTTGATAGTGCTTTTGCACGCCCTCAAGTGTCGCCGTGTAGTGCCGCGCAAAGTCCGTTGTCGATTGAAAGCCCGTAAACCGCGCGAACCTTGCCAGCGCCGCCTGATCGGATGGCAATTCATGCGTCTGCTCATCGGCCACCATCTGCACCCGGTGTTCGATGCGCCGCAATTCCAGATAAGCCGCCGACAGATCCGCCCGCACTTCCGGCCGGATCCAATTGCGCGCCTCCAAGCACAACAGCGCGTCCAGTGTCCGCCGCACTCGCAAATCCTTCTGCCGCCCCCCGGCAATCAGCTGCTGCGTCTGCGCAAAAAACTCAATCTCGCGGATACCACCAGGCCCGAGCTTCACGTTATGTCCCGCAACACCGATGCTGCCGAACCCGCGAAACGAATGGATCTGCCGCTTCATCGCGTGCACATCGGCAATCGCCGCATAGTCGAGATACCGCCGCCACACGAACGGCGCCAGATCGGCCAACAGCATCTCACCCGCTTCAATGTCGCCGGCCACCGGACGCGCCTTGATCAGCGCCGCACGTTCCCAATTCTGTCCAAAGCTTTCGTAGTAGATCATGGCCGCATCGGTTGAGAGCGCCACCTGCGTCGCCCCCGCATCGGGCCGGAGCCTCAGATCGGTCCGAAACACATAGCCGTCCGCCGTGCGTTCATCGAGCAGCCGTACGAGATCGCGCGTGATCCGCACGAAAAACGGCGAGGGCTCAAGACCGGCTTTCAAACGCGCCCGGCTCAGATCGTAGAAAACAATGAGATCGATATCGCTGGAGTAGTTGAGTTCGCCCGCGCCATACTTGCCCATTCCGAGCACGATGTAGCCCGTATCAGCCCCCGCGCACGCCGCCTCGACCGCGATATCGCCGCGCGCGCCAGCCATCCGGAACAGAAAATCAACCGACGACTGCACGGCCGCATCCGCGCACCTAGTCAGCGTTTCGGTCACCGTCATCACGGGCCAGACCTGACCAAGATCCGCAAGCGCGACCATCAAAGCCACGTTCGACTTGTACACACGCACAAGCCGCATCGCGGTTGCCATGTCGGCGGTCGCGGCCATATCGCGATAGAGCTGAGAGGAGAGATCGGCGAAGTGCGCAGCAGGATCGGCGCTGAGAATGCGCTGCAATCGGGCCGGATCGCGCCGGATGAGCGCCTTGAGGTAGGGCGACCCTGCCATCACCCCCGCTAGAGCGCGCGCCACTCGCGAATCGCGGAGCGCGGCGGATAAAGCACGCAATGCCGGATCGGCGGCCAACTCTTCGGCCAGCTCCGCAATATCGGCCTGCCCGCGATGCTGCTCATCATCCAACGGGCCCAGCCGGAGCCGGTCCGCCAGCGCTCCGCCCTGCGCATCAAGTTCCACCATGCCGTCTCCCCTACACTCCCAGGGTCCGGCGTCTTAAGCGCTGATCCCCTGCCGCGCGCGAGGCAGAACGAGAACCGCCCGCAGCCCCGGCGCATTGTCTTCGAGACGTACCGTGCCATGGTGCAGACGCGCAACCGCTGCGACGAGGCTGAGCCCCAGCCCGGTTCCGGGCTTGGTCCGGCTCGCCTCCAGACGCACGAAGCGCTTCAGCGCCCTTTCCCTGTCGTCGGCGCTAATGCCAGGCCCTTGGTCCCCGACGGCGATCTCCACTGTGTCGCCCACAACGCTAAGCCGCACCGTAATGCTGCTACCCGCAACCGGCGGCTCAGGACGCCCATACTTGATGGCATTGTCGATCAGATTGGCCACCGCCTGATTGATGAGATGGCGATTGCCCACAACCTCTGGACCGTCTTCGGCCGCGACCGTCAACGCGAGTCCTTGCTCGTCGGCCAAAGGCTCATAAAATTCCGCCACGTCGCGAACAAGCCCGCCGATGTCGAACGGTTCCGCCTGCCCATCCAGTGCCCCCGCCTCCAATCGTGCCACCAGCAGCATGGCGTTGAACGTCTTGATGAGTTCGTCGGCCTCTTCGATGATCCGTTCCAGACCGGCCCGGTAGGCATCGCAATCCCCGCCCCCGTCGCGCAACGTGGCCTCGGCGCGGTTACGAAGCCGGCTGAGCGGCGTCTTGAGGTCATGCGCGATGTTGTCGGACACCTCGCGCAACCCGCCCATCAGCTGTTCAATGCGATCGAGCATGGCATTAAGGTTGTCAGCCAGCCCGTCGAGTTCGTCTTGCGTGCCCGCCAACGGGACCCGCTGCGAAAGATCGCCCGCCATAATCGATCGGCTCGCGGCATTGATCTGATCGATGCGATTGAGAAGCAACCGGCCGGCCCCCAAGCCGCCAGCTAAACCCGCCGCCGACAAGAGGCCAAAGCCCAAAAGAAACACCGTCCGCATCCGGTTCGCGAACACGCGCTGTTCTTCGATATCGCGCCCAACCAACAGCCGTGTTCCATCGGGGAACGCAACCGGCAATGCCACGGCCAGCCGCTCGTCCCCCGCCTCGCGCTCATAGCGGAAGGTACCCCCACCATCGCTGGTCAATTCAGGCGGTTGCCGACTCAGATTGCCAGCCTGCTTGCGGCCGGTCCGGTCGGCGAAAAAGTAAAGCCCAGGCCCTTCCGGCCGGGCCCGCGCCCGAATGGCTGCGGCCACCGAGGCCGATCCCGCGGCCGCCTCCATGTGCCGCAGTTCCTGAACTTCTGCTCGCAACCCCGACAGCACCTGTTCGGTCAGCAGATCGTTGGTCTGCCAGAACATGAAACCGACGATCCCCGCCGCCGTCACGAGAAACGCCGCGATACTCAGCGCCGCCAGACGAAACGGTGTCGACGTCCAGACGGACGCCCCAAGCTTACCCAGCACCGTCGCGGACCATATAGCCAGCGCCGCGCACGGTGTGCAGCAACGGCTTATCGAAGCTCTTGTCGATCTTGGAGCGCAGCCGCGAAACATGCACGTCGATGACATTCGTCTGCGGATCGAAGTGATAGTCCCAGACATTTTCCAGAAGCATCGTGCGCGTCACAACCTGACCGGCATTCTTCATCAGATATTCGAGGAGCCGATACTCGCGCGGCTGCAGCACGATCGGCTCTCCGCCCCGCGTCACCCGGTGCGACAGCCGGTCGAGCACCAGATCGCCCACAACGTACTTCGTCACCTGCTCTTCCGGCACCGCGCGCCGCGACAGCGCCTCGATCCGCGCCAGCAATTCCGTGTAAGCATAAGGCTTCGTCAGATAATCATCGCCACCCGCCCGCAAACCCTTCACGCGATCATCCACGTCACCAAGTGCCGATAAAATGAGAACCGGCGTCCTCAACCCGCCCGTGCGAAGCGATTTGACCACCGAAAGACCGTCGAGCTTCGGCAGCATCCGGTCTACGATCAGAACATCGTAAACACCCGTCTCCGCCATCGACAGCCCGGTCTCACCGTCCCCGGCGAGTTCGGCGGCATGCCCGCTCTCTTTCAACGATTTTTGAAGGAACTGACCCGTCTCACGGTCGTCCTCGATCACCAGCACGCGCATGCTCTTCGGTCTCCCGGCCGCCGTCCCGTTGCGGCCCTCTTCAGCGATATAGTCTTGCATGATCCGCCTCAACAGGTCGAGGCGGCAGAGCCCATTCGGAGCCCCGCCGCCTCGGTTGATATCCAGATTAAGGACGCGGGCCGGGCGTTAGCCCTTATCCTTCGCCTTGTCCTTGCCGGCGTCCTTCTTCAGCTGCACGGCCACAAAGCGTGTCCGGTCCTGCGATTTGACGCTGAGCATGACAGCCGAACGGCCCAGTTCCTGAACCTTGGCGATCTCCCGGGCGACATCGGCCGGCTTGCCGACCGTCTCGCCCTGCACCTGAACAATCACATCGCCCGCGCGCAGACCCTTTTCAGCCGCGTCCGAGGACGGCTCCACTTCCGTGATGGCCACACCCTCGGCGCCGTCACCCGTGACCGGGCCCACCGACAGTCCGAGAAGTTCGAGCGACGTGTTTTCACTCTTCTTCTCGATCGGCTTGCCCTCTTCAAGCTTGGCGATTTCCTCAGGCGAACCAGGGAACATGCCGAGCTTCACCTTGACGCTTTCGGCCTTGTTGTTACGCCAGACTTTCACGTCCACCGTCGTATCGGGCGCATAGTCGGCAATCTTGCGCGCCAAATCGCGGCTATCGGCAATCGAATCCTCATTCACCTGCAGGATGGTGTCCTGCACCTTCAGGCCAGAACCCGCAGCCGGGCCATTGGGTGTGATCTCACTCACAAGCGCACCCTTTGCACCCGGCAGACCAAGTGCTGCGGCCGTGTCGTCGTCGACGTTCTGGATCTTCACACCCAGCCAGCCGCGGCTGACCTTGCCGCTGGACTTCAGCTGCTCAATGACTTCGAGGGCCGTCTTCGCCGGCACCGCGAACGCGATGCCAACATTGCCGCCCGACGGGCTGAAGATCGCCGTGTTGACGCCAATCACTTCGCCGTCGAGGCTGAATGTCGGACCGCCCGAGTTACCGCGGTTCACGGCCGCGTCAATCTGCAGGAAGTCATACGGACCCGAGCCGATGTCGCGGCCCAGCGCCGAGACGATCCCGGCCGTCACCGTGCCGCCAAGTCCAAACGGGTTGCCGACTGCAATCGCCCAGTCGCCGACGCGAACGGGCTTCTCGGCGAACTTCACGTGCGGAAACGACTTCGTCGACTTGATCTTCAGGAGAGCAAGGTCGGTGCGCGGATCGGTGCCAATCAGCTCAGCATCCAACTTTTCCTGGTCATCGAAGCTGACCTGAATCTTCGAAGCGCCTTCGATGACGTGGTTGTTCGTCACCACGAAACCGTCCGACGAGATGACGAAGCCCGAGCCCTGAGCCTGAGACGGCGGGCGTGGTGCCTGCGGGCCCCGGAACTCCTTCGGCATCCGCTTGAAGAATTCATAAAACGGGCTGTCTTCCGGAATGTCCGGGAAACCTTCCGGCAAACCGCGTGGGTCGGTCTTCTCAGCAACCTTTTCGTTGCCGCCAGACACGACAGAAATCGACACGACCGACGGCTTCACCTTCTCGATCAAGTCGGCGAACGTCAGCGGCGCGCGGCCATACGGCGTTTCAATCGTCTGCGCATCGGGTTTCAGCTGCGCGATGGCCGGCGTCAATGCCGGCAGCGCCGTGATGAGACCGAGGCCTGCCACGGCCCCGGCAATCGCAACCCGGCGCCGGCGCGACGGCGCGACTGGCGCAGGATTTGCTGAGCGGGCACCAGACGGACTGGCAGGGTTAGGCGTGGTCATTGGGGAAACCTCCATCGAACGAGCCACTGAGGGCGTCCAGATTGACTTATGGCGTAGGGCCTTACGGCCGCCTTTCGGCCGCCTTAAGAGTTGTTAATGAAGGGACCGGGTTCAACAGGCTTTGCCGCCCGGTTGCCTGAGCAAGATCGGTAGATCCGCGTGAAAAACACCGCTTATCCGAAGCTTGGCCGTTCTTGGCTCCACGCGATACCGCCGGGCATTTCACTTGCGATGGCCGCCGTGCTCATCACCGCAAGCCCCGTCTGCGCGGCCGGCCCCTACGGACGAGCCGATGCCCAGGAACGGGACACCGCCAAGGCGCTTCTCCAGCCCATCGCCGTCTTCGGTGCCGACGATCGCACGCTGCTCCCGGCCCGCATGACCGACCTCGAAGATAAGATCGGTATGCTTTACGAGCCCGGCAGCCGCTCGGTCTGCACCGCCTTCTGCATTGGAGAAGACACTGTCGCCACCGCCGCTCACTGCCTCTTCCGCACGCGCGGCGAACGTCCCCTCCCACTCGCAAACGTTACCTTCAGGCTCTCGTCAATGGGCGGACGCCGTAGCGCAGGCGTAAAAATTGCCGGCGCCGCACAGGGAGCAGCCGAGCAGAACGTCATCACCGGCACGACAAGTCTGTCGACCAAACCCCCGATCGACGCTACGCGCGACTGGGCGCTTGTGCGCCTAGCGTCCCCCGTCTGCAAAAAGGGTGGCTTGCCCCTTGTCCGCCGCACACCGGCCGAACTCTCCGCAATCGAAGGCGAGCGCACGCTGTATCAAGTCGGCTATCACGGCGACTTCGGTAAATGGCGTCTGACCCTGAGCCCGCCGTGCACGGTGCGGCGCTTGGGCCGCAATGCCGGCGGCCGCATGATCGCCGGCGACTTTGCCGATGCCAGCGCCCTCATCCTCCACACGTGTGACACGGGCGGCGCATCATCTGGTTCGCCCCTATTGGTCGATGGCCCCCGCGGCCCCGAAGTCGTCGGCATCAACGTCGGCACATACCTGCAGTCTCAAGTCCTCACTCAAGACGGCGAAGTGCTGCATCGCTACCGCTCCGACACCGTCGCAAATACCGGTGTCAGCACGTTGGCATTCATGGAACAGCGCGATAGCTTCGCCGTGGCCGAAGTCATCACGTCGCGCCAAGATATTCGCCGGATGCAGCATGGTCTCGCGTCGGCCGGCCATTATGAAGGACCACTCGACGGCCTGTATGGCCCGGCCCTGCGCGCGGCAATTGAGAAATTTGAGACCGCTGAGCGCCGTCCGCGTACCGGGCTGGCAAGCGCCACGCTGCTCCGCCGCCTCGAAGCCGTCATCGCCGGACGTAACCGGACACCGGCCTATGAGCCAACATCTGACCGCATCGAAACCGGCAGCGTTCCACGCCCTCAGCCGGCGCGCCGCTAAGCCTGCGGTTCATCGCGCACTTGGGGCTTCAAAAGCCGGTCGAGCGCGTCCTTTTCCTGCGCGCTCAGCGGCGCAGCCGATGCTTCGGATACCGACGGACGCGCCCGCATGCCCCGTACAACGACGGCCAACGCACCCAGCAGCGCCAGCATCGGCGCCAGCCACAAAAGCATGGTGTGCGTGTTCATCGGTGGCTTCAACAGAACAAAGTCGCCGTACCGTGCCACGACATAGTCGATGACCTGTTTGTCAGTGTCACCAGCCACGAGCCGCTCGCGCACGAGTACTCGCAGATCCTTCGCCAACGGCGCATCGCTGTCGTCGATCGACTGGTTCTGACAGACGAGGCACCGGAGCCCCGTTGAAAGCCCACGCGCGCGCTTCTCCAATGCGGGATCGGACAGAACTTCGTCGGGCTGCACGGCCCAAGCCACCGATCCGCCGTTCCCCACGCCAGCGGCGGCAATCAGGAAAGCACAAAGAACCGCCCGCCAGGCATGTCCCATCGCGGCTACTCCGCCGGAACGGCGGACGGCCGCGAACGCGCCCGCTGCGGCGCACCCACCCGCAACCGCCGGTCGCTGAGCGACACCGCGCCGCCGATAAACATGATGACCGCACCGATCCAGATCAAACGCACCAGCGGATGAAAATAGAGCCGCAACGCCACTCCGCCGCTCGGCTGTTCGTCACCCAGCGCCACATAAAGGTCGCCGGTCCACGAAGCATAGATCCCGGCCTCGGTCGTCGGCTGCGGCGGTGCATTGTAAAGCCGCTTGGAGGGCAATAGCGTCGTGACGGGTGCCCCGTTGCGCGTCACCTCGAACGTCGCAATCTGCTCCGAATAATTCGGCCCCTTCGTCGGCTGAATACCCTGGAACAACAGTTCGTAGCCGGCCACTTCCGCCCGCTCGCCGGGCTTCAGCGCCACGATCTTCTCGGTCTGATATGCGCTCGTCCCCACGATCCCGAGCACCATGATGCCGATGCCCGCGTGCGCAAGTGCAGTGCCATAGGCCGACCGCGGCAAGCTCACGACACGTCGCAGGAATTCCGCCTGCGAGACGTCGCCAAACCGCGCTCGGCTCAGCAAATCGGTCACCGCGCCGAACAGAACGAATAGCCCAAGTGCGGCGCAGATCGGCGCCAGCCACGGCCCGGGTCCCGTCATCGCCGCTACGATGATCGTGAACAGAACGGCGAACCCAGCAGCGAACGCCAGACGCTGCGCTACGCCGCGCACATCGCCCCGCTTCCACGCCAGCAGCGGACCGAAAGGCATGGCGAACAGCAGCGGCAGCATCAGCGGAATGAACGTCATATTGAAGAAGGGCGGTCCGACCGAGATCTTCTCCCCCGTGATACCTTCCAGCGCCAGCGGATAAAGCGTGCCCACCAGCACCGTCGCGCACGAGACCGACAGCAGCACGTTGTTGAGAACGAGCCCCCCCTCACGGCTGATCGGCGCAAACAGCCCGCCCTGCCGCAGCGCCCCCGCCCGCCACGCGAACAGAGCCAGCGCTCCTCCGGTAAAGAACATCATGATCGACAAAATGACGATCCCGCGATCCGGATCGACCGCGAATGCATGCACCGACGTCAGCACGCCCGAGCGCACCAGGAACGCCCCCATCAGCGACAGCGAGAACGTCAGGATCGCCAGCAGGATCGTCCAGACCTTCAACGCCTCGCGTTTCTCCATGACGAGAGCGGAGTGCAGCAAGGCCGTCCCTGCCAACCACGGCATGAAGGAAGCATTTTCGACCGGGTCCCAGAACCACCAGCCGCCCCAGCCAAGCTCATAGTAGGCCCACCATGATCCCATCGCGATGCCAAGCGTCAGGCACATCCAGGCTGCCAGCGTCCACGGCCGCACCCAGCGCGCCCAGGCCGCATCGATCCGCCCCTCGATCAAAGCCGCGACTGCAAACGAGAACGCCATCGAAAACCCGACGTAGCCCGCGTACAGAAACGGCGGATGGAACGCGAGCGCCGGGTCCTGCAAGATCGGATTAAGGCCCCGCCCATCGAACGGCGCGGGATCGACCCGCTCGAACGGGTTCGACGTGAACAGCATGAACAGCAAAAACGCCACCGCGATCGACGCCTGCACGCCGAGCACATTCGCTCTGAGCGTCGCCGGAAGGTTGCGCCCAAACACCGCCACCGCTGAACCGAACAACCCGAGGATCAACACCCACAGGAGCATAGAACCCTCATGGTTCCCCCACACGCCCGATATCCGGTAGATCAGCGGTTTTTCCGAATGCGAGTTGTCGACGACATTCAAAACGGAAAAGTCCGACGTCACGAACGCATGCGTCAGCGCCAAAAACGAAACGATGAGCAGCCCAAACTGCGTGACGGCCGCGCTATCGCCGAACGCCATCAGACGGGCATCGCGAACGTGCGCACCCCACATCGGCACCGCCATCTGCGCGATGGCAACCGCCAGCGCAAGGATCAGCGTGAAGTGTCCGATCTCGGCAATCATGCGTCTCTCCCCTTACCAGTCCAACGGACTGTTTCAGTATCCCGTGCCGCTCTTGTGCTGCGCGCCGGGACCGAGCTTTACGCCCCGTTCTTCCAGCGATTTGGCGACTTCCGGAGGCATGTAGTTTTCATCGTGCTTGGCCAGCACCGTATCGGCGACAAACGAACCGTCTGGCCCAAGCTTTCCTTCCGTGACAACACCCTGGCCCTCGCGGAACAGATCCGGCAGGATTCCGGTATACGACACATTCACCCTCGCCAGCGTGTCCGTCACGGCAAATTGCACCGTCGTGCCCTGCCCGCGCTGAACCGAACCTTCGGCGACCAACCCACCCAGCCGGAAGCGCTTACCCGCCTCGATCTTCTTCTCGGCGATGTCACTGGGCGTATGGAAAAACACGATGCTCTCACGGAACGCGAACATGACGAGCACAGCCGCGATCGAAAGAATCACAACGCCCGAGCCGATGAGAAATCCGCGCCGCTGCTTGCGTGTCATTTCTTGTCTTCGCCTTTCGCCGCGCCTTCGATGCCCATCTCGGCCGCAGCCTTGTTCACCTGCTCTAGAGCCGCTGCATCCGCGCCGAGCGCCCGCCGGGCATCTGTCAGCGCCTTCGCTGCATCGTCCTTGCGGCCCAACACACTATACGACCGCATGAGCTGCACCCAACCCGCCGGATCTTTCCCGTCAGTTTGTAGCCGCGCCGCCAAGCGCGCCACCATGCCTTCGATCATCGCCTGCTGATCGGCCGGCGACGAAGGAATCTCCACCGATCCTTCAGGCGCCGTACCCGGCGCCAAACGCGGACCCGGGGGTGGCACCGCCTCGCCACGAGCTAACTTTTCTACGGCGGAAATGCGAACCTCGATCGCTTCCTTCATGGCGGGCGACATCTGCGGTGCCGCCAACAGCCCGCGATAGTCGCTGAGTGCCTTGTCGAATTGCCCATCCTGCTCGTTGGCCAACGCCAGCCACATCCGCGCATCCACCCGCCCCGGTTCAGCCGAAAGCAAACGTTCCGCGGCCACCTTGGCGTTCGCATTCACGATACCGTTGTTGGCCAGGATCTCGGCCTGCGCAAACCCCGCCAGCCGCTTGGGCGTCTCACCAAGCAACCGGTTCGCATTGGCAAAAGCCTCCGCCGCCTGACCATATCGCTCCATGCGCAGATAAATCGGCGCGATGACATCCCAGCCATTGCCGTCTTCAGGCGCCGCGCGCAACCGCTCTTCCACTCGCGCGACCATCGCATCGACCTGATTGCGCGCCGCGTCCTCCCGCGTCCGCCCCTCGTGCGGCAGGTTCGGCAACCCCGGCGATCCAAGAGAAACATAGAGCGCCAGCGCCAGCATAGGGATCGCGATCGCCGCCGCACCGAGGATGCGTTCCGAACTTGACCCCTGCCCGCCAGCACTTACCGGACCATCCACGACCGCCGCCCGGCTCAGCAATCGCCGGCCCACTTCAGCCCGCGCCGACTCCGCTTCAGCGGCGGAGATCAGTCCGCGGCTCTGATCCAGATCGATTTGCTGGAGTTGATCGGCATAGACAGCAACATCGGCTTTCGCCGCCCCCGCAACGTCCGCTTCACCACGCCGGTAGCCACGCAGCAGCAGACCGACAACCCCTGCGGTCAGAACAGACAGAACAACCCAGAGAAGCATGCCGGATCCAGGTCCAGTGTGAAGATGATTGGGAATAGGTGCACCCCAGGCGCGAGACAAGGGCCAAACCCCATTAAGCCCTTCTGTCGCGGCCGGGATCGCGCCACCATCACGTAAATGTCCTTAACGGATCGCCCAAACAAGAAAAAGCCGCCGAAGCCCAAAGGCTCCGGCGGCTCATATCTCGCAGAGGTGAACGGCTCGGTGGCCCTTACGTCACGTTCGTCCATGTGCCATCCGGATTGCGGCAGGCCGTGCCCGTCATCGCTTGCGGACGGCCGTCGATATAGATCTTGTGGGTGTAATCGCGGCAATCCGCGCCAGCCCGCTTATACGGACGGCTCGGCACCACTTCGCCATACCGGCCATTGTCGGGATTGCGCCACTGCTTGGCAACACCCGACTGTCCCCGTTCCAGGGCATCGAACTCGGCCTGCTGCGCCAGCATCCGGTCCTGCTGATCCATGCCCCGGCCAATCTCGCTGCCGACGATGCCGCCGATCACCGCGCCAATCGCCGTCGCAGCCACCCGGCCCGAACCCTTGCCCACCTGATTGCCGAGAATACCGCCTGCAAGCGCGCCAACGGCCAGACCCGTATCCGCCTTGTTCGGCCCTTCGCCGCTGCAGCCCGCAACGAGTGCAGGGATGACAGCCAGAGCCAGAAAGCGCGAGAAGCGCATCGAGAATCCCCTTTAAAACCAGTCCTCGGCCCGGGAGGTACGACACCCCCGCATTTTGGGCAAGACGCAGCCAAGTCTATTCCAGAGGATTACCATGGGGATTCGGGCGAAAGTTCGACTCCTGTGGCCCCCAATCGCACAAGTCCCTCACCCCGCAGCCGGAAGATCGAGTCGCGCCTCTAGGCCACCAAGATCGCTTGCATCCAGCACCAGGCGCCCCCGGTACTGCCCCGCCAGATCGGTCACGATCGAGAGGCCAAGTCCCGAACCTGGCTTGGTTTCATCCAACCGCAACCCCCGCTTGCCGAGTTTAGCCCGCTGCTCTGGCGGCAACCCAGGCCCGTCGTCCGCCACCGTCAGAACCAGCCGGCGGCCGGCGCGCGGCTCGGATCCCGGCTCCACAGCAATCACCAGACGCACCCGGCTCCGCGCCCATTTGCAGGCATTGTCGAGGAGGTTGCCCGCCATCTCTTCTAGATCCTGCTTTTCGCCCTGGAACTTCGCCTCCGCAGGACACTGAAGATCGATCTTGATTTCCCGGTCCCGGTTGATCCGCTCCAGCGCCCGCACGATGGGCTCGATCACCGGCCTAACCTCCGTGGCCCGGCCGATCACTCCGGTCCGCGCCGCCATCCGCGCCCGCTCGAGATACAGGTTGATTTGATCGCGCATCAACTCCGCCTGCTCGACCACCTTGGTGCCAACCGGCCCCTTGTCCTCGCGCGCTTCGTTGGTGATGACCGCCAGCGGGGTCTTCAAGGCATGCGCCAGATTGCCGACCTGCGTCCGCGCCCGGTCCACGATGTCCTGATTGGATTGGATAAGCGCATTGAGTTCGCTCTGCAGCGGTTCGATTTCCGCCGGCAGCGTCCCTTCAAGCCGCGTCGCGTCGCCTGAACGGATCGCCAGCAGCCCTTTCCCGATCCGCTGCAATGGCAATAGCCCAAAGCGCACCTGAAACAGCGTCGCCGTCACGAGCCCCAGCCCCGTCAGCGCCAGCGCGATCGAAAGCCGCGTGCGAAAATTGCGATTGCGCGTTTCCAGCCACGCAATCGGCCCGGCCACGCTCACAGCGTAGCGCGGTGCGTTATCCTGGTGCCCCTTGGTATCCACGATCTCAATCACGCGGATCGGCTCGCCCAGCGGACCTTTGGTGTTCATCCACCGCTGCCCGAGCCGGTCGGGATCGACTTTGGCCTCAAAGGGAGACGGCAGCGTCGCTGTCGCCAGCGACGCAGACACAAGCTGCAGGGAATTGCCTGGATCAAGGGGCTTGATCTGCCAGTACCAGCCCGACTGCGTTTCCTCAAACAGCGGCTCGTACCGGTTCAGCGGCGCGACAGGCTCCGACCCACCACTTAAAAGCGCATCGACCGCAATCGAATTGACGAGCTTTTCGAGCCGCTGATCAAAGCTCGCCTGCACATCCTCGCTGTAGAGCCTGAAAATCACAAAGCCGGCAATCGGCAGCACCACCGCAAGCCACGCGGCCGACGTCGCGATCAGCCGGAACGCGAGCGAGTCAAACCGCATCGCCGCCCGGGCCCATGCGATAGCCGAGCCCGCGCACCGTCTCGATCACATCGTTGGGCAACTTTTTGCGCAGCCGGCCGACGAACACTTCAATCGTGTTGCTGTCGCGGTCAAAATCCTGCTCGTAGAGATGTTCAACGAGTTCGGTCCGCGACACCACGCGCCCGCTATGATGCATCAGATAGGCTAGCAGCCGGTACTCGTGCGACGTCAGCTTCACCTGCTGCCCGTTGCACGTCACCCGCGAAGATTTCGTATCAAGCCGCACTGGCCCGCATTCGATTTCGCTCTTGGCGTGGCCCGTGGCCCGCCGCACCTGCGCTCGCACACGTGCCAGCAGTTCTTCCATGTGGAAGGGCTTCGCCACATAGTCGTCCGCGCCCGCATCCATACCGGAAACCTTGTCGCTCCAGCGGTCGCGGGCCGTCAGAATGATCACCGGCATCACGCGGTTCGACCGCCGCCAGTTTTCGAGGACAGAGATCCCGTCCTTCTTCGGCAGACCCAGATCGAGGATCACCAGATCATACGGCTCCGTGTCACCGAGAAAGTGCCCCTCCTCGCCGTCAAACGCGGTGTCGACCGCATAGCCGGCGTCGCCCAGCGCACGCACCAATTGCCGGTTGAGGTCTTTGTCGTCTTCGACCACCAGAATGCGCACGGGGGACCGTCTCTCACATCTCTAAGTTGCAGGGCCGCCCGACGCGGCCGTCAGCAATTATAGAGAGGAATACGGCGTTTCCTAGTGTTCCAGTCAGCCGCGAGCTTCAGTTGCGCTGCACTAGCGGGCGAACGGTTCTTTGGCATCCACGTAGACCGGCGCATGCTTTCCGCCCGGCCCGCGGACCAACAGCCGGTATACCCACCGCTGCCCCTGTTGGCACAGCGTCACCTTCACGACGTCGCCCTTCACTTTGCCTTTGGCGAGCCCCGTCACGGCTTCGACGGTAGCCAGCCGCTCTTCCTTGACCACCGGCCGAGCCGTCGACCAATCCTCAATGCATAGCTCAGCCGCCATCACGGACGAAGCTCCGCCTGTGACAACGAGGGCTGCAACATAGCCAAAGTGAATGAAACCAAACATGGGTCAGGACCGCGCCTTTGGAGGAGACAGCCCTGACCCTATAGCATTGCCCTGAACCGGGCATGAATGGGGTCACGAATGACTAGACCCGAACATTCATCTCACGCCGCACCAACGGACTCGTCGCCCGCGCGCGTCCATAGAGCGTCATCAGTGTGCCGAGCACGCCCATGATCGCCTGCACGATCGATCCGACATCGCTCCCGATCTGCCGGACCGCATCGCCCGTGATGTCGATCCCGATCAACGGCCCAAGCGTTGGCAAAATAGCCGCCGCCGCCGTTACGAACGCGCCCCACACTGTCAACGAATGACCCCACCACTTGGTCGCCGGCGCTCCAGTCTCTGTCGTCATGTGATCATCTCCGTTGCTAGAGTTGGTAGAGGAACTAGGCGCAAGGTCGGACCGCTCCACTAAAAGCGCCGCCAAGGCCGCAACCTTTGTCGCTTTCACGCGATTGAGCCACCCGCGTCCGAACCGCCAGAAGTGCGGCAGTGCGCGATAGCGCTCCTCCCGCAGCAACGCGTAACGCCGGATCACCTCTTGGCTGTCCGTCACCGCGATTGCGCGCCGCGTGATCGGCCCGATCTCACCGTCCGCCTCGACATGCACCGCGCGCTGCAAAAACCTAATCGCCCCGCCGACCCCGTGATTGACCGCAGCATCGAAGTGCATGAGATCGAGGCCTGCCGGTAGCACCGCGCACGACGCCGGCCGCCAATACCGCTTCAAATAAATCGCCCGCACCGTTTCCGGCGGAATGACGCGCAATTGAGCCACAAGCCCCGCGCGCGACGACGCGTCCAGCGTTCGCCCAATGTGCGTCGCATAAGTCCGCAGCGTGATGCCAAAGTTCGTCGGACCGCCCGGATCGTACGGATCGTTGCTGAACCCGCCTTCCATTTTCAGCACATGCGCCAGCGCCATATCAAACCGCGCATCGCTCTCCATCGTTTGGACAACTGGCAGAGCGACCGACTGCGTGACCTCGTCAGGCCATCGCAAAGCCAGCAGCCGCGACCGCGCGAACGCCTGCACCGTCACCGCGTTGCTTTGATTGCCGCCAAGCAGATACAGCGCGTCATCCGTCTCGCCGACGACGAAGCCCACATGCCCAAGCGCCGGATCACTCCCCCGCGTCAGCACCGCCACCGCGCCAAAACGCGGCGTCTCAATCCCCGTGCCCCACGTCACATACGACCGTGCTCTGAGCGAGCCTGTCGACCGCCGCCCTGTCCGCTCCAGCATGGCGCCCAGAAACGCCGCGCACCATGCCGTTTCATCGTCCTTGATCGACGCGTGCCCCACCTCCCGGAAATAGCCGACGATGCGCGCATTATCCGCGCCGCCCGCGATTTCCCTCTGCCCAAGCTCCCGCCACGCCGCGCCAAGCCACGGCGGCTGATCCTGCATCGCCATTGTTATCCCTAACCCGTGTGACCGCTCACACGACCGCCGCGCGCGCCGACCCGCGGCTGCCCGTACCGCTCAACTGATAAACGCGCACGCTCACCGCGGCCTGCACGCTGCCAAAATCCACAACCTGCTGCGCCGCGCTGTAAACGACCGAAGGCACCGTGCTCGACCACACGCGCCACGCATCATCCTCACCCGGCGGCAGCTGATCGTCTCGCGCCCAGAACCGCCAATCGAAGTAGATCTGGCGGATCTGCGCGTCGGAGAGTTCATTCAGGCTGAGCGGGGCCGTCGCTGAACTTGGCGCTGAGGCGTTCAAGACGCTCCGCAATCTCGCGGCGCATCCGGTCGGCCTCGGCACGGTCATGGCTCTGGCCTCCATCGGTTTCCGGCACCTTGCCCTGCGTATTGGCGAGCTCGGTCACGCGCTCCATCGCGGTGACCGTCTGCGTCACGGCACGCGCCGTCTTCTCTTGATCTTGCGGTGTCATGTTCGGGGTGTTGGCCATGGTTCTCTCCAGCTTCATCAGGAGCCGGTCGATAATGCGATGCAGCCGCTCCAATCGCTGCGCATGCGTCTCCGCTGGCCGCTCCTCGTCGAGAGGAACTGCCGGTATGTATTCTGCTGCTTGCGGTACGCCTGCCATTTCCGGCTTGGCAGGCACGGGCCAGACAACCGGCGGCGGCACATCGGCAACGCGCTGCCCCTTCCGTTGCGAACGCCGCGGCCAGTGCTCCCGCCGCATCTGTGTGTAAATGCGGTCCTTGCTAACCCCGAAGCGGAGGCCGATCGCTTCGACGGCTTCATCCGTCGTCTCGTACGCTAGCCGGATCGCCGCCCACGCGTCATCGCTGAGGACCACGCGCGCCGCCATCCAAAGCCGCCTCTTCCGTTTCAGCTCATTCAGAAATTCCAGCCCCACACCGGCTTGGCCAGAGTGTGGGCAAAACGAACGAGTGTCGGCGAAACAAAAAAGCGACCCGGAAGCATCCCTGCCGCCGCGCCGCCCGCAACTCTCGCACCATACCAAAACCCTACTTCAGCAGCGTCACGCTGTCAATCAAAAAATCGTCTATTTCCGTTTTATTTCAAAGCATTAACAGGCTACAAAAAGTTCAACAGTCCAGACTACGTCACCCCCGCACCCCGGGGATAACATTATCAAAGAAAAAGCAAACCCTGTCCCCCGCGAAACAGCGCGCACCCGCCCGAACCGCCACTGTGATCCCAACGAACGCGACACACGCCCAACGCAAGGATCACCGCCATGCTCCGCTCCTCCAACGCCCTCAAGTCCCTCGCCGCCACGGCCACCGCCGCCCTCCTCGCCACGCTCTTCCTCACCGCCGCAGCGCAAGCCGGCTGCGGTGGCGGACACAGCGGCGGCTACAACGCCCGCGCGAATTACAGCACGCCCTCGCCGGCCTACGCCTCCAAGCTCCGCGCCAAGCGCGCCGCCGAAGCCCGCGCGGTCGCCGCCGCCAAGCGCCAGAAGACGATCGAGATCGCCAAGGCCCGCGCCGCCGCTAAGGCCCGCACGCTCACCGCCGCGAAAAAAGCCGCACCCCAAGCCGAACAAGTCGCAGCCGTCACCGAAAAAGCAGCGCCGGATACCACGGCAACGGCGACGAACGAAACCAAGCCCGTCGAAGTCGCAGCCACGCCCTCCACGTGCCGCAAGTTCATCCCCGCCACCGGCACCACAGTCGAGGTCCCCTGCTCGATCGAGTAACGTCCCCAACACATCGGTCGAGCAGCAAGCCGGAGAGCCCCCGCCTCTCCGGCTGTACTTTTATAATTGAGCCCGGAGCAACGGGCCGCTAGCGTCCCCACGCAACCTTCACGTCACCGGAACGTCCCGCCTGGACAACCTCGACATCATCGCGCTGCTCACGCTCGCAGCCTTCATCGCCGGCTACGTCGACGCGATCGCGGGCGGCGGCGGCCTCATCACCGTGCCGGCCCTCATGCTCGCCGGACTCTCCCCCGTCGAAGCCATCGCCACCAACAAGCTGCAAGGCACCGCCGGCGTCGCAGCCGCCACGGTCGCATTCTGGAAAGCCGGCCACCTCGACACAAAAGCCCTGCGCCGCGCCATCCCCGCCGCTGCAGCGGGCGCCGCCATCGGCTGCCTTCTCGTCGGCGCACTCGACGCGACCCTCCTCAAACGCGCGATCCCCGCCGCGCTCATCGTGATCGCGATCTATTTCGCGTTTCAACGCCCCGCAGCAGGGCCCGCCATCGCGAGTGCACCAACCGCCCTGCTCTCCCCCACGCGCACAAGCCTCATCGCGTTCCCCGTCGCCGCCTACGACGGCTTCCTCGGCCCCGGCGCCGGCGCGTTCTATATGGCCGGCCTCACGAGCCTCGCCCGCGCGCCGCTCCTCACAGCGCTCGCCAACACCAAACCTCTGAACCTCACATCCAACGCGGTCGCGCTCACCATCTTCGCCATCAGCGGCAACCTCGTCCTCTGGGCCGGCCTCCCCATGGCGCTCGCGCAATTCGCGGGCAGCCGCCTCGGCGCCGCCTCCGCCCTTCGCCACGGCGCGCCCCTCATCCGCCCCGCCATCGTGATCGCGTCTCTCCTCCTCGCCGCCCGCCTCCTCTGGACCCCCTGACCACGCCCCGACTCACACCCGCCCCGTGTTGCACATCAGCCCTCGGCCAGCCAAAGCAAGTGGTCGGATCACGCATCAGTTGAAGCCAAGGTTTTTCAGCGCCTGTTGAGCGAGATCGCGATGGTCATCATCGCGCGCCAACTTGTCCAATCCGCGAACCACCTTCGAGAGCGCACGGGCGAGCATCAGTGAATGGACGATCTCACCGCAAGCATCGGAATCGAGCCTGACAATCTTCTCGGCGAACGCAATGACGTCACCTTTTTCCATGGCTTGCACCTCGTGCTAGGGGCAGCGCGGACGGCTCCCAAACAATTTCACGCACACGAGAATAATTTAGCCACACTGTAAAGCACCGGCTGAAAATAGGCTAAAAAACCGCAGCCGACGCACGACCGCCATCCCGCCGTTGTCAGCCCGTCGCGAAAATGTCAGCAAGCCATCATGTGCCCTTCTTAAGAACGCTGCCAGTTCCACGGGGCTGGGCAGGCCCCTCCGATCGATGGGGCATGGCATGCGATTTGGAATGAGGCCGTTTGCAGGTCTAAATAGATCGATTGATGCCCCGGAATTGCTCCAGTGGAGCAGCGCAGCATTTGTCGTGTCACTTATCTTATTCATGGGATTTGACGACTTAGACATCGGCGCGGCCGATCTCTTCTTCCACAATGGCGGGTTCATCGGACGGCAAGCGGCAGTCGAGGTGGTGCGCGACGCTCTGAAGCTTCTGTATATCGCCGGGCTGGTTTGTGCGATCGCTGGCGTGTGGTTCGGCTATGTCCGGAGACAGACCCTGCTCAATTTGTCGGGGGCCCGTTGGCTGGTCGTCTTGGCAACACTGATCGTCGGTCCAGGCTTGGTTGCAAACGTCCTTTTGAAGGATCAGATGGGCCGGGCTCGCCCCTCCCAAACTGAGATATTCGGCGGGACAAAGGCTTTCACACCGCCTCTGGTCGCTACCAATCAGTGCGAGAAAAACTGCTCCTTCGTCAGCGGAGAGGCGTCGTCCATGTTCGCGGTGTTTTTCGGGCTCGCCATGGTGGCCGGAACCCGTGCGCGCGCCCTGATTGCAGTTGGCATTGCACTGGGAAGCTTCGCCGGCCTCATCCGAATGTCCCAAGGCGCACACTTTCTGAGCGATGTTGTCTTTGCTGGAATATTTATGGCGCTCACTGCGGCGCTTATGAGAATTCTCATCATTGACGTGCAGCGGGTTTGGCATGCGGAGCGTGCGGTGAACGCCCGCGCGGATAGCCACTGATGGGGAACATCGCCGCTGCCCGTGTCGCTGACGAGTTGCCCATCTCCGAACGATCGGCTGTGTCCCTTACCTCCGCACAACTGTCTATTGTCGTTCCCACGCTGAATGAAGCGGAGAATATCCGGCTCCTCTATGAGGCGATCCGAAAGTGTCTCACGGATGTCGATTGGGAGATGATCGTCGTCGATGACGACAGCACCGATGGCACCGTGTCTGTTGTAAGAGATCTGGCTGCCCACGACGCCCGCGTTCGCTGCCTCCGGCGCATTGGCAGGCGGGGACTTTCGGGGGCCGTTGTGGAGGGCATTCTGTCATCGTCTGCCTTCGCCGTCGCTGTGATCGACGCGGACCTTCAGCATGACGAAAGACTCCTTCGCCGCATGCTGGCTGAATTGCAGGGTGGAGCCGATATCGCGATTGGATCGCGCCACACACCCGGCGGGACTGCGGCGCAAGGCTTTTCCGGCTGGCGCCAGTCCATCAGCAATTGGGGGACACGGCTTGCGCAACGCTTGTTGCGCGTTGAGGTCACAGACCCCATGAGCGGCTTCTTTGCCGTCCGCCGGTCCGTCGCTGAATCAATTCTTCCCCGCCTCTCCACGCAAGGGTTCAAGGTTCTGCTCGATCTGCTCGTCTCCGCGCGCCAGCCGCTCAACGTTGTCGAAATCCCGTACACATTCCGGCCCCGTCACCACGGTCAATCGAAACTCGATTCGAGTGTCGCTTTAGACTTTCTCGGCCTACTGGTCGCCAAGGCCAGCAGCGACCGCATCTCGCCTCGCTTTCTCGCGTTCGGACTTGTCGGCTTGACGGGCCTCGGCGTTCACCTTGCAGCACTGAGCGCCTTGCTCACCTATGCGCCCGTGTCTTTCGACATGGCGCAGGTGCTGGCAGCCCTGGCTGCGATGACGTGGAATTTCACCATCAACAACATTTTTACCTACCGCGATCGGCGGTTGTCCGGCGTCGGCTGGTTCTGGGGCCTCATGACGTTCTATGCCGTCTGTAGCATCGGAGCGATTGCCAACGTCGGTGTTGCGTCGTGGGTGTACGGCAATGAACCGATCTGGTGGCTCGCAGGCGCAGCGGGCGCCCTGATGGGCGCGGTGTTCAACTATTCGGTGACGTCGTCCGTGACCTGGCGCCGGTCATGACGATGGCGGCAGCCGGAGACCATAACGAGCGAGCACTGGATCGTTGGGCCGGTAGAGAGGGCCGTCTCATCGCTCTACTGGTTGCTCTCCCGCTGCTGCTGCACATCTGGCTCGCCGTCCACATCCCCTTGGCGGAGGACGAAGCCTACTACCGGTTATGGGCTCTGGCGCCTGCGCTATCCTATTTCGATCATCCGCCCATGGTGGCGTGGATGATGGCCGCCGGGCGCTGGATGATCGGCGACACGGCGCTCGGGCTTCGATTTGCCGGCCTTCTGGCAACAGCCCTGTCGACGGTCGCGCTATGGCGGATCGCCAATCTTCTAATTGGCAAGGGCCAGGCGATCACGGCCACCGCCTTTGCGGTCGTGATGCCCTTGCTGGCTGTCGGGGCGATCGTTATGACTCCCGACACGCCATCGGTCCTCTTCTATGTCTTGGGTGCGTGGGCACTCGCCGAACTCAATTCATCACGTAATCCATACTGGTGGCTAGCCGTTGGAGTTTTTGCCGGCCTGGGTCTGCTCTCCAAATATACCAACTTCTTTTTCGGGATCGCCATTGTCACCTGGCTAGTCTCGTCCAAGCAGAATTGGCATTGGTTTAAGTCGTGGCAACTCTACACCGGCGGAGCCATTGCGCTGGCGCTGTTTACACCCGTCATCATGTGGAACATCGCCCACGATGGTGCCTCGTTCGCCAAGCAATTCGGCCGCGTGGCCGACGCCAAACCATTTAGGATCACATGGCAACTGGAACTGTGGGGCGCACTTTTGCTCCTCGCCGGTCCCATACTCTTCTGGCTCGCCGCACGCGGGCTGTCACAGACCGTTCAGCGCTTCAGAGCAACCGGAGAGCCAGCCGCCGGCCTGCTGCTCGCGTTGACAATGCCACTTCTGATCTATTTCTGCCTGCACGCCCTGCATGGCCGTGTTCTGCCGAATTGGCTCGCACCGGCCTATCCGTTTTTTGCGCTTCTGGCAGCCGTGGGCGCTGGCTCGATAGCCGACACCGGGAAGCGCCAGAAGGCGGTCCTCTCAGCCGCGATATCCTCCGCCGCCCTCAGCCTCTTGATTTATGCGCACGCTGCAGTCCCGTTTTATGTCGCCGCAAGGGCAAAGGAACCGACACACCAACTGCGAGGCTGGGAGGAGTTTTCTGAGGAGGTGGCTGCGACGGCTAAGAAGGCCGGCGCCGCATACATCGCAACGGCAAGCTACGGCACGACGGGACAACTGGCGTTTCATCTCGATCAGCAATGGCCAGTCTTGCAGCTGAACGACCGCATTCGTTATGAGCACCTGCCTGCTCCCGACAGCCAGCTTTTCGACAAGATCGGCATCGTCGTTGAACTAGCGCGCCGCGATCCGAAAGCAGAGCTTGCCGTTCGCTTTAAGGATGTCACACCGCTTCCCGAACTGGCGCGCAAACATCGCGGCATCCCACTCCAGACCTATGTGGTCTATCAGGTGTCCAATCCAAGGGCGAACCCACTGAGCCGATAAGCTTTGGTATGCCGGTGGCGAGTGCGATAGCAGGTGTCTGCCTCCGCCCAGTCAAAACGTACCGATCGAAAAACACACGCCTGCTGACCGAAATCATCCATCTTTTGATACGGGTGGCCCCTGATGGCCATGGCGCACAAGGCCACTGTTGACGGTAAAGCGGACGACGTGGTGGCTTCCAATGTTGCGACTGCATCGCCTTCTGACGTACACAAAATTCGCTCACACGAAGTCACCGCCAATTTTTAACGGCACACTACTCCCTTTCGAATCCGACGAAGAACTCCGCCGCATGGATGCCGCATAAAAAAACACCCCTTAACCCCTGCTTCATCCTATCAGCACGCGGCCTTTCTCCTCCCCTCCGTTTGATAAAATTCGAACGATCCCGCTAAGCAGACATTGAGGTCAGCTCCCTAAAACTCGATGCAAATTGATCGATGCGCGCGCCGGCGCCTGTCCGCGTTATTTTGTGTGGGAGTTTGACCGTGGCCCTTGCCGTTTGGACCGACAGCCAAGTTCTCGCCCAGCTCAATTCCGGCGCCAAATGGTCCGGCACCACGATCACCTACTCGTTCCCCTCGCTCTCGTCCGGCATGTACACCGGCAGTGGCGAAGGCCCCGGCTTCCGCGCCTTCACCGACGGGCAAAAGCCCTTGGCCCGCCTCGCCATGCAGCTCTGGGACGACATCATTGCCCCCGACATGACCGAATCCGCGGCCGGCACGTCCTACACATCGACCAACCTCGAACTCGCCTTCTCCAACACTGAAGTCAGCTACGCGCACGCGTATTTTCCAACCGTTGGCAGCGTCTGGTTCAACCACACCTTTACCGGCGGCAATTCGCTGACCGCGCCTACCATCGGCCAGCATGGCTTCCTCACCTATGTGCATGAGCTGGGCCACGCGTTCGGCCTGGAACACATGGGCGAATACAATGGCGCCGATAACAGCGGCCCGTCGAGCTTCCAGGACAGCACGGTCTATTCCGTCATGTCGTATTACGGCCCAAGCTGGGGATCGGGCGCAGCCAACGGCGAAGGCCAGGTGGCCTGGGCCGATTGGGTCGCCGCTAACGGTCAGCGCTATTCTCCCCAGACGCCGATGGTCAACGACGTGATGGCGATGGAGGCCATGTACGGCGCCGAGACCACGACGCGCACCGGTGATACGGTCTATGGCTTCAACTCCAACGTCACCGGCAATACCGCCTCGATCTACAATTTCTCCACCAACCTCAATCCGATCCTCACCATTGTCGACAGTGCCGGCAACGATACCCTCGACCTCAGCGGATATTCCACCGCCAGCACCATCGACCTAGCGCCCGGCGCGGCTTCCTCCGCCAATTCCATGACGCTCAATATCTGGATCGCGCGATCGGCCGTGATCGAGAATGCGCGCGGCGGTTCGGCCGCCGATATCATCCGCGGCAACCAGGTCGCCAACGTGCTGACCGGCAACGGCGGCAACGATCAGCTCTTTGGCCTCAGCGGCGATGATCGCCTTATCGGCGGCGCCGGGTCCGACACCATCGACGGCGGGGCCGGCACCGATACGGCCGTGTTCGATGTCGCCTGGAGCGCGATCGCCTACAGCTACAACAGCTCGACGATGACCTTCACCTTCACCGGATCCGGTTGGACCGACACCATCGTCAATGTCGAAAACTTCACCGACAGCCTGAACATCACACGCACGGCCTCGCAACTGACCACATCGGCTCCGCCCCCCGCGCCCACGCCATCCAACGTGTCGATTACCGCCGTGACATCATCCGTCGCGGAAGGCAACGGCGGCACCGCCGCAAACACGATGCAGTTCCGCGTCACGCTGGCCACAGCCGCAACCGCAACCGAGACCATCAACTGGGGTCTATCCGGCGGCACCGCGACCAACGCCGATTTCTCAAGTGCAACGTCGGGCACACTCACATTCGCCGCCGGCGAAACCACCAAGACCGTCACCCTCACGATCCTCGGCGATACCGTAGTCGAACCCAACGAGACGGTCTCGATTGCCCTCTCGAATGCATCCTCGGGCTTGCGGATCGCGACCGGCACAGCAACCGCAACGATCACGAATGACGACACGGCCGCCCCGCCCCCGCCGCCCCCCGCCGGCGGCACCATCACGGGCACCGCATCCACCGATTTCCTCTTCGGCACCGCCGCAGCCGACACGATCAACGGCCTCGCCGGCAACGACTACCTCTACGGACGCGCCGGCGACGACATCCTCGACGGCGGCACCGGCAACGACCGCATGACGGGCGAAGCAGGCAACGACATCTACTACGTCGACAACACGTCCGACCTCGTCGTCGAAGCCGTAAACGCTGGCATCGATACTGTTCGCACCACGCTCGCCGGCCTCACAGCCGCAGTCAATGTCGAGAACCTAGTATACATCGGCACCGGAGACTTCCGCGGCACCGGCAACGCACTAGACAACGAAATCCGCGGCGGCTTGGGCAGCGACACGCTCAACGGCGGTCTTGGCAACGACCGCCTCTTTGGCGGTGCCGGCAACGACCGACTCATCGGCGGCGCCGGCTCCGACACCATCGATGGCGGCGCGGGCACCGATACCGCCGTCTTGGATGCAGCCTGGAGCGCCATTGCCTATACGTATAACAGCGCGACGAACACCTTCACGTTCACCGGCGCTGGCTGGACGGAAACGGTCGTCAACGTCGAAGCATTCACCGACAGCCAGAATATCACCCGCACGGCGTCGCAACTGACAGGAACGGCCCCGCCGCCGGTCACGCCCTCGAACGTCTCGATCAGCGCACTCACGTCATCCGTCGCGGAAGGCAACGGCGGCACAACCGCAAACACGATGCAGTTCCAGATCGCGCTCGCGACAGCAGCCACATCGGCGCAATCCGTTGCATGGGGCCTGTCGGGCGGAACCGCGACGGCCGCAGATTTCACAGGTGCCACGTCCGGCACCGTCACCTTCGCCGCTGGCGAAACCAAAAAGACCGTCACACTGACAATTCTCGGCGACGCGGTCGTCGAACCCAACGAGACCGTGACGATCGCCCTCTCAAACGCAACCTCAGGCCTCACGATCGCGACCGGCACCGCCACCGCGACGATCACCAACGATGACACGGCAGCCCCGCCACCCACCACCGGAGCCATCACCGGCACAGCTGGTACCGACTTCCTCTTTGGCGCCGCCGGTTCCGACACAATCAACGGCCTCGCCGGCAACGACTACCTCTACGGACGCGCAGGCGACGACATCTTGGACGGCGGCACCGGCAACGACCGCATGACCGGCGAAGCCGGCAACGACATCTACTATGTCGACAACGTCTCCGACCTCGTGATTGAAGCCGTGAATGCCGGCATCGATACCGTCCGCACCACGCTCGGCGCTACAATGGCCGCGGCCAACGTCGAGAACCTAGAATATATCGGCACCGGAAACTTCCGCGGTACTGGCAACGCACTCGCCAACCAAATCCGCGGCGGAGGTGGCAACGACACGCTCGACGGCGGTCTTGGCAACGACCAAATCTTCGGCGGTGCAGGTGCCGATGCCTTTGTCTTCAAATCCGCACTCAGCGCGACCAACGTCGACACACTTCGCGACTTCGATGCGGCCTCCGACCGGATACATCTAGAGAACGCGATTTTCACCGCGCTCACCACCACCGGTGCTCTGGCCGCGTCGGCCTTTGTTTACGGCGCAGCCGCTGCGGACGCCTCCGACCGCATCATCTTCAATGAATCGAGCGGAGCGCTAATGTATGACCGCGACGGCACCGGATCCGCCGCGGCAGTCCAATTCGCCACCCTCGACCCCGCCGGCTTCTCCGGAACGCTCACGGCGGCGAACTTCCTCGTCGTGTAAGGCATCCGTTCAAGCATCGTCGTCGAAGTCCAAGATGATGTAGCGCACGAAATTGTGCTCCTTCACGCCCTTTTCCGACCGCGCAAAACTGCGCACGGAAATCCCCGCCTGATGCACCGTCTCCGGATCGCCTGACACCAGCGGATGCCACCACGCCAGTCCCCGCCCTTCCTTGACCCGGCGATAGCCGCACGTTGCCGGCAGCCATGCGAGCGACCGCACCTTCTCAGGGGTGAGGTTGATGCAGTCCGGCATCTTCGCGAATCGGTTCGGATAGTCCGAACAGCGGCACTGCCCGATGTCGAGCAACGCGCACGCCAGCCGGGTCAACACGATCTCGCCCGTGTCTTCGTCCTCAAGCTTATTGAGGCAGCAGCGCCCGCAACCGTCGCACAGCGCCTCCCACTCCGCCGCAGTCATCGCCTCTAAGGTCTTCGTTTCCCAGAAAGGTTTCCCCTCGGCCGCATCCGCCGGCGGAACCGTCGCCGCGCGCTTAACTCCCCCTCGCGCCGGAGGGCTAAGAGGTGCTAAATCTGCATCCTTGGCTGGCGGCCGATTCCGCCGGTCCTGCCCCATCTTAGCCATTTCACCCTGCCCCTAATCGGGACCGCGCGCAGGTGGTGTGGCCCCGGGTGGCCAGGATCGTCCGGACTAAGAGCCGCGCGGCCACTGAGTGCGAGGATCATCGATCCCCGGCTGCGACTGTCATAAGCGAGGCGGACAGGTTTGAGCGACTGGTTTTTCAAGCAAGGCGGACGCGACAAGCTGTCGAACCTCATGGGGCTCGACGCCAAGATCGATTCGACGCTGTCTGAGACCGGCTCCCGCATCCGCGACGCGTGGAACGCTGGCCAGACGTTCTTTGCCCGTTTCCAACTCACCGGCTGGAAGCGCCTTCTCAACGAACTGGCCTCCGAAAGCCTGACCCTGGGCGCCGGCGGCTTTGTCGTATTGTTCGCCCTCGCCATACCCGCCTTCAATGAATTCGACGAGGGCCGCTTCCTCACCGGTCAGTACAGCGTCAAGTTTCTCGACAAAGACGGCAACGAAATCGGCAAGCGCGGCATCCTGCACAACGACGCCGTTCCGCTGGAGGAGATTCCAGAAAGCGTCATCAAGGCAACGATGGCGACCGAAGACCGCCGCTTTTTCGAACACTACGGCATCGACGTTCTCGGCACCGTTCGCGCGCTGGCCGAAAATCTGCGCGCCAACGATGTCGTCCAGGGCGGCTCCTCCCTCACCCAGCAGTTGGCCAAAAACCTCTTCCTGTCGTCCGAACGCTCACTTCAGCGCAAGATCAAGGAGCTCTTCCTCTCCTTCTTGCTCGAGAGCCGCTTCACAAAGCGCGAAATCCTCAAGATGTACCTCGATCGCGCCTACATGGGCGGCGGTGCATTTGGTGTCGAAGCCGCATCCCAATTCTACTTCAACAAATCCGTCCGCGACGTCACCCTCGCCGAAGCAGCCCTGCTGGGCGGCCTCTATAAAGCCCCCACCAAATACGCTCCCCACATCAATTTGCCCGCCGCCCGCGCGCGCACCAACGAAGTCCTGCAAAACCTCGTCGAAGCCGGCTTCTACAGCGCCGCCGAAGTCCATGAAGCCCGCCTCAACCCAGCCAAGATCGTCGACACCCGCGTCACCGATAGTCCCGATTGGTTTCTCGATTACGCCTTCGAGGAGGTCCAGAAGCTCGCCGAGGGCAAAGGCCAGTACGTCCTGACCGCGCGCACCACAATCGACCTGTCGCTGCAAAAGGCAGCCGACGACGCCATTGTCCCCTTCATCCGCCAGCGCGGCCGCAGCCTGCGGCTCAATTCGGGTGCTCTGGTCGCAATGGAAACGGACGGCGCGGTCCGCGCCATGGTCGGCGGTCCCGACTACGGCGAAAGCCAGTTCAACCGCGCAACGTCCGCGCGCCGTCAGCCCGGATCGTCGTTCAAAGTCTATGTGTACGCCGCAGCCCTCGAACGCGGCTATAAGCCGACCACGAGCGTTCGTGACGCATCCCGCTCCTGCGGCCGCTGGAGCCCGTCGAACTACGGTGGCGGCGGCGGCTCTGGCGCCCGCATGCCATTGTGGATGGCACTGGCCAAATCGCTCAACACGGTCGCTGCCGAATTGTCTTTCGCCGTCGGCCGCGAAAACGTCATCGAGCTCACCCAGCGCCTCGGCATCAAAGGCATCCGAAAATCATGCTCCATGGCGCTCGGCGACTACGGCATCACGCCTCTAGAACACACCGGCGGCTTCGCCACCTTTGCCAACGGCGGCAAGCGTGCGCTGCCCTTTGCCGTCACCGAACTCTATAACTCCAAGGGCGAGCTGATCTACAGCCGCGAGCGCGACGAACCCGCTCCGCCGCAGATCGTGAAACCGGACGTCGCAGCTGGAATGAATTGGATGATGAACAAGGTCGTCACCGATGGCACCGCCCAGCGCGCGGGCCTCGAATTCACGCACTCGGCCGGCAAGACGGGCACATCATCCGGCCCCAACGACATCTGGTTCGTCGGCCATACCGGCCGCTACGTCGCCTCCGTCTGGCTCGGCAACGACGACAACCGCCCGATGGCGCATGGCAATACGGGCGGCCAGATCGCGGCCCCGATTTGGCATGATTTCATGGCGGTCGCCCATCGCGACATGAACATCCCGACCCTACCCGGCCTCGATCCGCATCCCTTCCAATTGGCCGAGCAGGAGCGGATCGCAGAATTGCGCCGCACGGATCCAGCACTGGCCGCACAATTGACCGGCGAAGCCGAAGCAGCAGCCAAAGCCTCGCGTAAACTACCCGATGCCGCCCGCTCCATTCTACGCGAGATGGCAGAGGACCTGCGCAAGGCAGCCGGCCTCGAAGCCAAGCCCGCCGGAACCGAAACGCCCGCACCTCCCGCGACACGGCCAGGCAATCGCGCTGCCCTCCCCAATCCCGTCCCCGGCAGAACCGCCGAAACCGGACCGCGGGCCAGCGGGTCTCTCCAATGATCCGCACCTTCATCGAGGGCACCCGCTCGGCCACCGCCCGCATTCCCCTGCCAAACCGTCTTCTATCGCGCACACCCGCCACCGGCCGCTCCTGGTTGACCAAACTGCGTGGCACACGCTTCTGGCGCCATCAGGTCAAGAAGCGCATCGCAGCCCTGATGCGGCTCGCGACCGATTGGGCGCTTTTCATCCTCGTCGTGCTAACGGGGGGCTTTTCCAGCGCGTACATAATGATGGATCGCGGCTCCAGCCTCACCACGCTCACCTCCGGACCATGGGTGATGTGGACGGCAACCGCTCGTCCCGACGCCGATCCCTACACCCGCGCTCACCACGCTCGTATCGGTGCGCTACCGCTGCCCGCCGACATCGCGGAAACCTGGGTCGCCCGGTCCGACGGCGCGGGCGACACGCTGCATTCATCGTGCGACTACGAAATCACCGTGTCGCCACCGGCGGCATCGTGGTGGAGCCTTGCCGTGTTCGACGCCGACGGACGCCTGATTCAGAACGCAGCCGCGCGTCACGTCTTCACCAGCGATACGGCGGCCATCTCACCCGATGGACGCTTTGTTGCCCTTCTCTCCCGGTCAGCCGGCGGCGGCAACTGGCTGCCGACCAGCGGCGCCGGAAACCTGAGCGTCGTCTTCACGCTGATCGATCTGTCCGTCGCCCTCGGCACAGGCGCTGACCCCGTCGATGCCGCCGCACGCGTTCCCCAGATCACCGCCAAGAGCTGCCGATGAAAACAGTCCTCGCGCAACTCCGGCGGATTGATGTGCGCCTCATCATCGCGGCCATGTTCGCCATCGCCGTTCTCCACATTGCCACCGTCTTCACGGCCCCCAGCCTCGCCGTCTCCTCCGCCTGGGATCGCCTGGCCCCGGCCCTAAAGGCCAATACGATGGTGGTCTTCCCACCCGTGACGCCCGATGCTCAGCCGCTGCCGTATCTGGCCCCCGATAGCCGCATCGCCATGTGCTTGTTTGACACGCGCCAAAGCCCAGTGGCGCTGACCGCCTCGCTGCCGGCACCGGGTTGGACACTGACCTTGTATGATAAGAACGGCTTGGCGATTTACACCGCCGCCGGCCGTCCCGACCGGCCGACAGCCGTCTCGCTGCTTCTCGTTCCCGATGATGATCGCTTCATGGGGCTGACGCCTGAAGCGAAAGGCCAGCGGTCGCCGCGCCAAAACCAGCTTCGCGTCCAAGCGCTGCGCGGCCTCGCGGTACTGCGCGCCCCCGATGCGGGTTACGCCTATCGTGCCCGCAATGAAGCAGAACTGAGCGCGGCCTTATGCGGCATGCAGCAACGAATTCCTTAAGCCAAAAGCTCTAGCGCCGCTTCGACCGGCGCCGGGCGTCATGGCCTCCGCCACGCTGCGGCTCAGGTTCCGGTGCAACATCCTCGACCCGGCGCTCATAACGGACGCCTGGAAATATGACGATCTCCGCCGCTACTGATGCGGGGCGGGACGATGCCGGTCCTCCGGCAGACGCGGGACGAAACGCGAGCACGTTGCTCATGGTTTGTCTCCCGATTGAAACGCGAGGGCTTGAAACGCCATCGCAACCGCCATTCGTCTGAAACCGTTCGAATCGCGCCAAATCATTATCTCGATTGCAGCGGTTAACGAAGTGTTAATGGCGCAACACGCGGGCGCCGTTCGTCATCGCAGCGGCTGCATCACCCAATCGTCGAGGAAGTGGCGACCGTCGCGCGCCTCCACGTCCACGATCCACAAATCGGCATCAAAATCGCGCTGCCGGGCGAGATACGCATCGATTGTATCGTCGGCGGCCGGCTTGCCGTCGAACAGCGCCATCATCGGCCGGTCGGTTTGCGATTCGTCGAGCCCCGCTGGCGCCGGCCCGAACAACAGTGACGTGCCATCGAGACGATTCACGCGCACGAAGATGGCACCCGCATCGTCATCGCCATGCCGCACCACGACAGCCATGATCCCCTCGCCGGCCAGCCGGCGGATGTAGGCTTTGATCCAGAGTCCGGCTTTGAGCCGCATGTCAGACCTTTACGTGTGCAGTCCCGCGCTGTCGTGGTTAGCGGACCGCTGGAGCCTCCAGCGCAGTCTATTGCTTATCCGCCGTTCGCGCCGTTGCACTGAGCCGCGTCAGCCGCGCGACCAGATCGCCGGAGATCCGCCCGGTATCGGCCATCCCCTGCTGCTTCTCAAATGCGCGGATCGCCGCGATCGTCGCTTCACCCAGCCGTCCATCGGCGCGGCCGACCTTGTAGCCCAGTTTGGCAAGCGAACCCTGGACCGAGCGAATGAGCGCGTCGGCCTTCGGTCCCGGCGCCAGCGACGCATTGGTTGCAGGCCCCCGCCGCCCCTCCTTCATCATCTGCAACAGCGCGTCGCTCGGCTCTGCCGTCAACGGCAGCCCATTATCGATTTCGTAGGCCAGAATGGCCGCCTGCGTCACGGGGCCAGCAATTCCGTCCTGCCCCCCCGTCTCATAGCTCTTGCCAGCCAAAAGCGTTTGGATCTCTCGCGTCATTTCGCGTGGATCGGCACCTGGCGGCGACACCACAACGCGCTGTACGATCCCAGGTGTGACCGGAGACGACCCGCCCGCGACCGGACCCGTTGCGGAGACAGCCGGCGCCTGCGGCAGCGCCCTACCGGCGGCATCGATTTCGGGAGCCGCAAGTGCGGCTGTTTCCTTCACAGCGCCCCACACGCCCTCATGCGCCAGCGCGTCATGCTGCGACGAGGGCTGCATCACGGTCATGTTGATCGCCATGCCGGCCGATAGCAGACCAAACAGCGCCATCGCCATTCTGGAAACGCGTGCAGACATGCGGCCGAACATTCCTTTTGAGCAGCTGTGCTGGAAGCCAAGTATCTCCATCCCGCGTTAACACCTCGTTAACCGCCCGGCTGTGGGTAAACGATCCCTCACCAAAGGCATGAAAATGCCAGTCAAATGCATCTCAAATGCAGCCGCACATCCTTGCGGTTCCTTGAATGAAATGCGCTAGCGTGATTGTTGAGGCTCATCAAAGCCGGTGAGGCTGTTATTGGGTAGAAGCAGACTATGGCGTTGCTACGCACAGTCATCGTTGTTGGCGCAGTCATCGCGCTCCTGCCGTCCGACCGGGCGCAGCAGGAGCGGTTGCAGCAGGCCGCCGTCGACGCCGCCCAGTGGACCATCACCTACTGCGAGCGCAACGCCAAATCCTGCGAGACCGCTGCCGCCGCCTGGGATGTTTTCAAGGCCAAGGCCGAATTCGCAGCCGGTGTCGCCTACGACGTGGCCATGACCCACGTCTTCAAGGCCAGCATGGATCTGGCAGCGAACCAGGCGCCCGCCGAAACGTCGGCTCTCTCAGATCGCGGAACGTTGACTGACAACGATCTCGAACCGCGCTGGCGCGCGGGCGATCAAGCGCGCGCACGCTGATAATTTACCCCGCTTTGCCGCCCATTCGCCGCAGCAGCTTGCTCCCTGCCAACGGAGCCATTAAGTCCTGAGAGAGCGGCGCCCGGCGCGCCCGTCTGTCAGGAGCCCCATGTCGTTCGCCGAACTCAAGGACAACTTCTCCCTCGTCGACGACTGGGAAGACCGCTATCGCTACGTCATTGAACTGGGCCGCGCGCTGCCGGGATTGCCCGACGACGCCAAAACAGATGCCAATAAAGTGCGCGGCTGCGCCAGCCAAGTCTGGCTGGTGACCACACTTACCCCGCAACCGGGCGGCCAAGCGCCGATCATGCATATCGACGGCGACAGCGACGCCCACATCGTGCGCGGCCTCGTCGCGATCCTGCTCGAAATCTACCAAGACCGCCCTGCCGACGAAATCGCAGCCCACGACGCCCTCCAGGATTTCGCCGAACTCGGCCTTAAGGACCACCTGACGCCGCAGCGCTCGAACGGCCTCGCCTCCATGGTCTCCCGCATCCGCGCCGAAGCCAAGAACGCCGCCGCTCAATCCGCCGCTGGCTGATCGGGAGCGGCCGCGCCGTCAATCGACGGACGGTAGTCGGCAGCCCCCCAGTGCCGCGGCCGCGTGTGTGTTGTCCCCTGCGGTCGCGTTTCACCCATCCCGTAATGCCGCGCCAGTGCCGATAGGGCCAACTGCAACACGACTTTGCCCGATCGCTGCGGCCAGCCCACGCTGCGCTCCGTATCCTCTATGCCCTTCAGAAAGCAGCACACGTCGAGGAGAATACCGGCGAGTTCCGGTCCGACCGCCTTCAGTGCACTGGCCACCCGCTCACGCGCCGCCATCACGTGATCGGCAATCTCCGCCCCGCCACCCGGCCCGCTGCGCCGTCCACCCGACGCGCCGAGCGCCGCATCCCAATTTGCTGTGACGCGCGGCCCCAACTGCGCGAACGTGAAATCGGCACGCAGGCGTTCCCCCGCCATGAATTGCATGTCGCTGATGAGCGCCGCACCGTCCTTGCCGCGCCGCCGCCGCAGCCACGCCAGCGGACTCTCGTCGAGGTTTTGCCCGGGCTGGCTGGTGGCAGGTTCCGCATCCCGCACCGCTTCCGCACGGTCGTGGCCGCTGCATGTGAGCCGCCGCACTGCAACCCGCCCCTTCGCCGAGAGCCTCCAGCCGGCCTCACCCGGGACGGCTTCAACCAGACCCAGTCGCCGCGCTCGATCGAAATCAGCGCGCACCACGGTGCCATGCGCTTCCCCGGCACGCATCAGCGCCATTCGGTCGTGTGCCATCGCAGCACCCGGCGCAACAAGCACGCTCCGCCGCTGGGCCAGCTTGCGCAGCATCGATCCGAAACTGAGATGCGCCGCCATCACACCCACGCCGTCCCCACCCCGTTTCGTCATGCTGCACTCCGCGGGTCGCGCGACTGCAACTGGAAGCGCACGATCATTTCCACCAAATCGAGGACGCGATCGAATTTCGCATCGTCCCGCAGATCCTCCACCACCGCGCAGGCATGGGCCACCGTCGTACGGTCACGTGCGAATAGCCGTCCCACATCCGTCAGCGTCAACCCGCACGCGACATGCGTGAGATACATCGCCACCTGCCGCGCCAACGCCACCCGCGCCGGCCCCCTATTCGTCGAACCCAAATCTTCCAGTAGGATGTTAAACACCTGCCCGACGGTCGCCTCGATCATCCCGCGCACGGGATCGGGCGGCACGGGCTTTCCAGCAAGGCCATTAAAGAAGACGACGGCCGACGGCAGCGCAGGTGGTTTACACTCGGATTGTTGCATCGTCACGCCTCACTCCCAGCAGGTCGATGCACCCACACTATGCGCAAGCCGCATCGACGCCCCCTCCTTGATAGGCTGGCGGTGAACGGCGGGGATAAATGGAAATCTTTGCCGGTTCTGGTTGTTATCCCCGCGCCTGCCAATGCCGCGACACTGGCCCCGCCACATCAACGGGAGCGCCCCTTGGCTATGCCGCAGCATCGCAAGACACCGCCGGATCACGCAGATGAGACACGCGCCCGCGACCTGTTGCGATTGCTCCCGCTCTGGCCGCACGAGATCGCCGATCAAAGCCCGGCCGGGCATCGGCGTATACTGGCGCTTCTACAGCGCGCGCTCCGGGCCGAGCGCCAACGCGGTCTGTCCGGTCAATGGACCTATGACCTGTCACGTCATGCTCAACTGCTGGCTCTCTACCGAGCCCAGTCCGCGACCGCAGCGCGGGCTAGTCCCGTTCCTTGCGCGTCCCCAACCCCATCTTCTTCGCCAGATCCGATCGCGCCCGCGCATAGTTCGGCGCCACCATCGGATAGTCCGGCGGCAGACCCCACTTCTCCCGGTACTCGTCCGGCGACAGGTTGTAGTGGGTCCGCAAATGCCGCTTCAGCGACTTGAACTTCTTCCCGTCCTCCAGACACACGATGTGATCGGGCATGACCGATCGCTTCACCGGCACCTTCGGCTTGATCTCATCCCGCTCCGGCGGCGGCGCTCCCCCCGTCACACGGCTCAGCGCGGCATGCGTATCGCTGATCAGTTGTGGTAAGTCACTGGCGCTCAATGTATTTTTACTGACGAACGCCGAGACGATCCGGGCCGTCAACTCCACCAGCCCCGGTTGGTTTTGTTCTTCCATCTGCTGCCCTCACCGCGGATCGTTTCTTGCGAAAGACTGACGTCGCCAAGTATTCAAGTCAAGAAGTTGGTATCCTACCCACAGGAACAACAGTTCTTTCACTTCGCTAATCTTGCCCGATCTCCATAATTTTCCGTTTCCGTCATTGGCAGTGACCTTCCAGGTCATCCGGTTTCTGCTGTTCTGGCCATGTTGGAGTGAAGGCGCTAGGACACCCCCTTCCCAACCCCATCGTGAGGTCCCCGTGACGCCTTTGCCCCCGCCGCTCGCGCCTGAGAAGTCCCACCTCACGTCCTGGCATGGCGTCACTCTGCACGACCCCTTCCACTGGCTCCGCGCCGGGAACTGGCAGGAGGTCATGCGCGATCCATCAGCCCTTGATCCCGAAATCCGCGCCTACCTCGAAGCCGAGAACGCCTACGCCACGGCCGCCCTCGCCGACACCGAAGACCTCCAGCAGACGCTTTTTCAGGAGATGAAGGCGCGTCTGAAACCCGATGACCGCACGGTGCCCACCCCCGACGGGCCGTGGGAGTATTTCTCCAGCTTCACCGCAGGCGGCCAATACCCACGCCTCTGCCGCCGTCCCCGCGCCGGTGGCGATGAAGCCATCCTCATCGACGGCAACGCGGAAGCATCCGGCAAAACCTATTGGGATCTGGGCGCCGCCAGCCACAGCCCCGATCACGCCCTCGTCGCATTCTCCACTGACGACAAAGGCTCCGAACTCTACACCATCCGCATCCGCGATCTGGCAACCGGACAGAACCTGCCCGACGAAATCCCCGACACGCGTGGCGACGTCGCCTGGGCCAACGACAGCCGCACGCTCTACTACATCCGAGTCGACGCCAACCATCGCCCACGCGCCGTCTGGCGCCACACCATCGGCACGCCCTTAAGCAGCGACGAATGCGTCTATGAAGAAGCCGACGAGAGCTTCTTCCTAGCCCTCGGCCGCACGCAATCGCGCGCCTTCGTTCTGATCAACGCCCACGATCATCAAACGAGCGAATTCCACACGCTTGACGCCAACGATCCCAAAGCTCAGCCCCGGATCATCGCGCCCCGTACCACGGGCCACGAATACGACGTCGAACACCATAGCGATCATTTCATCATCACGACGAACTCCGAGGGCGCGGAAGATTTTCGCATCGTCGAAACGCCGGTCGCAACGCCCGGGATTGAGAACTGGACGGAGATCGTCCCCCACCGCACGGGCCGCCTGATCATCGAAGTGTCCGTCACCCAGCATCACATCGCGCGGTTGGAACGCGAAGATGGCCTACCCCGCATCGTGGTCCGCCGCATCGCCGATGGCGCCGAACATCCCATCGCGTTCGCCGAGGAGGCGTATTCCCTCGGCATGGCCGGCGGCTATGAATTCGATACGGCGAACCTGCGCTTTACCTATTCGTCCATGACGACGCCGGCAGAAACCTACGATTACGACATGGCGACCCGCACCCGCGTCCTGCGCAAACGCCAGGAAATCCCGTCGGGTCATAACCCGGCCGACTACGTGACCCGCCGCCTCTTTGCCATCGCCCCGGACGGTGAACGCGTTCCTGTCTCGCTGCTCTATCGCAAATCAACCCCACTCGACGGCACAGCTCCCGCTTTCCTTTACGGCTATGGCGCCTACGGCATCTCGATGCCGGCATCCTTCTCCACCGGCCACCTATCCCTCGTCGACCGTGGTTTCATCTTCGCGATCGCCCATATTCGCGGCGGCAAGGACAAAGGGTATCGCTGGTACAAGGATGGCAAGGCCAAGAAGAAGCCGAACACCTTCACCGATTTCATCGCCGCCGGCGAACTCCTCGTCAATGAAGGACTAACGTCGCCCGGCCGCATCGTCGCCAACGGCGGATCGGCGGGCGGCATGCTCATGGGAGCGGTCGCCAACATCGCGCCAGATCTCTTCCTCGGCATCATCGCCGACGTCCCCTTCGTCGACGTTTTGAACACAATGCTCGACAAAGACCTGCCCCTCACCCCGCCCGAGTGGCCCGAATGGGGCAATCCCATCGAAAGCCCCGAGGACTTCGCAACGATCAGCGCTTACTCACCCTATGACAACGTCACCGCGAAGGCGTATCCCCACATCCTCGCCACTGGCGGCCTCACCGATCCCCGCGTGACCTATTGGGAGCCGGCCAAGTGGGTCGCGAAATTGCGCCGCCTCAACACCGGCGACAAGCTTCTTCTCTTGAAGATCAACATGGGCGCGGGCCATGGCGGCGCGTCGGGCCGCTTCGAGCGCTTGAAGGAAACCGCCCGCGACTTCGCCTTCGCCCTCAAGATCGCTGGTATCGCAGACCGCCCACCCACCGCCTAGCACCGGACGCAAATAAGACGGCGGCGCTTCTTTCGAAGCGCCGCCGCCAGTTCCAAGAAGGCGAGTGTAGAGCCTTATTCCGAGATCAGCACCGTGTCGTCATCCGTCGAGCGGGTCACGATCGTGACGAGCGAGTCGCCGATTTCCTCGAAGGCTTCGCGCAGTGCTTCACCGTTGTAGGGGAAGTAGTACTTGCCCGGCGAGGCGCAGGAGATCAGCGTCTGGCGAGCAGGATCGTTGTTGTCCGTGCTCATGTCGAAGCCGATCGTGTACACGATGATACCCTTCGCCTTCATCTCGTTGCAGATGCCGATGGCCTGATCCGACGAACTGATGTTGGCCCAGTTCGAGTTATACTGGCCGTCCGTCATCAGAACCGCAGCCTTGATAACGTTCGTGTCGTTGTATTCGGCGACGTCCAAGTGGCCTTCGCTCCAGAACCGGTTCCACTCCGGCGAGAGCATGTAGTAGCTCCAGGCTGTGCCGACGTGACCAGCCGTGCCGTTGTACGTGCCGAAATTCTGGATATGGGTTTTGAGCATTTCCTTGTCCGTGGTCAGCGTCTTGATTTCCGGAAGGCTGCAGTTGTTCTGCGACGAGCTGTACTGAGTGGTAGTGCTCGAACCCGGTGAATGGACACCAACATACTGGCCGGAAGCCGGAGCCACATCCGTGTAGCGCTCCGTACCCTGGCGTTCCGTTACGCAGGTGCGCAGAAAACGCGGCGACATAATGGGCGTCGAACCCGTCTCAACGAGAGCCGGCGTACGATAGCTCGTGCCGCTGCGCTGGAAGTTAGTCTGGCAGTAAGACCGCGCCTGACTGCTCGAGTAGCTGGCAAACTGAGTGGCTTGCCGCACGCGGTTACCGCAGTTGCTGAGCGACATCCACGAGAAGCTCGATGTGGACAGGCCGTAGGTCGTATTCGTACCGGTCTGCACCTGAATGGTCGGAGCAAAACCGGTCGCAGTGGCCGCATAAGACCCCACGTTCACGCGCTCGGAGAAGGGCACGATGCCGACGCGGCGGTTATCGACCGCCAGATCCTGCGGCATGATGATATCGAGGAAGTCCTTCGCGGCGTCCTTCATCGAGTCCATCTTGCGGTTGCCCGCGGCGTCGTTCCAGTCCATCGAACCGGAGACGTCGAGCATCAGCGACACTTCGAGGTCCTTGGTGCCCGACTCGCTGTTCGAAGCAACCGCGCCCTTGGTGTAGACTTCAACTTCGAGCTCTTCGGTGCCCAGAAGGCTCATGAAGGGCGTGCCAATCGACGTGCGCAGCACCGGGCGAACCGACGACGTCGCCGGATCGATCACAGAGCCGTCGACATAAACGACGCGGGCATCGCCTGCGTTGGCGCCATTGCCGTTCTCTTCGCGGGCGCGGATCATGCCGTCCTTTTCCAGGCCGTCATCGATGTACTTGAGCAGGCGCTGCTGCCCCTTGTTGACATCGCCCGTCTGGCGGTACTCGCTGAGACCAGCCGAGGTCGCAGCATCGGCAACGATCTGCAGCTGAGTCTGCAGACGGTGGGCACGGGCATGATCGACCGCAAGGCCAACGCCGCCGACAATCGGCAGCATCATCAACGAAAACAGAACGGCGACGTTTCCGCTTTCATCGCTCTTCATCTGGAGAAGTTTCAGTGACATTTGAGTGCTCCCACTTCTTGGAATGTGGATGCACTTTGCCCCGCTCATATTCCCCAATTGATACTTAGATTGTTCGAATTGTTCGCAACTCGTGTTGAACGGATGAAAGAAGAATTGCTGCTGAAAATGATATTGATTGAGTACATATCCGTTCGAATAAGATTGTTTACCTTTTGGCAACCATAATCGGGCCCGAAATGTCAAAAAAAGGGACCCAGCCTGCGCTGAGCCCCGTCTCATAACACGTCATTCCAAATGAAAAGGGCCGCTTTCGCGGCCCTTGCCTTAGCCTATCTCTAGGCCGCCTTATCCTTAAAGGCGGTCAGCTTCTTATCCTCCTCAAGGTCCCGTGCGCCCTTCAGAGCGATGCCGATGTAGCGAACTCTTCCACCAAGCTTGGCCTTCTGAACTCCCAGATCACCAAACTCACGTCCAAAGGTTGGCAGTGCGAGCGGTTCCTTCTCCTTCTCTTCACACCATGCGCAATACTCTTCGTACAGTTCGGTCGCCGTCATACTGGAACCGTCCTGCGTTTGGACACTCTCCTTGTAGAAGCGCTCCACATCGGTTTCGGGAGCCATGGGTACGATACGCTGAGTGGCCGGTGCCGTTTTATTGTCGTTGGCGCCGGAACGCGGCTTTGCAGTAATCTGCGCGGGCACCGTCTCACGGACGGGGGCCGCCACCGCTGCCGCAGCGGTGATCACAGGCGTGGCGATCGCTGCCATGACGGGTGCGGCCGGAGCCATATCGTCATACATGCGCCACTGGCTGAAGGCGACGTACATGCCAAAGCATGAGCCGACTTCGAGGAGCAGAGCGATGAACACGGTCATCGCGATCTGGATCGTGTCGATGCTGAAACCCGAAAGTTTTGCCAGCACAGCCGCCTGCGGATCAGCCTCAGCCATCACGGCCGAACCAGAAGCCGACGACAGCTTGCCCGACAATTCGCTGATGCGAACCGAAAGCTTTTCAGCTTCGCGGCCGGCAGCCAGTTCAGCAGTCAAACCGTGATAGGATTGGCAGAAGTCGCGCCCCTGCTTGCCCGTCACGTCCGTGCAACCCTTCGTCCAGGCCCACGGGCGCTGGTTCCGGGCATTGTCGAGATCGCTTTGGACGACCGAAGCCGGACGGTGCTGAGGCACCCATCCGAGTTGCTCTTGTGCCCGCGCGAGATCCGCACGCACATCCTTGTAGGTCTGGGCCTCAGCGGCACGCTGGCCGGTGGTGTCCAGACGGTTCAAGGCCGCGTGGCCAAGCGCCGACGTGAGCGAGTAGGCGGTCATCACGATACCGACCACAGCGGCCGCAGCGGCCTGCGACCACATCTTGTTTCTGATAGCGGCGAAGAAAAAGAACGGAACCAGCGCCTTCAGACAGTCTGCGGCGGCTGATGCCGAGCCGTAGATCAAGCCGTCGAGCTCGGTCTTGCCGAGTTGATAGCCGAAACGCCAGTTCATCGCAGCGGACACGGCGAGTAGAACGCCTGCTGCGAGAACGCCGAGTACACCCATGAGGTGTCGCATAGCCCTCTCCATTGCACGGAGCCAGTCGGACGCAGGTTTACCCCCCTTCGTCCCGGCTCGTTTTTCTTGTTGTCCGTTGAGGGTCCACGGAAGCCAGCCCACCTGACACGAGCCTCTTACCGTCATCAGATCTGCCCGTTTGAGCGGCTAGGCCCATCCCCAAATGGAACCTAGCGCGAGCAGCTAGAATGGCGGAAACAGCCTCGAGACCTGCTGGACCTTCAACCTTATCCTCGCCTTGTTCACAGGCCGAACTGCCGCTAAGAGCCAGCCGGTGGAAAACAAGAACGAAGGGCTGAAGCAAACAAGTGTCGTACGCGACACACTCCCCTCGACGAGGGAGGCTATGTGATTCGAAATCTTTTGTTAAGGGAATCAGAACCGTAGAGCTGAGCGCCCAAAAATGCGGCCGCAGCGGTGGCCATCGCGACACAGCCGATGGCACCCAGACCATCCACAGGGGTGTTCAGAGTTGTTCAAGGGATATCCCCAGGCTCACCCATGCACCTGTCGATAACTCGCCCCAAACCAGCGTGCACGCACGCTCCGGCTGCGGACATCACCGGCTCAATCCGCCCCAACCACCCGGCACGCGAGCAACATGCGAAGTCAAACAAAGACTTACTGTCAAAAGACACCTTTCGGCCGCCATGAAGGTACGTTAAGGTGTCGTTAATCATTGCCGCCTCGTTCGAGGCGGACTCACAGATCAACCGTGGGGTCGCTTCGCGCCCAGGTTGTGGTTCGGGCGAACGCCGCGCCGGACCCAAGAACAGAGACCCGGACCCTCAACCGAGCCCGCAGAGTCAGGCCCTGAGTTCACGTATGGCCCGAGTGGGAGTTGGCCTCTATGCAACGGATATTGAGCGTTTTAGTCCTTGGCGGTGGCTTAGCATTTCTCGCCGGCGAGTTTGCCCCCTCGCCTTCTGATCGCGAAGAGCAGATGGCCGCCATGACTCGCATCGTGGCTCGCGCCACGATCCTCGAGCCCGATACCGTTCCAGCCGAGCTGCCGGATCTGCGCCGCCCCATTGCCTCGCCAGCTGCGGCTACGGCCACGATTCCGCCCGCTACGGCACCAGCCAACACGCCCAGCATCGAGACGGCAGCTCTCGCCACCGTCACGATCGCCACCCCGTCCACAACCTCGGTTGCTCCAGCACCTGGCGCGGACATTCAGCGCCGTCTCGCCCGCGAGATCCAAACCGAGCTGAAGCGCGTCGGCTGCTATTCCGGCCGCCTCGATGGCTCCTGGGGCGATCGATCGCGCAGCGCGATGACAACCTTCATGGCCCGCGTCAACGCGCAGTTGCCCACCACGGAACCCGACGTGTTCCTGCTATCACTCATCAAGGGTCAGACGAACGCCGTCTGTGGTCCCACGTGCGGCAGCAACGAGGTCAGTGAACGCGGCCGCTGCGTTGCCCGCACCGTCGTCGCTGATGCTGCGCACCCAGAGACACCAACCGCGCGCACCTCCGAACCGGACGCATCACCGCCGGCGGCGATCGCGAGCGTACGCTCGGAACGTCTCCCTGGCCGCATGTCAATCGGCGGACCGGTTTCGACCGGCGGTGCACCCCAAGCTGTCACGGCGGCCCCCGTCGAAGAAGACCTTCCCTGGCAAGCACCCGTTCGCACACCCACCAGCAGCGAGCCCAAGTTCGCGGCACTGACGCCGCAAGACGACACCGCTGGCCCGATCATCAAAACACCGCCGCCGGCACCGCGTCGCGTCACCAAGGTCAAGCGATCCTGGGCCGCGTCGGCGCGTCCGAAACCCGTAAAGCGCCGCTATAGCTCGCAGCGTTCGGTGCAAAACCTCTTCCTGCACCCCCTCGGCCGGATGTAAGTCGGCCATCAATCCTGGCAGGTACTGGCGACGATCCAATCAAGATACGGCGCCAGTCCACCCTCCACCGGCAGCACCACGAAAGCCGGAGTTGTATAAGGGTGCCGCGCCCGCGCCGCCGCGATCGCACGCTCCGCCAAAGCAGCTCGCGTCTTGATGATCATCACGCACTCCTGCCCGCGCTCGATCTGCCCCTCCCAGCGGTAGATCGAGACCATCCCCGGCAAGATGTTAACGCAAGCCGCCAACCCCTCCGCGACCAGCGCCCGGCCGCCGGCCTCCGCCGTCTCCGCATCCGGATAGGTCGCATAAACGAGAACGGGCTTGTCGTGAGCGTCCAAGTGAGCGAGCCTCCCCGGGCTTGGCGGCGATCACCGTTGGGCAACCGCTCCCGTGCTACCCTCACCGATAGCGCCAAACCCCGCCTGAGAGCGAGCCCCCTGCCCGCATGAGCAAACCGTCGAACCCTTACGACCGCATCGCCTTCGTGTCGAGCGACGTGCCCGAGGCCCGCGCGGCACTCGAAAACTTGACCGCGCGCTATGGCAACGCCAAGCCGGCCAACGCCGAGGTCATCGTTGCCCTTGGCGGCGACGGCCTCATGCTGCAGACACTCCACCGCTACATGAACGACCGCATCCCGATCTACGGCATGAACCGCGGGTCGGTGGGCTTTCTCATGAACGAATACTGCGAAGACGACCTGCGCCAGCGCCTCGCGGCCGCGCAGGTCACCCGCGTCCATCCCCTCTCGATGGTCGCCACCGACATCCATGGCAAAGCAACGAAAGGCCTCGCCATCAACGAGGTCTCGCTTTTCCGCCAGATTCATCAGGCCGCCAAACTCTCCATCTCCGTCGACGGCACGCAGCGCCTGGAAGAACTGATCTGCGATGGCATCCTCGTCGCCACGCCAGCCGGTTCGACGGCCTATAACCTATCGGCCCACGGCCCCATCCTCCCGCTCGACGCCAAGCTCTTAGCCCTCACACCGATCAGCCCATTCCGTCCGCGGCGCTGGCGCGGTGCACTCCTGCCCGACAACGCCCGAATCACCATCACCGTGCGCGAACACGAAAAGCGTCCCGTCAGCGCGGTCGCTGACCACATCGAAACCCGCAACGTCGTTCGCGTGGAAATTGAACAGGCCCGCCACATCGACCTCTTCATGCTCTTCGACCCTGGTCACTCCCTCGACGAACGCGTCATCGCGGAACAGTTTAGATTTTGAGTGAGTGAACGAGCCAAAAGGTCCGCCGCACCCGCGCGTCAAACGGCGAGATGGTGCACGGCGGTTGCTCTGCAAAATCAACAATCAAACCCCGGGCCTGAAAATTTAGCAAAGAACTTTGTACGAATTGTCAGACGACGCCAAAACTGCAAAGACCGCATGTTAGAGAACCACACGTTCCATTGAGTGACAGATGCGAGACCACTCTATCGATCGCTCGGACATCAATCTGCGTCAAATCCTCGACGGCAGCCTTGCGTTTATTGGCTTGCTCGCAATTGACGGCACTCTTTTGGAAGTCAACGCACTCGCGCTCCAAGCCGGTGGTCTGGAACGGGACGATGTCATCGGCCGCAAGTTTTGGGATTGCTATTGGTGGTCCTATGATGACGCCGTGCAGGCCAAACTGAAAGCAGCCCACGACCGTGCCCGCCAAGGGCAAGTGGTCCGCTATGATGTCCAAGTGCGCATGGCCGGCGGGCACCTGATGTGGATCGACTTCCAGCTCGTTCCTGTGCGCAACAAATCCGGCGGCATCACGCATGTGATCCCCTCCGGCCTCGACCTGACCGCGCGCAAAACGGCAGAAGCCGAACTGCGCGCCAGAGAGCAAAAATTCAGAGGAATTTTCAACAACGCCAATTCAGGCGTGGCTCTTGTCGGGCTTGATGGTGCTTGGCTTGAGGTCAATGATCGCCTCTGCGATCTCCTCGGCTACAGTCGTGACGAACTGTTGCGCAAAACGTTCCAAGACATCACCCATCCCGAAGACTTGCAGGGCGATCTCTCGCTCGTCGCTGATCTGCTAGCCGGTAAGATCGATAGCTTCAAATTCGATAAGCGCTACTTGCGCGGCGACGGGAGCATCCTGTGGGCTGCCCTGACTGTGGCCTTGCAGAAAGACAGCGCCGAGCGTCCCCTGCACTTCATTTCCGTATTGAGCGATATTTCAGACCGTGTGCACGCTCAACAGCACCAAGGTCTCTTGATGTCCGAACTTGCGCACCGCCTCAAGAACCAGCTCTCGATCATCCAGTCGATCGCGCGACAGTCGGCGGCGGGAACAGTATCGATCGAGGATTTTCAGGATAAACTTTACGGTCGCCTAACCGCCATGGCAGCGTCCGTCGATCTTCTCGTCAATCGGCAGTGGGATAGCCTCGATCTCAACGAACTTGTCGCCAAGACATTGGCACCATTTGCTCGTCGGGTAGTGGCGGCAGGCGATCACGTTACGATCTCAGGCGATGTTGCGGAAATCCTGGCGCTTGCCTTCCACGAATTGGCCACAAACGCCACGAAGTACGGCGCGTGGTCGCGGCCAGAGGGTTCGGTGACGCTGCGTTGGTCGATAGACAAAGGGCAGGTTTTCATCGAGTGGATCGAAGAGAACGGGCCCGAGGTGCGGGCGCCAACGCGCAATGGTTTCGGCCGCACAATCATCGAAACAATCGCCGCCAAGAAATTGAGGGGGACGGCGAAAGTGAAGTACGATCCAGCTGGGCTGCAGTGGCAGCTCAGCTTCCCGTCAGTCTTCACAACGGACGCTCGCGCTTGAGCGCTTGAACCGCCTGCTCCATCGCTTCCAGAAACCGGGAGCGATCGCGCGGCGTGAACACAGCGTTGAAGCCCCGGCTCTCTCCGGTCTCGCGCAAATGCCGCTGCAGATCGCGCATCGCAACCGCCGCGCCGATGTTCGCATCGGTGAACGCCTTTCCAGTCGGACCGAGGCACCGCGCTCCCGCCTTGAGACATCGTGCCGCCAGCAAAATGTCTGCGGTCACCACAACATCGGAAGCACCCGCCCGTTCGGCAATCCAATCGTCCGCCGCGTCCGGACCCTCGGCAACAACGACGCGGTGAATGAGGGGGTTGTCGTCCAGGCGCATCCAACTGTTGGACACCATATAAATGGTGAGACCATGCCGGTCGGCGACGCGCACCGCCTCTGCCTTGACCGGACATGCGTCGGCATCGACGTAGATCGCTACTCCTGCGCTCGGCTTGTCGTCTTGGTTCATGCTCATTGCCTAAAATTCAATCGCTCCAGGAGCGATGTGAGCGGCCAACATTGACGAACGCCCGCGCCCTGTCACACTGCACCGTCTCACCCGCCGCCCTATGACGGAAGTGCATGCCGATGTCATCCCCGAGCCAACTCGCAGTCACCATCGGCCAATGGTCCGAGGCCGGCCCCAAACCCATCAACCAGGATTTTCATGGGGCCCTCGTCCCGGACGGATCCGAACTTGCCTTGAAAGGCATCGCCGTTGCAATCGCTGACGGTATCTCATCCAGCAAAGTCAGCCAGATCGCCGCGGAAATCGCGGTCAAAAGCCTGCTGACCGACTACTACTGCGCCTCCGATGCATGGACCGCCAAAACTGCCGGAGAACGCGTCATCCGCGCGGCGAACGCATGGCTCTATGCCGAAAGCCGCCGCAACGCGCTGCACGGCCATATGGGTTACGTCTGCACCCTCAGCGCACTCATCCTCAAAGGCAGAGCGGCGCACATCTTCCACGTCGGCGACAGCCGCATCTGCCAGTTGGCCGGAGACAGCCTTGAGCCACTGACACGCGATCACCGCGTGGCGGTCTCCAGCACGGAAAGCTATCTCAATCGCGCCGTCGGCGTCGAACCCGATGTGGATATCGACTATCTCACCGTCGATCTCCATGCCGGCGATGTCTTCGTCTTGAGCACGGACGGCGTTTACGAGTATCTCAATCCACGCGACATGGCCGCCATCGTATCGGCGGCCGATGATCTCGATACGGCCGCACGCGACATCGTCGCCCGCGCGCTAGCCAACGGCAGCGACGACAATCTAACCGTCCAAATCGTCCGGGTCGACAGCGTTCCCACGGAAAGCGCGCACGATGTTCTTCTCGGTCTCGATCAGCTTAAGGCGGCCGAAGTCCCGCAGATCCCATGTGATATCGATGGCTTTCGCGTGGTGCGAGAAATCCACGCCACGGACCGCAGCGAAGTCTATGTCGCCGTCGACATCGAAAGCGGCGAGCACGTGGCCCTCAAGGTTCTTGCACCCGGCCTGCGAGACAATCCCGACGCGCGCCGCCGCTTAGCGATGGAAGAGTGGGTCGCGCGCCGGCTGAACTCGCCCCATGTGATCCGCGCTGTGCGCCCGCATGGCCAGCGTAACAGCCTCTATACGGTCTGCGAGTTTATCGAAGGACAAACGTTGCGCCAATGGATGAACGACAACCCTCATCCCAATCTCGCAACCGTGCGCGCCATCGTTGACCAAATCGCCAAAGGCCTGCGTGCCTTCCAGCGCAAGGAAATGTTGCATCAGGATATCCGTCCCGAAAACATCATGATCGACAAAACAGGCACGGTAAAAATTATAGATCTAGGATCGGTCCGCGTTGCCGGCGTCAGTGAAGCCCTGCCGGCCATCGACGCCGGTGACGTGCTGGGCACGTTTCAATACGCAGCCCCGGAGTACTTTCTAGGAAAACCCGGCACCCACAAATCCGATCTCTATTCCCTCGGTGTCGTTGCCTATGAAATGGTGGCTGGCTGGCTACCGTACGGCGATGGAGTAGCCCGCGCCAAAACACCGAAGGCGCAAGCAACGCTCGTTTACACATCAGCCCGCGAAAACGCGCCCAACGTGCCCGAGTGGATGGATGCGGCGCTGCGCAAAGCGGTGAGCATCGACCCGGCCGACCGCCACGAAGCGCTCTCCGAGTTTATCACCGACTTGAACCAGCCGAGCGACACTTACAAACGCCCCGCCTTCAGGCCGCTTTCAGAACGCAATCCGCTGCTGTTCTGGAAAAGTATGTGTCTCGTTCTCGGTCTGACCATCGTCGCCCTGCTAGCAACGCGCTAATGCCAAACGACAGTGTGCCAATCAAAACGGGACCGCCGCTTAACGAATGCCCACTTCAATATCCGCCGCTATCACAACCTAAGCGCCCCAACGCGTCACGACATCCGCCAGCGCCGGCCGTTCGCGCTCGTCGGGCTTCTGCGTCGCCGTCCCGATATGCACAAAGCCCGCGATGCGCTCGTTCGCGGCGAGTCCGAAGCCCTCCCCGAAGGTCTTCGAATACGAAATCCATTCCGTGATCCACGTCGTGCCGTAGCCCAGCGCGTTCGCCGCGATGCACAAGTTCATGCACGCCGCCCCCGCCGACAAAATCTGCTCCCACTCGGGCGCGCCGCGTGTCTCCTTCACCCGTGACACCACCGCAATCACAAGCGGTGCCCGCAAAAACCGCTTCCGCTCCGTCTCCAGCCGCACATGCGACGGCGGCTCCGCCTCTTCGCGCTTGCAAGCCTCTGCCGCCAACTCGCCAAGCTTCTCCCGCGCCGCACCTTCGATGATCACAAACCGCCACGGCGCCAGCTTCTTATGATCCGGAACGCGCGACGCGATCGTCAGGATCGTCTCCAAGTGTTGCCCCGACGGCGCGGGAAGGGCCAACAGATCCGGCTTCACGGAACGGCGGGTCTTCAACAGGGAAATGGTGGCATTGTCCGGCATCGGTCACATCTCGAATGGCTTAAGTTGCAGGGCCTTGAGTTCGCCCACATCGTCCCTCTCGCTATCCCAACCCGCCCTCTGGTACAATTGGGTCTCTGCGTCGCCGGCGTTTCGGCATCCGTCCACGGCTCAAAACCGGGAGACCCTTGCGTGGCTTTTGTTCGACGCCTCTGTCTGCTGCTGACGGCCCTGACGCTCGCGCTTGCACCGCACCGCGCCGCCGCCGAAACAGCTCCACCTGTCCTCATCATCGTCGACGGCTCCGGTTCCATGTGGGGCAAAATGGAGGGCGACGAAAACGCGAAGATTTATGGCGTGCGCGATCTCCTGCGTGAACGCGTGCTCGCCGCGCCCTCTCAGTCGCGCATCGGGCTGGGCTCCTTCGGCCAGCGCCGCAAGGGCGATTGCAGCGATGTCGAGATCATTACACCCATCGAAGCCGGCGGTTCGGAAGCCGCCATCGCCGGCCTTGAGCAATTGAACCCCAAAGGCAAGGGCCCCCTCACCGCCGCGATCCGCGAAGGCGCAAAAGCCATTGGCGCGGGCGCGGCCGGCCACATCATTCTGATCCACGACAATGCCGACAACTGCAGCCAAGATGTTTGCGCCGCCGCGAATGATATCGCCAAAACCAATCCCGCGCTCAAAGTCCACGTCTTGAGCCTCGGCCTGTCCAAGCCCGAGCGCGACCGCATGCAGTGCTTGGCCGCAACCACCAAAGGCCTCCAATTCGACGCGGAAAACCAAGCCAACATCGCCACCGCGCTTGGCGAAATCTTCACCACCGCCGGCCTCGATTCCGCAGCCGTTGCACCGCCCGTTCCCGCAGCTGCTGCCCCGGCCGCCGCGAAAGGTCCGCCCGGCCTTCGCCTCTCCGCGGCACTCCGCGACGGAAGCGAACCGATCGCCACCGCCATGTCGTGGCGGATCACCAAGGCCGGTGCCGCACCCGACGCCCCCCCGCTCGTCGAACGCAAGAGCCGCGAAATCAACGAGACCGTCGAACCCGGCCGCTACACTGTTGCCGTCACATACGGATTGATTCAGCGCACGCTCGATATCGACGTCGGCGACGACGGACCCACGGTCAAACGCATCCCGCTGAACGGCGGACGTCTGGACGTTACCGCCACCGCCAGCCGCCAGGGCGACCAACTCACCGCCCCCGTCATGACGATTTCCGCGCTCAGCGCCGACGGCACCGGGCCGGCTTCCGTGCTATGGCTCGGCCGCGAAGCCACCGCCGGCCTCATGGTGCCCGCCGGGAAGTACGCCGTTGAAGTCGCCGACGGTCTTGCCCGCACCGTTCAAACCGTCGACATTGCAGCCGGCTCGGCCGCACGTGCCGAACTCGTCCTCGACACCGGCCGCCTGGAATTATCCGCCACGGCATTTGATGGCGGACCGCCGCTCGAGCGCGTGCTCTATCTGGTGTCCGCCGACGATCCGGCGGCCCCCGAAGGCCGCCGCGAAGTCGCCCGCTCGACGGCGTCGCTGGCCACCTTTACCCTGCAGGCCGGCACCTACTACATCACCGCCCGCCATGGCGCCGCCGAATTCCGCGATCAGTTGGCCATCTCATCTGGCGATATCGTCAAACGCACACTTGTGCTTGGCGTCGGGCAACTGACGGTCAAAACCGCTGTTCCACAAGCAGCCGTCCAATCAGGCCGCGCCACGGTCACGCGCGTGTTCGAAACCGGCGCCGCAAAGCGGCTCGTCGGCCAAAGCACGGCCGCCGTTCCCACCTTCATTCTCAGCGCCGGCCGCTATCGCGTCGAAGCCCAAGTGGGCATGTCCAACATTCGCGCCGAACAAACAATTGACCTCGCAGCCGGTGGCGCCCTGACCGCCGATCTCAAACTCCAGGCCGTGGAGGTCACGATCGCCGGCATCGCCAGTGCCACTGCCCAGGCTGCCATGCGAGACACGGCGGGCCGCGTCGTCTGGCGTTCCCGCACGGGCGATGGCTTCAAGGCTGTGGTCGCACCAGGTGAGTACGTGATCGAAGTCGAGGGCGGCAGCGGCGAGATAACCGTGAGCATCAAACCCGGCCCCGCCGTGACAGTGGATATCGCGACGCCCTAGGCCACCGCCCATATTGGGAAGCAGCGCACCCTGCCACACTTCGACCATGCTTGCCCCGGATTGAACGATCAGGAAAACACACCAAACCCATGGCAAACCTGTCCAACACGCCCCGGCTATCCGTCGGAAACGGCTACCGGCCCCACGCCGGCAGGCGCAGCGGACTGTTGGCTATGGCGATACTCACGCTGTCCGTGGCCACGGCCCCACCCAGTGCTGCTCAAGTGGCCCCACCGGGCTCCCCGCTCGAAGGTTGGGACCTCACCGCCCCCCCCGCGCCCGCCGTACGACCGCCGGACGGAAACACAACCGTGGTCCCTCGCGCCGGCGAAAGCGAAGCGGTCAAAGCGGGCCAACGGCCGGTCCAGTTCGTCGCTCTCCTGACCGACGACGGCCAGCGGATCGAGCAAGGCATCGTCTGGCGCGTTTATGAAGAAACCAGCGTCGCCGACCGCCGCGGCAAACTGATCCTCACCGAACGCGTGCCAAGTCCCATGCTGTCGCTGAAGCCCGGCACCTATATCGTCAACGCTGCGTTCGGCCGCGCTCACCTCACGCGCAAGATCGCCGTCGACGACACGCAGGTCTCCGAACCCAAAGTGGAAAAGTTCGTTCTGAACGCCGGAGGCTTGCGCGTCACGGCCATGCTCGGTGGCAAGCCGGCCCCGCAAGGTTCGGTCACCTATGCCATCATGACCGACCGCGACCAGACCGACGAACGCCGCGTTGTCCTGCAAGACACCAAGCCCGGCCTCGTCGTCCGCTTGAACGCCGGCATCTATCATATCGTTTCAACCTATGGCGACGCCAACGCCATCGTCCGCAGCGATGTGACCGTCGAAGCCGGCAAGCTCACGGAAGCGCAGATCCAGCACACGTTTGCGAAGGTCTCCTTCAAACTGGTCGAGCGCAGCGGCGGTGAAGCCCTGCCCGACACGCAATGGACCATCCAAACGCCCCAGGGCGCCGTCGTAAAGGAGAGCGTCGGCGCGCTGCCCGCCCATACCCTCGCGCCCGGGACCTACACGGTCATCGCCCGCAATCAAAAGCGGGCCTTTCGCCGCGATTTCACAGTGCAAGACGGCCAAACAGCCGACGTCGAACTCGTTGCCCAATAAGCGCGAGCCGCCAAGTCAGAAGTTCGTCAAAATCCAATCCGTCGGGCATCGGTGCACGCGCATCAGATTAGCCATCCGGTCCTGATCTGATCGCCGCCCCATCTCATGAAACATCAGCTTGGCCATCTGCCAATGCTCGCACGCCGACGTCAGATCCCCCTCGGCGAGAGCAATTTCCGCCAGTTCGATCCGCGCTTCCGCATGCACCACGGGCAACTTCGCCCGCCCTGCCGCCATCACGGCACCCTGCAGCAGCACCGAGGCCTGCGGCCGCGCCGAACGCGCCAACAACAGCCGGCCCAATTCGACGCTGCTGCGCGCCAACTGCGGATCATCCCGCGCCGACTTCGCCGCCTCCACCGCCATCCGCAGTGTGTCCTCCTGCTCTTGCTGCGAAAGAACCGGTGCGATCTCAACGCCAGCAGAATGCGCCGACGGCTCGGCCATGTCGCCACCGGCACCGGACAATCCCACGTGTTCGGATGCCGAAGACGTCATGATACCGAGCGGTCGGGCTTCAAGGGGTGGGCGAGCGGCATCCCGCCCCGGAGGTTCGGTATGCACCGCGCGCCGTCCACGCCCCCACCACGCGACGAGCAACAACAGCAGCCATGGGACGCTGACGAGCAGCAGCCCCGCTGCGCCGTCCAATGAAACGCGGATGTCCATGGCCTCAGAGCCCCACTCCCCCTATGCACGTTCCAAGCAGCGTCCAATCCTTCGCTCAACATCACTCTAGCGGAACTGCGGCGCGGCCATCAGCCCGCCGTTGGTCCATAAAGCATTCGCCCCGCGCGGCAGCTTCAAGCGCGATCCCTCCCCCAAAGTCCGGTTGAATGCCTCCCCATAGTTTCCGATTTCTGCCACGACCCGTTCGGTCCAATTCGGCGCCAGACCCAGATTAGCGCCCAGCGCTGCGTCTTTGCCAAGAAACCGTTGGACGCGCGGATCAGCCAACCGTTCGCTGTCTGACACCGACGCGCGCGTCAAATCGGCCTGCTCCGCTTCGATGAGCGCCAGCAACGTCCAATGCACCAGCGTCAACCACGGATCGTCGCCCTGCCGGACGAACGGCCCCGTGGGTTCATGTTGAACGAGCTCCGGCATCAACAGATGCTCCGCTGGTGCGGCCATGCGGCTGCGCTCATCGGCCAGAGACGGCAGATCGCCGGTCAACAGCGTACAAGTGCCCTCAACGTAAGCTTTCACCGCATCAGCCCAGGAGTCGAACAGCGCCACCTGAAAGCGCATCTTACGCGCCGCAAAAAATGCACCGACCGCCGTGACGGCCGTCGTTCCCTTTTGGACGCAAATCGAAGCCCCGGACAATTCCAGTACGCTTGACACACCGAATGAGCGCGGCACGAGCAGGCCCTGGCCATCATGAAACAGCACACCTGCTGAGCGCATACCCAGATCCGCCTCGCGTGACAGCGTCCAGACCGTACCGCCGAGCAGGATATCGATATCTCCAGCAGACAGTGCGCGCGGCCCCTCGCCCGCAGTCACCGGCCGGAATTTGACGTTCTCACGTGTCCCAAAGACAGCCGCGGCCACCGCGCCGCAAAACTCAATTTCAAGCCCGCTCCATCGGCCGGATTTATCCACCGCCGAAAGCCCCGGCATCCGTTCCGACACACCGCACACGAGATGCCCGCGATCCCGCACCGACTGGAGCACGCCCGCCGCTGCAACACTGGCAAACCCGGGCCATAGAAGGCCAAAAAACATCGCGAACATCGCGACCCGCCGCCTGACCTGCGCCCACGCTATCATTGCAGTGTCAGTTCCTTAGCACTCGGGTACGCGAACCAAATCCACCCCGGCGCGCCCAGCCTAAGTGGCTCCCGGCGCACAAGGGGTTAGACACAGCCAGCACGGATGCTGAACGGTGTCTGTGAAGTCAACAGACAAGCCCGAACGTCGCCGCCCGGTCAAGGGCTTGACCGCCGCGCCGAGTTGCTTCACACGGCGCAATTGGCGATTGCACGGCCGTACCGGCAACGTATTGGGCAATCCCGCCACGAGGGAGACTGAAGGATGGGCAAACCGGACGATCAAGACCCCGCCCATCGCGCCCCCGCGACCGCCGTCGTCCATCTCGGCCGCGACCCTTTCGCCCATCATGGCTTCGTCAACCCGCCGGTATATCGCGGCTCAACGGTCCTCTATCCGACACTCGAAAGCCTCGAAGCCAAAACGCAGCCTTACACCTACGGCCGCCGCGGCACACCGACGGTTACAGCACTCCAAGACGCGCTGACGGCATTGGCAGGCGGTGCGGCAACCAAACTCACCGCATCCGGTTATCAAGCTGTCACAACAGCCCTCCTAGCCTTTGCTGAGACCGGCGATCACGTCCTCGTCGCTGACACGGTCTATGAACCGACGCGCCAATTCTGCGATTATCTCCTGCGCCGCCTCGGCGTTGAGACGCAATACTATGATCCGCTGATCGGTGCCGGCATTGCGGCACTCTTCCGGCCCAACACGCGCCTCGTCTATGTCGAGAGCCCCGGCTCGCAGACCTTCGAAATGCAGGATATCCCGGCCATCGCCGAGGCCGCGCACGCTAAGGACATCTGGGTGCTGGCTGACAACACCTGGTCGAGCCCGCTCTATTGTCAGCCGCTCGCACTCGGCGCCGATGTCGTCATCGAAGCTGGCACCAAATATCTCGTCGGTCACGCCGACGCCCTGCTTGGCTTCATCACCTCCAACGCCCGTGCCGCCAAACCAATCGAGCGCGCGGCCGGCACGCTCGGCGTTTGCCCCGGCTCGGAAGAAACGTTCCTCGGCCTACGCGGACTGCGCACCCTCGACGTCCGCCTCGCCCGTCACCAGGAGACCGGCTTGCATCTTGCCGAATGGCTACGCGCGAGACCCGAAGTCGCCCGCGTCCTTCACCCAGGCCTATCCTCAGACCCTGGTCACGCCCTCTGGAAACGCGATCACACAGGCGCCACCGGCCTCTTTTCCATCATCCTAAAGCCGGTCCAAAAGCCCGCGCTGGCGGCCTTCCTTGACGGCCTGAAGCTCTTCGGAATGGGCTATTCCTGGGGCGGATACGAAAGTCTCGTCATCCCCTTCGACTGCACCAGCTACCGCACCGCAACCCGCTGGCCGCCCGAAGGCCCAGCGTTACGCTTCCACGCCGGATTGGAAAACGTCGGCGACCTCATCGCCGATTTGGATGCTGGTTTCGCACGTCTGCGCGCCGCGTCCTGATCAGCGCACGCCGCCCATCCACGACTTGACGAGCGGCGTCATCGCCAGCAGCACGAGCGCTGCAACACCGACGAACACCGCCTGTTCCAGAAAGAAGTGCGACAGCGCTTCCGCATCCGTCGACTGGAACTTCGCCCCCAGCACACCCGCCAGCTTGTTGCCGAACGCGCTGCCCAGAAACCAGACGCCGAGCACAAGTCCCGTCGCCCGCACCGGCGCCAGCTTGGTCATCGTGCTGAGCCCGACCGGACTGAGCAGCAGTTCGCCGACCGTCTGCAGGAAATAGAGCCCCACAAGCCACAGCGGACTGACCTTACCTGCAGCCGTCAGCAAAGCGGCGGGCACCATCAGCAGAAACGACGACGCCAGAAACCCGAGCCCGAGCGCGAATTTCACCGGGCTCGATGGCTGCGCCCCGCCCATCCGTATCCATAGTGCTGCAAACAGCGGCGCCAGCAGAATGACGAACAGCGAGTTCAGCGCCAGATACCACGCCGATGGAAAACTCCGCCCCGCCACCTCGTTCAGCGTCAGCCGGTCGGCAAATAGCGCGATCGAAAGCCCAGCCTGTTCGAAGATCGCCCAGAAGATCATCGCGGCCAGAAAGAAAACCAGGATCGCCGCAATCCGCCGCTGCTCCACCTCTGGCCGCGTCGCAAACCACACGATGAGAAGGAGCGGCGCCGACAGCACCAACGTGCGCAGCCACGCATACCCCGGCCAGTCCGACATCACCATCATCGCCGCCAAAACGCCCGTGCCAACAACGATGGCAATCGTATCCCGCCACGCTGTTGCATCGTGCGGCGCAGCGTTTTCGCCGCCCTCAACGATCCGCGATGCCGCCTCCGCCGCCTCGAAGAGGCCCGCCTGCCGGACAAAAACAGCCAGCCCGATCGCCATGCCGATGCCGGCCGCAGCAAACCCGAAATGCCAACTCGATCCCGCATCGAAGCCAGCCGCAGACAGCCCCGCCTTGAAGCCGAGCCCTTGCGCCAGATACCCCGTCACCAGCGGCGCCAGAAACGCACCGATATTGATGCCCATGTAGAAAATCGAAAATCCCGCATCCCGGCGCTCGTCATCGCGCGCATAAAGACTGCCGACCAGTGCCGAAATGCTCGGTTTGAACAGCCCCGTTCCCAGCGCGACGAGAGCAAGCCCCGCATAAAACGTCGCCACGTTGTGGATCGCGAGTGTGAAATGTCCCAGCGCGATGATCACGCCGCCGATCAGCACCGCCCGCGTCGCGCCCAACCAGCGATCGGCGATGAACCCGCCCGGTATCGCCAGCATGTAAACGGCCATCGTGTAGTTGCCATAGACGACAGCCGCTTCGGCCGTCGTAAACCCGAGGCCGCCCTGCTCAACTGGCGTCACCATGAACAGAACGAGGATCGCCCGCATCCCGTAGTAGGAAAAGCGCTCCCACATCTCGGCAAAGAACAGCGTCCGCAGTCCCTGCGGCTGCCCCGACGACATCAGGCCGCCACCCCGGTCACTGCCAAATAGAAACACCGCCGCCCCTTCCCTTCCGCGCCCCACGATCAGGGACACCGAATGTCGGCGGGACGGCGGTGTCAATGCAAGAACGCAGTCAACCAGAGTCCTTACAGCGGTTAGGCGCAGCCAACCGTGTAGGCGACCCACACGTTGGGTTCGGCATAGCGCCCGCGTTGCCTTTCAAGATCGATCTCCAGCGGCACGAGCCCGCCTGCGACCTCATAGGAGCCAGAGCGCTCGAACCGCTGCTCCGTCCAATTCTCCCAGAACCCCACCGGCTCCTCGACGACCATCGAGCGCACGCATGGGCCAACCAATCGGCCACCCGAGGCCAAATGACTTCGAATCCAAGGATCGTAGGGGCGGCCCCTGTCATCGGTCCACGTGACGTAATCCTCGATCGCGACGAACGGATGCCGCGCTTTGAGCGACGGCCGCACGGGTGCCACCAACCCCTTCAATCCCTTGCGCTCGGCCAGCGCTAAGAGCTCGCGGATCATCAGCCGCGCGAACCCCTTTTCGCGATAGATGGCCGGCACGGAAATCGCCAGCGCTCCCAGCGTATCAGCCTCTTCACCGGCGCCACGCGTGGCCGCCCGCTCCACCACCCAATCCCATCCCTCAGGCGGTAACCCTTCAACGCCGCGGCACGAGAGCGGCACGCAATTGGCGACCGCAACCGGGTAGCCGCGCTCCTCGTCCACCAGGCACAGTTGATAGTCGGCGTAGGTCTCCAGGAGGCGGGCATACATCTCATAGTGGGGCCGGGTGTAATTCAGGTACCCCAAGTCGTTCCACGCGGCCTGTTCGATGGCACTCGCCGCTTTCTTCAAGTCCGGGCAATCGGCACGCGTGCGCACCACAAAACGTGACATGGGATCCTCTCTAGTGGCGAATGGCGGCCCACTCGCACTTAGTTAAAAAATCGTAAATAGATATACCTTAAGTTGCACCCGGATTCAAGGCAATGGCCCGCCGAGGGTCGAGAAAACAAATTTTATTGCGTTTTTTCTGACTGTTATTGGCGTAACCTCCAATCTGGATCGGAACCGATTGCCACTTGCTCGAAAGACATTATTCAACTTTAACGGGTATTAGATCGGGACCCAGGAGGATCCGGACATGCCCGACAATGCTGTAAGTACCCGGGAAGGCGACCTGCGCCGCCTGATGAACCTCACCGCCATCGGCATCACGCTGGCGGGCGTCATTCTCCTGTCCGTAATCCTATTCGCCGGCTGGCGGCCAACAGCAGTGCCACGGCACGGGAGGAAGCTCTTCTCGGCAACGCGATGAACCGCTCCATCCTGCGCACCTTGAACGAGCAAAAAAGTGTCGCCTGGTGGGATGAAGCCTACACCGCCATCACTGGTCCCTCCCCCAGCCCCGAGTTTCTCGACAGCGAATTCGGCATCTTCCTGAGCGAGACCTACGGCCACGACGTCGTCATCATCCTCGATCCGCAGAACAACCCGCTCTTCATGTATTCCGGTGGCGCGCGCCGAACTCCATCAGATGTCGAGCGCTATCGCTCCGTCATCGCCCCCATCGTCGCCGAAGTCCGCCAATTGAAGGGCCGCTCTCTTCGTCAGCGGCCCGACCTTTTCGGGATCGATCAAGGACACTACCGCACCATCGGATCCGCCGCCGCAAAAGCCCGCTGGGCCGCTCATCTCCTGGTGGTCGATGGTTTTCCCGCGGTCGTCACCGCCCTCACCATCATGCCCAACGTCGACATGACCCTCATGAAGGACGGCCAACCCCATCTGCTCGTAAGCATCAGACTGATCGACGAAGCCTATCTCAAGGAGCAGGGGCGCATGCTTCTGCTCGACGATCTGACGTTTTCAGCCAAGCCCGTGACGGCCTCCGGCTATGCCTCAATGCCGCTTGAAACCGACGACGGTCAGATTGCCGGCGTCGTGAACTGGAAGACCGAACAGCCCGGCCGCACTCTGACCTCGGTGATCTTGCCCCTCGTGGCGATCGGCTTTCTGTTAGCCGCAACCCAGGCCCACGCCATGCTGCAGCGGTTGCGCTCCACGTCCACACATTTGGCCCAAGCCGAAAAGCAATCGCGCTACGCCGCCAAGCACGACGCCCTCTCCGGCCTGCCTAACCGTGTCCATTTCGCCGAGAACCTCGAATGCACCCTCTCCCGCATTGATCCAATCGGCAACGGACAAACCGCCATCGTCGCCTACATGGACGTCGACCGGTTCAAGGACGTCAATGACACCCTAGGCCACTCCGCCGGCGACAGCCTCATCCAACAGGTCGCTGAGCGGCTCCGGTCTCACGTTCGCTCCGGCGATTTCATAGCGCGCTACGGTGGCGACGAGTTTGCCATCCTCTGGCACTCAGCCGATCCTGAAGCAACCAAAATACTGGCATCCCGCATTTCCCGTGCACTCCTCGCCCCCATCGAGATCGAAGGGCAACCGGTCACGGTCACAGCCTCCGTCGGCATCGCCATTGCCCCCGACCACGGCCGCACCGTCGATGAAGTGATGCGTCACGCCGATATCGCGCTTTACGAAGCCAAGAATGCCGGCCGCAATCGCACCATCGTCTTCAGCGCCAACATGGCCGAGCAGGTGGAACAGCGCCGCGCCATCGAGATGGACTTGCAGGCTGCCATCGCTAACGACGCCATCGAAGTCGCCTATCAACCCATCGTCAGTTGCGACACGACCGCCATCGTCGGCGTCGAAGCCCTCGCCCGCTGGAACGATCCCAAACGCGGCTTCGTCTCACCAGCAATTTTCATTCCCATCGCCGAACAGGCCGGCCTCATGCCCGCGCTCGGCGAGCGCGTCCTCGCCCGCGCCATGCGCGACTGGCACGCCTGGCCGCACCTAGAGGTCTCCGTCAACCTGTCGCCGCTGCAGTTCCGCCAGTCCGATATCGTGGCCATTCTGGAGCGAATGACGGCGGAGTACAAAATCGATCCCAAACGCTTCGTCCTGGAAATAACCGAAGGCGTCCTCATGGATGCCGGCGACCGCACGCACGACGCCCTCGATGGCATCCGCAATCTCGGCTTCCGCATGGCGCTCGACGATTTCGGCACCGGCTATTCCAGCCTCGCCTACCTGTGCAATTTCCACTTCGACAAAATCAAGATCGACCGCTCCTTCGTCAGCGGCCTGTCGCGCTCGGCAAACTTCCGCACCATCGTGCAATCCGTCATCTCGCTCGGCAGCGGATTGGGCATGCAGATTGTCGCCGAAGGCGTCGAGGTCGAAACCGAAGCACAGTCCATGACCGCTTTCGGCTGTTCTGAAATGCAGGGCTACTACTTCGCTAAGCCCATGCCGCGCGAAGCCCTCGAAACCTTCATCACGTCCTACACGCCCGTCCCACGTCATGGGCCCGAACAGCCACACATCGCCGCCGCAGAATAGCGGCGGCCGACGCCGCGGGGGCGGCAATCCAAAGGGGGAAGTCCGCATGAGCCATGCACTCAAAACCGTGCCCGGGACCGAAGACGCCCCGTGGCAGGAATTCGATCCCGAAGCCTATTTCCAGCACTACTACGGTGAACCGCACCCCGACGACGACACCTTGACGTATCTCGCAGCCCGCGCTCTGCGCGCCGCGCAAACACGCCCCGGCCGCGACCTCGACATTATCGATGTGGGCACCGGACCAAGCCTCATTCCGCTGCTCGCAGCACTCCCGGTGGCCACCCGGCTCACCGCCTGGGAATATGCAGCACCCAATCTGCGCTGGCTCCAAAACGAGATCACATCACCGCCGCTGAGACCCCAGTGGCAGCACTTCTGGCGTTAGGTGAAAGCGGCCCACAGCAGCGACTACGATCCCATGAGCCCGTTGCTCCCAAACGATCCTCTGCCGCTCCTCACCCAGCGCGTACGCATCGTGCGCGGCTCCATCTTCGACCTCCCCCGCCATGCCTACGACGCGGCCACGATGTTTTTCTGCGCCGAGTCGATCACCTCCTGCCCATCCGAATTCGAAAGCGCGCTCGCGGCCTTCGTCGCAACCGTGCGGCCCGGCGGGATCATCGCCGCAGCCTTCCTCGCCGGCTCGTCGGGATACGCCGTCTCCGGCCGCCGATATCCGGCCGTCAAACTCGATGCCGAACAGATCGAAGAGGCGCTCAAGTCGCGCCTCGCGACCACCGCCGTCACGCCCATCGGCATCAGCGCAAAAGAAGTCCGCAGCGGCTACACGGGGGCAATCTTCGTGTCCGGCAAAACCCCCGCCTGATCATCGCGGTGAGGGCAAAACCAGTTCTGCCCGCCCGCCGCCATGATGCTGAGGGATAATTCCAACGAATCACCCGCAGCACGCTGCGCCTCGACGGCCGAATCAGTCATGCGTTGATCGTCCCTTACCCCGGGCACCGCGTTCGATCAGGACCACGCATGCGTCTCAGTGAACACCAAACCCTTGCCGTGCTCTGTCTTGCTGCCGCGGCAGCGAGCGGAACGGCCGTGACCCTTGTGCTCCGCCCGGCTGAGGGAACGCCCACGGCTCAACACCCCGCCGCAATCATCCGGTCGATCCCTGTGCAAACATCTTCGATCACACCGCCCCGATTGAAATCAAGCTTGGGTCAAGGCGACGTCTTCGATCTCGGCAGCACCCTGCCACTGTCCGATCGTTTTGGCTTTGTGCCTCTGCACGCCACCAACGAGCTAGTCGCGGCCCTCGCCGAAGATGAAATGGCCGCCGAGAACCCAGAGACCTGGGCATCTGAAACCACCGTTGCAGTGGCCCCGCCGAGCCTCGTCCGTCTGCCCAGCGAAGCCGCCCCGCGTTTGCCGTGGCAGAGCGAACCCGGCCTCTCTAGAAAACCCGCCTCGCTCACCGAGCGCCTGCGCCAAATCGGCCCCACCGCCCAAGAGCGACTTCACGCCAAATTCGTCGCCGCCAAAGCGCCCTGGCGCCCCGCCGAACTGGCTCTCATCGCCATCAAGGATGAAAAGATCCTGGAACTCCATGCCCGCCCCGCCGGCGGCTCTTGGACCTTCATCCACCGCTATCCGGTTTTAGCCGCCAGCGGCATCACCGGCCCCAAACTCCGCCGCGGCGACAAACAGGTTCCCGAAGGGATCTACGGGATTTCGTTCCTCAATCCCAACAGCCGCTTCCACGTCGCCCTGCGCGTCAACTATCCCAACGCCTTCGACCGCCGCATGGGCGAACGCGATGGCCGCAAGGATTTAGGCGGCGACATCATGATCCACGGCAAGGCCGCATCAACCGGCTGTCTCGCCATCGGCGACGCAGCAGCAGAAGAACTCTTCGTCCTCGCCGCCGAGACCGGTTTGAAAAATATCAAGCTCGTTATCGCGCCCACCGACTTGCGCAAGAACCCCTTGCCGGTAACCGGCCCTACCCAACCCCATTGGGTACCTCAACTTTACACCGAGCTCGCCAGCGCCATGACATCATACAAAGCGCCCGCCAGCGGTGGCCTGCTGTCGTTGTTTGCCAACTAAATGTCGAATGTGCTCAGCACTGCCCAAAGAGGTGTTGGCCATAGGCATCATTGCGGTCCTAACTCTGCGGCTGTTTTTTGCGCGACATGCAAGGTCGGCGTGCTAAAAAAGCGTCACAGTTTCTGCCGCACGGACGACATGATGCCATCCAGAAGAGATCGCGCTGCCGGCGCTAGGCCGTTGCACGGCATGAATATCCTCATTGCCGAAGACGATTGGCTGCTAGCCGATACTCTGGCCGTGCTCCTTGAAGAACGCGGCGCCCGGATCATTGGCCCCACGCCATCCACCAGCGTCGCCATCACACTCGCGGCCAAATCGAAAGTCGATTTCGCCCTCGTCGATATGAACTTGCAAGGTTCCTTCTCCGATCCGCTGGTGGATACGTTGCAGGCTCACGGCGTACCATTCGCCATTCTCACGGCCTACCGTGCCCTCCCAACCAACTGCGGGGAGCACGCGGCCGCATTGCTGCATAAGCCAATCGATCAAGCCCAACTGTTCGATTTGCTGCAAGGATTTGCGCCAGGCGCGACGGCAAGTTGAAGATTTTAGATAAGAGGATGATGTGTCCGTGAACTTTTATCCCACCGAGAAAACGATCGTTTTCATCGACGGACCGGACCTGCACAGCATAGCCCGCTCAACCGGCGTCGATATCGACTTCAAGAAATTGAAAAGCTTTTTCCAGGACCGCACCCACCTCGTGCGCGCGTTCTATTACACAACCGTCGTCGTGCAGGACCAGCACGCCACCATTAAGCCACTGGTCGACTGGTTGGAATACAACGGCTTCACTCTCGTCACTAAACCGGCCAAAGTCCGCATCGCCCCCGATGGGCGCCAGCACATGAACACGAATATGCGCGTCGAACTGGCTGTCGATGCATTGGAGTTTTCACAAACGGCCGACCATGTCGTCCTGTTTTCCAGCGATAGCGCCTACTGCCACCTCATCGCCACCCTCCAACGCCGCGGCAAACGCGTGAGCATTGTTTCAACGCTCGCCAACAACGGTTCGGCCGTCGCCGACGACCTGCGCCGTCAGGCTGATCAATTCATCGATCTTGTCGACATCGCGCCCAGCATCCGCCGCAAGATCAAGGACCGGACTGAACCCACCAGCGCCCGCACGCCAGTCCCCGCTCACGCCGCTGATCTCGATCTCGATGACGGGACCTGATCCGGCACCGAACCCACCGGCCACAGAACCGCACGCCGCGGCCCATCGACACCTGCTCGATCTCCTGTCGCCGCTGTTCGCGATCCGCCGGCTGAACCTTGTGCAGCGCATCGCCGTCGCTCTTGTCCTCGTGCTCCTCGCCGCATGGGCACGCACAACAGTCTTTTCCGATCTGAGCGGCCGATCCACCTACATCCCCTTCCACGTCGCCGTCGTTCTGGCAGCGATTTTCATCGGCCCCGCAGGCTGCGCCACCGCCACGATCGCTGCCCTTGTCACAACCCACAGCATCTTCTTTCCCCTTCGCGACATGCATGACGCCGCGATCGCCGCCACCTTCGCGGCCACCGCCACCCTGCTGTCCGCTCTCATTGAACTCTTGATCACCACCCAGCGCCGCATTCTGGTGGCCGAACAATTAAATGAGCGCGATATTCACCTCAGGCTCTTCATTGATCAGGCTCCGGTCGCCATCGCCATGTTCGACCGCGAGATGCGCTATCTCGCCGCCAGCCACCGCTGGCACCAGGATTACGGCCTCGGCGGCATCGACCTCATTGGCCGCTGCCACTACGACGTCTTCCCAAATCTACCGCCTGAATTTCGCACCTTCCACGATCAAGGCCTCGCCGGCCGGTCCCAGCGGTCCAACGTCGACGCCGAAATCCGCCTCCCCAATGGCCAGACCCGCTGGGACCGCTGGGAAATCCACCCATGGCGGTGCAGTGATGGACAAATTGGCGGCATCACAATTTTTACCGAAGATGTCGCCGCCGAGCGCGGCCTGCGCGAGAACAAAGAGCACTTGAAGCGCGCCCAATCCGTCGCCCGCGTCGCAAGTTGGCGTATGGACTTTGGCGCCCGAGAACTAAAGGGAACGGCGCAAACCTTCGACCTGCTCGGTCAACCGCACGATGCGCGCCTCGACTACAGCCACTTGCTCGCCTTGGTCCACGAGGACGACCGCGCCGTCGTCGATGCTGCGCGCCAAAGCATTGCTCAGGGTCACCCTTACGACATCGAATACCGCTTCACTGTCGGCGGCGGCGAACGCTGGATGCACGAGCACTCGGAACCAGAAGTCGATTCCGCGGGCAAAGTCATCGGCGCCTTCGGCGTCATCCAGGACATCACCGACCGCAAAGCCATCGAGACAAGCCTCGCCGCAAGCGAAGAACGCCTGCGCCTCGCGCTCGAAGCCGCCGGCATGGCCGTCTGGGACCTCGATCTGCGCACCGGTGTCGACGTGTGGAACGATCAGTCCTATCGCATGATTGGCTATGAGCCCGGCGAAATCGCGCCAGGGTTCGAGACTTGGTCGCGCCACATGCATCCCGATGATCGAGACAGGGTCACTCGCAACTTCCTCCAATCCCTACAGCGTGGAAGCGAACTCACCAACGAAAACCGCATGATCGACCGGCACGGCAACATTCGCTGGGTGTCTGCCCGCGGGCGCACAGCCGTCGACACGCAGGGCCGCCCCGTCCGTTCGTATGGCGTCATCACCGACATTACCGACCGCAAGCAGGCCGAAGAGCGCGACCGTCTCCTGTCGGCGGAAGTCAATCATCGCGCCAAAAACCTTCTGGCGGTCGTCCAAGCCGTCGCCCTCCAAACGGCGCACTATTGCGAGCCGCGGCACTTCGTAAAGGTTTTCGACGAGCGGCTAAAAAGCCTGGCGTCAAGCCACGATCTCCTGGTCAACTCCAAATGGCATAGCGTTGAGTTCAGCGCCCTGGTCCGCGCTCAGTTAGCCCATTTCGCCGATCTGTTCGGCACCCGCATTACGCTCACCGCTGAGAAGGCTGACCTCACCGCAGATGCCGCGCAAGCAATCGGATTAGCCTTCCACGAACGCGTCACCAACGCTGCCAAGTATGGCGCCCTGTCCTCGACCGAAGGCGCAATCACCATCACGCTGACCATCAACGGCACCGGAAATGGCCCCCGCCTGCATCTCCGCTGGCAGGAACATGGCGGACCTACCGTGAGCCAACCGGTACGCCGCGGCTTCGGTCACTCCGTCCTCATGAATATGGCCCCCTACAGTCTCGGCGCCACCGTCGATCTGCGCTACCAGCCGGACGGCCTGATTTGGGAACTTGACGCCCCCGCAAATCTGGTTCTCAAACCCGCCTCCCCCGCAGCCTAACCGGTTGCCGCCGGCGCGTCCGCATCGCGCAGCACGACACAGATCGCCGGGATCACCAGCACCGTCAGCAGCGTCGACAACATCCGCCTGAACAGCAGCGAAATCGCGAGACCCTGGAAAATGGGATCGAATAGGATCACAGCTGCGCCGATCATCGATGTCGCGCTGAACGGCGCACCGAAGATCCAGAACCACCCCGGGTTTAGATCTCGGCGTCTTCGCTTCGACGGCGATGCCGGCGTTTCTGTTTGGGCTCGGGCTTATGAGACGCGCCGTCAGTTTGACGGGGGCTTCCGTCTTCGTCAGCGTTACCGCCGTGGCCTTTCCAGCTTTCGACAGACCGCATGCCGGGTGTATCGATCAGACATCCTCCGCCTGCGCGTGCGAAGAGTTGCCGATGCGTTGTCGTGTGCCGGCCCCGACTGTCATGCAAGCGGACCGGCTGGGTCGCTTGCGCATCGTGCCCCAACAGCATGTTGGTCAAAGTCGATTTGCCAACACCGGATGAACCGATCAACCCAACGGTCTGGTTGTCGCTGAAATAGGGTTCGAATGCGCCAAGGCTTTCTCTCGAGCGGGCACTGATGACGTGCAATGGGACGCCGTTTGCAACTGCCGCAATCTGTCCGGTGAATATCCCCACATCGCCGGCCAAATCCGCCTTGTTCAGGATGACCACGGGCGCGGCCCCGCTATCGCCAGCGAGCATCAGCAATCGTTCCAGACGGGCCGGATTGAAATCGCCGTCGGGAGCCGTGACGATGAAAACGACGTCGATATTTGCAGCCAACACTTGCGGCCGATCCTCCCCCGATGCCTTGCGAATGAGGGCGCTCGTACGCGGCAATACGGCTTCTATCCGGGCCGGTCCGTCTGCCAAAGTGGGGCGCAGGGCGACGAAGTCTCCGACCGCGGGAAGATCGGATCGCTGGATTGCCTCATTGCGCAGGCGTCCTGAGAGTTCGGCTGAAACTTCCCCGGCGGCCGTGACAACTTGAAAATGGCTACGGTGCTCACTGACGACCCGTCCCGGCACAAAACCGTCCGCGGCATATTCAGCAAAAGCGCCGCCGCGCAGGGCGCTCCAGCCAAAAAGCTCAAGATTCATGAAGAATTACGCCTCCGGCAGCTCCAACGTCGGCCAATCTCTTAGCACCCATGGCCCATAAGTGCTAAGATGATTGGCTAAGCTTCAGCGCCTTCAGCGGCTCTGGTGGTCGTGACGCACACGTTGTGCGACGCGCCCAAAACATCCGGCCGCATTTTTTCGTGCCCGCAATCATGCGCGGCATATGTCCCAATGAAAGTCCGTTTCATGTTCTCAGTTCGAAAGCCGCCAATGCCAGTCCCGCTGCCGGAGCCGGTCATTCCTCTCGAACAAAGAAAGTCGATCGAAACGCTGATGGCACACGACTGCCGCTGGCCCATTGGCGATCCGCAGAGCGCGGACTTCCATTTTTGCGGCAAGCAAAAGGTCGACGGTCATCCCTACTGCGACTTCCACGTTCGCCGGGCAAACCAGCCGACGAGGCCACGCACGGTATCCTATCCGCTCTTGGCAGGCTAAGGCAGCGCGGGTCGCACGCGAGTCTGTGGGCCAGCGGTCTGTCAGGGAGTGTACGAAATGACACAAGCCAGTGCGGTGTCGAGTGAGCTCGACCGCTTGATCACGCTCGGCCACCAGGACGCAAATTTGGTGACAGCGCTGCAGCGAAAGTTTCCCGATCTGACTGAGGCCGAACTTGAGGCGGGCTTCGCAAAGGTCATTTCAGACCGCGGTCGGAAGATCAATCCCGAGCCACATGTCTAGGGGCTTTCGCCTGCCAGGGTATGACGGCAAACGCGCGCAAACCGAAAGTCGGAAATTATGAAACTACAGGTCGGCTATGAGCTCCACTACGAGTTTCCCCAGCCAACCCCCATGATCCTGATGTTAAATGTCCACCACTCTCGGGTCTCGGATCTGCACACACCGGATCACGCGATCCTCACCCCATCCGTTTCCATCGACGGCTATCGCGACGGCTTTGGCAACTGGTGCAGCCGTCTGGTTGCCCCGGCGGGCAAGATGACAATTACAGCCAATTCGGTTGTGAACGATAGTGGACAGCCTGATCGTCAAATGCCGGATGCGACGCAGGTTGCCGTTGAAAAACTGCCCGAGGAGACGCTCGTGTTTCTTCTCGCGAGCCGGTTCTGCGACAGCGACCGCATGCTCGATCTGGCTTGGAAGCATTTCGGCGGCGCGGCAACCGGATGGGCCCGCGTCCAGGCGATCTGCGACTTTGTCCATCACCACATCGAGTTCGGCTACGAACATGCGCGTGTGACGCGAACTGCGTCGCAAGCTTATGAGGAGCGCAAGGGCGTCTGCAGGGACTACGCCCATTTGGCGATTGCATTCTGCCGCGCCCTCAACATCCCCGCCCGCTATTGTACCGGTTACTTGGGCGACGTCGGCACAGCCCCGCCCTATCCGCCCGGCGATTTCGCGGCCTGGATCGAAGTCTATCTCGGCGACCAGTGGCATACGTTTGATCCCAGAAATAACACACCACGCATCGGGCGCGTTTTGATTGCACGCGGCCGCGACGCAGCGGATGTCGCGATTACGACGACGTTTGGCCCCAACACTCTTTTATCGTTCCGCGTATGGACGGACGAAGTGATCGCCGCCTAGCGCCACCGGCTCGGAGCCTTGCTGATCCTTCGCGCGCGCTCAGGACCCCGCGCCGTCACACTTTGCACAGCGGCAGAGCCCTGCCAGATGGAGCTCGAAATATTCGTCTCCATAATCGTACGAAAGCTCTTCGCCAGACTGGATTGTACGAATAGCGAAGACGTGAAGTCGACGGCGATGGAGCCTCACCTCGCAGTTCGGTGCACACGAGTGGTTGATGAAGCGAGCGATATTCTCCGGAACATTTCCATCGATCATGGTCGCATCACTGGTCCAGAAGAGATACTACCCGCGATTCTCCCGCATCTGCTTGGTCGTGGCGGGGCGTCCGACGTATTCGATGACAAATGAACCCTTGGGTATGCGCTCTTTTGTGAAAAGGCCCCTGCCGCTGTGAGATCGAAGGACTGTGAGTTGAAAAGGTGCACGCATAGTTCATCGCTCATCGAGGAAGGATGCAGTTTGATGAACGACTGAACCACCGCCCCAAACTGGTCAGCTGAGAGCCCCGCTCTCACGACGCGGCATCAGAGTAAGCAACTGGCGCTGACCCTCGCAACCAAATCGGCGCAATCTCAAACCTCGGCGGCCACACGTTTCACGCGCGATTAAAAATTGGCGCGCCCGGCTGGATTCGAACCAGCGGCCACTCGCTTAGAAGGCGAGTGCTCTATCCAGCTGAGCTACGGGCGCGTCTCAGTTTGGCTACACGGTCCGGACGCGAGCGTCAAAGCCCGGGCGGCAGCGGCCCGTCCGTTAATGGGTCCAATTGTACGACCGGCCGAACTTGAAGTTGTCGGCATAAGCCTTGCGCAGCGGTTTGCGCGGCGTCGGCTCGATAACGGTATAGGCGAGACCGTTGCGCGTCGCATACTGGATGGCCTCCTCCTTGGTCGCGAAGGAGAGCTTGACCTGCTGACGCGTGTCCGTCGACGACGTCCAGCCCATCAGCGGATCGATTTGGCGCGGTGCGTTGGGCTCATGCTCGAGGATCCACTCCCGCGTGCGGCCTTCGCCCGACTGCATCGCGGTCTTGGCAGGCATGTAGATGCGGACGGCCATGGTTCGACCCGTTCGTTGACGTCTAAGAAAAAGTGGTCGGGGCGACAGGATTTGAACCCACGACCCTCTGCTCCCAAAGCAGATGCTCTACCAGGCTGAGCTACGCCCCGATCGCCCACTGTCTGCCGCTTCGGCTCGCCCGGGTCAAGCACTGCCGCACCGCACCACCTCGATAGAGGCTTAACGCGGCGCCGCCGTTCCAAAATGCGGGTGCTGAACCTTGTCGCCGGGCTTCAAGCCCAACCTGCGCGCAGCACCACCGGCAATCTCCAGGACCGCCGTAACTTGGCCCTTGGACGCCACGATCTCCTCCGAGTGCGGTTCGGTCATTTCAGCAATACGATGCACGGTCCCGTCGGCGCGAATGAACACCATATCCAGCGGAATATAAGTGTTGCGCATCCACATCGTAATTTCGCGTGGGGCCGGATACGGAAACAACATGCCCGTCCGCTCAGGCAATTCGGTGCGGTACATCAGGCCCATAGCTTGCCGGGCCGGCGTATCGGCGATCTCCACGTCGAACGCGAGGACCCCACCGGCCGCGACGATCTCCAGCTTTTCCGTCCGCCGTGCGGCCGGTTCTGCATCGCTCGTTTCTGCCGTGCCAATAGCAGCACCATAGGCCCCGCCCCAAAAAGTAAGGGCCGCCCCCAGGGCAGCCCTCACCGAATGTCGTTTCTTGATCATGCCTCATCCCATCAATGCGGGGACGGCGGCACGCCCTGTGTCGGACCGTCCGGCCGCAACTCGGCCGCCATCACGCCCTTCGAACCATAGCCCCAGCGGACCATGAGTGTCTGCCCGGGACGCAGTTCGGTGAACCCGAACCGTCTTAGCGTCTCCATGTGGCAGAAAATGTCCGGCGTACCGTCCCCGCGCGTCAGGAAGCCGAAGCCCCGGACCCGGTTGAACCACTTGACGGACGCCCGCTCCCAATCACTCTCGGCCACAACCTGAACGTGCGTCCGCTGCGGCAGCAACGACGGATGGATAGCCGTGCTTTCGTCCATCGACAGGATATGGAAGGCCTGCATGCCCTTCGGGCGCTTGAGCACCTGGCAATGGACCCGGGCGCCTTCATAGGCTGTCTGATACCCGCCGGCCCTGAGGCATGTCACGTGGAGAAGGACATCCTGGTGCCCATCATCCGGCACAATAAAACCGTAGCCCTTGGACACGTCGAACCACTTGATGGTCCCCGCGATCTCGAGAACCTCGACGCCGTCCTCGGGCCCCGCGCCCTCTCCGGTCGTCGTCCCGTCGACACCTGTCGACGAGGGTCCCTTGTAGTCCCCCATGTGCGTTACCCCGCTTACTTGTGCTCAAAATACTGCAGCGCCCCTCTCGACGCCCCGGACCTTCAAAACAATCGCTGCCCTCTACAGCACGACCGCTCCAAATCCGGCACCGTTAACTAACCACCCTCAGCCTGCGCCGCTACCCCCATTTTTTTGCCGCCGGCGGAAATGGGCTGTTTTTCACAGCAACACACAAACCACAACGCGTTGAAAGAAAGGACTTTTACAAAATCAGTCCCGGAACGCGACTTTCCTGGGCATAGTCTTCTGAACGACGCACGCCGCAAAAATGGACGCTGATCAATCCACATTATGCCATCGAATCGGCGGTCTGTGATTCGCCTGATCGGAGCGCCATTTGCACCCGCGGCTTCGCACCCCGCGCGGAGACTTTGCATCGATCCTGTCCAAAGGTTATGCACAGCAGTCAGGCCACAAACCGCCAAACCGGCAATTGACGGGTGGCAATTTCGCAACACACGCGCCCCACACCGGACGAAGGAGCCTCCATGCGCTTCCTGCACACTATGGTTCGTATCAGCGATGTCGCAGCGAGCTTACGCTTCTACTGCGATCTTCTCGGCCTCGAAGAAGTCCGCCGTATCGACAACCCCATCGGCCGCTTCACGCTCATCTTCCTGGCCGCCCCTGCCGACCAGCCCCGCGCCGGCACTGAAAAGGCGCCGTTGATCGAGTTGACCCATAACTGGGACGCGGAAGAGTATGGATCGGCCCGCAACTTCGGGCACCTCGCCTTCGAGGTCGACGATATCTATCAGGTGTGCCACAGGTTGCAGACAGGCGGGGTCACCATTGCCCGCCCGCCCCGCGACGGCCGCATGGCCTTCGTCCGCTCCCCGGATCTGGTCTCCGTCGAGTTGCTGCAAAAAGGCGCCGCGTTGGCTCCCGCTGAGCCCTGGACATCCATGCCCAACACCGGAACGTGGTAAGGCTGCGCGCCACAGCTGACCAAAGAAGGCCACCCACACTTTGAAACACGTCGCCATCATCGGCGCGGGCCCCGCTGGCCTCGCCGCCGCCGAAACGTTGAGTGCCCAGGGCCTGCGCGTCACCATCTTCGAACGCATGCCCTCGCCGGCGCGCAAATTCCTCATGGCCGGCCGCGGTGGCCTCAACCTCACCCACTCCGAAGCACTCGAAACATTCATGCCGCGCTACGGTGAAAGTGCTGCCCATCTCACGCGCTACATAGAAGCCCATCCGCCCCTTGATGTTGTCGCCTGGGCGGAAGGCCTCGGCCAGGAAACCTTCGCCGGATCGAGCGGACGCATCTTTCCCAAAGCGATGAAAGCCTCGCCTCTCCTGCGCGCCTGGTTGCGCCGCTTGGATGCGCACGGCGTCGAAATCAAACTGCGCCACACCTGGACCGGTTGGAGCGATGACGGCCAACCACTGATCAGCAACAACGGCGCATCGCCCGCGCCCGTCGCCTGCGACGCGACCATCCTCGCCCTCGGCGGCACCAGTTGGCCGCGCCTCGGCTCCGATGGGGCATGGCGCGAAACACTCGTAAAATCGGGCATAACCGTCACGCCGCTCGTCGCATCGAACTGCGGCCTTCTCATCGACTGGAGCGACCACTTCCGAACGCGCTACGCGGGCGAACCCTTAAAACGCCTCGCGGTCACTTTCGAAGGCGATACCCAGCGCGGCGAAGCCGTCATCACGCGGCAAGGCCTCGAAGGCGGCGCGGTCTACGCACTCTCCTCCACCATCTCGGCGCGCACGCACGGCGGCGGCTGGGCCAACATTGTCCTCGATCTCAAACCCGACGAACCCCACGACATCATCGCCAACCGCCTGCGCCGTCCGCGCGGCAAGGACTCGGTAGCGAACTGGCTGCGCAAATGCCTGAAGCTCTCGCCCGCCGGTATCGGCCTTCTGCGCGAAGCCTCCCGCGACCTCCCCAACAGCCCCGATGATCTCGCCCGCCTCATAAAAGCGCTGCCGCTCACCGTCAAAGGCACCTCCGGCCTAGACCGCGCCATCTCCACCGCTGGCGGCGTCGCGTTCGAAGCCCTCGACGACAATCTGATGCTGCGCGCCCGCCCCGGCACCTTCGTCGCCGGTGAAATGCTCGACTGGGACGCCCCCACCGGCGGCTACCTCCTCCAAGCCACCCTCTCCACCGGCACCGCCGCCGCGCAGGGCGTCATCGCTTGGCTCGACGCCACCTGAATCCGCTCTCCATTCACCCACCATCCCCGAACGTCATCCTCGTCCCAGCGCGACCCCTTAAGGCGCGCGCCGGACGGGGATCCAGCGCAAGGCGCGCGCACCAGCGCGCCCAAGCGCACCACTTATTTTCTGGCCCCTGCGACAGCCTGCCCCGACCAGCCCGGCACACCGTTGCGCAGACGGGTCAATGAGCAAAAATATTCTCCCTTTGCGGCCCATCGGCAAAGCATTCCGTTCTTTTTTCTAATCACCCCTTCATTTCCGGATTGTTTTCGCTTAACTTCCCGCCGTTCCGGAGGTCACATGACACGTTCCTCAGCCATCCCGCAGCCCACCGGGTCTGCGAGCCAGACGCTCACGTTCGACGGCCCCGCCGTGGCGGCCGCGTTGGATGCTGCCTTGGCGGCCGAGCCGGACCTCACCGCGCGCCTCCGCTTGATCGCTGACTATATCCCCGGTCGCGTCGCCTTCTCGACCTCGCTGGGCATCGAAGATCAGGCCGTCTTCGCCGCCATCGCGACAGCCGATCTCCCCTTCGATGTCTTCACCTTGGATACAGGCCGCCATTTCCCCCAGACACTCGAAACGCTTGAAGCCACCGAGTCCCGCTACGGCCGCCGCATCCGCATCACGTTTCCCGACGCCCAAGAGGTCGAAACGCTCGTCGCCCGCGACGGCATCATGGGCTTCCGTCACGCCATCGAAAACCGCAAAGCCTGCTGCGACATCCGCAAGGTGCGCCCACTCAATAAAGCGCTCGCCGGCGCCAGCGGCTGGATCACCGGCCTGCGCCGCGATCAGTCGGCCGGCCGCGCCCACGTGCCCTTCGCAGCCTGGGATGGCGCGCAGGGGCTCATCAAACTCAATCCGATCGCCGACTGGTCGCTCGAAACACTCGAACGGTTTGTCGAAGACTATTCAGTTCCAGTGAACCCGCTGCACGCCCAAGGCTTCCCCTCTATCGGTTGCCAGCCGTGCACGCGCGCCATCCGCCCCGGCGAAGATATTCGCGCCGGCCGCTGGTGGTGGGAAAACGAAGACGGCAAGGAATGCGGGCTTCACAATCGCCCCAAGAAGGACGCTGCAGCATGACCGCGCAAATCAGCCATCTCGATCTCCTTGAGTCCGAGAGCATTCACATCTTCCGCGAGGCCGCGGCCCAATTCCGCAAGCCCGTGCTGCTCTATTCGATCGGCAAGGACTCCACCGTGCTCCTGCATCTGGCCCGCAAGGCCTTCTGGCCGGGCAAGTTGCCGTTTCCCGTGCTGCACGTGAACACGACATGGAAGTTCAAGGAAATGATCGCCTTCCGCGATCATTGGGTGAAGGAATTCGATCTCGACCTGATCGAGATGACAAACCACGACGCGATCGCCAAGGGCGTGAACCCCTACGACTACGCGCCTTCGATCTACACCGACATCATGAAGACTGTTCCACTGAAAGCCGGCCTCGACCAATACGGCTTCGACGGCGCCTTCGGTGGCGCACGCCGCGACGAGGAGGCGAGCCGCGCCAAGGAGCGCGTGTTTTCCTTCCGCGCCGAAGGCCATCGGTGGGACCCGCGCCGCCAGCGTCCCGAAATGTGGCGTCTCCTGAACGGCCGCCTGGGCGCCGGTGAAACGGCGCGCATCTTCCCGCTGTCAAACTGGACCGAGCGCGATATCTGGCGGTACATCTTGCGCGAAAAACTCGACATCGTGCCGCTGTATCTTGCCAAGGAGCGGCCGACCATTGAGCGCAACGGCCAGATCCTCATGTATGACGACAACCGCTTCCCCTTAAAGCCCGGCGAACAACCCGTCATGCGCTCGGTTCGCTTCCGCACGCTCGGCTGCTGGCCGCTGACTGCTGCCGTCGAATCCACCGCTGCCACTCTGGAAGACGTCGTCACCGAAACACTCGGCGCCCGCACCTCCGAACGCTCCGGCCGCCTCATCGACCACGATCAGGTCGGTGCCATGGAGAAGAAAAAGCAGGAAGGCTACTTCTGATGACCGCGCAACCGGCCCTCAAGGATTCCAACGTGACCCCGCTCGTCCAACCGGCGGCCGACGCCGTCGCTAGCGTCGCCCCCGAACTGTCCGGCATGCTGCGCGTCCTGACGTGCGGCTCCGTCGACGACGGCAAATCCACCCTCATCGGCCGCCTGCTCTGGGACGCCACCGATCTTTTCGACGACCAGCGCGCCACCCTTGAGCGCGGCCGCAAGGTCGACGGCGGCAATCCCGATTTCTCACTTCTCATGGACGGCCTCGTCGCCGAACGCGAGCAAGGCATCACCATCGACATCGCCTGGCGCTACTTCGACACCAAGACGCGCCGCCTCGTCGTCATCGATAGCCCCGGCCACGAGCAGTACACGCGCAACATGGCATCCGGCGCCTCGCACGCCGACGTCGCCATCATGCTCATCGACGCCCGCCACGGCATCAAAACGCAGACCCGCCGCCACGCCGCCATTCTCGACCTCGTCGGACTGAAGCGCGTCATCCTCGCCGTCAACAAGATGGACCTCGTCGACTGGTCGGAAACCAAATTCCGCCAGATCGAACATGATTTCCGCTCCCTCATGTGGCGCTTCGGTTTCCGCGAGGCCGTCGCCATTCCGGTCGCCGCCGTCTCCGGCGACAACGTCGCCGACCGCTCCAAGCACATGCCCTGGTACAAGGGCCCATCGCTGTTGGAGCATTTGGAAGAAATCCCAAGCCGCGGCACCGAACCCGTCGGCGCCTTCCGCATGCCCGTGCAAACCGTGCTGCGCGACACACGCGCCGATTTCCGCGGTCTAGCCGGCACCATCTCGTCGGGCACGATCCGCGTCGGCGATACGGTGCTCGATCCCGTCAGCCGCCGCACCGCGAAAGTGCAGCGCATCGCCACCATGGACCGCGACTATCAGGAAGCTGTCCAAGGCCAAGCCGTCGCTATTCAACTCGATATCGATCTCGACGTCTCACGCGGCTCCGTCCTCGCTGCCCCCGAGGCCGCCCCAGTGGTCGCGCGCACGCTGGAAGCCCGCTTCGTCTGGCTCTCCGAGACACCCTTCGACAAAAAGGGAAGCTACCTCGTCCGCACCGCGACGGACCTCGTCCCCGTGACGAACATCGACATTAAATCGCTGCTCGATCTAGAGAGCCTCGCCGTCCATCCGGCCACCGCCTGCAAGGTCAACGACATCGCGATTGCCAATGTTGCACTCGGCCGCGCCACCGCCATCGACCGCTTTATCGAAGCTCAAGAAACCGGCTCCTTCATGCTTGTCGATGCCATCACCGGCGCCACAATTGCTGGCGGCACGGTCACGGCCGCAAGCCCCGACATCCAGCAGCAGGACGACGTATTCCTCCTGACCCGCGCCATGCTCACACGCGGGCTATGTTCCGACATTCCAAACACGCAAGCAGGCGAAGCCGAATTCCGCCGCCGCTCCAACGAAGTGGCCCTCCTCCTCCGCTCCGCCGGCGTCGCCGTCGAGATCGAGAATCTGCCCGACTACGTCATCTGACGCAGATCGCGGTACACCGAGAAAACGTGACATCATGTGGGAAGACGTCATCCTTTTTGCCGTCATCGGCTTCGTTGCGCAGATGGTCGATGGATCCATCGGCATGGCCTATGGCATTAGCGCGTCGACCGCCCTTCTCAGCATGGGCGTCCCGCCGGCAACCGCCAGCGCCTGCGTTCACGCCGCCGAAACCGTCACCACCGGTGCCTCGGGTCTTGCACACTGGAAGCTCGGCAACATCGACCGAAAACTTCTTGCCCGCCTTGTGATCCCCGGGATGATTGGCGGCGCATTGGGCGCTTACGCGCTGTCCTCCATCCCTGGCGACCTCTTGAAGCCCTACATCGCCGGCTACCTTCTACTCCTCGGGCTCTTCATAGTTTGGAAAGCCACCGGCCAAAAGCAGACGCGCGACGGCGTAGAACCCAAAGCGGTAGCCCCCCTCGGTCTGTTCGGCGGCTTCCTCGATGCCATCGGCGGCGGCGGCTGGGGACCCCTTGTCACATCAAGCCTACTCGGACAGGGCACCACGCCCCGCTACGCCATCGGCACGGTCAATCTCGCGGAGTTTTTTGTAGCCCTGACGATTTCCACCACGTTTTTCCTGACCATCGGCCTTGAACTCTGGCCGATTATCTCCGGCCTCATCCTCGGCGGCGTCATTGCAGCACCGTTCGCAGCCTATGCGACCAAGCACATCCCCGATAAGGTGTTGATGATCATGGTCGGCACCGTCGTCGTGTTGCTGAGCCTACGCACTCTTATTAATTCACTAGGCTGAGCACCGGCACGATGGACGTTCTGATCGCCAATTCGCTCGGCCTGATCCTTGGTGGCGGTTTCGTCATCGGGTTCTTGATCGGCATCACCGGTGTTGGAGCCGGCTCGCTCACCACGCCGCTGCTCATCTCTGGCGTCGGCGTTTCACCGGCCATTGCCGTGGGCACCGATCTCCTCTTCGCCGCCATCACGAAGGCGAGCGCCGCCTGGCGCCACCAGCGGCTCGGCAACGTCGACTGGCCCATTCTCGGCTGGTTGGCTGCCGGCAGTCTACCCGGTGCCGCGGCCGTCTTGCTCTGGCTCTATCTTGTCCAACCCGACACCGCACTTGTCGCCTGGTACGTCAAAAAAACCCTCGCCCTGACCCTGATCGTCAGCGCGGCCGCGATCATCATCTTCCCCGTCCTGAAGCGTTGGCAGCCACAGGGCTTTGACGACCCCGTCACCCAGACGCCTGTCCAGCCACTGCCGACGATTGTTTTCGGCCTCATCCTTGGAGCCGCCGTCGCCCTCACCTCCGTCGGCGCGGGCGCCATCGGCGTTGCCGCCCTTACCGGACTCTACCCGCACATGATGGCCCGCCGCGTCGTCGGCACCGACATCGTCCATGCTGTACCGCTCACCTTCGTCGCCGGCCTCGGCCACGCCGGCATGGGTCACATCGACGTCACACTCTTGGTTGCACTCCTCTGCGGCTCAATCCCGGGCATCCTGATCGGCTCGCGTCTCACCGGCAAACTGCCCGACTGGGCCCTGCGCATCGGCCTTGCCGCCGTGCTCTTCTTCGCCGCCTACATCCTGCTCTCCGGTTAAACCCCACCCGCCTTGCGACGAACCCTCGCTGGGCCTACACTTCGCCTCCCGAACGGAGTTGTGTCGCCATGATCGAATATTCCAATCTCGTGGAAGTCGGCGCCACAGGGCACGCATTCGATGCCGGCGAAAAAGTCTTCAAGCAGGACGACCCCGCAACCCATCTCTACATCGTGCGCACCGGCCGCATTCAGATCGTCACCTACGGCACGGTTCTGGAGAATGTCGGACCCGGCGGCGTCTTCGGCGAAATGGCGCTGATCGATCAAGCCCCGCGCAGCGCCGCAGCCATCGCGATGGAGCCAACCGAAGTTCTCGAATTGAGCCGTGCGCAGTTCCTAGCCCTCGTGCAGGAAACGCCCGAGTTCGCGCTCCACATCATGGCCATCCTCGCCAACCGCATCCGCAAAATGAACGCGAGTTTGTAGCTCTCTACTTCCGTTGGATCGCGCGAACCCGGCGAACTCACCACACAAAAGGTGTCATCCTCGGGCTTGTACCGAGGACCCATTGTGCCGGCAGAGCGATCTCTAAAGCGGCGTCACCGTTTCGGGCAGCACCATCAAACCTTCGCCAGCACCACATTCTCGTGGAAGTTATTCCCCGCCGTCGTCGCGGCCACGATCCCGGCGCGCACGACGAAGTTGCCGAAGTGCTCGCCAGCCGTCCGCTCCTTCGCATACCGCTTAATGATGGGCTCCAATAGCGCCAGGATCTGCTCGCGGTTCACATCCTGCGCATAGATCTTCGACAGCCGCGTCCCATCGAACGCCGCGCCCAAGTACAAATTATAAAGCCCCGGCGAGCGCCCTACGAACCCGATCTCCGCCAGATACGGCCGCGCGCACCCGTTCGGGCACCCGGTCATGCGGATGACGATGTCTTCTTCGCGCAACCCCGCCTTGTCCAGAATGTCTTCCAGATCTGTCACGAGGCCCGGCAGGAACCGCTCGCTTTCGGCCAGTGCCAGCGCACACGTCGGCAGCGCCACGCACGCCATCGCATTGCGCCTGAGGCCCGACGACGTCCCGATCACCACGCCGTGCTTTTCCAACAGCGCCTCGATCTTCGGCTTCATCTTCGCCGTCACATTGGCGATGACGAGGTTCTGGTTCGACGTCACGACGAAATCGACGCCGCCAGCCTGCGCGATCTCCCTCAGCGCCGTGCGCATCTTCACCGTGGCCGTATCCTTCACGCGCCCGTTTTCGACATAAAGCGTCAGATGCCACTTCTTGTCCGCCGGCTTCCCATCCAGCGTCTGCCGCCAGCCGATCGGATCGCCCGTGGACGTGAACGAATAAGGCCGCGGTGCCCCGAGCTTAAACCCGCACCGCTTCTCCACCTCCGCCCGGAACGCATCGATCCCGACCCGCTCGACCGTATATTTGAGACGCGCATTCTTGCGCACCGCCCGGTTGCCCCAGTCGCGTTGAACCGTGACGACCTTCTCACCCACATCGATCGCCTGCTCCGGCGTGCAGAACCCCATCATGTCGGCCGTGCGCGGAAAAGTATCCGTTTCCCCGTGCGTCATGCCCATGCCGCCGCCGACGGTGACATTCCAGCCGACGACCTCGCCCTTTTCGACGATCGCGATATAGCCCAGGCAATGTGCGAAGATGTCGACGTCATTATCCGGCGGCACCGCGATCACGGTCTTGAACTTGCGCGGCAGGTAAAGCGGCCCATAAATCGGCTCGCTCTCCGGCGTCGCCGGCGACGTATCGATCACCTTTTGATCGTCGAGCCAGATTTCGTGATAGGCACCCGTGCGCGGCAGCAAATGATCGCTGAACGCAATCGCGAGCTTTTCAGCTTCCTTATGAGCCTTCGACAAGAACGGATGCGACGCCGACATCACGTTGCGGTTCACGTCCCCACACGCCGCAATCGTATCGATGCACGCCGCGTTGATCGCCTGCATCGTCCGCTTCAGGTTCGACTTGATCACGCCGTGATACTGAAACGTCGCCCGTGTCGTCAGCCGCAGCGTCCCATTGGCATACGTGCCCGCAATGTCGTCGAGCTTCAGCCACTGCCCCGGCGTCACCACCCCGCCCGGCAGCCGCAGCCGGATCATGAACGAAAATGCCTTCTCGAGCTTCTTCTTCGTCCGCTCCGCGCGCACGTCCCGGTCATCCTGCATGTAGGACCCGTGGAACTTCAAAAGCATCGTATCGTCTTCCTCGATCGCCCCGGTCTCGACATGCGTCAGACCTTCCGCAATCCCGCCGCGCAGCAGGCGGCTCTTCTCTTTGACGATCTCGTTCTTCGCGCGCTCAGTCATTGTCGTCTCCGGATCCTTTTCCCCCTCTCCCCGCAAGCGGGGAGAGGGTTGGGGTGAGGGGCAGCCGCTTGTTCAGCGCGTCGCCACACCCCCCTCCTGCAATCTCAATAAACATCCCGCTGATAGCGCCCAGCCTTGGTCAGCTCTTTCAGCTTCGCCCGGCCCGCCTCTTCATCGCCCTTCAGCGGCTCGGCAAGGATTTTGACAAGCGTGTTGTCCACGTCCTTCGCCATGCCCTTTTCATCGCCGCAGACGTAGAGGTGCGCACCGTCGTCGAGCCACGCCAGGATTCCCTGGCGTTGCTCCCACAGACGGTGCTGCACGTAGATTTTCTCCGGCTGATCGCGCGAGAACGCCACGTCGATCTTCGTCAGCGCACCCGACGCCAGATGCTCCTGCCATTCGAGCTGATAAAGAAAGTCGTTCGTATAATTGCGCTCGCCGAAGAACAGCCAGCTCTTGCCGGCAGCCCCCGTCTCGACGCGATCCTCGATAAAGCCACGATAGGGCGCAACACCCGTCCCGGCCCCGATCATGATGATCGGCCGGTTTCCATCGGCAGGCAGCGCATAATGCCGGTTCGGCTTGACGTAGATGCGAACCTTGTCACCCACTTTCCGACGGTCGGCGAAATAGGTCGACGCCACGCCGCCACGCTTGCGCCCATGGCTTTCCCAACGCACCGCGCCGACGAGCAGATGGGCTTCACCCGGATGTGCCTTGATGCTGGAGGCCACCGAATAGAGCCGCCCGGGCAACGGCCGCAGCAAGCCCAGCAGCTGCTCCGCCGTCAGCTTCTCCGGATACGTCGCCAGCAGATCGACCAATTGCCGGTCGGCCGAAAACTTCGCCAACGCCTCGGCGTCCGTGAGCGTCGCGACATCCGTGCGTCCCGTCAGATTCGCGAAAGCATCCACCGTCGCCCGCGACAGCGTCGTGATGTCGTAGCCCTTGGCAATCTTCAAAACGAGCGAGGCATCGCCGTCGAGACCGACAGCGCGCGCCACCTCGGCCGCTAGCGCCGGATCGTTCTCTGGCAACACGCCTATTGCTGCGCCGGGCTCGTAAGTGAACCCATCTGCCTCCACCGCCAATTCGACGTGATAGGTCTCTCGCGTCGACCCAGAACCGTTGAGATTCACAAGCGCTGACACCTCCGCTTCGGCCGGATCTTCCGCCGTGTAAAGCGGCTCGGCCGGCTCGTCGTCGGCAGAAACACCCTTGAAATCGACATGCACGACGGTGGCCGATGGCGCTTCGACAGCCGGAGAGAACTTCTCCAGCAGCGCATCCGTCCACGCCGCCGCCTGCTTGGCAAAATCGAGATCAAGATCGATCCGGTCGTGAATGCGTGTCGCACCGAGCTCAGTCAGCCGCGCGTCGATCTTCTTGCCCGTCTCGCAGAAATTCACATACGCCGTATCGCCAAGCGCCAGCACCGCATACTTCACGCCATCAAGGCGCGGCGCCGCATCGCTCATCAGATCCTTGTAGAAATCGACGGCGCGTTGCGGCGGGTCGCCCTCGCCCCACGTCGAGATATAAACAGCAAGGTTCTTCGACTTGGCCAGCGCCGCCACGTCGATGTCACCCATATCGACGACCTTGGCATCGCAGTTGAGTTTACCGGCAAGCTTCTTCGCCTTGTAAGCCAGCGCTTCCGCGTTCCCGCTCTCGCTGCCGTACAAAATCGTCAGCGGCACACGCGGACGCTGCGCCACCGCCTGCACGGCGGCTGCGGCCCCCGCACCACCTTGCGCCGCATCCAGACCAGCGAGAAATCCGGACAGCCAGCTGCGCTGCAACGGCGTCGAGCGCTGCACGAGTTGATTGAGAAACGCCAAGTCTTCAGCGCTGAAGGGCGCGTTCTTAGGCAGGGGAGGCAGGGCCACGAGGTCTCTCTCCTTTAGATGGCGTCGGGGGCGGACGGCGCATGCGCGGTCTCACCCACACGGTCGGACGGCGCGCGATACACGTGCACCTTGTCCGGAATGGTCAGATTGGCATCGCCCCATGCGAGCCCACCGAAGATGATGGCCGGCCCGGTGATAGCGAATGCGGCGATGGCGTCGATGAGATCGCCGAGCGTCGTGGCCACCGCGACTTCATTTGCGCGCGTGCCGTTCTCGACCACCACGATCGGCAACGATGCCGGCGCTCCCGAAGCAATCAGCTTCTGGCGCACTGTGCGCGCCGTGCGCACGCCCATATAAATAGCGAACGCCTGTCCCGGTGCCGCCAGCGCAGTCCAATCGAGATCGATGTCGCCGTCCGCCGTCGCGCCCGTCACGAGCGAGAACTGGCGCACGCTTTCGCGCAACGTCAACGGCAGCGCGATGCTGGCCGCGCACGCATGCGCCGCCGTGATCCCAGGCACGATTTCGATGTCGATGCCAGCAGCCCGCACAGCGGCGATCTCTTCCGCAGCCCGTCCAAACACGAACCCGTCGCCGCCCTTGAGCCGCGCTACGACGTGCCCTTTGAGCGCCTCGCGCACGAGAATGCGGTTAATCTCATCCTGCGCAGTCGACGGCCCACCGGCTTCCTTGCCGACAGAGATGATCACAGCATCCGCCCGCGCATGCGCCAGCACTCCCTCGCCGACGAGCCGGTCGACGACCAGCACGTCGGCCGCAGCGATCCGCTGCACGGCCCGCACTGTCAGAAGGTCCGGATCGCCCGGACCGCAACCGATCAACTGAACGCGGCCCGGCGCTGGTGCGCCCGCCGCATGCGAACCCGTCATACGAACCTCTCAGAGGCAGGAATTACGGCAGACGCCACCGCTTGGACGCCCTCGTTTGAAGGTGTGTCCTGCGACGGTCCCTGCCAGAAATCCAGCCTGAAATCACACCTGCGGCCGCACCAACCCGCGCGCCGCACCTTCATCACAAAGCCAGCCGAAGATAACACAGCAAAATCATGCTTCAAGTGAAAAGATTTGGCCCACATAAAGAGAAATTCATTCCGAAAAAAAGCGAGTACGCAGGGAAATATTTCTAAATCCCCTCAAAAGCCGCCACGCCCTCCCGCCCGCCGCACCCGCCCCTGCGAGCCCCGCTATTTGACCCCACGCAAAGCTCGCCTTATCGGCGGCTAAAGTTCTGTTAGGCCACACGCTTTCGTGACCCCAAGTGACTTGATGGGAAGGGGTCAAACGTGGTCTTAGAACCAATCGAGATTGGCGCGAAGCCGATTTCCCGAATGACCCGGGCGGGAGACCTGGATCAAGAAGGAAGGCCCTTCGGAGGGGATCTCGACAACAAGACAAGAAACGAACACTGGAAACGCTGTCTTTGGAGGACACCAATATGAAGACCTGGACCAAGCCCGCCGTTCGCGAACAGGAAGTCGGCCTCGAAGTGACGTCCTACCTGCCGGCCGAAATCGACGTCATCTGATTTCAGGATGTGCGGCTGGCGCTTGAAACGAGCGCCGGCCCCGATCTGACACGGCGGCCCAAAACCCGGCCGCCGTCGTCGTTTGCGCGCCCGCCTCTCACCCGAGGCACCACGGGCGGCCACCTTAGAAACGTCGGAAGAAACGTCGGAAAATCATGCTGATCAAGGTGCTCGGGGCGTCCGCCGGCGGCGGATTCCCGCAATGGAATTGCAATGGCCCGATGAGTGCGAGCGCGCGCGCCCGCAAACCCGGCTTCGCGCCCCGCACGCAATCGTCCCTCGCCATCTCCGCCGACGGCAAACGCTGGGTGCTGCTCAATTGCTCACCCGACCTGCGCGAACAGATTGCTAACAACCCCGAACTCTGGCCCGACGCCAACGGCCCCCTGCGCAATTCGCCCATCAAGGCTGTCATCGTCACCAACGCCGATGTCGACCACATCGTCGGCCTCATCAACTTGCGCGAAGGCACGCCCTTCACCATTTATGGATCAGACCGCGTACTCAAGACCATCAACGCCAATTCGGTCTTCAACGTCTGCAATCCGCAGATCGTCCCGCGGCTCGAACTGCCGCTCGATGCCATCACCCAGGTCGAAGACCACGGCGAGGATCTGGGCTTGACCGTCGAAGCCTTCGCGGTCCCCGGCAAGATCGCGCTGTTTCTGGAAGATACGTCCGACAAAAAGTCATTCGGCAGCCGCGACGGCGATACCATCGGCCTCAAAGTCACCGAGACGGCGACGGGCCGCTTCTTCTACTATATCCCCGGCTGCGCGGAGGTCGACCCGCCACTGGCCGAGCGCATCAAGGGCGCCCCGCTGATTTTCTTCGACGGCACGCTTTACACCGACGACGAGATGATCCGGCAAGGGCTCCTCAACAAAACCGGCGCCCGCATGGGCCACATCTCAATTTCCGGGTCCAACGGCTCGATTGCCGCGTTCAAGGACTTAGATGTGAAACGCAAGATCTACGTCCACATTAACAACTCAAACCCCGTGCTCGACGACAACTCGCCCGAGCGTAAGGTGGCCGAGAAGGCCGGTTGGGAAGTGGGCTACGACGGAATGGAGATCAGGATATGACGGACGTTCACCTGAAGGGCACTGCCCGCACCGACAACAGGCTCTGGTCTCACGAGGAGTTCGAGGCCGCCATCCAGGCCGTTGGTGCCGAGCGCTACCACGACAAGCACCCTTTCCATAAGCTGCTCCACGGCGGCAAGCTGAAGAAGTCCCAGGTCGCCGCCTGGGCTCTTAACCGCTACTGCTATCAGTCCGCAGTCCCCCGCAAGGACGCAGCCCTCGTTAGCCGTACGCTCGACCGTGAACTGCGCCGCGAATGGATGCACCGCGTCCTCGAACACGACGGCTATGAAAACGACGCCGGCGGTATCGAACGCTGGCTGATCCTCACCGACGCCCTCGGCCTCGACCGCGATTACGTGCAGTCGATGCGCGGCGCCCTGCCGGCCACGCGCTTCGCCGTTGAAGCCTACGTCACCTTCGTGCGTGAACAGCCGCTCACGATCGCGGTCGCCTCCTCGCTCACCGAACTGTTTGCGCCCAAGATCCACAAAGAGCGCATCTCCGGCATGCTCGAGGGCTACGACTTCATCGACGATCGCGTCATGGCCTACTTCAAGCAGCGCCTCGTCCAGGCCCCGCGCGATGCCGACTTCGCGCTCAAATACATCAAGGAACACGCCGCCACCCGCGCCGAACAGGAAGCCTGCGTCGACGCCGTGCGCTTCAAGTGCAACGTACTCTGGGTCCAGCTCGATGCGCTCCATCACGCCTACATCAACGGCAACGTGCCGCCCGGCGCGTGGCGCCCGGAGGATCTAGGGACATGAGCATCGGCCAATACGCCAAACGCGAACGCACCATGATCACCGGCGACTGCCGTCCAAGCATCCCGCGCTTCGTCAAGCTGCGCCATGATGCTGGCCGCGGCCGGTGGATTCTTCTCGCCCCCGAACGCGTCTTCAATCCCGACGAAATCGCCGTCTCCGTCCTGCAGAGATGCGACGGCGTCCATTCGGTGTCCGACATCGCAGCCATCCTTGCCGATGACTATCAGGCTCCCGCCGACGTCATCTTGAAAGACATCATCGACATGCTGCAGGACCTCTCCGACAAAGGCGTCTTGAACGCCGGTGAACCAACGAACTCTTGAACGGAGCGAAGCTATGAACGAGGTCACCCCCGTCGAACAAAGCGCCGTCGCCGCCGTCGATCCGTCGTGCGCCCGGGCCCCTGTCGGCATGCTGTGCGAACTGACCCACCGCTGCCCACTGCAGTGCCCCTATTGCTCCAACCCGACCGACTTGGAGCGCGTCGCCACCGAACTGACGACCGAAGAATGGCAGAGCGTGATGCGCCAGGCCGGCGAGCTCGGCATCTTGCAGGTCCATCTCTCCGGCGGTGAGCCCACCGTCCGCAAGGACTTGGAGGAGATCCTCGAAGCCGCCGTCAAGGCCGGCCTCTACACCAACCTCATCACCGCGGGCGTCACCATCAACCGCGAGCGTCTGATGAAGCTCGCCGAAATCGGTCTCGACCACCTCCAGCTCTCAATCCAGGATGTCGACAGCGAGAACGCCGACCGCATCTCCGCCTACAAAGGCGGGCTTGCCAAAAAGATCGAAGTCTCGCAGTGGACCAAGGAAGCGGGCATGGCGTTGACGATCAACGCGCCCATCCACCGCCAGAACATCCACAACGTCCCGCGCATGATCGAGTTCGCGATTGAATGCGGCGCCGGCCGTATCGAGATCGCGCACGTGCAATACTACGCCTGGGCGCTGCTCAACCGCGGCTCCCTCATGCCGACCCGCGAAAGCTTCATGACGGCCGCTAAGCAGGTCGAGGAAGCGCGCGAGAAGTATAAGGGCATCATCGTCATCGACATGGTCGTGCCCGACTACTACGCCAAGTTCCCCAAACCCTGCATGGGCGGCTGGGCCAAGCAGATCCTGAACGTGACCCCCCAGGGCCGCGTTCTCCCCTGCCACGCGGCCGAATCGATTACCCACCTGACCTTCGACAATGTGAAGGACCGCACCCTGGCCGACATCTGGCTGAACGGCGACGCCTTCAATAAATATCGCGGCACCGAGTGGATGAAGGAGCCCTGCCGCACCTGCCCGCGCAAGGAAATCGACTTCGGCGGCTGCCGCTGCCAGGCCTTCGCCCTCACCGGCGATGCCACCAATACCGATCCCGCCTGCTCCCTGTCGCCCATGCATGACGAGTGGGCCAAGGTTGCAGAGGTCGAGAGCCACTCGACCCCGCCCGATTTCATCTACCGCCGCGTCGGCGGCGCCAAGGTGACCGTGGGCGGCGCCAAGGAACCGGTGCCGGGCGAGTAAATTGCCTTAAACAAGGCTCTGGCAGGAAACGGGGCGCCGGTGTAAAAAGCCCGCCGGTAGAAATCTTCTAAGCTAAAAAAAGGCGTAGGAGTTTCACCGGGCTCCGGGGGCTATTCACCCCGGGTTCAGGTGGACTTTGGCAAAAGAAAAGCTAGAGTCGCATATGTGGCTCCACGGACCGGAAAGGTCACCGTGCCACCCTCGGGAGGAAGTGCAGATGATGAAGTGGGTTATCGCCGCCGGTCTTATTCTGGCAGCACCGTTCGCCGCCTCGGCTCAGGACGCCGAAGCAGGTAAGGCCGTGTTCAAGAAGTGCGCCGCATGCCATCAGGTCGGCCCCGCGGCAAAGAACGCCCTCGGCCCGGCGTTGACCTGCGTTGCCGGCAAGACCGCAGGCACGCATGAAGGATATGCTGGCTACTCCGATGCTCTGAAGAAGTCGGGCATTGTGTGGGATGACGAAAAGCTGCTCGCCTGGATGGAAGCCGACGACAAGGTCGTTCCCGGCAACAAGATGATCTTCCCGGCCGGCGTGAAGGACGCAACCGATCGCGCGAACCTGCTCGCGTACATCAAGAGCCAGTGCGCGGGCTAAGTCCTTTTAACTGACGACTTCGAAGCCGCCGCCGGAGCCATCCAGCGGCGGCTTTTGTTTTCCCAGCGCCGTATCAGCCCAGCGGCACGCAATCGCTCGTGTCGATCGCGGCCGCGAGTTCTCGCACCGTGCGCCCCCGCACGATCTCATTCGCGGCAATGTCGAGCAGCGGCACGACTACGAACGAACGCTGCTCGATGAAAGGATGCGGAACTTTCAAGTCCAGCGCATCGATCGTCTCTCCGCGATAAGTTAGCACGTCCACATCGACAAGCCGCGGCCCCCATTTCACCGACCGCACGCGCCCCATCACCTCTTCGACCTCAAGACACCGCCGCAACAGCTCATGCGGCGTCACATCCGTTGCGACCGCCGCAGCGCCATTCACAAACCAATCCTGCTCCAGAATGCCCCACGGCGCTGAGCGATAGAGCCGCGACATCGCCACCAACTGTACGGCCCTGTCGGCGCACAACAGCTCAACGGCCCGCGCGATATTGCCCGCCTTGTCGCCAACGTTCGACCCGATGCCGATCAGGGCGTCGTAGGCCGCCTGCTGCGCAGTCTCAGTCATATTTGATGTAGGCAAATCGCGGATCTTTCGGCGTGCCTTCCAGCGAGTTGTCCGTTTCCGAACCCGGCTGCCACTGCACCACCTCTTCGATCTTCCGGGCGAGATAGAGATCCTTATCCGTGATCCCCTTCGCCGAATGCGTCATCAGCCGCACTTCCACCCACGCATAGGACGCCGTGATGTCCGGGTGATGCCACGCGGCCTCCGCCAAATGCCCGACAGTGTTGACCACCATCAGCGTTCCCTTCCAACTGTTCGTCTTGTAGGTCCGCCTGATCCAGCCATCTTCCAAGCGCCATTCAGGAATGTTGGCCTTAAGCCACGCAATGACATCAGCCTCGGCCATTGCTTTTTCACGGGTCGCCGTCATTTCGAAACGCTCCACGGTCTTCCAGGGCCCAATCTTCTGGGGCCAATCTTCTGGGGATTGACTTTTCTCTGCTCACCGTAGATCGACTGGGGTCCGCCTTCAATCGTCTCGCCCGCTCAGGTGCAGAGGCGCTTGCCTATGAACCCTGAACTCACGGGGCTCCCCTGATGCGGGCCATCACCGTCAGCGCACCTGCCCGCCTGCATCTGGGCTTCGTCGACCTCAACGGCTCGCTCGGTCGTAAATACGGCTCGCTCGGCCTCGCCGTCGACCAACCGTCCACTGTGCTAACAGTCCGCGAAGCTAAAGCATTCCAGGCCAGCGGCCCGGAAGCCGCGCGCGCCGAGAAAGCCCTGCACCGCTTTTCCGGCCTCTATGCTGCCAACCGGCCCTTCTCAGTCGATGTCGCGGAAGCGATCCCCGCCCACGCCGGCCTCGGCTCCGGCACCCAGTTGGCGCTGGCCATCGGGGCCGCCGTCCTGAAACTTTCCGGCAACCAGGCCTCCGCCCAATCGCTGGGCGAAGTCATCGAGCGCGGTGCCCGCTCCGCCATCGGCATCACGGCCTTCGAGCGCGGTGGTTTCATCGTCGATGGCGGCCGCGGCCCATCCGGTCACGCCCCGCCAACCGTCGTCCGCCTCGATTTCCCCACCGACTGGCGCGCCATCCTCGTCCTCGATCCGCGCGATGTCGGCGTCCATGGCGAAAAGGAAACCGCCGCCTTCAAGGCGCTCCCGGACTTCCCCGAAACGCTCGCCGGCCATCTCTGCCGCCTCACCCTTATGCGCCTCTTGCCCGGCATCGTGGAAAACGACATCGCAGCCTTTGGGTCGGCGCTCAGCGAAATCCAGGAAATCGTCGGGCACCATTTCTCCGCCGCTCAAGGCGGCGCCCCCTGGTCGAACCCGGAAATCGGCCGCATCGTCCGCCGCCTCGGCGAAGCTGGCGCCACAGGCTTGGGTCAGAGTTCCTGGGGGCCCACAGGCTTTGCCTTCGTCGACAGCGAGGCTGCGGCGCACCGTCTCTATTCATCTTTAGTCGAAGAGGCTAAAGCGGTGCGGCTCGATCTAAAAATTGTGCAGGGTCGCAACACCGGTTCCATTATCGGTCCCGCCTGACCCCCGCTTTATTCCAAATCCCCTGGGGAGAACAAGAACATGACCCAAGACGCGACACCCATCCTGCACATGCTCGATCCGCGCAAGCACGTCAGCCCCTTCGACGTGAACATGGCTGCCGATGCCGGCTACAAGGTCATCATCCCCTACACCAACGTCGAAGTCACCGACGTTACGCCCCTGATCCAGGACGCCATCTTCTCCCGCCCGCCCCACTACGGCGTGCGCACCGGCTTCTTCATGGGCGGCAAGGACGCCATCGTCGCTCTCGACATGTTGGAAGCCGCCAAGAAAGCGCTCGTTCCGCCGTTCGAATGCTCCACGTTCGCTGACCCCGCCGGCTCCTTCACCACCGCCGCCGCCATGGTCGCCTGCGTCGAACGCGTTCTGAAGCTCAAGTTCGGCCGCACCTGGAAGGGCACGCGCGTCGCCGTCTTTGGCGCCACCGGCGTCGTCGGCTTTGCCTCCTCGATAGAGCGCCGCCGTCTCCAAGGAGCGCTTCGGCGTCGACCTCGAACCCGTCAACGGTGAAACCGCCGAACAGCGCGCCGAAGTCGTCCGTAACGCCGAAGTGATCTTCGCCGCCGCCGCTGCCGGCGTGCAGGTCGTCTCCAAGGAGATGATGCAAAACGCGCCGAACCTAATCGCCATCGCCGACGTCAACGCCGTCCCGCCCGCCGGCGTCGAAGGCATGGACCTGTTCATGGACGGCGCACCCCTCGGCGACAGCGGCATCCTCGGCGTGGGCCCGCTCGCCATTGGCGACATCAAGTACAAAACCGAAGCCGGCCTCTTCAAGCAAATGCTCGAGAGCGACAAGGCCCTCTCGCTCGATTTCCGCCACGCCTACGCCAAGGCCAAGGAACTCACCGGCCTCGTTTGATCGGTGCGATCTGATCCCCTCTCCCCGCATGCGGGGAGAGGGTTAGGGTGAGGGGCTGCCGCTTGTTCAGAGCGAGAAGCTGCCCCTCACCCCAACCCTCTCCCCATTGCAAGAGCAATGGGGAGAGGGAGGAATATGGCATCCCCTGAACCATCCTTGCCGCCGACTGTTCTCATCGCCGCCTTCTCCGGTCGCGCGTTGGCGCAGTCGGCTCGTCGCGCCGGCTATCTCCCGCTCGTCGTCGACTGCTTCGGCGATTCTGACACCCGCGCCGCCGCGCACGATCTCATCTGCCTGCCCGCACGCGTACAAATCGGCTTCATCAAGCGCCCGCTGATCACTGCCCTTGAAACGCTCGCCACAAACGCCCCCTCCCCGCCCATCGGGCTCGTCCTAGGCGGGGGCTTCGAGTGCAACCCGAAACTCGTCGCCGCCACAGCCGAACACTTTACCCTCATCGGCAACACCGCTGACACGATCCGCCGCGTCAAAGACCCATCCGAATTTTTCGGCACCCTCGCCCGCCTCGGCATCCGCCATCCCGAAACGCGCCTCACGCCACCGGATGATCCAACCGGTTGGCTGATGAAGCGTATCGGCGGCAGCGGCGGCCTCCACATCCACCCCTGCCCCGCCACCTTCGAACCCGACGCCCGCCGCTACTTCCAGCGCGAACATCCCGGAGATGCCATCTCCGTCCTCGCCATCGCCAGCCCGCGTGGCACCGCTGTTGCGCTCTCCCGCCAATGGTCCTCAGCCCGCAAGCGCCGCCCGTACCGCTACGGCGGCGCCGTCTCCGGCGTCCACATCGACGACGATCTCGAAGCCCGCCTCATCGACACCTCGCTGATGGTCCTTTCCAAGTTCGATCTCGTAGGCCTCGTCTCGTTCGACTTCGTCGTCCACGACGGCGAACCGCTCCTCCTCGAAGTGAACCCCCGCCCCGGCGCAACCCTCGACATTTTCGACGACGCCACCGGCAGCCTCTTCGCCGCCCACGTCGCCGCCTGCGCCCACGAAAACCCCGCGATGATCCTGAAAGACCGCTGGCGCCCGCCGCAGGCTGCCGCTGCTGCGTATCTCTACGCCGACCAGGGCGCGCTAATCGTCCCGAACGTCGACTGGCCCGAGTGGGCTGCCGACCGTCCGCAACCGGGTACCGAAATAGCCCGCGGCCAGCCGCTCGCGACCGTCACCGCCACAGCATTAACCAGCGACGACGCGGAAAGCCTCTGCCGCGAACGCTTATCGGCCTTGGCTGAACTCGTGTATGAAAGCTCCAAACGGGAAGGAAACGTCAGGACATGACCATGCATTTCAATCAGGCGCCCAGCGTCAACGCGCGCGCATCCGCCATCGTCGAGAAAATCGCTGCCAACGCCGATGCGCTGCGCTGCGCCGTCTCGATTGGCGCCAGCAATGAGCGCCTCATCGACCTCGGCGCCAATGTGCCGGGCGGCCTCGAAGCCGGCCGTCTCCTCGGCGAGGTTTGCATGGGCGGCTTCGGCACCGTGCAGATCACGTCGTCGTCGGGCCTACCCAATTGGCCGCTCGGCGTCGTCGTCCACTCCTCGAACCCGGTCATCGCGTGCCTCGGCAGCCAGTACGCCGGCTGGACGATCACCGAAGAGGCATCCGGCTTCTTCGCGCTCGGCTCCGGCCCCGCCCGCGCCCTATCGCGCGTCGAAGACCTCTACAAAGAACTAGGTTATGTGGATCGCCACACGGAAGGCGCCCTCGTCATCGAAGGCGACAAGGCCCCACCGTCGACGGTAGCCGCCAATATCGCGGCGGCCTGCGGCATTTCCCCATCGAACCTGACGATCCTCTATGCGCCCACCGGCAGCCTCGCCGGCACCGTCCAGATCGCCGCTCGCGTGCTTGAAGTCTCCCTCCACAAAGCCCACGCGCTGCACTTCCCGCTCGAAAATATCATCGACGGCTACGGCGTCGCCCCGCTCGCTCCGCCAATCCCTGACTTCATCAAGGCCATGGGCCGCACCAACGACGCCATCATCTACGGCGGCCGCATCCAACTCTTCGTCAAAGGCACCGACGCCGACGCCAAAAAATTGGCCGACGCTCTGCCGTCCAACACCTCGTCCTCGTATGGCAAGCCGTTCGCGGAAACCTTCGCGGAAGTAAACGGCGACTTCTACAAGATCGACGCCATGCTTTTCTCGCCCGCCGTCGTCACCGTCTCCAACCTCGACACGGGCTCATCTTTCCAAGCCGGCAAACTCGCCCCCGAAATCGTCGAAGCGAGCTTCAAGTAAAATCCCCTCTCCCCGTCCTTACGGGGAGAGGGTTAGGGTGAGGGGCAGCAACTGCAAGGACGCTGGCCTCTGCCGAAAGATCAGTCCATGACCACGCCGCCCTTTTCCATCACCAAGCGCGGTCCCGGTTCGCCGGGACCGCGCGTCGTCCTCTTCGTCGAGGACGGCGGCGGCGATTGGCATGCACGGAGGTTGCGCGAAGCCCTGCAAGCCCGCGGCGCGCAGGTCATCACGACGTGCCTCAAGTTCTGCGCCTTCGATACCCGCCTCTCCTCCGGCATTTCCATCCCCGGTTTCGACGGCGACCTCCCCGACGGCGCCTTCGTCCGCTCCGTCTCTACCGGCAGCCTCGAGCAGATCACGCTCCGCCTGGGCATCCTGCATGCGCTGCGCGAAAGCGGCGTCCGCGTCTGGAACGACGCCCGCGTCATCGAACGCTGCGTCGACAAATCAACCGCCACGTTCCTCTTCCAAAAAGCCGGCCTGCCCGTCCCCGTCACGCGCGCCGCCGAAGGCATCGACAGCGCCCGCGCCTTCGCCGCCGATCAATCCGGCCGCCCCATCGTCGTGAAGCCGCTCTTCGGCAGCCAGGGCAACGGCGTGCGCCGAGTCGAAACCGCCGACCAACTCCCCGCGCCCGAAGAAGTCGGCGATGTCTATTACACCCAGCGCTATTTGCGCCGCGATGCCGACACCCGCTTCGAAGATTGGCGTCTCTTCGTTTCGCGCGGCCGCGTGCTGGCCGCCATGGCCCGCGTCGGCCGCACCTGGATCACCAACGTCCACCAGGGCGCGGAACCACAGGGCATTCCCATCGAACCGGAGATGTCCCACCTTGCGCTCGAAGCCGCCCGCGTCATCGGCGCGGACTATGCCGGTGTCGATCTCATTCGCGACGAGACAGGCAAACTCCTCGTCCTCGAAATCAACTCCAACCCCGCCTGGAAGGGCCTGCAAAGCGTCACCGACGTGAACATCGCCTGGACGCTGGCCGATGACTTTCTCGCAGCCCTTGCCGAGCGCCAACGCGCATGACGCGTCAGCTCAAGCGTGACGAGATCGAGACGGCCTATCGCGCCGCCTGCCGTCTCGAAGTGCGCACCTTGAAACCCGGCAATGTTCACATCTTCGCCGGAGGCCACCGCATGACGATCGAAGACTTCGATTTGAGCACCGAAGTCTCCGCACCACACATCGCGGATGACACGCTTTCCGTCGGCACCCGCATCCGCCGCGCCGTTGAAGCGACCTTCGCTGCCGTTGGCCAGAATACGAACCTCGGCATTGTGCTTCTGTGCGCGCCACTCGCTGCCGCCGCAGAACGCCCCAGCTCCGCAAAGCTCGCAGATAAACTCAAAATCGTCCTCTCGGCACTCGATCACGAGGACGCCCGAGAGGTCTATAGAGCGATTGCAGCTGCCAATCCCGCCGGCCTCGGCGAAGACAACACCGGCGATGTGCGCACCGAACCGCCCGCCGCCTGGACGCTCCTCGATGCCATGCGCGCCGCCGCCCCCCGCGATATGATCGCCAACGAATACGCGACCGGCTTTGCCGGCATCTTCGCCAACGCACGCACCTTCGCCGCCCAACTCAAATCGGGCGCATCCGCCGAAGATGCACTGGCCCATCTCTTCCTGCACCAACTCGCCGAACGCCCCGACACCCACATCATCCGCAAGCACGGCCCCGGCCTCGCCCAGCGCGTGCAAGAACGCGCCGCCGGCGTCCTCGCCGAACTCAATGGCGCTCCCCCAAAAAGCCTGTCCACCCCCGCCAATCGCGCGCTGCTCATCACATTCGACGCCGAGTTGAAGTCATGGGGCGCAAACCCCGGCTCGCTTGCAGATCTGATGTGCGCCAGTGTTTTTACCAGCAGCCTCGACGCGGCAGTACAGACCCGGACGGACAACTGAGCCGAACAGCCTGGAAACGTTGCCAAATCGGCCCTACTCGCCCCTGCAAAAACGCCCGTGAAGTTGTAGCAACGCATTGTGATGTCTATGTTAAATGCCGCAGGTTGGACTAAAGGCGGATCGCCTCTTGTCGAACAGGGGGCTCTGTGGCTAATAGGGCCCGGTGCTCTAGGCGCGCCGCTATCTGGTGATCCGGTCCGGTGTTGCTTTCATCACCGATCCCTGTCTCCACCAATAGCTAGGGACGATCGAGATCGGCTAACCCCGGGGGTATCCCCGCGCGCGCCGGCTCATATTTGTATGTTCGAAACTGGGAGGAACCCCACTTATGGCCAAGATTAATCGCGTACTGGTCGGCGAGTCGCTCGTCGGCGACGGCAACGAAGTCGCTCACATCGACCTCGTCATCGGACCGCGCGGCTCTGCCGCTGAGAGCGCGTTCGTCAACGCCCTCGCCAACAACAAGGACGGCTTCACGACGCTTCTCGCCGTGATCGCGCCGAACCTCGCTTGCAAGCCCAACACCATCCTGTTCAACAAGGTCACCATCAAGGACGCCCGTCAGGCCGTTCAGATGTTCGGCCCTGCACAGTACGGCGTTGCCAAGGCCGTTCAGGACTCGGTTGCTGAAGGCATCATCCCGGCGAACGAAGCTGACGACGTTTACGTTCTCGTCGGCGTGTTCATCCACTGGGAAGCTTCCGACGACGCCAAGATCCAGGACTACAACTACCGCGCCACCAAGGAAGCGATCGCCCGCGCCGTTGCCGGCAAGCCGACCGCTGCCGAAGCAACCGCTCAGCGCAACTCGGCAGCTCATCCCTTCGCTGCCAAGTCTTGAAGCGGAAACCGTCCACAGCAGGAAAGCACCAACAATGCTCCGCCGATGAAAGCGGGTCTGCTGCAGCGATTGGGTAGAATACTCTCGGGCCGTTGGAACGGCTGACATTTCGAGTGGGCTCCCCAAACCACTCGCAATGTGTGGACTAAAAACTCTAACCGGCGATCTGATCCAGATCGCCGGTTTTTATTTTGCCCTCGTGCAGGGCGCTCGCCACCAGAACGCCGGACGCACCCGCATCCTTGAGCGCGCGGATGTCGTCAATGCCGCGCACACCGCCGGCCGCGAACACGCGCCGCTTCGGCCCAGCCATCTCGGCTACCGTCGCGACCCGCTTCACATCGGGCCCCTCACCGCGCCCGACCTTGGTCAGCGTCATGACGATCACCGCACCCGGCCACATTGAGGGATAGGCGAGCAACTCCGGCGGCCCCATGAAAGCCAGTCCGCGAAAATCCAGCGACAGGATGCCGTTGCGATTGATCGGCTTCCCACCAAGTGCCGACTGGCAAGCACCTGCAGCCAAAAGGGTCTCCGATCCGATCACGGGTCTGACCCGCTGATGGCTCGCGTCCGCTTCGAGACTGCCGTCGTCCAACCAGACATCGCCGCCGCTCCATGCATCCGCGACGCGGGCATGAATGTCGCGATTGGAGCCGCGCCCTTCGATTCCGTCGAGGTCTGCTAAGTACAAGGTTGGAAACGGGAAGACAGATTGGTATCCGCGTGCGACAGCGACGGGATCGGCACTGTCGGCGAGCGGCGACTTGATGGGTCTGTAGTGGGTTCTGTCACCGGCGACCGCGCGCACAGCAACACCGCCCCGAATATCGATGACCGGGATAATCAGCATTCTCTAGGACTCCTCCCCGGACGGATTGGTGACCCAGAGCGGAATTTTTTTCAAGGGAGCGCGTGTTGAAATGACGACCCGGGCAGGCCTCGATGTCGGCGGCGCACATTTGAAAGTTGCCATGAGCAAAAATGGTAAACTTACTGCAGTGCAGCAGTTCCGTTGCAGGCTTTGGATGGGATTGGAGAAACTCGATTTTGCATTGCAAAAGGCCGCCGCGTTGATCGGCGGCGCCGATCAGGTCTCAATCACCATGACCGGCGAACTTTCAGATGTCTTTCCCAATCGAATAACGGGCGTCGAAACGCTCGTCACCCGCCTCGAGCGCGAGTTCGGCCCTAAGGCGCGATTCTGGATCGGCCCGCGCGGCATGGGCAGCAGCGCCGACGCGCGCGCCCATCCCCGCGATGTCGGCTCCACCAATTTCCTTGCCACCGCCGCGCTCGCCGCGCGCACACATGCCGACGCGCTTGTCATCGACTTCGGCTCGACCACCACCGACATCATTCCCGTGCGCGGCGGCAAAGCCGTTCCCATCGGCCTCACCGATGCTGTGCGCCAATCAACCGGCGAACTCGTCTATACCGGCTTCACGCGCACCGCCGTCATGGGCGTCACCACGCGCGCGCCCTTCCAGGGCCAGTGGGTGACATTCGCGCGCGAATACCTCTCCACCATGGCCGACGTGCGCCGCATCCTGGGCGTCGACCTCGCGATAGTCGATCAACACGCCACCGCCGACGGCCAGGATAAGTCCATCGCCAGCAGCACCGTGCGCCTCGCCCGCATGCTGGGCCGCGATGCGGACGAAGGCACGCTCACCGATTGGCAAACGGTCGCCGCGTACATCCGCGAAATACAATTGCGCTCGATCCACGACGGCGCACTGCAGGTTCTCTCGCGCGCAAATCTCTCCGGCAACGCGCCCATCATTGCCGCCGGCATTGGCGCCGCCGATGTCGCCGTGATCGCAGACCGCCTCGGACGGCCCGTCATCCCCTTCGCCGAGCTCGCCGGCGCGCCACCTGAATTAGCGGCATGGGCTACCGCCTGCGCCCCCGCTGTCGCCCTTGCCCTTCTCGACGGTTAACGTTGGTAAACTGCGGATTGTTGCTCTCCCGCCGCACCCCTCGCATTGCGGACGCCACCCGCCGGGGCCTACAACGGCATCAGGGAACAGGCCAGGAAACAGGGGAGACCGGCGATGCGAACGCCAGCGATGATTGTGGCCGCCATCACGAGCGTGGGCCTGCCGCTTGCCGCCTGTGCGCCGATGATGCCCGACGCGAATACCGCTCTCATTGCCGGGTCCATCGAGAAATCGCCGCAGATGCTGCCGGGTGTACCAAACGGCTTTGAATGCCCGCTGATCCCCAACGGCTTCGATCCGGCCGGCTCCATCTACCGCCTCGACAAGAACGGCACCTTCTACCGCGTCACCGCCTATGGCGAAGAACCCGCCGTTCTCGCCATGAAGGGCTACCGCCGCGATATCAAAGTCGCCGATTACACCTTCTCCGATGCGCAGAAGTCGAGTGTCGGCGTGTCCTTTGCCGTTCTCCAAAATGCGCTGCCCGGCCTCACCGCTGCAGCCAACGCTGATGTGAAGAAGAGCCTCAAAGTCGACGTCGTCGTCTCCGACATGATGGCCGATTCCATCGACGACCAAGTCGCCGATCACATCCTCGAACGCTTCAAGACCGAAGTGAAAGCCAAGCCCGGCAGCAAGTATTTCCTCGTCCGCGAAACAATCCGCGCCGGTGCCGTCAGCTACGCTTTGAAGCGCGAAGATCTGGCCAAGCTCGGCAGCGAGGCGCAAGTGGAGCAAATCGCCAACGGCAAAGCAGACGTCACGTTCAAGGACAACAACGGCCTCGTCTCCATCACGCAGAAATTCCTGCCCGACCGCGTCCCCGTCTGCATCAAGGCCGCCGAAATCGTCATCGAACCCGTGCGCGGCCAGGCCCCTGCCGTCACCCTCAAGGATACGCGCGACACGGACCTTCCCGCGATCACCAAGATCGGCGCCGACGAGACCAAGAAAGCAACAGCCGCCCCCGCGCCAAAACCGCCGGCTTGACCAAGCGCAAGGACGGCGTGGGCGGACCCGTGCGCTATGAAAGGCTGGGTTAGCCGCGAGGCCGCCATGTCAAAACGATCCGCGACGCGTGCCGCACGTGAAAAAATGGTTGCGACCCAATTAGTGGGACGCGGCATCCGTGACCCCGGCGTACTGGATGCCATGCGCCAAGTTCAGCGCGAGGAATTCGTCGGCCCCGACAGCGAGCCCTACGCCTACGACGACCGCCCCCTCCCCATCGGCAGCGGTCAGACCATTTCACAGCCTTACATCGTCGCCTTCATGATCGAAGCGCTGCAGTTGAAGGGCGGCGAGAAGGTCCTGGAAATCGGGGGCGGCTCGGGCTACGCAGCCGCCGTGCTGGCCCGCATCGCCTCTGCCGTCTTCACCATCGAGCGCATTCCCGAACTGGCAGGACAAGCCCGGCGCAATCTTGCTGCCACGGCGGCCTCCAACGTCACCATCCGTTGCGGCGACGGCACGCAAGGCTGGCCCGAAGAAGCCCCCTTCGATGCCATCCTCGTCTCCGCCGGCGCACCCGACATACCAGCCGCACTCAAAAGCCAAATGAAGATCGGCGGTCGCATGGTGATCCCCGTCGGCGATGAACCCACGTCGCAGGATCTTCTCCGCGTCGTGCGAACGTCTGAGCGTGACTACGCAACGGAATACCTAACCGGCGTCCGGTTCGTGCCCCTCATCGGCTCAGAAGGTTGGACACCCGGCACCGCTTAAGGCGCGACGGAAACGCCCATCGGCCGCGCTGATACATCCTCGCCGCTCACAAACGCGCTCGCATCGCGATTGTAGAGATCGTTGCGGAACTGCACCGCGCCATTGTCGACCCACGCCGTCAAATAAATGAAATGCACCGGCACGGGCTGCTTCAATCGCACCGTCGACTGCTGCCCGGACGCCACTCGCCCTTGCAACGCCGCCGCCGACAGTCCGTCTTGACCGGCCAAAATCCAGTCCGCCACGCCCCAGAAATTCTGAAGCCGCACACAGCCTGCACTCACCGCCCGCTCGAAGTACGAGAACAGGTTCTTCATCGGCGTATCGTGCATATAGACGATGTGCTTGTTGGGCATGTCGAAACGCAGAACACCCAGCGCGTTGTGCTCGCCCGGGTCCTGCCGGAACACATACCGCTCCGCTTCCGGCCCCCACCAATTGACGCTGCCCGGATCGACCTCTTCGCCGCCGAAGCTCGAAAACACGCGGATTTTTTCTTTGTAGAGATAGCCGGGGTCCTTGCGGATCATCGGGATCAGCGCTGCCTTCGCGATCGTCCCCGGCACGTGCCAATAGGGCAGCGTATTGAGCGCCTGCACCTGCGCGGAAACAACCGGCGTCGGCGTCGCGCGCTTGCCAGCGATCGTCCGGCTCGTCACCGCAACCGTCCCGCCTTCAATGCCCTGCAATTCGAAACTCGCCGCGTTCATCAGAATGTAGCGCGGCTGCGTGCCAAGCTTGGGCAGCAACTCCCGCATGCGCTGCAGATTAAGTTCCAGCTGCCGCACGCGCACATCGAGCGGCACATTCAACAGCCGCTGCGTAATGCCGAACACGATCCCGGTCGGCTCCACGCCGTTGCGCAGTTGATACCGCTTCACCGCCGCCTCGACATCCGCATCGAACGCGAACGCATCTCCCCCCGGCCTCAGGTCACCGGTCAACACGAGCCGCGCGCGCAAATCCGCCACCGGCTGCCCGCTATCCCCGAAGCGCAACGTCGTCTTGTTCGGCAACTCGGCCGGTTGAGGCCGCTGCGCCAGCGCACGGTACGTCTCCAGCGCCCGCGCCATTTGTTGGACAGAGGCGTCGCTGACCCATGCGTTCCGGCTAGGCTCCGGCGGCGCAATGCGTTCCCGCGCCCCCGCTGGCGGAGCGGCAGCCAAGAATAGCGCCACCACGACACTCAATTGCTTCCAAAAAAACCCGCGGCAGCGGAGCATGACACGCATCGGCGTACGCCCGCCCTACCACATGGGAGGCGCATAGAGCACGCCCCCGCGCTTCCACAGCGCATTGATGCCTCGTTCCATCCCGAGCGGACTGCCCTTGCCAAGATCCGCCTCGAACATCTCCCCATAGTTCCCAACCGTCTTCACCACATCCCGCAGCCACGACCGCGACAACCCCAGAGACTCGCCGTTCTTGCCGGCCCCCTCAACGAGCCGCGCCGCGTCGCCGTCCAATGCCGCGTCGCCTGCTGCGAGTGGCTTTGTCAGCCCAACCTCTTCCGCATTGATGAGCCCTGCCAGCGTCCAGCGCACCACCTCGATCCACTCGCGATCATCTTGCAGAACAACCGGCCCCAGCGGCTCCTTGGAAATCACTTCCGGCAGGATCGCGTGCGTCTCGGGATCGGCCAGCCCCGCGCGCTCGGAAAAGAGCGCCGTGCGGTCGCCCGAAAGCGCATCGCACTCGCCCTTCACGTAGGCCTCCATCATGGCAGCACGCGTTGGAAACGATCGCAGCTCCGCATCGCTCTTGTGCGATTTGAAGTAGTACCCTGCGTTTGCTTCCGACGTGGTCCCAGCTTCCACGCACACACGCAGGCCCGCCAATTGCTGCGCCGAGACGAGCCCGCGCGCATCGCTCGTCATAAAGCCCTGACCGTCGATGTAGAGAATACCGGCAAACTCCAGACCCTGCACATCGCGGTCCATGGTCCACGTGGTATTGCGCGCCAGCAGATCAATCTTGCCGCCCTTCAGCGCCTCGAACCGCTCCGACGTTTCCACCGGAACGAATTCCGTCTTGCTCGCATCCCCAAACACGGCCGCCGCCACCGCGCGGCAGAAATCGGCGTCGAGGCCAATCCAGCTGCCACTCTCAGACTGCTTTGAGAAACCCAACAAATCGGTATTGATCCCGCACAGCAGTTTGCCCCGCGCCCGGATATCGACGATCCGGCGCGAGGTCGCCAACGCGCCGGTCTCAAGAAGGCCGGAAGCAGGCGCAGTTGGTGTGGCGACGACGGCAGCCGGTTTGGTCTCGGCGGCCGGAGTTGCCGCGGCAGCGTTCGGTGCGGCTATGGCAGTATCGGGTGTGGCGTCCGGCTTCTTCGCTGCCGTGGGAGCCGGCCGGCACCGGCTGCGCGCAACGCCAACGAACTCTCCCGGTGCGCCGCCCTTCACCTCGCACGTGCAAGGTCCCTTCGTGCCCTCACGCAGCGCGCACAACCGGTAACTGTCCGCCACCACAGCGGGCGCCACCGCCACTACACACGTCAGGGCGGCAAATCCCGCCAATACCCGTCCCAACATCGACCGCATCGATCCCCCACGCACACGCGCGCGCCGCCAAGCTACATGTCACACGATGAGCCTAACCAATCCAGCGCCCGCGCGAAATCAAAAACCGTTGCGCGGCACAGCCCAGCCGGAACTGATCCCTTGGCGGACCGTCCGCGCCGCTGTAGATCTGCTGGCGACGATAAACGATGGGAATGCGCATGAAAGTCGCCGCTGTCATTTACGATATGGGTGAAGCCCCACGCGTTGACGCGTTGCTCGCCGCCCTCGCTGAGCGCCTGCGCCGCGACGGTTATGCGCTGGCCGGCGCGGTCCAGCACAACACCGACGAAGCCGGCCGTCCGTGTGCGGACATGCGCATTGAGGATCTATCCACTGGCCGTCTTATGGACATTTCCAATCCCAAGACCGCGGGCACAGGCTGCCGCCTCGATGCCACCGCGCTCGAAGATGTCGCCGGGATTGTCGCCGGCGGCCTCGACGGCGCTGTCGATCTCGTCATCCTCAATCGCTTCGGCAAACAGGAAATCAGCGGCAACGGCTTCCGCGCCATGATGGAAAGTGCCGTCGCCCGCGAGATCCCGCTGCTCACCGTCCTCAACGGCGTCCACCGCCCCGCCTGGGACGGCTTCGCCTCAGGCATGGCTACAACCTTGCCCCCCGATGCCACCGCCATCGAACGGTGGTGCCGCTCGGTGTTGCCGGTTAGGTCCGTGGCCGGCACCTGAGGCACCGGCCACGCGCCATGGATCAACTCCGGCGCGACTTTAGCCAAGCGTCCAGGCTCCACGCGCCACCGCCGGCAAAGATGAGATACAGAAACACGAAGCAGTAGAGGATCGCGGCGTCGCCGCCGTTGTTCGTCGGAAAAACATCACGCGGCGCATGCGCGATGAAATAGGCAAAGGCCATCGTGCCGGACGCGAGAAACGCGGCAGCCCGCGTTTGAAATCCCACGATCAGCGCCAGTCCGCATACAATCTCGATCGCACCTGCGAACCACGGCAGCGAGAACGCCTCCACGACGCGCTCCGTCGCCGGAATACCAAAGTGCTTCTGGGTCCCGTGCAGCAGAAAAATCAAACCCGAAACGATCCGCAGAACGCTCAACACCCGCGGTTCCCACTGTGCCAATGCCATCATTTATTACTTCCCCTATCAACAAATTAAGCGCCCCGCGTAGCAGGCCGCCATGACATCGGCAACACACACCTGCCGCCGCCGAAATTCCTAACGCGGAGCGATCCCCAAAGTTCAAAGTCACGAGAACCACTTCGGGCCGCAGGCCCGGCGAGCAGCGCGACCCGCCGCAAGCGGCGAGCACAGTCAGGAGCTACAGAACTTACACTTCGGGCCAACGGCCCGGGGAGCAAGGCGACCCGCGGCAAGCCGCGCCACGCCAAGCGCAGCTTGGAAACCAGAGTGCGGAGCCCCCGTAGGGCATGTGAGCAAGAACACTTCGGGCCGCAGGCCCGGGGAGCAAGGCGACCCGGCGCAAGCGCCGCCCACGCGGAGCGCCCTTCGGGCGCGTGAGCTACAAAAATGGTGGAAGGGGCTGGATTCGAACCAGCGTAGGCGAAGCCAACGGATTTACAGTCCGTCCCCTTTAGCCACTCGGGCACCCTTCCATCCGGTTTGGGGCCAAGGCGCGAAGTTGCGCCAGCACCCAAACGAAATCGCCCTGCGCGGCTTCGAGCGACAGGGCAAGCGCGTCCTTATCCCGGCCAGGGCCGCCGATGTCAATTGGAAAAGCGCCCCATTTCCGGTAGGGGAACGGGGAGCCGCCGGGGCCCGTTTCGCGCCCTCCGACGCGGCCGGAGATGCAGTTGACACCATGCCAGACGAGCACAAGGGCAAGCCCCGCTTCAATCCTAAATCAGGCTTCAAGGTCGGCGGCGACCGAGGAGGCTATCGCGGCGGGTTCAAGACCGGCGGCGGCCGGCCGCACCGTCCCCAGCGCGCGCCCGAGCCTGTGGAAGACGATGGGATCGTGCGGCTGTTCGGCGTCCACCCGGTCGAAGCGGCGCTCCGCAATCCCGATCGCGTGCTCTTGCGCCTCAAGGCCACCGACAACGCCGCAAACCGCCTCGCCGAAGCCATCGCCGCCCGTGGCCTGACGCACGAACCCGTCACACCGCGCGATCTCGACAGGTTGCTGGGGCCCGACACCGTCCACCAGGGCATGCTGCTCGAAACCGAACCGCTCCCCGAACCTGACCTGGAAGATCTCGCCGAGGCCGCAGCCACCGGTGGACCACTGATCCTGCTCGATCAGGTGACAGACCCGCACAACGCCGGCGCCATTCTGCGATCGGCAGCCGCCTTCGGTGCGTCGGGCGTCATCACAACGCGCCGCCACAGCCCGCCGCTCAATGGCACGCTGGCCAAATCCGCGTCAGGCGCATTGGAACTGGTCAAGATCGCGCAAGTGCAAAACCTCGCGCGCGCCATGAGTGACCTGCGCGACGCAGGCGTCACCATCCTCGGCCTCGATGGCACGGCCACGGCGGCCATCGAAGACGAACCGTTCACTGGCCCCGTGGCGATCGTACTGGGTGCTGAAGGTAAAGGTCTACGCCAGTTGACGGCGGAAGGTTGCGATCGTCTCGTCAAGATCGCAACCGCCGACGATCTGCGCAGCCTCAATGTCTCGAACGCCGCCGCCGTAGCCCTTCACACCGCGCTGATCAAACGGCGGCGCTGACGGCCGGCCGTAATGACTGGCTCAATTGAAATGCCAGGAGACGCCCGCGCGCACGACGCCGACATCGAAGTCGCCGCCGCCATTCTCCGGCTCCAGCCAGTACTGCAAGCCTTCGACGCGCGCGCTCCAGTTGGGCGCGAATTTGTAATCGACACCTGCGCCGAGCACGAGACCGTCGGCATCAACCGAACCGCCGAGCGTCGAAACATCCGACCAAGCGTAACCGAGCGTCCCGTAGAGCAGTGCGTTGCCGAACGCATAGCCGGCGCGCGCACGAATACTGGCCAGATAGTCGACATCCACCGCGCCGTCTTCCATCCACGACCCGGTGTAGTCACCTTCCACACCCAGAACGGTGTTGCCGATCTGATAATTGTAACCCAGATGCATGCCGAGCAGCCCGCCACCGACATCGAAGCCGGCCGGCTCATCATAGACTTCACCGTAGCCCGTATGCGCACCCGCATAGAGACCGGTCCAAATACCCGGATACTCTTGCGCAGAAAGAGGGCTCGCCGCCATAAGCGACGCGGCCAACACAACGGCGGAACGTGAGACAACTTTCATGCAACGCTACTCCAACACCGAAACGGCAGAATCCTACCCGTGACGGATTTCCGATTGGTATAAATCCCAAGTCGAAGAGACGACGAAAAACGGGCGGGGTGATGGCTCACCTCGCCCGTTGTTCTGTCAAAAACGTGACTTATTCGCAGACCGTGTCGCGCCAGCAGCTCCAGCGGCCACCGCGGCAAACTTCCTCGCCGTAGCGGTTCTCGAAGCAACGGCGGCCAACCCAGCCGCATTCGCGCGGGCCCTTGTAGCAGACCTCTTCGTCGTAGCGGTAATGACGGCGCTCGCGCGCATTCGCCACCGCACCCAGAACGCCCAGGCCGATAATGCCGGCGGCAATGCCAGCGGCAACGCGTCCGCCGCGGCCGGCTTCCGCCGACGTCGCGTTCGCGGTCATCACGGCGCCGAACGCCAGCGTGACGGCCAGAAGCGAAGCCATAAGTTTCTTCATCATAGGAATTCCCCTTGTCGCCGGCTGCAGGACGCGAAGCATCCCGCAGGTCTTTCATCCAATCTCGCGAACGGCATCGCCGCCCATGTCCGTGATCTAATCAAAGTCCACATGAATGCGGCATGAACGTGCTGCCATCTCCGCGATTTGGTGGCCTTTGTTGGGCTCGCCATACTCATAAGACTGCCCAACCGCCCGCACATGAACGCCCCAACGCAACAAGGCCGGAAACGCTCCGGCCTTGTCGCTATTCCCTGAGGCGAGAAAATATTACCAGTGGCCGATGTGGATGCGGCCATGATGACGGGCATGCCACGCGCGGTGATGGTAGTGCCGCTTCGGGTAGCCCCACGCCTGGTAGTAGGGCGGGTGAGTATAATGACGGCGGCGCTTCTTGCGCATCACGTGCGCCGGCTTCCAGTGGCCCGAGTTGTAATAGGGATAGTAGCCGCGCGGCTCGTAGCGATAAGCATACGGGTCGAGCGTGCCGGCATACGACCGGACGAACACATGATGATAACGCGGCGTGTAGCCATAGTGCACGACCGTGCGATCGTGATGCCAACCGCGGCGATGGCCGGCCTCGGCCGGTCCCGCCAACAGGCTCGTGAAAGCGGTCAACGTCGCAAGCAGTGCGACCAGAGCGAACTTACGCATAACGGGCTCCTAAGGTTGAGGAGTTCGATCCAACGTGCAGGTATATTTGACCAAAACCGATAAGATCGATTTAAGCAAACACCGCCATTTCGCAAAGGAATTCAGCAACGGGTGTTTCATTCCGGCACAAACGATAGCCCGCCCCGGCTACGAAGGCGAGCCTGGCTCCACGTCGCTGGCTGCCCGGCCATACTTTTTAAACTTTTCCAGCACCACGGACATTTCCGCCTCCGGCAACAACTGCGGCGGCCCCAGCGCCAACACCTTGAAATATTGCTCCGCTAGGATCTCGACCTCGTGCGCGAGTTCCAGCGCCGCCGAGAGCGTCGTCCCCATCGCCACCTGACCATGGTGCGCCATCAGACACGCCTTGCGCGCCCGCAAGCCTTCCGCCACGTGAGCGGCCAACTCCGGCGTCCCGAACGTCGCATAAGGCACCAGCGGAATGTCGCTCCCGCCCGCCACCGCCACCATGTAGTGGAACGGCGGAATGCACCGCCCCGCACACGCGAGCACCGTGGCGTGCAGCGAATGGGTATGCACCAGCGCGTTGAGATCCAGCCGCGCCCGATAGGCCGCCAGATGGAAATGCCACTCCGTCGACGGCGCCCGCTGCCCCGTCGCGACCGACCCATCGCCCGCAACCTGAACGATGTCGTCCGCCTGCATTACGTCATACGCCAACCCCGACGGCGTAATCAGCATTCCACTCTCGAACCGCGCCGACACATTGCCCGACCGCCCCGGCGACAGCCCGCCAGCGCTCATCGCCCGCGCCGTTGCAACGATCTCTTCGCGCAGCGCCGCTTCGCTCATGCCGCCGCATCCCGTTCCGGATAGAGCGCCAACAGCCCCGCACGCGACGCCGCGCAAATCCCGCGCTCTGTGATGAAGCCCGTCACCAGCCGCGCCGGCGTCACATCGAACGCCGGGTTCGCAGCCACGCATCCCTCCGGCGCGATATCGAACAGATGCACCGCTCCATCCGCCGTCCGGCCCGACAGCCGCAGCACCTCATCCCCCGACCGCTCCTCGATCGGAATGACAAAGCCATCCTCCAGCGTCCAATCGATCGTCGACTGCGGCAGCGCCACATAGAACGGCACACCCGTATCCTTCGCCGCCAACGCTTTCAGATACGTCCCAATCTTATTCGCCACATCACCCGACGCCGTCACGCGATCCGTACCCACGATCACGAGATCCACCGCGCCCCGCTGCATCAAATGCCCGCCCGCGTTATCCACGATCAGCGTATGCGGCACGCCATGCGACCCCAGTTCGAACGCCGTCAACGCCGCCCCCTGATTGCGCGGCCGCGTCTCGTCCACCCACACATGCAGCGCGATCCCGGCATCGTGCGCTTGATACATCGGCGACGTCGCCGTCCCCCAATCGACACACGCCAGCCACCCCGCGTTGCAGTGGGTCAAAACGTTCACCGCCTCGCCCGGCTTTTTCCGCGCCGCAATCTCGTGAATGATTTGCAGCCCGTGCTCGCCGATGGCCTTGCACATCGCCACATCTTGATCCGCCAACAGGCCCGCATGCGCAAACGCTGCATCAGCCCGCTTGCCCGGTTCAAGCGGAGCAAGATGCCGCCGCATCTCCTCCAGCGCCCAGCGCAAATTCACCGCCGTCGGCCGCTGCTTGGCCAGAAACGCCACCGCCGCAGCCAAGGCCTCGTCCGACGCATCCACCCGCATCGCGAGCGCCACGCCATAAGCCGCCGTCACGCCAATCAGCGGCGCGCCCCGCACTTGCATGGTGAGAATGGCCCGCGCCGCCTCATCCACGGTCGTCAGATGCACGACCTCGAAACGATGCGGCAGCTTCGTCTGATCGATGATCGCAACCCGCGCACCATCATCCTCAGGCCAAATCGTCCGATACGCGTGCCCGCCAATCTTCATCGTCTCACCCTTCCGCGCCCGGCACCTGAGCCCCCATTGGCACGGCCAGCATCTGATCGAGCCCGCACGCGACGCACACGAGCCGGTACCACTCTGCATGCGGCCGCGCCGAATGATCGCTGACGCCAAGCCCGGCCGCTCCACATAGCGGACAGGCCGGCGCCACATCAGGCGTGACCCGCCACGCCATGATCGCCGCCAGCGCCCCGCCCATGGTCTCAGCCGTGATCGCCGCGCCCGCCATTTTCAATGCCCGTCGAAAGCCATCAGGCAGTGGCTCTCGATGCCGGCATCGCGCAAGACCTTCGCCCCGCCCAGTTCCGGCAGATCAATCACGAACGCCGCGCCGACGATCGTCCCCTTCAGGTGACGAATCAACTTCGACGCCGCAATCGCCGTTCCACCCGTCGCGATCAAATCGTCGACGATGAGCACGCGCTCACCCTCTTTGATCGCGTCCTCGTGCATCTCGATCCGGTCCGTTCCGTATTCGAGCGCATACTCCTGCCCGATGCATTTCCACGGCAGCTTGCCCTTCTTGCGGATAGGGACAAACCCGCATCCCAGCCGGTCCGCCACCGCACCGCCCAGAATGAACCCGCGCGCTTCGATCCCCGCCACCGCATCGACGGGGACCGTACGAAACGGCTCGCACAATTGCGCAATCGCGGCTTTGAACCCCTGCGCGTCGCCGAGCAGCGTGGTGACATCCCGGAACATGATCCCGGGCTTCGGGTAATCCGGTATTGTCCGGATCAAAGACTTCAGGTCGCTCAACAGACACCTCCCCGCCAAATTCACGGCGCAAACTACCAATATCGAACGTCAATCGAAAGCTACGCCGGTAAACTGGGCGAAAATTGATTCGCCGGCTGTGTCCGGCCCACAAGAGGCCCAATGAGGATGGATGCGATGTCTATACCGCTGACCGCCGACGGCGATATGGAAGACCTGCCCCGCACGCTCCGCCGCGAAAAAGAAGCGCGCGCCCGGGAAGCCCGTGAGCGCGAAGCCCGCGACCGCGACGCCCAGCCGTCCGGACTGTCCGCCCACCAGCCCGAACCGGCGCCCTATGCCTCCGCCGCCACCTATCCGGGCTACCCGGCCGATGAGGCCTACCCCGCCGCCGTCCGCTCCATCGACGTGCCGTTCTTCCGCCTGATGCTGTTTTTCATCAAGGCCGTCTTCGCCGCCATCCCGGCGATCCTCATTTTGGGCGTTCTTCTCTGGCTCGGCGGTCAAGCTCTCGAAGCCGCCTTCCCCGAACTCCTGAAGGCGAAGATCCTCATCACCTTCCCCAACAGCTAAAGCCTCACGCCTTCAACACCCGCCCCGCCACCGCATCGAGCCGCGCCAGCAGAGCCGCATCGCGGGCCTCCGGCGCCGTGATCAGCGCAACATCGAGCGCCCGGTCCGACCCGATCGGGCATGCGGGATGTTCGCGTGGGAAATTGCGTGCCAGCCTAGTGACGAGCCGCTGTGCCTTTTCCGTATTCGCGTGCATGACGGCGATGATGGATGCCACATCCACGGCCGCATGATCGTCATGCCAACAGTCGTAATCCGTCACCATCGCGACCGTCGCGTAACAGATCTCCGATTCCCGTGCGAGCTTGGCCTCCGGCATGTTCGTCATGCCGATCACATCGCAGCCCCAGCTCCGGTAGAGGTTCGATTCCGCCCGCGTCGAAAACTGCGGGCCTTCCATAACGAGATAGGTCCCGCCCCGCGTGTGCGCGATGCCCTCCGCCGTTGCCGCCGCCTGCAACGCATCGACGAGCAACGGGCTCACCGGATCGGCCACCGACACATGCGCCACAAGCCCCGGCCCGAAGAAGGACTTTTCGCGCGCAAAAGTGCGGTCGATGAATTGGTCCACCAGCACAAAATGCCCCGGCGCATACTCTGCCTTAAGCGATCCGCAAGCCGACACCGAGACGAGATCGGTCACACCGGCCCGCTTCAGCGCATCGATGTTCGCCCGGTAATTGATTGCCGACGGCGGCACTTTATGTCCCCGCCCGTGCCGCGGCAGAAACCGCACCGGCAACCCGTCCATCTCGGCAAACAGAATGTCGTCCGACGGCTTCCCGAACGGACTTTCAACATGCTCCCAGCGCGCGTTGGACAGCCCCGGCAAATTGTAAAACCCACTGCCGCCGACAATACCCAGAACCGATGCCGTCACCGCTGCCTCCTCGTTTTCGTTATCCGCAAACGAAAGCGGGCGCGGATACCAGCTCCGCGCCCGCTCCTCTTCGATATTGGCTATAGCATCAGTGCTCGATGCGCGACCAGATCCGCTTCTTGCCCAGGAACAGCAGCACCGTCGTCACGAGCAGGAACAGAAGGGCCTGCCAGCCCGTTGCCTTGCGCTGGTTGAGATGTGGGTCCGCCGCCCACGCCAGGAACGTTGCCACGTCGCGGGCATGCTGATCGAGCGTCGCAGGCACGAGCGCCACGCCGTTTTCATCCTTGGGATATTCGACGGCTCCATCGGCCAGAATGGCCGGCATAGCGATCTGATGACCCGGGAAAGCCGCGTTGTAACTCATGCCTTCGGCCAGCGCGTTGCACACGTCCGGCTTGCCGTTTTCGCCCGGCGTCACCGACGCGCACTGCTCTACCGCCTTGCCGCCGGCGCCTTCCGGACCAACCAGCTTCAAGTGTCCGTTCTCTTCGCGCACATACGAAGGGACATCCGTATATCCCGTCAACAACGCGTGGAGATAATCTTCACCGCCAGCCTGATAGCCAGTGAGAATATCCTTCAGCATGTGCGGACCGTGGCCCAGTGCCGACCCCTTGTACTCGGGGTTGCGCGCGCGGGCGATCAGCGACAAGTCCGGCGGATAGGCGCCGTTCTGTGCTGCCCGCGCGGCCTTTTCGTTCTTGTAAGGTCCAAGAATCCGATCCGACAACAATGCGTCGCGCTCGAACATCTCGCCGGCATCATTGGGACCGTCCGTGATCTTGTTCGGCCATTCTTTCGCAAGAGCCTTCACGGCCTCCTCGGGAAATTCAGGTCCGCCCGGCTGGACCAGATTGCGCCAGGACAACCGCTCCAGCCCGTGACAGGCCGAACAGACGTTCTGATACACCTGGAACCCGCGCTGCAACTGTGCCCGGTCGAACTGGCCAAGCGGCCCGTCAAATGACCAACCGATGCGGGGGATCTCCGGCCCACCACCAGCCGCAAGGGCCGGAAGTGAGATGAGCGGCGAGCTGGTCAGCGCCACGGCGGAAAGACCCGCCGCAGCAATGCTCCTGTACATGAGGCTCGAGGCCTTCGTTGTGCGTGTCATGGCTCGATCCCCCTTAGCGCTTCTCAGGTGCGGCAGCCGCACCCGCTGGCAGCGGTGAGCCGCCGCCCCCACTCCTGCCCAAGACCGACTCGGTAATGGACCGTGGCAGCTGCCTGGGCGTTTCGATCAGCCCCAGCACCGGCAACGCGACGAGGAAGAAGGCAAAGTAGGCAACCGTGAAGAACTGCGACCAGAACACGTAAGGCTGTTCAGCCGGCTTCGAGCCAAGCCACCCCAGCGCGATGCAGGTGAACACGAAGAACCAGAACGCAATCTTGTAGTACGGCCGGTACTTCGCCGAACGTACGCGGCTGGTGTCGAGCCAGGGCACGAAGACCAGCACCAGCACGGCGGCGAACATGGCGATCACGCCACCGAGCTTCGACGGCACAGCGCGCAAGATCGCGTAGAACGGCAGGAAGTACCATTCCGGCACGATGTGCGGCGGCGTCACCAAAGGATTGGCGGGCGTGAAGTTATCCGCATGCCCAAGGTAGTCCGGCATGATGAGCACGAACCAAGCGAACACGATCAGGAAGGCGAACAGGCCCACGGCATCCTTCGCGACTGCATAAGGATACATCGGCACCGAGTCCGACTTCGACTTGATGTCGAGACCTGTCGGGTTGTTCTGACCGGCCACGTGCAGCGCCCAGATGTGCAGCACAACCAAGCCGAAGATCACGAAAGGCAAGAGGTAGTGCAGCGAGAAGAAGCGGTTGAGCGTCACGCCCGTCACCGCATAGCCGCCCCACAGCCATTCCGTGATCCCGGTTCCAAGCCCCGCCCAGACGCTATCGAGCGCCGAGAACAGGTTGGTGATCACGGTGACGCCCCAGAAGCTCATCTGGCCCCAGGGCAGCGCGTAGCCCATGAACGCCGTCGCCATCATCGCAAGCAGGATGAACACGCCGAGGATCCAGAGCACTTCGCGCGGCGCCTTGTAGGAGCCGTAGTAAAGACCACGAAAGATGTGGATATAAACCGCGATGAAGAACATCGAGGCGCCAACGGCATGCATCGGCTGGATCAGCCAGCCGAAATTCACGTCCCGGCGGATGTGGTCGACGGAGGCAAAGGCGCCTTCCGCACTCGGCTGATAGTGCATCGCAAGCACGATGCCCGTCACGATCTGAGCCACGAGGCAGAACGTGAGAATGCCACCGAAGGTCCACGCATAGTTGAGATTGCGCGGAGTCGGAAAATCGACGAACTGCCCGTGCATCAATCGCGCGACAGGCAAGCGCTCGTCGAACCACTTTCCGAGGCGCGAGGTAGGTGTGTAATTCGACTCGTGAGCCGACATGCTGGTGCTCCCTTAGCCGATTTTGATTTTGCTATCGCCGACGAACGCGTACGGCGGCACTTCAAGATTACGAGGGGCCGGACCCTTTCGGATGCGTCCCGCCGTGTCGTAATGCGATCCGTGGCACGGGCAGAACCAGCCACCGAATTCACCTTTGCTGTCACCGATGGCCTGTCCCTTCGGGATGCAGCCCAAATGCGTGCAGATGCCGATCATGATGAGAAAGTTCTCATGCCCGGCCTTGGTGCGATTTTCATCCGTCGCCGGATCGGCTTCGGGCAGCGCCATGTTGCGCGCCGAACCGTCGGGCAGGGCCGCCAGATCGACGGCCTTCGCCGCTTCGATCTCTTCCTTCGTGCGATTGCGAATGAAGATCGGCTTTCCGCGCCACATTGCGGTAATCGCCTGGCCTTCCTTCACCGGCGCCAGATCGAGTTCAACGGATGCCAGCGCCTGAGCGCTCGAATCCGGGTTCATCTGCGCGATGAAGGGCCACATCGTAATAGCCCCACCGACGGCGGCGAACGCGCCGCCTGCGATGACGAGAAAGTCTCGGCGGTTGGGCTCTTCTTCTGCTGTCGAAGCCACTTGGTCCTCCAGATAGGTTCGGGGGGCTGGGTCTCAGCAAACCACCCCATGCACGGCGCTGCCCCGGTCGTGAATGTACGTCCTCACGCCAGCGAATCGATGCTGATCAGCTCATTAAACCGGTGCCCCTTATACTGCTATGTCCGTGCGCGCGGTTCGCGTCCTGAAGTCTTGCATCGTTTGGCCGCACCCGTTTGATAGTCTTTGACAGGCTTGGGAGGAAGCATGTGATCGGGGCTTCCGTTGACGGGCCAAAACCGGCCGCATCGCCCCATTGGCAAAGTCAACACAGCCCCGGGTGCCCCCGATGCGTCTCGCCCTTTACCAGCCCGACATCCCCCAGAACACCGGCACCATTCTGCGCCTTGCCGCCTGCCTTGCCGTCCCCGTCGACATCATCGGCCCGGCCGGCTTCGACATGTCCGACCGCAATCTCCGCCGCTCCGGCCTCGACTACATCGCCCATGTCGACCTGACGCGTCATCTCTCCTGGGAAAGTTTTATGTCCGCCCACCGGGCCCAAGGCGCCGCCCGTCTCGTGCTGCTTTCGTCCAAGGCCGCGACGCCGCTCCCCGCTTTCACATTTTCCGAGTCCGACACTCTGCTTTTAGGCCGCGAAAGTGCCGGCGTCCCCGATACCGTCCGCGACGCCTGCGACGCCGCAGTCGCGATCCCGATCCGTCCCCCGCTCCGGTCCCTAAACGTTGCCGTCGCGGCCGCCATGGTCTTGGGCGAGGCGCTCCGCCAGACCGACGGCTACCCGGTGCCGTGACCGCTCAGCGGTTACCGCTGACCGCCAAAATCTTCCGCGCGATCACCACCGACGCGGGAATGGCGACGACAAACCCGGCCAGCGCCGCCCAAGGCAACAATTCCGCCGCCTCGTTCGAAAGCGCCGGCGTCGCCAGGATCACGAGCCCGAAGACTCCGGCGAACACGATGCCGGTAACAATCCACATCAACAATGCGAGTTTGGGCATGACAGACCTCCATGGCGGTGCCGACTCCGGCCAAGCCGTTACGTTGGCTTAGAAACTGCCACGCCGCGCCACCGCGTCATTGATCCACGACAAATGTGACAGCGCGCCCCCCGCTAGTCGCCCTCCCCGTCCGCCAAAAATCCACCGGACTGCCGCTTCCACAGCGCCGCATAGAGGCCACCCTGGGCAATGAGATCAGCATGGCTCCCCTCCTCCACGATCCGCCCCTGATCCATGATGACCAGCCGGTCCATGGCTGCGATCGTCGACAACCGGTGCGCAATCGCAATCACGGTCTTGCCCGCCATAAGATCGTTGAGGCTCTCCTGGATCGCCGCCTCCACCTCGCTGTCGAGCGCACTCGTCGCCTCATCCAGCACCAGGATCGGCGCGTTCTTCAAAAGCACACGCGCGATCGCGATCCGCTGCCGCTGTCCGCCTGACAGCTTCACACCCCGCTCGCCGACCATCGCGTTGAGCCCCGCACGCCCCCGCCCGTCATTCAGCGCCGCGATGAATTGATCTGCTGACGCCTGCCGCATCGCGAGCGCCACCTCCTCCGCGCTCGCATCCGGCCGCCCATAGAGCAGGTTGTCCCCCACCGACCGGTGCAGCAGCGCCGTATCCTGCGTCACCACCCCGATCGCCTGCCGCAGGCTCTCCTGCGTCACGTCGCGGATATCCTGCCCGTCGATCACGACGCGCCCCGCCTCCGGCTCGAAGAACCTGAGCAGCAGATTGACCAGCGTCGACTTGCCCGCGCCCGAACGCCCGACGATGCCCACCTTCTCCCCCGGCGCGATCCGCAAGTTCAAATCCTGAATGACCCCGCGCCCTTTGCCATAATGGAAGGTGACGCGATCGAACGCGATCTCCCCCCGACGCACGGCAAGCGCCGGCGCCCCGGGCTTGTCCACGATCCCCAGCGGCTTCGACAGCGTGTTCGCCCCGTCGCGCACCACGCCGATGCTCTCAAAGAGCCCCGCTAACTGCCACAGTACCCAGTCCGACAGCGCATCAAGCCGCATCGCAAGGCTCGTCGCCACCGCAATGGCTCCAACCGTCACGAGTGCCGCCTGCCAAAGAACAATCGAAACGATCAGCGTCACCGCCATCAGCCCGTAGTTCAACAAGCGGAGGCACACATTCATCTGGGTGACGAGACGCATCTGCGCGTGCACCGTCTCCATGAACCCGGCCATGCTCTCCTTGGCGTAGGCATCCTCCGCCGCCGTATGCGCGAACAGCTTCACCGATGTGATGTTCGTGTAGCTGTCGATCACACGCCCGGTCATCACAGAGCGCGCGTCAGCTTGCGCTTCCGACAACCGCGCCAGCCGCGGCATAAAATAGACCCCCGCCGCAATATACGACGCGATCCACACCGCCAGCGGGATGGCCAGCCGCCAGTCCGCCGACACCAGAACCACCATCGCGCTCGCCACATACACGACAGCATACACAATCGTGTTGATCACCCGTTCCACGCTGTCGCGCACCGCAAGCGCCGTCTGCATCAGCGTATTGGCGATCCGCCCCGCGAAATCGTCCTGATAGAACGACAGCGACTGGCGCAGCATGTAGCGATGCCCCTGCCAGCGGATCATCATCGGAAAATTGCCGGCAAACGACTGGTGGAAGATGAACTCCCACGTCACCGCCAGGATGGGCAACACGACGAGCGCCAGCAGCGCCATGCGCCACACGTCACCGCCGTGCACCTCGAAAAACGTCGCCCGGTCCGCCGTCGACATCAGATCGACGAACCGCCCCACGTAATCGAGCATCACGATCTCGAGCGCCGCAATCGCCGCCGTTAACAGCGCAATGCCGAGCACGATCGGCCACACCGGCTTCACGTAATGCCAGAAAAACGCGGGCAACCCTTCAGGCGGCGGCGCCAGTGGCACCGCGCGATACGGATCGATCAGCCTCTCGAAAAATGAAAACATAACGGCACGCTCTTATCCCCTCTCCCCGCGCGCGGGGAGAGGGCTAGGGTGAGGGGCAGAAAAAGACCCGTGAGGGGCAGCAACAGACCCATGAGGGGCAGCTGCTTGCTCTAACCTAGACAGCAAACATTGTAGAGCTGAGACAGTCTACTCCGCCGCTTCCTGCCCCAGGAACCCGCCGGACTGCCGCTTCCACAGATCGGAATAAAGCCCGCCGCGCCGCAAAAGATCTGCGTGCGAGCCCTCTTCAACAATACGCCCATGGTCCATGATCACCAGCCGGTCCATCGCGGCAATCGTCGACAGCCGGTGCGCAATGGCAATCACGGTCTTGTCCGCCATCAACTCGCGCAAACTCTCCTGGATCGCTGCTTCCACTTCACTGTCGAGCGCGCTCGTCGCCTCGTCGAGGATGAGGATCGGCGCGTTCTTGAGCAGCACGCGCGCAATCGCGATCCGCTGCCGCTGCCCGCCCGAAAGCTTCACGCCCCGCTCGCCCACATGCGCCGAGAGCCCCCGCCGCCCGGCCAGATCCTCCAGATCCGGAATGAAATGATCCGCGTGCGCCCGCTTCGCCGCAAGCTTCGCCGCCTCCAGCCCCGCCTCCGGCCGCCCATACATAATGTTATCCAGCACAGAGCGATGCAGCAGCGACGTATCCTGAGTCACGAGCCCGATCTGTGACCGCAAACTCTCCTGCGTCACGTCCGCGATGTCCTGCCCGTCGATCAGGATGCGCCCACTCTCCAGATCGTAAAACCTCATCAGCAGACTAACGAGCGTCGACTTCCCGGCCCCCGATCGCCCGACAAGTCCCACCTTTTCACCCGGCGCAATTGTCAGCGACAACCCATCGATGACGCCTCCGCGCCGCGTATCGCCAAACGACTTCACCCGCCCATAGCGGAACGTCACGTCATCGAACGCGATCTCGCCCTTGGGCACCGCCAGCGCCGCAGCCTCCGGCTTATCGAGCACCGTCCACGGCCGCGAGATCGTCTCCATGCTCTCATACGCAATACCGAGATTTTCGAAGATCCCCGCCACCGTCCACATGACCCAGCCGGACATGTTCACAATCCGGATCGTCAGCCCCATCACCAGCGCGATGGCCCCGATCGTCACCGCTTGCGTGCTCCACAGCGAGATCGCGAGCGCCGACATGCCCACCAGCAGGAGCCCGTTCAGCACAAACAGCGACGTTTCCATCAGCGTCGTCAGCCGCAGCTGCACCTGCAGCTTGTCGAGCTGCTCCTGCATCGCCGACTTCGCATACGCATCCTCGCGCTCCGTATGCGCGAAGAGCTTCACCGTCAGAATGTTCGTATAGCTGTCGACAATCCGCCCCGTCAGCATGGAGCGCGCTTCGCTGGTCTCAATTGCCCGCGCCTTCAGACGCGGAATGAAATAGCGCAGCACCAAAACATAGGCCGCAAACCACACCACCAGCGGACCAACCAACCGCAGATCGGCCTGTGCGAACAGCACCAGCGCCGTCAGCCAGTACACCGCGACGAACCACACCGCGTCGATGGACTGCACGACGCTTTCGCGCACCGCCGGCCCCGCCTGCATCACCTTGTTGGCGACGCGCCCGGCGAAATCGTTCTGAAAGAACCCGAGGCTCTGCCGCAGCACATAGGCATGGCTCTGCCACCGGATCAGCGTCGTGAACGATCCCCCGATCATCTGATGCTTGACCAGATCGTGCACGAATGAGACGGCAGGCCTCAGAACGGCTGCCACGAACGCCATGAATAGGAGCAGCCGCCCGTTGTCGGCAATGAACGTCTCCGGATTGGCCGCCTCCCGCATCCGGTCGACGAGCGACCCCACAAACGCGAAGAGCGAAGCCTCCAGCACGCCCGCGCAGAACCCCATGAACAAGAGCAGCGCGAACACCGGCCAGCTCTGACCGACGAAGTGCCAATAAAACGCTGCGAGTGTCCCCGGTGGACGCTGCGTGACATCCCCGGCAAAGGGATCGATATGTTTTTCAAAGCGTTCGAACAGCCGGGACAAAAGGGGATCGCTTTCTGCTGCTGGGATGCGGGCGGGTATGGGCAGGAACGTCCGGGCGGCAAACCCGTTCACGGTCAGCGCGTCCAGCCCTTCACGGCGGGCCCGGAATACACTATCGGCTGGGGCTAGGTCGTGCCAGAACCGTGGCGCGAACGAGCCCAAACGCCACACCGATACGAAAGACCGGTCCCGATGGATGCCAAAACCGATCTCCTCCCCGAACGCATGACACCCGAACGCAAGGCAGAGGCCCGCGCCTGGTTTGAAACCCTGCGCGACGACATCTGTGCGGCCTTCGAAAAACTCGAGGACGATCTTCCCGCCGGCACCCCGACCTCGGACCAGAAGCCCGGCCGCTTCGTCCGCACCCCCTGGAACCGCGCCGAACATACCGGCACCGATCCGTCAGCCGACCTCGGCGGCGGGGTGATGTCCATCATGCACGGCCGCGTGTTCGAAAAAGTCGGCGTCCACACCTCCACCGTTCACGGCGAATTCGCTCCCGAATTCCGCAAGCAGATCCCCGGCGCCGAGGAAGACCCGCGCTTTTGGGCGTCCGGCATTTCGCTCATCGCCCACATGCACAACCCGCACGTGCCCGCCGTCCACATGAACACGCGCATGGTCGTGACGTCCAAATGGTGGTTCGGTGGCGGTGCCGATCTCACCCCCGTGCTCGATCGCCGCCGCACGCAGAAGGACGCCGACACACTGGCCTTCCACGCGGCCATGTATCAGGCCTGCGAAGCCCACAAGATCGCCGACTACAAGCGCTACAAGGAATGGTGTGACGAATATTTCTATCTGCCCCACCGCAAGGAAATGCGGGGCATCGGCGGCATCTTCTACGACTACCTGACGCCCACGGAAGAAGACGGCGGCTTCGATGCGGCGCTCGCCTTCACGCAAGATGTCGGCCGCGCCTTCCGCAGCGTCTACCCCATGCTCGTGCGCGGTAACTGGACGACGCCCTGGACCGAAGCCGACCGCGAAGAACAGCTGATCCGCCGCGGCCGTTACGTAGAATACAACCTGCTCTACGACCGCGGGACCATGTTCGGCCTTAAAACTGGCGGCAACGTCGAGAGCATCCTCTCCTCCATGCCCCCCGTCGTGAAGTGGCCTTAACAGCCCCAACCGTCGTCAAACTGTCAGACGCGGCTGCAATACTGAAATCGCAGACTGGCGGAGTATGGGCCATTACTGCGCTGATTGCCTAGTTTCGGCCGGCGGCTTCCTCTCGCGAAGCCGCCGGCTTTTTACCGCCCGGCCATTTCAGCCGCAACCTCGTCGAACACCTGCGCGAACAGAACCGCGCCGTCATTTTTGACGTTCGTATCCATCCGCTCGTCGAGCGCCTTAAGCAGTTCAGCCCCCGTCTTGCCGCGCACAATCGTGTTGCGCCCGTACGCCCCGCGCTCGAAAAAGTTCGGCGTTGTGGCCGCCCGTCCCGCCGGCGTCATCATCTCCAGTCCCGTCGCGGGACCGGCAAGATTCATCAACTCGATCTCCGCCCCAGTCAGCCGCGGCTTGCCCTTCTTATCCGCCAACTCCTTAAGGCCGAGAAGTTTGAGCACCTGCAGCCAAGGCCCGATATCGCCGTCGATGTTGATGGCGTGAATACCATACCCTTTGGCCGTCCGGCCCAACGCCTGATGCCGGCTCCACTCGTTCGGCACCGACTTCGACACCGCCAGCATCCGCGTCAGGATCTGCGCTTTGCGCTGATATTTTTTACGAACGTCATCCGTTCGCGCGCTCTCGGCCATCTGCTTCAACCGCGCGATAAACCCCGGCCCGTGCTTGACGAGTTCGCTCGTCGAATTGGCCGACAGCAGCTGCGCATATCCAATCGCCGTCGATATCGGCGAACCCTTCTTTGTGATGGGATGGATACCCGCCACCATATCCGCCGTACCGAGCCCGCTGGTCTCCAGCGCATAGACGCGCACGACCTGCTCTTTCGTCAGCCCGACGCGCAGCGCCTCGCGCGCATACCGCCGCTTGAATTCGCGCTCCGCAATGCGCTCCGGAACGAAGCCGAATTGCTCCCGCGCATGCGCCAGAAAATCCTCAACGCCCGGAAGCGGGTCCCGTGGTGGCTTTTTCTCCGCCTGCGCGTCCTGAAACTTCGCCCAGCGCTTCGCCAGATCGGCGGACAACTTCGGGCCGGTGTAGTCCGGCGGAAAACCCTTCGCATAGTCCTTCGCGGTGATCGCCTGATCGGCTGCCCGCTTCTTGCGCCGGGCCGCGCGCTTCTCGCTTACCTCGTCCCAAAACTCGTCAAGCGTCAGGTTGTAGAAGCGCCGGGCCGAAATATACGTCTCGAAGGTCCGCCGCTCGGACGCCGAAAGCCCGGCAGCAAAATCCCGCTCGGGCGACGCCACAGCCGGCGAGGGCAGTGCGGCACCCATGGCCGCCACCAGCACAGCGACGTACAAGATCAGCCCGCGACCCCGTTGCCAAACGCCCGCAATCATGTCGACCTTCATCTGAAAACCGTCCGCCCAGACCGTAATGCTCACGATTCGCATCGATTTGGTCATGCGAAGACGCGCGAAATGCGGCGAAGGGCGTATCCTCACCCGCACGCAACGGCCAACAGGAACGCACCTTACGCCCCATGCACGGACATCCCCCTCCAGACCCGTTCACTCTCGACGCCTTCCGCGCCCGTGCAGCCCAGCGCCTGCTCGCCTCGCCGACTTTGCCCAGCGCCACACCCGTCGCGCCCGTCCCCCCGCCGAGCGACTTCGATCTCAATCCGTCAGCCTTCGCCGAATGGAACGGCCCCGCCCCGGTCCGCCCGGCAGCCGTCCTTGTTCCGATCGTCGTCCGCGACAGCCTCACGGTTCTGCTAACCGAGCGCACGCCCCACCTTGCCGCCCACGCCGGCCAGATCGCCTTCCCCGGCGGCAAACCCGATCCCGGCGACACGGGCCCCATCGACACAGCGCTGCGCGAAGCGGAAGAAGAAATCGGCATGCACCGCGGTTTAGTCGAACCGTTAGGCTTCCTCGACGTCTACCGCACCGGCACCGGCTTCGCCGTCACCCCCGTGGTTGCCCTTATCCGTCCGGACTTCGCATTGTCGATCAACGCCAATGAAGTTGCAGCCGCCTTCGAAGTCCCGCTTGCCTTCCTAATGGACCCGGCCAATCATCGCATCGATGCCCGCACCCTCGGCGGCCGCGACCGGCGGTTCTATGCGATGCCTTACGGCGAACGCTATATCTGGGGCGCAACTGCGGGTATCCTCCGCAACATGCACGACAAGCTCTTTTCCGCGCCGTAAGTAGCGCCGATTTCAAGGTCCCATGATCCGCATCGTCATCGAGAATGTCCTGCTCTTCCTCCTGCCGACCCTCGCCTACCTCGGCTGGGTCCTCATCGCTCGTCCCGAAACGCTCGAGCGCACGCCCGGCGGCCGCATCCGCCCCATGCGTGTTCTCAATGACGCCCCCCTCCTGTGGCTCGCCGCATCCGGTACGATCCTGCTGATGGTTGTCCTCGTCGCCTTCGGTAAGACATCGGGCGGCCGCCCCGACCAGACCTACAGTCCGCCCATCTTCAAAGACGGCAAGATCCAGCCCGGCCACATCGAATGAGCAACGGACGCTGACCCGTGACCGCCGCTGACGCAAACCCGCCCGAACCCGATTCACGGCTCGCCGCCGCCACCTGGCTCACCGCGCCGGCCACGCAAGCCGTCCTGAACGCGATCACCGCCGGCGGAGGCGACGCCCGCATCGTCGGCGGCGCCGTTCGCAACACGCTGCTCGGCCACCCCGTCACCGACATCGACATCGCCACCACCGTTCGCCCCGAAGACGTCATCACCCGCGCCGAAAACGCCGGTCTCCAGGCCATCCCCACCGGCCTCGCGCACGGCACCGTCACCGTCATCGCGGATCGCAAGCCCTTCGAAGTCACGACGCTACGCCGCGATGTCGAAACGCATGGCCGCCACGCCACCGTGGCCTTCACCGAAGACTGGTCCACCGACGCCCACCGCCGCGACTTCACGATCAACGCCCTCTACTGCGACGCGGGCGGCCGCCTCTTCGACGCCACCGGCGGCCTCGCCGATCTGGCCGCCAACCGCGTCCGCTTCATTGGCCGGCCCGAAGATCGCATTGCCGAGGATTACCTGCGCATTCTCCGCTTCTATCGCTTCACCGCGCATTATGGTGCCGGCCGCATCGACCGCGAAGGCCATGAAGCCTGCGCCGCTTTGCAAGACGGCCTCGACGGCATTTCGGCCGAACGCATCCGCTCGGAATTGCTCAAACTCATCGCCGCCCCCTATGCCGCCATTACCATTTCCGAAATGGACGAAACCGGCCTGCTCACGCGCACCCTCTGTGCCCCCGCCGACGTGATCACCTTCGCGCGCCTCGCAGCCATCGAAGTCGCAAACGGCATCACGCCCGACCCTATCCGCCGTCTCTACGCGCTTGCCGTCGTCAAACCGGCCGACGCCGCCCACCTGCGCGACCGCCTGCGCTTGTCCAAATCCGAATACGAACGCTTAGCCGATCTTGCACTGCCCGACCGCGCCGTTGAACCATCTGAAAACGAAGACCGCGCCCGCTGTTTCATCTACCGCCATGGCGCAATCAAATTCCGCGATGGCGTCCTCATCGAATGGGCACGCGATCTGGCAGCCGAACCGTCAAGCACCCCCCACCGGCAACTCCTGACGCTGCCCGATCGCTGGACGGCACCCAAACTGCCCCTCACCGGCAAGGACGTCATGGCGCTCGGCGTCCCCGCTGGTCCCGAAGTGGGACACATGCTCGACCTCCTCGAGCACTGGTGGATGACGGCCGGCTTTCCCGCCGACGAGGCAAACGTGCGCGAACGGCTCCGCGCCCTCGTCAACCTTAAGAACGCGTAAATCCCCGCTTCCCCCTGCGCCACATCACAGTTAGTGTTGTGTTAAGCGGCGTTTCCCACGCCAGCCCATTTGTATCGCGTAGGTCCGGACATGCGTTTCGACGACGAACACTCCAACAGCGATGACGTGCTCGCCGATGCACGGCTCCGCTCGCACAAGTTCGTGCAGATCGTCTTCTGCTTCTTCACGGTGCTTTTCGCAGGCCTCGCGCTGACGGCCCACCACGCGCCCGAACTTTTGGCACTCGCTGAGGCCGAACCGCGGCGCATCGCCGACACGTTCCTCGTGCTCGCAGCCGCTTACGCGCTCTGCTTGTTCGTGTGGGAACGCATTTACTCGGCGAAAGACTGATCGCACCTCACTTGGCGCGCGGTCCGGCAAGCTGAATGAGCGCGGCCTCAATCCGCCTCCACTCCCGCGCGTCGGTTTCCCGGCCTTCCTGTTCCAACTGAACGGCCTTCTGCGCCGCATCCGCAATGGCCTTGGGTCCGCGCGCAGCCATCAGCAGACGCGCCTGTTCCTGAACGTCGAGAGCCAACATCGCCGCCTCCTCGGTCCTGACAACATACTGTACAGACGTGGGCAGCGCCCGGTCACCCGTCAACCCCCAGCCGGCAATCTATCCGTCGCAACACCAAAAAGAAAAACGACCGCAGCGGTTGTTCGCTGCAGTCGCAAATTCGTGAGCGTCGATTGCAGCGTCGTGCGCAATCAGATCGCGAAGTCGTCCATCTTCGCACCCTTCTTGAGGCGCGCCACCAGCCAGTTCGGCTTGCGCCCTCGGCCCGTCCAGGTCTCGCTCTTATTCTCCGGGTTGGCATACTTCGCCGCCGACTTCGACCGGCCACGGCCGCGCGCCGTAAATCCGTACAGTTCCGCGATCGTGAAGCCCGATCCGTCGACGAGACGATCGATCTTATCCTTCAAGTCCGACTTCGCCTTTTCGCGCGCAGCCGATTTCGCTTTCGCGATTTTAGCTTCGAGGTCGTTGATTTCTCTCAACGTCATCCGGTCGACGTTTACAGCAGCCATGGTGCAGTCCTTTATTTACAGCTCTTACAAAGAGCGCGGGTTATTTCGAGTTGCCCTTATCGCGCCCTATATCATTCAGAACGCATCTGGTCAGAGTTTTTTTGACGCACCAAATGCCGATAATCCGTTAAAACCCATTTGACAACCCACTTTATTCAAAAAACATTTCAAAAAGCGTCGCCATATCGGGGAAAAGGCAGAACACAGCAAATCCTGGTGTAGCGCTTAATTTTCCCGGCCTATTCGCTGCGCAGAGCGTCAATCGGGTTGAGACCCGCCGCCCGCCGTGCGGGGAAAAAGCCAAATACAATACCTGTGATTGCAGCAGCACCCATCGCCAACCCGATAACGCTCACACTCACGTCGACCGGCCAGCTGGCGAAATAGGCGATCAGCGACGCGATCCCAATGCCCAGCGCAACGCCGATCAGCCCGCCAAAAAGACACAGCGTTACTGCCTCCACCAGAAACTGCCGCATGATATCCCGCTTGCGGCCGCCCACTGCCATGCGCAAACCGATCTCGCGGGTCCGTTCGGTCACCGACACCAGCATGATATTCATAATTCCGATCCCGCCCACAATCAGCGAGATTGCGGACGTCGCTCCCAGCAAGTAGCTCATAGTCGAAAGCACTTCCGTGCGCGCACGCATGAACTCAGCCAAATTGCGAACCGAGAACGTATCTTCGCTGTTCGGGCCACTCTTGCGCCTCTGACGCAGCAACGTTTCAATATCCTCCTGCGCCGTCTTCATATCAGTCTGTTCATCGAGCTTCAGATAGATGCGCCCGACCTGATCGACTTGAACGTCACTTTTCCCAACCACCCTGTTTCGTGCGGTTGTGATCGGAATGAGCATGACGTCGTCCTGGTCCCGGCCCATAGCCGATTGGCCCTTGACCGACAGCAGACCGACAATCTGAAACGGAACGTTCTTGATGCGGATTTCAGCACCCACCGGATTTTCACCGGGAAAAAGCTGCTTCGCCACCGTCGGCCCGATAAGCGCGACGCGCGCGGCCATCTGCACATCTTGGGCGTTGATCTCGCGGCCCTCCGCCACCGGCCAATCCCGAACCATCGTGTAATCCGGATGCACCCCGCTGACCGCCGTGGTCCAATTCAGATTGCCGCGCACGACAGGCGCCGACTCGTCGATTTGACCCGAAACACCAATGACGCCCGGAATCTTATCGCGCAGCGCCACCAGATCGCTTTCCGAAAGCGGCAGCGCCGTTCCCGCTGCACTCGACCGCCCCATGACGCGCATCGCGTCGGGAAATACGACGAGCATGTTGGTCCCCAGCGCTGAAATCTGCTTGTTGACTTCGCCCGCCGCCCCGTTGCCGACCGCCACCAGGATGATCACGGACGCCACGCCGATCACAATGCCAAGCGTCGTCAGAATCGATCGCAGCAGGTTCGAGCGCAGCGCCGTCAACGCCACCAAAATGCTATCCAATATGGTCATTGCGCCGCCTCCCGCACGCGGGAAGATTGCCGCTCATCCGAAATGATTTGCCCGTCGCGAAACGTAATCCGCCGCCGGGCCCACGCCGCGATGTCCGGCTCGTGCGTGACGATCACAACAGTGATCCCCTGCGCGTTGAGTTCGGAAAACAACCGCATGATCTCTTCCGATGTCCGGCTGTCGAGCGCCCCCGTCGGTTCGTCGGCCAGCAGGATCTTCGGGTTGTTAACGAGCGCGCGTGCGATGGCGACGCGCTGCTGCTGTCCACCGGAAAGCTGCCGCGGCAAGTGCTCCATCCGGTTGCCGAGCCCCACCTGATCGAGCCGCCGACGCGCCTCCGCCTCCATGTCCTCCGGACGCGGATGCGCATACAGCAATGGCAGCATGACCTGCCGGAACGCCGGCGTCCGCGGGAGCAGGTTGAATTGCTGGAACACGAAGCCGATGGCCCTGTTGCGCAGGTCCGCAAGTTCGTCGGCATCAAGCTTCGAGATGTCCCGCCCGTCGATCAACAGGCTGCCCGACGTTGGCGTATCGAGCCCGCCGATCAGGTTCATCATGGTCGATTTGCCCGATCCCGATGCCCCCATGATGGCAACGAAATCGCCCGCTTCGATCTCGAGTGAGACGCCATCCAGCGCCCGCAACTCCTGGTCGCCAATGGTGTACAGCTTCACCACGCCGCGCGCTTGAATGATCGCGCTGCCTTGCTCCGAGCCGGTCTTCGCCACTGCGGTCACTTCTTGGCCTCGCGGACCCGCACGATCAGCTTATCGCCTTCCTTCACGTCGCCGCCGACGATCTCCGTGAATTGGTCGTCGGCAAGCCCCACGCGCGCCATGCGCCGCTCGGGCTTACCTGCCGTATCGAGCGCCCAAAGCGCCGCCGCCCGCGTGCTTTCCCGGCCCTTCTTCCAGCGCTCGTAGATCTTGCGCTGCTCCTCGCTCATCGTCGGCACGATGACCTGCTCGATGCGCATATTGAGCTTCATGCGAAAGGCTGACGGATCCGGACGGGCGCCAAAACTTCCCCCCTGGCCCTCCGCCCGCGCTTCCGCGCCAATGGCCTGCACCTCGGCTTTGAGCATTTCCGCTTGGCTATCCGTCAGCGCCAGTTCGCCCTTCAACCGCTCCACCGTGCGCGCTGAGCGATCCGCGCCGCCCGCAGCACGGCCATCCGCGCCCGCCACCTCTCCACGCGGACGGAAGCGGAGCGCATCGTTCGATACGCGCAGCACGCCATCGCGCCGCGCGCTCTCGATGCGCACGTTCGCCGTCATACCGGGGAACAGCCGCCGGTCTTCATTCTTCGCCTCGATGATCACCGTGTAGGTGACTACGTTGTTGATTTCCGTCGCCGCCAGCCGGATTTGCGTCACCCGCCCCTCGAATTCACGGTCGGGATAAGCGTCGACAGAAAACGTCACCGGATTGCCTTCCGCGATCGAGCCGACATCGGCCTCGTTCACCTGCGCCTCGATGCGGATACGCGACAGATCCTGCGCAATCTTGAACAGTTCCGGCGCCTGGAAGCTGGAGGCAACCGTCTGCCCCGGATCGACCGACCGCGAGATCACCGTCCCGGCAATCGGCGACTTGATCTCCGACCGCTCCAGATCGACGCGCGCACTCTCCAACACCGCTTGCCGCTGCACGATCTGCGCATCCGCCGTTTCGATAAGCGATTTCACGACGGCGATATCGGCCCGCGCCACGTCGCGATCTCGGATCGCGTTGTCGAGCGTCTGTTCGCTGGCGAACTTCTTCTGCGCCAGTGACCGCTGCCGTTCGATCGTCCGCTCCGAATTGAGCAGTACCGCTTCCGCCTTGATCAGCGCCGCCTTCTGGTTGGCAAGCGAAGCCTTGGCCGCCAGCAGGTTCGCTTCGGCTTCCGCAACCTTGGCGGCGAACGTCCGCCGGTCGAGTTTGGCCAGAACGTCGCCGGGCTTCACTTCCGAATTGAAATCGGCATTGACGGATTCGACGGGCCCCGAGAGATACGATCCAACACTCACCGTCACCAGCGCTCGCACCGGCCCCGACGTCGAAACAATCCGCCGGATGGTCCCCTTTTCGACCACGGCCGTCTCGTACTCCAGGCGCGGTTCCGCCGGCTGCCCGAGGTTGAGAAACCAGGCAGCACCCGCCGTCGCAAGCGCGACGGGAATGGCAAGAGTGAACAGTCGGCTGAGGCGCATGTGGGTTAAGTTCTTTCAGGTCAACAACGGGTCGGTGGACACGGACGCCAACGTTGCGCGGGCCAAAACCCGTCGCACATGGCCCCTCGCACCCGGAATGCGAACGGCCCCCGCCCGGCCTCGGACCAACCGGCCAGAAGGCACGCCAGTTGGCGATACCCCGACCGCCGAGGCAATGCATTATATCGCCGGGACATAAAGGTTTCACTTTGACGGTGAACAAGCCGGTCCGCCGTAGCCGCTTTACTTTTTTCGCGCGCCTAAAGATGAACCGCAGATGAATGGCCCATTCAGAACGGGTTCAGTGGCATCCGGGCACTCTGATCCTACCCTGAACCCTACGCTTCCCCGGCGTGATCTATGAGGGCGCTCCGCTCAGGGTCGGGGCGCCCTCACTTATTTCCGGCGCCGGAACCTTTTGCTCACATCCTGCTTCACATCGGCACGCCCCGTCTGATCGACGTGACCCTGCGCGCGCAACAATAGAACCTTGCCAGTATCGGTCATTGATCCAAGATGTCGTCTTGGTGCGTTTACGCAATATAGACCCAATCAGTCAGGATCAAATATGCCGGTGCGGCGCCTCTCCAAATTCAAACTGCTGACGATCCTCGCCGTTCTCACCGTAGCCGCCGCTTTAGCGCCCACCGTGATCGCCATGGCCTCTGACGAACCCGCCTACTCGGTTGAGTCGAAAGACGGCGACTTCGAGATCCGCCGTTACGAGCCGCTGCTCGCCGCCGAAGTCACGGTGGGAGGCGAGCGCAGCGCAGCCATCAGCCAGGGCTTCCGCCTGCTCGCCGACTTCATTTTCGGGAACAACACGTCGAAGACGAAAATTGAAATGACAGCCCCCGTCACCCAGCAGCCGAGCGAAAAAATCGCCATGACGGTTCCCGTCACGCAACAGGCGACCGGCAACGAATGGAAAGTCCGCTTCATCATGCCGGCGCAGTACACCGCCGAAACGTTGCCTGTCCCGAATAACAAGGCCGTCCGCATCGTCGCCGAACCGGCCAAGCGCTTCGCCGTGATCCGCTTCTCCGGCTGGTCGAGCGAGGCCAACCTATCCGAACACCGCGCTCTTCTCGAAGCCTGGGTCAAAGCCAAGGCCCTGCCCACTGCCGGCCCGCCCGTGGCCGCTTTCTATAACCCACCCTGGTCTCTGCCATTCCTAAGGCGTAATGAGTATCAGATCGAGTTGACCGGTTAACGCCCCATCCGCCATCCGGGAACAGACCGCCCGCCTCCCGGGAACCCAATCCTCCGCACACTTGTTTCAACGGTGCCCCGCCGCTAGGTTGCGCGCCGCGAACCGGCCTCCCTTAAGGACCGGCCTCCTCAGACATTGGAGACGATCATGACCTTCAAGCTGCCCGACCTTCCCTACGCCTACGATGCCCTGCAACCCTATATGTCCGCTGAAACGTTGCAGTTCCATCACGACAAGCACCACCAGGCCTACGTCGACAACGGCAATAAGCTCATCGTCGGCTCCGGCCTCGAAGGCAAATCCATCGAAGAGATTTGCGTCGCAGCTTTCAACGGCAAGAACGCCGGCCTCGTGAACAACATCGGCCAGCACTACAATCACATCCACTTCTGGAAGTGGATGAAGCCCAATGGCGGCGGCAAAAAAATGCCCGGCCGTCTGGAAAAGCTCGTCGAAGAAATTGGTGGCTTCGACAAGGTCCGCGCCGATTTCCTCGCCGCCGGCACCACGCAGTTCGGTTCTGGCTGGGCCTGGCTCGCCATCCGCGACGGTAAGCTGGAAGTCGCCAAAACCCCCAACGGCGAAAACCCGCTGATGCATGGCGCCCAGCCGATCCTCGGCGTCGATGTTTGGGAACACAGCTATTACATCGACTACCGCAACGCCCGTCCCAAGTACCTCGAAGCCTGGTTCGACAACCTCGTGAACTGGGAGTACGTCGACGAAATGATGGGCTGACCCTTCAGACCTCGTTAGGACTTCGAAAAAGCCATCCGCCGCACACGGGTGGCTTTTTTGCACCCGTCCCCAGCGCCGCAGATCGGCCGCCTTCATCCAATTTGTTACCTTTCCCGCCTATGCTAGGATCAAGGATTGGGATTGGACGGGGGGACCCTTGCGGGCATTGAGAGCCATCGCGAGCCTGGTTATCGTGGCGATTGTCGTCGGCGGCTGCGCCGGCGCAATCGAGCGCAACCCTGTCCCCACCGCCGTCGCGTCTGAAAAAGCCAGCGTCCCCAGCATTCCCGGCGCCCGCTTCTGGGCCGACGAGACGCCGAAGGACCTCAAGAAAGCGTACGCGGAACATCTCCAGGGCGTGCCGAAGCTCGGTGCCAGCGCACCGCTCGTCAACGGCCGCACGCAGATCGACGTCTTGGCCCTTTCGGGCGGCGGCTCCGATGGCGCGTTCGGCGCCGGCGTCCTGACCGGCTGGACCGCTCGCGGCGACCGCCCTGAATTCGAGCACGTCACCGGCGTCTCGGCCGGCTCCATCATCGCCCCATTCGCCTTCCTCGGACCCAAATACGATCCGCAGTTGCGCGAAATCTGGACCGAATACAAAACCGACGAATTGGTCGTCCCCCAGATCGTCAATGGCCTCCTCGGTGGCCAAGCGCTCGCCGACACGGGCCCCCTGCGCAAACTCGTCGCCAAATACATCGATCGGGAATTTCTCGTAGCCGTCGCCAAGGAATACCGGCGCGGACGGTTGCTCACCGTCGGCACAACAAACCTCGACGCTAAGCGTCCCGTCGTCTGGAACATGGGCGCCATCGCCCGCCACTATGACAATCCGGAAGCGGTCCAACTCTTCCGCGACGTGATCATCGCCTCCGCTGCGATCCCCGGCCTCTTCCCGCCCGTCAACATCAAGGTCAATGTCGACGGCAAGCACTATGATGAAATGCACGTCGACGGCGGCGTCACGCGCCAGATCTACGTCACCCCCGTCAACCTGCCGTTCCAGGCATTCGACGTTCTCTATTCCAAACCGCCGCAGCGCCATCTCTGGCTTGTCCACAATGGCAAGATGAACCCGCAGTTCGGCGCCGTGAAGCCAACCACCTTCCAGATCGCCGGCGAAAGCATCGGCGCATTGATGCTCTATCAGCACAAGGGCGACAACTACCGCATCTACCGCATGGCTCAGGATGCCGGTGCCGATTTCAACTCCATCGCCATCCCGCCCGAGTTCAATCACGCCTCCACGGAAAAGTTCGACCTCGGCTATCAGCGCGCACTGTTCGACGAAGGCATTCGCATTGGCAAGGCAAGGGACTGGCGCAAGAAGCCGAGCGATCTTCCCGAAGAACGGCCCGCGCGCGTTGCAAAGCCCAAGCCGGAACCGGCTTCACCCGCTCCCGAGACGCCAGAGGCACCGGCCGCAGCCCCCACTGAACCCGGCGATGCCGAGCCCGCCGCGCCCCAACCACCCGGTCAACCCGTCGCCATGGACCGCGTCTCAGACCTCGAAACCAGCGCCACCCAATAGCGCGTTAAGCGCAAGCCCATCGCTCTCCCCTCCCCACCGTCATCCCCGCGCAGGCGGGGACCCGGCAAGCCGATGCACTCCACAAAACCCGAAACTTGCGCGGATCCCGTTCTACGCCGGGATGACGACCGTGGGTGGGCTGTGACGAAGCACAAAAGAGCGGCACACCACGTCGCCTCAACTCAAATCGAGTTTCATCGGTCTCAGTTCGTCCCTCCCCACCGGCATCCCCGCGAAGGCGGGGACTCGGCAAGCCGACGCATTCAACCACTGTCAGCACACATCACGAAGGGGTAAGTGGAACGCCCGCTCACACGTGCTCGACGTAGTTTTTCAGATCGCGAATGCGATTGAGATAGGCGCGGCGAATGCAAAAGAAGCCCGTGCCGCAGGCATTGCGCGCAACGATCCAGTCGCGCTGCTCGGTGCGAACCTTACCCGTCTGATCGAAATACCGCGCACGCTCCATTGCCCGGCGATACCAGCTATCCATGCGCTCATCGAGGCTGCCCAGCCAACGGCTCTGGCAAACGCGCACCTCCGCCGCCGGACGCCCCTCCAGTTCCATGCAGGAGAAGCTCGCAGCCTTGGCAGGCGCCATCGTCACGGACATGAGGGCTGCAGCTGCAATGGCACCGATCAGAAGTTTCATGGGGTGGGTCTCCGGTCTCTCAGTTCGATGAGACCCAACATGCCGCCCCGCGCCTGAATTGCCTCTGAACCCGCCGTTCATCCGCCGTTTAAGTTACGGCTTTTCGGACAAGCTGTTCAAATAGCCCAGAAATGCCTCGATTTGCGGCGGCTCGAACTTGAACACCGGCATATCCGGATGCCCCGACACGATCCCTTCCGCCAGCGCCTCCGCCAGATTCTCGCTGGGGTAGATCTCAACGACGTCGCGAAACGGCGGCGCCTTCTCGTGCGGGCTCTTGTCGTCGCGTCCAATGGCATGACACCGCGCGCACTTTTCTTCGACCAGCACCTTACCCTGCGCGATCATGGCCTCGTCCCCGGCCTGCACGGGCAAAGCAGCGCTCACACCCAAGACGATCGCCAGCAATGAAAGTCGGCGAATGGTCAACGCTTGCCCCCCTTGATCGAGCCCACGATGATGTTCTTGATCGTCGTTGCAATCGTGCGCGAGATGGAGCGCTGCAATTCCTTGCCGATCATCTCGCCCATGCCCTGCTGACCGCGCTTGGTTCCGGTCTTGCCACCGGCAGCCCCGCCCCCGCCCAGGATCACATCCGCCCAACTCCCGCCTTCGCCCGCATTAGCTTCCTGCGCCGCCGCCTCCGTGCGTTTGGCCAGCATCTCATGCGCGCTTTCGCGGTCGACCGCCTCTTCATACTTCCCAAATACCGGGCTGTATTCGATCACGCTCAACCGCTCATCCTTCGACACAGGGCCAAGGCGCGCTTCCGGCGGCCGAATGAATGTCCGCTGCACCATCGACGGCTCGCCCTTGTTCTCCAGCATCGAGACCAACGCCTCGCCGACCTTCAGCTCCATGATCACCTTTTCGGTGTCGAGATCGGGGTTCTTGCGGAACGTGGTCGCCGCCGCCTTTACAGCCTTCTGCTCCTGCGGCGTGAACGCGCGCAACGCATGCTGCACGCGATTGCCAAGCTGCGCCGAAACCGTATTCGGAACGTCCATCGGGTTCTGCGTGATGAAATAGACGCCGACGCCCTTCGAACGGATGAGACGCGCCACCTGCTCGATGCGCTCCAACAGCGCTTTCGGCGCGTCATTGAACAGCAGATGCGCCTCGTCGAAAAAGAACACGAGCTTCGGCTTGGGCTGATCGCCCACTTCCGGCAGCGTCATCCAGAGCTTCGACAGCATCCACAAAAGAAACGTCGCGTAGAGCCGCGGCTTTTCCATCAGCCGGTCGGCCGCGAGCAAGTTGATAACGCCGCGCCCGTCCGGCGCCACCCGCATGAAATCCATGATGTCGAGCGCAGGTTCGCCGAAGAACTGATTGGCGCCCTGCTCTTCCAGCACCAGGAACCGCCGCTGGATCGATCCCACCGACGTTGCCGCCACATTCCCGTATTGCGCGCCGATCTCCTTCGACCGCTCCGAGATGTTGTTCATCAGCGAGCGCAGATCTTTCAGATCGACGAGCGGCATCTTTTCATCCGCAGCCACCCGAAACGCGATGTTCAAAACGCCTTCCTGAACCTCGTTGAGTTCCAACAACCGCGACAGCAACAGCGGTCCCATATCCTGCACCGTCGCGCGGATCGGATGGCCCTGCTCGCCGAACACGTCCCAGAAAATCGACGGATAAGCGCGTTGCTGGTAGGTGTCCCCCAGCCCGACTTCGCCCGCCCGCTTGATAAGGAAGTCTTTCGGCTCGCCCACCGCCGCGATGCCCGAGAGGTCGCCCTTGATGTCGGCCGCAAAGACCGGCACGCCCGCCGCCGAAAACCCTTCCGCCAGCACCTGCAACGTCACCGTCTTACCGGTGCCCGTGGCTCCCGTGATCAGCCCATGCCGGTTGGCGAGCTTCAGATCGAGATATTCCGGCTTGATGCTTTTGCCGACGAAGATCTTGCCGTCCTGCAAAACCTGCTCGCTCATGGGTCCGCCACTCCGTGGTCAAAGCGCTGAAATCGTGACAGGGACAGCCGGCCGAGTGTCGACTCGGGCGGCCCCGCCGATGCGAACCCTCTTGGCACGCCAACCCCGCCATTGCAAACCTTGGTTGCATGGCTCACTGATGCCCAACTGTGCGAAACTGTTTCCGCTCCACTGCGGCGTCACGCCGATCCCCATGTGACCGTTTTTTGAATGCAGAACCCGAGCCTTGCCCCTATAGACTGCCCAAGCATTGATCGGGCGCAGCGCAGCGCCCAGCGCGCTTTTCCACTCCCACTGATGGACACCCGCCGATGACCGCACCCACCTCGTCCGACGCGCCCGTCATGCCGCTCGCCACCGGCTTCACCGAAGCCACCCGCGATGCCTGGCTCGCCCTCGTCGACAAGGCGATCAAGGGCGCCGAGTTCGAAAAGAAGATGGTCGGCAAAACCGCCGACGGCCTGCGCATCGAGCCGATCTACACCCCCGCCGACGCGCTGCCCCACGCAACCGGCAGCGTTCCCGGCGCCGCCCCTCTGACGCGCGGCACCCACGCGACACCCAACGGCCTCGGCTGGGACATCCGCCAGTATCACTCCGGGACCGATCCCAAATCGATCAATGCCGCGATCCTGGAAGACCTCAACGGCGGCACCACCTCAATCGCGCTTTCCATCGCAGGCGGCAACGGACTGGACCTCAGCACGCAAGCTCTGTCGGCGGCCCTCGACGGCGTGCTCCTCGACATCTGCCCCGTTACACTCGACGCACACGAGAACGCGCCCGCCGCCGCCAAGGCGCTGATCGCCGTCTGGGAGAAGCAGGGACTCGCCCCCGCCCAGCGCCGCGGCGGTTTCGGTTTTGATCCGCTCGGAACGCTCGCCGTCTTCGGCGCTCTGTCTAAGCCCCTCGATGACGCCCTCGCCGAGGCCGCGGCCGTCATGGCCTCGGCCAAGGACATGCCCGGCGTTACTGCGCTCACTGTCGACGGTCACGCCTACCACTGCGCCGGCGCCACCGAAGCCCAGGAACTCGCCGCAACGCTGGCCACCACCGTCGCCTACCTGCGCGCCGCCGACAAAGCCGGCATCGCCCCCACCGACGCGCTGCCTAAGATTGCCATCAACCTCGCCGTCGATGCCGACCAGTTCCTCGCCATTGCCAAGCTGCGTGCCGCCCGCCGCCTCGTCTGGCGCGTTGCCGAAGCGTCGGGAGCGGGCGATGCCGCCAAGTCCGTCCACTTCGACGCGGTCACGTCCTGGCGCATGCTGGCCAAGCGCGATCCGTGGACCAACATCATCCGCACCGCAATTGCCTGTGCCGGTGGGGCGCTTGGCGGCGCCGACAGCATCACGGTCCTGCCCTTCACCTTTCCGCTCGGCGAAACTGACAGCTTCGCCCGCCGCGTCGCCCGCAACATCCAGATCGTCTGCCAGGAAGAAAGCTACCTCGGCCGCGTCGTCGATCCCGCAGGCGGCTCCTGGTATGTCGAAAAGCTTACCGATGATCTCGCGCAAAAGGCCTGGTCGCTCTTCCAGGACATCGAAAAGCAGGGCGGAATGGCAGCGGCCCTCCAGTCCGGCTATGTCCAGGCCGAAATCGCCAAGAGCGCCGAGACCAAAGCGAAAGCCATCGCCACCGGCCGCGCCGAACTGACCGGCGTCTCCGCCTTCCCGATCCTCGGCGACGACGGCATTGCGCCCAGTCCCTGGCCGCACAACCCGCCCACCAAAGCCACGCCCGCCGTCACCATCACACCGCTCAAGATGGCCCGCCTCGCCGAGCCCTTCGAAACCCTGCGCGATGCCGCCGACGCCCGCGCCGCCAAGACCGGCAAACCCTACGCCGTGTTCCTCGCCAGCCTCGGCCAGGTCGTCGAACACAACGTTCGCTCCACCTGGATCAAAAACTACCTCGCCGCTGGCGGCATCGCGGCCAACATGAGCGACGGCTACCCGAACGCGGACGCTGCCGCCGCCGCATTTAAAGCCTCAGGCCTCGACGCGGCCTGCATCTGCTCGTCCGATGCCGTCAACGCCGAGCACGCTGAAGCCACCGCCAAGGCCCTCAAAGCCTCAGGCGCCAAACTCGTCCTCATGGCCGGCCGCCCCGGCGACCGCGAAGCCGCCCTCAAAGCCGCCGGGGTGGACCAGTTCCTTTCCGCAGGGCAAGATGCGGTCGCGACCCTCAAAGGCCTGCAGGAGAAGCTTGGGTGACCACCACCGCCCCGAAATCGCCGCCACGCATGACCGTGGACGAGTTCCTCGATTGGGACGGCGGCGGCCTCGTGGGCAAACTCGAACTCGTGAATGGTGAAGTCCGCGCCATGTCGCCGGCCAGCGGCACCCATGCGCTGATCCAGGCCAACCTCGCCTATCAAATCGGCTCCCATCTCCGCGCAACCAAGCGCCCCTGCCGCGTTGGCACCGAGGCCCCCATCGTTCCGCGCTTTCACGCCAACGACAACATCCGCGCGCCGGTCCTCTCCGTGACGTGCCAGTCCTCACCACCCGGCAAGATCTTCCCCGACCCCGTGCTGATCATCGAAGTGATGTCGCCCAGCAACGTCAAGGAAACCTGGGAGAGCATCCGCGCCTGCGCGACGATCCCCTCCTTGTCCGAAATTATGGTCGTCGATAGCGAACGCATGAGCGTCGATGTCTATCGCAAATTGCCCGAAGGCGGCTGGCCAACAGAACCCGATGAGCACGCGGATTCAGGATCAATCAAACTGGTGTCGATCGACGCAATCCTCGAACTCTCCGAAATCTACGCCGGCACACATCTCTTCTAGCGCCAACGCCCTCACCGGTTCTTTTCCGAAAACGCCTTCGATTCCTTCTTCGCCGCCGCGAACATCGACTGCGCGGCTTCCGGCGTATCGCTGAATTCGCGGCGGAACGATTGCGTCACCCAGCGGTCGCCGGCCTGCATGAACGCTTGCACGTTCAAGAACCGCAGGGCCTTGCCCGAAGGCGAATAGACGATCCGCAACGCCGCCAGATAACAGGCGTGCTCGTCCTCGCCCACGACGCCGAGAAAGACCTCCGGCGTCTCAAGCGAAAGTTTCGCGTTGGCCGTCTTCACCATCTCCGCGAAATCGGCGCCGTCGTATTTCGGATGTCCCCAATTCGCCGATTGCGCATCCCGGCACAGTTGCTTCACCGCCCCATGCGAGCCAAGGCTCCGCTCGTCATCGCTGGGATAGGTCACCGTATTTTTCTCGAACGCCACCCACTCCGGTAGCCACTCCACCGTCCCCGCCCGCGCCGCATCGAGCGCCGCGCATGGCACATAAAGCGCCAGCAATTCCGTCCCCGACTTGAGCCCCGGTTCAAACCCCGTCTCATGCCCCGGCACACCCACCTTCGGCGCGTCGTAAGCGCAATGCCCATCGGGCGCGTCAAGCGCCAGAACCGGCTCCGGCGACACCCCCCCCGCGCACGGGCGCCTCATCCCCCGGCGCGGCCCAGACACCCGGCGCCGCGACAAGAACCCCAACGGCCGCCGTCACCGCCGCTAGCGTGTTGATAATCTTGCATCCTTTAGTTACCACGAGCATAGCACCGCCCCTCCCGGACGCCGTTCGGGGCGATGTTCGCCGCATCGCCTTCCGCTCCTTCTTTATGCTACCAAGACGCACGCGTAGAGACCGCTCCAGAGATCAACATGACCCGTATCCCTGACTTCACCACCCTCGACCTCGGCACGCCATCTGCGGGCGCGAGCGCGGCCACCGCTCCGGTCGAGACATGGATGAGCCCCGAGGGCATTCCGGTGAAGCCGGTCTATACGAGTGCCGACACCGCCGAACTCGACTTCCTCGGCACCTATCCCGGCATCGCGCCCTACGTGCGCGGCCCCTACCCGACGATGTACGTCACCCAGCCCTGGACCATCCGCCAGTACGCCGGCTTCTCGACTGCTGAGGAATCGAACGCCTTCTACCGCCGCAACATCGCCGCCGGTCAGAAGGGCCTCTCCATCGCTTTCGACCTCGCCACCCACCGTGGCTACGATTCAGATCATCCCCGCGTCAAGGGCGACGTCGGCATGGCCGGCGTCGCGATCGACAGCATCTACGACATGCGCACCCTGTTCGACGGCATCCCGCTCGAACAGATGACCGTCTCCATGACCATGAACGGCGCCGTGCTGCCGATCCTCGCCCTCTTCATCATCGCGGGCGAAGAGCAGGGCGTGCCGCCGGAAAAACTCGCCGGCACCATTCAGAATGACATTCTGAAAGAGTTCATGGTGCGCAACACCTACATTTATCCGCCGCTGCCCTCGATGCGCATCGTCTCCGACATCTTCACCTACACCTCGCAGAAGATGCCGAAGTTCAATTCGATTTCGATTTCCGGCTATCACATGCAGGAAGCCGGCGCGACCGCCGACCTAGAACTCGCCTACACATTGGCCGACGGCGTTGAATATGTCCGTGCGGGCGTCAACAGCGGCCTCGACATCGACGCCTTCGCGCCCCGCCTCTCGTTCTTCTGGGCCATTGGCACCAACTTCTTTATGGAAATCGCCAAGATGCGGGCCGCCCGCCTCCTCTGGGCGAAACTCATCAAGGAAGAGTTCAATCCCAAGGACGCGCGCTCGCTCTCCCTGCGCACGCATTCACAAACGTCGGGCTGGTCGCTCACCGCGCAGGATGTCTTCAACAACGTCACGCGCACGTGCCTGGAAGCCATGGCCGCCACGCAAGGCCACACCCAGTCGCTCCACACCAACGGCCTCGACGAAGCGATCGCCTTGCCGACCGACTTCTCCGCCCGCATCGCGCGCAACACGCAGCTCCTCCTCCAGCAGGAAAGCGGCACCACGCGCGTCATCGATCCCTGGGGCGGCAGCCACTATGTCGAACGCCTGACCTACGAACTCGCCCAGAAGGCGATGGAACACATTGCCGAAGTCGAGGAGCTGGGCGGCATGGCGAAAGCCATCGACGCCGGTATTCCGAAGATGCGCATCGAGGAAGCCGCCGCCCGCACGCAGGCCCGCATCGACACCGGCAAGCAGACCATCACCGGCGTCAACAAATTCAAGATCGACGGCGACGCGAAGATCAACCTTCTGAAGGTCGACAATGTCGCCGTCCGCGAAGCCCAGATCGCAAAACTGAAGCGCCTGCGCGAAGAGCGCAACGAAGCCGAATGCCAGGCCGCCCTCACCGCCCTCACCGAAGGCGCCAAGGGCACCGCCAACCTGCTCGACCTTTGCGTGAAAGCCGCCCGCGCCAAAGCGACCGTGGGCGAAATGTCGGAAGCGATGGAGAAGGTCTTCACGCGCCACCGCGCCGAGATCCGCGCGATCTCGGGCGTCTACCGTTCGGAGGCAGCCATGAACACCGATGTGGTGCACGCACAAAAGCTCGTCGAGGAATTCGAAAAGAACGATGGCCGCCGCCCGCGCATTCTCATCGCCAAGCTCGGCCAGGACGGCCACGACCGCGGCCAGAAAGTCATCGCGACTGCGTTCGCTGACTTAGGCTTCGACGTCGACATCGGACCGCTGTTTGCCACCGCCGGTGAAGCCGCCCGCCAGGCCGTCGAAAACGACGTCCATGTCGTCGGCGTCTCGTCACTCGCCGCCGGCCACCTCACGCTTGTCCCCGAACTGCGCGAAGCCCTCGCCAAGGAAGGCCGCGAAGACATCATGATCGTTGTCGGCGGCGTCATCCCCCCCGGCGACTACGACGAACTCTTCCGCGCCGGCGCCAAAGCCGTCTTCGGCCCCGGCACCAACATCCCCATCGCCGCCGCCGACCTGATCGTGAAGCTCAACACGCAGTTGGGCTATGCAAAGTTAGCTGCGGAGTAAGCAGCGCCGCCACCCCACCACTTGTCATCCCGGGCCTTGTGCCCGGGACCCATTGGTCAGCAAGCTCATAATGAGCCGCACCCCCACGCCCTTCCAACACACACCCTCTTCGCCGCACCATGGATCCCGGCCTTCGCCGGGATGACGGTTGAAAGGATGCAAGCGCCTGCACTTCCCCTCCCCCTTGCGGGGAGGGGAAGGGGTGGGGGTGAAACTGTGCGTGGGGCTGAAACTGTGCGTGGGGGTCAAAGAGTGCGTGGGGGTCAAACAACCACCGGCGCCAGCATCTCACCCCACCCCTAACCCCTCCCCGTCGAGGGGAGGGGAATAGAGCGAGCTTCCACCATCAGCACCTAGTCCCTCACCGCACGCCCCCGGCGCAAACGGGTCTTCGCGTTCGACGGCGGCGGCTTGACCACCTCCGGCGGCTTCCCCCGCCCATCGTAAGCGCCGCTCATCGCCGAGATCTTCGCTGACACAGGCGCGGCAAACATTGCCGCCACGGCACCCATCAACACAACTGCGGCCACCCGTACGATCACCGCCCTACTCCGCCGCATCCCGCCGCTCTGCCTTCAGCGACGCCTGCTTCTCCCGCTCCAGCGCCGCAGGATCGCTCAACTCGGCCCGCTCCAGCACGGTCTCATCGACATGCGCCGCCTCGCGCGACTTCGGCGCGTGCTCCTTCAGCAGCACGCCGAATGCCGTCGGCTTGCCCTCCGTCATGCGCCCGTAGAGCCCTTCGACGATCTGCGCTTTCTCGGCGTATTCAGCATCCCGCAGCAGCCGTTCATGGAACCGCCGCAACTTATAATGCGGCACCGTCGCCATCAGATGATGCGGCTGATGATACTCCATCCCCCACGGCAGCACCGCATAGCGAAACAGCGGCCCCGTCAAAATCACGCGCGAATTCGTATACCGCCCGCGATCCGCATTCCCATGCTGGATCCACTCGCGGAAAATCATGAACACCGGGAACGTCGTGAACAGCGGCACGACCCAATAGAGGCCGTAGTACATCCACGCCTTCTCATACCCCGTGAGATCGATCGCCGTCAGCGACCCATAAACGATCGCCATGAACGAGATGCGCGCAATCGAACCGATCCGATGCGACAGCACGGGCTCCACGCGCCCCGACGCAAACCAATCCTCAGGGATGACGGCGTAGAACACCACCGTCGCCGCCCACATGGCGAAGAACGTGCCCATCACCGCCGCCGCGCCAAAGCCCGCCAGCATCATCCCGATCAACACCGCCGGCACCACACCGGCAAACAGAATGCCGACCGTCTGCGCCACCGGATGCCCGGGACGCTTCGGATCGGCATAAGGATTGGTGCCAAGCCCCAGCGCGCTGTAGCGGGCCCGCGCCACCGTGTATTTCACGAGGTTGGGAATCCACAACAGTCGCAACAGCCCCTTCGCGAGTTCCACATGCGTGAGGGGAAAATCGAGCCAGTGCCCGCTCTCGTCGGCCTGCCCGTAAATCGGATCGCGCGCCGGATCGTTGACGAACTGATGATGCGCCATGTGATGCAGGCGATAGTGATGCGTCGAGGTATAGATCGGAAATCCAGCCAACCAATCCCCAGCCACCTCATTTAGCGTCCGGTTGGCGAACAGCTGATAGTGCGTCCCCTCATGGATCGCGCCACCCAACTGATGCTGCGACGCGCCCATCACAACAATGGCCACAATCGCCAACGGCAGGATCGCCTCCCACCCATAGCCCAGCGCGCGAAGCTGGCTCTCACCCCAGATCGCCAGAAACAGCGTACCGGCGATCACAAACCAGTTCAGCGCCAGATAGCGCCAGTTCGTCCAGTTATCCCGCGCCTTGAACGCCTCCATCTCACCGGGCGTGATCCGCCCCTCACGATGGCGAGCAGCATCGCGCGTGTCCCGCGCGTTGAAAGCGTCAGATTGCGTCACGGTTCAACTCCAAAACGTAGCGCGGCGCGAATGCGCACTCGCGGGCAGACAGGTGATGAGAGCCTAACTATATACGCGCCGCGCGTGACTTAGGTTACATGCCCGCTGCCGCTTTCTGCCACGGCGAAAAGATCAGCACTCATCGCACCTGACCTTATGATCGGTTCGGACTAAACGCCGGATTGCTCTCAGAAGAGAACGATCGACGACGCCGCAGCCCCGGCACTCCCCCGCGCCGACAACATCTTCTCCAGCCGGTTCCCCGCGGCCCCACCGTTGTCATCCTCGGGCCCGTCCCGAGGATCCATGAGTCCGCAAAGGTGATGTCTCAGGTCGGCTGCGTTAGTCGCCGTCCACGATTGTACGCGTCTGCCTTACGCCGCCGCCCCGGCGCTGCCTCGCGCCGACAACATCTTTTCCAACCGGTTGCCCGCCGCTTTGAACGTCAAAATCTCCCGCGCCCGCTCCGCGATCTGCGCACCAGCCGCAGCCGGCGGTAGCCCACCACTGTAGATGTTGGAAATCACCGAATACTCATACCGCGCATCCGCCCCGGGCTCGGTGATGCGGTACGCCATGTAGGCCGACAAACTGCGCGACGCGATCGCATCCCCACCCGGCCGCTCGCCGATGAGCGTGATAACCAGTTTCGGCGCCAGCGCGTCTCCGATGTCTTCCGCCAACTTCACCCGCCCATAAGGCGCCAGGATCGGCCGCCCCACGCCAAAGCCACTTTTCTCCAACGCCGCCGTTAGCACCGGAAGCAAGTCCGGAATGTTGTGATGCACGGCCTCCGCGCTTAAACCATCCGACACGACGATCTGCACGTCCGCCGTCTCGGGCCGCAACTCCGCCCGCGCCGCCGCCGCAATCCGCGCGCCCTTATCCGGATTGTTCAGGTGCGCCACCTTCGACTCCGCGGATGTCGCAACCCGGCGAAACTCCATCCGCCCGAGGTACTGCGGCTCCACCTCCGCATAGATCGCCTCGCGCGCCACCGCCAAATTGGCCTTCACCGCCCGCGACACATGATCGGCCGGACGCGGCCCCGCATTCTCCAACCCATATGACGCCGGCACCTTCGACATCAGTCGGGTGAACGTCTCCTCGCTCTCGCAGAAGATCCGCGGGTTGCCCCAGTTCGGCCCCCGCTCGATCTCCCCGTCCTCGCCCTCTTGAAAAATTCCGCGCGACACGGCCCACGCCAGATACTCGGGCGCCGGCCGCAGCCCATGCACCTCGCGCATCGTCTGATCGTCGTGCCCCGCCGTGTCGAAGTAGGCGAGCATGCGATCGACGCCGAGATAGACATCCATGAAATAGTTCGCGCCCGCTGCCGTCAGCAATTCGGTTGCGATCTGCTGCCCTTCCATCGTGATTTCGGAATGCAGCGTGTAGCAAGGCGCCATCCCCATCGGCAGGCCGATCAGCTTGCCCATGAAATGATCCTGCAAATTCGAAACGATCATCTCGAAATTCGTCCGGTGCGTCTCCGGTCCGATGAACCCGGTCACGTTATTGACCATGAATGGATCGTAGCGCCGCGCAAGGCCGTAGCAGAGCGCCTCCGTCGTCGTCATGTCGATGCCGTTGTGCTTGCCGTAGGTGAGTTCGCTGCCCTGCCCCGTCTCGAAATACATGAACTGCCGCGCGTCGGCGCCGAGCGGTCCCTTGTCCGCCATCATCCGGGTGGCCGCATCAAGCACGTCCACCGTCACATCGAATTCTTCCACGAGCGTCCGGTCCGTTCCCGCCAGCGACTGGAACATGATCTCAACTGGCGCGCCCCTCTCCAGGCACGCCATCTGCGTCTTCACATGGCTCAGCACACAAATCTGCGTCGGCGCACCGGTTTCCCGTCGCAGCCCATCCAAGTGCCGCAGGATTTTATCGATGTTATCGACCGTATCGATCGCCGGATTTAGCCCGATCAGCGCGTCCCCCGCCCCCATCGACAGCCCCGTATAAACGAGCGCCGTCACCGCCGTCAGATCGTCGGTGGGATGGTTCGGCTGCAAGCGCGACGAGAGCGTGCCGGCGAGCCCAACCTCAGTCCGCGCCTTGCCGCTGCGCTTCAACTTGCGCGCGGCATAGATGAGTTCATGTACGTCCATCAGCTTAGCGATGGCCGCGACCATCACGCCAGTCAACCCGCGCCCCATACGCTTGGCCTCCGACGCCTTCGCCTTGAGCAGGCGATCCTTCACCGCCCCGCACGTCAGCGGCGCAAGTTCGGCAAATACATCGAAATCGATTTCGTAGTTCACCCGCATCACGTCATCGACGCTGCCGTTGTCCGCCGTCAGCGGCCGGTCGTAGAGATGCTGCAACGTTAGGCCGGAGAGGATTTTCCGAGCCGCCTCGCGCTCGACCTCGTCTTTCGCGGCGAGCCCCGCCAGCCGCTCGCCCGCCTTGTCGAAGTCGGCCGCCCCCAGCAGGTGCTTCAGCCCCTGGAATGCATAGGCCCGGTCGAAGAGGGTGATTTTGTAGGTTTCGTCCGGCTGCGGGTCCGGCACGCTAATTTCGGACAGCGGCGTGAGGATCATCAGGGTCGCTCCATGATGTCGGGAGCCCCAGTCTAACCCGGCCCGGAGAACCGGTCATGCCCAAACGTCATGCGCAATCATCCGACGGCCTGCCCGCATTCCCGTCAACGCGGGCGCGGCACCAACGCGTAGGAGGCCAGAAAGACAATGATCATCGTCAACGGAATGAGAACGATCGCCAGCGGCTGCGCGCCACCGCCAGTAAACGTTCGCGACACCACGGTTTCGGCTGCACCACCCAGCGCCCAGCCAATGACGGCGCTGCCCACCACCCGCACGAGCAGATCGATCATACTGTCTCCCTGTGCGCCGTCCGGCCGCCGCGCCTACTTCACAACCTCGACCGGCCCATGATCGTCGCAATGGTCGCCGTGGGGATGATGCAGATGCCCGTCGACCAGATAGTCGACATGATCCCCATGCGGCACGGCCTCATGCCCGCACCCGGGCCCGTGAACATGTCCGGGCGCATGTCCGGCGCACTGATGCTGCGGCGTGCACACATCCGGGTTCTTCGCCGAGACCTCGATGGCGTGCTCGTCCACGTGCCCCGTGTGCATGTGGTGCAGATGACCATCATGAAGATAATCGAGGTGATCGCCATGCTTCACAGCCGTATGCCCACAGCCGGGCCCGTGCTGGTGCGCGTGGTTCTCATGGTGCGGAAGTTTGCAGTCGCCCATAGCATGGCTCCAAGGATCGGTTTGGCAAATCAAGCCAGAGATTAGCGCAACTCCCCGTCACAATCAGCCCCTGATCGCCCTTTTCCGACGCCGCTCACTCGTGCCACGGTACCCCCGGAGAATCACGGAGGGAAAAACACCATGGACTGGACTGCGATGTTTCAGGATCCGCAGCGCGTGGGATTGATGGTTTTGATCACGGTCGGCGCAGCGATTGTCGGCCGCATCGTTTATAATCTCTGGCCCAAGACCAAGAGCCCCGCCTTCTGGGGATCGGCCGCCGCGTTCCTCGTCGTCGGCGCTCTGGCCTACATGGGTATCCCCGAAGCCGGCATCGTCGCTTGGCTGTTCATCGGGATCGCCGTGATATTTGGCGCAGCCGCCCTGGTGCTGTAACGCACCATCCTGCACAGTCCTCAGCCTTTTATCGCCGGGCCGCGCGTGCCACTCTCGCCCTCAGAACCAAACGTGAGGAGAGAACCGTGAGCTGGCTCCCCGATGCAGACCCCAAACCCGGCGACGCCAAAGCCTGTGACGTCATCGAGCAGGTGATCGTCCCGCGCGCCCGCGACCTCGGCGGCTTCGAAGTTCGCCGCGCGCTACCGGCAGCCGGCAAACAAATGATCGGGCCCTTCATCTTTTTCGATCAGATGGGCCCGGCCGAGTTCTTGATCGGCCAAGGTATCGACGTCCGGCCCCATCCCCACATCGGCCTCTCCACCGTCACCTATCTTTTCGACGGCGAAATCATGCACCGCGACAGCCTCGGCACGGAACTCGCGATCCGCCCCGGCGCTCTGAACCTCATGACCGCGGGCCGCGGCATCGTCCATTCCGAGCGCACGGCACCTGACGTCAAAGCCACCGGCCCGCGCCTGTTCGGCATTCAGGCCTGGGCGGCCTTGCCAAAATCCCACGAAGAGAACGCGCCCGCCTTCATTCACCACACCGAAGCCGAACTCCCCCGCATCATGGGCGAAGGCAAACGCGTGCGTCTCATCATGGGATCGATGTTCGGCCAAACCTCGCCCGCCCAGTTCCCGCATGATTGCGTATACGCCGAAGCCGTCCTCGCCCCCGGCGCCGTCCTCCCCCTCGATTCCGATTACGACGAGCGCGGCATCTTCATCGTCTCCGGCGAAATCGACATCGCCGGCGAAACCTTCGGCCCCGGCCGCCTGCTCGTCTTCCGTCCCGGCGACCGCATCTCCATCCTCGCGCTCACCCAATCCCGCCTCATGATCGTCGGCGGCGAACCCATGGACGGCCCGCGCCATATCTGGTGGAATTTCGTCTCGTCGTCCAAAGAGCGCATCGACCAAGCCAAGGAAGACTGGCGCCAAGGCCGCTTCGACACCGTCCCCGGCGACGCCGCTGAATTCATCCCACTACCGGATTAAACTGTCCATCAACCCGTTTGACGAGGTCACGCTTCCAATGCTCTCCAACAAAATGATGACGGTCGCAGCAACGCTGTGCGTGTTGGCCATGCTGGCCTATCTGTTCGTGTTTGCCGAAGCCGACGTTGCCGGCGTCGAAAATCAAATCACACCGGCTGCGGGAGTGCAGTAAGCATCCGATGATTTACCAAGGGAGCTGCCACTGCCGCGCCGTCACCTTCGAAGTCGAAGCGCCCGAAACCATCGTTGCGCAGGATTGTAACTGCTCGATCTGCGCCAAGGCCGGCTTCCTGCATTTGATCGTACCGAAAGCAAAGTTCCGCCTGCTCACCGGCCAGGAAATTCTCACGCGCTACACCTTCAACACCGGCGTCGCCCAGCACACATTCTGCAAAACCTGCGGCATTAAATCGTTCTACGTTCCCCGCTCCAACCCCGACGGTATCGACGTCAACGTCCGCTGCCTCGACACGCCCATCCCCTCCCTCGTCATCGAACCCTTCGACGGCCGCAACTGGGATGAGGCACTCAGGCATCTAAGCTCAGAGTAGAGACAGCAACACCGGGCAACGTCCAGCGGCGCCCGTCACCAACACAGCAACAATCAAAAGCGAACAAACAACCGCGCGCCCGAAAACAAAAAATTCACTGAAAAAATCGGAACATTATAGTTCTCGACGCCGCATTTAAATTACGTCGCAAACGTATTTTCCTGTTATGTATCGAAAATGGTTTGAAAACTAAAACTCAGATCAGCATTTCCCCAGTCATACTTATGAGGTTCTCATGTCCAGTCCAATCCAGGCTGAAAAGGCCAATGCAGCATACATGGCCGCAAAAAATGGCGGTATGCGCGGCGACATCGCCCAACGCTGGGGCAAGTTCTCCGCCGACGAAATCGCGGCACTGAAAGACAAAGACGATCTGATCAACCAGGTGCAGTCCAAGTACAACATCGAACGGGCCCAGGCCCTGACCGACGTTGACACGTTCGCCAAGGGCCGGCCGCTCTAAGCCGAACCTCGACGAAGCGGTTCGCGCTGTTCCAACCTTCGGGCGGGAGCGGCGCGGCACGCACCGCCCATGAGAGTTGAACGCGAACCGCAGACGGCCTACGGCAGATGCCTCAGCCGGCTGCCCCAGACGGATTGGCTCTCGTTCATCATGTCGTAGTACCGCTGGGTAATGCGCATCACCATCTGCCCGCCGCCGTCGAACTCCCGCCCCCCGCTTTTCGCGAGCGGCTTTTGAAACTCCTGCAACACAATTCGCATCTCGCCCGGCATCGGCTTGAATTTCGCGAAGTCCTTCGGCTTCTCACCCGTAAAACCCTCAAACCCCTCCACCGCTTGAGCGTAGGCATCCAGCGCCGCACCAAATCGCGCCACGTCGATGGTCGCATTCGACGGCTTCACGCCGGATATCAACTGTTCGAACTTTTCGCCGGACGTATCCGGACCGATCTCCGCCATCATCTGATCCATTTCATCGGCGTTCATCTGCTCTGGTCTCTCGCGCGGAAACGTATCCATCACGCGATGCAGCGCAGCCATCACGTTCGCCGTATGGAACGCCGCCGTACGCCCGTCCTTGGCCTCAAGCGCCGCCACCTCGAGCGCCTGCACCTCTCCGATATGCGCACGCAGCAGCGGCAGCATCGCCTTACGTTCGGCTATGAAAGCGGTGGCAAGCGGCACCATCTTGGGATGCAGCGACTTGCCCAGCGCCATCTTGTCTGCCTCGTATCCCTGACGCTCATAATACGCCGCCGCCTCCGTCATCACAGGCGCCAGCGCCTCATATGCGGCAATGTACTTCACCATCGCGGCATCGACGGCCTCGGCCCGCGGCTCACGTCCGGCCGCATCGCGCGCTTCCTTGAGCAGCGGCTCCACGCCGTAAAGCTCGTACATCCCGTAACTGAGGTAACGCTCCTTGCCCGTCGGCCCGGTCTTCATATTGACCCAGCTCGCATACCGCTCCCAGGACTCGACCGCCCGCTCCGTATTCTTGGCCGCCTCAATGTAAGTATTGGCCTTCCCAAGAGCCTCCTGCACATCCTCAGCCCCAGCCGGCAGCACGAGCGCGGACCCAGCAACGATCCCGCCGGCAAAAATAAATAACCCGTACGCAACACGCCGGCGCAACGCCGCCAAGACATCGATCACCCACATGGCAGCACCTCTTTTAAAACCTGCGTCACAACGTTGGACATCTGCGCCCGCGTCCCGAAATTAAAACAAATATGCCCGGCGTGCGATCTGGCATGATCCATTTACGTTACGATCCTGGCCGCTGGCAGCGCTCCATTCACGCAAGCGCTCCAACACCCTTGATCCCGCGCGGCGCACCCGTCACGATGGCACCAGCGGCAAGACAGCGGAATCCATACGGCCCACCATGAACCTCACCAATCAGGACGCCATGTTCGCCGGCACTCTCGGCGCGGCCATCGGCATCGTCTATACCGTAGGGAACACCGCCTGGTGGGGCGATGGCACCTTGGCCGATGTTGTGCTGCTCGAAGTTCTTGCCGCCGCCTGCATCGGCGCCGTGGCCGGTATTCTGGCGTTCGTCATGCGTCAAAAGTTGTAAAGCCGCCCCGATGACCAAGCCCGATCTCTCCGGCCGCACGCCCACCGTCCAGCGCGCACCCGCCTTCCCGTGGCCGCGCTGGCGCCTCACGCCGGACCGCCCCAAAAAGCCGTTGGCACGCGACCCGCGCCTCACAGCCGCCGATGACGAGATCGGCGACGAAGACGAAGAACAGGTCTTAACAGTCCCCGCACCGACCGTGCCGAAGACGCGCCCGCGCGTCCCCAAATCACCGCCGCCCAGCGCGCCGCCAAATCCCGCGCCGTCAACCAACGCCACCCGCCCCGCCGGTTCTGTCGGCGGCTGGCTCGCGCGCGAAAGCTTAGCCCTCCTCGGCATGGCCGGCGCAGCGCTCACCGTCTTCTCTCAACTTGCCATGATCATCCCCCTGTCGCGTCCGTTCATGGACATCCTCGGCTGGTGGATGACGACGAGTTCAAACTTCTGGCTCGACCGTTACGACGAGATCGGCTTCTACCCCCATTCGCATCTCCAGGCCGCCATCGCGCTGGCCGCATTCCTCATGCTTATTGGCCTCGGCGCGCGCATGTCAGCGATCATCTCCGGCACGCCGCTTCAACGCCGCTGGGGCTTCCTCGACGGCATGACGTGGCCAAGCCTCGCCATCATGGGCATCCTCGCCATCGTCTTCCTACTGGGCCACGATCCCGATGCCTCCTCGGCCACTTACGACGGCGCCGGCGGCAGGGAGACCGTCAAATATCTCTTCGCCATTATCCTCACAGTCGGCTACGCGGCCGGCGACTTTCTCGGCCAGCGCGGCTTCCATATCCGCCTCTATCGCCTCGCCGTCCTGTTGATCATAGGCCTCGCCCTCAACCAATGGCTGCTATCAAGCCCTTGATTTAATTGGCGCGGACTACACCAAGCACCTTGGCTGTGTCCCTGACGCAGCTTGATTGCCAGCCCCATCCGTGCGACCTGACGCAACGACTGACACCACCAGATTCGGGCCCGCGCGCCCTGTTCCGCGTCCGCCGCAGGACCGGACCTCGTCCCGAGGGGAGCCGCGCATGGCCCGATCGCAAAGCGATCTCTTCGCCGCACTGGATACCGACATGAATGACAAAGCCGCCCGCCGTAAATCGGGTGACGCCTCCGACAACTATACGGCCGCCGACATCGAGGTCCTCGAAGGCCTCGAACCCGTGCGCCGCCGACCCGGCATGTACATCGGCGGCACGGATGAAAAGGCGCTGCACCATCTCTTCGCCGAAGTCATCGACAATTCCATGGACGAGGCCGTCGCCGGCCACGCCTCCTTTATCGAAGTCCGCCTCGATGCTGACGGGTTCCTCTCCGTCGCCGACAATGGCCGCGGCATCCCCGTGGACCCGCACCCCAAATATCCCAAGAAGAGCGCGCTCGAAGTCATCATGTGCACGCTGCACGCCGGTGGCAAATTCGACGGCAAGGCCTATGCCACCTCCGGCGGCCTGCACGGCGTCGGCGTCTCGGTCGTCAACGCGCTGGCCGAGACCTGCGAAGTCGAAGTCGCCCGCGGCCAGCAGCTCTACCGCATGGTCTTCTCGCGCGGCACACCCATCACCAAGCTCGAAAAGCTGGGCGCGATCCACAATCGCCGCGGCACTAAAGTTCGCTTCAAACCCGACGAACAAATCTTCGGCAAGGGCGCCCACTTCAAACCCGCCCGCCTGCTCAAGATGGCGCGCTCTAAAGCCTACCTGTTTGGCGGCGTCGAGATTCGTTGGTCTTGCGATCCGTCCCTCATCAAGGACGACACGCCCGCCGAAGCCGTCTTCCACTTCCCCGGCGGACTGAAGGATTATCTCGCCTCCGAAATCACCGGCCAGACGCTCGTCACCAAAGAGATCTTTGCCGGTAACATCGAAAAAGAAGGCAAGCACGGCTCCGTCGAATGGGCCGTCGCCTGGATCTCCGACGAAGACGGCTTCTGCCGCTCCTACTGCAACACCATTCCCACCGGCGAAGGCGGCACGCACGAAAACGGCTTCCGCTCCGCGCTGTCCAAATCGCTGCGCGAATTCGGCGAACGCGTCGGCAACAAGAAGGCCGCCCAGATCACCGCCGAAGACGTGATGGGCACCGCCGCCGCGATGCTCTCCATCTTCATCCGCGAACCCGAATTCCAGGGCCAGACCAAAGACAAGCTCGCCACTGTCGAAGCCGGCCGCATCGTAGAAAACGCCGTCAAGGACGCCTTCGACCATTGGCTCACCGACAGCCCGCAGCAGGCCACCAAGCTCTTGGAATGGTGCATCGAGCAGGCCGACGACCGCCTGAAGCGCCGCCGCGAAAAGGAAGTCTCGCGCCAGTCCGCCACGCGCAAATTGCGTCTCCCCGGCAAACTCGCCGACTGCTCCATTCAGCAGGCGGCCGGCACCGAAATCTTTATCGTCGAAGGCGATAGCGCCGGCGGCTCCGCCAAGAGCGCCCGCAATCGCGAAACGCAAGCGATCCTTCCCCTTCGCGGCAAGATCCTCAACGTCGCCAACGCCTCATCCGCCAAGATGTCGGCCAACCAGCTCCTTTCGGATCTGATCCAGGCGCTCGGCGTCGGCACCGGCTCCAAATACCGCGACGAGGATCTGCGCTACGAGCGCGTCATCGTCATGACCGACGCCGACGTCGATGGCGCCCACATCGCCTCGCTGCTCATCACGTTCTTCTATCAGGAAATGCCCGAGCTCATCGAGAACGGACACCTCTACCTCGCCGTGCCGCCACTCTACAAAATCGCGCACAAGGCCGATGTCGCCTACGCCCGCACCGAAAAAGAACGCGACGACATCATCGCCACCCAGTTCAAAAACAAGAAGCCCGACGTCACCCGCTTCAAAGGCCTTGGCGAAATGGACTTCAAGGATTTGAAATCCACCACCATGGACCCGGGCAAACGCCTCATGCTCAAGGTCGAAGTCACCGAAGCCGATAAGGCCACGCTCGGCGACACCGTCAGCGCGCTCATGGGCTCCAAACCCGAAGCCCGCTTCCGCTTCATCCAAGACCGCGCCGCCTTCGCCAAGGATTTGGATATCTAGTCCCACCATCCGCGCACAAGTGTTTCCCGTGCCCGCGTCTTAGGCATCATATGATTCGCCCCTAATCATGGCCCTGCCGCCGCAATATCAGCGGCAGCCGCCCGTCCGCGTCGCGAAGGGAAAATCCCCGCAACCGCCGGATGACGCGTCATCGACACATTGGGGAAGCGGATATGAACTTCAAAGCACTCGGCGCCGAGTTCATCGGCACATTCATGCTGATGGCGGCCATTCTCGGCAGCGCCTTCTATTCCTTCGGTGCACCGTCTGGCGCGGCCGGTATTCTGGGCGTCTCCTTCGCCATCGGCATCGTGGTCATGGCCATGGCCCGCTCCATCGGCCACATCTCCGGCGGCCACTACAATCCCGCCGTCACGGTCGGCCTCGCGGTCGGTGGACGCTTCCCCTTCTCGCAGGTTCTGCCGTACATCGTTGCCCAACTCCTCGGCGCAGCCTCCTGCTGCGGCGTGTTCTCGCTCATCGGCGGCGGCATCGGCGGCACCTATGCCGCCAACGGCTTCGGCGATCTCTCCATGCTGAAGGTCGGCCTCCAGGGCGTCTTCGTCATCGAAGTCGTGATGACGGCCTTCTTCCTCATCGTCATCATGGGCGCCACGCGCCCTGGCAGCCCGGCCGGCTTCGCGCCCCTTGCCATCGGCCTCGCTCTGACCGCGATCCACATCATGTCGATCCCGGTCTCCAACACGTCTGTGAACCCGGCCCGCTCCTTCGGCCCCGCCATCTACGCCGGCGGCGAACCCTTGGCCCAGCTCTGGGTCTTCTTTGCCGCCCCCATCCTCGGCGCCATCATCGGCGCGCTGATTTATAACGCCATTGAGACAGACGGCTGATCGGCCACTCAACGAGGACCGCCCCGTCCAGGGGCGGTCCTTAACCCTTTACCCCCACTCGCGACCATCCACCACCGGCCCAAAACGCCCTTTTCCTTGCTTTCCCCCCGTCCTTGTGTCAGCAAGCATCACGCTCGAGCGCAGGGGATCGATTCATTGATCCATTTCGAGCATTTCCGTTGCCTGGCTTTTAGCCTCTTATTGGCACTAACTCCCCCTGCGCCTCGTTCGACCGCGAGCACTCGTTCCACCTGATGTGGGCCGAGGTAACGCACGCGTGGATCAATGACGCATCCGGAGTGAGACTTTTTTGGAAACGTTACCCTTCGCTGAGCTCGGGCTCAGCCCCAAGGTTCTGGCCGCGGTTGAAGCAGCCGGTTACACGACAGCCACCCCTATCCAATCCCAGGCCATTCCCGTTGCCCTATCCGGGCGGGACGTCCTCGGCATCGCCCAAACGGGCACCGGCAAAACGGCCGCCTTCACGTTGCCGATGATCACCCGGCTCGAAACCGGCCGCGCGCGGGCCCGCATGCCGCGCTCACTGATCCTCGCCCCCACGCGCGAACTCGCCGCCCAGGTGGCGCAGGCCTTCGAGAAATACGGCGTCAATCACAAGCTCGATGTGGCGCTCCTCATCGGCGGCATGTCGATGGACGATCAGGTCAAGAAACTCGATCGCGGCGTTGACGTTCTCATCGCGACCCCCGGGCGCCTGCTCGACCATTTCGGGCGCGGCCGCATCATGTTGATGGGCGTTGAAATCCTCGTCATCGACGAGGCCGACCGCATGCTCGACATGGGCTTCATTCCCGACATCGAGAAGATCTGCAAGCTGCTGCCGCCGCGCCGCCAGACGCTGTTCTTCTCCGCCACCATGCCGCCCGAGATCACGCGCCTCGTGCAGACGTTCCTCAAGGATCCCGTCCGCATCGAAGTCGCCAAGCAGGCAACAACCGCGAAAACGATCACGCAGCGCTATTGCTTCTGCCCCTCGAGTGAAGATTGGGCCAAACGCGATCTTCTCCGCACACTGATCCGCGGCGAAATCGAGACGATCCAAAACGGCATCATCTTCTGCAATCGCAAACGCGATGTGGCCGTGCTGCACAAGTCGCTCATCAAGCACGGCTTCAACGCCGGCGCTCTCCACGGCGACATGGACCAGCGCAGCCGCATGGAGACTTTGGATAAGTTCCGCGCCGGTGAAATCACCTTGCTGGCCGCCAGCGATGTGGCCGCCCGCGGTCTCGACATCCCCGAAGTCAGCCACGTCTTCAATTTCGATCTGCCCTGGCACTCGGAAGACTACGTCCACCGCATCGGCCGCACCGGCCGCGCCGGACGTGAAGGCGCAGCCTTCTCGATCGTGACCCATGAAGATCTGAAGCTCCTCAAGGACATTCAGAAGATCACAGGCGACGCAGCGGTCTGGGTCGGCGACGAACCTACCCCCGAAGACTTCGAAGACGCCGGTAAGCGGCGGCGCGGTCGCGGCGGAGCCGCGCGAACTGAAGGACGAGGCGGAGCCGCGCGAACTGAAGGACGAGGCGGTCCCGCACGTAACGAAGGACGAGGCAGACCACCTGCTCGCAACGGCGACCGCCGTCCTGAGGGTCGCGGTGGCGATCGCCCTTCGCAAGCGCGCAACCCTGAAGCCACCAACCCTGAAACGCGGCCGGCCGAAGGCGTCAGCGCTGAACCCCGCCGCGAACGTCCCGATGGCGAAGTGCGCAACCCCCGGCGCCGCAGCGGCCCCCGTCCTGAGCGCAACGATCGTCCCGAACGCAACGATCGTCCCGAGCGTCAGGATCGGCCCGAACGCATCGCCAGGGACGTGTCCGAACAGCCCAGCTTCGACGCTCCACCCCCGATGCGCCGCGAAGATCGTCCCCGCCCAGAACAGCCTCGCTCGGAGCAGCCTCGCCCAGAACAGCCGCGATCCGAGCAACCGCGATCTGAGCAGCCCCGCGCCGAGCGGTCGCAATCCGACCGTCCACGCCGCGATCACCGCGAACAACCCCACTCAGAACCGAGGCATGAACCCCGGCGAGAACCGCGCCAGGACAACGCCGAACGGCAGCGTCAACCGCAGCGCCCAGCGCAGGCGGCACGCCCTTCGTCTGGCGCTCACGCTGGCGGCTTTGCCGAAAACGTGCCGGCCTTCCTCCGAAAGCCCGCGCGCCCGGTGAAGATCGGCAGCGAGTAACAGGTGGGTCGAAGTCAACACGCCGCGCGGTGAGGGTCAGCCCTTGACGCGCGGCTTTGTTTTGCGCGGTGCCGTCCGCGCACTCCGGGCCGCGCAAACCGCGTCTCGCCCCCACGCCAATGCCTCATCGGGATCATCCAGCAAGCGCTCCGGCATGCGCCAGTACGACATCGCCACCGGCTTTGCCTTGCCCTGATACACAAATGGCCCGAGCCCCTCGGCTTCGAAGTTGGCTTGAGACCGCACGTCGGCCTTCAAGTAAATCACCCCGTCCGCAATCAGCGCAAACATCACCCCGTCGCAGTAAATCCCGCCACCACCGAACATTTTACGCACGTCTATGGTGCCCAGCGGGCCAAACAGTTCCTCGGCCAATTCGTTCAAACGTGGATCGAGCGGCATCCTGCACCCACCAAGGGCATCGCGACTGTTGCAAAGGAATCATGCTCAGCAGGGAAGAAGTGATAATCATTTCTGCGTGTGACAACTCTGTGGAGAAGTCGGCCGCGCCACAGGAGTTTTCCTCAGCTTTCTGTATCGTATCTTCGTACGGAAGGTTCAGCGGTGCGAGGGCGCCGGGGTCGTCCGAAGAGTAACGGTAGGCTGCCATGTTGGCCAAGTATCCGCTGTCTATTGAAGAAACGAACGCTCTCACTCGAGCCCGTCCCCAACTCGGCGCCGAAGCTGCGTCCGAACCCGTCGCCCTTCCCGGTGCAGACGTGGCCGAACTGGTCCATCTGGCCCGCGCCGTGCTGATGAAGTCGCCCGAAGATCTGGCGGCAATTGCTCAAGCCGCACCGTCGATGCCCGCGAACTGGATCGATATGTTCACAGCCGAACGGGCCCGCGCCGTAGCCGAAGCGAAATTCTGGTCCACGGCAATCGCCTATCTGATGGCAACAGCCCCGTCAGGCGTCGCCAACGACGGCTGATCAGTCGCGCGCGGCCTCCGCGCCGGCTGCCGGCTCGAGCTGCACGCTTTCGCCACATCCGCAGGCGCTTTTCTGGTTCGGGTTATTGAACACGAATTGGCTGGCGAGCTTGTCAGTCTTGTAGTCCATCTCCGTGCCGATGAGATAAAGGATGGCCGCCGGGTCCACGATCACCCGCGCGCCGTCCACCTCGATCACCTCATCCAGCCGACCCACGTCACTGGCCCAGGTCATGGTGTATTCCATGCCGGCGCAGCCGCCCTTCTTCACCCCGATCTTAAGACCGGCAATGCCATCGCCCTTGGACGCCATGAGCGTGCGGATGCGTTCGGCGGCAACCGGCGTCAAAGTCATGACTTGCGGACGCGGACGGCGGGTCGGCTGGGGGGCGAGTTCGGTCATCGTTGGCAAATCCAGGTTCAAGCCCTCGGGTGCTGTCTCCTAATATAGCAACGTTCGCCGCAAATGCGAGGCCGTCAAAATCCAAGCTGCCGCAAACGCTTACGACCGGCCCGAAATGAGGCGTTCTCCCTGTTCCGGCCGGAACAGCCCAACCGGCTCCGCTCGGGCAGTCTGGGCATAACTGGAAACACCCTCTCCCAACAGGAGCCCACCATGACCCGCCGCCTCGCTCTCAACGCCCTCGCCCTCGCCGCCGCTGCGCTGGCGTTCGGCACACCCGCTGAAGCCGGCGGCGGCGTCCGTCTGACGTTTGGCGGTCCCCTGCCAAGCTTCGTCGCCACGCCCACGCCCGGCTACGGCGGCAGCAGCGGCTACAGCGCCCCGCGCAAGTCAGCACCTAAGCTTCATGCCACCAAGCGCCGCCATCAAGCCCCGGTCGTCGTTGCCGAACGCCATAAGCCGAAGGCACCGCGCCACGTCGTGCCGGTCCGTCACACGCCAACAAGTAACGCACCCAAGGCCATCCCCGCGATCCCCGTCACGGCGAATGAGGGCGACAACCCCGGCTTCATCGGCCGCGCGCTCGCCATCGACAACCTGCCGCGCGCCGAGACCGTGCATGCGCTCCTGCCGTCCGAAACGATCGTCGCGAAGGACGCGCCCGAACTGGCCGAAGTCGCGACAGCCTCCGTCACAACAGCCTCCATCACCAAGACCGAGGCACCCACCCAACAGGCCGCGGCAGATACCCCGGCCACCTGCCGCAAATTCATCCCCGCCGTCGGCGTCACCGTCACGGTCGCGTGCGACTGAAGTTCAGGCTAGGGTTCGATTTGTGGAATCGCGTTTCATCGGCGGATTGACGGACAAGCACACCATGGCTGGCGCAACGAACCCCACCCCTCCGGGCCTCTCCGGTCCCGCCGTCGGCGAGATTTCGCCCAAGACCATCAAGATGGCGCCGAAGCTGGCCTACCGGAACCTGTTCCATGACCGCTTGAGCCTCGTCGTCACCCTGGTCGGCATCGTCTTCTCGTTGATCCTCGTCGCGGTTCAGTGCGGCCTCTACATCGGCTCGGAACAAAAGATCGCCACCGTCATCGACAAAACCCCCGCCGATCTCTGGGTCGTCCCCTTCGGCACCAAATCGTTCGACGATCCCTCGCTGCTGACGGGCCGCGAAAAATACAACATCCTCTCCACGCCCGGCGCCGAAAACGTCCAGGAAATGATCGTCAACTTCGCCAGCTGGCGCAAACCCGGCGGCGGCAAGAAGGCGTTCATCCTCGTCGGCCTCGACACACTGCGCGGTGGCGTTGAGCCCTGGAACATCATCGAAGGCAGCCCCGCCGAACTGAAGACGCCCAACTCCCTCGCCGTCGACAAATCCTACCTGAAGGATCTCGGCATCGATGGGCTCGGCGCTTTCGCAGAAGTGAACGGACAGCGCGTGCAGGTGACAGCGCTCACCGGCGGCATCCGGTCCTTCACCACGCTCCCATATGGCTTCACGAGCCTTGAGACGGCGCGCAAACTCGTCAACGCCGCCCCCGAGCAGGCAACCTATCAACTCGTCAAACTCGCCCCCGGCGCCGACGTCGAGGAAGTCCGCCAGGCCCTCATCGAGCGCATGCCCGACAACGAAGTCCTGACCCACACCGAATTCCGCGACCGCTCGCTCAACTACTGGATGTTCAACACCGCCGCCGGTGCCGCTCTCATCGCAGGCGCCGCCCTCGGCGTGATCGTCGGCGTCGTCATCGTGGCGCAAACCCTCTACTCGTCCACCAAGGACCACCTGAACGAATTCGCCACGCTGCGCGCGCTCGGCGCCTCCGCCAGCTACATCCACGCCGTCATTCTCATCCAGGCCGTGCTCTCCGCCATCATCGGCTACATCGTCGGCTTCACGCTCACGATGCTCTTAATCAACGCCACCAAGAACTCGACCTTGAACATCGTCATGACGCCGAAGCTCGCACTGGGGCTCTTCCTGCTCACCCTCGGCATGTGCATCTTCGCCGCCATCTCCGCGATCTTCAAAGTGACGAGAATTGACCCGGCGGGTGTGTTCAGCCGCTGATCCTCGCTCAACGCCAGCTTCCCGCAAGGGGAGCTGGAAGCGGAAGCTGAACTAAGCCGGGCTCCTGTTTCGCCAACGCTTAATGCGCCCCGCCGCCCGCGACATCGCGGGACGCAGCGGCAGGAACCCACGATAGGCAAGTTCCAGAACCGGCGTCACGCCCGGCACCCGCGCCACAGCCGCCGCCCACCGCCACGACGGCAACCGCTGCCAGATCCGCGCAAACGCATCCACTCCCGAATGAAGCCGCCCGTCAGCCTCGCGCACATGAAACCGCGCCATGGCAGCCGTCCGATCGAGATCCGCCGCTATCGCAACGCTCGCATCCGACACATCGACAAAGTCGATGCGCTCCGCCCCGCACTGGCGTTGATAGTGCCCGATCTCCGCCCGGCACAGCGGACACGAGCCATCGAAATAGACCGTCAGATCGCGCTGCTCTTCGGCCAAGACCGGCCTCCCATCAAAACGTACATCATGCGTACGCCTCAACCCAGCTGGCCGATCAAATGGGGCAAAGCGTCAGGAACCCGGCAGCCTTATTCGGCATATTCGGCTGGCTCCCTTGCAGCGAGTGGCGCCGGCAAGGGAGTGTGAAATTGGGGCCCCTGACGCCTCTTCCATGTAGTGCGATCCGCGGGCCGCGAAAAGCGTCCGCCTAAAACATATTGAGCGCGAGCCGGGCTTCATCCGACATCCGGCTCTGATCCCACGGCGGATCGAACGTGATTGTCGCCTTGCAACCGCTGACGCCCGGCACCGCCGACACGGCATTCTCAACCCAGATCGGCATCTCGCCCGCCACCGGACATCCCGGCGCCGTCAGCGTCATCAAGATCGTCACGTCGCGATTATCCGAAATGTCGATATTGTAGATGAGTCCCAGCTCGAAAATGTCGGAGGGGATTTCCGGGTCATAAACCGTCTTCAACGCCTTCACGATTTCCGGCGTCAAAGCATCGAGCTCTTCCTGCGACAGCGCCGAGCCTGGGACCGGCGTCCCGCCCTCCGCCACGCTCGGTGTCCGAGATGGTTCGGCGACCGCCGCCACCACGTCGAGAACGTCCCGCTTGCTTCCATCGTCCATCATCTTGACGCTCCTTACGCGAACAGATCGCGCGCCTTCTGCAATGCCGTGATCAATGCATCGACCTCAGCCTTGGTATTGTACATCGCGAACGACGCCCGGCACGTCGCCGGCACGCCAAGCCGCGTCATCAAGGGCTGCGCGCAATGGTGCCCCGCCCGGATCGCCACGCCCGACCGGTCGATGATCGTCGACACATCGTGCGGATGCAGCCCCTCGACATTGAAGGCCAGGATCGCACCCTTGCCCGGCGCCTTGCCGTAAACCGTCAGCCACGGAAACTCCGCGAACCGTGCGTGCGCATAAGCCGAAATCTCATGCTCGTGCGCGGCGATCGCCTCGCGCCCCACTTGCATCATATAGTTCAGCGCTGCGCCAAGCCCGACGGTCTCGACGATCGCCGGTGTGCCCGCCTCGAACTTGTGCGGCGGCGGCGCATAAGTGATCTCATCCACCGCCACCTTCTCGATCATCTCGCCGCCGCCCTGATACGGCGGCATGGCATCCAGATGCCGGCGCTTGGCGAACAGCACGCCGATCCCCGAAGGGCCGTAAAGCTTGTGCCCGGTCGTGACGTAAAAATCGACGCCCAAATCTTGCACATCGACCGGCATATGCACGGCCGCCTGACTGCCGTCCACGAGCACCGGAATATTCCGCGCATGTGCAATCCGCACGATGTCCTTGATCGGCACGACGGTGCCGAGCACGTTCGACATATGCGTAATCGCGACCATCTTGGTCTTCGGCGTTAGCAGACGCTGGAATTCGTCGAGCAAAAATTCGCCCGTATCCGACACCGGCGCCCACTTCAAAACCGCCCCGCGACGTTCGCGATGGAAATGCCACGGCACGATATTCGAGTGATGCTCCATGATGGAGAGCACGATCTCGTCGCCCTCGCCGATCTGCATGCCGCCGAACGATGACGCCACCAGATTGATCGCATCCGTGGCATTCCGCGTGAAGATGATCTCTTCCACCGTCGGCGCATTAAAGAACCGCCGCACGGTCTCGCGCGCATCCTCCATCCGCGCCGTTGCCGCATTCGAAAGATAGTGCAGCCCGCGATGCACGTTCGCGTATTCGAAGCGGTAGGCGTGATCCATCGCCTCGATCACCGCCGCAGGCTTTTGCGCACTGGCTCCGTTATCGAGATAAACGAGCGGCTTGCCGTGCACCTCCCGGAACAGGATCGGAAAGTCCGCCCGCAACCGCGCCACGTCGAACGTGCCGCCGGTCCGTCCGCTGACTTCACCCTGCATTTGCCGCGCTGCGTTTGCCATTCATCTCTCCGCGCCTGCAGAATCCGGCAGGCTTAAATCTATCACGCCGTCAGGCTGTCGCGGGCGATCCCGCCCAAAGCTTCGCGCAATCCCTCGTGCTCGACCTTGTCGATGGCTTCCCCGATGAAGCTCTCGATCAGCAAGCCGCGCGCCACCGCCGTCGGGATACCCCGCGAGGTGCAATAAAACACGAGGTCCGGATCGATTTCGGCCGCCGTCGAACCATGCCCGCACACTACATCGTCGGCATAAATCTCCAACTCCGGCTTCGAATCGAACTCCGCATCCGGCGACAGCATCAAGGCCTGCGCCATCTGCTTGCCGTCCGTCTTCTGCGCGTTAGGCCGCACGATCACGCGGCCCTGAAACACCGCCCGCGCCTGCCCGTCGAGGACCGTCTTGAACAGTTCCCGGCTCGTGCAATGGGGAACCTTATGATCGACGATCAGCGACGAATCCGCATGCCCCGTCCCGTGCACGATCGACGCCGCACCGTAGTCGAACGTCGAATGCTGGCCGTTGAACAGCACGTTAAGGCCATTGCGCGCGAGCCCCTCGCCCAGCGTCATCTGGAACGGCTTGTAGGTCACATTCGCGCCGAGATTCACCTGCCAATGGCTTAAGTGCAGCGATCCCTTGTGCGTCTCGACCACCTTGATGTGAACGACCTCGGCGCCGTCCCCGATCGCAATCTGCGTCAGCGCACTCGACTGCCGCGCACCCGAACCCTCGGGCGCCCGCTCGATCTCGACGATGGTTGCCTTGGCCCCCGCGCCGACGCGGATCACATGCCGCAACGCCGTCATCGCATTGTCCGTCGCGGTCGCCACGATCACGATCGGCTCCGCCACCTCGGCTCCAGCCGCGATGTCGATCACGGCCCCGTCCGAAAAGAGCGCCGTGTTGAGCAGCAAATCCGACGACGCCGATAATTCAGCATCCGCCAATGCGGCCGCGACCCAGTCAGGAGCATTGCCCAGCGTATCGGCCAAGCACGTGACACCAGCCTTCGCCGCCACACCGCGCCCATCGGCGAACACCACCGCGTTCGCTGCAAACTCCGGCCCGAAGTGCGCGCCAAGCGATGTCGCCGCGTCACCTGTCCCGCCACCCGTTGCGAGCGGCAGCACGTCTTTCACGTTCGCCTTGAGGTCGGTGTATTTGAACTCTTCCACGCGCCGGCTCGGCAATCCCTTCGACGCAAACGCGCCGATCGCCGCCCGTCGCAACGCCGCCACCGCCGCACCACCCGGCAGCTTCGCCGCGTTGGCCTCGAACGACGCCAGGATCGCCTGCTCCGCCTTTGTGCTCAGCATCTGTACCGTCATGCCACGACCTGCCTTTTCCGAAACCGCTGCTGCCCCATCCATCGATTAGGCTGCCTTGCCGGTGAATTCGGCATAACCCGACTTTTCAAGTTCCAGCGCCAATTCCTTGCCACCCGTCTTCTGAATGCGGCCATCCGCCAACACGTGCACCTTGTCCGGCACGATGTGATTCAGCAGGCGCTGATAATGCGTGATCACCAGCATCGCCCGGTCCGGCCCGCGCAGCGCGTTGACGCCGTCCGACACGACCTTCAGCGCATCGATGTCGAGGCCCGAATCGGTCTCATCAAGCACGCACAGCGTCGGCTCGAGCATGGCCATCTGCAGGATCTCCGAGCGCTTCTTCTCGCCGCCCGAAAAACCGACATTCACCGGCCGCTTCAGCATCTCGAAATCGATGTTGAGCTTCGCCGCCTTCTCCTTCACGAACTTCATGAACTCCGGCGTCGTCATCTCGGTCAATTCGCGCTTCTTGCGCACAGCGTTTGTCGCCGTGCGCAGGAACGTAAGCCCCGCCACGCCCGGAATTTCCATCGGATACTGAAACGCCAGGAACACGCCCTTCGCGGCCCGCTCGTCGGGTTCCATCTCAATGATGCTCTCGCCATTCCAGAGAATGTCGCCGTCCGTTACTTCATAGCCTTCGCGGCCTGCCAGCACGTAAGCGAGCGTCGACTTGCCCGACCCATTCGGCCCCATGATCGCGTGCACTTCGCCCTTCGGCACCGTGAGCGTCAGCCCCTTGAGGATCACCTTGTCCTCGTCCGCCAGTTTCACATGCAGGTTCTTGATCTCAAGCATCTTCCAAACTCCAAAGTCTATGTTGAACCCCCTCTCCCCGTCCTTCACGGGGAGAGGGTTGGGGTGAGGGGCAGCCACAAACCGCAGCGCCAGCCTCGCCCAAATTCATCACCCCACGCTGCCTTCCAACGAGATCCCGATCAGCTTCTGCGTCTCGGCCAGAAACTCCATCGGCAACTGCTGCAGCACATCGCGCACGAACCCGTTGACGACCAGCGCCACGGCCTCTTCTTCCGAAAGCCCCCGCTGCTGGCAGTAGAACAGCATGTCGTCGGAAATCTTCGACGTGGTCGCCTCGTGCTCGAAGTGCGCCGACGAATTCTTCGCCTCGATGTAGGGCACCGTATGCGCGCCGCACTTGTCACCGATGAGCAGTGAATCGCACGCCGTGAAATTCCGCGCACCAGTCGCCTTGCGATGCGCCGAGACCAGCCCGCGATACGTGTTCTGAGAATACCCCGCCGCAATCCCCTTCGAGATGATCCGGCTCGATGTGTTCTTGCCGAGATGGATCATCTTCGTGCCGCTGTCGACCTGCTGATAGCCGTTCGAAACCGCGATCGAATAGAACTCACCCCGCGAGTTATCCCCGCGCAGAATGCAGCTCGGATACTTCCACGTGATCGCCGAGCCGGTCTCCACCTGCGTCCACGAGATCTTCGAATTCCGCCCCCGGCAATCACCGCGCTTGGTCACGAAATTATAGATCCCGCCCTTGCCGTTCTTGTCGCCCGGATACCAATTCTGGACCGTCGAATACTTGATCTCGGCATCATCCAGCGCGATCAGTTCGACCACCGCCGCATGCAGCTGGTTCTCATCCCGCATCGGCGCCGTGCAGCCTTCCAGATACGAAACATAAGAGCCCTTCTCCGCGATGATGAGCGTGCGCTCAAACTGCCCCGTCTCCCGCTCGTTGATGCGGAAGTAGGTCGAGAGCTCCATCGGGCAGCGCACGCCTTCGGGCACGTAAACGAACGACCCGTCGGAGAACACCGCCGAGTTCAGCGCCGCGTAGTAGTTGTCCGACTGCGGCACAACCGAGCCGAGATACTTGCGCACGAGGTCGCCATGCTCGCGCAGCGCCTCCGAGATCGAACAAAAGATCACGCCGGCTTTCGCCAACTCGTCCTTGAATGTCGTGACGACCGACACACTGTCGAACACCGCATCCACCGCGACGCGCGGCTTGTCGCTCTTCACACCCGCCAGGATTTCCTGCTCCTGCAACGGCACGCCGAGGCGCTCGTACATTTTCAGAAGTTCCGGATCGACATCGGCGAGCGACTTCGGCCCCTCCGAATTCTTCGGCGCGGCGTAGTAATAAAGGTCCTCAAAATCGATCTTGGGATAGCTGATCTTCGCCCACGTTGGCTCGGTCATTGCGCGCCAGCGGCGATAAGCGTCCAGCCGCCATTCCAGCATCCAAGCCGGCTCGGCCTTCTTCTCCGAGATGAAGCGCACGATGTCTTCGTTGAGACCCTTCGGCGCCTTCACCATCTCGATGTCGGTTTCGAACCCATACTTATACTGGTCGACGTCGATCTTTTTGACCTGTGCGACCGTCTCTTGAACTGCAGGCATCTCGTCCTCTTCTCCCGTACGCCCTCAAGGGGTGCGCCGTTCGTATCCAATCGTCTCGTCTCTAGGCGGCCAGCGCCGCCGTCCCCGTCGCAGCGGTCCACGCCGCGACAAATCTCTCGATATCGTCCGCCGTCGTGCCCGGCCCGAGGCTCACACGAACCGCGCCACGCGCGATCTCCGGCGAAACGCCCATCGCCTCCAGCACATGGCTCGACGCCACCTTGCCCGACGAACACGCAGCGCCCGCACTCACCGCAAAACCTGCCAGATCGAGCTTGATCACCAGCGTCTCGGCCGTCTTGCCGGGCATCGCAATCAGCGACGTATTCGCCAACCGCTCCACACCCGCGCCAATCACAACTGCACCAGTTGTATTACGCAAAATCGCCGCTTCCAGACCGTCCCGCAGCGCTGCGATCGTGGGCACCTGATCAAGCGCGCGGCGCGCAGCCTCAGCCGCCGCCCCAAAGCCCGCAATCGCAACCACGCTCTCCGTTCCAGCGCGGCGCCGCTTCTCCTGCCCACCGCCGACGAGCAGCGCATCAATCGGCGTTCCATCGCGCACAATCAGCGCGCCGACGCCCTTTGGTCCGCCCATCTTGTGGCCCGACACCGACATCAGCGACACGCCGAGCGCCCTAAAATCGACAGGCATCCGTCCCGCCGCCTGCGCGGCATCGCTATGAACCACCACACCGAACGGAGCCAACGTGGCCGCGAATTCCGCCACCGGCTGCACCACACCCGTCTCACCGTTCGCCAACCCCAAGCTTGCGAACACCGCGCCATCCGATGCCGGCAACTGCGAAGCCCACGATTCAGCACCGGAAATGTCCTGCACACCATCCGCGCGGCACGGCAATTCCATCAGAGCCGCTTTCAATCTACGCACCGGCGCCAGCACCGCCGCATGCTCGGCATTACCGAACAAAACGGCGCTCCAAGCCCGCCCGCCAATCGCCAGCGCATTGGCCTCCGTCGCGCCACTCGTGAACACCACTTCGCCTGGCTTCGCATTGACAAGCGCCGCCACCTGCTCGCGCGCCGTCTCGACGATCGCCCGCGCCGCACGCCCCTCCGCATGCACCGACGACGGATTGCCGAACCGGTCCATCGCCGCAATCATCGCCGCGCGCGCTTCCGCACGCAGCGGCTGCGTTGCGTTATGATCGAGGTATGTGCGCGGCGTCGTCATTCGGCAGCAAACCTCTCGCGCTCAGCCTGAACCTGACCCTGCCCACCCAATACATGCGGCCCACCGTCGATCACGTCCTGCAATGTCACGGACGTAAAAAACTGCGCGATATGCGCGCCCAGCGCCTGCCACAGACCGTGCGTGATGCAGCGCGTGTCGCCGAGACACCCCACATCGCCCTCGCCCGAGCAGCGCGTCATGCGCGTTTCTTCCTCAACAGCCGTCAGAATGTCGGCGATGGAAATGTCAGTCGCAGCCCGTCCGAGCACATAGCCGCCGCTGCGCCCGCGCGCCGAAACCACGATCCCAGCACGCCGCAGGCGCGCATAAAGCTGCTCCAGGTAGGCGAGCGACAGCTTCTGCCGCTCCGCGATCGCTGCCAGCGCGACAGGCTCCCCGGCCCCCGGCTGCCCGGCACTTTGACGCGCCAAGTCAGCCATCGCCATCACGGCATAGCGTCCTCGCGTCGTCAGCTCCATTGCGCGTCCTCCACATTTCGAAGCCGAATCGCATCCCCGCGCGCCTCTAGCCCGCAGGCTCTAGCGTCACGGCGCTTGCAATCGGGCACCCCTCTCGTGTTAAGAGGACCGCCCGCCCGGAACCGGCCTTTGGCCTGTCCGAACCACTCTTTCGAAGAGTTCTAATCTCGACTGTTTATGGAAATTCCGAGCAACGAAGTCAAGTATTGCGCGGCCAACGCGACAACACGGCTGCGTGAGGCGCCTAAAGCGCTCAAAACTGAAGTTTTTTCCGTCAAACAGGCAGACCCCGCCCGGCCGCATCGGCCGCCCGCAGCGACAACACGAGGCCCCGAAGTCCTATGCCCGAACTGATTATGAATGGGCCCGCCGGCCGGATCGAGGCCCGCTACCACCACGACCCAAAGCCCGACAGCCCCATCGCCCTGATCCTGCATCCCCACCCGCAGTTCGGCGGCACGATGAACAATCAGGTCGTCTACTCGCTCTATTATACGTTCGCTGAGCGCGGCTTCTCCGTCCTGCGCTTCAACTTCCGCGGCGTCGGCCGCAGCCAGGGCTTCTGGGATGGCGGCCCCGGCGAACTCGCCGATGCGGCCAGCGCCCTCGATTGGCTCCAGATCGTCAAGCCCGACGCGAAATACTGCTGGATCGCCGGCGTCTCCTTCGGCACCTGGATCGCCATGCAGCTTTTGATGCGCCGCCCCGAGATCGACGGCTTCATCTGCGTCGCCCCGCCGTCCAACCTCTACGACTTCTCCTTCCTCGCGCCATGCCCATCGTCGGGCCTGATGATCAATGGCGACAAGGACCGCGTCGTGCCCACCGCCTCCGTTGCCGAACTCTCCACCAAGCTGAAGACCCAGCGCGGCATCAAGATCGATCACGAGGTCGTCCCCGGCGCCAACCACTTCTTCGAAAACAAGACCGAAGAATTGCAAACCGTCGTCGGCGGCTATCTCGACCGCCGTTTGGCCCAGGCCGAAGAAGAATACGAAACCAAGAAAGCCCGCGAGCGCGAACGCGAAGCCGAGCGCCAGAAGGAACGCGAGCGCGAGAAGGCCGAACCACCGCCCGGCGCGCTGTCCAGCGGCGGCGACGACGGCGACGATTGATCTCACATCGAAAAGCCCCGCTTCAATGCGGGGCTTTTTGTTTATGAGCGCAGCATCCGTCGACCGGCCACGACCGCCCCGAAGCCAAGCACCAACGGCAACGCGCCGCCCAATCCCATCACGCGCCAGAACCCGTCGGGATCATCCGCCTTGCGAATACGCGTCTCCGTCACCGCCCCCACAGGGCCCGACGACCAGCCGATCTCGCCAGCCCTCAACCCGCCGAGCAAAACCATCGCTCCCATAAATACCGCCACCGCTCCAAACACGATGAGCCCCAAAGGCATTAGCAAACGAACCAGCGGCATCTTCGATCATCCTCAACCCAACGCGCGCACCGGGCGCGAAATAACCCCGCCCGTCAGCGGCTCCGGTACACCCGTCGTACCAGGAAACGTGATCGCCAACCCCTTCAAAGCGCGCACCGCCAAATAGGCCCAAGCCTCCGCTTCCAACGCATCGCCATCAAGCCCAACCGCCTCCGCTGGCACCACCGCGTTCTGCACCAGCCCGGCCAATCCGCTCATGATCGTGCGATTCTTTCTTCCGCCGCCGGCCACGATCCACAACGCTGGCTCTTCTGGAAAATGCTCCCGCGCTTTTGCGATCCCCGCCACCGTGAATGCCGCCAGCGTCGCCGCCCCATCCTCCAGCGTCATCCACTCGACCACATCCCAAATGAACGCATTCCGGTCGAGCGACTTGGGCGGCGGCTCGGCGAAAAACGAATGCGACAGACAAAACCGCAGCACGGCCTCGTCCGCTGTTCCATCACCCGACGTCACCCCGTCGCGGTCATACGCGACGCCCGCCCGCTTCATCATCCAATCGTCGAGCAGCGCATTTCCAGGCCCCGTATCGAAGGCAGTCAGCGCCCCATCGCGCCCGATATAGGTCACATTCGCGACCCCGCCGATGTTGACGATCGCAACGGGCCGCTGCGCCATGCCCGCCACCAGAGCCCGGTGATACACCGGCACCAGCGGCGCCCCCTGCCCGCCCGCCGCCACATCCCGCGCGCGCAGGTCATGCACCACCGTCAGACCGCAGAGTTCAGCCAGCTTCGCCCCGTCGCCCAACTGCACCGTCAGACCCTCGTCCGGCCGGTGCAGAACCGTCTGCCCATGAAACCCGACGACGTCGATGTCCGCCCGCGCGACACCTTGCGCCGCCAAAAAATCCGCAATCGCCGCCGCGTGCCGCTCCGTCAGCATCGCTTCCGTCTCAGCTAGCGACCCCGGCCGCTCGCCCCGCGTCGTCATCGCGCGCGCCTCCCCCATCGCCCGCGCGATCGCCGCCCGCTCGTGGGAGTTGTAGGCAAACGTCATCGCCGGCCCGCGCGCCGACACCGTTTCCCCGTCCGTATCGACGAGCGCCACCGAAATCCCGTCCATGGAGGTGCCGCTCATCAATCCCAGCGCGCGCATCGGCTTGCTCCCACCCCCGCCGTCATGCAATTTGCGCCGGAGTTTACATGATCCTACAGCACCGCTGGCGGCCGCCCAACCCCGCCGCGGCCCCCACCCGAGAAAGTCCGGCCGCAAGACGATGACCCACACTGCCAAAAGCCAATTCCTGGCCACCCTCACCGAGCGCGGCTTTATCCACCAGACCTCCGACTTCGAAGGCCTGGATAAGCTCGCCACCGAGGGCAAGGTCATCGCCTACGTTGGCTACGACTGCACCGCGCCGTCGCTGCACATCGGCCACCTGCTCTCCATCATGATCCTGCACTGGCTGCAGGCGACCGGCGCCGGCAAACCGCTCACCCTCATGGGCGGCGGCACCACACGCATCGGCGACCCCTCCGGCCGCGACGAAACCCGCCAATTGCGCTCAGTCGAAGAAATTGACGCCAACAAGGACAGCATCAAACAGGTCTTCGCCAAGTTTCTCACATTCGGCGACGGCACACACGACGCGATCATGCTCGACAACGCCGAGTGGCTCGCCAAACTCAACTACATCGAATTCCTGCGCGACGTCGGCCGCCACTTCTCCGTCAACCGCATGCTCACGATGGATTCGGCCAAGCTCCGGCTCGACCGTGAGCAGGAACTCTCCTTCATCGAATTCAACTACATGCTGCTCCAGTCCTACGACTTCGTCGAACTGGCGCGCCGCTACGGCTGCAACACCCAGATGGGCGGCTCCGACCAGTGGGGCAACATCGTCATGGGCCTCGATCTCGGCCGCCGCATGGGCGTCAAGCATCCGCTCCACGCGTTGACCTGCCCTCTCCTCACCACCGCGTCCGGCGCCAAAATGGGCAAGACAGCCAGCGGCGCTGTTTGGCTGAACGAAGCCCAGCTCCCCGCCTACGATTACTGGCAATTCTGGCGCAACACCGAAGACGCCGACGTCGCCCGCTTCCTAAAGCTCTTTACGCTATTGCCAATGGACGAGGTCGCGCGTCTCGCAGCCCTCGGCGGCGCGGAAATCAACGAAGCCAAAAAAATTCTTGCCACCGAAGCGACCGCCCTCGTCCACGGCCGCGATAAGGCCGACGCCGCGGCGCAAACCGCGCGCAAAACCTTCGAGGATGGCGCATTCGCCACCGACCTGCCGACCGTCACCATTGCGCAGTCAGATCTCACAGCCGGCATCGGCGTTCTCGCCGCCTTCGTCACCGCCGGCCTCGTCAAATCCAACGGCGAAGCCCGCCGCCAGATTCAAGGCGGCGGACTGAAGGTCAATGACGCGACCGCAACCGACGAAAAAGCAATCCTAACCACCCGCGACCTCACCGCCGACGGCATCATCAAACTCTCCCTCGGCAAAAAGAAACACGTCCTGCTCAAGCCGGCCTGAGCGCGTGACGACCAGCCGACTTAAACCCGGCGCACCGCAAAAAGTTCGCCATTGCGCGTTTCCAGAACGAACCGCTCGGGATCGCTGACATACGGCTTCAAATGATTCAGCGGGCTCAGACCCGGATCGAGATCGACGCCAAAATAGTCCTTGGCGCGATCGGGCCTCATATAAAACAGTGAGATCGCGTCGAACCGGACGCCCTGCGCCTGCACACGAAAATGATACCGGAAGTCCGTCTCCCCCACGTATGCCAACGCAATTCTGCCGGTCCAATCGACACTGTAGCAGCCGCTGACATCTTCTTCAGTCAACCGGATGTGATGATCCGCCACCGCATCGTGGCCCAGAAGATAGATCCCAAAAGCATTGGTCTCGAAAAAGTCCGGCAGAGTGACCGGCAACGGATCGGCGTAAAATTCGTAAGCGCGCTCTCCAAACCGGAACGCCGTTTGACCGTCTGACACGAGAATACCCGGCCGGGAATTGGTCGCGCTCGGCCCGATCGTGCAGGCATGATAATTTGCCCAGGCCGCCTTCTGCGTCCAGTCCTCTGCGTCCTCCACAATCACATCGGTAAACGGAAAACCATCCTCCTCCCCCGCGTAGTAGTCCGCGCTCTGCAGCTCGAAATGCAGCCCGAGTCCCATCTCAGGATGCAACGTCCCGCCCCATGTGAACGACATGAGACGATGGCCCTGCGGCCAGGGGTTGTTGGCAAAATAAATGCGCCCATTCACGTCTGAATTCACCCCGCCCGACGACATGACGCTCAATTCTTCTTCGACGGCACGACCGTATCCGACGACCACCCGTCTACGGTTTCCGGCGCCTCGTAAGCCCCGCCTGAACTCGACGCGCGCACGCGCTTGTCGATGGGCACATTCGCCGGCGACGGTGCGCGCGGCTGCACACTCGTGTTCGGGTTCGTCATCTGGAACATCTCGCGGAAAATGCCCGGCGCCACCAGCGACAGCGGGTTCACCACCACCTGCGGGTTGGCCATCGCGCCCTGCACCGCGAACGTGATCCCAAAGATCCCTTCGCCACGCGGTCCGCTGAGAATCTGTCCGAGCACCGGAATGCCGCCCAACGCATTGTTCAGTCCCTGCAGTGGAATGTAGGTGCCACCCAGGTTCACCTTCTGCGCGGTGTAATCGACCTTGCCGCGCATCGTCGCGCCCAGAAGCGGTCCGCGCAGATAGCTGTCGTCGATCGCAAACTGACCGTAACCCACCGTAAACGGCAGCCGCATGCGATCGAACTCGAACACCTCGCGCACCACCTTACGCTGGCCATACGTCGACGCGCCGATCGCCGGCCCATCGCCGCCCGAACCGCTCGACACAACCTCCGACACGATCGGGTCGCCCAGCACCTTGAAGTCCTCGATGATCAAAACACCCGCCGTCTGCTCCGCATCTTTCCCGTCGAGATAAATGTCGATGCGCCCGCGCCCACCCTGCATGTTGGGATAAAAACCGACGAGCCGCAGCGTCTCCCCCGCATCCGTCGTATCCGAGATGATCTTGCGCGTGCCGTTCGTCTCCGCTTGCAGGATGGCGATCAGGGCCTTGCCGCCATCGAACTTGCCCCGCGCGTCGAGCGCCGTCACCTCATCGCCGCGCTTGGACATGCGGAGCGAAAAATCACGCAGGTTGGCGTCCGAAAACCCGATCACATTATCAACCGACACGGTCACATCGACGCCACCCTTCTTGTTGGCGATCTTTTTCGACGCCGTCCCGCCGGATGTGAACAGCGAGCGGAAGAAATTGCGCCCGTCGAAGGTCTGCCCCGAAGCGCGCACATCCACGATGTCGCGCGCGCCGCGCTTACCGCTGATCTTCAACCGCGACACCGTATCGAGCGACACCGCCGGAAAATCAAACTCCTGCACTTTCTGATCAGCCGACAAGCCCACCCAGCCCTCCGCCGCAATCTCCTCGCCGCTGATCTTGAAGTTTCTGAGCTCCGTCTTGTGAACCGTCCCCGGCACGACCTCAAATTCGAGCCGCCCCGGCCGCCCGCGCGGCTTCTTCCAGGCCAGCGGCGAAATCGAAAACTCCGCCGGCGACAGATCCGCAATCACACGCACCGACCCTGCCGCCCCCTCGACGACCGGTTCCCCGAACGCCACCGTCGCCGGCGTTTCCCCGTCGATGAACTCGCTGACGTCGATGCCCAGTTGCCGCCGGTCAGCATTATCGAGATTGGCCGTCAGCGTTAGCGGTGACGTGATGGGATCCGCGCCGAGCGGCATCTGCCGCCGCCAATCGAGTTTCGCCAACACGCCGTTGAGGATCAGTTCGCCTTTCGCCGTCGCCTCGTTGGGCGCGAACGTGACATCCACCGTCCCGCTCTGCACCGCAAGGATCCCAATTTTCTCTTTTGTCTTGATATCGGAAATCTTCGCCCGCCCGACGACGGCCACCGTGTCCGCCTCGATCTCCGGCAACAGCGGCAAGCGGATGGCAAAGTCGCCATCGATCTTGCCTTGGATTTTGTCCGGCGGCACCGTCATGCTGTCGGGGTTCATCAGCTTCATCTGCCGCACGGCTTCCAATGCGGGCCCCAGCGCCGACTGCACCTTGAACGACAGTTCTGCTTCCGCGATCGGCGCATCCACATCGGCGACATAAAATCGAACCTGCCGCAACGCAACGCTGCCCGCCGCGCCAGCGCCAATCGTCGCCTCGCCCGATGTGATCTGCAAAACCTGATTGCGGACCGACACGGCGATGGCCGGCGCCGTCATCACCGGCCCCTCTTTGACCGGTTGCAAATTCACGGCTTGACCATTGAGGTCGAGCACGATGGCTTCCGGCACGCCATGACGCCCCTTGACCGCATTGGGCCCAGCAAAAACGCCACTGCGAAATTGCATCGTGCCCTGTTGGAGCAAGCCCGACACGAGGTGCTCGCCCACCCACTGCCGCGCGCGGGGCGCCATCATCCGCGGCCAAAGGGCCTTGACGACATCCGCGTTGCCCGGCCCGAATTGCCCATCGATCCGCGATCCGGCTGACGCCGCGTCACCCGCGATCACGTCCCCGGCAAACACGACACGCGCGCCGCCCGCCTCAGCCGCGATGTTTGAAAATTCAATCCTGTTCGTGGCGGGAATAATCCGCCCATCGATCGCAAAGGCATCGAGCGCAACGGGCGCAACCTTGAACTCTTCCGCCGCCAGCGATCCCGACACACTGCGCACGTTGAACGCCCAGCTTGATACATCGGACGCCGTCTCATGCACCGCGCCGCCGGTCAGCGTCACCGTGCTGTCGCCCCACCGCACCGTCGACGGAGCCAGCGTCACCTTTTCCGTGGCCGCGTCGTAATTGATGTTGAACAACCCCGCATCGATCAGCATCGGCGCCGACATCGCCGATCCAAAATCAATAAGCCCCCGGCTCGTCTCCACCGCAAAATCAGCGCCGTTCACTTCGCCCGTCGTCTTGAACCGGATCGCGGCATTCGCCGCCGTCGGCAGATCGAGCGCGCGCAACAGCGCCATATTCGGAAATGCTCTCCCCAGCACGCTCGGCACCAGATCGCGCACGGACGCCTTCAGCGTCAGCGTCCCCGACTTCTCCGAATCCTCCGTCAGCAACGAGAGCGTCCACCGCCCGCGGTCGCTTTCAATCTGCGCAACACCAGAGATCACGCTGCGCCGGCGCTTATGATCGAGATCGAGCGCCAGCTCGGCAACCTTCCAGCTGCTGCGCCGGCCCTCGTAGTCGATATCGACCGTGGCATTACGAAACCCGACCTGCGCCAGGTTCGACGATGCATCCTGCTGCCGCCGCGCCCGCGCCGAGTATTCGGAAATGACACGCGCCAGGTCCAGCTTACGCAGCATGCTTGGCACAGCCGCCGAAGGCGCCGCCGGCACCTCGGCGACCGTGGGCTTATCCGGCGCCGCCGATAGCGGCGTATCGGGCGCAGCCGTCACCGGTTCGGAGAAACTGAGCGATAGACCGTCCCGCTCGGAATAGACCACCGACACCCGCGGCTCGATGAGATCGACCCGGCGCGGGGCCACCGTGAACATCATCAATTGCGCCAGATCGAGCGCGACGCCGGCCACCGGTGCCGATGCCACAACGCTGCCGTCGGCCTCGAAGAGCCGCAAGTTGCGCAATTGGAATTCAAACTCGCCGCTCGGGCCGCGCTGCAGAATGGCATCGTCGACCTTGGCCGTGAGGCCCTGCAATTCCGCGCTGATCCCGCGCTCGATCGGCCCTGCCATAACCTTGAGTGAGACGGGCCCCTGCAGCAGCCGGACGTAAAGGACGATCAGCGCCAGGACAGAGAGGATGACGACGGGCGCAAACCACATCAAGACCCGGCCGGCTAGACGCGCCGGAGCCGGCCATTGCTCGCTGTCCCGCCACCGGCGGCGGCCCTGCGAACCGAGACGCGCGGCGTGGTCGGGTGCGGGCGATGGAGCCGGTGGTCGGGTGCGGCCGGTGCGCTGTGCCGCCGTGCGCGGCTGTTGCTCCGTCCAGTTCGGTCTATCCACCCTTCACGATCCCCTTCGCGCCCCGCAGGAATTGCCGCCTGAAATAGACCCGTCGGCTATGCGGATTGCCTCAGCGGTCAACCCCATGATCCGCGTCTGGACAACTTCGCTCGAACTGTCGGAAAACAATGCCGAATCAACTGTCTCTTGAACCGGGATCGGCTAAGCTCCGTTCCATCGCAAGTACAGGTGCAAAAGCGACAAAAGAAAGGCACGTCCCATGCTCGAAGAAGGCGCCAAGGCTCCCGATTTCAAGCTTCCCGCCGATGACGGCTCCGAGGTCAAATTGTCCAAGTTGAAGGGCCAGCCCGTCGTCATCTATTTCTATCCCAAAGACGACACGTCAGGTTGCACGCGCGAAGCCAAAGACTTCAGCGATCTCGCGCCCGCCTTCACGAAAGCCGGCGCCGCCGTGTACGGCATTTCCCCCGACAGCGTGAAAAGTCACGACAAATTCCGCTGCAAGCACGACCTCACCGTCCGCCTTTTGTCCGATGAGGAAAAAGAGGTCGCCACCGCCTACGGCGTCTGGGTCGAGAAATCCATGTACGGGAAGAAGTACATGGGCGTCGAGCGCTCAACCTTTCTCATCGATGCCAAGGGCAAACTGGCGAAAGTCTGGCGCAAAGTCAGTGTCCCCGGTCACGCGGAGGAGGTCCTGGATGCCGTCAAAGCCCTGAAAACATGAGTAAAGCGGCGCCCGATTAGGCGGACCGCGCCCACCGCGCAGGCAAGCTGCCCGAAGCGATTGCATGTTGACTTAAACCGCAACTGAGCGTCGTGACCTGCGTCATGAAACGTGTTAGCCGTGCAGGATCTCTTGGCAACCCGTGGGGAATTTCGGGTCGCAAAGAGACTGTCATATTCGCGCACGATTTGCGCCGTATGGCGTCGTGCTCGGGGTGAGGCGTAGTGTATGAGGGAGGCGTTCGATGCTGCCAAATTTTAGAAAACCGGATGGCGACGCGAAATCCGGATTCATGACAGCATCACAACCGCCCACACTTCCGCAGACCACCGCCCCGCCAACCCGCCCGATCGGCGGCGTACTCCGGTCCGCCGAACGCGGCTCGCCCTCTATCATCGGGCCTGAACTCCAGATCACCGGCAACCTCGTCTCGCGCGGCGAGGTCCAGATCGAAGGCGAGATCAATGGCGATATCCACGGGTCTCACGTTCTCGTCGGCGAGCGCGCCACGGTCACCGGCGGCATTGTCGGCGACGAGGTCGTCGTGCGCGGCCACGTCATGGGCTCGGTGCGCGGCAAACGCGTCCTGCTTCAATCCACCAGCCGCGTCGAAGGTGACGTCTACCATCTGACATTGGCCATCGAGCAGGGCGCCTACTTCGAAGGCAAGTCGCGCCGCACCGACGACCCCACAGCTGGGTTCGGCCTTCCCGATCGCGCGCCCCCGCACGCCGAACCGGCCCCCGCTCCGGCACCGGTCGCGGCGGTGTCTGATGAACTAAGCGAAAATCCGGTCCTTTAAAGAGATCGATCCGAACGCTCGACATCCAGCCCGGCAGGCCATCCCGCCGGGCAGTTTTGCGTTGAACAGACTGGAACCAGTGATTCGCATTTTGTTCCAAGCCTTTTGTTCTCGATCTGATCGGCTGTGGATAAAGTGCGGAACATTCCGCTATTCTCATTTAAAATCAGTGGGACAAACAAACCTGCGGGGCTGTTGATTGTCAGTGGACTTTGAAACCGCCGTCATTGGCGGCGGGATCATCGGCCTCGCGACCGCTGACGCCTGCACATCGGGCAGCAGCGATGTGCTGCTCATCGAACGCCACGCCCGCCTCGGCCAGGAAACCACCGCCCGCAACAGCGAAGTCGTCCATGCCGGCCTTTATTATCCGCCGGGCTCCCTCAAAGCCCGCCTCTGCGTCGAAGGCCGCAACCGTCTTCGGTCCTTCTGCACGGATGCCGGCGTGCCCTATGCACAGATTGGCAAACTGGTCGTCGCCTGCAATCCATCCGAAATCCCCGCTCTTGAAGCACTCGCTGCAAACGCCCGCGCCAACGGCGTCACCGACGTGCATCTGCTCACCGGCCCGGACGCCGAAGCTATGGAACCCGGCCTGACATCCGTCGCAGCCCTGCACTCGCCCTCAACCGCGGTGGTCGACAGCACCGGCGTCATGCTCGCCCTCGAAGCGCGCTTCATCGATCGCGGCGGCACAGTCGCCACCGGCACCTCAGCCGTTGCCATAGACCGCGAACCGCACCAGTTCCGGATCGTCACCGTCAGCCACGGCTGCGAAGCCGCCATCACCTGCCGCAGCCTCGTTCTCGCGGGCGGACTTCAAGCAACCACGCTGGCCAGGCTCATCACGCCGCCGCTTGGAGCATCCATCCCGCAAACGCATTTCGCCAAGGGCCACTACTACGCACTCGGCGGCAAAGCCCCCTTTTCGCGCCTCATTTATCCCATGCCATCCAGCGCCGGCCTCGGCATCCACTTCACGCTGACGACGGCCGGTGAAGCCAAATTCGGCCCGGATGTCGCGTGGGTCGATGAGCCTTCAACCACCTTCGATGATCCCGATGGCGCCCGCCGCCACGCATTTGCCGAGGCCATCCGCCGTTATTGGCCGGCCATCGACGAAACCCGCCTGACCCCCGCTTACGCCGGTGTTCGCCCCAAGCTCGCGCGCGCTGGCGTTCCCGCCCAAGACTTTCTCATCGCGGATGCCGAAAACCATGGCTGTGAAAATCTGATCGCCCTTTACGGCATCGAAAGCCCCGGGCTCACGTCGGCACTGGCCATCGGTGAAATGATCGCTGCCCGCCTCGCACGCGCCCGCATTTGAGTTCAACTGAGACTGCGCCCAAGCATCACGATCTCTGACCCATTCCACGCCACGGCGCCAACGTCACGAAACCCGGCCGCTTCATAGAACCGCACGTTGCGCATTCCGCGCCCGGTAAACACATGCACGCCCGGCGCACCCGCCGCCCGCGCATGCGCACAAAACGCCTCCACCAGCGCTCCTCCCACACCTTGGCCGCGCCACGCCTCGGCAAGGTTCACGTGCAATTGCGCCGGATACTGCGCTGTCAACGCAGCCACCGATTTAAAATAGCCAAGATCGTAGAACCGCGCCGCCTGCGCCGGATCGTCCAGCGATCCAACCAAATATCCCGCGATCGTCTCTTCCGCAGTGCCGGGAGCCGCGACGGCAAGAAACGCATGGCGCGCATCGTGCGCCAGATATCGCCCCAGCCAGCGATCATGAAACGTCTCCCGCGCGTCATCCGACGCAAACGTCGTCGTCGCGCTCGATTCGAAAAAAATACGATCGATTTCCGCCCGCGCCTGCACGCTGCGCGGCCGCGCCAGATACGGTTCGATGACGGGCAGACCGGCCAATCGCATCCTCCGCGGCAAGTGAAGCGTGAACGCTAGCGCCTCACCGCGCGCACTTCCAGCGCTCCGCCGACGAACACGTCCGCCACGGCGACACGAGCGAGGCCCCCTGCATGCGCCGCTGCTGCGGTTGCACGATCACGCCGGCCTCTTCCGGCGACTTGATCGCCGGCAATCCATCGTCATCGGCAACGGAAGTGGGCGCGGCATTGGGAATCGCAACATCGCCCGCACCCGCTGCGCTGCGCCCATAGTTCGGGCTCCACGGCGCACTGGGATCATCGGGCAAGCGGCGAATACCGGCCGCCGGGTCGGCCTGCGGCGGCAGACCGTCGTCTTCCAATTCAACCTCGGCCTGAACGACAGGGGCCGGCGGCGGCGGTTCCGGCGCGAGCCAGGAAAACACCTGCGGACCTGCGGGTTGTTTGGCATTGGAGCAAGCCGCCAGCAGCGCGGCCAGCGAAAGGACGAGCACGGGCTTTACAAAGCCGGTGACGGATGCGCGCATCGGCGCACGTGAAAACGCAAACATGGGACGCAAACCTCGGGACAAACGCAAACCTGTCCGGAGGATGCCAGCCGCTGGTTAAGGCGCCCCTAACGCGTGTGTCAGCCGGAAACCGCTGGCCGGTCGAGCGGCCACCCCGCCCGCATATACTTCACGAACCACGCCGTAAAAATCTCCGGCGTCGCGTCGAACGCCGCCAGCAGCGCCTCCGGCGTCATCCAGCGGATCTCGGAGACCTCATCCGGATTGAGCGCCATCGCGCCATCGAACGTGCCGCGAAACACATGCACGAACTCGTGCTCCACCAGCCCTTGATCGAGTTCAGCGCGATAGGTGATCGTGCCGAATTCCTCGAGCGGACACCCAAACCCCATCTCTTCAGAAAGCCGCCGCGACGCCGCCGCGTCCACCGCTTCGCCCGGCCGCGGATGCCCGCAGCACGCATTCGTCCACAACCCGCCCGAATGATATTTGGCAAGCGCCCGGCGCTGCAGCAGCACTTCGCCCGCCCGGTTCCAAATGATCACCGAAAACGCGCGATGCAGCGCGCCCTCACGGTGCGCCGCCATCTTGCCGGCCGTCCCGGTTTGCCGGTCGTCGGCATCGACCAGCACGACCTCTTCCGTCTCCGGCCGTTCATCGAGTTGCATGGGGCGTCGTTCCGCGTGTCAGTTAACCTGCCGCGAACTTTGAACCCTCCCCCGCCGCGCTGCAAGGCGCGAAACTGTCGGCTGCGCCCAAAAGCGGCTATATCTATCCCGGCCGCCACAAGGCCAACCCGCCCATGATCGACAAACTCGAACTCCTCCTGGCCCTCTCCCGCGAACGCCACTTCGGCCGCGCGGCGGAGACCTGCGGCATCAGCCAGCCCACGCTCTCCTCCGCCGTCAAAAGCCTCGAGGATCAATTGGGTGTGCTCATCGTCGAGCGCGGCTCCCGGTTTCGCGGCTTCACGCCCGAGGGCGAACGCGTCCTCGATTGGGCCCGCCGCATCGTCTCCGACGCCCGCACCATGCGCCAGGAAATCGACGGCCTCAAACGCGGCCTGACCGGTACACTCACCATCGGCGTCATCCCGACCGCCCTGCCCTTCGTCCCCGACATGACGCTGCCGTTCATGGCCAAGCACACCGGCTTGCACCTTTCCATCGTCAGCATGTCGACGAACACGATCCTCTCCGGCCTCGACAACCTCGAGATCGACATCGGAGTCACTTACATCGGCACCGATCTCGTCCAGCGCTTCCAGACCGTGTCCCTCTACGCCGAGCACTACGCGCTCCTCGTCGCCCCCGGCCATCCTCTCGCCGAGCGCAAAGATATTTCGTGGACCGAAGCTGGCCGCTTGCCGCTTTGCCTTCTCACCGGCGACATGCAGAACCGCCGCATTATCGATCGCCACCTCTACGACGCCGGCATCGAAAGCCCGCCCATGCTGGAATCGAACTCCATGACGATGCTCCACGTCCACGTCCGCTCCGGCCTCTTCGCCACCATCGCAGCCCTTGGAACCGGCGAACGCTTCGCAGCCCCCATGGAACTCGTCGCGATCCCCATCGTCGCCCCCGCCGTCACCCACGAGATCGGCCTCGTCCTCAAAGCGCGCGAACCTCATCCGCCGCACGTCTCGGCCTTCCTCGCCATGGCGCGCAAACTCACCCCGCCCGCGCTTGCCTGACGAACAGTGCCGATGTCCGCAATCCCAAAGCCAATATGGAATGACGAGGCACGCGCTCGCATCGCGCGCATCGCGACGAGCTACCACGCCCTCACTGGCCGCGACCTCATCCCGCCCTCAAACGACATCGCGCACGCGCTCTGGACCGCGCCTACCGCCATCGTCGCCCACGGCACCGAACCCGATCCCATATTCTTCTTTGGCAATGAAACGGCGCTTCGCCTCTTCGAAATGTCCTTCGAGGATTTCACGCGCCTGCCCTCGCGCCTCTCCGCCGAGCCACTGGCGCGCGACGAGCGCGCCCGCCTGCTCTATCGCGTCACGCGCCTCGGCATCATCGACGACTACGCTGGCGTCCGCATCTCCGCCACCGGCCGCCGCTTCCACATCGCCAACGCCGCCGTCTGGAACTTGACCAACGCGCAAGGCCACCCCGCCGGCCAAGCCGCCGCCTTCACCGACTGGCAGGCCGTAGTTAAGAACCCGAGCGGAATGAAATGATTGGTCGGAGCGAGAGGATTTGAACCTCCGACCCCCAGTCCCCCAGACTGGTGAACAGCGTTTTTTAGCACGCAGCGGGTTTTCAGGAATTTCAAAATTATACATATAAATCCGTTAGTTAGAAAACATACGCGGAAATTTGTGCTCGCACCGACGCGCCCTCTTAATGTCCCCCTAATGTCCCCCGATATGTCCCCAGCGTAGCAAGGAGGACCCGATGGCCAAGCGCTCTCCCCGAAAATCCCAATCCGTTTTGAACGATCTGATGATCCGACAGTTGGTAGCCCCGAAACGGGGAAAGGTGCAGGTTCCGGACGGATCGATCGGTGGCTTAGGGCTGCGGGTCAGCCATACCGGTCTGAAAAGCTTCTACTTGACCTACACACACCAAGGCCGCTCGCAACGCCTGACCTTGGGCACTTATCCCGATCTCAAACTGGTCGCGGCGCGGCTCAAGGCCTCGCGCCTGATCGAAGCAATCAATGCCGGGCAAGACCCGCGCACGCTCGCCGGCCCAGGAGAAACGATCGCACCGGCAACGGCCCCCAAGGGTCTGGTCTTTGAAAAGGCCCTGGAGGATTTCGCCGACCTTTATTGCAAGGTTCATAACAAGGCCTCCACCGCCGCCGAAACCGAGCGGCTTTTGCGGGCAACCTTCCTGCCAACTTGGCGCGGAAAGGCTCTCCTTGCCATCACAGCCGCTGATATCCTCACCATCCTGGATCGCCTCATTCGTGCGAAACGACCCAGCGCCGCCATTCATGCCTATTCCAACATCCGGACGTTCTTTGGTTGGTGCGAAAGCCGGCGCCTGATCCCAGAGAGCCCCTGCCTCAAACTTAAACCGCCGGCCAAGAAGGCGAAGCGCACGCGCGTCCTGACTGACCAGGAACTTGCCAAAATCTGGCATGCGGCTGCCGCCATGGGATACCCCTATGGCCCGATCGTCCATCTATTGATCCTGACCCTTCAACGCCGGGGTGAAATCTGCGGGATGAGGAGCAGCGAACTCACCGGAGATCTCTCCCTCCTGAAACTGCCCACACAGCGCACCAAGAATGGCCAGGCCCATGATGTCCCCCTCCTCCCCCGCGCCCGCGCAATCCTGCAGACCCTGCCGCGCTTTGACTCGGAGTATGTCTTCCCGGCCCGCGGCAAGATGGAGCGGCCCTTCAGCGGCTACTCCCCAGCCAAGCGGGCTTTGGATGAACTTTGCCCAATCGATGAATGGACACTTCACGATCTCAGGCGGACGGGGGCGACGGGACTGGGCAATCTCGGCGTTGCGCCGCATATCATCGAGCGCATTCTTAACCACAGCTCGGAGAGTTTTGACGGCGTGTCCGGGCTCTATAACCGCGCCAAATATCTGCCCCAGATGCGAGACGCCCTGGCCTTATGGGCGGCGCATGTGAAGCGCGTCGTCAAAGCCTATCCGCCGGAAAAGCCACTCCTGGCCCCCCGCAAGCGCGCGCGGCCAGTCCAGACGTCCAATGCGCACCCTAAGCCAGCCACCCCGCTCGCGCGCTGATGTGATTAGGATTTTATATCATTAGGACATGAATATCAGATTATTGTATCATTTCTTGCAAGAGCGCGGGGGTTGATATAGTATTCTAATCATAACGACGATCTGATTAGGATGCTGATCATGGGCTATGCCAGTGAAGACCTTATTGCACTGCTCCGCAAGACGCGTGAGGGCGCCGGCATGACGCAACGCGAACTCAGCCAGCGGTCGGGGGTCACGCAAAGTCATATATCGCAGATCGAGAGTGGAAAGCTGGAACCTGGCCTCTCCAGTTTCATGGCCCTGGCCCGGGCACTCGATCTGGAGCCTGCCTTGGTGCCACGCAAACTCGTCCCCGCCGTAGCGGGCCTCTTGCGGGCGCACGCCCCGCTTAAACCCGGACTGAGTGAGAGCACACGACACTCTCTCTCCCGCGCCTTGAAGCTGATTGAGAGCAGACGCGCCGCGCAGGGCGAGAGCCCGGATCTGGAACGCGTGTTGGATAGCCTCAATATGCTGCGCATCGCCCCCCTCACTGCGGAGGACGCCGTGCAGCTGGAGGCGGCGTTACGCATGATCACCAAAACGAAATCAGAATCGCCCAAGGCCTTGAGGGAGGCCGCCGACGTACTGACGTCCTTGCGCAACAAAGTGGCCCATGGCCGTGCGACCTCACCGCGTCCAGCCTATGCCCTCGATGAGGACGATCTCGATGCGTGAGGTCTCCATCCTCGATGTGCGGCTGCATGGGCGCTCCATCGCAACGCTGACGAATGTTCAGGGCGACCGGACGATCTTCGCGTTCAATGAAGACTATGTCGCCGATGATTTGCGGCCCACGCTAAGCCTGTCCTTCAAGGACGATCTCGGCGGCCTTATCACAGCCTTCAGGCCGACCCAGCGGGTCGTCCCGCCCTTTTTCTCAAATCTTCTGCCCGAAGGTCATCTGCGCCGCTACCTGGCTGAGCGGGCCGGGGTCAACCCGCAACGCGAATTCCACCTGCTGGGAATGTTGGGCCGCGATCTTCCCGGCGCAATCGCGATTCATCCGTTGGCCGGCGCGGTTCGTCCAGACGCTGGCGGCGCGGACGTGATTGACGCGCGCCCTAACGCGCTCCGCTTCTCCCTGGCCGGCATTCAGCTCAAATTCTCAGCCCTGGAAAACGCGCATAGGCGCGGCGGCCTGACCATCCCGGCTGAGGGCGTGGGCGGATCATGGATCGTCAAACTGCCCTCGCAGCAATTCTCAGGCGTGCCCGAGAACGAATTTTCCATGATGAGTCTGGCCCGCAGCATGGGTATGGATGTTCCCGACCTCCAGCTTGTCGACCTCGGCGCTATTCAAGGACTGCCGGAGGGCATTGGCGAGCTCAAAGGCCAAGCTCTGGCCGTCAGCCGGTTCGACCGCACGCCCGAGGGCCCCATCCATATTGAAGATTTCGCGCAGATTTTCGGCGTTTTCCCGGACGACAAATACAAAACCGCCAGCTACCGCAACATTGCCAAGGTCATCGGCATCGAAGCCGGCGACGCGGCCGTCACCGAATTTATCCGGCGCCTCGTCTACAGCGCTTTAATCGGCAATGGCGACATGCATCTGAAGAACTGGTCGCTCATCTACCCGAACCGAAGAGACGCGGTGCTCGCTCCGGCCTATGATCTGCTATCGACTATCCCGTATATCCCCAGTGAGGACACGGCAGCCCTCAACTACTCGCGCACCAGGAAAATGGCGGCCTTAGACAGTGATGAACTGCGTCACCTGGCGGCCAAAGCCCTTCTCCCGGAAAAGCTGGTCCTCGATGCTGCCCGGGAGACCGTGCAGGCGTTTCGGGAGCTCTGGCCTCGCGAGAGGACCAACCTGCCGCTCGCGCGCCCAGTGATCGAGGCTATAGACCGCCACGCCCCCTCCGTTCCCTTGTACGCAGAACTGGCATAGCGCTTCGCACGCCCAGCGCGAGACCAACCACTCATCAAGCCTTCCGCGCATATGCGAACATGGACCGCGTGAGCACGCATAATCACCGACCTGCCGCACATTTGACGGGGCTGGATGGCAAAGACCTCCCAATCCAGAACACGTGCCAGCCAAACCGGTCGATCGCACAGCGCCATCCTGGCCCGCCAATCTGTTTCTGGCTGAACTGTCCCACCATGTCGGACTCACCTTTTCAAACAGTGAGGATCGGCCATGCTCGGGACGGGAGAACAAGCCGCTTATCGCGATCAAACCATTCCGTCGGCATTGCTCTCGGGCCGCGCCGTATCGCGGCGCGTCGTTTTCTCCCTCCCCCACATCGCCCGGCTCGAACAGGCGGGCGCGTTTCCGCGACGCCGCATTCTCGGTCCGGCCCGCATTGGCTGGAGTGCGGACGAGATCACCGCCTGGATGCAGTCTAAGCTGAACGCCCGCGGCGCGTGTCCTTTCAGCGGTGCGGCTCCCCAGCTAGGGGCACAGGACCGGTTTCTCTCCAAGCGCGAAGTCAGCCGGCTGGTCGTCTATTCCGGGCGCCATATTGACACGATGGAACGGGCCGGCCGCTTTCCCCGCCGAATTGCTATCGGCGCGCATCGCCGGGTGTATCTCGCGCGTGAGATCGCCCAATGGATCGCATCCCGTCCCGCCGCCTTATCGGGAGACACAGCATGAGCACGCAGGATTTCGATCGCCCGCAGCGATTTGACAGCACGAAGCGTCTCGCCGCGGAACGCCGTGAGGTCGAAGCCTTTATGGACGAAGGCCCCCTGCCCCAGAGTGCGCAGAGCTACCTCACGCATTACAAGCGTCTGGAGCAGGCCGAACAGGCGCTCGAGCAGAAAACCAATGCGCTGCTGGCTAAAAGCCATGCCTTGCAAATGGCCCTGAGCCAGAACGCACCGCTGCGGCAGGCGCAGCATGAGCTCACCCTTGGCTTGATGGATCTGCACGACGCTGCCCGCGATATTGCCAGCCATGCCCGCACCTCCATCAATCTGGAACTTATGGACCGCGTGACGGCGCATCGGCAAGGCGTCCTGCACAGAGCACCCGCCCCCTCCTCGCTGCAGCAGCGTGACTTGATTCAAACGCTCAAAGCCCGCAGCGCCATTCGCACCCTCCCGCGGCCGGTTCCGGAGACCCAGCAAGAGCCCACCACCAGCCCGGAACTCGAACGCTAATCAAGACAGGAGCCATTTCAATGGCAGACGACAAGCGCCCGACCCTCACCGTTCGTCACCTCTACGGGGGGTTCAAAACCTTTAAAACTGAGCGCGCCCTGGACGCGGCTCTAAATCCTGAGGGTGAGAAAAGATTCCTGGTCGGGACGCTGCGCGAGGCGGCTGAGGAGCGGGAAAAAAGTCGATCCGTGAAGCAGGAGAGGGACCCGGAACGAGAACGCTGAGGGCAATAGGCATCGATCTTTCAGCCGCCTCTCCGGCGGGGAACGTATTTTTCCCGAGGAGTTTCGCACGAGGCAATCTCTCAGCCGCCTATCCGGCGGGGAACCTCGTAATGGCTGTGGTTGCCGCCGTGCTCGCTCTCTCAGCCGCCTATCCGGCGGGGAACTTGCGGCGCCCGCTTTTCGACGACGGCTTGCCTCTCTCAGCCGCCTATCCGGCGGGGAACGCACCACGCCGCTCGCTCGCCGCCGTCGTACGTCTCTCAGCCGCCTATCCGGCGGGGAACTACTCTTGCCGGGAACTTCCTTCTCGGACACGTCTCTCAGCCGCCTATCCGGCGGGGAACTTCTTCACGTCCGCGCTCGCGCAAATCACATGTCTCTCAGCCGCCTATCCGGCGGGGAACGGATCGGGCTAACCGTCCCTATCGGCATGTAATCTCCCTAATGCTCCAACTGCAAAAGATGAGTGCACCCAAATCGGTAAGCACAAGCAATTCCTGCCATTTTCGCATTCGCAAGCCTAGCTACCGCAGCGACAAGATGCATTTGTTCATTGGTTATCCACAGCAGCGCTCGCATCCTCAGCGGCGGCCAAAACGAACTCTTTCAACGAGAACCCGACCAGCACTGGCATTTGATCGTCTGTCACGAGATGCGGCGAGCATTCTGCACTGTCGGGCAGGAGGCGATACGGAGGGACCACATAAAATCCGCTCACCTCGGGCTGGTATGGCCTGAACAGGACCAAGCGCCGGTCCGGCACGACGTGGAGATCTGGGATCCCTATGTGGCAGCGCTGTCTATATGATCTTGGGAGTCACAGAAGGGCGATACGTCAGTTCGCTCTGAGAACGATTCAATTCTACCAGAGTGCTACTCAGGCCCTTTCAATCATAAGCATCCTTGCTGTCGAGATAGTTTCCCACGCTTGGAGACCACTGCGGCATCGGCGGAGATTTCTCAAATTGACTTGGCAGACCGACGTCTGGCCCCTCCCCAAGTGGCACAGATAGACCATACGCAATCGCTAACCGATGATACTCCTGTCGCCTCTCTTCGCGGACCGACAGATCCTTGGGACAACGAATCTCCAGCAGCTCAAACGGTGGAAAACCAAAATTCCGGAGCTTCTGTTGGCTCCATGCGCCCAATAACACATCTCTATACCAGGGGATGCGAGCACCACCGCCACCGAGAAGAATCCGCAAGGGCTTCATCTGGTCGGGTTGAAGATTTCCGATATGGTTCAACCCAGTGCCTTCTCGAGAGTGTACGGCCCAAGGTAATCCGCCATCTTTACTCCTAGCAGTAATAAGAACGCGCCCCAGCAGGTTCTCAAGTTGCAACTTCAATTTAACAGAGCTGTCAGTTTCCTTAGGAATGCCTTTCGTCAGGCGGCTCAGTCCCTCGTCACCCAACGGCAAACCGCAGGCTTTCAGGAATGGCTCTGTACCCAGCGGCTGGACCTCGCCGGCAAAAAAATTCACGCGTTTCTCACCAGAGTAATTTGTATACTTGAACACCACGGCATCAACCGTACCGCCTCCAATATCGACATAGATGTAGCGGTCGGGAACGGCTTCGCGGCTTGACACAAATGACTGAACGGCAGCAGCGATCTCGGGAACAGGATGACAGTCGCGCGGAACACAGAGAGCGTCCGCAAGCGTCTCCCGATAGCGAGCCACAGCACTTCCAATGTCCGGGGGCAAAAAACCCCTGTCTTGCCAGAGCCAAGCGACAGCCAAGACCTCGTTGAAAGTCGAAATCGCCGGTGAGTCGTAGTGCGCAACAGGAACGCCAACGTTCGCAGTCCACTTTAAATCCCGGCCTCGAATGAGTTCGCTTTCATTTCTCGCAATCCCGCTCTTGCACTTGGCAATCACGTCAGCCAAAAACCAACTCGAGAGCGCTTTCGTGACGTCTGCATCTGCCAGATTAAATCCTGCCACAGACGGTGGGCCGTCATCGATCCCCATGCCGGCGATCCGCATCTTGAGGTACGTCACTGGGACTTCACGGCTCCTTACCGACTTTGAGCCCAACGCACGCAGCTCCCCCGATGGAGAGACGACCACGACTGACGGGCAGGCGATACCGGACGCAAAACTCACGACACGCGTGACTTCTGCCCCCACATCGCGAACGCAAACCTTTGTGAATCGTGTCCCGAAGTCGATACCAAGATTCAGTTGGAGAGGAGGACATGCATTCGTTGTCCCCGCAGGCTCCGAGTCTTCTTTTCGGCGGAAACGATCCGCCATCGCACGCAGTTTTACCTTCCATCTCTCAAGCATGTTATGCTACTCGGATAAGCCCAAGGCCCAAATGCACCATCGTCGGGTCAACGTTTCTCTTCTTATCAACGACTTGTAGTTTGAACTTCAGTTCGCTTTCTTCCTTTTTCAACAAACCTTCGGTCATGGGTACGAGGCGATCATTGCCCTCAAGTTGGAATCGCTCAACACGGTCTTGAAGCTCTGCAATGCGACGCGCCGCAAACTTCGTGGCACTCGTCGCCTGCTGATCGCACCTCACCGTATTCTCAACTAAAAAATCGACGAGCCGCTTCTCAAATTCTAGCCCAAGCTGTTCTTCACATGCCTGCGCGGCCTGAGATAATTCGTGCCGGTCTACGCCAGATGCAAAAACGTTGGCTAGTGGCTGCCCACGACTTGCCGCCAACCCCACGAGCCTCTCTGCTTCAATTGACGTCAGTGGACGGGCTTGGCCCAACATCTGCGCAGCGTAAGCAATCACACTTTCTCGCTTGATGCCCTGGAACGACCACCTATGTATCGAGTAGGCGTAGAATCCCTCAGGCATGTCAGTCTCTCCACTCCTGAGATGCAGAGCGGAGGCGCGATGGATCTGTGCAGGTTCAAGCTCGTAGGCCTGCCGAACCCATTGAATAAGAGGATGGCTCGGCTCAATAAACTCAGCACCTTTGACCGATCGATTGACGCGACGGGGATCAAAGACGCAAGAAATGGGGCGGAGCGACTGATGCAGATGCGTCCGCACTGCCGGCGCAGTATCGGCAATGAATTGACCGAGAGACAGCTTCGCCTCTTCAGACAAAAGTATGCTGGCCGACGTCACTTCGTGATCGAGCGGTTCAATTCGCGTTCCCGCAAAATGACGGGCAAAGAAATCATCAACAAGGGCAAGGAGTTCTGCTCCACTCAGCCAGCGCCCCTGAGCCCGGCTTTCGTTGATCTGGTCTAGAATGAAATCGGAGAAGCCAACCAGATTTATGGCTTCCTGCTCAAGCTCCCCCTGCTGCTGGCGCGAATTTTCAAGAGCCAACTCGGTTTGCGCCGCGCGCTGCTCCCGCTCCTCTTCGGTCAGGCTCGGATCAAAAAGCTGGACGATCAGTTTCTCGGTAACGTCGCCGAGAATTTCCTCCATGTCACCGATACTCTCTCGGAACACCGCAATCCGCTCATAAAGGCGCATCAAGATCCGGTCTTCAATCGTATTCGAAACAGCAAGACTAATGATCGAGATACGTTCAGCACGTTGCCCCAGGCGATCGAGGCGACCAATGCGCTGTTCCACCCGCATGGGATTCCATGGAAGATCGTAATTGATCACGAACCGGCAAAACTGGAGATCGATCCCCTCGCTTCCAACCTCAGAAGACAAAAGTACGGTCGGCCCGGTCGTCTTAGAGAACGTCTCGACCACCGCGTCCTTGTCGATATCTGCTCCACCCATAAGAACTATGGCTTGGACACCGTCAGCCTGAAGCCTGCGATGAAGATAGGTGAGCGTTCCTCGAAAGAACGCAAATAGCACGAATTTTTCATGCGGATCGCGCTTCAGTTCTGCCTTCAGAAATTGGATGAGCTGTCGATACTTGGTATCGAGTTCCTCAAGGCGCGCGAGGTCTACATCTGAGGTAAGATTGATGGTCGGAGCGGCTACCTCCTGTTGATTGTCGCCGCGATCTCCGAACAGATCCTGGGGTAGAACCCCCAGATCGTCCCAGACGAGCTCCTCCAGAAAGTCCGTATTCTTCCAGCTCTCGAGGGCGCCGACGATCGAACTGGCCATCTGTCGCTGGCGACAAATGAGGGAGAAGACGACAGCCCAAGATTCACCCTTGGCCTTGGCCCGGATAGCCGCTGAGACCTGATCGTACACCTCCTTCTCTAACGAGCTAAACTCAACAGCCAAGACTTGAGACGCGCGCCTGACCCGATCCTTCAAGACTTCACGCTTTCGGCTACGTGTCATGTGCTGCGCTAATAGGGACCGCGATTCCAAGAGCCGTAGCGCTTCAATACGCATCACCGTTTGCGTATCTGCCTCAGGCAGAAGTGCCTCGATCCTCTGCAAGACGGGATCGCCTTGAAAATAGCTATTGGCGCGAGCTGATCTAACAGCTGCCTCGGCTTCGCGAATCTTTGGAGGGTTAGCCCACAGCGCCCGCTGCGCCGACACGATCGCCGCGTTTGCCGTCAGAACATCCGCGAAGACGGCCTCGTTGAAATAGACGTCTGGATCAATGAGCCTAAGGAGTTGGTAGAGATTCTGGCTACCAATCTGAATTGGCGTCGCCGTCAGCAACAAGAGATGGCGGGAAGCCTCGCGCAACAAGCGTCCTAGTCTGTTGTTGGCAGTGGACGGATTGCGGAGATAGTGGGCCTCATCAAAGATCACGAGGTCGAAGAGGGCAAAGTCGGCAGAAGTAGGATTCTGATCCAGCAAGCGGGCGAATTGAGCGCGCCGACTAGCCTTACGGTCGTCCTCGAAATCTGCGGGTGGGCGCAAACCTTCGAGGCTAGAAATTGCCACGAAAGACTCAAGCGCCCCATCCGTGACGATCTCGCGTGCCTTCACTAAAAGATCGCTGGCGGAAATGACCTGTGCCTTGATATTGAACTTCGCCTGGAGGTCGCGCCGCCATTTATCCCTGAGCATGGCCGGACAGACAATCAACAACCGGCGGGCGCCGTATCTCGCCTGGAGTTCCTTCCAAATGTAGGCGGCTTCAATCGTTTTGCCGAGGCCAACCTCGTCGGCAATCAGAAGTCGCCCCAATGGCGATTCGACGAAGCGGAGCACTGGCTTGAATTGGTGGGCGTAGAAGTCGGTGTTGCTCGACTCCATCGAATAGAAAATATTTGTGAGCTCACCGCGAACTTTCTCAAAGGCAAGCACCCGGCGAAGATCGCTCGGCAATCCTAACTTGCCGCCGAGCAGGAGGTCGAGCGGATCTTCAGATGAGTGAACCTGCTCAAGCAGTTCCTGATTTTTGAACTGCTTCTCGTTCGGACCGAAGGCAACCTCGACCAGCGTGAGCGAACCGGCGAACTTCCAACGCCCTGTCGTATGGCCAACGCGACCAGGATTATCGCGGAGCCTCACGGTCAGTCCTGATGTTTGCGGGTCCCAGCTCGACATCAACGATCAGCCCTTTGGTGACATCACGTGTACACCAGAAACTAGCAAGCGGCCTTGTGAGCGAGCAAGAGATCGAATCTGGGTGATTGGCGACTTGGCCGGTAAATTCTCCCAGGCGGGAGCGCACGATTGAATACGGAAATAATAGCCAGCTAGCGCCGTACCACGCGAATGCACTCGACCATCGTGCCCAGCAACACCGGCTGATCGATATCCAAGACCGACAGTTGCTTAAAGTCGATATTGGTGCCGACTGTCCGTCGTCGAATGCTTTGAGACAGTTTGCGGCGTAACTGAGCGGAGGCTCGGGATCACCTGGGTTTGATGTTGAGCGGCTTTCGATTGATGCTGCGATCGTCGTTTCCGGATGGTGTCGCGTTTGATCCTTTCTCTTTGCAACAGGATAGTTTGGCCGCGTCCGAAGTAGACGTCGGCCGGTGTGAGGTTGGCTAGGCCGTATGGCCTGGGGTTAATCTCTCAGCCGCCTATCCGGCGGGGAACCTTTGGATCACGGCGCATCCGCTGCTCAACACTCTCTCAGCCGCCTATCCGGCGGGGAACTTTCACGGGCCGCGCGGCTGACGAAGCCCGGCTCTCTCAGCCGCCTATCCGGCGGGGAACGTATTCGTCCTTGGTCATGCCTTTCGCCGCGTTCTCTCAGCCGCCTATCCGGCGGGGAACCAACCGCTTTGTGACCAACGCTCCGGCAAGCCTCTCTCAGCCGCCTATCCGGCGGGGAACTTTGAACGGTGGTTCCTCGGGCACGTGTTCGTTCTCTCAGCCGCCTATCCGGCGGGGAACAGGACGGCGGCGTAGTCGGTCATGTCGTAGAATCTCTCAGCCGCCTATCCGGCGGGGAACGTCACGATAGCGCCTCCGGTCGCGCTCCGGCGTCTCTCAGCCGCCTATCCGGCGGGGAACGGCCTTCCCGCCGTCCGCGCGCGATGCCACCCTCTCTCAGCCGCCTATCCGGCGGGGAACCGGAAAAGGTGCTGGCGACGCTGCTGCTCGAATCTCTCAGCCGCCTATCCGGCCGGGAACGTCGTCCGTGACGCGGGCCGGAACGCCGGCAATCTCTCAGCCGCCTATCCGGCGGGGAACCACATGACCCGCCTTAGGCGTTGTCCGCTTATTCTCTCAGCCGCCTATCCGGCGGGGAACAGAGAGACGGTGCCTGCCTGAATGCCCGATAGTCTCTCAGCCGCCTATCCGGCGGGGAACGTAAAGCCGAGGAAATCCATCACCGCCGTGACTCTCTCAGCCGCCTATCCGGCCGGGAACAATGATGGCGCGGGACCGGCGACCAGACAGATTCTCTCAGCCGCCTATCCGGCGGGGAACCTGGAAATTCGCAATCACGGCCTTTGAGGAAATCTCTCAGCCGCCTATCCGGCGGGGAACCCCACCACTCTTCGGTCTTGTATTGGCGGATGTCTCTCAGCCGCCTATCCGGCGGGGAACGATAGGTGCGGGGATACTCGCATTCGGAATCGTCTCTCAGCCGCCTATCCGGCGGGGAACGTCGCAAGAGTCCCATGCGATCATCACGCATTTCTCTCAGCCGCCTATCCGGCGGGGAACATGGACGTGCGCGACCTGCGCAACGTCGATTGTCTCTCAGCCGCCTATCCGGCGGGGAACTCGCCGCCGGCTTGGCTCACCCGTACGACGGCTCTCTCAGCCGCCTATCCGGCGGGGAACATGTTTACGCCGCAGCAGGCCCGACCATCATCTCTCTCAGCCGCCTATCCGGCGGGGAACACCAAGTTGGCCGAACGCCGGCAAGTTCTGCATCTCTCAGCCGCCTATCCGGCGGGGAACGGGTTCCACCTCTCGCAGCTCTACTCGAGCTGTCTCTCAGCCGCCTATCCGGCGGGGAACGTGCACGATGTCGCGGATGAGCTCGGGATTGATCTCTCAGCCGCCTATCCGGCGGGGAACGAACCCGGCGGCCGGACCCGGCACCGTGGCGATCTCTCAGCCGCCTATCCGGCGGGGAACGGCCGCCAAGGCCGCGCCGGACCCGCGCCAGGTCTCTCAGCCGCCTATCCGGCGGGGAACCGGCGCTGCCGCTCATCGAGCACGTCGCCGGCTCTCTCAGCCGCCTATCCGGCGGGGAACTTCTCGCCGGTCGCCAACGGATGCGCGCCCTGTCTCTCAGCCGCCTATCCGGCGGGGAACGAGATCGGGCGTCATTGGCGCACCTGCCCATGTCTCTCAGCCGCCTATCCGGCGGGGAACGCCGAGCGCGGCGACAGCCGGTTCATCGAGCATCTCTCAGCCGCCTATCCGGCGGGGAACAAATCAGGGGAACACTCCCACCGTTCGGCCAATCTCTCAGCCGCCTATCCGGCGGGGAACTGCTTTGTGTCGGGTTTACTGTAAATGTTGCGTCTCTCAGCCGCCTATCCGGCGGGGAACATGGGCGATCAGCGCTTGCCGATCAGGGTGATTCTCTCAGCCGCCTATCCGGCGGGGAACAACTTCATCGGCCCGACGCCCGTCGTGGATTGTCTCTCAGCCGCCTATCCGGCGGGGAACAAAACCGTATCGAGCCTGTCATCCACGAGATCTCTCTCAGCCGCCTATCCGGCGGGGAACTTCCGTTACAGTTTCAACCTGTGCTGCCACTTTCTCTCAGCCGCCTATCCGGCGGGGAACCCCGCGCGACCTGATCTCTGCCAACAAGCGCATCTCTCAGCCGCCTATCCGGCGGGGAACGGATGATTTGTGAGCCGGCTTCGAGCATTACATCTCTCAGCCGCCTATCCGGCGGGGAACAGAACGCCCTGCCGGAGCCCTCCGGCGAGGTTTCTCTCAGCCGCCTATCCGGCGGGGAACTTCCAATGGCGTGATTGCGCTCCATTCCATTGTCTCTCAGCCGCCTATCCGGCGGGGAACGATAACAAGGAAACAAATAAACAATATCTGGATCTCTCAGCCGCCTATCCGGCGGGGAACGAAGCAACTAGAAACTCACACCCGCAACGGCGTCTCTCAGCCGCCTATCCGGCGGGGAACTTCCAATGTCTGCCCGGTGAAAAACCCCAGCCTCTCTCAGCCGCCTATCCGGCGGGGAACGAGCCCGATAACTCGAAGACCACTGTCTAAAATCTCTCAGCCGCCTATCCGGCGGGGAACTAAGCCGTTGATGTACATGCGGCGCGGAGACATCTCTCAGCCGCCTATCCGGCGGGGAACAATTGAGCAATTCCGCGCGCGCTGGCCGCTCGTCTCTCAGCCGCCTATCCGGCGGGGAACATTGTCAACATGCCGCTTGACTTTTTTTATAGTCTCTCAGCCGCCTATCCGGCGGGGAACGCACGATCCGGGAACAAGCATCGGCGCCAGGATCTCTCAGCCGCCTATCCGGCGGGGAACCTGAAAGCGGACATCGCCAAGTATTTCCCATCTCTCTCAGCCGCCTATCCGGCGGGGAACATCAGGTCCGGGCCGGTCTCGGCTGCCGGAGGTCTCTCAGCCGCCTATCCGGCGGGGAACTCATCTGCGGCATTAACTATTCCATGTTCGGGTCTCTCAGCCGCCTATCCGGCGGGGAACTTGTACCCCTCCCTATAGAGACCTGCCTATAATCTCTCAGCCGCCTATCCGGCGGGGAACATGGTATGGCTTGGCGACGGGCTGATGCCGTATCTCTCAGCCGCCTATCCGGCGGGGAACGCAAACCAACGAGGTCTGCTGCCGACTGAACATCTCTCAGCCGCCTATCCGGCGGGGAACCAACATCGGCGCGCGAGTTGCGCCTAACCTGATCTCTCAGCCGCCTATCCGGCGGGGAACGCTCTCTCTACCGATCTGTGTCATCCCATAGGTCTCTCAGCCGCCTATCCGGCGGGGAACTTTTATCTTGCGTCGCGGCTTGCGCGCTGACGTCTCTCAGCCGCCTATCCGGCGGGGAACAATTATCTGCGCGAGTTCGCGGCGCCATCGTGTCTCTCAGCCGCCTATCCGGCGGGGAACACAGCCTAGTCGCCCACGCGTTGCGCGCCGAATCTCTCAGCCGCCTATCCGGCGGGGAACTATGAGCAACGTGACGCCATTTCCGACGCAGCTCTCTCAGCCGCCTATCCGGCGGGGAACGACGGGAAGGCCGTCGATCTTCGCGCCGGTGATCTCTCAGCCGCCTATCCGGCGGGGAACCGTCTCCTTGGCTCCATCGAAAAGGCTGTAAATCTCTCAGCCGCCTATCCGGCGGGGAACCCGTTCGTGTAGGCGGGAGTATTTGAACAAGGTCTCTCAGCCGCCTATCCGGCGGGGAACTTTGATCTGGAACGGCACGCCTTTAGCTGTGATCTCTCAGCCGCCTATCCGGCGGGGAACTGCGGCATCGCTGATAGATGCCGATTGCATAGTCTCTCAGCCGCCTATCCGGCGGGGAACAGGGGTCTAGCACTGGCATCGGCTAGTGGTGGTCTCTCAGCCGCCTATCCGGCGGGGAACTTATTGCCCGGTCAATATACAAAATGCGTTAGTCTCTCAGCCGCCTATCCGGCGGGGAACGTATAGATTGAGACCTTAGACGGATCGTCCGATCTCTCAGCCGCCTATCCGGCGGGGAACGAGAGAACGGCCAAGCGGCTGTTGTAGGTCGTTCTCTCAGCCGCCTATCCGGCGGGGAACACGCCCCAAGCCGCCGCCGCGTATTCGTCATATCTCTCAGCCGCCTATCCGGCGGGGAACGCCGAACTGATCCGCCAGCGCGAACGCGATGCTCTCTCAGCCGCCTATCCGGCGGGGAACCACATGCCGGGTTGGCCGTAGCCTCCGGAGTATCTCTCAGCCGCCTATCCGGCGGGGAACGCCTATAGGAGGGGAAGACCTGGCTATATGGGTCTCTCAGCCGCCTATCCGGCGGGGAACAGAGAGACGGTGCCACCTAGGATGCCCGATAGTCTCTCAGCCGCCTATCCGGCGGGGAACGTGTGCTGGCGTTATCCCGTACATGGGTGGCATCTCTCAGCCGCCTATCCGGCGGGGAACGTGGCCCAGCTTCTGGCCGGGGCTTTCGTTTGTCTCTCAGCCGCCTATCCGGCGGGGAACGGAGACGGATTATTCCGTCACCTTGCCAATAATCTCTCAGCCGCCTATCCGGCGGGGAACGTGAATGAGGGCGCGGGACCGGCGCCCGGATATCTCTCAGCCGCCTATCCGGCGGGGAACACCCCCAAGGGGGTCCGGACCTAACCTCGAAATCTCTCAGCCGCCTATCCGGCGGGGAACTTCGCAACGCGATGGCGAACGGCGTTCGGTTTTCTCTCAGCCGCCTATCCGGCGGGGAACTGTGGGAGTGGAGCGATCGTCGCCCCTGATAATCTCTCAGCCGCCTATCCGGCGGGGAACAACGTAGCGGTACAGCCTGTCTCGTTGCCACGTCTCTCAGCCGCCTATCCGGCGGGGAACTCGGATCGCGCCGTGCGGTGATCTCTGTCATGTCTCTCAGCCGCCTATCCGGCGGGGAACGCAACGGTCCCGCCATCTTCGAGCGTGTTTACTCTCTCAGCCGCCTATCCGGCGGGGAACGTGGAAGTGCCGCCAGGCCTTGCTGTCTGCCGTCTCTCAGCCGCCTATCCGGCGGGGAACTTGATAACTCATGCGCCCGACGCGATGCCTGATCTCTCAGCCGCCTATCCGGCGGGGAACCGATGCAAGCGGCATCCGGCCGGATTGGCTGGTCTCTCAGCCGCCTATCCGGCGGGGAACGTTGCCTTCACCGACCTGCTGCAGGGCGCGCTTCTCTCAGCCGCCTATCCGGCGGGGAACGATTTCTCCCAGCAGAAACATCGGGTCGTGATTCTCTCAGCCGCCTATCCGGCGGGGAACCTTGTGGCAGCGGAAAAATCTTCCACCTCGGATCTCTCAGCCGCCTATCCGGCGGGGAACCTCGGTCGCGGCTTTGGCATGAAGGGCGATAATCTCTCAGCCGCCTATCCGGCGGGGAACCCGCACATCCTGCGCCTGAGCGCCTGCCACGATCTCTCAGCCGCCTATCCGGCGGGGAACGGACCGGATGAACTTGGTCCCGGCCTCGATGTTCTCTCAGCCGCCTATCCGGCGGGGAACGACTACACGTTAGACATTCGGCATATTCAAATTCTCTCAGCCGCCTATCCGGCGGGGAACGGTATTATCCCGCTACATAAAGTGAGGCCAGGTCACAACATCAGGCCGCTCGGTCGTCGGCAGGATAGTTTTTCGCCAAGCGGATATCATCATGATTTCTCGAGCTTTTTTCCGAACGGCTGGAAAAGATCCTCCAGCCCGCCGCGCGTGAAGCCGCTGAACTCGGTGTAGATCATAGGTAGCTCGCCGATGTCTGCGGTTTTGTAATCCGGCACCCTGACCTCGGTGAGGCTCCGGATTTCGTACCTCGTCGGCCCGTCTTCGCCGGTTGGTATATTTTGCCATGCGAGACCGTCGAGATCTGGAAACAGCAGTTGGTCTGCATACGGGAACTCATTGATGCGCAGGCCGCGAGAGGCAGCCAGCTGCGGATCGGTATTGAGCGTGCCAGGCCACAAGTCGAGCATCCATTTTCGTTCACCGTTTTGAAAATAAGAGAGATCGCGCGTCGTCGTGCGACGGAATACGCGACTCCTGGTCATCTGCCGGTTGAGTCGCGCGGTAGGATGGCGGAGGTAACAGCCAAGGGGGGTGGCTGCGTTATGAGCGTCCACCATCCGGGCGCGCAACTCGGCTTCCTTCTCGCGCAAAGGCACCGGGTCTGAACCCAATATCGCTCGGGCATCGATGACTTCGAACGTGCGCGCACCGGCGAGGTCGACGAGGTGACGGTCGACAAACTCGTCCAAGATCACCCGCGTGACCTGGGTGTCGCAGTGAGGCTTGGTCTCAACGCCCGGCTTCTCGAGCCTGCCCGCGCCCGGCTGCATCACAACCGCGCTGCGGCCGAGGATGGCGACATTGGCCGTCTTCGCACTGTAGATCCGGTGCCGCCAGACGCGGCCCGCGGCCTGGACGATGGCCCGCATGGAGCTTGGATCGAGAATGGCCCAGTCGAAGTCGAGGTCGTTGCCCGTTTCGATCACTGGAGATGTGACGACGACGATTTCCAGATGCCTACAACCAGCCTCCGTTGCGCGCTCGAGCAGGCCGTGACGCTGGCAGAATACGCGCAGTCTGGCGTCTGGTTCGGGGCCCTTTCGCGTTAGGGTGGATTTTAACTCCCGCTCTATCCAAGCGCGATGCAGGCGGGGAAACTGCGAATGCAAGCACACCTTGAGACGCAGCCGTCCCTCGCGTGGGCCGGCCGGCAATTGTGTCGCGAGAGCCGCCGTGTGGGAGATGCGCGTCATACGAATAAAGCCGACAGAGACCTTGAATTCGCCAAGGGTGCCGGCCGTGGCGTCATGCAACGCGGAGCACTGCCGGTCAACCTGGCCAACAAGTTCCTCCCAGTCTCCGCAGACGGGAAGGATCGTTCCGCGCCGACGGGGCTGACGCGACTGAAGCGCTGCGACCGTTTCTGTCCGGCAGGCTTCGTAGACCTCGGCAAACGTGAGAGCATCCCCATTGGTCAAACACGAGCCCGGCGAGTCTCCACTGCAGAGCACATTGACATGATCGGCGATCCCGAACGCTGCAGCGTGGTCGCGCCAGCCAGCACGATAGGCCTCGAACAAGGCCTTGGCCGCGTCATCGGGCAGCGTGGCCGACATAATGATGACGCGGCGCCCGCCTGCCGCTGTCTGGTATACAAGGCGGCCGATCGCGGCGATGTCCTCCGGTTCGTACTGGTCGATCTCGTCGAGGATCAGATCGGATGTCAGGACGCGCAGGGCCTGAAAGAGGTAACGCGAGTTGACCGGGCTCGCCACGCCCATCAGGTGGTCCACGGTGCCGACGATGATCGGCGACGATGCGAGCCGCCGCGCCGAGGCCGCTCTGCTTTTCGCGTGTTCAAGGATACGATCGAGTGTTGCAGGGAGCCCGCGATCGGTGTCGACCGAGATACGGCGCAGCCAGTCGACCTCGCGTTCACTCTCTCCAGGATTTTGCGGATCATCGGGTGGCGGTCCACCGCCGGCACGCTCGACGCGAAGCCACTCGGGTAGTGCGAGTAGACTTTCCGAACCGGCCCTGCTTTCTTCCGGCTCCTTCTTGTGCTGGTCCTCGAAGCGAACGGGCGGTTGTCCGATAAGGACGGCGACATCGTCGCCATCGAACCCGAGATCGCTGATATATTCGTCACTGGACTGGGTCGCGAGCGAACGCAGGCCAAGCGCCAACATCATGCGAAGATATCGGCGCTCCGGTCGCTGATCTGCAAACGCTGCGGCGGCCAGGACGGTCGGTGCGCCGCGCGTCTTGCCCGTACCAGTGCCAGCCATCAGGCAGGCAAAGAAGCCACCTTCACGTGCTTCGCACAAGGCACGTGCCGCGTCGGCGGCGATGTTCTGCCAAGCGAATGGTTCGGGTGCGGGGTCCGGGTGGCGGATAGCGATCGGCACCTGATTCTCGCAAAGCGCAGGATAGCGATCGCGGTGCCGGTGCAGCATGTCGAAGCAGCCCTGCGCGCGCTGCCAGACCCGTTCGATATGAAGGGGTAGGGTATCGGCGGGCTTGCCATCCTTGGTATTAGCCAGGTGCTCCTTCCTGCTCGTTTTCGGATTGGTCTGTACTTCGCTGAGTGCCGAGCCGAGATGGTCGGCAAACATCAGCGAAGCGCGGAGCGGGATATCGAGGCCGGGCGCGCCGAGGCCTGGGCGCAAGTGTTCGCATACGCAACGGAGACGGGTGAGCCAGGTGCAGCAGTGCCAGAAGGGGGTGCCCTCGGCCATCTTGAGGGCATCGTTGTCGAAAGGCGCGCTGGAATTGACATGAGCCCTCGCGTCCAACCGGAGATGCGTTGTGTTGGCCTCGGGCAGCCGGTGGTGCGTTAGGATCAGCATGCCGATTGCATAGGCGAGCGTTCCTTCGCGCGCTTGAGCTTGGTTGTCGCGCTCGGCAAATGCGAGCTTCATGGCGTGGTCCGGTTGACGGTGAAACCCTCGCAAGCGCACAACGGCCTTTTCGCAGGCTCCGTCGATATCGATGGACGAGATGTTCTTGAGCCGCTCAATCAGCTCGTCATCGTCGCGGCTCCCGACAAGCTCATCCCACACGACTGCCGAGAACAGCTCATGCCGCACGGCATCCGAAACCGGCTCCGCGCCTCGCTTCTTCAGTGCCACGCGCAACTTGCTTTGGAACAGGACGGTGGCTTTGCCGAGATCGTGAAACAGTATGGCAATACGCACGATGGCGAGCCGCGATCGCTCACTCTCGGAGCGCGCATGCCGCATACCGGCGGCTGCTGAACGCACGACGACTGGCACGACACCGTCCTCCGAAAACGCTGCCCGTGATCCGATTCTGACGATGGGAACGCGGCTCTCGCGAGCCGACCGAATTTCATGGATGACAACAGCCGTGTTGCGTTTGGCGTCTGCGCGCAGCTCACGCGCCACGCGGTCGAGGCAGGCATTGCTTGCCCGCCCGCGCCAAGTACGGTCGCCGATCCGCCAAAAATAGCGGTCCAGCACGGCAGCGACACGAACGCGCGACCGTTTGCTTGAGCGGCAGACGGCAATGATCTCACGCATTTCAGTCCACCGTCGCCGACTTGCCTTCGCCTGCCAGAAGCATGGCCTCCACGGTGTCGACGGCCTTCGCAAGGATCTTATAATCGTCGAATATTTCGATCAGTCTGGCGCGGAATTGCTTCTCGGGATCGTCTGACTTCCTACCTGTTGCAACAGCGAATGCGAGCGGCAGGACGAGAGCATCCTTGAAGCTATCGGCGAGGTCGAACACCAACCCTCCGGCGCGTGTCTTGCCATGGAAGATCGACATGTGCGGGGGAATACCCAGCGCCCATAGAGCTGCGCCGGACATACCATAGCACAGGTAGTTGCCATGATCGATGAGGCGGTTGGCGAGCGCGATACATATGGCTTCAGGGTCGTCGATCCGTTCCTCGTCGGAGGGGCCTGCGCCGGCGTTGCGCCGGAACGATTTCAGACCAACCATTCCGCCGAATTCCCGATAGCAGGCCTTGGAGTACTCGCCTTCGTAGCCGAGGAGTTGCGCCACATCACGGCAACCTTTCAGTGCGATTTCGAATTTCGCACCAGCGGCTTTCAGCCCGTCGATTTGTCTTGCCCGCAGTTCCCGTGCTGCGATCTGTCCGCCAATCGTCGTCATTCGCAGAGTGCGATGGTTCATGACGGCGATCGCGGCCTTCAAGGACAGAGCCGGATCGCGATAGATCGGCAAGAGCCGGCGGAAGTGACCTGTGGCGGTATAGGTCGTCAGCGCGCCCATGTGCATAGGTGTACCGCCTGTACCCGTGACCGCGAGATGAACGTGCTCCTCACCGAGCAACCGCATCGCCTCCTGGGTGATGGACGTGCCCTGGCCGAGGAACAGCACGGCTAGATTGACGTGCGGCACATTGAACTCGCGCGCGTTCTCGTCGTCCGTGATCGTGTAAACGATCCGTCCACCCTCGACGTGGACGCGGGCGCGCTCGAGATAAAGCGCGCCCTCACGATCGGTGATAAGAAGCCTCGGCCCACCCTTACGCTGCATCGTCGAGGCCGCGTGTCGAGCGGTCGGGCAGAATCGGCAGGACGGCGGGTGCGCCGACCAAGGAGAACCCATAAGTGCCGATCGATAGCGGACCGTCGAGGATCTCCGCCTCGATCTCGCAGACATGGACGACGGCCGAGCCGAAGTGGAGCGCTAGAACGGCTTGGCTTACTGGCCGGGTTTCGATCGCTTCAGGCATCGCGATGCCACGGCGTTCCGCACGTGCCCGTGCACGTCGCACGGCTCCGGGGCTGCGCCGTGCCGCCTGACGGCTGCGGATGTAGGCGGTGCCGCGCCCACCTGCTTGACCGAAAGCCTCCACTATATCGAGGTCGCGCACCATGCCGCGGCGCGCCAGACGTTCGATGCCTTCGAGGGCGAGATAGCGATCAAGGGCGACTTGCGAGCCGAACAGGACAACTTCGGAACCAGGTCGTGCGACGCCGCGCTGAACATGCATTCCTGGTAGCGCGACGGCGATCCTATCGTCCAGCGCGCCATGACGGTTGGCGTGATGGGCTGCATTGAGCGCCGTGTGGATGAAGTCGGGAAGTGCACCAAGTTCGATGACCGCTGGCACAGGCCGGATCGAGAGCTGGTGCGTCGGGTGGCAGAGGCCAATGCCCGTTTGGAGCGTGGTCATGTGTCAGCCCCTCCCTTCTGACCAAAGACTCCACCCCGTACAAGGTTGGCGATAACAAAGTGGACGTCACCGGGAATGGTATCAGCGTCCGATGCGGTCTCGATTGCAGCAAAAAGACCGTCGGCGTTCGAGCGAAGAACGTAGAAGCTCTTGGCCATGTCGAGGCCACCGCGCTTAGTGTCCGCCCGCAATACGGCGCCTGTCTCTTGCATGCCGCCGTAGGGATTGACAGCAATGGCGCCGTCGTGTCCGGGAACCTCGTCAATATGGCGCAGCGCAGCACCGATTTTCTGACTGTGCATGGAAGCCTGATTGATCTCTCGGCCGTTCTCCACCCGCGGCAGTTTCGCGTAGACACGACTTGCTGCATCCTCGCGCTTCTCATCGCGAAGATACTCCTGCGACGGGAATATTTCCTGCCCCTCTCGCATGGTAGCATGCCACGTCACGTCAAGCACAACACGCTTATCTTGTTCAGTACTTAGTCCCTTCTCGATGTAGGCGATCAACTCTTCTATGGGAGGCTGCTCATTCGTAAGGGCTGCACCGCGCAAATCGTCAAGACTGGACGCCTTACCGAGGCTCAGGCGCGTTGGATCAAAGACGATCTGTTGTTCGTCGAACGCGACTACCACCTTCATGGCGTCTGCTTGAAAACGGTTGCGCCAGGCAAAGCGCCCATTCGCGATGTTCCAGAGATAGAGGCGCGCGAGATGTCGAAACCCGCCCTTGTCGGCATAGGCACCGACAAGCTGCTGGTAGGCGTTGCCGACATCGACGTCCCCGCAGGCGCATGGCTTAAGGCTATGGGGCAGCACAAGCATCGAAAACCCGAGTCGAACGCCGTCGCATCCCGGCGGGACGACGGCGGCCTCCACTACCTGCGGATTGCTCTTGCCGGGCTTGTCGGTCTTGAATTCCGACGATTGGCCTCGAACGCCCTTCTCGAACACCTCGATCGGCTGCTTCCAAGCAGGCTCACTCGAACGCGTGCCCCAGAACAGTCCTTCCGATGGCTGCAACGAGCGCGCAAAACTCAACATGCCGGTTTCGAGTGACCGCTTCTTTTCCTTGACATCTGCCATAGGTGCTCTCCATTCAAGTCGCTGCGTGTTGATTGGGATGATAGTTTTGATGCCCGACGATCCAGTCGCCCTCAGCCCTCCAGCGCCAGAACAGGTCTTGCAGGGTTGTATCGCTGAGGTCTCGGAGGCGCCTGCTGCGCACTGAGACGAGTTCGGCCATCCCAACGACAGGCTCGGAGAAGACATGAGGGATGCTCGGATTGCGAGTGTTGCTGCGCTTGGGCGAACTCGCTGGATCTTCCAGCAATCGATGACCAACAGCCACCGGCACGATCCAGCCAGTCCCAGGCTCACGCTCCGCCGGGTAGAGTTCGGCGGCGAAGGCTTGCAGGCCGCTGATCGCGCCTGTGGCAATCACGTGGGACTTGGGCGGCATCGCCGGGAGCATCGCGTAGCCGCGGCTGATGTCGTTGAAGCATGAGCCATCGGCCGTGGGGCGCACGACGCTGATGTCCTGATTGTGGATCGGCCCGCCTGCAATCCGGCGCCCAATCAACGCCTCGCGTACCCGTTGATCATCTGTCACATCAGGAATGTCGAGCAGCAGTGACGCCTTCACCATGCCGTTCAAGTCTTCCGCGATTTCGTCCGGTTGGAACTTTGCTTTGTCCCTTCGGGTCGAGTATTCGGGCCGCGTCCGCCCCTCGGAAGCATCAACGCGATGCAAGACCGGCAGCACCGCCACCGACCAATTTTCCGCACCGAGCGAGCGGCCAACGGCTTCTCCAAGACCGAGGAAGGCAAGCGGGCTAGGCAGACCGGCGGCAAAGTCGTTCATCAGAAGATTGACCCGGCTGGCTTCGAGGTCTTTCGCGAGAAACAGCATGTCATTACCCCCGTTCTGCTTCGAGCCGCCCCTTAAAGTGGTCGCTGGAAAGCACACGCCGTGCCCTGTCGAATTCATCTTGCTTAGGCCAGTGCCTGTTAAGGATCACCGAGACCAAATCGGGATTTTCGAGTTGCTTTTTGTCCGGGTATTCGCGCTCAAGGTCACCAAGCGTTTCATCGACAAATGCTCTTGCAGCTTCAATCAGACGTCCAGCGCGTTCGTCGAGACCACGGCGGATGTCTGCGTTGCTATATGCCTTGATTGGATCATACCCATCGCTTGTGCGCCCCGAGCTTCGGTCCAGCAGCGCCGCGTAACCTGCCACCGCTTCTACGACACGCTCGTCGCGCCATCTGGGAAAGCGGCCTCCGTGCACATAGCGATGCAGCTCCGCGCTGTAACGATCGAGCAAACGCGGCATCGTCGCGAGAAAGCGCGTGCGCCTCTGGCCCACGGCACTGGAGATGTTCTGTTGTTTAGTCGTAACAAGTTGACGATGCCAACGAGCTTTCGAGATCGGCGGTGCACCACCCTCTTGCTTGCGGAAATAACGCTCTCTGACATCGTTAAAGCGAACATAGGCTTCAGCCGGCGCAATGGGCGTTACCTGCAGATCGCCGCCACCGGGTCGCGGTAGGAAGATGATCGGGAACTCAGCCGCCGGCAGTGTCGTGACCGCTGGCAACGTCAATTTCAGTCCCTCGCGCAGTGCCGCCAATGCGTCGTCGCCAAACACATCCGCGAACGCCTTCGTCACAGTTGGCGAGAGTTCGTCAGGGCTCAGGATATGATCAACCAGTGAGCGCGTCGCGTGGCCTTCGACTTCTAGGAGCCTGAATGCAATCTTCGCTACGGGTGCCAGCCTTGCATCGGTCGAAGGGATAACGGCTGTGGCTTCATTTCCGGCCGCGCGCTGAACCCTAAGCAGGTGCTGCCCGATCTCAGCGCGTGGCGTGATCAGCTTTAGGAGGTGCGTTCCGCTAAACTGCCCAATCTGTTGAAATTTTTTCGCGTCGGGAGCCACCTTCCCCTGCGCCTCGAACGCGCGACGGATCAGCGCGAACTCGACGGCAATGCCGTCCTTCTTGAGGATGCGTCCCAGTGGTGTATGTCCGATGAGCTTATCCAGCGTTGGCGTCTCGTCGCTCATCCCTGCCTCCCCGACCGCACGTTCTTCCTGCGACGGACACTAGGCTGATCTTGCCCTTGACCCAAACAAATAAAATTGATTATTTCAAAAAAATGGAGGCTGGTTAGGTGGCTGTGAAAAACGTTGTGAAGGCGGAACGCCGGTTGGCTTGGATTGAAGCCTGCCTGCGGCTTAGTGGCAGGTTCGGAATCAAGGAGAAGAAAGCCTATCGGGATCGCTTCGGGCTAACTGACGGCATGGTCAGTCGCGATCAGGGCGCCTTCATACGCCTGCTGCATGCGCGTTGTGGACACAACATCGTCGTCAAATTCCGCGGGAAGTTGAGCATTGGCGATGGTGCGACGCTGCCCGCAGCGCCCGTGTTTTTACCTCAGCCAAAAACCACTGACTGGCTTGAGGAGTTGCTGGGAGAACACTACGAAGTGGTAGAGCCGATCCAGCGTGCCGAACCGGCAACTTGGATACTGAGAGAAATTGTCCAGGCAATTTCGGACAAGCGCACCTTACGACTGCGCTATCATTCCAGGCACAGGGATGCTAGCGATCGCGTCGTCTCGCCACATACAATCGTTCACGTCGCCGGTCGCTTGCATGTGCGCGCCTGGGACCACGGACCAAACGCGCCGCGCGACTTGGTGCTCACGCGCATTTCCGCCATCGCACGAGCGGAAGAGCTGCAGGAATACGTGGGTCCAGAACACGATCGCGACTGGCACGAGCGGGTGGTACTTCAAATTCGCCTACGCGGAGGCGAGAGCCTTGATGCGGTCGGGCCCGACTACGGCCTCGACCCTTCAGGCAACAGCATGCGGATCGTCCGCATAGCGCATGCTGCCTATCTCATCGATAATGATGGACCTGATCGCGACCGCCCCCTGCTCTCGCCTGTGTCGGTAAAGCCGTTGAGTAAAGTCTGAAAAGCAACTGCCTTTAATGATGCGACACAGCACCAATCCCTCCATGGTGCTCTCCGCAGTCTGGACGTTCACCCTGCTCGCTTCGACTTCAGTGTATGCCGGACAGGCTGGTGTTGCTTCGGCAGTCAAAAACGAGGCAAGGGGCACTCAGGCTGGTGTGCTGGCACCGGGTAGCAAAATCTATGAGCAGGAGGTTGTCAGCACAGGCGATGCATCGATGGCCCAACTCTTGTTTCTCGACGAACCGACCTTGTCCATTGGACCGCGGGCAAAAGTCAAACTGGACAAGCTCGTTTATGATCCTGCCGCCAACGCAGGCGACGTCGCGATATCCACCACAAAGGGTGCACTTCGCTTCATTACCGGGTCGCAGAACCCGGTGAATTATAAAATCAGAACGCCAGTTGCGACGACTGGCGTACGCGGCACCGTCATCGATCTCTATCCAGACGAGACGGGGCCCAGTGTTTTCCAGGTTCAAGAAGGTATCGCCAACATTATGGTCGGGGGGCAGTCATATCCGGTGAGCGCCGGACAACAGTTGACCGTCTCCCCCGACGGCTCTGTCACAGGACCAGGAACGCCGGATGGCAAGATACGGACTGTCGCCTCCAGCGTTCCCTACCCCCTCTACGGCAACCATTTCGGCAACCTTGTTGATCTCAGGATCGGCGGTGATCGAACCGAAGACCAAGTCGATCAACTCGAATCACTAGAGCGATATGAGAAGCCTTCGATAGATGAGTGCTGTTTAGATGGTCAACCAGGGGATCAGTGATCCCGCATCGTCGGGGCCCAAGATCGAAGTGTTACGAATTGCCCAAATCGGCAGATTCTTTGTCGTTGGTATGACGAGCTGGCACCAAGCATCGTGTCCGCGAGGATCGTCGCATGGAAGTTCAGAGGCCGGAGTAGACGCAGGCACAAAGGGCACGTGGTCCTAAGGACGAGAACCAACGTTCTACCGGCGAAACGATGAGCGCATACTTATTGTAATCGCAATTCTGGGATGAGACGCGCGTGCCCTGCCCTACGTCGTCTTCAGCTATCCGGTTTCAGACCATCCGCGGCTGCACCAAGACGGCGCCGGCGCTGTCGTCGTCATATGACGATGGCGCAACGGCCGTCGCAGCCTGGATCATCGTCCTTAACCGCGATCGAAGGCCACAACACGCGAAATTCTCCTCAGGCTATCGAGATCAGGTTGACGCGGTCGGCCTTCCCGAACAAAAACTGAAGAGCTGATTGATTCGGGCTCCGCCATGTCGTCTGATCCTAAAAGTCATCTGTCGGACGCGGAACTGAGACGGCTCAACGACCTCCTCCAAGCGGTTGATGGCAGCCTCGTTCCAAACATTGAAGCCATCGATGGCTTTCTCACCGCTGCGGCCGTGGGTCCGGATCTTATTCTACCCATGGACTTGTTCGAGTTTCTCTTTCCCAAGGCCACCGAGACACAGAAGTCCAGCTTCCGATCCGCCAGCGAAGCCTCGCTGTGCTTTCTGCTCACGTTCCGCCTCGCAATGGACATTTCGTCCAGCTTTCAAAACAAGCAAGACCGGCCCCCTCTTTTTCTGCCCGACGCGCAGGGCGCGGTTCGTGGCAATCATTGGGCGCAGGGGTTCCTGACGGGGACTCTGTTGCGCTCAGAGGCTTGGTCGAAGCTGGCCGCGCAAGAGGAGCACGTGCTGCATTTCTTACCTATTTGGGCGCTGGCCTATGAGCATGCGACCCACCCCGAACTGCGCCCGGTTGCCGAGACGATCCCCGCCAAGCGACGCCATGCCTATCTGGAGGCACTGCCTCAATCCGCTCACGCCATCTGCGATTTATTCGCTCAACACCGGGCCAACCCCACGCAGCAACCAACCCTCGGCGACCTGCCGCGCCGTGGCAGCAAGGTGGGCTAGGCGGGGATTGATAAGCCCATGCGCGTTGTTCACAGCCTCAAAAAAAGGAGTTCGACAACATGCGGATGCGCGGTGCACGTCTTCTCCTGCTGGGTTTCGGTCTGGCCAGTGCATCTGTCGACGCCACCTCCTCTTCGGAGACCTTCGTGGACGCCAGCCGGGAGGTTGAGGGGCTCATTGTCGAGATGCGCTACTTCGGGTCCGACAATTTCACCGGGCGACCTGTCGCGGGATACGAAGCGCCCGTCTGCCTTCTCACCCGCGNGTCACCTTGGTTGATCTTCGATCCCGAACTGAGCTCTCGATGGGCTCCCCTTACGATTTCTTCGATCCGATCTCCTGGCCTGCAGCCGCCATAGACCCCAACATCCGCGCCAATCGTCTGCTTCTTCAAACCCTCATGAGCGCTGCTGGTTTTGCGCCCTATGGGCAGGAATGGTGGCACTTTACTCTAAAGAACGAGCCATTTCCCGACACATACTTTGAGTTTCCTGTGGCCGTTCGCTGAGCAGCACACGTCGCGGAACTGTGCACTCTCATTGCTCACATTCAACTGGATTGCGGGCCCGATCAGTGTGATAGACCGTGGGTGCCGATGAGGCTTCCGGACACCATGCCCTGGAGCCAGCAACAGATGCCTGACTGCTGAACGGCATGCGAAAAACAGCTATTCGCTTGACCGCTTGAGCGATCCAGCAACCGAGAGCCGGCCCCCTCTGACTTTTTAGATGTGGCGCCAACTGTCTATCAATTGAACCGCAGATTTACACCAAACATGACCGCATGGATGTCGTGATCGTAGTCGTTCTTCCAGGTGTAACCGTCTGAACGTTCAGTAATCGTTGTCGTCTCGCCGCCAAAGTCCATGTAGTTGTACTCTGCGAAGACCGACCAGCGCTCGTCGAGCGCATGCTCGAGACCGCCCCCGACCAGCCACCCCGTGCGCCGATCATCGCCGCGACCGACGTAGTTTGGATTGGCGGGGTTATCAACGGTTCCGTTGCTGCATGTCGTGAGACAGCTGTCGGTATAACTGTTGCTCACCCAAGCGATGCCGCCTTTGGCGTAGAGCAAGGTCATCGGCGTCACCGCAATCCCGATGCGGCCGGTCAGGGTCGCAACCCACTCCGCTTGTGTCCGGGTCGAACTGAGACCTATGCCTTCCGTGTAGTCATTGCGACCATCGAGGTTCGTTGCATCGAACAGGCCCTGGATGCCAAACACGAACTTGCCTCGCTGAAAATCACAGCCAAGCTGACCACCTCCAATGACGCCCGAGGCGGTATTGGATCCATTGTTGAACAGGCCGGGGACGTCTGGAGTGCCCGCGAAAACGGTCTCACTGGACTGCGACCCTGTGCCAACATTAGCCCCTATGTAACACCCCGTCCAACTGAAGGCAGGCGCGTACTGGACGAACTCGTCTTTGATCGATCCGCCGTAGAGATCAGCTGCCATAGCATTGATCGGGAAGCTCAACATCGAAATCAGGGCGAGCACTTTTTTCATAACGATTCACCTGACATGTGAAACATCTCACTGCGGGCAACAATGGTTGTCACAAATTGCGAAACTGTAACTGCCAGCCGGGTACAAATACCCCCTCGCCTGCTCGACACCTGCGGGACGCGATCTTCAAAACGGTTGTTACCAAGCGTGGAGACGTATTCACGCATTCCTTCAGGTTGCGATCGCGTGGAAAATCACTGTCAGGCGCCAGCGGATTGCGGCCACCGGATGGATTTAATCTCTGTCGTGCAAGCAGCAGGTTGCTCTACCCGCTCGCATTGGGGCCCACCAAAGCGGTAATCTTCTCGGTCTCAATCGGTCCGTTGTCGTTGATCGAGCGGAAGTTGCGCACTCGGAATGAAGTCAGCTGCTGAAACAGCCTTCCCCCTTTCGGATGAACCCCATCAGGAAGCCACCCACTGCTGCGCCTAGTCCCCTGCCCTGTGCCCCGATGCGCGGCATGATTGCCGGCCAGCGCAAGGAACGCCTCCGGCATGTTCGCCATGCGCTCCGGCGGCGGCGATTACGGGACTGTCTTGCCGCGGGTGCAACCATCATTGTCGCCGGCCGGGACCATCTCCCCGCCGGAATGACGCTGCGAATGGAAGGCCAGCCTGCTTTGGTGGCCCGCCACTGGGTGCAGATTGAGTTGCGCAAGCAATCATCGGATCAGCTTCAAGGCCGACTGACCGAGTGGAACAAGGTGCTGGAGGCCCATCTGGGGCCGCGTGGCCTTGTGCCGCCGAAGCGAGCAAGCAAGCAATAGCCTCGAACGCCCTAATAGCTTATTTTAATCATTTAAGCCTGCTTCAGTGCCTTCATTCCCGCATCACGTGCGCAACCTGCTGACCTGATTCTCGAATCAGGTAGTTTTCTTGCCGAAGGCGTCTCACTCGGCGGG
>NCCZ01000044.1 GCA_002279935.1 Hyphomicrobium sp. 12-62-95 | reverse complement strand
GCCCATTCTACAGGCTCTTTCGCAAGCTCCGCACACATTCGAGGCCCAGTCGCCTGACATCCAGTTGAATCTCTTCGAGAATTAACCGGACGCTAGTGAAAGAAAGTCTTACAAAGCCCAACGTAGCAGCCCATTGCTGGGTCATTGTCGGCGACCGCATCATCAACCCGCCGACACCAGCCATGATCGAAATTATGGCCGTCTCGCGTGGGCGCATCTTGAGCAGCGGCTCAAGACCTCCAATCAGTTCCGTCAAAGGCGGGGACATCGTATGAAGTGGTGGTTCGACGTTCACCAGACAGCCGTTTGCATCGAAGCCCCAGATGAAGACAGCGCCGCTGCTATCACGCGCTATCTGCAGCCGTTTGCAACTGCCCAGACGACTGATGCCGACTATACGATCTCCATCGAGCACGGCGCGCTGGACGGACCACCCGGCCCCGCCGAACACCAACCGCCCCACGAGATCGCACCTGGTTTACATGGACATCTCATCATGGATGGCCACATCACCTGGTGCTCAGTTCCAAAGCAGTTTTCGGCCCTCGCCGACCTGCCGAATAGCAAAAGCACTCTGAAAATCGCGCCGGGGTGCACGCGCGCAGCGCTGGGGCTGGCCGCCGTCCACACGATCGACCGCATGCTCGAAGCGACGGGGCGCCAGCTGCTCCACGGAGCCGCGCTGCTGCTGCCAAACGGCTCCAACCAAGCCATGCTCATTTTCGGAAAAAGCGGGATGGGCAAAACAACGACCTGCCTCGCTATGGCACAACAAGGCTTTGCACTGCTGACCGACGACGCCATCGTTCTGGAGGCCCCAAGCGGCTGTCAGAAATTTGTCTGGGGATTGCCGCGACCGGTCAAAGTCCACCGGCGAACGGGAGAATTGCTCCCGTTCTTGCAACCTGTTCTCAGCCAAAATTGGGACGACGCAGGCGAACAACCGGTTCAAATTGAGAAACTCTCGACTGTTGTGAAAATTGGCGATCACGCACAGTATGCGGTCGCCGGTATCGTCTTGCTCGGAGAGCGCAAAGAAAACACACACGACATCATGCGCATCTCCAAAGCCGATGCGATGCTTGATATTCTTTTGGATAATCTTCACAGCCTGCCAGCCAGCGCACGAGCAAAGCAGTCCCAACGCTTCAGCGCTCTCGGAATGCTCCTGGCCGGCGTTCCAACATTCAGGCTTCGCGTCTGTCCAAATCTAAGTGGCCTTGCTCAGATGACCCACTCACTTTGGGTCGACCATGCCGCCCTACGAGCCGACTGAGCCGCAACATCCGGCAAAACAGACACTCGTCATGGAGGCAAAAACGGATGGGTCTGCACGGCCAGACAAAGAGTCAGTGGCGGACCGAAATTTGGTGGCGTTACCGGAACACGATCTACAATTTCTGACGTGATCCTGTCAGCCTGATAAGTTGCCGAAAAGCTTTGCGTCTCCACGAAGAGTGTCCGCGCTGCTGGCTTCGCGCATCAAGGACGACCCTGGGCGTGACCAAACCGGCCGCCAGCCGAGTGGACAACCTCGGCTGCAATGTCCGCGCAAGCGGCAACAACGCCGGATGTGGAAACATCCGTGAAGCCAGAGAGAGGCCCGCATAGACGGGGGTCACAACACCAGAGGCTTCGGCAACGTGTCTCAATCGATCGGCATCGACCGGACCGGCGCGGCCGCTCGCAGCCAAGGCAACATCCAACACATGCTGCAAACGATCAAATTGGTGGCTCAGCGCACCATGGGCCGCAGCGACAAACAGAAGGGCCGTCGCATCCTCAAAGTCTCCGGCTCCGGCGTCCATGACGTTGTCCAAAGCCACCGAGGCGGAACGCCTCAGCCGAGGATTGTGCACGAGGTTGCTATGGATTTCGATCAGCACCTGGGGGTTCTTTTTTAGAAACCACTTGTCCTCGAAGTACTCCTCACTTCCCCGATACGCTTGCTCCGCAAGCATAAAGCCCAGCCCGGTCATGATGGCTTTCGTTGCGTCTCTATCCGAAGGCGAAATCAAGAGGTCCACATCCGTGAAGGTCCGAAATCCTGGGACCGCATACAAGCGGCGCGCAAATACGGGGCCCTTCACGATTGCCGCAGTCCCCCCCACGGCTTGCAGTTTCGCAAGGATCTGTTGCGCATGGTGGACGAGGAGCAATTCCAACCCAGTTTGATGGAGTTGCAACGTTCGGGCAGATCGGACCGCGTCATTGGCCGCAGCAATATCAGCAGCAGATCCAAACAGCCATGAGTTTTCAGCTGTCCCTTCGCTGTAGGCCTTCAGTGCCTTGAGCACGAGCGGCAAAACCCCATGAAGCTCAGCTGCCTTGAGGAGGCTCTCAACATCTTGTGCTGGCAGTCGGTCCGTTCTCGGAGCTTGGGTTGCAAAGGGGTTGATGGCCCGCAGCAGCCAATCGGCGGCTATGGGTGAAACGGTGTTGTGCTTATGCTCGATGGTCATCGTGGGTGATACTCACCTCGTCTGCTTATGCCGAAGCTTTACTCACATGCTAACGTGTCATCGCGACGATACACCCGGACGACTTAAACTGGAGCAGCGATCGCTGGTGTTTCAGTCTACTGTGCGTGTTGAGCCGCGCCGCAGCGTGCATGCTCGTGGTCGTCACTTGCAAACGCTGCGACTTAATCTGCGTGATAAGTTGCGGCTGCAGGACTGGCATTTGGCCAAACCAACCCCGCATCTTTCTCCAGCGCTCTTGGCATCAAGCCCGTTCTGCCAAGCAGCTGCCGTTCCACGCGACAGACCCCCGCGGGTCGTGATTATGGGCGTCTTATATGGCTACTTCATACTATCGCCTCCCGCGGCAATCATCTGCGACTTCAGGGCTCGTTCCAACCGGCAGGTAAGTCAGATGCAACAGGAAACGCTCCCCTCTCAGAGGTGACAAATCGATCTACCAAGCTCTGCAGAGTTCACACGATCGACGCCGTCATCGCCGATCACCACCGCATCCGGCCTCACTTTAAGCACACCTTGCGTCTGTCAGTCGTCGAATGCTTCGAGACAGTTTGCGGCTCGCCGATGCCGGGCTCGTGCCGTCTGTCGACAGCGTCGGCGACAGCTACGACAATGCACTGGCCGAGACGGTCGACGGGCTCAACAAAGCCGAGTTGATCTGGCCATGCGAACCGTCGTGAGCGTCTCGCCACATACCCGGCCTCTCAGCGCTCACGAAACGCTTTTGCCATCTGATCATGGAACGGCTTGAATAAGTAGGACAGCGCGGTGCGATCCTGCGTTTTGATATGCACGTCAGTCGGCATCCCGGGAACAAGTGTTTTGCCGTCCAGTTTTGCCAACTCGTCTTTAGACAATGAGACCCTGACGAGATAATAGGTGTGGCCGGTGGCCTGATCTACACTAAGATCCGCTGAAATTCCCTTCACCCGCCCCTCAATTTCAGGCGTCTGTTGGTGATCGAACGCTGCAAATCGCAGGTACGCCTTGCGGTCACCATTCAAAACTTGATCGATATCCTGCGGTTCGACCTTGGCCTCCACGATGAGCGGCTCGTCTTCCGGAACAATCCGCATGATCGTTTCGGACGGGTTGATGACGCCCCCCACAGTATGTTGAGCGAGCTCATGGACAATGCCGTCCTGTGGCGACCGGATCTCAATGCGCTTAAGCTGGTCCTCGGCCGCAATCCTCCGCTCGATAAGTTCCGCCTGTCGTGCTTGGTTGTCACGCAGGTCCTGGACGATCTCGGTCCGAAAATCCTGCTCGATCCGCAGGATCTGCAGCTCCGTCTCCGTGATCCGGCCATGCGTCTGGGCCAGCATGGCATCGAGTTGGCCTTTTTCGCCCCTGAGACGTGCCGCTTCACGGCGCAACTGCATCACCCGCATGGTGGTCACCAGTTTCTTGCGTTCCAGATCTTCAATGCCCTGAAGCTCGCGCTCGATCAGTTGCAGCTCCTGAGCTTTGGCAGAAATCTGTCCTTTGATCCCTGTCACCTCGTCGCGCAACTGGCCAATCCGTTCCCGCAACTGGGCCTTCTGCCCCTCACGCGAGTCGCGACGGCTCACAAAAAGCGTGTTTTCTCCGGACAGAATTTTAGCGACAGTTTCGTCATTCTGTCGTGCAGCGAGCGAGGCCGGAATATCGAGATCCGCCTCTGCATCGCGCTCTGCCTCCAGCCGATTGGCGCGAGCGACCAGTTCATCCAACTGCTTGGTGACCATCTGGAGATTGGCTCGGGTGACCGTTTCATCAAGTCGGATCAGAAGATCTCCCGCCGCGACCTTGCTTCCGCCTTTGACAAAAATTTCTGCAACCACGCCCCCATGGGGATGCTGCACTTTCTTGACGTACGATTCAACGGCGACCACGCCGCTCGCCAGCACCGCGCCGGAGATTTGCGTGCGGGAAGCCCAAACAGTAAAACCACCCAAGAGAACAAATATGACCACGAGCCCCACGCGCATATAGGTGCGCACGTTTTCGTGCGCTTCCTTGAGCATCTCTGACACCGGTTCCGTCACAAGAGTTTCTCCTGAAGATATTGATGGGATGCGATCGACTTTTACTTGCCGCCGACGACGGCGGTCATCCGCGCACTTCCAGTGCCCGACGGACGCTGTCGCTCCGCTTGAACTCGTCTTAAGACGTCATCCTTGGGGCCAAAGGCTTGCATTTGGCCGTTTGCCAGCATGAGCGCCTTTTTGATGTGCGCCAACGCGGAGGGGCGATGAGCAATGACGATCACAATGCCACCGCGCGCGCGTACGCCCTCAATGGCCTTACTCAATGCGTCTTCCCCCACGGCATCAAGATTGGAATTGGGTTCATCCAGAACGACAAGGAACGGGTTGCCATAAAGGGCCCGGGCCAACCCTATTCTTTGCCGTTGTCCGGCGGAAAGTCCCGCACCGTTCTCGCCAATCCGGGTCTGATATCCCTCCGCAAGACCCACGATCAGATCATGCGCGCCGGCGGCTTCGGCAGCAGCCACAATCGCTTCGCTGGTCGCCGTGCTGTCCATGCGGGCGATGTTTTCGCCGATCGTTCCCTCAAACAGCTGAACGTCCTGCGGAAGATAGCCGATGTGACGACCCAGCGCGTGCGACGGCCACTGATCGATCGACGCCCCATCAAGGCGCACCGTTCCCCCGGACCGCACGGGATTCCATACTCCGATCAGGGCCCGCGCCAGGGTCGACTTTCCCGAGCCGCTGGGACCAATGACAGCCAGTCCATCGCCGGCACTCAGATTGAAATTGATGCCCCTCAGAACCGGTTGCGACTGGCCAGGGGGCGCGACCGTCAAACCCTCGACGGTGAGACTACGCCGCGGATCTGGTAAAGCGACCGGCACGACACCGCCATCGTCGATTTGATCGAGAAGTTTCGTGAGCCGCTGATGAGCCTGTCGAGCGGCCACAAAACCGCGCCAATGCTGGATGGCCATTTCGATTGGCGCCAGAGCGCGCGATAAAATGATCGAACCTGCGATAATTGCGCCGGCCGAGACTTCACCATGAATAACAAGATAGGCGCCCAGTCCAAGGATCATGGACTGCAGCAGCAGACGAATGACCTTTGACGCAGCCCCAAGACCGCCCACCGCATCGGAGGCCGCCAGCTGATCGGCCAAGTGCCGCGCGTTGAGACCCTGCCAGCGGTCCCCCACCTTTGGTCCCATGCCCATCGCTTTGACAACTTCGGCATTGCGACGAACCGTTTCGCCGAAGTTCATCCGCTGTGCGCCACTCTTGGATGCCGCCAACCCGGGTGCCAGACTTCGCCGCTCCGTGACAAACGTCAGCCCCAACAAAATCAATGCACCAAAAACCGCATAAGCACCCAGGACGGGGTGCAGCAGAAAGATGACGATGATGTACAGCGGCACCCAGGGCATATCAAACAGCGCCGTGGGGCCCAAACCCGAGAGAAATGTCCGGATCTGATCGAGATCCCGAACGGGCTGGAGGTCTTGACCTGCTGGGCCCCCGCGAAGCGGCAGGATCTGTATGGCCTGAAACACCCGGTCTCGCAGCTCATGATCTATCCGCAGACCCACCCGACTCATCAGTCGGGTTCGGAGATAATCGAGGACCCCACCAGCAACGAAGAAGCCGACCATCAGGACCGTGAGCCCGATCAGCGTTGGCGTGCTCCGCGAGGGCAATACGCGATCGTAGACCTGGAGCATATAAAGCGCTCCCGTCAGCGCCAAAACATTGATGACGCCAGAGAACGCCGCAACGCTCAACAAAATGTCCCGACACGTCCTCAATGCCCCTTCTACTGAGCCAGAACTCGTTTTGGTCAGCATGCGTTTCTTCCTACTCTGATTGAGTTCGCTCAAGAGATGCACGATCGAATACATATGAAATTGGTTGATGAAACAGAAACTCTCACCCCTGAGACGTCATATTTTGCTCATTTAACCATATTTCACGGTGCAACTGCTCCTTCGTCTCAAAAATAGGATTTATTCATACCTGAATCGGTGACTTCGGTCCGATGCTGAGGCTTTGGCATCTACGGCGAGGTCCCGGGCACCAGCAACGAAAATCGCGCAAGCTTCGCACGTCG
>NCCZ01000024.1:22931-54429 GCA_002279935.1 Hyphomicrobium sp. 12-62-95 | reverse complement strand
CTGCGACGTGCGAAGCTTGCGCGATTTTCGTTGCTGGTGCCCGGGACCTCGCCGTAGATGCCAAAGCCTCAGCATCGGACCGAAGTCACCGATTCAGGCGGGAGCAAAATGCGTATTTGCACGGGCTCGGCCCCACGCAAGCAACGAACGTCCGGTTTGGCGGCAAAGCGCAAATCATGCCCGGTTGGACCGCCGGGTTTCTGATCAGAATTCAGAACCTCAGTGACGATGCGTTCGGTCGTGCGGGCGGCGTCGGGCTGGATCAAAATAATCCCAATCTCGACCGTGGCCTGAACACGCAGGTTGCGTCTTGGTTCATTGACAGCAAGGACTACGGCAAGCTGACCGTCGGCAGGCAAGTCCACGCTGCCAAGAGTGCGGCGATGGGTACGGATCAGTCGGGTACCCAGGTGATCGACAGTTATACGTTCCTGGCAGGCTTTCCGCAGTTTATTGTCCGCTCGAGTGGGAACCTCGCTCCGCCCGAGTTGACCTGGGGACAGCTCTCTTTCTGTTATGTCCAGGCTCTGTCATTTGGCGGCGACTGCAACGGCATCGTCATGAATGGCGTGCGTTACGACACGCCGGCAGTCGCGGGTTTCACTGCATCGGTGAGTTGGGGTGAAGACGATTTCTGGGAAGTCGGTCTGCGGTACGCTCGTGAATTTTCCGGCCTCAAATTGGCGCTAGGTGTTGGCTACTCCGACTTCTCTTGGAACGGCACCGGCACGCTTTCGGCCGGGAGCACGAAGGATAGCCAGTTTTTCCAGGCAGGAGGCTACTTAGAGCATGTCGCGACAGGTCTCTTCGCACATGTCGCCTACGGTCATGAGAACAATGAGGACACGATCGCCAATACAAATTCACCGCTTGGTCTCCGTACGCCGCCCAATAGCGAGCACTGGTATGTGAAAGCCGGCATCCGCAGAAAATGGACCCCGCTCGGTGCCACGATTGTCTATGGAGACTATGCCGAGTATCGCGATCAGATCGGACCAGCGGCTTTGGGACTGGGAATTGAGGACAGCACGTTCCAGCGGTATGGCGGTACGATCGCGCAGGAAATCGATATGGCTTCCATGATCCTGTATCTAAAATACGAACACTACGAAGCAGAAGTGCGCGGCGCAGGAATCGCACTGGACCTTACCGATCTTGAAGATGCCGATTTTATAACCCTTGGTGCGCTGATCAATTTCTAGTCGACGGTGATGTAATGAATGCCCCCCTTACTGACGTCTTCAACTCTCCATCGTACCCCATCGATTGCGGATCGATTACTGATCCTGATCAAAGCTGCTAATCTCTGGCCATGTCCTTCTGCAAGCTGAAGTGCCACCAGAAAGGCCATGCCTATGAGCATACGTTACTGCTGGAGCGCAGCAATCATCGCACTTTCGTTGACGGTGACTGCCGTGCCGATATCTGCCCAGCGCTCGCCGCAGACCCAGGGCGATCCCCGGGAGGCGGTTGCACTCAGTCCTCCCGAGGCGGAGACGATGCTAATCGGCATGCGGACTTACCTTGAAACGATCCAGGGCATCGTCGCAGCTTTGGCCGAGAATGATATCGCCCGAGTCCCGGCTATCGCCGCACAGTCCGGTGCGAAAATGCTGCACAGTGTTCCGCCCATGACGGGCCTGAAAGCACCGGTCGGGTTTGCCATGATGAGCTTCGACACGCACGACAAGTTTGACAAGCTCGCGGAGAAGGCAACCCGGGGAACATCCCGCACCGAACTCCTCAGTGACCTGCGGGACATTATGGGCAACTGCATAAGCTGCCACGCCTCGTACCGGCTCGCTCCTTGATTGCAGCGTGTGGGACATGCGTGGCGAGCCGGTTTGGGGGCATGACAGCCGACGCGCATAGCTACGTTCAAAGTCGACAGCCTGGATTTGACGCCGAACGCTGCGGTTGCTCTCGATGACCGCATTCCCACCCTGAGGCCTCAGCTCGAGCGCTTGCGGGCAGACATCTTGTGCCTGCAGGAGATCAATAGCCAACATAGCCCTGACCTTAGTCACCGCACACTTCGGGCGCTCGACAAACTGCTTGAAGGTACGCGCTATCAGATGTTCGCGCGCGCGGCGACGACGCCCCGATTCCGGGACAAAGGCCCCGGTCTTGCAGTGACCGGTTAGTCGGCAAGCGATGCGATGTGGATGCGAGCACCGACTTCGCTCCTCCCACTCCTCCCTCGACAATCTTTGTGGAAGGACAATGAAGCAGCTCGGTTGCTCGGAAGCTTGCGTGGTGCCATGGCGCTTGACAAAATCCATGTAGAGCGCCGCAGCGGCAGCGTGCCCGGCCGCAGATTTCTGCTTGAGCGCCAAGGCGATAAGCTCGAGCGTCATATAGCGCGTGCGGGCGCCCTTCGGCTGCCCTGACAAACGCTGCACCTCGCCGAGCACTCGGGCCGCAATGGACTCGTGATCGGGCGTCTTCGGTGGTCGCCCGCCCGGATTGCCCGACTGGCCCTTCTTGAACTGCGATGCCTTGGGCGGCTGGCCATAGCCGACCGCCTTGTCATCATTTCGCTTTTTTTCGTCCATTGAAGCTCTCCAAAAATCGTTGAAAACTGACCACCGAAAGCACGTGCCACCAGATCGACGACATCGAAGTTTTCTGCCCGGGTGCATAGTCCGGGTCATCGAATATCTTTCTCTGGAGTTCTTCGGGCAGCTCTTTCGGTACAATAAAGATACCGCCCGTCGCCGCTGCGGGCGGCTCCTTGATGAGCTTGTGCTTCTCCGCTTCGCCGAGCACCCACTTCATCGAAGTGACGCATTTTTCGACCAGCGACTTGCGCACGCTCTGGCGCAGCATCGCTTCATACGGATGGACGGATGTGATGCCGCCATCGCGCTTGATGCGAACGGGGTCTTCCAGAGCCGCGCGAATGTCGATCTGAAAGTCCGCGTTGGCCTTCGGCATTTTCTTCGACGCACGTCGACCATCAACGCCCTTGGCTGCGCCGTCATTGATCGGTTCGAAACCTCCTTTATCCTTGCTCATTCTGCTGCCTCCGCTGCAACAACTGGTGCGTCCTGACCCTCGCTACGGTCGATTTCCCCTGCGTCGCTGCGCTCGGCGGCGACAGCCGCGAACACCTGTCCCGTCGCGACGAGAACGGCATCAAGCTTGGCGATAGCGGCCATGCGGCGAAGAATGACGTCGCAATAGTGGGGGTCGAGTTCGATGCCGTAGCCGCGCCGGCCGGTCTTGTGCGCCGCGACCAGCGTCGTGCCAGAGCCCGCGAAGGCGTCGAGCACAACGCCCTTGCGCTTCGAGCAATCGAGAATGGCGTCGACAACGAGCGCGACCGGTTTGACGGTCGGATGCGCGGCAAGGTCATCGTCGCGGGTCGCGCTGAACGCGTTGGCGCCGGCGTATTGCCAGACGTTCGTGCGGTAGCGGCCGTGCTTGCCGAGCTCGACGTTGTTGATGTGCGGCGCAGTGCCCGCCTTGAAGACGAAGAACAACTCGTGCTGGGACCGGTAGAGCGAGCCCATGCCGCCGTTGGTCTTCGACCAGACGCAGAGGTTCTTGAACGCGGCATAGGTGCCGCCCGCGGCCGTCATAACCTCGGCGATGTGCCGCCAGTCCATCGCGACGAAATGAACTGAGCCGTCGACCGAGGCCTCGACGAGGTTTGCGAAGACGAGTTTCAAAAATCCTGCGAACTCGGCCTCGGTCATTTCGCCGGAGGCCATCGCGAACTCGCGATGCTTGACCTTGCCGAGGCCGCTGACGTGCCCATCGATGCGCACGTTGTAGGGCGGGTCGGTGAAGATCATCTGCGCGGTCTCGCTGTCGAGAAGCTGCGCGTAGGTTTCTGGCCTCGTTGAATCGCCGCAGATCAAGCGGTGCGGTCCGATCTGCCAGATGTCGCCAAGCCGCGTGATGGCCGGGCCGGTGACGTCAGGCACCGCATCAGCCGGATCGGCTTTCTGCGGCTTGTCTTCGAGATCGGAGATCAGAACGTCGATCTCGGCCATTTCGAAGCCGGTCGCCGAGATGTCGAAGTCGAGTTCGAACTCCATCAAGTTCTGCAACTCGATGGCGAGGATCTCGCGATCCCAGCCGGCCTTCTCGGCAAGTTTGTTGTCGGCAAGAATGTAAGCGCGCTTCTGCGCGTCCGAGAGATGCTCGAGCCGGATTGTCGGCACAGTTGCAAGGCCGAGCTGCTTTGCCGCTTCAACGCGGCCATGGCCGGCGACGATGCTGTTGTCGTTGTCAATCAAGACTGGATTGTTGAAACCGAACGCCTTGATGCTGGCGGCGATCTCGGCGATTTGCTTTGGGCTGTGCGTTCGCGCGTTGCGGGAGTAAGGCCGCAGCTCGCTCGGTGAGCGATGTTCGATCTTCAGACTAGACATCGGCAACTCTCTCAGTTTGAGAGGCGCCGCCTAATCATCGAACGGAAGAACCGGACGCGATCGGGCGACACCTCGTTGACACAAGGTTGTCGCCATCGGATCGCGGCCCTGACCGGTATCACCTATTCGACCTGCCGATTGGCAAAGTCATTCGGATCCTAAGACCTACTTTCCTCAACGCTCGGACGGGAGCTTTCTAGTCCCCGCTGCCGGTTCCACAGTGGAGCGTTGGCAATCGCGAACATAGATGGAACCAGCCTAGAGGGCAAGATCAAGAGCTGAAAAAATGCAGCTTTATTAATGAGTTGCCTTTTGCCTCCTGGTCCCCAGGAGATCGAGGCTGCAGTAGAAGTCAGGTGCGACGGTCCCTGTTATTGGCGTGGCTGTCCCTGTTGACGCCGCGAACCACCCTGATCCGTCCGCAAAATTCCCTGTTATTTCTGCTGCCTATTTTCTCTATAAGTGACTGATATTACGCATATAATTGGCATATTTCAGCCAATTTCAAGCCCAGAAGCCGCAAAAATACCCTGTTATCGAGACGCGTTCGCGCCGGACTGCGCCCACAGCCACCTCGCAAACAAACCAAGCCGCCGCGAGCACATTGGGTTTTACACAGCCCTACCTACGTACAATTGACCGCCGTGAGCGTCTGGAACACCCTCACCCCGGTCAGGAATGGCATGTGGAAGAGTTCGGCTGGATCGTTTGATCTGATGCCGGCGCCGAAGGAGCAACCGCCCCGGAAACTCTCAGGCCCATGGACCGCATGCCGATGACACTCTGGAAAGCGGCCGGGCAGACTGCATTCTGCCAAGCCCACCGACGGTTGTAAGACGCTCGTCCGGATCCGTCCGGACGCACGTCCAAACTCTCAGGTTCCGCGACAGAGGGGGCTCTCGTAAGCGCATTTCCGCTTCACGCCAGAGAGCCAGTCATGACCCAAAGCGACGCCCCGCAGTCTTCTATCAAACGTACACCACTCTATGCCGAACATGTGCGCCTCGGCGCCCGCATGGTTCCCTTCGCGGGCTACGAGATGCCCGTGCAGTACGCGGGCGGCATCATCGAAGAGCATCTCTGGACCCGGAGCCAAGCCGGTCTGTTCGACATCAGCCACATGGGCCAGGCAGTCCTCCGCGCCGATGACGGCAAGCACGAAACCGCCGCCCGCGCCCTTGAAGCCCTGGTCCCCGCCGACATCGCCGGCCTCGCGCCCGGGCAGCAGCGCTACACGCAGATTCTCAACGCCACCGGCGGCGTCATCGACGACCTAATGGTGACGCGCCCCGCCGAACCCGGCACGGACGGCACCCTGCGCCTTGTCCTCAATGCCTCGCGCAAGGAGATCGATGGCGCGCACATCGCTCAGCATTTGCCACTAACCCTGCACCTCGACGTCCTGCCCGATGCCGCCCTCCTCGCCCTGCAAGGCCCCAAAGCCGCCACCGTGCTATCCGCACTCTGGCCCGGCGCGGACAATCTCGCCTTTATGCATGCAGGCCAAGGCACCATCGCCAGCAGCGCGTGCTACGTCAGCCGCTCCGGCTACACCGGCGAAGACGGTTACGAAATCTCGGTCGCGGCAGCGAACATCGCCATCGTCTGGCAAGCCCTTCTCGACGACCCGGCCGTCCGACCCATCGGCCTCGGCGCACGCGACTCGCTGCGTCTTGAAGCCGGCCTCTGCCTCTACGGCCACGAACTCGATGAAACGATATCGCCCATCGAGGCGGGGCTCGCGTGGTCGATCCAAAAGCGCCGCCGTCAGTCGGCCGATTTTCCCGGCGCCGATCGCATCACGCGCGAATTGAATGAACGGCCAGTCCGCCTACGCGTTGGAATCCTGCCCGCTGGCCGAGCACCCGCGCGCGATGGAACCACAATTCTCAACACTGATGGTGCACCCATCGGACACATCACATCTGGGGGCTATTCCCCGACGCTAAAACGCCCCGTTGCAATGGGGTTCGTGCACGCCGCCCACGCCGCGCCCGGAACTGCCGTCAAGCTGCTCGTGCGTGGCTCCGAACTCGACGCGGAAATCGTCCGCCTCCCCTTCGTCCCGCACGCGTACCGCCGCTGAGCGGCGCGGGCAGCCACATTTTTTACATCAGGAGATCATCCATGCTGAAATTTACCCAAGATCACGAGTGGCTGAAAATCGACGGCGATATCGCCACCGTCGGCATCACGCCCCACGCCGCCAAACTCCTCGGCGACCTCGTCTTCGTCGAACTGCCAAAAGTCGGCGCCAAGCTCAAAAAGGGCGCACCCTCAGGTGTCGTGGAGTCCGTCAAGACCGCGTCCGATGTTTATGCCCCGCTCGACGGCGAAGTCATCGAAGTTAACCAAACCGCCGCCGACGATCCCGCCGTCGTCTCCGCCGATCCGACGACTGCCGGATGGCTTTACAAGCTACGCCTCGCCAACACCGCCGATGCCGAGACGCTGCTCGACGAAGCAGCCTACGCCAAGCTGACCGCCTAAGGAGCCCGACCATGGTGGCCGAAAAATACGATCCCTATGACTTCGCCAACCGGCGCCACATCGGCCCCTCGGCGAAAGAGATCGCGGACATGCTCGCAGTCCTGGGTGTGTCCGATCTCCACGCGCTCATCGACGCAACGGTCCCCGCGTCCATCCGCCAGACCGAACGCATCGACTTCGGAAAATCTCTCTCCGAACGCCGCGCGCTCGATAAAATGCGCGAGACGGCCAACAAAAACCGCGTGCTCACGTCCCTCATCGGGCAGGGCTATCACGGCACCACCATGCCACCCGCCATTCAGCGCAACATCTTCGAAAACCCGGCGTGGTACACGGCCTACTCGCCCTATCAGCCCGAAATCAGCCAAGGCCGCCTGGAAGCGCTGTTGAACTTCCAGACCATGGTCGCCGATCTCACCGGCCTCGAAATCGCCAATGCCTCCCTGCTCGACGAAGCCACCGCCGCAGCCGAAGCCATGGCCGTGGCGCACCGCGTCGCCACGTCAAAGCAAAGCACGTTCTTCGTCGATCAAAACTGCCTGCCGCAGTCTATCGCCGTCTTGCGCACGCGCGCCGAACCGCTCGGCTGGCAGATCAAAGTGGGCGACCCCTTCACGGATCTCGTGCCCGCTGAGGTCTTCGGCGCCATCTTCCAGTATCCCGGCGTCTGCGGCGCATGCCACGACTTCACGCCGCTGATCGACGCCCTACACAAGGCGGGCGCCATCGCCGCCGTTGCCGCCGATCCCCTCGCGCTCACATTGCTGAAGCCACCCGGTGAAATGGGTGCCGACATTGCGATTGGCTCCATGCAGCGCTACGGCGTGCCCATGGGCTACGGCGGCCCGCACGCCGGCTACATCGCCACCCGCGATGCCTTCAAACGCAACTTGCCCGGCCGCCTCGTCGGCGTGTCCGTCGATGCACGTGGCAATCGCGCCTACCGCTTGGCCCTCCAAACGCGCGAACAACACATCCGCCGCGAACGCGCGACATCCAACATCTGCACCTCGCAGGTCCTGCTCGCCGTCATCGCCTCCATGTATGCGGTTTTCCACGGCCCCACCGGCTTGAAGGCCATCGCCCACCGCGTCCACCGCGACGCGTGCCGCCTCGCCGACGGCCTCGCCAGCCTCGGCTTCAAAATCGCACCCGATGCCTTCTTCGACACCATCACCGTCGACGTCGGCCCCTACCAGGGTCTCATCCTGAAGAATGCGGTTGATAATGGCGTCAACCTGCGCAAGGTCGGCAAGGATCGCATCGGCATCACGGTCGACGAGCGCACCCGCCCCGACACGCTGGAAGGGGTCTGGCGCGCGTTCGGCGGCTTCGATCTGCGCTACGACGAATCCTACCCGTCGTCCCGCCTCCCGCAGCCCCTCCTGCGCACCTCCGACTTCCTCACCCACCCCGTCTTCCACATGAACCGCGCCGAAAGCGAGATGACGCGCTACATGCGCCGCCTCGCCGACCGCGATCTGGCGCTCGACCGCTCGATGATCCCGCTCGGCTCCTGCACCATGAAGCTCAACGCAACCGCCGAAATGCTCCCCATTTCCTGGCCCGAATTCGGCGAACTGCATCCCTTCGTCCCCGCCGATCAGGCGCAGGGCTACAAGGAACTCATCGACGATCTCTCGCGCAAACTCTGCGTCATCACCGGCTACGACGCGATTTCCATGCAGCCCAACTCCGGCGCGCAAGGCGAATACGCCGGCCTTCTCGCCATCCGCGCCTATCATAAGAGCCGCGGCGACGATCAACGCCACGTCTGCCTGATCCCCTCTTCCGCCCACGGCACCAATCCGGCCTCGGCGCAAATGTGCGGCATGACCGTCGTCGTCGTGGGAACCGATAAATCCGGCAACATCGACGTCGAAGACTTCCGCAAGAAAGCCGAGGAGCACAGCGATGCCCTCGCCGCCTGCATGATCACCTATCCCTCCACGCACGGCGTCTTTGAAGAAACCGTCCGCGAGATTTGCGACATCACGCATGCGCACGGCGGACAGGTCTACATGGACGGCGCCAACCTCAACGCGCTGGTCGGCCTCGCCAAGCCCGGCGAGATCGGCTCCGACGTCAGCCACATCAATCTGCACAAAACGTTCTGCATCCCCCACGGAGGCGGCGGCCCCGGCATGGGCCCCATCGGCGTCAAAGCGCACCTGATCCCCTTCCTGCCCGGCCACCCGCACACCGACGGCCGCGAGCACACTGTCTCCGCTGCGCCCTACGGCTCGGCCTCCATCTTGCCCATCTCCTGGAGCTACATTCTCATGATGGGCGGGCGCGGCCTCACGCAGGCCACCCGCATTGCCATCCTCAACGCCAACTACATCGTCAAGCGCCTGGAGCACGCCTACCCCATTCTCTATCGCGGTAAGAACGGCTTCGTCGCGCATGAGTGCATCATCGACACCCGCCCGCTCATGGACAAAGCTGGCGTCTCCGTCGAAGACATCGCCAAGCGCCTCATCGATAGCGGCTTCCACGCCCCAACCATGAGCTGGCCCGTCGCCGGCACCCTGATGATCGAGCCGACAGAATCGGAAACCAAAGCCGAATTGGACCGCTTCTGCGACGCCATGCTCTCCATCCGCGAGGAAGCCCGCGCCATCGAAGAGGGCCGCATGGACAAAACCAACAATCCGCTGAAAAACGCCCCCCACACCGTGGAAGACCTGATCGGCGACTGGAACCGCCCGTATACAAGAGAGGTCGCCTGCTTCCCGCCGGGCGCCTTCCGCGTCGATAAATACTGGGCCCCCGTTAACCGGGTCGACAACACCTACGGCGATCGCAACCTTGTCTGTTCCTGCCCGCCGATGGATACATATATGAAGGCAGCCGAATAGACCGGCCGCCCACGAGGGATTGACGCATGGTTTCGGTTCTGGACACGCGCGAGGCAGCAAGGCTTCGCCATCCCGAGAAGGCCAACCGGCCCGACACCCCGCGGCTGCCCAAGCCGCCGTGGCTGCGCATCCGCCTGTCCAACGGCGGCGAACTCGCCGGCACGCATCACATCGTGCGCAGCCACGGCCTCACCACCGTGTGTGAAGAGGCCGCCTGCCCGAACTTGGGCGAATGTTGGTCCAAGCGCCACGCCACCATGATGATCATGGGCGACACCTGCACCCGCGCCTGCGGCTTTTGCAATGTCCGCACCGGCCGCCCCGGCCCGCTCGATCCCAACGAACCTGAAAACGTCGCCGCAGCCGTTGCCGAATTGGGCCTGCGCCATGTGGTCATCACGTCGGTGGACCGCGACGATCTCGACGACGGCGGCGCCGAACACTTCCACCAAACCATTCAAGCCATCCGCGCCCGCTGCCCGGACACGACCATCGAAATCCTCACCCCCGACTTCCTGCGCAAGGATGGCGCGCTGCAACGCGTCGCCGCCGCCCGCCCAGACGTCTTCAATCACAACCTCGAAACCGTCCCGTCGCTCTATCTGAAGATCCGCCCCGGCGCGCGCTACTTCCACTCACTGCGCTTGCTGCAAAGGGTCAAGGAACTGGACGCCACCGTCTTCACCAAATCTGGCATCATGCTGGGCCTCGGCGAAACCTACGACGAAGTCCTACAGGTCATGGACGACCTGCGCTCGGCGGAAGTCGACTTCCTCACCATCGGCCAATATCTCCAGCCGACGCCGAAGCACGCCGCCATCGCGCGCTACGTCACCCCGGAAGAATTCGAAAGCTTCCGCCGCATCGGCCTGTCGAAGGGTTTCCTTCTCGTCGCCGCGAGCCCGCTGACGCGCTCGTCGTATCACGCCGACGAAGACTTCGCCCGCCTCCGCGCCGCGCGCGCCACAGCCGCGACACCGAGCTAGCTCTCCGCCCCAAAAAAGATGCCAAGCGCAATCAGCGTGACAAGCGCACCCGCAAAGCAGAGCAGTGCCGGGAAAAGCAAAAGCGACGACGGCGTTCCCGCATACCCAATCCCCGGCCGCGCGGGGTCAACGAGCAATTGCATACGGTCGCCAACCTTGTAGCGCAGGCGAAATCCTTCACTCTGCACGCGCTGCACCGTCTGCATATCGAGTTGCGCGGTATGCTCTTCGCCATCGGCCGTCCAATAGCGAAAATGCGGCGTCACCGTCGTCGGCGCCCATTCGTCCACCTCAAGCGGTGAACCGCTGACGGCGCCGGGACCATGATGCACATCAAGCCCGACGACCTCCGCCTCCACGACCTCGCCATAGCGATAGGCGATGATCCTGCGCTTCAACATCACCGTCCCGATCACGAGCGCCGGAAAGCCGATCAGGGCAAACGGGATCGCCAGAGCCCAACCAGGGATGGATGCAGTGGCCATGCGCGATATCCATGAAAGTGGGAGGCCGAATGCGATTGTATCGGCCGCCCAATAGGCAACGGGATTCCGTCCATTTGCAATCCGGATAGCGGCAAAGTCTTCGCCCGTTCGCTCAGGAGACCTCCATCGCCCCCAACATCACCTTGGGATAACCCCCGCGCCCGTGGCATCCCGGCATCGCACAAGTCCGCCACCCCGGTGTAGAACAGACGCCGAACGTCCGGGGGCGCACCGCGCATGAAATTTCTCCACACCGCCGACTGGCATCTGGGCCGCCAATTCGAGGGCCACTCCCTCGATGACGACCACGCTCTCGTGCTCGATCAGATCTTTACGGCCCTTCAAACACACAAGCCCGATGCGCTCATCATCGCCGGCGATATCTTCGACCGCGCCGCCCCGCCCGAAACCGCCGTCCGCCTGTTCAACACCTTCATCGAACGCACGATCGCCGAAACCCAATCCGCCATCGTCGTCATCGCCGGCAATCACGACAGCGCCGACCGCATCGGCGCCATGTCCATGCTCGCCGACCGCCGCCGCGCCCTCGTGCGCGGGCCCCTCAGCGCAACCGAACTTCCGCTCATCCTTCACGACGCGCACGGCCCCGTCGCCATCTCCGCCCTGCCCTTCGGCTATGAATACGCCGCCCGCGAAACTTTCGGGGATCCCGCCATCAAATCACCCGCCGATGTCATGCGCGCCGAAGTCGCCGCCGCCCGCCCGCATATTCCGCCCGGGGCCCGCTGGATCATCGTCGCGCACGCCTTCGTCACGGGTGCCGCACCCAGCACCACCGAACGCCCGCTCACTCGCGTCGCGGGCGGCATCGAAACCGTCCCCTCCGATGTCTTCGACGGCGCGCACTACGTCGCTCTCGGCCACATTCACCGCCCGCAAACCGCCGGCGCACCCTACATCCGCTATTCCGGCTCGCCCCTCGCCTTTGCCTTCGACGAGGAGGGCAACGAAAAATCATTTGCTCTCGTCGAACTCGCGGCCGACGGCACAACGTCCGTCGATCTGATCCCCATCCGCCCCCGCCGCACCGTGCGCACACTCAAAGGCACGCTTGAAGACATCCTGCGCCAGCCGCCCTCCGACGACTTCGTCAATGTGGTCCTCACCGACGACGGCCGCCTCATCGAACCCATGAAGCGCATCCGCGAACGCTTCCCCTTCGCCTGCGGGTTGTCCTACGCGCGCGACCTCAAATCCCGCCACAGCGCGCCCTCAAAACCAGCTGCAACCTCGCTCGACGATCCCGCCACCGTCGCCACCGAATTCCTCACCCACATGCGCAACACGCCACCCACACCCGCCGAAACGCATATCATCGCCGGCGCTCTCGCACGCCTTGCCACCGCCGACGAGGACGCCGCCGCATGAAACCGCTGCTCCTCACCCTCCAAGCGGTCGGCCCCTACGCCGGGCGCCAGACGATCGACTTCCGCGCCGTGCTCGATAGCGGCCTGTTCGGCATTTACGGCGCCACTGGTTCTGGAAAATCCACTATCTTCAGCGCCATGACATTCGCGCTCTTTGGCGAAGCCGCCCGCTCTGAACAGCACGCAGCCACGCTGCGCTCCGATCACGCCGACGCCGGCCTCCTCACCGAAGTCGAACTCGTCTTCGAATCCGCGGGCCGTACCTACCGCATCGTCCGCCAGCCCGAGCAGACGCGGCCCGCCAAACGCGGCGGCGGCGAAACCAAGGAAGCCCACAAAGCCTGGCTGTTCGACGTCACCGGCCTCGACCTCGAGACGCTGAGCGACACCAACCCCGGCAAAGTCCTCGCCGAAACCAAAATTAAAATCGTCGACGACGCGATCGAAAAACTGCTGGGCTACGGCGCCGCCCAATTCCGCCAAATCGTGCTCCTCCCCCAAGGCCGCTTCGAAGCCTTCCTCAGCGCCGACACCAAAGAGCGCCTCGAAATCCTCCGCGACCTCTTCGACGTCTCCCTCTACCGCCGCCTGACCGAGCGCCTCAAAGCCGACGCCGACGCGGCAGAGAAAAAAGTCGCCGCCGCCCGCGCCGCCTGCATCGCACGCCTCTCCGCTGAAAACTTCGCAACGATGGATGCACTCGCTGAAGGCATCGCCGACGCAGACATCCGCCACCGCGACCAGAGCGATGCCGCCGCAAAAGCCAAGGCCGAGTGGGACGCGGCCCTGCAAGCCTATCAAGCCGCCGCCCAGACCGACGCCCAGTTCGTCGAACATCTAACCGCCGAGCAAAGCCTCGCCACCCTCGACGCATCCCGCCCCGAAATCGATGCCCTCACAGACCGCCTCAAGCTCGCCCGCATCGTGGCCTCCCTCGCCGATGCAGCGAGCGCTCGCGACACCGCCCGCACTGATGTAGATTCCGCACGCCAACGTCAAACCACCGCCGTCGAACGCTTGAAATACGCGGAATCCCAAGCCCAACGCGCCAGGCAAATGCGTGACGGCCTTGCCCAGAAATCCGCTGCAATCGAATCCAAGAAAACCGAACTCCACACCCTGCGCGACCACGCTGCCCGGCTCACCACGAGCGCAACCCTGCGCTTGGCCGCCACCGCCGCCCAATCCACAGCCCGCGAAAGCTCCACCGCTGTCGAGACCGTGAAAGCCACGCTCGCCACGCTGACATCTCGCAAGGAAGCGACCGACAAAGCGCTCACCGCCACGCAATCAGCCCAACTGCAGCGTGCGCAATTGAACGCCACCGCCTCCCACCTGCGCGAACGTCTCACCGCCGCCAAGGCGTACGAAGACGCCACGCAAAAGTTATCTTCCGCCCAAACATCGCTCCAGCGCGCAGAAGCCGACGCAGCATCAGCGGCCACCGCGCGCCAAACCGCTGAGACAGCGTTCGCCACCGCCGAAACAGCGCTGCTCGAAAACCACGCCGCGCATCTCGCCGCCCACCTCAACCCCGGCGAGCCCTGCGCCGTCTGCGGCTCTGCCGACCATCCAGCCCCCGCCCGCTCCACATCCGGCAGCCAACGCCTCGACGAAATCTATGCCCGCGCCAAAGCCGCACTCGACGCCGCCCGCACGCGCGCCAATGAAGCCGCCACACAATTCCAAATCGCCAAGCAAACACTGACTGAACGCCAAGCGGCCCTAGCCTCCGTCCCGCCGCCAGCACAATCGGCCGCCGCTCTCGCTACCGAACTGCAATCCATCACTGCTGATCTGAGCCGCCTAGGAGCCCCCGCCGACGAATCCGCCCTCAGCGCATCACGCGATATGCTCGACTCCGAAATCGCCGATGCCACCACAGCCCTGGAGCGCGCCCAAGACGCGGAACGCGACGCCGCCAAATCCTTCGCGGCCGCACAGCAGTCCCTCGACGATGCCATCGCCGCCATCCCAGCCGCCCTGCGCGACACAGCCGTCCTTCAATCGGCCATCGCCTCGCTCATCCAAGCCATCACCGATTTCGACCGCGACACGAAAGCCGCAGCATTGGCCGATCAGACCGCCGCCGCCAAACATGCCGCCGCCCTGCGCGAAACCGAAACCATTGCCGCAGAAGTCGAACGCCTCACAGCCCATCTCACCCGCGTTGAGCAAAGCTTCGCTGACCGCCTCGCCGCCAACGGCCTCACTACCGCCGAGTACGACCGCCGCAAGTCGGACGTTCCCGATATCCCGAATATCGAAGCCCGCATCCGCCAATACGACGACCTGCGCGCCGCCGCCGTCGATCGCCTCCAGCGCGCCGCCAATGCTATCGCCACGCTCGCCCGCCCCGATCTCACGTCCCTCGCATCCGCGCGCGACACGGCCGCAAACGCTTTCGATACGCTCAACACCGCCGCCACCCAAGCCGCCGCCCGTCTGGACCAACTGCGCAAGCTCCAGTCCGATCTCGCCGCCGAAGGCCAGCGCCTCGATGCGCTCGAAAAGGAAACCGCGCCCCTGCGCGAATTATCGGAAGCCTTTTCCGGCAAGACCTATCAAAAGATCGACCTGGAAACCTTCGCCATCTCGACCCTGTTCGACCGCGTTCTCGACGCCGCCAACCTGCGCTTGAGCCCCATGACGCGCGGCCGCTACAGTCTCGTGCGCGAAACCGCAGGCCAGGGTAACGCACGCCGCGGTCTCGGCATCGCCGTCGAAGATACCTACACCGGCCGCCAGCGCCCCACATCCACGCTGTCAGGCGGTGAAACGTTTATCGCAGCGCTCGCCCTGGCGCTCGGCCTTTCCGACATCGTCGAAAGCTCGCATGGCTCCGTCCGCCTCGATACCATCTTCATCGACGAGGGTTTCGGTAGCCTCGACAGCGAAAACGACGGCGGCACCCTCGAAACTGTTCTGCAAACCTTGCAAGACCTCGTGGGCACCACGCGCGCCGTCGGCCTCATCTCGCATGTCCCGCTCGTCCAGCAAGCGATCCCCAACGGCTTCTTCGTGACCAAAACCCCCGGCGGCAGCCACATCGAAGTCCGCGCCTGACGCTCAAACGTCGCCAGGATAATCGACCCGTTCCAGATAAAGTCCGCTGGCCGGCGCCACGGTTCCACACCGCGTGCGGTCCCGAGCGGCAAGCGCCGCTGCCACATCATCCGGCCGCCACTTGCACTCGCCCACGAGTTTGAGCGTGCCCACCATCGACCGCACCTGATTGTGCAAAAACGACCGCGCCGAAGCCCGGATCACGATCTCCGCCCCCTCCCGCGCCACATCCAGCCGGTCGAGCGTCCGCTCCGGCGAGGTCGCCTGACACTGCGCGGCCCGAAACGTCGTGAAATCATGATGCCCAACGAGATGACGCGCCGCCGCCTGCATCGCATCGCGATTGAGATCATGCGTCAGCCACCACACCCGGTCGCGCTCCAGCACGGGCGGCGCACGCCGCGTCAGAATGCGATAAACATAGTGCCGCGCCACCGCACTGAACCGCGCATCGAAATCCGGCGCAACCAACGCGCAGGACAGCACCGCACACGGCGCCGGCCGCAAATGATAGTTGATCGCGTCTTGCACGCGCGACGGTGCCCAGTCTTTCGTCAAATCCACATGCGCCACTTGCCCGAGCGCATGCACGCCCGAGTCAGTTCGTCCCGCCCCCCTCGGCGTCACCCACTCGCCCGTGAACTTGAAAATCGCTTCGCGCAGCGCGCCCTGCACGGACGGGTCGTGCGTCTGCACCTGCCAGCCGGCGAACGGCGTCCCGTCGTATTCGATGATGAGTTTGTACCGGGGCATCCACTGGCGTCGCTGAAAGGGAAAGGGCACCGCGTTGGCCGCGGTGCCCCCTTATGCCACGTTATTGAGCGGCCTCAAGCAGGCAGCAATCAGCAGCTATCGCCGACCGCGGGAATGCACCGGCGATAGCCATAGCCGCGCCAATAATTCCGGCTGACGCTATGCGACGTCGATCGCGATGTGCTGATAACGCGCTTCTCGGAGATGCCGATGTTCACCGGCGTCCCATTCGGATTGACGATGACGATCCTCTCCGGCGGCAGCGGACGATAGACGCGCACGCCCTCTTCGAGGCTCACCGTCGCGCCATAGACCGGTCGCGGTTCGATCCGGATCGTCGACGACTGAGCAAAGGCAGCTGACGTGCCACCCACAATAACGGCCGCAAGGCCAAGTGCAAGAACGCGAGACGACATGGGCAACTCCACGAAACACGGACACAGCTCGTCGCGCATCCTAGTGCCGCCGCCCGCCCCTGCGCGCACGATCTTTACGTTTGATTAACGGTTGCACCAGCCACCAGCGGAAAGCCGCGCAAAAACTCAGGTGCCAGCATCGGCCGCTTACCCGCGCGCTGCGCCTCGATGATCCGCACCGCCCCAGTCCCGCATGCAATCACAAGATCGTCGGTCAGCACCATCCCCGGCGCCTCGCGCCCCGCCACGGGCTCCGACCGCAGCACCTTAATGCGCTCAACCGTCCCCGCTGGCCCCACCGCCTCAAACCACGCACCCGGAAACGGCGACAGCCCGCGAATGTGATTGTGCACTGCCGCTGCATCGCGGGTGAAATCGATCCGCGCCTCCGCCTTGTCGATCTTGGCAGCGTAAACGACGCCCTCGGCCGCCTGCGGAACGGCCACGAGCCGCCCGTGTTCCAAGTCAGCCATCGCACTCACAATGAGCGCCGCGCCCGCCTGCGCCAACTGATCGTGCAAGTCCCCCGTCGTCACCAACGGCCCGATCGGCACCCGCGTAGTCGCGCAAACCGGCCCCGTATCGAGGCCCTCTTCCATCTTCATAACCATCACGGCGGTCTCCGCATCCCCCGCCATGATCGCGCGATGGATCGGCGCCGCACCCCGCCACCGTGGCAGCGCCGACGCATGCACATTAAAGCAGCCGTGCGCAGACGCATCGAGAACGGCCTTCGGCAGCAACAATCCATAAGCCACCACCACCGCTGCATCGGCCCCGTGCCCCGCAAACGCCGACTGCTCGTCCGCCCCTTTCAACGATTTCGGCGTCAATACCGGAATTCCAAGCGCCTCGGCTCGCGCATGCACCGGCGACTTGCGGTCCGCCATCCCCCGCCCTGCGGGCCGAGGCGGCTGCGAATAGACAGCCACGATCTCATGCCCCGCAGCCGCGAGCGCATCTAGACACGGCACGGAAAACTCCGGCGTTCCCATGAAAACGAGTTTCAGCGGCATGGTCGAAGGCCCCCCGGCTGATCCGCCGTCAGAGCGGCCCGTCCTGCCGCGCCAGCTTCTTGAACTTGCGCACCACGATATCGCGCTTCAGCCGCGATAGAAAATCGATGATCAGCTTGCCATCGAGATGGTCGAGTTCGTGCTGGATCGCGGTCGCCAACAATCCGCCCGCGTCATGCTCCTGCAGCTTGCCCTCGCGATCCAGATACCGCAGCCGCAACTCCGACGGCCGCTCGATATCCACCCGGAAATCGGGGATCGAAAGACAGCCCTCTTCGTAAACCTTCAGCTGCGATCCCAGATGCAAAATCTCGGGATTGATCAGCACGCGCGGCTCCGGTTTGTCGCCCTCTGCGGCGCAATCAAGCACCACGAGCCGGCGCGGCACACCAACCTGGATCGCCGCCAGCCCAATGCCCGGCGCGTCGTACATAGTTTCCAGCATATCGTCGGCAAGCCGCAGCACCTCGGCGTCGACGCGCTCGATGGGCGCGGACGGCTGACGCAGGATCGGATCGGGCAGGGTCACAATAGGAAGCTTGGCCATTTGGGTCAGATAAGAGAGGCCGACGCCGGGGTCAATCCATCTCGACCCTGTCAACCCCGCGATGCCTTAACGCGGCCCGCCCAGAGCCTTAACCCTCGATGGCCGCCACCACCGGGTCCAGGACAGCGTGGACCCCGAACGCCGCAACCGCCTTCGCCCGCGCCGCCCGCGATTCGGCCGGCAGCAGATCGCGATGCACGACAAAGCTCGCTAAGGCGGCCATCAAAGCCGCGCCATCCCCCGGCGGCACGAGACAGCCGTTGACCCGCTCATCCACCATCTCCCGGCACCCGGGCACATCGAGCGTCAGCACCGGCCGCCCCACGGCGAGCGCCTGTTTAAGCGCCGCCGGCGATCCATCATCCGCCGACAGATGCACGGCCACATGCGTCGCCGCCAAAAGCGCAGCCGGATCGGCAGCCCGCCCGTGGAAGGTCACCCCCTCGACCGTCAACAGCGTCGTGTCCTGCGCCATCTCGCGATCGGTCGCCAGTTCGAATCGCGCCGCCACGCCGCCGACCGTCATCTCCCGCGCCGCCTGCGTGTAGGCTTCGATGGCCGCACGGCAATCGGGATTCACAATCATGAGGAACACAATCGGCCCCTCCGGCCCAGGCAGTGGCGCCACGGCAAACGCATCCAGATCGACTCCATCACCCGGCGTCACAACGATGTGCGCCGCAGGCGCCAGAACCGCCTTCAAAACCCGCGCGTCATCCGCGTTGTGCACCACCACCGCCGCACTGAGTTTCACCGCCCGCCGGTAGGCCGACGCCACACGTGCTCTGGCCTCGTCGCCGTCAAACCCCAACCCGCCTGCAATCGTCACGATGCGCTGTGCCCCGGCCTTGCGCGCAGCCGTTGCCGCCAGCGACGCCAACCGCTCGCCGCTGACGATCACGGTCTCAGCCTTCCACGCCGAAAGGATATCGCGCAACGCCTGCACCACTTTACGATTGGCGAAAAGCGCCATTCCCGCCGGCTGCGGATCGAAATTGCGATGCTCGCCGCCCAGATGATGCAGCGTTGCCACCTCGCCCGCCAGATGCGAGGCCGCCACCACGAGCACCAAGTGCCCGCGCGCCCTCAGCGCCCGGATCAGGTTTGCCCGGTCGCGCAGCACACCCGCCAGCGTCGGCGCGACGATGGCAATCCGCTTCGGGATACCGGGTGCAGGAAGGCTCATGGCAGGGGCTCGCTCACACCGGCGCGACAAAAACCGGCCTCTCCGCATACTGCAGCAACCGATTCGACGCGAGCGCCACCCCACACATAGGCTGGCGCGCTACTCCATGGCGTCGGCTTTGAGCCGGTCCATCAGGCGATAGCACAGCCACACGGCGAGCAACCCAAACGCAATCCCGCCGATCATGTTTCCCGCCAGCACGCCTTCCGCACCCCCGTGCCGCGACCCGTACTCCACAAACGGAATGGTCCCGACCGTCGCCCGCCCCCAGTTGAGCCACGTCGACAATTGCGCATGTCCCAACGTGTTGAACGCCGCGTTCGCCACGAAGAGCGCGCCGAGAAACAGAAACAGCGGCGACAGCATCGCATTGAAATGACGGATCAGATCCGCCGCACTCCCCGTCACCTTGAAAAATTCGATGATGCTGCCTGTCCCCAGCCACAGCACGATCCAAGCGACGAGCGTGAACGCCGCGTTCACCGCCAGCGACAGCGTAAACGCGCGGCGCATACGTGCGTTATCGCCCGCCCCGTAGTTCTGGCCAATGATCGGCCCGATCGACCCCGACAGCGCGTAGATCGCCCCGAACGCCACCGGAATGATCCGCCCGATGATCGCCCACGCCGCCACCGCGCTATCCCCATGCGCCGCGATCGCAGCCGTCACATACGCATTCCCCACCGGCGTCGCCACATTTGTCAGCACGGCCGGCACGGCCACGCCGAGCAGCGGTGGCCAGTCTTCTTTCAGCGCCGACACTGATGGCTTCGACGCCATATCGTGTACCCGCACCACCGCGTAGAACGCATAGGCCACCATCGCCAGCCGCGCGATCCCCGACGCGATCGCCGCGCCATGAATGCCAAGCCCAAAGGTGAAAATGAAAAACGGATCGAGTGCTATATTCACCACCGCTCCGATGAGCGTGATGTGCATCGCGCGGCGCGCGTCCCCCACGCTGCGCAGAATGCCCGTCGCAGTCATCGCCAGCGCCAGCGGCGGCAGAAACGGCACCAGAATCCACAGATAGTCCCGCGCCAGCCCGTGTGTCCGCCCCGCCGCGCCGAGCAGCGTGAGAAGAGGTGAGACAGCAAGCCAGACGACGACGGTCAGCACGGCAGAAGCAGCAAGCGTCAGCATCAGCGCGCTCGACGCCAGCCGCCGCGCACGCGCCCTCTGTCCCGCACCAATGGCCGGCGGCACCAGCGACGTCGCCGCAATCGACAACCCGATACCGATGGATGTTGTAAAAAACAGGATTGAACTCGCGTACCCCACCGCCGCAACGATCGCCTCGTCGCCGAGCCACGACAGGAACAGCATGTTGGCGAGATCGCCGATAAAGATCGCAACGAGCCCCACCGCGCCCGTGCCCGTCATGATGAGGATATGCTTGAGCAGCGACCCCGTCACAAAACGCGGCGGCGCAGCCGGAGCACTCCCGGCGACAGTGACATCCGCCGCATCCATGAACGCCCTACTCCGCTAAACCTTAAACGCGCCGCCTTGACTTGATCGCGGCCGCTAGCGTGCCCTCGTCGAGATAATCTAACTCTCCACCGATGGGCACGCCTTGCGCCAATCGCGAGACGGTAACGTTCGCACTCGCCAATTGGTCCATGACATAATGCGCAGTCGACTGCCCCTCCACCGTCGCATTCAGCGCCAGCAGCACTTCCCCCACCTCAGGCGCCGCCGCGCGCTCCACCAGCGACGCGATATTGAGCTTCTCCGGACCAATTCCATCCAGCGGCGACAAATGCCCACCCAGCACATGGTACAACGCGTTTACCACGCCCGCCCGCTCCAGCGCCCACAGATCGCCGACCTCTTCCACAACCACAATCAACGTCTGATCCCGGCGCGCATCCTGGCAGATCGTGCATGGCGACACTGTATCGAGGTTCCCGCACTGCGGACACTCGACGATCTTCTCAACCGCGACTTTGAGAGCGTCCGAGAGAGGAACCAAAAGCTCCTGCCGCTTCTTCAAAAGCCCGAGCGCCGCTTTGCGCGCCGACCGCGGCCCAAGCCCCGGCAAGCGCGCCAAAAGCTGCACGAGCCGCTCAATTTCCGGACCTGCGATTTTCTTCGACATGGCAGCGCACTAGTACCCGCAGTCCGAAGTTCGTATGACATCGCCGCACCCTCAGCCACGAACTTCGGACTGATAACGGGTACTAGCAAGCCATTGTTTCTGGTGCCGCTGATCGATCAAACGTCCCTGATACGAATTTGCTGCGAGTGGTGCAGGGACGTCTGATCGGCGGTACCAGTAGCATGGGTTTCCCGCCGCACTTAACACGATTCCGCCGGGCAGCTACCCGCCCGCCGATTGCCACGCCTTGATGGACTCCAGCGGATAAAGCAGCATGATGACATTCAAAGTCAGGTTGTCCCGGATCATGTATCCCGTGAACAACTCCGCCCCGATCGCGAGCGCCACCGTCAATCCCACCGGCAAGACCGACGCCAGCCAGAACCCCGCCGCCATGGCAATCACGTCCATCACCGAATTGAGAATGCTATCGCCATAGTAATCGAGCGCGATGGTGGACGTCCGATACCGCTCGATGGTCGCATTCGTGTTCTCGACGATCTCCCACGCGCCTTCGATGCCGAGCGCCAGCAGAAGCCGTGTCGCAAACGACGCCTTCGGCATCAGCCACCACAGCACCGCATAAAAAATGAAACCGTGGATCACGTGGCTCGGCGTGTACCAGTCGGTGATGTGCTGCGAATTCTCCGCACTCTGCACCACCCCGTGCCACAGCTTAATGTCGCCGCACGTGCAAATGGGCGTCCGCCCCATTCCCCAAAGAATGAGCGCGATCCCGGCGATGATCCCAATGCCGGCAGCCAGCGCCGCACCCGGCGTCAAGCCCGATGCGCCCGGGGGCTCGATCGACGCTGCTCCAGTCATGTCACCGCCCCCCAGCGCTGTGGCACCCAATGTGCGTTAGAATAACTTCAAACCCGGCGGCAGTGGCAACCCGCCCGTCACTTCGGCCATCTTTTCCGCCATCATGCTTTCCACCTTGGCCCGCGCATCCTGATTGGCGGCAAGCACGAGGTCTTCCAGAATTTCACCTTCGCCCGGTTTCATCAGGCTCGGATCGATGGCGATCTTCTTCATGTCGCCCTTGCCGTTGAGCGTCACGCGCACCAGCCCCGCGCCCGACTGCCCTTCGATCTCGGTCTCGGCCAATTCTTCCTGCATCTTCTGCATGCGTGCCTGCATCTGGCCCACCTGCTTCATCATGCCCATGATGTCTTTCATGCGTCGTCCTCTGTGGTGGCGCAGCGATAGCGCCAAGCTTACTTATGAAAACCGGTCCGGCCTCAGCCGGTTCCCGCCTCGTCTTCGTCGCGCACCGCCGTCGTCCGCACAGCCGCAACCTTCGCATCCGGAAACGCGTCGAAGATCGCAGACACCGCCGGATGCTTTTTCAAGGTTAGCAACTCCGCCGCTTCACGATCGCGCTTCTGCTGTCCCAGCGTCGGCTCTCCCGCGCGCTTGGACAACACGACCATCCATCGCCGCTCGGTCCATCGGTTGAGTTTCTCGCGCAGATCATTGGCGATCTCGGGCGGCGCACCGGGCAACAAAAAGAGATCGATGGACCCGGCCGCCCCATCGAATTTGACGAGCGACACATATTCTTCCAAATGCGCTCTCAGCCGCGCATCGCGCCGCTCACCCGCTAGCTCGACCACATCGGCAAACGTCCTGAGCGGCCTGAGTGATGGCGCTACGGCAGCCGCCGGTGCGTCGTCCTCATCGCCAAGCCCCTCGATCAAATCGCCATACGCCTCAAGCGGCGGCGGATCATCGGTGAGTTCAAATTGAACCGTCGCCGCATCTGGCGCGGCAACGTCGTCCGCCCATGGCGGCGTGTCTGCGGAAGGCGCGCGCTGCGCCGGCGTCTGCTCCCGCGGCGCTTCATTGAGCGGCGTGCGTTGATCGCGCTCCGCCGGTGCCGGCGCACCACCGCCCGCAGCCGCCCGCCGCGACACCTGCCCAACACCGCCCAGCGCCTTCAGGATCTCATCCGGCGGCGGCAGATCCGCGACATACGCAATGCGGATCAACACCATCTCAGCAGCCGCCAACGGATCGGGCGCCTTGCCAGCCTCTTCGATCCCCTTCAGCAACATCTGCCAAGCGCGCGCCAGCAACGGCATCGACAGCCGCGCGGCAAGAGATTGCGCCCGCCGCTTGTCCTCCGCCGGCACACCCTCGTCGCCCGCATCGCCGCCGAGCGCCTTGAAGCGCGTCACGAGATGTACAACGTCGGCGAGATCCGCGAGCAACTGCCCCGGCTCCGCACCGTCATGATGAATGGCACCAAAACCTTGAAGCGCCGCAGCCGGCGTTCCGCCCAGCAGAGCCTCCAGAAGATCGAACACGCGCCCGCGATCCGCGAGCCCCAGCATCCCGCGTACGATGTCGCCCGACACCTTGCCCGAGCCCATCGCAATCGCCTGATCGAGAATGGAAAGCCCGTCGCGCACACTCCCGCCCGCCGCGCGTGCGATCATTGCCAGCGCTTCCGGTTCGGCCGACGCGCCTTCCTTCGCGGTGATATTGCCAAGATGCGCCGACAATTCCGGCACATCCACGCGCCTGAGATCGAACCGCTGGCACCGCGACAGCACCGTCACCGGAACTTTGCGGATTTCCGTCGTCGCGAAAATGAACTTCACATGCTCCGGCGGCTCTTCCAACGTCTTCAGGAGTGCGTTGAACGCACCCTTCGAAAGCATGTGAACTTCGTCGATGATGAAAACTTTGGTCCGCGCCAAAATCGGCTTGTAGCGCGCGCTCTCGATAATCTCGCGCACATTGTCGACGCCGGTGTTGGAGGCCGCGTCCATCTCGATCACATCGGGATGACGGCTCTCGATGATCTCCGCGCAGTGCCGTCCGAGCACCGGCATATCGATCGTCGGCTTGGTGATCGCATCCGTTTCATAGTTCAGCGCGCGCGCCAGAATGCGCGCCGTCGTCGTCTTGCCGACGCCTCGCACGCCGGTGAGCATATAGCCCTGCGCAATCCGCCCCGATGCAAACGCATTGCGCAGCGTCTTCACCATGGCCTCTTGGCCAATGAGATCATCGAACGTCTGCGGCCGGTACTTCCGCGCCAACACGACATAAGGAGCAGCCGGTGAAACGGCCGGGCTCTCGCCCTCTTCTGATTTTTTCTTAGCCATATGCGCCGCCGCCCTCGAAACGGCCCAACCGGCCGGAAAGCACACAACCCGCGGCACCCCCCAGCTTGGCCCGGAAGGGCCGGGGAGCAAAGCGACCCGCCGCGAGCGGCGCCCCTGCGGAGCGCCGACAAGGCGCGTGAGCAATCAAAATAGAGGCTGGCGGACGACCCGCGTCCTGATCGTTAGGGCTGCTTCGTTCCCGACCTGACCCGGTTGGCGAGGGATGCGTCCGCCGCCAGCCCAACCGGGTTATGGGGCATCGCACCGCCGCTGACAACCCTCGCCCATCCACGGTCGCGTCCACGCACCCGCACCACGCCATTTGACTTCGCGACCCGAATGCCGCTCTGGATGATCGCGACACGACAGACGCAATCAGCCAACGGATGGATATGAGCCCGCCGGATACGACGACGGAGACGACCGCCCCTCAGACGGGCGGCTGGCTGTGGGGCCCCTATGCACCCCTGGCCGGCCTCGTGGCCCTCATCACACTCGTCCTGGACCAAGCCAACAAGTTGTGGATGCTCCTAGTGTATGAGATCGAGGATCGCGGCCGGGTTGTCGTCACACCCTTTCTTGACTTCGTCTATGTCCTGAACACCGGCGTCAGTTACTCCATGTTCGATTCAGATAGCTATTCCTGGCAGTTAGGCCTCGCAGCCTTTGCCCTCGTTGCTTCGCTCGCCATGTGGGTCTGGCTGTGCCGCGCAGGCGAAAGCCGCCTCATGGCCTGGGGCCTGGGCCTGATCATCGGGGGCGCCATCGGCAACGCCATCGACCGCCTGTGGCTCGGTGGCGTCGCAGACTTCTATTCGCTCCATGCCTTCGGGTTTTACTGGTACGTCTTCAACATCGCCGACGTGGCCATAGTTGCCGGGGTTGTGGCCCTGCTGTACGACTCCTTCATCCCGAGTCGCAAAGACGCCGCAAAGACCTCGTAACGCCTTGAAATCCCGGCCTAGAGAATCGCCAAAGAACCGGGAGACAGCGGAGAATCGACGATGACGCGCCAGCCGTCGCAACGCCTGATCCGACTGACACTGACCGTGATCGCGGCTGTGGCTATCGGCGGCTGTTCGATGGACGACGTGGAATTGAACGGCGGCGTTTTCGATAGTTTAGGCATTGGCGCCAACCAGCCCAAGTCCGCCGAACCCAAGCTCGCCGCTCGCACGCCTCTCGTCGTCCCGCCGTCGACGGCCAGCCTGCCACCCCCCGGCGCACCACCCGAGGCCCTGCAATCCGACGTCACAGTCGGTATCGACGACCCCGATCGCAAGATCACCGTGACGGAAGCCGAAAAGCAAAAGCAGCAGGATGAATACTGCCGCAAGAACTACGACCCGGCTCGCGCAGCAGGCGACGCCAGCGCCGATTCGATAGAAGGCCCCCTCGGCCCCTGCCGCCCGTCAATTCTGACCTCTGTCAAGAAGTGGAATGGTGGCGAAGACCCCTTGGTCATCGGCGGCGAGTAGCCCGGCCTGCGATTTACCTGATCGCGTCCTCAAAACAGTCTGATGATACAAAAACTTGCGCCGGGCTTAGTCTAAGCCGTCCGGCATGAACGGCTTGTCATTTGACACCCACCCCCCCAATGCCGACATCCTCTCCGCACAAACAGCCACGTTTTCCCACGTGCGCTCGAGCCTAGAGGACTCCATGGCCGCTCCGCTCCGACCCGCAATCCACATTTGTTTTATGGTGATCGCCAGCATGTTCGCCCTCGCCCAATCGCCGACAGCGGTCTATGCCGCCCCCCGCATCACCGAGTTCAAACTCGACAACGGCATGCAGGTTGTCGTCATCCCCGACACGCGCTCGCCCGTCGTTACCCACATGGTCTGGTACAAGGTTGGCGCCGCCGACGAACCCAAGGGCGTGTCGGGCATCGCCCATTTTCTTGAACACCTGATGTTCAAATCCACCGAGAGCATCCCCTCCGGCGAGTTCTCCAAGATCGTCTCGCGCCTCGGCGGCCAGGACAACGCCTTCACCGGCCACGACGTGACCAGCTACTTCCAGCGCATCTCCAAGGATCGCCTGCGCAAGGTGATGGAGATGGAAGCCGACCGCATGGCCAACCTGAAACTGGTCGACAAAGAAGTCCTAACCGAACGCGATGTGATCCTGGAAGAGCGCCGCTCGCGCATCGAAAACAACCCCGCCGCCATCCTCGACGAGCAGATGGATGCCACGCTATACCTCCACCACCCCTACGGCGTCCCCGTCATCGGCTGGGAACACGAAATGGCGCAACTCTCGCGCGACCACGCGATGACCTTCTACAAGCGCTACTACGCGCCCAACAACGCCATTCTCGTCGTCGCCGGCGATGTGACCCCGGAAGAGGTCAAGAAGAACGCCATCGAAACGTACGGCAAGCTTTCCGCCAATCCCGCAGCACCCCGCGCGGTTCGTCCCGCTGACCCGCCCCAGCGCGTCGCCCGCCGCGTGATGCTGGAGGACCCCCGCGCCGGCAAAGCCTCGATCCATCGCGACTATCTGGTGCCGAGCTACTCCACAGCCGCACCGCTTGAAGCCGAAGCCCTCGATCTCCTGGCAAAGATTGCCCTCGATGGCCCCACGAGCCGCCTCTACAAAAAACTCGTCGTCGAGGACAAGGTCGCCTCGTCCGCAGGCGGCAGCTACATGGGCTCCGGCTTGGATAGCGGCAAGTTCTCGCTCTATGCGGTCGCCGCCGATGGTGCGCCACTCGAAAAGGTGGAAGCGGCCATTGACGCCGTCCTAGCAGACGTCGCAGCCAACGGCGTCACAGCCGCCGAACTCGACCGCGCCAAGAACGGCTATGTCGCCGAATACATCTACGAAAACGACAACCAGTCTTCGCTGGCACGCCGCTACGGCTGGGGCCTGTCGCTCGGCCGGACGATCCCGCAGATCGAAGGCTGGCCGGATGAGATCCGCAAAGTTACCCTCGATGACATCAAGAAGGCCGCAGCGGCCTACATCGATGCGCGCCGCTCAGTCACCGGCGTCCTGAAGCCGTTGAAAGCACCCGTTGCCGAAATCACTCCCGCCAAATCGCGTTCCTAACGTGACCATGAGAGCCCCACAGATGACCTCGCGGAAGACCGCCGCACGCACGCTCGCGCTCGACCCGCGCCAGAGCAGCCTGTACCGTTTCACCCTTGTGTTGCCGCTGCTTCTAACAGCGCTTATTCTCATCGCATTGAACAGGCCGGCAGAAGCCATGCAGATCAAGTCCGTCAAGAGCCCCGGCGGCATCGAAGCCTGGCTCGTCGAAGACCATTCCAATCCGATGATGGCCATGCGCTTCTCTTTCGAGGGTGGCAGCGCGCAAGACCCCGCCGGCAAAGACGGCGTCGCCAACTTCGTCTCTTCCATGCTGGATGAAGGCGCCGGCAAACTGGACGCGTCCACGTTCCAGGAAAAGCTGGAGGATCTGGCCGTCCGCCTCAGCTTCTCCGACACGCAGGACGCCTTCTACGGCAACTTCGAAACGCTGACCGCTAATCGCGATGAAGCCACCGAACTCCTCCGTCTCGCCATCAACGAACCCACGTTCGACAAAGAGGCCGCCGAGCGCATCCGCCAGCAGATCCTCGCCGGCATCGTCTATGCCGCCAAGGACCCCGACAAGGTCGCCGCTCAAGAATGGAATGCATTGGCGTTCGGTGACCATGCTTACGGCCGCCGACCTGGCGGAACCGAAGAGAGCGTCACGTCGATCACAACCGCCGACCTCGATACCTACCGCAAGAAGGTTTTTGCCCGCTCAAACCTGCGCGTTGTTGCAGTTGGCGACATCACCGAGGCTGAACTCGGCGCCATGCTCGACAAGGTTTTCGGCAAGCTACCGGAAAAGGCCGACCTTGTGGCCGTTGCAATGACGGCGCCCGCCACCGGCGGCAAGACGAAGATCATCGAGATGGACGTCCCGCAGTCGGTCGCCGTTTTCGGCTTCGGCGCCATGCCGCGCAAGGACCCCGACTTCCTCACCGCCTTCGTTCTGAACCAATTGATCGGCGGCGGCGGTTTCGCCTCTCGTCTGATGGAAGAAGTTCGCGAAAAGCGCGGCCTCGCCTACTCTGTCTACAGCTACCTCCAACCCATGCGCCACGCCTCGATCTTCTCAGGCGGCGTCGCCACCCGCAACGATGCGGTCAAGACGTCGATCGATCTCATCCGTCAGGAATTGGAGAAGGTCGCGGCGGAAGGGCCGAACGAAACCGAGTTCGCCAACGCCAAGAGCTACCTTACCGGCTCCTACGCGCTGCGCTTCGATACCAACGTCAAGATCGCCACTCAGCTTCTGGGCCTCATGGAAGAGGGCTATGGCACCGATTACGTCGAAAAGCGCAACGCTCTCATCGAAGCCATCACGCTTGACGACGCCAAGCGCGTCGCCAAGCGATTGCTCGACACCAACAACATGATCGTCACGATCGTCGGCAAACCCGTCACCGCCGTCGCCGGCGACAAGGGCTGAAACGCGACAAGCTGGAAGTTGAAAAAAGCGCCCCGCACCCCGTGCGGGGCGCTTTTCATTTCGCGGTTCGATTAACCGTCACGGCGCGATCCGATGTGGCCGCCATGATACAGGCGGCGCGCACATCTCCTGCTAGGTCTTGGCGACAAGCCCACATCGTCCCGTCAATTCTCCCGCGACCCGAGACCTGTCATGCGTCAACTTCTGAAGCGGTCCGCCCTGCTCGCGATCCTCATCGCCGGCACCGCAACCGCGGCCCTCCCCCACCACACCTACGTCAAGAAGTACGACAGCGCCAAAAAGCTCACACTCTCCGGCACGGTCGAAAACGTGCGTTTTTCCAACCCGCACATCTTCTTCACGCTGGAGACCGCCAAAGGCTCCTGGACCATCGAGACCGAAAGCATATCGGTCGCCAAAGCCAAGGGCCTGACCACCACACATCTGAAATCAGGCGCCAAAGCCACCGTCACCGGTTGGCCCGCGCGTGGCGGCGGGGCGGAACTGGGGCTCGCCACCATCTCGTTCCCCGGCGGCCCCTCCGTCTCCATACGCGGCACAGCGAGATAACGGAGCGCATCATGCCGGATGACTTGCCCGACTCCGGCATGTGGAGCGATCTCGCCGCCACGTCGCTTTCCATATTTCTGCGCGAGAGCACCTGGACCTATCCGATCCTCGAGATCGCCCACATCATCGGCATCGCACTCGTTTTCGGATCCATCCTCGCCTACGACCTGCGCATCCTCGGCCGCCACCGGTCGCTACCCCTCGATATCCTGGGCCGCCATCTCTTGCCCTGGGTCTGGACTGGCTTTGTCCTCAACGCCACGAGCGGCCTCCTACTCTTCGTCTCCAATCCCGTCGAGTTCGCCGCCAACCCCGCCCTGCAATACAAGCTCGCCCTCATCGCACTCGCGGGCCTCAACGCCGCCTACTTCCAGTGGCGCATCGCACCCGCCATTCAGAGCTGGAACCTTGGCACCCCCGCACCGGCTTCTGCGCGGCTATCCGCGCTCCTTTCCATCGGCCTATGGATCTCCGTCATCGCCGCCGGCCGTCTCATGGCCTACGTCGTCTAAGTTGCGCGAAGAATGCGCATGTCACGCGTGGACCAGCGCCGCTCGCCGGGCCGCCCTACAGTCCCATACATCGGACACGCTCCTCCCCTCCTCGGGAGCGTCCGGTATCCTCCCCTAGAGCCAGGCCCTCCCCCGCTGTCGCCCGGCCTAAAGCGCCCTCTGGGTTCCCCCACCCGGAGGGCAATTTTTTGCACTGGCCCAAACCCGAGTGCCCACTGCGCGGCCGCGAGCAAAGCCACTGTCCCACACTCTCAATCCCACCCTCCAATTTGACGAGCCCGTCCATGACTCCAATCAAGAACGTCTTTGAAAACAACGTGATCAAGCGACCCATTGAACGCCATCACAACGGCCACAGATACGTTGTGTCACCGCGCAAGAGGTGTGCGTCACGGCCGTTACTGCAGCGGTGTCCGACCTGCCCAATACCAACGATCGGGAGAGCACGATGACTAAAAGAATTCTCTGCTCAGTTGATGGCTCAGAGCATGCCCTCGAAGCAGTTCGCGTTGCCGCGGGACTCGCCACGGCGACCGGGGCGCAACTTGTCATTGTTGCGATCAACGAACTGGTCGGCGGTCACGGTAGGGGCGGGATTTCTAACTACATTTGGACTGACGCCGAAGCCGATAGCGTTTTGCAAACCGCCGCCGAGGAGGCGCGTGCTTCCGGCGTCGTCAACCCTGATGTCGCGAAGGTGAACAGCCGCGACGTGGCGCGAGCCATAATCGTCTATGCGGAGGAACATGGCGTCGACCACATCGTCGTCGGTTCGTCCGGCAAGGGCGGCTTCAAACGGTTGATGCTCGGTTCAGTGTCGCGTGAAGTAACCGATCGGGCCCATTGCCCAGTCACCATCGTCCGTGGACCATAGCTGTAAGCCGTGGCCGATATCGGAGGCTCGCATGCGAACGCGAGCCGCCTTTTCGGTTCGCCAAGCAGCGCCCGCGGCGCGTGAGCAAACAAACGACCGAGCCTGACATTTAGAGTTCAATCTTCAGCCCACAGGGCTGGGGAGCAACGCGACCCGGCGCGTGCGCCGCCCTAGCGGAGCGCCCGCGGCGCGTGAGCAAAACGACCGAGCCTGACATTTAGAGTTCAATCTTCAGCCCGCAGGGCTGGGGAGCAACGCGACCCGGCGCAAGC
>NCCZ01000024.1:21627-22871 GCA_002279935.1 Hyphomicrobium sp. 12-62-95 | reverse complement strand
GAGCCTGACATTTAGAGTTCAATCTTCAGCCCGCAGGGCTGGGGAGCAAGGCGACCCGGCGCAAGCGCCGCCCCCGCGGAGCGCCCGCGGCGCGTGAGCGATAAAAAAGCAACAAAATGGCGGAGGGAGAGGAACTGGGAGCGAACTGTCTGGGCGGGGAGAAGCGAAGGGCTGCGGACGGTTGCGGAAAACGGCTGTGAGAGCACTTTGCGCAGAACTTCGATCCGGCCCGCCCAGTAGAGACTAAGAGCTTCGGGTGTCATCCGAAATTGCTCTTCTCGTACATCGTGGAGCTGGTCTCTTCATCCTAAATGCGACATGCCGATGCCCTTAATCACTTGTCATGGCTTGCATGACCACGTCACAAACTATATATTCCGACAAATCGGAAAGTTTTATGGAGTCACGGCATGGCCGCCGCTTCAGAAATGTTAAGCACGGCAGAAGCTGCTGTGGTGTCATCGCGTCATCGACGAGCGCATTTTGCCGGAGAGTCTTGTGTCGCACGGTGATGGCCGACGGATTTCGGCCGGCGCCTCGGCACTGATCGCCTTTTACTTTGAGAGTGCAACCCGACTGACGTCAGAAGAGCGGCAGTACGCCATTCGGTGGGCGGAGCCTCGTCTGCGTGATTGGCAACGCCACATGTCAGCTGAACTACTCAGTTTTGACTGGATTGTGAGCCACGATTTTCTGAAAATTGATCTTCGCCCGTTTTTTGAAAGATCGATCGGTAGGCTTGAGCGCTTAATGGCAGCTCGGGAGCTGGTGTGCACCTCTGCCGACGTTATGGGCGGCATGCCGGTCGTTCGGGGTACTCGCATCCCGGTCTACGACGTGGCATCTGCTAAGGCGGCAGGCGCCTCGGATAAAGAATTACTCGAGGACTATCCTTCGCTCACGCCCGAGACGCTCGAGCTTGCCATCCTGTATACTGAAGCAAATCCGCGGCGTGGACGACCGCGTCCGCTTGCAACAGCTCTCCCAGAGGGCACCCGCAAGTTATCCGTGCGTCATGTACGTCGCCGATAAGAAAAATGAAATTTCTTATCGATGAATGCTTGAGCCCAGAATTGGCGAGACTGGCTCATAAGCGAGGATACGGCGAGAGCTCGCATGTCACGTGGCTTGGGCGTACAGGCGCAAAGGACTGGGAGCTTGTTCGTTTTATCGCTGAACTGGACTGGACCTTGGTGACGCGCAATTCGTTCGACTTTCGAGGGTCAGCGGCCCGGCCTGGCGAG
>NCCZ01000024.1:0-21583 GCA_002279935.1 Hyphomicrobium sp. 12-62-95 | reverse complement strand
GACACGATTAGCGTGATCCGTTACGCGCTGCCACCACTGCAGGAATAGGTCGGCAACGCTTATAACATGTCAGGAACCCTGGAGTTGGATAGCAGCGGATCCAGTTACCGCCGGCCTCCAGCCACCACTCGCTGAGGTCGCTTTTCTAGGTCGCTGAAAAACCCTCCAGTCGACACGGGCGCGCGAATATGATTCCGCTTGCGGCCTCGGCAAGGAGGCCCAGGCGATGCGCGGATCGGATGACCAGAACGGCTCGCTGTTCAGTTACGTAAACCTCGAAGAGCGCATCCCGGCGCGCCATCCGCTGCGCAAGATCAAGGCTGTCGTGGACGCGGCGCTGGTGACGCTCGATGCCGATTTCGCGGGGCTCTATGCCGGCGAGGGTCGCCCGTCGATCGCGCCTGAGCGATTGCTGCGGGCGAGCCTTGTGCAGATCCTATTCTCGATCAGCTCCGAGCGCCAACTTATGGAGCAGTTGCAGTACAACCTGCTGTTTCGTTGGTTCGTAGGCCTCGGCATCGACGAACCGGTGTGGGTGCCGACGGTGTTCTCGAAGAACCGCGACCGGCTATTAAACACCGACATCGCGCGCAAGTTTCTCGCGGCGATCCTTGCGCACGAGAAGGTCGCGCCGCTTCTGTCGAACGATCATTTCTCGGTCGACGGAACGTTGGTCGAGGCGTGGGCCTCGTTTAAGAGCTTTCGCCCCAAAGAAGCCGAGGGTCGAGACCCGCCGCCGCCGGACGTCGGCAACACCGGCGGCAAGAACATGACAGAGACATCTGCGAAGACTGAAGCGGCGGACGGGGCAGTTGAAATGACCAAGGCAGAAACAACCGAGATCGGCCGGAATGTCGAACGCGACTGGCGCGGACAGAAGTGGTCTAACGCGACGCACGTCTCGATCACCGACCCCGACGCCCGGCTCTACCGCAAGGCCAAGGGCCGCCCCGCGCAGCTCTGCTACATGGGCCACGCGCTGACCGAGAACCGTCACGGCTTTGTGGTAGAAGCCGAACTCACCCACGCCGACGGTACCGCCGAACGGCGCGCCGCGATTACCATGATCGACCGCGCATCACCCGGCTCGACCCGGCGCATCACGGTCGGAGCCGACAAGGGTTACGACGCGGCCGAGTTCGTTGAAGAGTTGCGCACGATGTGCGTCACCCCGCACATCGCGGCAAAGGCTAAAGGCTCAGCCATCGACGGCCGGACAACGCGGCACGCCGGCTACAAGCTGAGCCAAAGGAAGCGCAAGCTCGCGGAGGAGCCGTTCGGCTGGGGTAAGACCGTCGGGCCGCTCGCCAAGACGATGCTGCGCGGACTGGAGCGCGTCGGCGCCCAGTTCACCCTGACGATGACCGCCTATAATCTCGCAAGGCTGCCGAGGCTGCTTGCCACCACCTGAGCTAAGGCATCAGGGCCGACCGCCACCAGCAGAGACGACATCCGAAACGGCACCGGGAAGGTCACGACCGTCGCCCGAGCTGGTTTTTCAGCGACCTGCTCTCATGTTCGCTGTCGAAGAACGTGGTGCCTGCAGCAGGAGGCGGGACGGAAGACGACGGTTTAACAAGCTCTCATGCGCGGGTTGGATACCGCATGACCGTGGTTTCGTCTCGGGGCTTCCTCGGTCTAGAAGACGAGCATCAGCATTGCCGGCTCATAACAGGTCGCGAGGGTTCCCCAACCTTGCCCCGCCTCCAACGGCAGGCACGTTGTGTGACCGGCAATCACGCCGTCGTTGAGGGCTCCTGAACCTGACGCGCAATTGCCCAAATGAAGCCGACCATCTCGCGCGCGATCGCCGTCGTGACGACAGCCTTTGCCTTGCCGGACGCGGCCAGCCGCCGATATCGATTGCAGAGCCGCACTTGAGCCTTCCAGGCGATGTCGCGCACGTTCTTTGACACCGCCTCTATCCGACAGGCTTGGTTGATCTCCGATCGCCGGGCCTGTGCGGCCCTCGGTCAGCATCGGTCGACACAGCACAAGGTCCCGCGGGGTCGTGAGGGCGAGCAACGACTGACCGACGACCTGGGGTCCTTGGCCCGGGAGCATGGTCAGCTGGGCTAACGGAAGATTGCCGCCATGCTGTGGAGCACGTCGGGCTGGGTGGTCAATGACAAGAGGGTGGAGCGGATCTGACGGCAGGAAGGGCTGGTGGTCCCGCCCCGGCGGCCCAAGGCAGTGAAAAGTCGAATCACCGCGGCCACTTACCGACACTGGGGCGGACGAGCCCCGCGAAAGCACGAAGCCGGCGTGACTGTTGCTCCCCTCGACGCTACAAGGAATTGGCTTCGAACCTTGTGGCGTCGAACGCGCCGATCAATAGGAACAACATGTCGGAACTTCAAAATGTCGTTTGGCATAATGCAACAGTTAAGCGTGCCCATCGGGAAAAGCTGAATGGTCATAGGTCCTGTATCGTATGGTTTACGGGCCTGTCAGGTGCAGGCAAGTCAACGCTCGCCCACGCGGTAGAAGAGGCTTTACATCACAAAGGATGCAGAACCTTTGTCCTGGATGGCGACAATGTCCGGCACGGGCTCTCGGCGGATCTGGGTTTTAGCGAAACGCATAGAAAAGAAAACATTCGCCGCATTGCAGAAGCGGCCAAGTTGATGATGGAAGCGGGCGTCATCACTCTCACAGCCTTCATCAGCCCTTTTGCTGCTGAACGGAACGCCGCTCGCCGACTGGTACCGCACGGTGATTTTCTGGAAATTTACTGCAAGGCGGACTTGGCGACGTGCGAGACACGTGATCCGAAAGGACTTTACAAAAAAGCACGCGCAGGTGAGATCCAAAACTACACCGGCATCGACTCACCCTACGAACCACCATCTAATCCCGAACTCATCGTAGATACACAGGCACAGGACCTGAATTCATGCATGGATCATATCCTGGGCCTTCTCATCCTTAGAGGAATTATTCCATCCTGATTGGTCTCATGGCGACGAACCTGTAGTGGCCAGACTCGCGATAAGGTCCAAAAGCTTGCTTGTGGGGTCCCGGCTCATCACGGGCGTTGCAGTTGACGCCAGAGCCGCATACATCGCGCAGAAAAAACGCCAACATTTGCAATGGATCCTCTGCCACAGCCCAATCTCTTACGCCTTTGCGATTTTCGTAGGTGCTTTGCTTTTTGATAGCACCTATTCCCGGCGAAGAATCCCGTTGACAATCCGGTTGGCCCAATTCTTGGCGCGGAAGGACGCGTTTAGCTCTTGGGGGTCATAATACGTCTCGACCCAGGTCATGAAATCCAAAGGGTCTTGAGCAGCATGATCGAGGTAACGCTCGAGGACAGAATCCAGAACGCCGGTGTCGGACTGACGAATGTGCCCATACCGCAAGCTGAGTTGATGCTTAGCGTCGATGATGGGAATGCCCTCGACGTAGTGGAGGTAGAGCGCGCTGGCGAGACCTGCGCGGTCGGCTCCTGCCTTACAATGTAGCAAGATGGGGTGCTCTGCTTCCCGGTATAGATCTCTCAGCGCCCGCAGTTGCGATCGGGTAGGGGCTGCCCGACTGGGAATAGGGAAGTCGACATACGAAATGCCGAGACGCTCGCAAACCTGTTTCTCAAATCGATGTGTTGTCGTTCCTGAGTTGCCGCGGAGGTTGATGACCGTTCGTATTTTTAATCGTTTCAGGTGCCTCAACTGGTAGGGCAGCGGCTGCGCCGCACGCCATGCGCGGGGAGCGAACTGGTGGCGGTTTGGAAAAACAACCCGAATAAACAGATGGTCCAGCAACAGCATGTCGCCATAGTGCGCGATCGGAACCAGAAATCGGCGCAGGCGAGGGGGCATTCCGCTCGCGGCTTTGGCAAGCGCATTTTCGCTCTTCTGCCGTATCGTATGTCTGATTTTTTGCCGCGACATCGTTGATGATTTTCCCCGTCTCTGCCCCTCGGGAAACGGAACATTCCGCCGTACCACTTGCCATCGCAACGATTGCGATCGTTATCGCTCAAGCGCAACCAAACTCTCAGTAGAACTACCCCCCCTGTGTATGAAGCACTAACACGTTGACAAGGGTGGCCGTGGAGTTGAACCGTGAGCGTGAGAGAGCGGTTTTGTGCTGCGTATTCGACGAGCCGTTCCTTAAGCGGTTCTTTAAAGTAATACCTGATCCGCGTCAGCAACTCCGGAGAGGTAAGGCGGGTCCACTTCGTGTGCAGCAAGCTGATAAACACTCTGAGAATGCCAACTTTATTGGGCGTATGAAGGCAAAGAGAAATCTACAGCTGCGAATACCGGGCTCGATCAGAGAAGCGCTGTTTGAACCGGAATCTTTTCGCATCACTATCGTCTCATTTTTGATATTAGGAATTGTGATCAGCGGAACCAGGAGTAAGTTTTGACTTCGATACGGGCGAAGCGGGGGGGGGGGACAAGAAACGTGCCAAAGTTCACTGATGAGCATGCTTTGGCGGACGTCGTTGTTGCCAACCTTCACAGACGGTACACGGGCATCTCCGCCACGGTGCGGGCGCTGGTGCCCCACCAGCGGAAGGAATTCCCTATTTCTCTCGTCGATACAGGTAACCTCGGCGTCGACGACACCCTCAGTTTTTGGCAGGTGGTGAGAAACGGTTGGTCTCGATCGGGCAATGGCACCACACGAATTTGGCATGCCCGACGAGATGTGGAAATACTGGCCGGCCTCTTTCTGCGCTCCGTACTTCGGCAAAAGTGGAAGATTGTGTTCACGTCGGCCGCCCCGAAGCCGCCCAACGTCCTATTGAACGCGCTTATCGATCGGGTTGATGCCGTCATCGCAACGTCACATCGGGCTGCGGGATTCCTGGACTGGCACAGTTGCGTGATCCCTCACGGGGTAGACACGGACTTTTTCTGTCCACCGGCGGATCGCGATGCGGCCTACGCAGAGACAGGGTTCCCGGGAAAGTATGCGATCGGCCAGATGGGCCGCATTCGTCCGTCAAAGGGGACCGATCTCTTCATTGACGCCATGATCACGTTGCTCCCCCGCTATCCAGAGTTCACGGCCGTCGTGTGCGGCCTGTGCCAGATGACAGACCGAACGTATCTGTCGGACATGAAGCGCCGTGTTTCCGAGGCAGGGCTCGAGTCACGGATTATCTTTTTGGGTGAACTTCCGCGCGAAGAGGTCCGCCGCTGGTATCAGCGTCTGAGCCTATGTGTGGCCGCATCCCGGAGAGAGGGTTTCGGCTTAACGCCGCTTGAGGCTCTGGCCAGCGGATGTCCAGTCGTGGCCTCGGGCACCGGAGCTTGGCCTTGGATTGTGAATGAGGAGGTCGGCGTTTTGTTCGAGACCGGAAATCTGCAGAGCCTCTGCCAAGCTCTAGAGCCGATGATGGCCAAAGTGGAACGTCTCAAACGGATGGGGCTTGCCGCCCGCCAGCGCGCCGTAGAGCACCATTCTGTCGAGCGTGAGAGCGCGGCCATCAATGCCATCTATGCCCACCTCTTATCGGGACACACTATGCCCCGGCAAAGCGGGGCAACTTTCAGTGATGCGCAGCGCGACGGGTCCCTGGGTCGAAACACGCAGCGCTCTCGGTCCATTCAACGTCGGGTTTCATGAGCGATGACTGCCAGTATTCTCCCCCTCATCAAGCGACTTGTGGCCGAAAATGGCCGCCAATACGCGCCGCTGTATGCCGTCGCCATCGTCGCCATGGTGGTCGTCGCTGGGGCGACAGCGGCCAGTGCTTATCTGATGAAGCATGTCATCAATTCGATCTTCGTCAATCAAGACCGCACGGCCCTCTACGCCCTCACGCTTGGCATCTTCGTCATTTTCACGATCAAAGGCTTTGGGTCGTATTTTTCCGAGGTACTGCTGGGCCGGATTGGCAATCGGCTCGTTGCCCAGACGCAGCGACGGCTTTTCGAACATCTCTTGAAAGTGGATGTGAGCTTTTTCCAGGCTCGCTCGTCGAGCCAGCTTGTCATGCAGATCTCCCAAAACGCGACCAGCGTGAAGGAAATGCTGACGACGGTGTCACTGACCTTTGGCCGAGACTTGTTTACGGTCATTGCACTAGTCGGAACGATGATTTTCCTAGACCCCATCATGACGGCCATAGCCTTAATCGGGGGGCCCCTTGTCGTTCTGATCTCACGCAAACTCGTGACCCAGATTCGCGCAGCCGCAACAGGAGAAATTCATTCACTGGCTGGTATTATCAACGCCACTCGGGAGCTTAGCCAGGGCGTTCACGTCGTCAAGTCGTTCCAACTTGAGCCGCACATGAACGAGCGCATGGACAATGCCGTCAGCGCTGTGGAACGGCTTTCAAACAAGATGTTGCGCGTCCAAGCTGTCGTTAATCCGCTGATGGACTCTCTTGGTGGCTTCGCCGTAGCAGCTGTCGTTTTTTACGCGGGCTGGCGAAATCTCAACTACGGCGACACGCCGGGCCAGTTCTTTGCCTTTATTACTGCGCTCCTCATGGCTGCGGAACCCGCACGGCGGATTTCACAAGCGCATTTGAAACTGGCCGCGTCCGCTATTGGCGTAAAAATGATGTACGACCTGCTCGACACGCCGGCGCGAGAGGCGGAGACGATAGAAAAGCCGCCGCTCCGCGTGAGCAAAGGTGACATCGTCCTTGAGAACGTTGTCTTTGGCTACACCCCGGACAAGCCGGTGATCAAAGGCCTTAACCTTATTGCGCCCGCTCAAAAAGTGACCGCCCTGGTGGGATTGTCGGGTGGTGGAAAATCAACGCTTCTCGGCCTCCTCCAACGGTTCCATGAACCTCAATCGGGGCGCATTCTCATCGACGGACAACCGATCCGCGACCACAGCATCGCATCGTTGCGCAGGAACATCACCTATGTCGGCCAGGACGTTTTTCTGTTCGAAGGAACGATCCTGGACAATATCCGCGCTGGATGCCGCGACGCGACCGACGAGCAATGCATCGAAGCGGCTAAAGCGGCCGGGGCGCATCCATTCATCTCTCAGCAGTCCAAAGGTTATCAGACCGAGGTGGGTGAACTCGGCAGCCAGGTCTCTGGCGGCCAGCGCCAACGCATCTCCATTGCGCGCGCTTTCGTCAAGAACACACCAATTATACTTCTCGATGAACCCACTTCTGCCCTCGACAGCGAGACGGAAGATCACATTCAACGTGAGTTGCAGGCTTTGACGGAGAAACGGACGACGGTTGTGATCGCCCACAGATTGTCGACCATCCTCCACGCTGACGTGATTCATGTGATCGAGGACGGACAGGTCGTTGAGAGCGGGTCGCACGCCGATCTGCTTAAAAAAGGCGGTCCGTATAGTCGCCTCTTTCTCCTGCAGTTCGCGCGCGTCTTAAACCCGGACGCCTCCACAGCTGTGAATTAGAGGCTCACAACGATCGCGAAGGGGTTTCGTCCACGTGACTATAATTGCCGCCGATAAAGCCCATTTGGACAACGGATTCGCGAGTGGCCGGCCCTCCTCCGGCGGCCATCGTGTGGTCGCAGCTGGACAGAATTTAACACAAGCATCTCTTGCGCATTTCACATGGGCGCGCACGGCCTTCAAGAGCGGCACTACGATGATCAAACAGCATGACATTGAGACCGAAGCGGCAACGCAGGTGACCATCATAACGGTCTGCTACAATAGCAGCCACATCCTCTCCCGGATGCTGAATTCAATTCCGGCTGCTACTGCCGTGATCCTGGTGGACAATGCCTCAGCGGATCGATCGGAATCACGAAAGTTGGCAACGCGACCCAACACGCGGCTGGTTGAGCTTGATCAAAACATCGGATTTGGACAGGCGTGCAATCTGGGAGCAGGCTTGGCAGAAACAGAGTTTTTGTTGTTCCTCAATCCCGACGTGTCTCTGAGGCCGAGGGCCTTAACAGCCTTCGTTAAAGCAGCCCACGATAACCCTGGGGTTGTCGCGATGAACCCCGCCATTTATCGGGAAAATGGCCGCCCGTATTTCAAACGAGGCTCGGTCTTGTTGCCAAAACAGCAATGGTTACCGCGTGGCGGACCGGGAAGAGATGGCCACATGCCTGTTCTTACTGGAGCTGCCCTTTTTGTACGTCGCAGAAATTTCAGAGATATCGGCGGCTTTGATAGCCGCATTTTTCTCTATCACGAGGATGACGATCTCGCGCTTCGACTTGCCCAACACGGAACGTTAATGTTTGTTGGCGCGGCAGTGGTCGATCACATTGGTGGAAGCTCGACTGAAGCGGCCCCCAGCGTTGCTGCACTCAAGGGCTGGCACATGGGACGTTCGCGCGTTTACGCGGGCCGAAAACACGGAGTGCCCGCCCCCTTCCTTCAAGCATTCATACTGGCATCTCTCCAAATGATGTCGCCAGTCATCCTCTTCTCGCGCCGCAAGCGCGCCAAGCAGTGGGCTTTCCTGAGAGGGGCGTGGAGCATGAAAAACACTAGGTGGGGCTCCTGACACGCAATTTGCCCCGATCAAACGGGAGGCCGGAGACTGATGAGCATCAAAACCAAGGATCATCGAATCATTGTTACTGGAGGCGCAGGCTTCATTGGATCGGCGCTGTGCCGGTTTCTTGTCAACGGGGGTGCACAGGTCATCAATGTCGATAAGCTGACCTACGCTGGCAATCTCGCCTCGCTTGCATCTATCGCATCCAATCCCAACTACCACTTTATCAAGGCCGACATCTGCGATGCAGCAGCCATCACGGAAGTCTTGAGCAATTTTCGCCCCCACGCGATCATGCACCTGGCGGCCGAAAGCCACGTCGATCGCTCAATCGCAAGATCAAGCACATTCATCCAAACCAACGTGCTTGGAACGCATGTGCTTCTGGAATGCGCGCGCGCTTACTGGGAACAGCTACAAGGCGGATCGAAAGACCAGTTTCGTTTCCTTCACGTCTCGACAGACGAGGTCTACGGCTCTCTTCCAGAGGACGGCTTTTTTGTTGAAACAACACCTTATGACCCGCGATCACCTTATTCGGCGAGCAAGGCGTCGTCAGACCATCTCGTATCCGCGTGGCACGAAACGTATGGTTTGCCGACGCTGATCACAAACTGCTCCAATAACTACGGCCCCTATCATTTCCCTGAAAAGCTCATTCCGCTCGTCCTTCTCAATGCATTGGAGCGGAAGCCTTTGCCAGTTTACGGTGACGGGCGTCAGGTCCGCGACTGGTTGTTTGTTGAGGATCACGTCAAGGCGTTGACACTCGTTCTCGAGAACGGCCGGATCGGCCACACTTACAATGTGGGCGGCCGATCAGCGTTGGAGAACATCACAGTGGTTCAACGCATCTGCGACCTTCTTGACGAACGCCGGCCGGAAGGTAAACCGCGGCGAGACCTGATCACATTTGTAGCGGATCGACCTGGCCATGACCGGCGCTATGCGATCGATCCTACAAAAATTGAATCCGAACTTGGCTGGCGGGCGCAAGAGACCTTTGACACCGGTCTCCGCAAAACAATTGACTGGTACTTGACGCACGAAGCGTGGTGGCGGCCCCTACGCGATCGCGTTTATTCGGGGACCCGCCTCGGACTCTTAAACTCTGAAACGGCGGAGACCACACTCACCAAAACGTGGCCCGCATGAGCCAATCCTTGCAAGTCCTCATCGCGGGGTCTAACGGGCAACTCGCTCAGGAATTAACCCGCAAATTGGCCTTTGCCGGCCACCGCCCGGTGGCTATGGCGCGGCCACGGCTTGATCTGGCTGACGTTTCGACGATACGTCCGGCTCTTTCCAGTCGTGCTTTCGACGTGGTCGTCAACACGGCCGCTTACACAGCTGTTGACAAGGCTGAGGATGAACCAGAGAGGGCTGTCGCCGTTAACGCCGCCGGGGCCGGCGCGCTCGCTGCAGCGGCAGGCGACGCGGGCATTCCGATCATCCACGTTTCGACGGACTACGTCTTCGATGGCACCAAGAACAGCGCCTATGTGGAAACGGATCCGCCAGCCCCTTTGGGCGTCTATGGGCGCTCAAAGCTCGAGGGGGAACGACTCGTTGCTCAGGGCCAACCACGGCACATTATCCTCAGAACATCATGGGTGTTCAGTGCGCACGGGCATAACTTCGTCAAGACGATGCTCCGCCTGAGCCGCGAGCGCACGACCATCTCGGTGGTCGACGACCAGTACGGATGCCCGACCGCTGCCGGGGATCTCGCTGACACTATCGTGGCCTTGTTGCCCCACATTATGAGCACTCACGCATCGCCAGATGCATTCGGCCTGTTTCATGCAACCGGACGCGGAACCGCATCGTGGTTCTCATTTGCTGAAGCGATTATGAACGGCGTGGCCGAGCGGGGAGCGCAGAGAGCTTCGGTCATCCCCATCAAGACAGCAGATTATCCGACCCGCGCCCGACGTCCCGCTCATTCGGTTCTCGACTCATCAAAACTCCGTCACGTCCACGGCATCGAGATGCCACCGTGGCAGAGAGGATTAGACGCGGTGTTGGATGAACTTGTGGGTCAGGTAAGACAGGAATGACGACCAGCTTTGCTCGCACACTGAAAGCCTGGGTTCGGCGCTCCCTCAACACCGACAACTGTCGAACCGATCGCTCTGGTGCCGACATCACCTGGGAGGGAGACTCGCATGCCCGTGTCCAGGAGCAAAGTGCGAGCATCGACACCAGTCGCGGCAGCCTTCCTCAGGGCCGCGTCAGCGCCATATTCTACTCTATCGGGTTTCACGCGGATGGGCGACCTCGAGGTTGGTTGCGCTTTCTGCTTCTGAAAGACAAGACGAGGGGCACGCCCCGGCTCCTTGCCCGGAGAGTACTTCTGGCAAATTCAGGCAGTATCCGACCGCTCTTCGCAAATTGGTACCAATACTACGAAGACGCCCCACAGAACGCTGCAATGGGCAACTATTCGCGGTTGATCGACAGCTGCCAGCCGTCCTTGGCCACTGCCCAAACCCTCCACATCGTGGGAACCCCACATGTGGCGTTTGTCATGGACGCCATTCAGTCAGCGCTATCGGGAACGCGACTGAGGGTGACGACGAGCACACAGATGCCCCAGACGTTCACCCATGACCTGTATCTCATTGTAACGCCGCACAGGTTTAACCGCTTGCCACCCGCCGAACGCTTGATCCAAATGCAGATGGAGCAAGTGCGCGCATCGGCTTGGGTTACGTCGAGCTACATCAACAAGTTGCGCGATAGCATCGCAATCTTTGATTATGCGATCGACAATGTGTCGGCCTTGGTGGACCGCGGAGTTCCCTGGAAGCAGATATACTTTGTTCCGATCCGACCTGTGAAGCTGACGAGGCGCACGGAAACTCGGGATATCGATGTTCTGTTCTATGGCGACATCAGCTCTCCAAGACGCCAACGTTTCCTGAATGCGCTGAAGGAAAAATTTGACGTCACGATTGTTTCCAACACTTTCGGCGGCGAACTGGCAACACTGATCGAACGCTCAAAGGTCGTATGCAACATTCATTTTTATGAAGATGCGATCTTGGAAACGACCCGGATCTCCGAGTCTCTCAGCCGAGGGGCTCGCGTGGTTTCGGAAGAAGGTTTTGATCAAGCCAACCAGGGCGACTTCGAAAAGCTTGTTGACTTTGTGCCAGCCAACGACATCCCCCAGTTTCTCCAGGCGGTTGAAAGAAACCTGCGCGATTGGCGAGGGCCTCGATCTGCGCCAGATGATCAGGGCGTCTCTGGACTACGCTATCACGTGCTTCGTGCACTCAACAGTATTGGCGTGCTGAGTTTCGAAGAGTTGCGGGACGCGACGCAGGCCTTAGAATTGCCGTCTGAAAGATTGGTTCTGGCGCTGCCAGAGCATCCTCGGCGATATGCGCACGCTCGAAGTCAGTGCCTTCCAGGAGCCGTCCCCATTCATGGACTGCGCCATCCCAAAGGATGGAAAGGCTGCGCCAACAGCTACCGCCTTATCGCGTCTCTGGCCAAGATCAAACCATATGACAAGCTACTGATCTACGAGGACGACGCCCTCTTTGATGCGGATGTCCTCTCGCGCCTTTCTGCTGTTGAGCGGTATTTGGACGAACACGCCGGTGAGTGGGATATCTACTCTGGCCTCATCAGTGATCTCTCAAGAGATGCCACAATAGTCGCTATTACCGACGTTTACGGTGAACGATTTTTTTATCTCAACAGCATCAGCGGCACGGTTTTCTCAATTTTTTCTCATAAAGGCCTGCAGCTTCTATCTGAATTCGAGTTCCATGGTGATGACATCCGACGCCACACCATCGACCGGTTCTTGGAGAGCCGCGCACCTCGCTGTGTGACGACGCAAAGACCGCTCGTCCATCACGCTGAGACTTTAGAGTCGTCGATTTGGCCGATCGGGAATGTCGCCTACACGAGAAAGATCAAGACAAGCCAGCGCCGGCTCGACAGCGCTGTTTCTACCTTTTCAAATCAAGAGGCTGGCGACCGTGGTTCGATTTAGGGAGCGCTTGATGTTTTCTCGCATGGTTCCTCGGTCTCGACGAAGATCTGCGCCGATCGCGGCTCGCCCCGATCTCGACGTTGCAGGATCTTCTTGGATAACAATTTCCCCGTAGAGGACTTCGAAAGATGATCAAAGGTATCATTCTGGCAGGAGGGAGTGGCACGCGGCTTTACCCACTGACCCTGACGGTCTCAAAGCAACTTCTTCCCGTTTACGACAAGCCGATGATCTACTACCCATTGTCGGTTCTTATGCTTGCCGGCATCCGCGAATTCCTCATCATCACAACGCCACACGATCAGCCGCTGTTTCGCGAGCTTTTAGGGAATGGTGCGCCCCTTGGCGTGGAAATTCAGTACGCAGTCCAACCGCGCCCAGAAGGCTTGGCGCAAGCCTTTATCATCGGTGCCGAATTTGTTGGCGACAACCCATCGGCTCTCATCCTTGGTGATAACATCTTCCATGGCCATGGATTGCCTGAACTCCTGACCCAGGCCGCAGAACACAAAACCGGCGCGAGTATCTTTGCCTACGAAGTCGCCGATCCAGAGCGTTACGGCGTTGTCGCCTTTGACGAATACGGCCGCGCAATCTCAATTGAAGAAAAGCCGCCTCAGCCCAGGTCAAATCACGCAGTAACAGGCCTCTATTTCTATGACAGCGATGTCGTGCGTATCGCCCGTGACATCAAGCCATCCGCCCGTGGCGAACTTGAAATCACCACGATCAACCAGCGCTACCTTGAGTTGGGCCTGTTGAATGTGATCCGCATGGGTCGGGGCTTCGCCTGGTTTGATACAGGAACATTCGATGCTTTGCTTGCTGCCGGGGAATATGTGTCCACGCTTGAAAAGCGGCAGAATCTTAAGATGTGCTGCCCGGAGGAAGTGGCGCTACACAAAGGTTACACAGATCTTGAGAGGCTTGAACCTTGGCTCAATCGTCTGGGAAGGTCGGAGTACGCATCATACATTCGCAAGATTGCGCAGAAGCAACACTTCCAGGAAGCTTTCAGCGTCACATGAGCGGCTCAGTAAATCGCCAGCTACTTTTTTTGTTGAGACCGTCAGGCCCACGCACATGCGGCTCCTAGCGCAATCGGTCAGACCATTCCCGTTTGCGATCCGGCCACGTGCGGCCATGACAGTCATCGCAGCCAGGCTTTATGATCAATGCAACCACCTGAGCTTTTGAATGCGCGCCTTTAACTCTTCCGGCATGTGGCTTGAGGCTCAATCAAGGCAAGATGAGTGGTTTCGCCATAGCCCACTTATGGGAGCACTCGTACGCGGTCTGAAGCCGCGCAGGATTCTCGAGTTGGGCAGTTGCGATGCCCATTTATATTACTCTCTTTGCCATGCCGTGTCAGAAGCCGATCTCCCCACGCGTTGTTCCAGCATCTCTCCATGGCTAAGCGATACGTCCGAAGCGGCCCTGAAAGACAGAACCTACTACGAGGCCCAAGCGCGAAACCTCAGCTACTCAGCTTTTAGCGCGTTAATGCGAAAAAGCCCGCATGACGCCTTGGACGCCTTCGATGATAAAGCCATTGATCTGCTCCTGATCGACGCTCGTCACTGCCGTGACGACGTTGAAAACATCTTCGAAACCTGGACGCCAAAGCTGTCCGACTGCGCGATTGTCGTTGTTCATGGAGCGGATCTGAGCAATAGGCAATTTGCGGATGCTCGTTTCTGGTGGTCCCTTGCGACCCAACTTCCCTCGCTGACCTTCCCAAACCCATATCGACTTGGTGTTCTCTTCTGGGGTCCAAAAACGCCCGACGAACTGCGCCCACTTGTATCCGTTCTGACGCAAGCCCACGGACACGACCTCATCGTCGATCACTATCAAAAGCTCGGAGAGGCATGTTTTCAGTCTGCTCTAATGGCCGCCCGCAAATCCAGGCTTCAGCAAGAGAACCAAAAATTACGTCAAATCAGTCAGCTTCCGCCCCAGCAGCGACTGTCACCTCTCCGCCCCGCCAAGAAGATCAAGCTCTCGTTTGAACGCCAGTTCCTCAACGCACTGGCCAGATCGAGTGGCGTTGTATCGAAACGCTCTGCTCAACGATTCCGGTCGTCTGCGGAAAAGCGTGATCCACGGAGAGATGTACTCGCACCGGATCAGAGCCGATATCATTGGTCATATAAAACAATCCGAGCGGAGTGGGAGAAGCAGCGTCGCTCATCGAAGAAAGCGGCAACACATCTGGCAGAGACACTCAAAGACGGACCGCTGATTTCAATTGTTGCCACAGGCTCTGATACAAAATCGGGCCATTTCACCGCATTCATAAATTCGGTTAAGGAACAAAGCTACGCGAATTGGGAGCTCTGCCTAACGGGCGTTGAAACTTTCGATCCTGAAGTGCGTCGGATTGCACGTGATCACGCCCTACAGGATCACCGCGTGCGTTTCGTTGGCGACGATTGCGACGGTCCGATTGTTTCGAGAACCAACAGGGCCATCGCTGGAGCAAAGGGGCGCTATATTGCTTTTGCAAAACATTACGACCTCTTGGATCCGGATGCACTGCTCTTGGTAGCGAGGAGCCTCAGTGAACATCCAGATGCAAAGATAATCTACAGCGACGAAGACAGGATCAATCAAGAGGGAGTCTTTCTAGAGCCCCATTTCAAGCCTGATTGGAACCGTGAGCTTCTTTATGCGACCAATTATGTGTCGCGTCTGTGTACTTACGAGGCGTCGCTTTTGCGGGCAGTGCACGGCTATCGTTCTGGCTATGATGGATCCGAAGACTACGAGTTGTTACTCCGCTGCGTCGAGCAGATCGAGGATCGGCAGATCCATCATGTCCCGCGGGTCCTTTACCACTCGCGGGTCCTGCCGGTGAACGTCACGAAATCATCCTCAGCTGACATTGAGGCCAACGAGTCCGGTCGCAGAGCCCTCGGGGAACATCTCGAACGGACACAGAAGAAGAGGATTGCCATCGTACCAGGACTTCTTCCCGGTACTTTCCGACCACTATGGCCAATCACAGGGAGACCTCTTGTCTCCATCATCGTCCCAACGCGCGACCACGTTGAGGTGTTGCGGCTAGCGGTAGAAAGCATACTGGAAAAGACTCAGTACACCAATTTCGAACTACTGATTGTCGATAATGGATCCGTAGAGTGCGGCACGCTCTCTTGGTTGGTAGAGATCCAGCGCCTGGACGATCGTGTTCGGGTTCTACGCGACAATCGCCCATTCAACTATTCCGCTCTGAATAATGATGCTGTCCTCCAGAGTCACGGCGATATCCTTGCGCTCGTCAACAACGACGTCGCGGTCATCTCACCCGATTGGCTCTCTGAAATGGTAGCACTTGCACAACGTGCAGATGTCGGCTGTGTCGGAGCCAAGCTGTATTATTCAAATGATACAATCCAGCATGCAGGTGTGGTCGTCGGGCTTGGGGGCTGCGCCGGACACGGGCACAAGCTCGCGCCCAAAGAAAGTCCCGGATATCTCGGGCGCTTAATGGTTCGACAGGAATACAGTGCCGTGACCGGGGCGTGTTTGGTGGTCCGGCGAGCAATTTTCGACGAAGTGGGCGGTTTCAACCAGGTCGATCTTCCGGTCGCGTTTAACGACGTGGACTTCTGCTTGAAAGTTCAGAAAGCAGGATACAGAAATCTGTGGACTCCCTGGGCACAGCTTTACCATTATGAATCGCTCAGCCGCGGATTGGACGACACGCCTCAGAGCAAGGCACGGGCCCAAAAAGAGATCGCCTACATTCAACGGGTTTGGGAAACTGACAGCTATCGCGACCCCGCGTATAATCCAAACCTTACTCTCAACAGCGAAGATTTCAGCTTAGCTGAGCCCGTTTGGGACCGATAACGCTTTTCCGGTGGTCAAAATCGGCACGGCGACCCGCCGATGTATCTATCCGGGTGTCCAGCATAGGCTACCTTCACCTCGGTGCCGGCAGAGGGTGGGTCTGTCAGCTGGATACTGAAACCAGCTTCGGGAGGCAGCCCGGCAGTTTTTAGGTCCGGCCGATACACTGGGGTTTGAATGATGGATTGGCGGACGCCGTCGATATAGACATCGACGGGGATAGGTGACCCTTCGGAGACCGCCCAACCGTTAATACTGGAACCCTTGCAAGTATCGAGGTTACTGTTGAATCCCTTTCTATCGGCTCCATTTTCAATCTTCAAGCTCGACAGCCCAAACGACAACCGCCACGGAGTTTGAACACCGTTGTCCTCGCGGATGAACTGAAGGGTGTTGGAACTGTCCTCCTTCAGAATTCCGCGTGGAACGACGAAGCGTCTTTCAGGATAACGAGCATCGGCCCATAAGGGCCAACTTCCGACTTCGACGCTATTGACTAGAACTTTGATCGTGCCGACGGGGTTGGGGGGATCTGGATAAGCACCTTTGAGCTTGATCATGCTTCGGATGACAAGCGCCACGTCTTGTGTCGATACCGCACGAGCGGGCAGTTCAAGGGAACCACGAGTGTCTGCGAGCCAGTAGCCGCGGAAACCAGCGGACGTCCAGCCCTGCATCCGAAGCGACTCTGCTCTCTCAGTCGTGAGCACGATTTCCGCCGGGAAGACCTCCACTTCCTGCACCTGCGAAGGCCGCGGTGGAGGCGGAGGGTTAAAATAGAGAACCATCACGGACCCCATCACCAGCCCGACCGCCGCTGCGAAGGCGAGCACAATCCTATCTTTGACGTCAGAACTGGCCACGTGATCACTCCACACAGCTTATTCGAGATTTCTCTGGTTCTCGCATGTTCAGACCCCAAGGCGGGCTCGTCGTCGATCGCGGTCGGAGCGCAGCCACTACGTACGTGTGTGCACGCAGTTTAGCCGACGCCACTGCTAGTTATTTTATCGGTACGGGTCATGTCGGTAAATCCAGCGGCGCTTTTTTCCTACCAAGCTGTGCAGAACCAGCACGCCAATACGAGCTTTTGCCCGATATCTTGTATTTAAGACGGCGGAAGTGTTAATCACGCTCAAGTCGCGCAGCCGCAGCCGTGGTCCTGAAACAAAGGACCTCAGGTCCCGAAGGCCGATCTGTTCTATGAAATACTGTACGACCAGCTGGGCACTGGGCAGACTAGGATTTATAGAGTGTCGGTAGCGGCGACACCTCACAGAGATAATTAGATGGACGACAAGGGCAAGCGCGAACGTGGCCATACCGAATACATCAGCACGATCCCTTCGCGAAGCACATTGGCGAAAACCGCAGGATCTCGGAGGGTGTGCCTGCTGATCCTGGGGATGCACCGCTCGGGGACTAGTGCACTAGCGCGCGTGGTCCACATTCTCGGGTGCGATCTGCCGAAAACCCTGATGGGTCCGAGCGAGAGCAACCCAGCAGGACATTGGGAATCGCAGCGGATAGCTGATCTCAACGACGAGATTCTTGAGACTGCCGGATCAAGCTGGCACGATTGGTTGGAATTCAATCCGGGATGGCGCCGTTCGCCTAAAGCTGTCGAATTCAGGGGGAAAGCTCAGCAAATTTTAAATGATGAGTATGGCTCATCGAGCTTTTTCGTTCTGAACGACCCTCGCATATGTCGAATGGCCCCGTTCTGGCTCGAGATTCTGGAAGAATGTGGCATAGCCCCTTTGGTCATTTTTCCGCTTCGCAACCCTCTGGAGGTTGCTGCATCTTTGGAACAACGCAACGGATTCGATCCATTATTCGGTCGCCTCTTGTGGCTGCGACATGTCTTGGATGCGGAACTAAATTCCCGTGGGTTGCCTCGTATCTTTACGAGCTATAATAGCCTCTTGAATGGACCATACCGCTTGGCCGCTGGTATGGAACAGACACTTGGCATGAGCTGGCCGCGCCCGGTCACGAATGCAGCTGAGGAAATCGATAACTTCTTATCCGAGCGCGACCACCGACATCACACTGAGACGCCCGAGCGCGTCTTAGACGACCCTCTTGTGCCGGGCTGGTTGCGTGACACGTTTCGGATACTCAGTAGATGGGCCGCCAATGGCGAACAGCCCGAGGACTTTGCGATCCTTGATCGTGTTCGAAGTGAATTCAACGCCGCTGGCCCCGCGTTTGCGCAGTTGATATCGGCGAGCAGGAACGCTGCTGCGACGGTGCGTACCCTTGAGACCAGCCTTTTGGAGGCCCAGACAAAACTAAGTCTGACTGAAGCTCAGCTGGTCGATTCGATAGCCACTATCGCAACTCTTGAAGCAGAGGCCGCGAAGCCTTCCCTCACACTGGGAGCCAAGCCAGGGTGGTTGAGTACTCAGTCATTCTCTGCTCCTGATTTTCTTACTGACTCAGCCTGGCTTGAGCACGCACCATTCGCCTTCTGGCTCATCGAGTCTCTTCGGCCAGATACAATTGTCGAGCTGGGTGTCCATCACGGCTACTCGTATTTCTGCTTTTGCCAGGCGGTCCAAAGTCTTGGCCTGCCCAGTCGCTGCTACGCGGTGGATACATGGAAAGGTGACGAACACGCCGGCTTTTATGGCGAAGACGTTTTCAAGAGTGTGGAAGAGCACAATCTGAAAAAATACGCGCATTTCTCTTCGCTGGTGCGTTCGACATTCGACGAAGCACTCCCTCATTTTTCAGACGGTTCCATCGATCTGTTGCATATCGACGGGCGACATTTTTACAGTGATGTTCAAAGTGATTTCAGAGCTTGGGCTTCGAAGTTATCGGAAAAGTCGGTCGTCATCTTTCACGACACAAACGTTCGGGAACGCGGCTTCGGTGTTTATCAGTTTTGGGAGGAGCTGCGGAAGTCATATCCGTCTTTCGAATTTGTACACTGTCACGGGCTTGGTGTTTTGGGGTATGGCTCCAGCCTCCCGGACCCACTCAAACTCCTTTTTTCGGCTACAGACAATCCACTGGCCCTTTCCGAAATACGCACTGTCTACTCCCGTCTCGGACGCGCACTGACCGATCGCACGAAGCTCGTTAAGCATGAAAAAGCTTTAGCTATAATCAAATCGAAGGAGGGGGCAATGCAAGCGTCGCTGGCCGAGCGCAATCAGAAAATTGCCGAATTGGAAGGTGTTGCAGCATCCACTCAAGCCCAGCTGAAAGTTCGGGAGTCAGAGCTTGATGAGGTTCGAACGAATTGGGATGGTATGTCAGCTTCAATCAAGAGCAGTCATGAGCTTCTGGTTGCCAGCACGCTAGAGCAAAAAACCGTCTACGCAGAGCTTCTTCGCTCGCATCAAGACATGGCGCGGAGGCTCGAGTTTGGGGCGCAGGAGACCTTGCAGCTAACGAAACTCCTTGAGGCGTTTAAAGTCGAGGCAGGCCAAGCTCGGACAGATGCTGCTATGTTGCAAAACATACAGCTGGAACTCGAGCGGCTGAAGATCAGGTATGACGAGCTACAAAAGGCAAAGTACGCCGCCGAAAGCGCCCACACCGAGACCGGGCTTAAGCTGGGGAAGGCGAAAGACGAGGTAGCTAGTGCTCGTGCCGAGCTGCAAAGCCTTCAGTTCGAGGTGAGGCAACTGAAGGAGAATTGGGAACAATCACAACAGGAATTGGAAGCGGCAAGACGAGCCAACGCAGAGACATCTGCCGAGCTGGAAAAAGCTTGGCAAAATACCCGGCAAGCCGAGGCGGAAAGGCAGCAACTCGAAAGGCGGGTCAGTGAAGGGTTCGAGGAAATCACAATCCTGACGCGAATGTTACAGGACTTCGAGGCACTCAAGGCAGAAGCAAGCAAAGCGCACGCGGACGCGGAGCTTCTGCCACGGATTAAAGACGAACTAGATCAGTTGAAGTCCAAAAACTCCACTCTTAAAAGGGAAGCATCTGAGGCCACTTACCAGCTTCAGAAAGCCCGGACAGCCGCCGATACGATCGCAGCTGATAAGCGGCAAATAGAAAGCCAGCTGGAGGAGCGGTTCCGTGAAATCGCGGCTCTTACGCGGCTGCTGCAGAAAGCGGAAAAACCCTACCGCCGCAGCCGCCTTTGGTTGAAGAGAACTAGAATGGCAATCAATCCGCTTCGTTGGTCGCAACTCAAGAAGGATCTGTCGGTCGAACATGAGGTGTCGAGGTTGAGGAGATCAGGCCTCTTTGATCCAAAATGGTACCTGATGACATATCCGGACGTGGCGGCAGCCGGAATTGATCCATTGCGTCATTACGTTCAATATGGCTCTGCGGAAGGACGAAAACCTCACGCCCGTGCGTAGCAGATGGGCCCCCACTCCATGCAAACAACAAGTATGACGCGAGGGATCTGATCCAGATGACGAGTGCGAAAGACATTGACAATCTGCGAAGGTCCGGGACTTTCGACGCGGAGTGGTATCTCAAGACCTACCCCGACGTGCAGGCCCTCGGAATGGATCCGGTTTATCATTATTTATGGCTCGGGGCTCGCTTGGGGCGCCGGATGAGCGGGAACGGTAATACAAAGGCTGAACTACCGACTGACCTTTCAATCAGCCGCGCCAAAGCGATGTTGGCGGCCGCTGAGGATCCCATAAATCATTTGGCAATAAAGCACCGTACGCTTTTTGAAGAGGGCTTCGCGAAGCCTAGCTTGGAGCCCGAAGTATCAGTCATAATTGCCGCCTATAACAAGGTCGATTTTACATTGCGCTGCTTGGATTCAATCAGGCGTCATCAAGAGTCGCATTTCGAGGTGATCTTGGTCGATGATCAATCATCCGACCAAACATCTAACCTTTGTCCCAACATTCCCAATTTAGTCTACATGAGGAATGAGAAGAATTTAGGGTTCTTGCTGTCGTCAAACCGGGGCGTGACTTGTGCGCGCGGAAAATATGTACTGTTTTTAAACAACGACACCGAGGTGACGCCAGGCTGGCTCAGAACGCTCGTCAGACTACTCGACAGCGATTCGCGGATCGGAGCAGCAGGATCGAAACTCATATACCCTAACGGTCACCTGCAAGAGGCGGGCGCCATCTATTTTCGGGATGCCTCGAGCGCAAATTTTGGTCGCGATGATCCTAACCCCGAGAAACCTGAATATTGTTATGTGAGAGAAGTAGATAAATGCTCTGGGGCATGCCTCTTACCTGAATCGGTGACTTCGGTCCGATGCTGAGGCTTTGGCATCTACGGCGAGGTCCCGGGCACCAGCAACGAAAATCGCGCAAGCTTCGCACGTCGCA
>NCCZ01000023.1 GCA_002279935.1 Hyphomicrobium sp. 12-62-95 | reverse complement strand
GCGGGTCTTGAGCGGGCCAGGAGACAGCGCATGAACGCTGATCTTCTTCGGTCCCAACTCCGCCGCCATGTAGCGGGTCACGCTCTCAAGCGCGGCTTTAACGGGTCCCATGATATTGTAGTGCTCAACCACTTTCTCGGCGCCATAGAACGAGACCGTGATGCATGTTCCCCCGTGCGGCATCATCGGTTCGGCCTGACGCACCATCCGGATGAACGAATGAACGGAGATGTCCATCGCCGCCGAGAAGCCCTCGCGCGAGGTGTCCACCACCCGGCCGTGCAAATCCCCGGCCGGGCAGAAGGCGATCGAATGGAGGCAGATGTCGATGTGTCCCCAAACCTGACGGATCTGATCGAAAAGCCTGCTGAATTGGCCACTTTCACGAACATCGAGAGGGAGAATAATTTCGGCACCCAGCTTCTCCGCCAGCGGCCGGACGTATCGCTCGGACCGGTCATTGAGGTACGTGACTGCAAGATCGGCGCCCTGCTCCCGAAACGCCTGGGCACATCCATAGGCGATGGAGTCCTCGTTCGTGGGTCAGTTCAAGCCGGCGCGGCCACAAGCGCCGCAGCTGATCGGCGTGGTCGCCGCACTGGCCGCAAGGCTGCACAGACCTGCCGTGAGGCCGCAGCACACATCCAAACACGAGATCGGCAATCGAACGCGCTAGTTGGAGCCAAGCATCTTCAGCGCCTGTTAAGCGAGATCTCGATGGTCCACATCGCGTGACAGCTTGTCCAAGCCGCGAACGGCCTTTGACAGTGCGCGAGCGAGCATCAGTGAATGAACAATGTCACCACACGCTATGGCATTGAGTTTGGAAACCTTCTCAGCAAAGGCAATCACGTCAGTCTTTTCCGCAGGCAACGTCGCGTTGGACGACCCACCTTTAGGCCCACAAGTCAAAAGCATTCGATAAGAACTCGGGGCCTTAGTCGACGTGGATCGACTTCGGAAAGCCGATTGCCCAACAGACCACTTCGAACGTGGAGAAACCGTCGGCTTCTTAAAAGCGCTTTCGCACTTTCAGCACCGGAACAGAGCGCGTTAAGATGTCGGTCGCCGTGAGAATGCCTGACTTGCAACCATCGTGAACCACGCCGATCAAGTGGTAGCTCGATCGCCCAGGCCTCAACACGTCGCAGGCGCGCCCGGTGTTGACTCGACGCACCGTCCGGATTTTGGAACGACCGAAACGTCTTGATGCCGACAATCGACGAAGAGGCGTTGGCCGGCGAGCGCGTCGGGACCCGTCGCTTATCCCGGGTCGTTCGCGCCCTTGCCGCCAGAGCGAGATTCATCGGCCTCACTCGAGGCCAGTTCGCCGGTCAACGGCGATGCAAGCGCAGCCGCAGCACTGGACACTTGGTGCTTCAAGCTCAGTGCCGTCTCCATGCGTGCATCCGATGATAGGTATGACGTGAGAAAGAACGGCACCAGCGCGCCGATCAGGCTGAAAGGTCAGCAGTAGCGTATTTCTACGGTACCAATTTTTACCCTTTTGCTTATGTATTGCGCTATTGCGTGCCTCTCACATGATCATGTGATGGCCAGTTCACGGATCTGCTTCAATTTGCTGAGATGACGGCTCACCCGCATGCAGCCTGCCTCAGCAAAGCGCCTGGTGGTACGCCCTCAAAATCACCAGGCAAGGCGGGAAAGCGGTGTTGCGACTGCGCCATGCGCCCTCGACAGCCGCTTTCCTGCCCCGGGTGGGCGAGGATCTGAGATTGAGAGATCTCTCGCTTCTGAGCAGGCCCTCATACGCGCCCCGAACGCGCTCTGCTCATATTCGAAAGAACACGTGCACCGCCCTCATGTCGAGTCCCAAATCTGAGATGTTGTACAAAAGCACCATGGCACACCTGCCACTATTACCCCACCCGAGCACTCTGAGATTTCTACCGTCTTAGCAGTAGGCCCGAAGCAGTCTGCCACCCATACCCGTGTGGTCCTTCAGGATCATGCTTTTTGGCGGGTCCGGGCAATCCAAGGATCGCACACCTTCGCGAGCTCACGCGAGACCACACCACCAGGGAAAGGATCCGCACGGACCGGACGCATCATGGCCTCTGCCATCACAGCCCCATGTCACCGGACGAAGACCAGCATCTCCAGAATAGAGCGGACATTCTGAGCACATAACCGGTCGATGAGCGCAACCGACCGGAAACCGAGCCACACCCATTTCGATTTGCAGCTCTGGGTCGGGACCCGCGACGATCACGGCCCCTCCACACTCTCACGATCAGACACGGCCACACCCCCCGTTCCGGTGTGATTGATTGCCTACGGCCGCTGCTTGAGATTTTATAGAATGCGAGCGTAACCTTGCCATGCAAGCAGCAGTCATCTCCACGGCTTTAGCTTTTTCTAAACGCGCCCTGGCGGCTTGAACGCTATCTTTTCCAGCCAATAAAGCTTGTCCTCGAGCGAGGGCTCTCCGTATTCCGGCAGGCCATACTCATGGCCCATCAAGCGCACGGAAATCTCATCCTGGCAGCGGACGGACCGGAGCCGATTTTTGAAGGTATGCCGCAATGAGTACAAGGACTGGGATCCTTCGATATCAAAATTTGCCTTGAGAAATTTGTTGATAGCCGCTGAACAGGAGGCGTTCTTGTCGCGGTAGCGCGGAAACCCATCCGGATGCTTTGTCATGGCCATCAGCGCAACGCCCACCAGCGGAATATCGCGCTCCGATTGATCGGTCTTGAGCTGGCGCCCCTCGGGGCGCACTTGGATATGCGGAATCTTGTGATCGAGATTGATCGATGATTTCGTCAGGTTGCAGGCCTCCACCAGCCGCAGACCCGTCTCTGCGATCAAATAGACGATCGCCCGCGCCTCATCATTCATCCCATCCAGAGCCCCTTCGGCCAGAAGCACGGACTGCACCCAGTCCGTCGCAAAAGACTGCCGCTTCCCCTTTTTGGCCCCGCCAATATAAATTTTCTGCAGGACTGGGGTGATGTTGATCTGATGGGCCTCGGCAACCGCCTTCACGATCCCGGAAAAGCGGCCAATGTATTTGTTGGCTGACCCGATTTGGATTTTTCCCGCTACGGCCTGCTGGTTCCAATGATTGCGATAAGCCAGCACATGGGCCCGTGTGATCTTGGCCAGCTCCAGATCGCCTTTATTCACTGTGATAAAAATCTTGATACTGGTGTCGCGGGCGACTCGCCATTTTTTGAGCTGATTAACCGATTTGGTCGCGAGCGAGGCCGCATTCAGCTTGCAGTACTCCTCCAGCACGTTCGAGATCATGATCGAAGGCGGCGGCACCGTGCCGAACATCGCTGAGGCGAGCTCCGGCGAGGGCTTGGCCTCAACGATCCGCAGCCGCTGCATGAAAGACTCATCCGGCAGAGCCGCCACGTCCGATTGCGCAAGATACGGCACACGGTGCTCGGCGGCGATCCTCAGATTACGCTGATACCGAAACCGCTGATCGGGATCGACTCCGTTCACCAGATCCTGCCAGCGCGCACTTTGCTGCGCATCGAACTCCTGAACGCGAATGCGCGCCACGACGCCGCGCGGATCATCGCCGACCCGGATTTTGGTACTGCGGACAACGAAGGGGTACGCCTCATGGGTCTGCACGTCACGCGGGACCCTGCGCACATAATACCAATAGCCCCTTCGCTTTCGCATGTAATTCACGATCATCGGACGTCTCTCTGGATAGGTGCCTAACCCGACCACTAGGTCGCCCTTTGTAGCCCCGTGTGGAGCCCAATGTGGTGCCAAATGTAGTGCTATTTGTGGTGCTAACGTGGGAACAGCGCCTGTGTCGATCAAGGAGACCGTTGAAAAATAACGATATTATGCATGTGGGTTTGGCTGGGGCGGGAGGGTTCGAACCTCCGCATGGCGGAATCAAAATCCGCTGCCTTACCACTTGGCTACGCCCCAAAAGCGCAGCGGGCACCCCCGCTGCGGCGCGCACCATACTCAGGTGCCGCCCCGCCAGCAACGCCCCCTTTCCGGCGCTACAACTTAGCCGGGGAAAAGAGGTCACTCGTAGTGCTTGCGGCCAGGGGGCCGGATGGCTATAAAGCGCCTCCCGCCCGCGATGTTGGCCGTCGGCCCTCGCGGATACGCTCGTTCGCCCTGTCCTGTCGCTGCAAGGCGGCGTTCGACGGCGGCGGCACCGGTCGGAGCGTAGCGCAGCCTGGTAGCGCACTTGCTTCGGGAGCAAGGGGTCGGAGGTTCGAATCCTCTCGCTCCGACCAATCTCTTTTTCGATACTGTCCCGCCCGCCATCGCAGATAAGGCCCGAAGTGGACACGATCGACTTCAAAACCACCATGTCGTTTCGCTACGGCGAGCCCGATCCCATGGCGCCGGGCGTCGTACGATTGGTGGCGCCAAACCCGAGCCCCTTCACCTTCAAGGGCACCAACACCTATATCGTCGGCACGACCAGCCTAGCCGTCATCGATCCGGGCCCCGAAGACCTAGCCCACCGCGCCGCGATCCTCGCAGCCGCGGCCGGCCGCCCGATCACGCACATTCTAATCACGCATGCCCACCGCGACCACAGCGACGGCGCAGCCGGCCTCGCGCACGCGACGGGCGCACCCGTGCTCGGCTTCGGCCGCGCCGGTGCCGCGACCGACGCGCGCACTGAGACCGCCCACATGCCTTCTGGTAAGGAATTCGTCGATCACCAGTTCACGCCCGGCATCCGCTTGGCGGATGGCGACCTCGTCGAAGGTGCCGATTGGACCCTCGAAGCGCAGCACACGCCGGGCCACGCCCCCGATCACCTCTGCTTTGCGCTAAAGGGCCACCGCATCGTCTTTTCCGGCGATCATGTCATGGCCTGGAACACGACCGTCATCGCGCCCCCAGAGGGCCGCATGTCCGACTACATCGCCTCGCTTGAAAAACTGCTCGACCGCCGCGACCGCCTTTATCTGCCCGGCCACGGTGGCCGCATGGAAAAACCGCTGCGCGCCGTCAAAGCATATCTCGTCCACCGCCAATGGCGCGAGCAGGCAATCCTGGCCGCCATCCGCGACGGCGCCGTCACCATTCCCGACGTCGTCGCCCGCGTGTACGCCACCATCGATCGGCGCCTCATCAGGGCGGCGGAGCTTTCCGTTCTGGCGCACGTCGAGTATCTCGCCGATCGTCGTCTCGTGACGTGCGACCGCCCGCTTTCTCTCGATCTGCGGTTTTCCCCGTCTTGAGTTTTTTGCCCTCCGCCACCGGTGCCTCGCCAGGAGCCGGCACGGTCGCCTCCAGGCGCGCCACGATCTCGCGCATCATGTCGCGCAGCCGCTGCGCATTGGCCCCAAAATCAGACTGCCCATACCGCGACGATGATCTCAAATCGATCCGCGACTGCGGGTCTGCCGGGTCTCCTATCGGTGTCACGCGCACCGAGATGTCGTCGTAAAAACCCAAAAACAGCGTCCGGTCGAAGGCTTCCGCGCGCCCCACCGAACTCTCTTCCGTCGGCGGCTCTTCCGTAACGATCGTCATCTGCAGCCGCTTCAAAACCTCGACCACGAGATCGAACGTCTCAGCCGGCGGCCGGTTCACGTCCATCGGTTTCATGTCGGGATAGGCGGTCGCCTGCAGCGCCGCAAACTTGGCGCCGGGATACGTCGCCGGATTGGCCGTGCCCGTTCGCATCGCCGCCAGCGCGCGAAAAGCCGGCGGATCGGCCGGGTCGGTTGTCACATCATTCAAAAGCGGAAACGACCGCGCCATCAATCCGGCGCTGAACGGAACCGCCAGCAGCGCCAGCGAGAGCGAAATACCCAATCCGATGCGCGCGGCCCCCGGCCGCCCCGTGCGCCAAACCCCGATCAGACCAACAAGACCCAGCGCCAGCGCCACGGCGGCCATCACAAAGCCAGCCGCTACCGCGTTGAGCGCCACCGCCGTCGGCAGCCCGAGAAAGCGGTGCAACAGCACGACGACCGCGATCAGCACGAGCGCAAACACCGCCAACCGCGAACACCACAGGCTCGACCACTGTGGCGTCACCGCCGCTGCATCATTCATCGATCATCCACCCTCTAGCAGTGAGATGTCTTATACGGCAGAATCGGACCAAAAAGAGAGGCGGCGCGCCGGTCCGCCACTTTCGCGCACCCGGCCGTTTAGCACCGTGACGGTCTGAAGGCTGAGGCATGATCAATCGATCCGCAAAGCTGTCGATGGTCGTCGGCCTTGCAGCCATCGCCGCCGCCCGCGCCGAACCCGCCGGAGACCCCGTCCCACCCAGCGACGCCCAGCTGACACTCCTCTCCGTCGATGTTCGCACCCTGCCCGGCGCACTCGCCCGCCAGCCGGAAGCAGATGCACCCCGTTGGCGCACCAGCTTTGGCTCCGAACGCCGCTCCGAGGCCGCGGCCGCCAAGCCCACCACCAGCGTCGACGCTGATATCGTCCTCCTGCAAGGCGTCACCGATGTCAGAGCCCTGCGCCGCTGGTTTCCAGCCGGCCAGTGGCGCGTCGTCGCCTCGCGTCAGCTGATCGCCCGCATCGGCCCAAACGCACCTGAAGCAGACGCACCCGAAGCAGTGGCCTCGCCCCTAGTCCCATCGACCGCAATCGCCGTTCGCCTCCGCCGCGGCCTCCGCCTCACCGCTCAGACCCATCTCGCCGAACTCGCCGACGCTCTAGGCCAAGGCCCCGCTGCGCCGACCGCCGCCGGCACTGCCGTTCGCGTCATGATCGACAACCGCGAAACCTGGGCTATCTCCGTCCACTTGCCGGACGGATGCGCTTCGGGCTGCCCCGGCCGCGAGGCCTTGCAACGCTGGCACGACGCCCGCGCCAGCGAAAATATCCGCCGCGTCACCGGTGGCCTCTTTGAACCCGCCACCGCCACAGACAAATCATCCGAATGCGCCCAGTTTGGCCTCCGCCTCGATCCGCCGCCGCCTCCCCCACGGCCGCGTTTCACACCAGCATCGTTAACGCCGGATTTGGGTTGCGCCGCAGCGGTAACCGTTGCGAAATAGCATTTGATTATAACAATTTGCGCTGCTTCTCTCACGCGGCGAACACCCCAACGTGACAGTGAAGTGACAATGGCTTACCGGGTCAAAATCGGCGCCCGCCTCGATAAGGACGTCCGCCGCCTGCTCGCCGCCCAAACGGGCCGCGCCATCGGCTATCTCTCCGGCGTGATCGATGAGGGCGGCAGCAGCATCCACGCCACGCGTAAAGCCTTGAAGCGCTGCCGCTCCATTCTGCGGCTCGCCAAGCCCGGCCTAAGCAGCAAAACCTTTTCGGCCCATGACCGCGCCTTCCGCGATATCGGCCGCCTTCTGTCGCATGACCGCGACCGCGAGGTGATGACCGAGACACTGCGCCTTCTGGCGGCAAAATCAGCCGGCGACGACAAAGCAGCGCTCCTCTCAGCCCTGGACGAATTGAACGCCATCAACCTGAACGGCGCATCCCACCTCGCCACGGAGGAAAATATTTCCCGCGCCATCGCCCTGCTGCAGGCCCAGGACCACGCCATCCATAACTTGCTGGTCAAGAAAGGGCGCATCGCCACGCTGGCGGAAGGCTTTGCCAACACCTACGCCGAAGGCCGCAAAGCCCTGAAAGCCGCCTATCGCATCAATGACGACGAAGCCTTCCACACCTTCCGCAAATTGCTGCAGAACCATTGGCGCCACTGCCAGCTCCTCGTTCCGGCCTGGCCCGACTTGATGAATGTCCGCATCTCCGCGGCACGCGATCTTTCTCAACTGATCGGCAACGACCATGACCTGAGCCTTGTCATCGCGCATTTCAAAACCCCGTCGGCTTCGACGCTCGATGCCGATATCCGCACCCGCATTGTCGCGGCCGCCAAATCCGAACAAGCACAATTGCGCGCCGAGGTGAAACCCCTGGCCCGCCGCCTTTACGCACTGTCGCCGGACGACATGAAGCGCTTGATCGTCGATTTATGGCCAGCCGCCCTCCGGCTAGCCAAACATCGCCGCAAGCCGGAGACCACGGGCTTTCCCGTAGATGACGTAATCCCGTTGCTGACGGATCGTCAGATCTAAAAATCGCCACCCGATCGGCTCAGGTTGTGCCGGCCGCAAAGCGTGTGCGCGGCGGAGGCCATCGGCCCTCCATCTGCAACGCCAGCGGCCCATTGCGCCTCCCCGATTGTCGGGGGCAATCGGATACGCTACGGGTCACGTATCGGGATAAGTGACATCCCATTTCCTTGGAAAACCATGCTGAAGCCATATCCGCCCCGCGCCGATGTCTCCAAGCTGCCCGACACGCATCCCCAGGTTGCGTTTGGCCGCGTCGGCGTGCTGCTTTTGAACCTCGGCACCCCCGATGGCACCACCTATTGGCCCATGCGCCGCTATCTGAAGGAATTTCTTTCAGACGAGCGCGTCATCGAAGAGCCGAAGTGGAAATGGTGGCCGATCCTCAATCTGATCATTTTGTCCGTCCGTCCCTCACGCAAGGGCCGCGACTACGCCACCATCTGGAACAATGAACTCGACGAAGGTCCGCTGAAAACCATCACGCGCTCCCAGGCCGACAAGCTCGCCGAACGCCTGTCCGAGCACCCCAAGGTGATCGTCGACTGGGCCATGCGCTACGCCAACCCCTCGACCGAGAGCCGCATCCGCGAACTCCAGAAGCAGGGCTGCGAGCGCATTCTCCTGTTTCCGCTCTATCCTCAATACGCAGCGGCCACGACCGCCACCGCCTGCGACCAAGCCTTCCGCGCCCTCATGAACATGCGCTGGCAGCCGTTCGTGCGCGTTGCCCCCGCCTATCACGACGATCCCGTTTACATCGACCGTCTCGCCAAATCGATGCAGGCGAGTCTCGCCGGCCTCGATTTCGTACCCGAGAAGATCGTCGCCACGTTCCACGGCATGCCGCAAAAGTATTTCGACAAGGGCGACCCCTACCATTGCCACTGCCAGAAGACCTCGCGCCTGCTGCGCGAAAAACTCGGCTGGCCTGAGGAAAACTGGCTGACGACCTTCCAGTCGCGCTTCGGCAACGACCCCTGGCTGCAGCCCTACACCGACATGACGGTGGAACGCCTCGCCAAGGAAGGCGTGAAAAAACTGGCCCTCGTCGCCCCCGGCTTTTCCGCTGACTGTCTCGAAACCCTGGAAGAACTCGACGGCGAAAACCGTCACATCTTCGAGGACAACGGCGGCGAAAAGTTCGCCTATCTGCCGGCCTTGAACGACAGCGACGAAGGCGTCGACGTCATCGAAGCCGTCGTCCGCCGCGAACTCGCCGGCTGGATTTAAACGCTACGCGCGCCGGCTCACGGCCATAGCCACGCCGGCGCGCCAAACTCTTCGTCCCAGCTGTCCCAGACCACATCACCGAAGCCGACTGAATACGTCACCAGCCGCCAACTCGCACCCTCACGCGCGAGCAGCACGGCCGCGCCATCGTTGAACGAGCCATCCTTCACGTCTTGCGCATAGATGCTCTTGGAATAGTCGATCGGTTTGCCGTCCGGCCGCTTTGGCGTGCCGTGAACGAACGCCCAGTCCGGCGTCACCCGCAGCGTCTTCACCTGAAACACGATCTCCTGCCCGAGATCCTTTTCAACCGGCACCCGCGCCGCATCGAGCACCGCTTTGCGCTCGGCGCTCCCCATCTTCGGAGTCGAGAACCGCGCATCGGCCATCGCCTGCAACGGGGCCAGCAGCACAATCAGGAGCCAGAAACTCAACACGCGCAGCATCGGCCATCCTCGCACATAAGTTGCACATAAGTCCTGAGCCCTATCTCAATCCAAGCACAAGTGCGCCCTAAAAAGGCGCTGATAAGACACTCTGTTTACTTTGTTTTTCACAATCGCCGGTAATCCTGGCCCGGAAAGATTTTTAACCACCCGGCCCGCCCGGTCTGACCCCAAGGGGATGCTCCATGTTCGCCGAAGGCTTTACGATTTTCGCGCTCCTGCTCGCAGGTCTTGCCGCGTTCGTCCTCTGGTCCACCGTCAAGGTCGTTCCCCAGGGCTATAACTACACCATCGAAAGCTTCGGCCGCTTCACCCGCACGCTGGCTCCCGGCCTGCACTTCCTCACCCCCATCGTCGAGCGCGTCGGCAGCCAGATCAACATGAAGGAGCAGGTGATCGATATTCCCAGCCAGGATGTCATCACCCGCGACAACGCCATGGTCCGCGTCGACGGCGTCGCCTTCTTCCAGGTCCTCGACGCCGGCCGCTCAGCCTACGCGGTCGACAACCTTGAACTGGCCACCATCAACTTGACCATGACCAACGTCCGCACCGTCATGGGCTCGATGGACCTCGACGAACTGCTCTCCAACCGCGATGTCATCAACGCCAAGCTCCTGAGCGTCGTCGATGCCGCCACCGAAGCCTGGGGCGTCAAGGTCACCCGTATCGAAATCAAAGACATCGCCCCCCCGCGCGACCTCGTCGACAGCATGGGCCGCCAGATGAAGGCCGAGCGCGAAAAGCGCGCCCAGATCCTGGAATCTGAAGGCCTTCGTCAGGCCGCGATCCTGAAGGCCGAAGGCGCCAAGCAGGCCGTCGTGCTCGAAGCCGAAGGCCGCCGCGAAGCCGCCTTCAAGGACGCCGAAGCCCGCGAACGCTCCGCCGAAGCCGAAGCCAAGGCCACCGAACTCGTCTCCAACGCCATCTCGAATGGCAACGTCCAGGCGATCAACTACTTCGTCGCCAACAACTACATCAAGGCGCTGGAATCTCTGGCTGCCGCCCCCAACCAGAAGGTTATTATGATGCCGCTGGAGGCTTCTTCCGTCATCGGCTCCATCGCCGGCCTCGCCCAGCTCACCGGCGAAGCCTTCGGCGGTCAGCCCAAGGCCCCCCGCGCTTAAAGGCAGTCAGGACATCGGCACCATGGAAAACTTCATCTCGCTGTTGGCCGGCCTCGGCTTCTGGAACTGGCTCGCCATCGCCCTTGTGCTGATGGCGCTCGAGACCATCATCCCTGGTGTCCACTTCCTGTGGTTCGGTCTCGCCGCCTTTATCGTCGGCCTTCTGGTCGCCATCGTCACCTCGATGGGCATGGCCGACGCGTTTCCCTTCCCCCTCCAGGTCGTCGTCTTCGCGCTACTCTCCGTCGCCACCGTTTTCGGTGTCAAAAAGCTCACCGGCGCCAAACCCAACGACCATCACGCCGACATCAACGCGCCGGGCTCGCAGTTCATCGGCCGCATCCTCGTCGTCGAGGAAGCGATCAAGAACGGCCGCGGCAAAGTCCGCGCCGGCGATAGCGTTTGGCTGGCGGAGGGCGAAGATGCCTATATCGGTGCCAAGGTACTCGTCACCGGTGTTAACGGCACCGCGCTGGTAGTGACAACCGAAACAGAAGACGAATAAAACCGGGCGGTTCTAAGCCACGCCCGCCCTGAGCAGATCGTGCACGTGCACGATCCCAACCGGCTTGCCCTTGTCGACCACGAACAGCGACGTAATGCGCGACGCGTTGATCATCTCCAGCGCCGCCGACGCCAAGGTCTGGGGCGAAATCGTCTTCGGCTTCGCCGTCATGATTTCGCCGGTCGTCGCCATCAGCAGCTTCGCCCCCATGTGGCGCCGCAAATCGCCGTCGGTCACGACGCCCACCAGCTTGCCCTTCTGATCAACGATCCCCAGGCAGCCGAAGCTCTTCTCCGTCATGATGACAAGCGCTTCCGCCATCGGCATGTCCTCGACCGCCAACGGCAGCCGGTCCGCCTTGTGCATGAGATCGCCGACATATTTGAGGCTCGCCCCCAGCGATCCGCCGGGGTGAAACATTTTGAAATCCTGCGCCGTAAACCCGCGGCTCTCAAGCAGCGCCACTGCGAGGCAATCGCCGATAGCGAGCTGCATCGTGGTCGATGTCGTCGGCGCCAACCCATGCGGACAAGCTTCCTTGGTCCGCGGCAATTCCAGCACCACGTCCGACTGCTGCCCCAGCGCCGAACCCGCATTCGACGTAATCGCAACCATCGGCACCGAGAACCGCCGCGAGAACGTGATGAGATTCTTCAGTTCCACCGTCTCGCCCGACCACGACAGCGCGATGATCACATCGTCCCGCGTGATCATGCCAAGGTCGCCATGCGAGGCTTCCGTAGGATGGACAAAAAACGCCGGTGTGCCGGTCGAAGCCATGGTGGCGGCGATCTTCTGCCCCACGTGCCCGCTCTTGCCGATGCCGGAGACAATGACGCGCCCCTGCGCGCCCTTGATCAAGGTCACGGCTTCGCTGAACGGTGCAGCCAAGCCGTTGTCGAGGGCCGCGCGCAACGCCGCCAGACCCTCGGCCTCCAAATCCAGTGTCCGCATCGCGGACTTGATCACCGATGGCTCGGCGGATTTCCCGCCCGGAATGGCCTTCAATGTGCCCATCGCCCCTGCTGCCACCATCAACTCCATTGATTCTAAGAACGGCTGACGCACGGGTCCCTGGGCCCCGGCAGCCTGATGAAACCGGACTCAAAACCTGGAAGCTCAACCTCTAGCAGAGGAGCGGCCCGCATCCAAATCGGCAAAAAACCTGTCCACCGCCAACCCGTCCCGCCCCCGGCCGCGAAAGCCCTTAAAGCCACATTAACCACCCCTACCTACAGTCCAATGACTGTGTGTGCGTCGAACCGAAAACATGTTCCAGGCGCCACCCGTGCCCCGTCCCGCAATGCCAGTCACCGGCCTTTGCCTCCGCGTGCCCCTGATGGCCCTCGGCGTACTGGTCATGGGCGCACACGTGGCCCCGTCGCCAGCCCAAGCCCAAGCCCCGACCAACACACCCGCCCTGCGTGGCGCTGTCGGCGACAGCTACCGGTCCCCCAGCCTCGCCACACCCGCAACGCCGGCCTCGAACCGGATCTCCGCGCAACCGCCCGCCGACGACGCACTCGCCAGCCCCGATCTGCGCCCCGCCATCCCTGACGACGATCCGACGTCCGACCCGCTCGATCCGTTGCTGGACGACGCCCCCCGCCCCGCGGCCGGCGAACGCGCCCCCGTCGTCGATGGCGACATGACCCTGCCCGAAGAACGCACCGCCATTGCCCGTGACGGCATCGTCGAAGTCGGCGAGCCCTTGGTACCCCAGGACGGCGCCGATCCCACCGTGATTGACAGCCGCCCGCAGGAAGAGGCCGATCTCTTCACGACCCCTCTGGAGAACCCCCCGGCTGGCTTCGACCCGCTGCTCTTCCAGATCGAAGACATCGATCCCATCCGCACCGACCGCCGCCCGGCCCGGCTCTTCAACCAGGAACCCTATGATCCCATCGGCATCCGCTTCGGCAGCTTCGTCTATTTCCCCGAAGTGACGCTCGCGGGCGAAGCCACGTCCAACGTGCTGCGCCTCACGCCGGCCGACAGCGACGTCTCCGCCGAGTTCTCAAGCCGCGCCCGCCTTGTCTCGAACTGGAAAGCCCATGCGCTGGAATTCAACGCCCGCGGGCTCACCTCATTCCACAACGAGTTCGACAGTGAAGACGAAGCCTTCTGGAACGTCGAAGCCCGCGGTCGTCTCGATGTCGCCCGCCGCACGAACATCCAGGGTCTCATCGCCCACGATGTCCGCCAGGAAGGCCGTGGCGCCATCGATGCCGCCGTCACCGGCGACCGCGCCCAGGTCACCACCGACACCGCCGATGTCACCCTGAATCACCGCTTCAATCGCCTCACGGTCCAGTTGCGTGGCGGCTACGACGACATCGACTTCGGCGCCAGCGGTGACGCTTCAAATACCAACGACGACCGCGATACCGAGGTCACCACCGAAGCCGTCCGAACCACCTGGGAATTCCGCCCCACCTTCTCCGTCTTCGGCGAAGTCGAAACCAACCAGCGCCGCTACAATGTCGCCGCCGTATCCGACGGCTTCAGCCGCGACAGCAACGGCGAACGCTACCGTGCTGGCATCGACTTTGGCTCCACGGGCGAGATCGTTCGCGGCGAAGTTAGCGTCGGCTATGGCACGCAAGATCTGCGCGATGCCGGCCTCAGCGACGTCGACGGCGTTCTCATCGATGCCAACGTCGCCTGGCGCATGAGTGAACTGACGACGCTCCGCTTCCTTGCCCGCTCCGACATCTTCGACACCAACACAACTGGCTCCGGCGGCGTACTTTCGCGCACCGCCGGCATCGAAGCGCGCCACACCTTCCGCCGCCACGTCGTCGCCACCGCCGGCCTCTCCTACACCGACTTCGACTACGACAACGTGGTCATCGCAGAATCTGAACTGCGCGGTTCCCTCCTCCTCGAATACTACGTCAACCGCGAATGGACCCTCTTTGGACAGTGGGACCACATCAACTTCGACAGCAATCAGCCCAACGGCACCTGGACGGCCGACGACTTGCGCATCGGCGCCCGCTGGCGGCAATAGACAGCTTCACGACGAGCAAAAGCAAAACGGCCGGAGCATCGCTCCGGCCGTTTTGCTGATCGACACCCCATGAGGGGCGGTTACTTCTGCGCCTGCCGGCGGGAAACTTCGGCAGCCGAGACTTCGCCCGCTGCAACGAGGGCATTTACGCAGCGATCCGAGAGCTTCAGGCCGTTGGAGCGCATGCACTGGCGAACCGCCGGGCTCGTCGGCGAATGCTGGCTGCAGAAAGAGAAGTAGTCGCCGGCGCAGGCCATTTTAACGCGGGCCGAAACGGCGTGCGCGTCCGAATGACCGCCGCCCAGAGCGGTGAGAGCAACAAATGCAGTGACTGCGGCGCGGGCTGTGAGAATGCTGGTGATCGGGGTCATGGCGGAAACTCCTGGGGGTCAGAGGGGCCAATTGCTTGCGTCTGACCAGGAGATTGCCTGAGGCCGCCCGCCACCGCTGTTCCACGCGGAACCCGCCAGAAGAATTCGCTGAAATTCAAAGATTCCGGTCCTTAACCATGCAAAAGGGCGGCCCAACAGAGCCGCCCTCCCGGTTGCATCCAAACCACTGACCCTACCGGTACGTGATCGTCTTCGCCGACGGCCAGACGACCCGGTAGCCGAAATCGACCACCTCTTCGTCGTCGGGATCGACCTTCAGATCCCAGGCCACCACCCCGCGCTTGTCCTCGACATTCGTTGCCGTCGGAGTCGTACCCCCCGTGGCTTCGACCTTGATGTCCGCGTTGTTCGACACTGGCATCTGGTCGAGCACCGTCACCTTCATCGCCCGTTCGTGCAGGTTCTTGACCGAGATCTTGAACAGCCGCACGTCCGTGCGCGACGTCGAGATGAGGCCGGTCTCGCCCCGCTTCTCTTCGATGAGAGCATGCTTCACTCTGATCAGATCATCCGCGCCAAACCCCAGTTCATGCTTCTCGCCTGGAGAGACGAGCGGCAACGCATGCGTCCCCACAAACGTTCCGTCGCGGAAAAGCGAGACCGGCCCAGCCAGCATCGGCGTCCCCGCCGGCAGCACGATCGTCGCGTACAGGTACGCATTCGTATCCTCGCGCGGCACCGTCTTGATGCTGAGCTGCGGCTCGATCGTCTCCGTCAGCAACTGCACGCGCTTTGCCTCCCCCGTATTGGGCACGCCGCTGCGACCGGGAACTGCAAACACCGCCTGAAACGGCGAGACAAGGGCGTCCGCTTGCTTCGCTTCCACCACTACCGGCTCGGGCGGCGCGGCCTCCGCCATAACCATTTGATCGCCATCCATGGCCACATCCGGAACGGCCATCCGCTTCATCGGCGCGGTGGCCGGTGCGGGTGCTCCCGCCATCGGACGCGGCACCGGCGGCGCCTCGAAGTCGACCGTAATGGAATTCAATTCTGGAATAGACGCACTCGCGTTTGGCCGCGTCGTCGACAGCGTCAACGCCGCGTTATCCCAGGTCTCCCCGCTATTCTGGCGGATCTCTGCACGCCGGATCATCGACAGCGACGGCGCATTCGTCTTGTCGCCCGTCTGCAGCCGCGCGTCGTAAAGTGCCGACCACGACGCGCCCGGCACCTGATAACGCACGACGAGATCGGCATCGAGCGGCGCCAGCGCCTCCACATGCACGCGCACCTCCGTGCGCTGCTGCTCGGCCGGCGACAGCGCCGCAAGCTTCTTCTCCAGATCTGCGATCTGCCGGTCGAGCGTGCGCATCTTCACTTGCGCATCGGTGGCATTCCGCTGCGCTTCCAGACTGCCCGTCGCGATCGTCGTCAAAACCTGCGACCAATCCTCGACCCGCTCTGCACCCTGCGCCGGGGCCGGCCGCGTCGGAAGTTGGCTGAGATTGTTGATCAGCAATTTCTGCGTCTCGGCCGCCTGAAACTGCGCCTCCGCCGTTCCGCGCTGGTCACGCAAGATCTCAATCTCATCTTCGATCCGTCGCCGCTCACTCGCCGCCACAGCCACATCCGTGCTCGGCACCATCAACCGCCGGCTATCCACTGATCCGATTTCAAGCTTGCCGGTCGCCAGCCCCTCGACGCGGATCGATCCCGGCAGCGCATCCGCCGGCACATCCGACAACACGACCGTGTGCATGCCCTTCTCAAGATTGACCTTGGCCACCCGGCTCACCTCCGCGCCCTGCGGAAAAACTGTTACGGCATCCACCCGCGACGAGATGGGAACATCGGCGGCCCAAACGCTAACAGGCCAAGCCAGAAACAGTGCGGTCGTGACGGTGCGGCGCATATGATCAAGTCCCAATCAGCGTTGCAGGTTGCCAATTCGACGGGGCCAAACGGGCAAACCTTGGGGTTGGTGGTGCAGCCGCGAGGCGACCGAATTATGACTGCGGCGAGCCGGTCTCACAAAGACCCCGCGCGCACCGTTTTGTAAGCCCAGTCGAGCCAGGGGAGAAGCGCGGAGAGATCCTCTGCCTCCACCGTCGGCCCGGTCCAGATCCTGAGCCCCGGCGGCGCACCCCGGTGCCCCGCGATATCGAAGGCAGCGCCCTCCCGCTCGAGCAAGGCGGCCATATCCGACACAAACCGGCGCTGCCCCGCCTCATCGAGCCGCTCAAAGTTCCCATCCGCAATCCCGATAACAACCGATGTCAGTGACCGCGTCGCCGGATCGGCCGCCGGATCGCGCGCCCAATCCGACCGCGCCATGAAATCCCAGATGATCGCCGCATTGCGCTCCGCCCGGGCCTGCAAGCCATGAAGCCCGCCGGACGCGTCCGCCCAGGCCACCGCGCGCGCGCAATCCTCCACACACAGCATCGACGGCGTATTGATCGTCTGCCCCGTAAACAGACCGTCGTCCAATGTCCCGTTGCGCGCAAAACGAAACAGCTTCGGCACCGGCCACGGCGGCTCGAACGAGACCGCCCGCTCCACCGCCCGCGGCGACAGGATCAGCACGCCATGCGCCGCCTCGCTGCCCAGACACTTCTGCCAGGAGAACGTCACCACATCGAGCTTCGACCAGTCGAGATCCTGCGCCAGCACCGCCGACGTCGCATCGCACAGCGTCAGCCCCCGCCGGTCATCCGCGATCCAATCGAGATCGGGCACCCGCACGCCCGACGTCGTCCCATTCGCCGTAAAGACGATGTCGCGATCAAAATCCGCCTTCGCAAAACCCGGCAAATGCCCGAAGGGCGCGTCGTGGATCGAACAATCGCGGAGGCCAAGCTCTTCGACAACATCGCGCACCCACAGCCGCCCGAACACATCCCACGCAAACACATCGACGCCGCGCGCTCCGATCAGCGACCACATCGCCATCTCGAACGCACCCGTATCCGATCCCGGCACGATCGCCAGCTGGTAATCAGGCGGCAACTGCAAAAGCCGTTTCAACGCCCCGATGAGATCGCCAAGCGCTTGCTTGCCTACATCCGAGCGATGCGACCGCCCCGTGACCGCGCCCGTCAACCAGTCCGGCGACCAGCCAGGCGGCTTCGCGCACGGACCGCTCGAAAAGAAGGGACGTGCAGGTTTTATCGGCGGTTTGGCGATGCCGGTCATGTGTCGCGATTCTGGTGGGAACCGTCCATCCATTTGGACGCTGGCCGCCAGAGTGGCGCGCCCACCGCTCCCCGTCAATCGCGCCAAAATGCAAAAAGGCGGCTCCCGTGATGGAAGCCGCCTCTCGCGGATCAGACGGTTAATGCCGTCCTCAGTTCAGGTTGAGGCGAATGCCCGTGCGCAGCTGATGCTGGGCGACATCCTTGAATTCCATCGTGCTGGTCGAACCGTTAAACGCCGGGCTGTTCACGATCACGCCGCCGCTCTGCCACATGTAGCGGTAACCGGTGTCCCACAATACGTCGTCTGTGATCTGAATCGCGACGCCCGCCATCAGAGCACCGGCCACATCCCAGCGCCGCCCCTCAGTGGTGCGCTCTTCAATAGTCAGTTCGTCGTCGGTGTTCAATTCCGCTTGATCGCAGTCACGTCCGACGGCAAGAGGATCGGCGTTGGTCAACGATTGACAGCTGGCAACTTCCGAAGCCGTTCGTGTCAGCTTCCGGTACGTCGCGCCGATACCAGCGCCGAGATAAGGCGTAAACCGCGTGCTATTATTGAAGTCGTAGTAGAAGTTGAGCATGACCGTGTCCTGCTCGAACTTCACCGACTCCTGCCGCTCAATCGCATAGATCGTCACATCGGGCTCGGTAAAAGGAGGCACAGCGACATCGATCGGATCAGATAGAACCGTCTGCACGCCGCGCAAAACCTCACCGCGAGTATAGAGATCGCCAGCAATTTCCGCACGAATGTTCGGCGTAATATACTTACCCGCACCGATACTGAAAAATTCCATCGCCTCCAGGTTGTCGGCGCCGCGCATCGTTAGCCCGAGGCCTTGTTCGTTGAGCCCACCATCCGTGATCCACGCAGCGCCCGTGTCAAAGCGCACGTAATATTCCGCATCATATTCGGGAATGGGCATAGGGGCCGGCACCGGAACGGCGGCCGCGTAGGGGTCTTTGACACCCGTGTAGATCACATCGCCGCCGGCAAGCGCCGGACCAGCAACCGCGAGCATGGCCACGGTAGCAATCGTCAAACCCGCAAATTTCGTCTTCATTGACTTCGATCCCCTCAACGCAACCACGGCGCATCGGCCGCGGTCCGGCTCACTTCACACAACCGTCGAAGTGGAGGGACCGAGAAAGCCCTGGTTCACCGTCGAGACATCCCGGGCCTGCAGCCGGTTCGAGGGCTGCCGCCAGACGCATACAGGAACCAGGACGAACATCGTCTCGGATAAACAAGGGATCTCGGCAGGCCCTACTTGCCCCGCCGGTCCGGCCCGGGCTTCGCGACACGAAGCCCAGTCCTTAGTCGTGTCCTTAGTCGTGTCCTTAGTCGTGTCCTTAGTCGTCAACTCACGGGCGAAGCGAACCCCGCCCAATTCAATTTTGCGCTTAGCGCAGGTCGTAACGCAGGCCGACGCGGAACTCGTGCGCGGTGATGCTCTCGACCGTCGGATCTTCGGCAATCGGCACCGTCGTCACGATCGGACCGGTGGCGACTTCGCCGAGATAGAGGAAGCGATAGCCGACATCGAGGTAGAGGTTGCGGCCGGCGCTGACGGCAATCGGGCCGTCTTTCGAGCTGCCACCCGAAACCGTCTCACCGCCGCGCAGCTTGGCCGTAAAGCCAGCCATCAGCGCGCCGGCAACATCCGTGTTCTCGCCTTCTTCAATCACGCCGGTGCAACCGCAATCGCTGCCCGCAATACCCGTCGTCGTCTTGTTGAACGTGAAGCCGAGGCCAGCGCCAACGTACGGATTGATGCGGCCTTCGCGGTTGAAGTCGTAATAAAGGTTGAACAGAACCACATCGCTCTCGATTCCGAACGTGCGCGGACCGTTCAAATCGGCATAGTGATCGAGCAGCGTGCCGCTCGCATCAGCTTCAAAGCGGTGATCGTAGGTGATGTCGCCGCGGATCGTCGGCGTGAAGTAACGGCCGATACCGCCACCCAGCGTCCACGTGTCGTCGATGGTCTCATCGACCAGATCGTAGATGCCGATTTCCGTCATCTCTGGATCGTCATGAATGGCATAGCCGCCGTCAATACGCGCGTACCACGACGGACCGGTGGCAACCGGCGCCGCGTAGGAGAAGTCTTTGATGCTGCCGCCGTTGCCATACAGGTCGGCCGCAGTGGCAACCGTCGACCCGCCCGCGATGAGCGCGCATCCCAGAAAAAGTGCCTTCCGCGAGATCATGTCTGTGTTCCCTGCTGTGCGACGCGCCCCCCGCACTGCGGGAACGGCCTGACCTGTGCTTCAGCAGAGAATTTGCCGTATAAGGTTTAAGGGACACTTAATTGCCGCCACAAAATGAAACACCGCCGCCCGGCCGGGCAGCGGTGTCAAAAACGTAAACGAAAGATTAAATCCGCCGAGCGGAACAGGAGAGGCTTACATCCACATCCGCTCGGCGAGACCGCAAGGCGGTCCGGCGCGAGCGCCGTATGCGAACGTGAAGGCCCGCTTGGGCCGAACGTTCGCCAACAAAAAAGTCTCAGGCAGCCTGCGCGGCGACCTTCACTGCATCCACGATCTCGCCCACCACCGTATTGACGAGCGTCTCGTCGTCGCCCTCCGCCATCACGCGAATGACCGGCTCCGTGCCCGACGGACGAATAACGATCCGCCCCTTTTCGCCAAGCTTGAGTTGCGCGCCCTCAATCGCCTTGCGCACACGCTTGTCGTCGAGCGGTTTGCCGCTCTGATAGCGCACGTTCTTCAAAACCTGCGGCAGCGGCGTAAACCGCGCGCACACTTCCGATACCGGCTTGCCCGTCGCCACCACGCACGCCAGCACCTGCAGCGCCGAAACGAGACCATCACCCGTCGTCGTGAAATCCGACAGAACGATATGCCCGGACTGCTCGCCCCCGACATTGTATCCGTGCTTGCGCATATGCTCGACGACGTAACGATCGCCAACAGGCGTGCGCACCATCCCAAGACCCAGCGTCTTCAAATAGCGCTCGAGCCCCAGGTTGCTCATCACAGTCGCGACCACACCGCCCGCCGAAAGCTTGCCGCGCCGGTGCCAGCTTTCCGCGATCACCGCCATCAGCTGATCGCCGTCGACGATCTGCCCCTTCTCATCCACGATCACCACGCGGTCCGCGTCGCCGTCGAGCGCGATGCCGATGTCGGCCCGGAACTCTTTCACTTTCTGCACCAGCAGTTCCGGCGCCGTCGACCCGCACTTGTCGTTGATGTTGCGCCCGTTCGGCTCCACGCCGATCTTGATCACTTCCGCGCCCAATTCCCACAGCGCTTCCGGAGCAACTTTGTAAGCCGCGCCGTTCGCGCAATCGATCACGATGCGCAGGCCGGTCAGCTTCAAATTTTTCGGCAGCGTCCGCTTCGCGAATTCAATGTAGCGCTCCTGCGCGCTTTCCACCCGTGTCGCCCGGCCGATCCGGTCCGCCGGTGCCAGCATCGTCCGGCTGTCCGCCTCGATCAGCCGCTCGATGGCCAACTCCATCTCGTCGGACAGCTTGTACCCGTCGGGATCAAACAGCTTGATGCCGTTGTCCTCATACTTGTTGTGCGATGCCGAGATCATCACCCCGATATCTGCTCGCAGCGAGCGCGTCAGCATCGCGACCGCCGGCGTCGGCATCGGCCCTAGCAGAAACACATCGACGCCAACCGACGTGAACCCGGACATCAGCGCCGCTTCAAGCATATAGCCCGAAAGACGCGTATCCTTGCCGATCACCACGCGATGCCGGTGGCTGCCGGTCTGGAACAGCTTGCCCGCGGCCATGCCCACCTTCAGCGCCACTTCCGACGTCATGGGATGCGTGTTGGCCGGACCGCGAATGCCGTCGGTGCCAAAATAGCGGCGGGTCATCGTCAAAAAGCTCCTCGTCTGGGGCAGTGGTCCGATGCGGCACAGTCCGGCCGACTCGAAGCCCGACTATAGCCGCCCCCCTGCAACGTGTCGCGGCCGCGCCGCTCAGCGCCTATCACACTATGTACGTAAAGATTACAACGCCGCCGAACATCCCAAAGTCCAAGGTGGCGCCCGCCCATCGTCCCAACGGCGGGAATTGGCGGCTGACCGGATCGCAGGAATCAGATCATAGCAGTCCCTCACGCTGTCTGGCAGCGACCGGCACTGCGAGCAAGTTGCCGTGCCCGAACGAGAATATGAGAGGAGCATCATGGCCCATTTCCTGTCCGTCGCCAATCGCAAGGGCGGCGTCGGCAAGTCGACAACGGCCGTCATGCTGGCGCAGGCATTCGCGGCCTGGGGTGGCATGCGCGTCCTCGTCATGGACCTCGACAGCCAATGCAACGCCTCGCTGATCCTCATGGGTGGCGAAGCCTGGTCTGAAGCCCGCAAGAAGGGCCTCACCATCTCCGACTACTTCTTCGACCTCTTCGACGAAACCTACCCCGAACCGCGCGACTTCCTCGCCCACAACGTCGGCGACGTCCGCCAGGCCAACGGCCGGCCGCTCGCCATTTCCCTGCTGCCCGGCTCCCTGATGCTGGAAGATGTGCAGGGCGAACTCTACGTCAAGGAAGCCCGCCAGTCGAAAGATCCCGAGGTTGTCGGCCAGCGCGTGCGCGGCCGGCTAGAGCGCCTGCTGCGCCGCTTCGAGCAAAGCTATGACCTCGTCATCCTCGATTGCCCGCCCGGCCTCTCCTTCGCCGCACTTGCCGCCTTGAAGATCGCCGACCGCGTCATCGTCCCCTTCCGGCCCGACTATGTCTCCCAGCTCGCCGTTGACCGCATCGCGCTTCTCATCGAGGAAAAGCGCAACGAAGCCGACCTCGCCGAGATCCCCTTGGCCGATCGCCGCTATGCCTGCCTCGCCAACGGCGTCCGCCAGACCGGAAAAGATCGCCTGCTGATCGAGGAAATCGGCCTTCTGCATCCTCTGCTGACGGCCCAAATCCCCCACTCCGATGCCATCGCCAACGCCTTCGACTGGGAAGCCCAGGGCAAGACCATCGAAGAAAAGTACGGCACAGGTGCCACGGCGCTCCGCGCATTCTATGATGAAATTGCCGAAGGACTTCGAATGCAGGACGCGGCGTGAGGATCACCCATGGGTAAGGCCACCCGCTCGCTCTCCGGAGAAAGCCAGAAAAAATACGTCCGCGATCTCGTCGGCTCCATCGACGGCATCACGCCAGAGGCCGCCGCCGCACTGACCAGCGCCTGCGAACGCGAAATCGCCCAAGTGCGCGTCCGCTTGCCGATCCCCGAGCGCGGTAAGTCGGCGAAGTCCGCCAAAAAGAATGCCGGCATTGAGCCCGCGCGCGCCGGCAGCAGCGCCGCCCCCGCAGCCCCGGCCCCCGCGGAGTTCGACCCGTTCGCCTTCAGCGTCGTGGTTGTGGTGACGAAGGAAGGCCGCGAAGGTCTAGCCACCAAGCTTGCCGCCATCGGTCCGGCTGATTTGAGGGCGCTGGCCAAAGCCCAACACCTCGCGCTCCCCGAAGGCGATCTCTCCACCGAGGACCTCCGCGCAGCCATCGTCGAAGGCGCGCTCCAGCGCATCGCCAATCGCAAAGCCGCCGCCAGCTGATCAGCCTATTGCCTATGCCGATGATGATGGCGCAGTCGCCGCTGACCGGAACGCCTCTGCCTCAGCGACGAATTGCGCGCGCGCTGCATCGGACGCGAACGCATCCGCCGGAATGGTCACCCCCGCGCCCGGCTCCACCCAAAGGATGATCAACCCACGCGCCTCCGTGATCGCCTCGATGGCCGGCCAGCGATAGCGCACATCGCACGCCTTCGACGCAATCTCAACGCCATCGGCAGAAATCCGCAGCACCTGTGGCGAAAGGATTGGCCCCTCCGGCCGCGCCACGCCGCGCCGCTGATCGAGATAATGGGCCCACACGGTGGCCAGCATCGTCGAAAATCCAACGAACAAACCCAGAAAAAATTCCGCCATCTCTATAGGACGATCGAGATACCGTTCGATCGCCTGCACCCCCGCCAGCGTCACGGCAAAGGCGCTCACCATCAGGATCAGCCACAACACAAAAGGCTGCTCGAAAAACCCGTCGCGCTTGCGCTTTTGCAGCCGGTCGCGCACCGCGAACTGATACGCCGTCAACCCTGCCTGTGAGAGCTGATAGGTAACCTCAGCCATCGTCCCCCCCTGCCTCAAACCAGGTGCCTCAAACGAGGTGCCTCAGACGAAGTGCCTCAAACGAGGCCCTTCTCCGTACCGCCCATCGCCGCCTGCCAGACGCGCACCGCCTGCACCGTCTCGGCCACATCGTGCACGCGAATGATCTGCACACCTTGCGCAATCGACGACAACGCCGCCGCAATTGATCCCGGCACGCGCTTCCGGGGATCATCCACGTTGCACAACTGCCCGATCAGTTTCTTGCGCGATGCCCCCAGCAGCACCGGCACGCCAAGCCCGTGATAGAGGCTCATCGCCTGCAACACCGCTACGTTGTGATGCAAATGTTTGCCAAAGCCGATACCCGGATCGGCGACGATCTTTTCCCGCGCGATCCCCGCCGTATCGCAGGCAGCGATCCGGTCGCTCAAGAAATCAAACACATCCAACACGACATCCCGGTACTGCGGATCGTCGTTCATGGTCTTGGGATCGCCCTGCGCATGCATGAGCATGATCGGCAGGCCGCTCTCCGCCGCCGCGCCCAGGGCCTCAGGATCATGCGTCAGCGCCGAGACATCGTTGAGAATGTCCGCTCCGCCCGCCGCCGCCCGCCGCATCACCTCCGCCTTGCGCGTATCGACGGAGATCTTCGCATTGGTCCGCGCGCGCAATCCGTCCAGCACTGGCAGAACGCGCCGCAATTCTTCATCCAGCGCCACCGCGTCCGATCCCGGCCGCGTACTCTCCCCACCGATATCGAGGATGTCGGCCCCCTCCTCCACCAGCCGCAAACCGTGATCGATCGCCGCTTGCACGTTGGAAAAACTGCCACCATCCGAGAAGCTGTCCGGCGTCACGTTGACGATGCCCATGATCCGCGGCCGGTCCATCGACAGCCCCGCGTAGTCGGCCCGCGCCGCGACCAGATGATCGAACGTCCGCCACATCTCCTCGCCGTCGAACGGCGGGTGATACCAGTCTTCGTTGGCAAAACCGTACGTGCCATCGGCGGGGATCAACCGCACGCGCTGCTCCGGCGCCGCCTCCGCATCGATCAGTTCCAGATCGGCAAAACCCAGATCGCTGCGCCCGCAAAGCTTTTCCTGCGCTCTCGATCGGTCGCGGTCGAGCCGGCCGCGATCATAGGCCACCGAAACAATGGGTCGGAGATAGAAGCGGCGCGTCACGGCATCCCTCGAAACTGAAACAGCCTCCGGAGGCATCCGGAGGCTGTTTCCTGTGTCTTAGCTTTTCATCCCAGGATCAAGTGATCCCGGAACATGAGTGTTTCAGGTCCCCGGCTGCGGTGCCATTCCGCCCGCATCCGGCTCCTCGCGCGGCTTGGAACGTCCAGCCGTCGGCACGGCCGAGCCCGCTGGGCCCTTCGACCCGTCGTTGTCGTCGCGCCGCACGATGGTCTCGCCGCGCATCAAGGCCTTCACCTCTTCGCCCGAGAGCGTCTCGAACTCCAACAGGCCCTTGGCCACCCGGTGCAGCGACTCCAGATTATCCTGCAGCAGCTGCCGCGCCTTCTGCTCACCCGTCTGGATGAGCCCGCGGATTTCCTGGTCGATCAGCTTCGCCGTGTCGTCGGAGAGGTTCTTCGACTGCGTCACTGAGTGCCCGAGGAAAACCTCCTGCTCGTTGCCGTTGTAGCGCACGCGTCCGAGCGTATCGGACATGCCCCACTCCGTGATCATCGCGCGAGCAAGCTGCGTCGCCATCTGGATGTCGCCGGTCGCCCCGTTGGTGACGTTGTCCGGTCCACCCAGAATGATCTCCGCTTCACGGCCACCGAACAGCACCGCCAAGCGCGCTTCGCACCAAGCTTTCGTCCGGCTGTAGCGGTCGCCTTCCGGCAGGTTCATCGTCACGCCGAGCGCACGTCCGCGCGGAATGATCGTGACCTTGTGCAACGGATCGTAAGGCACCAAGAGCCCGACGATGGCGTGACCCGCCTCGTGATAGGCCGTGTTGCGCTTCTCCTCGTCGCTCATGACCATGGAGCGGCGTTCCGCACCCATCATCACCTTGTCCTTGGCGTCTTCGAACTCCTGCTGCGTCACGAGCCGCTTGTTGCGGCGCGCGGCGAGCAAGGCTGCCTCGTTGACGAGGTTGGCAAGGTCGGCGCCCGAAAAGCCCGGGCAACCGCGCGCAATCGTCTTGGGGTCAACGTCGGGCGCCAGCGGCACCTTCTTCATGTGCACGCGCAGGATCTTCTCGCGCCCCATCACATCCGGGTTCGGCACGGTGATCTGGCGGTCGAAACGGCCAGGACGCAAAAGCGCCGGGTCGAGCACGTCGGGACGGTTCGTCGCCGCGATAACGATGATGCCTTCGTTGGCTTCAAAGCCGTCCATCTCGACGAGCAGCTGGTTCAGCGTCTGCTCGCGCTCGTCGTTGCCACCGCCCAGACCGGCGCCGCGATGACGGCCGACCGCGTCGATTTCATCGATGAAGATGATGCACGGCGCATTTTTCTTCGCTTGTTCGAACATATCCCGCACGCGGCTCGCGCCGACGCCCACGAACATTTCCACGAAATCCGAACCCGAGATCGTGAAGAACGGGACGTTGGCTTCACCCGCCACCGCACGCGCGATCAGCGTCTTACCCGTACCGGGAGGACCAACGAGCAGCGCACCGCGCGGAATGCGTCCGCCCAACCGCTGGAACTTCTGCGGATCGCGCAAGAATTCCACGATCTCTTCCAGATCGGACTTGGCCTCATCCACGCCCGCCACGTCATCGAACGTCACGCGGCCCTGGCGCTCGGTCAGAAGCTTCGCCCGGCTCTTGCCAAAGCCCATGGCCCGCCCCGAGCCCGACTGCATCTGCCGCATGAAGAAGATCCACACGCCAATCAGCAGCAGCATCGGGAACCACGTCACGAGCACGCTCATGAACGAGGGCACGTCTTCCTCGGACGGACGCGCCTTGAACTTCACGCCCTTCTTCTCGAGGCGTTCCACGAGCATGCGATCATCCGGCGCGTAGGTGGTGAACTGCTGTCCACCCTCCGTCAGCGCGCCGTAGATGCGGCTGCCCGCGATCGTCACTTCCGTCACACGGCCGCTGTCGACCGCTGCGATGAATTCCGAGTAGGTGATCTCATTCCCGCGCCGGTTCTGGGTCGGGCTGTTGAAGAGATTGAAGAGCGCAGCGAGCAGCACGAGCACGGCCACCCAGATCGCAAGCTTCTGAAAGTTGGGGTTCATCGAGTATCCTATCGGGCCACGGCTCAAAACCGCCGGCCGTTGGGTGAAGGTCCCGTTACCGATCCAGGCCCCCACAACGAGTGGTTAAGATAGGGGGAGGGGCCGCGTTTGCCAAGGCTCGCAAGCATGATGCCGAAAACCTTACGCGTCTCTTAGTTTACGCGCCCATGCGCAATCCGATCTTTAACGATGGTGAATTGGCTCAAGGCCCACGATCCTGAGGCAAAAAAATAAAACGTGTTTCAATGCGCGCGTCCGGCCGCGCCGATGACCCGGGGAGAAGCTCCGGCGGCAAGCCTCCCACCGAGATCAACGTCTCACCAGACCACACCGCAGGCAATGTTGCAGCTGCACGAGCTGGAGGCAAGAGACGGGACCGCGCATGCCGCCGCACCATGGCAAACGTCGCCGGGTCCAAGGCACGCACACGGATCGGATTTGGCGACCGCACCACACGGATGCTGAACCGGTTGTCCCAGGTCACGTGGTCCCCGGCCGCCAGGTCCACCGCCTCCAACGCCGCCCGTCCCCGCTCCCGATAGATCCGAATTTCCGCGCGGCACGCCCGCACCTCGCACCCACCAAGTGTCGTACGCACCGCCCCATCACGCGCCAGCAGCTCAGCCAAAGTCTCAACCTGGGCCAACTCCGCCGGCGGTGACCGCCCACCGAACATCCCCAAAACCCGCTGCAGCAACCGCACCCGGATCTCCATCGGCTCCGCGCCGAAGAGCCTGCCGTCGATCCGGCCAAACATGCCGCCGTTGAGCTGCAGCGCCGCAGCCGCAAGCCGATCCGTGACCACATCGAGCGCCTCCACCGCGCGCCGCTGCCGCTGGGCTGCCAGCGCCAGCATGCGCGGCGTCAGCCCGAGCCGGTCCAGCACGGTCGCAGCCGCCCTGATCCGCACCCGCTCAAATCGCTCATCCGCGTTGCTCGGATCGTCGACCCAGCGGCCACCCGCTGCCGCGAGATAAGACCGCAAGGCTCCCCGCCCTACGCCGAGCAGCGGTCTGACAACATCGACGCCCGGATACGCCGTCAGCGCCCGCACCGGCCGCATCCCCTGCAATCCGTCCGCACCACTACCCCGCGCCAAGCGCATCAGAAGCGTTTCGGCCTGATCGTCCTCAGTGTGCGCCGTCACGATCGCGCACGGCAGAACGCCGCCCATCACCGCATACTGCCCGAGAAGATCGTAGCGCGCCGCCCGGGCCCGCACCTGCACGCCCTGCACCGGTTTATCTCCTCGCCAGGGAAGAACCGTCGCCGCAAAACCGAGCCGCTCCGCTTCCGCCAGCACGAACCGCGCATCATCCTGCGAACCCGGCCGCAATCCATGATCGACGGTGGCGACAGAAATCCTCGAACCGTCCGCGCCAATCTCCCGCGCCCACCGGGCCACCAGATGCATCAGCGCGACGCTATCCGAGCCGCCCGACACGGCCAGCACAGCGCATGGATAGGCTCTAAGATCCGCGAAGATCCCGTCGAGGTCGTGTGGAGTGGGGCACCAGGGCTCTGTCATGACGATCCCTGCCGGCCACGCGCGTCAGGGACAGCCGATCCGCTGCCGCTCGCTGTCGGCCTTGCTCTTCAAGTGCGGCGGCGCGCTCGGATACTTGCCGGGCATCTGACCCAGCACGCCGCAGGCATCTTGCTTCTTACCCAAAGCCGCCAGCGCCATGCCCCTTTTGAGCATGCTGTCGGCCGCTTTCGGGCTGTTGCCATACCCTTGCGTCACGAGATCGAACGCCTCGGCCGCGTCCGCGTAATTGCGCTGCACGTAGTGCGTCTCGCCCAGCCAGTACAGCGCGTTCGGCACCAGCGAGTCGCGCGGATAGACTTTCAGAAACTCGATGAAGCCCGCCTGCGCCGCCCCATACTCCTGCTGCAGCAGAAAACCATAAGCGCGCTCATACGCCTGCTTGGGATCGCCCGTCGCGACGGGATCGGTGGCCGCCATCGCCGGCGGCGCAGCCGAAGGCCGTGCCGGGACCGGCTGGTCTTGCGCGATCAAGCCGCCAATGGGATCGCCCTCACCCGCGTTCAGCGTCGTCGATCCAAACGTCGACGGGGCCGCAGGCTGAGCCGGCGCAGCCGAATAAGCGGGCGCCGAAGTCCCACCGCGCCCAGACTGCAATTGTTCGATTTGAGACGTCAGCGCGCGCACCTGCATGTCGAGCGCATCGATCCGTGCCGCATCCGCGCCACCGCCGCCCACCGGCGCCACAACGCGCGGAGCCGGCGCTGCCCCACCGGACCGCGCCAGCGATTCAAGCGTGCCGATCACGACCTGCATATCGACGATCTGTTCTTCGAGCTGTTGCACGCGGCGGCGCAAATCGCCGTCGCCGCCACTACCAGCCGCCTTGGCTTTGGGCGCTGCGGGCGCTGCCGCCGGCGCTGTGGCTTGCGCCATCGCACCCGTCGCCATCGCAGCGAAGGTCACAACCGCGACCGCCAGCCTGAAACATCTCTTCGCCGTCATGTCTGCCCGCACAGCATAAATCTCATCAATTCGGTTTCACGCCAGCCATCACGGCCGCCTCGGCCCAATCAAAGGGTCCGCCACGGGCAACTCACTCCGTCAGCACCGTCACGGCCCGCCGATTCTGAGCTGCGCAGTCCGGTGTATCGCAATTTGCCACCGGCCGCGACTTGCCTTGCGGGGCAATCGCCAACCGTTCCGGCGCAACACCTTCTTCGATCAGCCGCTGGTACACCGCCAAGGCCCGCTCCACCCCCAGCCGGTCCAGCCCGTCGCCATCCAGCGCCGGATCGTCGGAATGGCCCTCGATGACGGCCGACAGCGAACTGTTCCGCTTCAGCCAGCGTGCCTGCGCCGCCAGAACCGTGCGTGCGCGCGACCCTAGGTCCGCACTGCGCGCGGCAAAAAACACCCGGTCTCCTGCTTCCAGCATGAAGCTGTCTTCCAATCGCCCCCCGACCGACCGCGGAGTCGCAACGATCCGCGCGACAGGTGCAGCAGCAATGGAAGGCTCGGGCATCGCGGCCGTTTCCGCCGGTGGTGGCGGCGGACCGACAGTCGTGTCGAGTTGATAGAGTTCTGAGAGATGCCGCCGCGCCTCCGGCACCGAAGGGTGCTGCGGATCGCGCACCACAAACAATTCGAACAACCGTCGCGCTTCATCAAATCGCGCCGCCTGCAATTCGCTCATGCCCGCCGCATAGAGGGCGTCAGCCGAGCGCGGATCGTCCGGCGCCGATTGCGGCACGAGCCGGTCCGGCGGCGTCTCGATAATTCCAAGCAACGTCTCAGACGGATCGGCAGTGATGTCGTCTTGCGGCCAAGCCGGCGGCGCACACAAAGCAACAGCGAGACATCCGGCGGCGAGCACCGGCACGCGCGCGAACGGGCGCAGCCTCGTCATCGCTAAGGCGCCGATCGTCCCAACTGTAAAGCCAATGGACATGCCATACCCCAGCCGGCGCGAACTCCGGTGACGCCACACGGAATGCCCGAGCAATAGGGCTAAACTGTGCCTCAAGGCGGCACGGGAGCAAAAGCCGGTGGGCGTCAAACGATTTGGCGCCAGCCGTTGTCGGCCCGCATCAATCAGGCGACATGCCGCCGGACAGAACTAGGAGGCCACGCGGCTGTTGAGCACCGTCTGAGCGCGGCGATTCTGCGCCCAGCACGAAATGTCGTCGCAAACCGCGACCGGCCGCTCCTTGCCGTAAGATATGGTCCGCATGCGATTGGCTGGGATACCAGCGGTCGTAAGGTAGTTGCGCACCGCCGTAGCGCGGCGCGCGCCCAGCGCAATATTGTATTCGCGCGTACCGCGCTCGTCGGCGTGACCCTCGACTGTAATTGTGAATTGCGGATATTGCTTCAGCCACTGCGCCTGCTTGGCGAGCGTGGTCTGGGCTTCCGGCGTCAGATCCGAGCTATCCGACGAGAAATAGACGATATCGCCGGCATTGATGGTGAAGTCGCGCGGCGTCCCTGGCACGACAGGGCCCTTGCCGTCCGGCCCGAGCGCGGCAGCGTCCGGACCCTCCTGCTTATTGGCGCAGCCTGCCAAAGCCAAAGCGCAGCACGCCAGCATCAGAAAACGGGCGAAACCGCTGGCCAGGGAGTGAAACATCATCATCGACCTCTTCGCGCTCATCCGCTGGCGGCAGCGCAGCGCCGTGAGGCGAAAGCGCTTCTACCATCGGGAGTTGGCCCCACACCGGCAACCCATAGCCGGCACGCCGAACAGACCTCGCCCTCTCGGTGCCACTGAATTGTGGCAGCAAGACGAGTGCACTCCGCCAAACTCTTTCGGCCGGAACTGCGTTTGTTTGAAAATGCTTAGCCTGTCGCGGCTGCTTCGCACACCGTCTGCTCTGTCGCATCTGGGGACAGGAACGGACAACCCTGGGGATATCCCGTTACCGTGGAAATCGGGCCACGCCCGGAAAACCTGGGGGCCGAACCTGCACCGCGAGCCGCCCCGCGGGCACGGCTGGCCGAACGCAAGGCCACAAAAAAGAGAAAGACCGGATTGCAAACGCGTGAGCGCAGGCAATCCGGTCTTAATCTCACGATCGTCCGGCCCGGAGGCCGGATGGACCTCAAAAACTCTTAGCGAGCTTCCGAAGCGACCGGCAGGTCGGCGCCGAGCTTCATGGGAGCAGCTTCTTCACGGCGGCAAGCACCGAGAGCAACGGCCACGATAGCAGCGGCGAGAACGATAGCGCCCTTCATAGTCTTTCTCCTGTAGCGTCCCAGACAAATCCGGGAATGATTAGCGAGCCACTTGCGTGGCGGCCGGAACTTCAGCACCGAGCTTCATCGGTGCCGCTTCTTCGCGACGGCAAGCGCCGAGGGCAACAGCTACAATGGCAGCGGAGAGAACGATCAGCCCCTTAGAACCCTGCATAACGATCTCCTGTTGCTTTCAACGCCCAACCACATACTGGGGTACTGGCATGCACGTATTCGATCAAGGATTGAGGCGTTCCAAGGACCGTTTTCCACCCCGGTAGATGCGAAAATGCAACGCCGTGTTTTACGCTCCTCAACACGGAAACCTCGCATCTGCGAAGATCCGTAACCCTTCGAAAGTGAACAATAAAAAACCGGAGCCGTGAAGCTCCGGTCTGACCTCCAAGTTGCCCGAAAAGTCTTAATGTTCCCCTAACCGCTGTCTCAGTTCAGGAGCGGCGACCAAGCCGGATCGGACGCAAACGAGGGCGTTGGAATCACCCGCTCGTTATATCCGGTGATATCTACGGAGAAGATTCGCGCCCCGCCGTTGGCTCCCTGACCCTCCCGGAAGAACATCACGACTCGCCCGTTGGGCGACCACGTTGGCCCCTCGTTGTGGAAGCCCTCGGTCAGAACGCGCTCGCCCGACCCATCCGGCCGCATGACGCCGATGAGGAACCGCCCCGCGAGTTGCTTGGTAAACGCAATGTAGTCTCCGCGTGGCGACCAGACCGGCGTCGAATACCGTCCATCGCCATAGCTGAGCCGGCGCACGCCCGATCCATCCGAGTTCATGAGGTAGAGTTGCTGCGTCCCCTCGCGGTCGCTCTCGAACGCAATCTGCTTCCCATCCGGCGAGTAGCTGGGCCCCGTGTCGATGGCGTTCGTCTGCGTCACCTGCCGCGTCTGCTTCGTCCTCAGATCCAATTCGAAAATCGAACTCGAGCCCTCCGATTGCATGGAAAAGATCACGCGCTGACCGTCCGGCGAGAATCGCGGAGCAAACGTCATGCCCGGAAAGTCACCGACGACCTCGCGTTGCATCGTCTCCAGATTGAGGAGGAACACGCGCGGTTGATCACGTGTGTAGGACATGAAGGTGATCTCGTTGCGCGTCGGCGAAAACCGCGGCGTCAAAACGATTTCCGATCCCTTCGACAACACGCGCACGTTCGCCCCGTCCTGATCCATGATCGCGAGCCGCTTCACGCGCTTATCCTTCGGACCCGTCTCGTCAACGAACACCACGCGGCTATCGAAATAGCCCTTCTCGCCCGTCAGCCGCTCATAGATCTGATCCGCAATGATGTGCCCGACGCGCCGCCAATTGGCCTCCGACGTCGCGAATCGCTGCCCGGCGAGCTGCTTGCCCGTCGCCACGTCCCACAACCGGAATTCCGACGACAGCCGCCCGCTCGCATCCCGCGTCACCCGCCCCACCGACAATGCATCCGCGCCAATCGTCCGCCAATCCACCATGCGCGGCGGCTGATTGATGTCGCGTACCGCCTCCAAAAACGATGCCCGGTCCAGCGGCTTGAAAAGCCCGGAGCTTTCCAGGTCGTTCGCCACCACGTTGGAAATCTCGATGGCGAGTTGCGGATTGTCTCCGACGAACTCCGGAATGGCGATCGGAATGGGCGAGAGCGACCCTTCGGATTGCCGTCCCGTCAACTGCGCCGAGGCGGAGAACGGGGACGCGGCCATCACCAGGGCCGACAGCACCACCAGTCGACATGTTTGGAAAGCGGAGAAGCGGAGCGAGATCATGAAATCCGTCATCTGATGCGCCAGCCGCCGGCGGCAGCTGTTCGGGACCAACCGATACAATTGCATGTGACCGGCGAATAGGGTCAAAGCGCGGCGGAAAATCAGACTTTCCGTCGCGACTACAGCATCTCGCTGGGATCGAACTCCCAGATGATCTCTTTCCACCCGCTCTCAAATAGGTCCGGCGGCAAGTCATACGGCTGACACCCCTTTACCGCCCGCATCGCGGATTCGGTGGCCAGCGCCGCCAACGGCCCCGACGCCGGTTTCTCCACCCGCGGATCGGCCTCCAGCGTTCCGTCGGGGCGCATCTTCCAGCGCAACGTCACAATGGGGGTCTCCGTCCCACCGCCCGCACCAGGCAAGCGCCAGCAGCGCGCGATCTGCGTGCGCAACATGCCGCGCAGCAGATCCTGCTCGCGCACCGACAGCACCGTGTCGTTGCCCGTCGCCGTTCCAGCCGTCGGCCCCTGATAGTCGGTCGGCTTGGTCGGCTCGGACGCCGAAGCCGGAGCGCCCTTCTTCGTCGGGTCCTTATCCAGCAGCGCCGCCATCCGGTCGGCGACCGACGCCTGCTTCTTCTTTTCTTCTTCTTCCTTTTTGCGCTTGGCTTCGGCGGCCTTCTTCTTTGCGGCGTCTGCCTTCTTCTTCTGTTCGGCTTTCTTTTTCTCTTCCGCCTTCTTCTTCTCTTCGGCAGCCTTCTTCTGCGCCTCTTCGGCGGCTTTCTTTTCTTCTTCCACCTTCTTCAAATCATCCGGCGTCGGCCCCGGCGGAGGCGGCGGCGCCTCGGCGAGTTTCTCGGCAATCGGATCGGGCTTGGGCGGTTCCGGCGCAGGCGGGGGCGCCTCAGCAGCTTTGGGCGGTTCGGGCTCGGCCGGCGGCGTCGGCGCCAACACGGGCTTGGGCTTTTCGGCCTCTAACTTCGACTGCACCTCGGTCGGCTTATCGGCAGCTTTCGCTTCCAACTCTTTCGCCGTCTCGCTGCCCTGCTTCATGCGCAGGAATTCCGACGGCGTAATCATCGCCACCGCGATCGGCTCGGGCTCCGGACGCATCAATTCGGGCGTCTGCTGGATCGTGATGATCGACCACGCCAGCAACGCCGCATGCAGGAGAAACGATATGAAGAGCCCGGCGCGCAACCCTGCTCTAGCCTCCGTCTTCGACTTCCGTCACGAGCGAAACCTTCTTGAAGCCGCCCGCGCTGATGCGGCCCATCACCTTCATGACGGTGCCGTAGTCGATGCCCTTGTCGCCGCGCACGTAGATCTGCTCGTCCACGCCGTTTTTCGCGATCGCCTTCAGTTTCTCGGCAATCTCGGCCAGAGGTACTTTCGTTTCGCCGATGAACGTCTCGCCGTTGGCCGCAACGGAGATCGTCAGCGGCTCCTTCGAGCTTTCCAGCTGCTTGCCCTGCGAGCCCGGCAATTCGATGGGAACACCCACCGTCAGCATGGGTGCGGCCACCATGAAGATGATGAGCAGCACGAGCATCACGTCCACCATCGGCGTGATGTTGATTTCGCTCATCGGCGCCTTGCGGCCGCGGCGCTTGCGCCGTCCGCCGCCGCCGCCCGAGTTCATCTTGATGCTGGCGCCCATGACGGACTAGCTCCTGACGTCGATCTGGCGCGAGACAATGGCCGAGAATTCATCGGCGAACGCTTCCAGCCGCTGGCTGATCGCGGCACTGTCGGCGGAAAATTTATTGTAGAAAACGACCGCCGGAATGGCCGCAACAAGGCCAATTGCGGTGGCAAACAGTGCTTCCGCAATACCGGGAGCAACAACCGCGAGATTGGTATTCTTCGAAACCGCGATCGCCTGGAAGCTCACCATGATGCCCCACACCGTGCCAAACAGCCCCACGAACGGCGCCGTCGAACCCACCGTCGCGAGGAACAACAGTCGCCGGTCGAGCCGCTCCATCTCGCGGCTGATCGTAACGTCCATCACCTTTTCGACGCGCATCTGAATCCCGCCCATCGCGCGGATGTTGCCTTCCACCGAGCGCTTCCACTCGCGCATGGCGGCCACGAACAACGCCGCCATCGAAATGGTCGGCGCGCGCGACAGCTGATTGTAAAGTTCATCGAGCGACTGTCCCGACCAGAACGTCTGCTCGAACCGGTCCGCCTCAAGCCGCGCTTTGCGGAAGGCGAACAGTTTTTCGATGATGATCGCCCACGACCAGATCGAGGCGAGGAACAGCCCCACCATCACCACCTGCACGGTGAGCGAGGCATGAATGAAGAGCTCGTAAAACGAGACGCCCGGCGTTGCGGCCGGGAGGGTCGCCTGGGCGACGTCCGTAGGGTTCATGGGTCTTCCGCCGTAAATCCGTTGAGGGGGAGAGCACGTGTCGTGAAGGCAAGGCGCGACGCTTGATCCGGCCACGTCGCCATGGCCCCGGGATCGGGTTGTCACGCACACAGACAGCTAGCCTCGTATCCCCCGATACCGCCAACACGCATGTTGCCGCGCAATATGACAAAACAGAGGCTTGTGCCCAAACCGGGGTAAGCCGATTCGCACTTGTGTATCATGGATTTGAGTGAACGCCTGAAGACCCGGCAGCCCCTATTCGGCCGCTTCAGCCAGTAATTCGCGCCATTCGCCGCTGATGCGGTCGTAAACGACGACCTCCCCACTCTCCATGTCGTAGAGCCAGCCGTGCAGCCCGACGCGCCCCTCTTCGACGCCCCGGCGGACGATCTCGTAGGTCATCAAGTTGTCGAGCTGGAACTGAATATGCGCCGCAATCGTCGCCATCAGCTGGTTCTGCGGTTCGATCCCCGCCGCCCGCACGAGGTCATGCGCCGGCCGGGTGTAATCGACCCAACGGCCCAGATGTGCCTCTTGGCCCGGCGGGATCGGCTCCAACAGCGCCTGAATGCCCCCGCACCCGGTGTGCCCACACACCACGATGTCGTCGATGCCCAGATGCCCGAGTGCATACTCGATAGCAGCTCCCACCGAATCCTCATCCGCGCCCGATGGCGGCACGCAGTTGGCGATGTTGCGGATCTCGAACAATTCGCCCGGATCCGCCGACATTATTTGCGACGGCACGACCCGGCTATCGCAACATCCGATCCACAGCAGTTTCGGCTTTTGCCCGGACGTAGCGAGCCGCGAATAGAAGGCTTTGTCCTGATCGAACTTGCGGCGGAAACGCTGATAGCCCTCCATCGCGTCTTTGATATCGAGATCGATGCCGTCTTCGTCGGTCTTCGTCGTCATGGCCACCCCAGTACGCAGGTCAACAAGTACGCAGGTCAACAAGCCCCCAGTTTCGGCCGCCCCCGCCCTATTGTCCAGCCGCCCCGCCGCCAAACCCGGTCCGGATGGCGCTTGAAAGCCGGAGCGGCTTGCCGGAAACCGCAACGAGCACAACGGTCACCTCCGCCTCGAACACCGCCCGCGCCCCGTTCTTGACCGTCTGCAAAAGCGTCACACTCGCCCCGCCCAGCGCCTTGACCCGCGTTTCAACCTCCAGGATGTCGTCCATCCGCGACGGGCGCAAAAATTCGCAGTTCATCCGCCTGACGACAAACGCCGCCGGTTCATGGCTGTCCGACCCATCGATCAAACGCCGGGAATCCGTTCCCAATAGCCGCAGGAAATCCGTCCGCCCCCGCTCGCACCAGCGGATATACGACGCGTGATAGGCGATCCCGCCCGCATCCGTATCCTCGAAATAAACCCGCACCGGCAGCACGTGCCACCGCCCGGTCCCGTCATCGATGATCCGTCCCGCAAGATCAGGCCAAGGCAATTTTTCACTCACGCATCCGCTCCAAGCTCAACGACGACGATTTCCGGCGGCACGCCAAACCGCAGCGGCAAGATCGAACAACCCAGCCCGCCCGACACGATGAGGTGCCGCTTATCCTCGGTCACATGCCCGTAGGCATAGCGGTTACCGAACTCAGACGGAACGATCGGCGACCAGCCGAACAGCCGCACCTGCCCGCCGTGCGTATGCCCCGACAGCGTCAGCGCCACCCGATCCGGCACCTTCGGAAAGATATCTGGTTCGTGCGCCATCAGAATCACCGGCGCATCGTCGGTAATCTTCGCCAGCGTACCGGGAAGATCATCGAGCCCCTGGAAAACCATCCGGCCGGCGACAATGCCGGTGATGAACGCAATCTGATCGGCAAGCCCCGCCAACCAGAACGGTTGCCCATCCTTTGTCAGACGGACGACCTCGTTCTGGTAAACGGGAATTCCGGCCTTTTCCAATTGAAGCTGGGATGGAACAGGCCCCCGCCGCAACCGTTGCGCGTCCGCTTCTTCCCACCAGTCATGGTTGCCGAGCACCGCATGCACACCGAGTGGCGCCCGCAATTGACCCAGGATCGGCGCCCAATCTTCCGCCGCAAGACGTGGCGACCGCCAATATTTTCCCGACATGTAATCGCCGAGTAAAAGGATCGCATCGGCATCAACCCCGTTCGTCGCAGTCACGATCTCTTCAATGCGTGCGATCGGCATCGAATACCGATGAGCGTGCAGATCCGCGACAATTGCCAGTTTCACACGCAGTCCCGACGGCCAATTGCGTGGCGTCACCCGGTACGTCGTGACCGACAGACGATAGAGCGGCTCGATTCCAAACGCATATCCGGCCAGACCGATGCCACTGCCGACCGCGACCCCGATCCCTCGTAGAAATGTCCGCCGCGTGATCACGCGCCGTCGGCCCCGTCCGCGTCGGTGAACAGATCCGGCACCGCGTTACGCGACGGCCCCGACATCCCCAAATGCCGCCACGCCTTCAGCGTCATCACGCGCCCGCGCGGCGTCCGCCCCACAAACCCCTGCTGCAGAAGATACGGCTCGACGATTTCCTCGATCGCATCGCGCGGTTCCGACAGCGCCGCCGCCAGTGTCTCGACGCCCACCGGCCCGCCCTCGTAGTTTTTCGCAATGCACATCAGATAGCGGTGATCGAGAGCATCGAGCCCCTCGCTATCGACCTCCAGCGCACGCAGCGCCGTATCCGCGATCCCCGCATCGATGATCTCGACACCCGCCACGGACGCAAAATCACGCACGCGGCGCAAAAGCCGGCCGGCGATCCGCGGCGTCCCACGTGCGCGCCGTGCAATCTCGCGCGCCCCGTCCGCCCGCAATGGCGCACCAAGTACCCGCGCCCCACGCGCCACGACCAGTTCCAATTCCTCGTTGGTATAAAAGTTGAGCCGCACCGGAATCCCGAACCGGTCGCGCAAAGGTGTCGTCAGCAAGCCCGCCCGCGTCGTCGCCCCAACGAGCGTAAACTTCGCCAGATCGATCTGCACCGAACGCGCTGCCGGCCCTTCCCCGATGATGAGGTCGAGCTTAAAGTCCTCCATCGCCGGATAGAGAATTTCCTCCACCGCCGGATTGAGCCGGTGAATTTCATCGATGAAGAGCACGTCGCGCTCTTCCAGGTTCGTCAGCAGCGCCGCCAGATCGCCGGCCTTCGAAATCACCGGCCCCGACGTCGCGCGAAACCCGACGCCCAGTTCCTTGGCCATGATCTGCGCCAGCGTCGTCTTGCCAAGACCCGGCGGCCCCGCAAACAGCACATGATCGAGCGCATCGCCGCGCGACTTCGCCGCCTGGATGAACACCTTGAGGTTGGCGCGCGCCTGCTCCTGCCCGATGAATTCATCGAGCGACTGGGGACGGATCGACGCTTCAAAGGCATCGACCTCGCGTTTAGCCGAGGAGATCAGGCGATCGGTCATGTTTTGTTCGTGGCGCTATTCGCCCCGCCCGTCAAGCCGCAGGCCAAACAGGTGCCCGCCGCGGTGCAATCATCGCACACACACCCGCCGCCATCGCCCCAATCGCGGCCGCCACCGATGCCGCCCCGTCCAGCGCCTCAACCCGTGGCCGATCCGGCAATTCGGAAATACCCAAGAAGAGCACGAGCGTCACGCCCGCTCCCAGCACAATCGCCGCCGGCGTCCGGTAAGAGCCCAAATCGACCACGCAATCCGCAAGCGCGACCGCCGCGCCCGTCACCAGTGCCGGCCCATATCCGATCATGTAAGCAAACAGAGCGCCAAGCGGCAGCAACCCCAGCGTACTCACCAAGCCCTCGAGCGGCCCCAGTGGCCCCCCGGTCGCGGTCATGGCGATCGGAAGCATGATCGCGAAGTAGCCAATCACCGGCCCGACAGCCAGAAAGATGAGAATGGTCGGCACCACGGCCTTCACCAGCGCCCACACACGGCGCCCCCACGTCGCGCCCGCTTTGACCGTGGATAGCTCACCGTCAGCCACGAATTGCACTCCCGCTCATTGAACGGTGAGCATAATGCCCGCCAGCCCGGCGCAATTTATGGCAACCCCTGCGGCTTATCTTCCGTTCCGTGTATGCGTGCGCGGCGTCGACAAAAACCGCACGCCGACGAACGCCCCGTTGCGCCAAACGATGCCGCAATCCACTTCCATCCGGTCGAGCCGCAAGTTGATCGTGAACGTGCCCGGCAATTTGGCCCGTCCGCCGAGGGGATTTTCAATCGATTTTATAAGTTCGAGCCGCGCCCCCGTCGGCGAAATATCCCGCACCATGCAGGCAAGGGGAACGCTGATGTCGGGACTAACGATCAGGGCATTCGTCGCGACAGCTTTCCGCTTCGCAAATCGGCGTTCGAGCAACGCGCGCGCCTCGGCGGCGGCGGTCTCTACCGCGGCACTGACCGGCGCGAGGGGACGCAAGATCATGGCACTTGAACTCCACGCAAAAACGAAACCGCCGCAGATTAGAACGCGCGGCAGCCCATGATCGTCGCCAAATTGTAAACGAAATACCTCAGACAATTGCTTAATTTCAGGCGGTTCAGCGCGTCCGCGTTAACCAGCGCCCGATCGCAACGGCGGCCATAGCGGGCAGCAATGCAATCGCCGCGAAAAGTGCGCCATGCTGCATCCGCGCCGCGTTGAGCGCCTCCAGCGTCGAAGGATCCGACGCGCTAACATCAAGCGGCAATTGCGGCAGCGCCGTCCACCCGAACCACGCCACGCCAGCGATCCAGAAGAGCGCCAAGAGGGTCGTCAAAAGCCGCATACGAGTCTCCTTAAGCAGCTAACGCGCCGCCAATTCTTTCAAGCCCCGCCGGATCAGCTGCGCCGTATCCGCCGCAGCCCCCAACTCTTTCAGAGCCGCAGCCACCGCCGCCGATGCCTGCCCCGGATTGTAGCCCAAATTCGACAACGCCGAGATCGCCTCCGCCGCAGCCATGCCCGTCACCGGTCCATCTTCGGACTCTGCTGCCGCGCCCTTCGCAGCCGGCCCTACATTGAGCCCCGCCACTGACAGCGCCGGCGCCTTGTCCTTCAACTCCGCCACGATCCGCTGTGCCAGCTTCTTGCCAACCCCCGGCGCCTGCTCAACGGCGGCTGAATTCTGCAACGCGATCGCATTCGCGAGATCATTGGTCGACAGCACACCGAGCACGCCCAGCGCCACTTTCGAGCCGACCCCCTGCACGGTCTGCAGCGTGCGAAACCAGCTCCGCTCCACTTCGCTCGTGAAGCCATACAGCCGGATCGCATCCTCGCGCACGTGCGTGTCGATGGTCAGCGACGCCACTTCGCCGATCTTCAATTTGCGCAGCGTCCGCGACGACAGCTGCACCTCATACCCCACCCCGTTCACATCAATGATCGCATGGCTCTCGCCAATCGCATCCACGAGGCCCTTCAGCTTCCCGATCATCGTGCACTCTCCCGCGCGACCCGTGCCGCCAGCGCCCGCGACGCCCGATGGCTCGCATGGCAGATCGCAATCGCCAAGGCATCAGCCTCGTCCGCGCTGTCGAATTTCGCCCGCGGCAGCAAGAACCCGATCATCGCCTGGATCTGATGCTTCTCCGCGTGCCCCGCGCCGACAACGCTCTTCTTAATCAAGTTCGGCGTATATTCCGCCACCACGAGCCCCTTCATCGCCGGCGCCAACAGCGCCATGCCGCGCGCCTGCCCCAGTTTCAAGGTCGAGCGCGGGTTCTCGTTCACGAACGTCTCTTCCACCGCCGCTTCCGCCGGCTTATGCGCCGCGATCACGCCCAAGATGCCCTGATAGAGTTCCGCCAGCCGGTAGGCCAGCTCATCATCCCCGTCCGACGTGATCACGCCCGACGCCACATAACTGAGCCGGACCCCATCGCTCTCGATGATGCCCCACCCCGTCCGCCTCAAGCCGGGGTCAAGCCCCAGAATCCGTGTCGCAGTTCCACTCATGGCCGCACGCATACCACGGCGCGTGATTCGCCGCTCGCCCCCCCCCTCAACAACCCTTGCTGCTAAAAACCGCGAGGCCTAAGCTATCAACTCTCCGAAATGGTAAGAAGTTAGGAAGGAAACCCCATGAAGGCACTCTACATAGCGATCGCGGCTTCGCTCGCATTTGCGTCGCCAGCCATGGCTTGCTGCGGCGGCGACAAACAACCGGCCGCCAAAGCCGAAGGCAAGGCGATGTGCATGAAGGGCATGGATCATTCGAAGATGGGCGAGTCGAAATCCGAGTCGCAAAAGTCTGATCCCCACGCCGGCATGGACATGGGCGATGGTCCCAAATCAGACGCACCGATGGGCGAAATGAAAAAGACTGGTTGCGGCTGCTGCGGTGGCATGAACGGCTGAAGCAATGCGGCCAGCGCCCCAAGTGCTGGCCGCCGACTGTTACAACTGAGATCAGGCCGCGGTCAGCCGCTTCATGATGTCGTCGGAAATCTCGAAATTGGCGAAGACGCTCTGCACGTCGTCATCATCTTCCAGCGCCGCGATCAGCTTGAAGATCGACTGCGCGGCCTCTTCGTCCACGGGCGTCGTCAGCGTCGGCTTCCAGATTGACTTCACGCTCTGCGGCTCACCGAGCTTCTCTTCGAGTGCGCCGGCCACCGTCCCCAGCGTATCGAATGAGCAGGTGATCAGATGACCATGCGCGTCCGACACCACGTCATCGGCCCCCGCCTCAATGGCCGCCTCCAGCACCGCATCCGCCGACCCGACCGCCGCCTTGTAAGTGATCTCGCCCACATGCTGGAACATGTGGCTCACCGAGCCCGTCGAGCCGAGGTTGCCATCATACTTCGTGAACACCGAGCGCACGACGCCGCCCGTCCGATTGCGGTTGTCCGTCAGCGCTTCGACGATCACCGCCACGCCGCCGGGAGCATAGCCCTCGTAGCGCACGTTCTCGTAGTTCGCCGTGTCGGTGCCCGCCGCCTTCTTGATCGCCCGCTCAATGTTGTCCTTGGGCATGTTCTCCGCCCGCGCATCCGCAATCGCCAGCCGCAGACGCGGGTTCATCGCCGGGTCGGGACTGCCGAGCTTGGCCGCAACAGTGATTTCGCGCGAGAACTTCGCAAACATCTTGGCACGGGCGGCGTCAGCCTTGCCCTTCTTGTGCATGATGTTCTTGAACGCTGAATGGCCGGCCATGGCGGTATCCGCTTCGGTCTATGAGCTGCAAGGAAGACGGGCGTTATCCGGCGATGCGCGCCCCAAGGTCAAGTCCGCAGGCACGCACCGCGTTAACCCTTTGTTAACCTTTTTTACCCAAAAGTTAACGCGTGGAGGTGATTCGCCCCTCCACCCCGGTGACTGCCGGAGCTGCCCAGCAGGCAGTCCCACACGACGACGGGTCTGTTCGACCTGTCCCATAACCCCCGACAGGTCCGTTCGACCTGTACCATCTCGATGAGAAGACCCGCTTCTCATCCCGATGCCAGAAGACGACGTAAAGTCCAGATGTAAAACGTTCCGCCCAACCCCAGCGGCTCGGTCAGCTCCCCCGGAGCTCCGAGCCGCCATCATTTTAAGCGACATAAGACGGTGCTAGGCACCGGCCGTGGTGCCTAGCACCGTCTTATGTCCTCCCCGATCACCCGCCGCACCGAATCCCCTCTAGTGTCTCGGCTCATTGTCCAAGGCGGGCGTATCGGCCCTCGCACAAGCGGCTGCCCCTCACCCCGGCCCTCTCCCATCGAAGACGATGGGGAGAGGGGGACAACCCACCGCTCACCCCGGCCTACAGTTGTCATCCTGGGCATGCCTGCCCCGGCGAATGCCGGGGTGCCCGGGCCCCATCGCGCCGCAAACATCAATGCGTCTCGCTATGGAAGGACTCCCCTGTCGACGACGTTGGAGATCATCGACACACCGAAAAGCAATTCATCCAAGCCAGGATGCCGCGGTCAACGATCCGATCTTCACAAGCGCGCGCTCGTAGACATAAGCGCAATGCAAAAAAGAGGTCGTTTCGATGTCCCGCGCTACAGTAGACTTGAAGAGTGATGTCTATCGCATCCTGGCATGGTCGGTTGTCCTGCCGGCGCTGGTCGTGTGGCCATTCCTTTCGGCAATGCCCGCCATCACATTGTTCGGCGGTGGTCTCACCGTGCCGGAACTCTCAATCAATTTGCTGCTGTTGCTGACCGGCTTCTGGTCAATCTTCGGCGCATACCTTGCTGCCATCTACGCCCGGGGCAACACAGCGCGTGCAGAACACCAGCCAACCAACAATCGCAGCCTACTCCTCGGCGCCTACGCTCTAGCCTGGACCACCCTCTACCTGATCGTCGTCCTCGCCAGTCGATAAGCCAAAGCACCGACAGGACGGCCGCGCGGCAACAAGCGTCTTTGTCCAGCCGACACACGGTTTCTGCACTCCCCGTTCTCAAGGGGAGAAGCCCACACCGGCCTGCCGAGTGTGGGCCAGTTGGGTGATCCTGGGCGCCTGATTCACGGCACGAGATCGGACAATGAACGGCTGGGGATTTCAAGCGCTTGTGGCGCAACTGGGTGAGTTCTCGGAGGGGCAGCACAAGGCATTGCTCACCGCATTAAAGCGCAAGCTCCCAGTCGACGAGGCCATCGCACTGATCGACACACGTTTCAAAATCAGCCGCCTCAAGCAATGGCTTGCCCGCTTCAAATGCGTGGCCACACACTACCTCCCGAGTTATCTTGGATGGCGCCGACTGATCGAGCCAGAAGGCGAGGCACTCTCACCCGCCCGCTTCATCACCCATGAACTGCCTCAGACGTCAAATTGAAGTTGGAACCGAGCCGCCACGACTTCCTCCGGATATTGAATTTCGTTGTTTAACGGTATGCTCTCGCTTTGCAGTCACCGAAGGGTGTTGAATACGTTTCGCGGGAACCGATTTGCAGCTCATCCCGATGATGAGACCGTCTGAAACTTTAAGTGCGGTCACCTGTCCCGCGTCCAATGTAGGCTTTAAAAGCGTACGCTCATTCCCAAAACCGGACCGTGCTGAACCGCATCCATCTCGTACCGCCGCCCACCCGATCCCTGACTATAATCGACCGCTAAGGCGCGATAGCCGACGAAGCCGTCGATCGCGTAGCCATTTAGATCGCAGATTTTGGCATTGTAGGTGGCGAGAACTTGCCACGAGAATTCACTGCCGACGCCGAAGCCGCCAATGTCACCGCGCAAGAGCACGGACTGCCCCGGTGCCACACCATATCCCAACCGTGCACCGACGATAGGGTCGACCCAATCGACCTGGCCCGATCTGGCAGCGGCAGCTACGGGAATGCCGGGCGCACCCAACGTCGCAGCGATCTCGACATCTTGCCGCCAATAGCGCGCACCAGCGAGAAGATCCAGATTGATAACGCCAGGAGCGCCGACAACTCCATCTGTGTAGACAGTGTAAGCTGCGCCGAACTCCATCGTCAGCTGAGTGTAATCAACCTCGGCCGATGCACCCAGTCCCAAGGGGCCGTTTGACCGGAAGCCTGCACTTCCCTCAAGCGCAGTCCAAATTGTGTCGTTGAAGAGCGTCAGTCGCCCGTTCTTCAGCTCCGCATAACTCATCCACACCGGCAGCGTGGACCAATCGAGCGCCTCCAGCACGTCTCCGGGGTTCACATCGACGTTCAGATTGCGATTGGCGATTCCAAGATCTCCGGAAATCCAAGGAAGCCAGCTGTAGGTGGTCAATGAAAACTGCCAGCCGGACTCCGCGGCAACGGCCGGACTCGATAGGCCAACCGTGCAGGCCACCATCGCGGTGGCGAGGAAAGGACGTTTTGCAGAGGCGGTCATTAGGACTTATCCAGATCATTTGGGCTGAATAGGATGCCAAAATGGTAGCACCACGCTCTGAAACGAATTGGCTACTTTTTACCCAGTATAATTGATACCTGTGGGAATGTGGCCTGATGGCACCATAAGTTCCATGCACGTCCTATTGCGCAGGATGACTTGGCGATGTTGTATTTTTTGACGACCTACGCCGTTCCGATCAACCTCGCCATCCTAATGCTCGTCGCCGGAACGGAAATTCGCCGCTCCGATCTCAAAGAGATCCGTCTACTGAAGCCAGCCATCGTGGGGTCGGTAGGACAGCTGTTGTTTCTGCCTTTGATCGCGGCCGCTATCGTCACCTTTGTCGATTTACATCACGTCGTAGCCGCTGGCGTCGTGATTCTCGCTCTATGCCCTGGGGGCGGCATATCCAATGCCTACTGCTATTTCGCTAAGTGTAGCGTGCTTCTTTCAGCGCTGATGACCGCGATGGGAAGTGTGTTCTGCCTCGTCACCATCCCAGCTTTCATCGTCGCGAACCCGGTGCTGCTGGGCTTTGACGGGCGGCTTGCCCCCGTCCCTGCCGCGACGATTGTCCAACACCTCATTGCTTACATGATCGTTCCGCTGGCGATTGGCGCCTTGACTCGAGACCTAGCCCCCCATGTCGTTGAACGTAGCCGCAGCATGCTCCGCATCCTCTCGCTCGGACTCATTGCATTCATTCTCGTGACCGCACTCGCAACCGTTGCATCGCAGGTCCCTCACCTGCTGTTCGACATCGTGGCGGCAGCAGCTCTCTTCATCTTACTGGCGATGGCCTTTGGTGCAGTTCTGGGCATCAAAATGAGCGAAGAGGAGCGCCACGTCACCACGATCGAGAGCGGCGTTCGAAACATCGCCCTTGCACTTACGCTGGGGACGCTCACTATGAATGAGTATGATTTTTCGGCGCTCGCGGCCTTCTTGACAGGTTATCTAGCCGTTGAAATCGCGATAATGCTGCCGTACGCGGCATTAGTTGCCCGTCGCCGCGCTCTGCAAGGGGCTATTGCTCGTCCTTGAATGCTTCCAGAACCGACCGGTTCACAACCCTCAACTTTCGGTAGTTTGTCTCAATCGCGCCGGCGTCCTCGAGTTCCTGAAGACAACGCCTGATCGTCGGTCGCGTGACGCCGAGAAGCTTTGCAAGTTCGTCCTGCGTGATTGCAGCATCGCCTTGCGAGTCTGCAAGACCCAGCAGCCGCCGGCAGGCCCGGGCGCGCACGGTGAGAGCGAGCGCCTCAGCGAGTTGAGAAACGGCAATGCGTAGATTGCTCATGCTCAGCTGATAAAAGCACCGCCACTGATCCGGCCTATTGGCAAGCAGGGTTCTAATTGCGGAACTGGGCAGATGAAGCAGCCGGGTTTCAACCGCAGCCATGACGGTCACAAGGCGCGGTTCCGATGATAGTTCCGCAGCATCGCCGATCCAGAACCCGATTTCGGCTCTGTGGATAATGACGGGCTCGTCGGCCACCAGCGGAAACGTGATCTGCAAACCGCCTTCAGCCAATCCGTATGCGCCGTCGGACTTGTCGCCCGCGTGATAGACGAATTGCCCCGCCTCGTATCGCCGCCATCTTCCGACGTTCCTTGCCCACTCTCTGAAATCCTCCGGTTGACCGGATAGCCAGCCGATTTTGTCGAGTGGTCGAAGATCAATTCCAGGCATCCAAATGGCTCATATTTTACATTTTTTGATCTGGTGTTAGTGACACCCAAGCGGCGGCCTTACTCAAGAATTCGATTGGTCGTACTCGCTTCTATGCACTGCTGTTTGACCCGTGCGCCATTCAAGGATCGGCAACAATGCACATTTTTTAAATGGTTCAATAAAGGTGGACCGAGGTCTGGTTGATGGGTATTGAAGAGCAACGTTACTAGAGTCTTGTGTGTCGGGGGTGGGTCGTTGCTTAGTGGCGTAAGGCTATACGCTGTGGCGGTATTTCTCGCTGGGATCATGTCCGGAGGATGCGCCTATCGCCCCGGCAATGAGGTGCTGATTCCCGTATCGAACATTCCGGCGTCCACGGACAAAGTTGATATCCTCGTCGCTACGACGCGTGAACGAGGCAGCAAGGACGACCCTGACGAATTTACCGTTGAGCGCTCCAAGCAACTGAATTTTGCGTCACTCACCGTTTCCATTCCGCCGGCACACGTGACAGGTGAAATCGAATGGCCGAACGGCGGGCCGCCGGATCCGGCACTGCACTTCGTTACGACGAGGCGGACATCGCTTGGTGAAGACGGCTTCATCGATGAACTCAGACAGCGTGGCCGCCGCAGCACCGAACAAGCCGGCGATGTCCTGGTTTTCATCCACGGCTACAACACGCGATATGAAGAGGCGGTCTATTGGCTCGCGCAGATCGTTCACGACTCCGGTTTCGAGGGCACGGCCGTGCTCTTCGCCTGGCCCTCGATGGGCAAAGCGCCTCTCTATTTGGCGGATCGCGAAGCCAGCACGTATTCGCGCGACTACTTCGAGCGCGCGCTCCTAAAGATCTCCAAAGTTCCCGAGGTCAAGGAAATCAACATCCTGGCGCATAGTATGGGCAATTGGCTGGCCGTCGAAGGCTTGCGGCAAGCAAAGATGAACGGACACGGTGATTTCGGCGGAAAGTTGGGGGAGGTTATCCTCGCATCACCGGATCTCGACGCCAATGTGTTCCGTACTCAGCTCGACGTGATCGGAAAGCTGCCCCGGCCCATGACTGTGCTGGTATCGGGCGACGACAAAGCGCTTGCGCTGTCGACGTGGCTCGCCGGTGACGTAGAGCGGGCTGGAATGATCACTGCCGATGATGCGCGCGCTGTCGCCGCGGCCGAGAGGTACAACCTGAAAGTTGTCGACCTGACAGCCGTTGACGACGGCAAGGGCAATCACCACAGCAAATACTCGAAATCGGCTCCAGTGATTGCAGCCATTGGCAGTAAGCTCAAAAATCCAACCGCTACTACCACACAGGTCGGCGTTGTGACGGCCGTCACAAATGTGGGCGATAGTCTGCTCAAGGTTCCGGCGTCAATCTTGCCGGCTGCAAATGCAGCGCAATAGTGAGCCGCTCATCGGCCGGAACCCTGTCCGTGCCGACCTGTGCGTAATCTCGTCTGCCTGCTGACATTTGCTCCGGCCGGGGCACGAGCATCAATGTCCTTTGTCACGCTAAATAAGACAAATTTGACTAGGATTGTAGATTGTTAGTTCCTGCTGAAGCGCAGGAAGCGAGGAAACCAACATTAGAATTGGCATGTCCAATTCGGGTTTAGTCCCGTACCGCTCAATTATAATAAATCGCATTATCCGTACTCGGTTTCTCCTAGGAATGAATCATTCTTTCCATTCAGAGGAATGTGCTCCGACTAACGTGCCACAGCGTCAAAGGATCTGGGGATCACCGCATTGGTGATTGCCCGGCTTTACGCGATAGGCAGTTGCGGAGGTTACAGTGAAAACTTACTCCAGATGGTTTAGGACGGCCGGGCGCACAGCGACCGCAGCCCTCTTGGTCGCCGTTGGTGCGGCCACGTCATTCGCGCAATCAAGTAAACCCAATATTTTGGTCATTTGGGGGGACGATATCGGGCAATTCAACATCAGCGCCTATAATCGAGGCATGATGGGATATAAGACGCCCAACATCGACAGCATTGCAAATGAAGGCGCCTTGTTCACTGACTGGTATGGGCAGCAAAGCTGTACGGCGGGGCGCGCGGCCTTCGTGACGGGCCAGTCACCAATCCGCACCGGCCTCACCAAGGTGGGCCTACCCGGCGCGCCTGAAGGCATGAAAAAAGAAGATCCCACAATTGCGACTCTGTTGAAGGCGCAAGGATACACCACGGGCCAGTTCGGCAAGAACCATCTCGGTGACCGCGACGACATGCTGCCAACCAATCACGGTTTCGATGAGTTCTTCGGCAATCTCTACCATTTGAACGCGGAAGAGGAGCCTGAGAACGCGGATTATCCAAAGGATCCGGAATTCAAGAAGAAGTTTGGTCCACGTGGTGTCATTCATTCATTCGCGGACGGCCGTATCACAGATACGGGCCCGCTCACGCGTAAGCGCATGGAGACCATCGACGAAGAGGTGACGGTCAAAGCTCTCGACTTCATGGACCGCGCGGCCAAGGACAAGAAGCCCTTTTTCCTGTGGTGGAATTCCACCCGCATGCACGTCTTCACACACCTCAAGAAGGAGTCGGAAGGGAAGACGGGCCTCGGCATTTACGCCGACGGGATGACCGAGCACGACGGGCATGTCGGGCAAGTTCTCGCCAAGCTCAAGGCGCTCGGTCTCGATGACAATACGATCGTTATGTATTCGACCGATAACGGCGCCGAGACGTTCACATGGCCCGACGGTGGTACGACCATGTTTCGAGGCGAGAAGAACACGAATTGGGAAGGCGGATATCGCGTTCCGACTGTCATCAAGTGGCCAGGGGTCATCAAGCCGGCGACAGTCGTCAACGACGTCGCTGCGCACGAGGACATGCTGACGACGCTCGTTGCGGCAGCCGGTGACAAGACTGCGAAGGAGGATCTTCTTAAGGGCCGCAAGATCGGCGATGTCACCTACAAGGTGCATCTCGATGGCTATGACCTCGGACCGGCTTTGAAGGGCGAGGCCGAGTGGCCGCGCAAGGAATTCATCTACTGGACCGATGACGGGAGCGTCGCAGCGCTGCGCTACGGGAATTGGAAGGTGACCTTCCTTGAGCAGGAAGCGGAAGGTTTGCGGGTGTGGCAGGATCCGTTCAAATCCCTTCGCGCACCGCTCCTAACCAATCTGCGGATGGATCCCTTCGAGCGCGCGGAACATGAAAACGCGATGGGGTATCAGCGGTGGTATATGGATCGGATGTTCCTCATCGCTCCTGCCGGAGCTTACGTCGGTAAGTGGCTTCAGAGTTTCAAGGAATTTCCGCCTCGGCAGAAGCCCGGGAGCTTTAATCTTGACCGTGTCATGGAAGCGGTCATGAGCAAACCCGGCAACAACTAAGACACAACAATGTCGGATGAGGCCGCAGCGGCACACCGCTGCGGCCTCATGCTTAGCAGACGGGCTGCTGACGACGAGTTTTGTTGATCACTCAAGGGGGCGCGGACATGCTTCGGATTTTGCCACTGTTTGCGCTAGTTTGGGTCGCCGTTTCACCGGCTTTGGCTCTAGCCGATCAGTTGCCGACATGGCGGGATGGCTCTTCCAAGAGGGCGATTGTTTCCTTCGTCGAGAGGGTGACCACGAACGGCTCACCAGACTTTGTACCGCCCGCCGAGCGCATTGCAGCCTTCGACAACGACGGAACGCTGTGGGCCGAGCAGCCCGCATACTTCCAACTTCTGTTCGCGATCGACCGGGTCAAGGCTTTGAGCAATAGCCATCCCGAATGGAAGGATACTGAGCCCTTTCAAGGCGGCGCTCGCGGGAGGCGAACGTGCGCTGCTCGATATCATCATGGCTACCCACACAGGCATGACGACAGATGAGTTCAGTCAGATCGTAAAGGGGTGGATTGCTTCGGCTAAACATCCAACATCGGATAAACTTTACACGCAGATGGTCTACCAGCCGATGCTGGAACTCCTAGCCTACCTCCGCGCGAACGAGTTCAAGACGTTCATCGTCTCGGGAGGCGGGATAGAGTTCATGAGGCCGTGGGTTGAAGAAGTTTACAACGTTCCACCTGAGCAAGTCGTGGGGTCCAGTGTGGTGACGTCATTTGAAGTGCGCGACGGTACACCCGTTCTGGTTCGGCAGCCGAAGGTGAACTTCATCGACGACAAGGAAGGCAAGCCCGTCGGGATCAACCAGCATATCGGCCGCAGGCCCATTGCTGCCTTCGGCAACTCGGATGGCGATTTGGCCATGCTGCAATGGACGTGTAACGCACCAGGTGCCAAATTGTGCGTCTACGTTCACCACACAGACGCCGCCCGTGAATGGGCCTACGATCGCAAGTCCCACATCGGGAAACTCGACAAGGGTCTCGATGAGGCGCAGGCGCAAGCGTGGACCGTGGTCGACATGCAGGCCGACTGGAGCGTCGTGTTTCCAGAATAGCGATCGCCGGCAGCTTCATTGGGTCAGGTGGGAACTATTGCGCGGGTTGTGGTGCGATCTCGACTTTTAAACGTGAAATCTGGCCGTTGAAACGCGACGGCGCCTCGGCCCCGATGGCTTCGACGACAGGCGTGCCGAGGTCGATGCCGACGTCCGCCGTTTCGTCGGCGGAAAAGAGGCCGGCCTGAGTGCGCTCGATGCGGCCCTCAGCGACTTTCTCGCCGTCGACAAACAGAGTGCCTACGCCGCCCTTGCCGACACCGCCGCCGTCGTATTGGAATTGAAATTTGATGTTGTGCTTGCCGCCTGCCGGCAATGGCTTGTCAGCAGCAATCGAAGAGCGGCTGAGCCCCAGATAATTGTAGTCGTACGCTGGGATGCCGTTTTTGACGTAGAGAGACCAGCCACCAAAACGCCCACCCTGGGCAATGAGCGTGCCGTTGCCCCCGTCGATTGGGACCTCCACATCAGCCGTGATGACCTTTGAGTTGTTCTTCACGTCTATGAAGACGCTCTCCATCATGCCGGTCATGCCCTGTGACAGCGTCAAGCTCGTCCGGCCTGACATGAGGTCCGGGCGACCGACCAATTTGCCAATCGTTCTTTCCAAGAAGCGATCGTCGATCGGTAAAACGTGATTGGCTTCAGCCTCCTTCATGAAGAGCCGCTGCAGTTCAGCCAGCTTGTCTCCGTTGGCTGCTGTGACATCCTTCGCAAGGCTGAAGTCCGACCGTACATTGAACAGCTCCCAGTCATCCGATTGCAGCGGATTGCGGGGCTTGGGTTCCCACGGCGCTTTGTGAATCGTCCGGGCGAACCAACCATCGTGGTAGATCGCGCGGTTCCCGGCGATCTCGAAGTACTGCGTCGTATGCTGTTCCGGCGCCTTCGCGTCGGCGAATGAATAGCCGAGGCTCTTGCCCTGGATGGGAATTTGTTTTGTCCCATTCACTTCGGTCGGTTCGGGAAGTTGTGCGGCCTCAAGTATGGTCGGCGCAATGTCGATGACATGACCAAACTGGGTCCGAATCTCGCCGGCAGCCTTTATGCCGTTAGGCCATGAGACGACCATGCCATTGCGTGTTCCGCCGAAATCGGAGGCAACCTGCTTCATCCAGCCAAACGGCGCATTCAGTGCCAGGGCCCAGCCAGCCGCCATGTGCGGATAAGTCTCCGGAGAGCCCCATGAGTCGTAGTGTTTAAGCATTTCGCCGACGGTCTCGGTCACACCGTTGAAGTACGTGTACTCGTTGAACATGCCGTTGGCACCGCCTTCGCCACTCGTGCCGTTGTCTCCAGCGATGTAAAACACGAGCGTATTGCCACTCTCTCCTGTCGCATTCACCGCCTGTAGAAGCCGCCCGACTTCGTGATCGGTGTAATCCAAGAAGGCGGCAAAGACTTCAGCTTGGCGAGAGAACAGCCGGCGCTCGTCATCGGAAAGTTTATCCCAATCCTTGATCGCATCAGGCTTCTTGGCCAATACCGTTCCCGCGGGTACAATCCCAGACGCGACCTGCCGGGCAAGAGTTTGCTCGCGGAGCTTGTCCCACCCGATGTCGAACTTGCCCTTCCACTTCTCAATCCAGCTCTTTGGCACGTGGTGGGGAGCGTGCACCGCGCCCGGGGCAAAATATATGAAGAAAGGTTTGTCTGGGGTCAGGGCTTTTTGGTACTGAACCCAGGCAACGGCCTTGTCGGTCATGTCCGTCATGAAGTGGTACTTGGGGTCGCTTGACAACTCGACTTGCGCGTCGCCGTCATAGAGGTACGGCGCCCACTGGTTCGTCTCGCCACCGATGAAGCCGTAGAACTTGTCGAACCCCTGACGTGTAGGCCAACGGTCGAAGGGTCCTGAGATACTTGCTTCCCACGCTGCCGTTTCGTGCCATTTTCCGAAAGCAGCCGTACTATAACCGTTGTGACGGAGGATCTCGGCAACCGGTGCGGTCGCGTTGGGAATCGATCCCGTTGCGCCTGGAAAGCCGGTCGCGAGTTCGGTGATGAAGCCCATGTTCACCATATGGTGGTTGCGACCGGATTTCAGAGCCGCGCGTGTGGGCGAGCAGAGAGCGGTCGTATGGAAATTCGTATAGCGTAGGCCTTCTCCGGCCAGCTTTTCCATGGTTGGCGTCGCGATCGGCCCCCCGAACGGAGAGGCTGCACCAAATCCGAGATCATCGATAAGGATTATGACAACGTTGGGCGCCCCCTGCGGGGCTTTTACCTCAAAGCGAGGCGGCGGCGTCGCATTACGAGCGTCCAATTCCGTATATACTGGCCGCTCTGGCTGCGCGATCGGCAGTTTGGTTCGGTCGACCTGAAAAGACGTGACTTGGGAGATAGCGAAGGTGGGCGAAAGTACCAGCCAGAATAAGCCTGCAGTCATTCGATACAGAATACGCATGCTTCACCTATCTGGTTGGGGAAGGCTCTCTGTCGCTCTCTACTTTTTGGCGGTAAAGCCAAGTGACTTCTTTGAACGGTATCAATTGCGCTCGATTTTTAAAACGATGTGCCCGGAGCGTTTGGCATGCGGGCCAGGTCGTGATTTTTACGCCTGGCGGTATTCATCTTTCCATTTCAGCCGCATGCTACCTGTTTTTGTTGCGTCGCTATTTTTGCTGACTGGTTTCAGTCACGCGGAAGCGCCCGCGTCCTATTCCGGATCAGATACCTGCCGATCATGCCACCTCAAGGCGTACACAGACTGGAAAGCCTCGCACCATCATGCGGCGATGCAGGAGGCCTCTTCCGCAACTGTGCTCGGCCGTTTCGATGGCGCAAAGTTTACTGAGGGCGGTATCGAGAGCACGTTCTATCAGAAGGACGGAAAGTACTGGGTTCGCACGGACGGCCCTGACGGAAAACTGGCCGATTTCGAAATCCGTTACACATTCGGCGTCTACCCGTTGCAGCAGTATCTGATCGAGCTATTTCCCGGCCGGTTTCAGGCTCTGGGAATAGCATGGGACTCAAGACCGGCGGGGAACGGCGGACAACGCTGGTACCACCTCTATCCCGGCCAACAGCTCCAGGCCGGTGACCCGCTGCATTGGACCGGTATCGATCAGAACTGGAACTACCAATGTGCCTGGTGCCATTCGACCAACTTGCAGAAAAACTACGATCGTGCACGCAAGACATTTCAGACGACGTGGTCGGAAATCAATGTGGGTTGCGAAGCCTGTCACGGGCCTGCATCCGGTCATCTGGCGTGGGCTGCGGGACGCGAGACCGACCGCGAAAAACATCCGGCAAGAGGATTTGCGTTTCGCCTCGATGAACGCACGGGTGTATCTTGGCTAATGAGTCCGCAAGGACAGGCGGCACGCTCGGCTCCTCGCCAAACCACCAAGGAAATCGAAGTCTGCGCCACGTGTCATTCGCGGCGACAGCAGGTCTCCTCAGATCCTCAGTCGCTCGGCAGACTTCTTGATGCGTTCCGGCCAGCAACTCTCGAAAGCGGCCTTTATCATGTGGATGGCCAGCAGCGGGACGAGGTCTTCAATCACGGCTCGTTTGTGCAAAGCAAGATGCACGCTGCAGGAGTCACCTGTTCGGATTGCCACAATCCGCATTCGGGAAAGCTTCACAAGGACGGTAACGGCGTCTGCGCGCAGTGCCACGCACCAGAAAAGTTTGACAGCTCTGCGCACCACCATCATCCAGTGGGTAGTCCCGGCGCCCAGTGCGCATCGTGTCATATGCCGACGACGACCTACATGGGTGTCGACGCCCGGCATGATCATTCGATGCGCATCCCGAGGCCCGACCGAACGGTCAACATCGGGACGCCGAACGCTTGCAACCAATGCCATACGGATAAACCGGCCAGTTGGGCACGCGATGCGATCAAGACTTGGTATCCTTCACCCAAGCCTGGATTCCAGGATTTCGCCGAGACGTTTGACTTGGCAGATAGGCAGGCGCCTGGTGCGCAAGCGGCATTGGCCAAAGTTGCAGGCGATCTCAATTCGTCCCGAATCGCTCAGGCCAGTGCTCTGGCGCGCCTAGCGAGATTTCCTTCTCCCGAAGCACTCGAGATTGCTGCTCGAAGCCTTGTGATTGAAGACGCCACGGTCCGTACTGCTGCGATTGCCATCATTGCCGGAGCGGATGCGGGCACCCGCCGCGCGCTCCTGGCGCCCTTGCTGCGCGACAGCTCTCGCCTCGTGCGCGCTGACGCGGCGCGTGCTCTAGCAGGTGAACCGGAGGCCGGCCTCAGCGAGGCAGATCGCAGCGCCTTCGCGAAGGCGCTCGCTGAATATGTAGATGGACAACTTTTCAATGCCGAACGGCCGGAGTCGCATGCCAATCTCGGCAACCTGTATGTCGACCAGGGGGGGCTTGAAGATGCGCGCGCCGCTTTCCGGACAGCGATTGAGCTCGACCCCCGTTTCGTCGGCGCCAGTATTGCATGGGCTGATCTCGAGCGCACAGCCGGAAACGAGACTGTTGCCGAGGACATTCTGCGCAAGAGCCTGGCCGAGAACCCGTCATCGGGTGCGGTCGCCCACGCACTTGCACTCTCAATGATCCGCCAGAAGCGGACCGCCGACGCCATGACCTATTTGAGCCAGGCTGCCGGATTGGCGCCGGACGAGGCACGATTCAGCTACGTTCTCGCAGTGGCCCAGCATGATACCGGAATGACGGCGGAAGCGATGACGACTCTGAAAAACGCGATCGCCCGTCATCCGTATGATCGCGACCTGTTGATGGCCATGATCTCTTATGAGTTGGAGGCAGGTTCAAACGCGTCCGCACTTGAGCGCGCCGAATTGCTCTATCAGCTCGAACCAAACAGTCCCCAAATTGCTCAGCTCCTAACGTCACTGCGCTCCCGGAACCGTCCTTAAATCCACCTCTGGCCGGACGTTTGAATCGCTGACGGCATTTCGAGCAAGACGTCGGTTCAGCCGGTCCGCCGCAAGATAGCTCGCGACTGCTTGTGGCCCTCAGCGGACCTGCTCGCGAGGTAAGTACCTTCAAACTGGTCAATCGTCTCAGCCGCCCAGAGCGATCGTGATGGCGACGAGAAGCGCACCTAAGACGCCGACGATTGCGCCGGGTGCCCAGTATGGCGTCCAGCCCATGTATTTCCCCAACGCCGTGCCGACCGCAAACAGCAAGGCCACCGCGACCCCGTTCGACGTTCGCAGTGCGACACCGACGTCTTCGATAAAGACGAACGGCAGGGCAACTGGGAAGGTCGAAAGAAAGACGAGCACGAAGATTGCAGCGGCGCCTCGTCCTTCATCAAGCGTCGGCAAAAGTCGACGTCCAGGGATGGAACTCGAGCGTACGGCACCAGCCAACCGGTCGAGTTCACCGTCGGTGAAAATCTTGCCCGCCCCCAGTGGGATCGTGTCGACAATAAGCCGCCGAGCCTCCAACGGTGAGGCGTTCGCAACTTCAAGGGCGCGGGTGCGCCAACGCTCGCGCGTTACAATTTGCGCCAGAAGATACATGGCAGCGTCAACGATCCCCCACGCGAGATTGCAGCCCAGAGCGCCTGCAAGCATGGTGTGCACATCGGCCTTAGTGCCAAAAAGGCTGATCGTCGACGTGAACGTTAGCGCCATGATCAGGCCGAAGATGATTTCCGACGATCGCTCGAGCGGATCAAGAATGCCGGACCGCGTCTCCGCCATGTGCACATCCTACGAAGCTTGCCCGGCAGGCAGTACCGGCTGCAACGAACCTTGCCAGGGCGAGAACAGAATAAGGTACAGAATCGGAACGATCACGAGGGTCAGGATCGTTCCGACCCCTAGGCCGAACATCAACACGACCGTCATACCCCGCCAGAGTTCCCCGCCCAGAAGGAACAGCGGGATCAGACCGACGATCGTGGTCAACGTCGTCATTACGATCGGCCGGAAGCGCGCCTGCGCTGCAATCGTCACGGCCAAAGCGATGTTCGCGGTGGTCGAGCGCTCCTCGTCGCTTCGCTCGATCAGGACAATCGCGTTGTTCACGATGATGCCAGCCAGGGCGAGGAGACCCAGCATGGCGTTGAAATCAAGTTTGGCGCCCGAAAGGTTCAATCCGAACGACGCGCCAATGACAATGAGCGGTATTGTCAAAATGATGATGGCGGTCCGCCGGAACGAATTGAATTGCCAGATGAGGAGCACGACGATGGCAACCAAGCAGTGCGGCATGTACTGGAACAGCGCACCGTTGGCCTTCTCACTCGCCTCCACCTCACCCCCCACGGTCCATCGATAGCCTGCCGAGAGGTCAAGGCCGTCAAGCAGCGGCTTGACGCGTTCTAGAAGTTGCTTGGCGGTCAGGCTTGGATTTATTCCCGATATCGTGATCGTTCGGTCTAAATCGTAGCGATGGATGATGTAGGGCTTCAATTCGCCGGCGAGGGTTGCCACCTGAAGCAAGGGGACCGGCTGACCTTGATCGTTCGCCACGGTGACGTCGGCAAGATCGTCGAGCGTCGCCCTGTCGGCCTCCCGCGCACGCAGCACGATAGGAATGATGCGGTCACCCTCCCGGTAGTCGGTCACTTGCGTACCGTCGAAGTTCGCCTCAAGCGCGCGCGCCGTCGCTGCAGGCGATAGACCGGCACGCCGCGTCCGATCCTGGTCGATCAAAACGTCGATCTGAAGAACCGGGTTGGCCCAATCGGTACGAAGGTCCTTGGTTCCGGGAACCGATGCCATAAGGTCTTCGATGCGTTTTCCTGTTCGGTAGAGCGTGTCGATTTCCGGTCCTGACAGACGGATTTCCAGCGTACCGGGCGGCTCCTGCCCGAGGAACAGCAATTCCGTCCAACCTCGGCCCTCCGGTATCTGCGCCGCCAAGAATTCCTCTAAACGAGCGCGTGCGGGGGCGACGCTGGCCGAGTCGCGCGTGTTGACCACGCCGAAGGCCACATGAGGTGCCGGATCGACGGGTGCCAGAGCCAGAAAAAAGCGCGGCCCGCCGGAGCCAATATAAAAGACGCTCGACGCGACATCGGGATTGACACGCTCATCGGCCACAAACTGCGCCAGACGCTTCGTTACGCGCAGCGTTTCGGCTTCGCTTGCGCCTGCGGGCAATTCCAGACGCACGACGAACTGCGCGCGCTCGGAGGGCGGCAGAAGACCTGTCGGGACGCGGCTAAGGCCAGCAACGGAAACGGCAAAAAGTACCAGGGCCGCCAAAAGAACGGAAAAGGGCCTGCTCAACAACCGGCTTAGCCATTGGCCATAGGAGGCGGCGAAGCGCTCCGTGACATCGGCTTTGGGCGCGTTCTGCCCACTCGAAGGAAGGAACCAGACGCAGAGCAGCGGTGTCACTGTGCACGACAACAGCCAACTGGCGAGAAGCGTGAGGATGATGACCTGTGCGAGCGCGCGCAGAAATTCGCCCGCTGCGTCAGGCGCCAGAAGCAGCGGCAGAAAGGCGAGAATTGTGGTCAGCGACGACGTGAGGAGCGGAATAGCGAGTGTCCGCGTAGCTGCAAGAGCGGCGCTCGTCCGCTCGGCGCCATCGTCGATGCGCTTCTTGATATCTTCGGCGATGACGACGCCATTGTCGACGAGAAGTCCGAGCGCAATGATAATGGCGGCAATCGAAATCCGATGGAGCGGGATTTCCCATAGCAGCATGCCAACGAGTGCGAGGAAGATGCTAAGCGGCACGATCGTCCCGACGATCGCACCGGCACGCAGTCCCAGAAAGAGCATGACAACGGCAAGGACGGTCAACAGTGTCTGACCCAGATTGCTTGTCGCTTCCGCTACAGCAGTTGCCACAATAGGGGGTTGATCGGTCACAATAGAGAGGTTCATGCCCAGCGGCAGGTCTTGGCGCAGTGTCTCCAAGGCTTCGGTCGTCTTGATCCCAAAGTCTTTAATGGGGACATTCGGGACCATAGACAGAGCAAGGATGACCGCAGCTGGGCCGTTAAACAGCACCGGCTTGCGGGGCGGATCAACATAGCCTCGCTCAACTTTGACGATGTCGCGCACATAGACGACGGCGCCGGACGGCGTGCGGACCGGCACGTCTCCGATGGCTTCCTCGCTCCGCAAATCCCCGCTGGGCTCCAGGGCATAGCGCATACCGTCTTCTGTTATGAGCGACCCGGCTGGGAGGATCTGGTTCTGCTCTGCAATCGCGTTCAGGACCTGTGAGCTAGACACGCCAAGCTGTGACAATCGCGTGCGATCGAACGATAGCCAGATCCTCTCATCCTGCACGCCGAACAGATCGATGCGGCTGATGAGCGGGAGGGTAGAAAGCCGATCGCGGAGCCAACGCGCCTGCGCCCGCAGTTCGGCCATGGTGAAATCGGTGCCGGTGAGCGCCAGTGTCGTCACTGCGACGCGGCCATAGTCGTCGTTGACGAGCGGACCAACCGCGCCGGCCGGCAAGGACGGGGCAAGATCGATCATCTTATTGCGAAGATTGTCCCAGACCGGCCGTGTATTGACCACTGTCGGCAAGAGTTCAACTTTGACGGTCGCAAGTCCGGTCTGAGCAGACGAACGAACGGTGTCCGCTTCGGGAATTTGCTTGACCGCTTCCTCGACGGGCTTGATCAGCAGCTGCTCGACACGGCTCGCAGACATCCCTGGAAAGGCGACCGTTACGACCGCTGTCCGGATGACGATTTCGGGATCTTCCTGGCTAGGCTGGCGCAGATACGTATAGGTTCCGGCAAAAAGAATCAGCACGATCGCTGTCAGCGTCAAACGCCAGCGTTCGATCGAAAAGCGGGTCAGCGCCTCCATGTCCAGCTACTCCGCAGCCGACCAGAGGCGCGCTTTTTGGCCGTCGCGAAGAAACGCAACTCCTGCTGTCACGATGCGATCACCTGCCTTTAGCCCGTCAGTGACGAAAACGCGGTTGCCGGCCATACCAACGACTGGGACCTCCCTGCTCTCGACCACCTGCCTCGATGCATCGAAAACAAAGAGCGTGGCGCGCTGGCCGACTACTGGCCCCGTCTCGGTCGTATCGAAGCGAATAGCCGCCAGAGGAACGGCAAAGACGGTCCGGTCCGCTATCAGGGATGGAATCGGCAGCGCTACGGTTGCCGTCATACCGCTGCGAGCCCCGGGTGTCGGATCATCGAGCCGGGCGCGAACACGGAAAGCATTTCCGGCCTCGGCGGTGGCACCAATCTCGACGATCCGGCATTTCACGACAGCATCCTGTAGGCCAGGTATTGTCGCCGTCACAGTATTTCCATACTTCAATCCAGCGACGAACTGCTCCGGCACGAGCACTACGACTTCCATGGCGTCTTGCCGGCCGACTTCGTAGACCGGTTGGCCCGTTGCTATTTCTTCGTACTGCTTGGCCATGAGTTTGGTCACGATGCCATCGCGCGGCGCGACCAGAGTCGTCCTCCGAAGGTTCTCTTCTGCCGTTGCGACGGCGACTTCGGCGACCTGCCGATCCGCGCGGGCATTGGCAAGCGCTGCTTCCGACCGGGAGAGCGCGGCTCTCGAAACGGTTCCGCTGGCGGCGAGTGTCGACTGCCGGCGAAAGGTGTCTTCGGCGTCCTTGAGCCGGATCTTTAGAGAGTCGAGTTTCGACTTCTGACTTGCCAGTTCGCGTTCGAAATCCTGGGGGTCGAGCCGGGCGATCTCTTGTCCGGCCTTGAAGTCAGATCCTTCGCGCAGGGGCACATCGATGAGTTTTCCTGAGACTGCGAAGCTGAGTTTTGTCTCCTCGGCCACGATGAGCGTGCCGGAGAGACTTCGGACTTGCGCGGCATCCTGTGGCTTGACTTCAATGGTCTTGAGAGACGGGACCGGAACAGCGGGCTCTTCCACGTCTTGACGATCGCAACCAGCCAGAACTGTCGCGCACACAAAGAGAGAGGCAAGCGGGCCCTTAAGGATGGACGTGTCGATGGCGATACCGGCTCTTCGCATCATGTTATCTGGTCCTCACCCGCCCGTTGCAGCCAGTTCGCCTCAAGAGTACTCAGTTGTGCCGTTGTTGTTGCCAAAAACGCCGTCGACCATCCAAACAGCAAGAGCCCATTCGCACTTTCGATCGCGCCGACGATCCGCCAGTGCGGTGACAAGACGATATCGCCATAGCCGACGGTGGTGAAACTTACCGTTGAAAAATAGAGCGCTGTTTCGAAGTCCGGCAGAGCACCGGCCCAAAAATACAGAGCGGCGTAGAGCCAGATCTGGGCCGTGTGAAGCGCCATGAGCGAAAACACGATAAACAGGATGGCGGCAGCCTGGCTGAAAAGCGCTGTCCTTTTCTTGCGCCTTGGACGGTTGCGCAAAAGCAGCAGGAGCCCAGCCAAGCCGGCGAAATGGACGATAACCGTCAGAGACACCATAGCGGTGCCGACAAGCAAAAAACCCAGCATCCTCGGTCTTGCCCCCCGCGTTCCCACAGGTTCTGCGGTAATCCTGATCCGCGCATCTTACGCCAATCGATCGATTGTTCCTCGTGCCCCCTGGACATTCAATCAAATGGTTGCCCATTTTGGGTAATGACAGCCAGTGGACAGCTGCAAAAATAAACTCCGCACACAAATCAAGGTCACTAAGAGGGATCGAGGCCTGCTTCAGTGCCTTCATTCCCGCATCACGTGCGCAACCTGCTGACCTGATTCTCGAATCAGGTAGTTTTCTTGCCGAAGGCGTCTCACTCGGCGGG
>NCCZ01000008.1 GCA_002279935.1 Hyphomicrobium sp. 12-62-95 | reverse complement strand
CCGCCGAGTGAGACGCCTTCGGCAAGAAAACTACCTGATTCGAGAATCAGGTCAGCGGGTTGCGCACGTGACGTTGGAATGAAGGCACTGAAGCAGGGTCGGATAAAAGCTGAAATCGTCGTCCTGGCGCCGGTCCATAGTCGTCTCCCGTTGTGCCGCAAGTCCGCGGAGGTGGCTCGGTTCAGTCGTGGCAAGATCGTCCGTGCAAGTCAATGCCACTTTACTAGGCGTTTTTGAGAAGACTTTTGACGAACCCGCATGGCCCACACGCCAAGTTCCGTTGAGCGGCACAGCTGTCGCCTTAGTCTCCTGCCCACGTGATCGAAGAGGCGCTAGCTTAACCGCACCCATCATCCGGAGAATCCTCATGCGGCACATCTGGTGGATTTTTCCGGCCCTTCTCGCGGCCTGGGCCCTGACGGCCTATCTCGTTATGCCCCTCTGGTGGGAGCGCTACGCCAAAACCCATCCCGGCCTCGACGGCATCCCCGGCATCACCGAGACCACCGCAGGGATCCCCGGAGACCCGGTCAATGTCGCAATTGTTGGGACTGAAGAGCAGGTGAGGGCGATCTTTGCCGCCGCGGGCTGGCGCGTGGCCGCACCGTTGTCCCTTTCGAACGACGCCCGCCTCGCCGCTGACGCCGTGCTCGACCGCCCTGACCCGAATGCCCCCGTCAGCACGCTTCTTCTATTTGGCCGCAAGCAAGATACGGCATTCGAACAGGCCGCTGCCGCCTCGCCGCGCGAGCGCCACCACGTTCGCTTCTGGCGCGCCCTCGAGAACGACGCGTCGGGCGCCCCGCTGTGGATCGGCGCCGCCTCCTACGATCGCAGCGTCGGCCTCAGCCGCGACACCGCTCAGATCACGCACCACATCGCGCCAGATGTCGACACGGAACGCGACCACGTCATCGCGGCCCTGAAGGCCACGGGCCAATTGAGCGCCGTGATCCCTGTGGTCGGCTTCCACGCCCAACGCTCAGGCCTTAACGGCGGCGGCGATCCCTGGCGAACGGACGGAACCCTTATACTCGCTGTGATCGGTCAACCGGGCGCGCATTAAGGGATCCGTTAAGGCGTTCTATGCGTTACGACTTGAGCTGAAACCACAGGACTGCTGTTATACGGCAGCTCTCGCTTGCTCAGGAGGTTACATGATGCGGCCCGGCCCCATCATTTCCATCGCGCTCTTCAGCGCCCTTCCGTCGCCGGCGCTCGCCGATCGCGCCGCCGGAGATGCATGCGCTGCCGGCCTTCCCCCGCCTTCACAGCAGATCTACTCCGCAACTGTCGCCAGCAAGCCCGCTCCCGAGGCAGCCCGCAGCATTGTCGTTGCCGAAACCAAACGCATGGTCCGCGCCGGCGTCCTAAGCCCCCTGAAGGCCCGCTCCGCCGCCCAGGCAGCCGGCCGCTGCCTCGCTCTCATCACCAAGTGATCAAGCCTCAGATCTTCTGATTATATTCGCCAACTTCGGGATGCTCGGCGAGGCGCGCCTCGATATCCCGGAACATCGCGATCTTGTTGGCCTCCGACACCGGGCTTTCAACCACGATCACAAGCTCCGGCTTGTTCGACGACGCCCGCACCAGACCCCAAGTCCCGTCCGCCAAAGTCACCCGCACACCGTTGACGGTGACGAGATCGCGCACCGTCTGTCCCGCAATCGTCCCGCCTGACTTCGCGATGCCTTCATACTCAGCAACGATCTGATCGACGATGCCGTATTTCTTTTCATCATCGCAGTGCGGCGACATCGTCGGCGACTGATAGGTCTTGGGCAGCGCCCGTCTCAGGTCGGCCATCGATTGATCCGGCGCGCGATCGAGCATGTCGCAGACGGCCAGCGCCGCGACAAGCCCATCGTCATACCCGCGCCCCAGCGGCGGCTGGAAGAAAAAGTGCCCCGACTTCTCGAAGCCAACGAGCGCCTTCTGCTCGAACGTGTAGCGCTTCATGTACGAATGCCCGGTCTTCCAATAGAGCGCCTTGGCACCGTTCGCCTGCAGCACGGGATCCGTCATGAACAACCCGGTCGACTTCACGTCGGCAACGAACGTCGCGTTGGGATACCGCGCCGAAATATCCCGCGCCAGCATCACCCCGACCGTATCGGCAAAGATCTCATGTCCCTCGTTGTCGACGACTCCGCAGCGATCGCCGTCACCATCGAAGCCCAGACCCACATCGGCCTTGTGCGCGATCACAGCCTCCGAGATCGCATGCAGCATCTTCATGTCTTCGGGATTGGGATTGTAGCGCGGGAACGAATGATCGAGCGTGCAGTCGAGCGGCACCACCTCGCACCCAATCGCTTCCAGAACCTGCGGTGCAAACGCGCCCGCCGTGCCATTGCCGCACGCCGCCACCACCTTGAGTTTGCGCTTGAGCTTGGGCCGCTTGGAAAGCGCCGCAATGTAGCGCTCCGCCATGTCGGGCACGAAAATATACCGCCCACCCTCGGCAGCCTTGAAACCGCCCGACAGCACGATCTCCTTCAGCCGGCTCATTTCATCCGGCCCAAAGGTGAGCGGACGCGCCAGCCCCATCTTGATGCCGGTCCAGCCATTGTCGTTGTGCGAGGCCGTCACCATCGCGACGCCTTCGACGTCCAAATCGAACTGCGCGAAGTAGGCCATCGGCGACAGCGCGAGCCCGATGTCATGAACCTCGCAGCCCCCCGCCAAGAGCCCCGTGATCAGCGCCTGCTTCACGCTGCCCGAATACCAACGGTAGTCATGGCCGACGACGATCCGCTTGGGCACGCCGCGCTCGGCAAACAGCGTCGCCATGCCCAGCCCCACGGCGTTGAGCCCCATCAGGTTGATCTCCTGCGGGAACAGCCATCGCGCATCGTATTCGCGAAAGCCGGTCGGCTTCACGAGCGGATAGCGCTCGAAGTCAGCCGTGTTGGGTTTCAGATCGGCGCGCGGACGGGGGAGCATGAGCAACCTATGGTTCTGCGTGGAGGTCAAAATCGGAACGCAAACAAGCGCGGCCGCGCTTTGCCCCCACAATGTGGCGGCGCGCGGGCCGAACCCGGGACGGAACGTTAGTCTTGTAGGATAAGTTTCCCAGACCGCATATCGACCCGGTCCAGTTGGTTGAGGAAGGTCATCCCAAGGAGCGAGACCGAGAGCGCGCCGGGTTCCGAAACCACGGCCCGAACGTCGCGCACAGTGATGTCCCCAATGGTCACTTCGTCCAGCAGGACCGGTGCGACGCGCGCCGATCCATTGGCCGTCTGGATCCGGCCGGTGAAATCCCGGTCGCGGACGAAGATACCCGCTGCGTCGGCGTCATCCGCTGTCAACGCCACAACCGAGGCACCGGTATCGACCAGCACCGCGACCGACCGGCCGTTGATCTCAGCATCGACGTGGTAATGACCGTCGGGACCAACCGCGACCTCAAACGTATATCCATCCGCCGCGGCCGGCTGAGGCGTGACAGCCTCCTCGACCGGAGCGCCATTCTGCTGAATCGCGGCCAACACCGCCGGATCGGTCCCAATCAAGCGGTGCCCGGCCGCCTTCAACTCATCGAAGTGTGTGATGCACACAACCATCACGCCCGCGAAAAACATCCACGATGCCACTTCGCCAAGAAGCGTACGATGACCGGATGAGAACATGAAGACCGCCACTCACTGAACTGAACGCGCGCGGCCGACCTGACGGGATGTGGTTATCCCCTAAGTGTCAGAAAATCGCCGCTGAACTCATAGGAGCGCAAACGCCTTAAAAAACTCATACCGAGCAAACTTTCGTTAAGATTTCCCGGCTTTGACACCAACGCTTCGATATCGTTGACCACGATGTCCCCGATCGCAATCGACCGCAGCCGGACGGGGGCGGCAAAGGTCGTTCCATTGGCCGTCGCCACGGGCACTGAGAATGTGAGCGCCGACAGATCGATCCCCGCCCGCTCCGCATCCGCCGGCTTCAAAACGACGGTCGACGCACCCGTATCGACCAGCATGGACACCGGCGCGCCATTCACGGCTCCACGCGCAACGAAATGACCGCTCAAATGTTTGCGCAACCGAACCGCGCGATCGCCCTGCTCGTCCGATGACTCCGGCAGAGGCACACCCGCCGGCAGCAACTCACCGCCAACCCGGCGCGCGACATGTCCCAGGTCGTCGCGATAGGCGTATCCGGCAATCAACGCGAAAAAGAGCCCCACCCAGATGCCGGCGTGCCGCATCCCTTGCAGCGCCCGCCCGCGGTAGTCCCCAGCGAGTGAGACGAGATAGAGTAATGCGAGAGCCCCAAACACGGCTGCAACAGCAATCTCACCGCCTTCCAGCGTGCTGAGCGGCCCATCTTGACCCGACAGTAGATAAAAGAGGCCCACGAGCGCCGTGAGCAGCACGATCAGCCAAACGAGCATGTGATCACGCCTTGTTTGGGCCCCGGAGGCGGCTGGGCAAATCTGCCATGATCCGGCGCCGGTGCTCGGATGTGTAGGTTGACCACGCGGCGATTTCGTCAATCGTCCGGCCACAACCTTCGCACAGCCGCGTCCGCGCGTCGATGACACACGTCTTGACACAGGGGGTTTCGATGCGAGGCAATTCCATCACGGCATCCAGACGCTGTTTTCCGCTGAGTTTAAAGCGCGCCAACCGCCGGCACCCGCTCAGGAAGATCAGTTAAACACCGTCATCTCCCCGCGCAAGTGATGGTGAGCCGCAGGCCGCAAGCAATGTCGAAAAACGTTTTAAGATCAGGAGGCCAGCGCCCTCAGCCGGCCCTGACGGGCCGAACGCGCAGGCTGGACGCCGCGGTGACGCTCCTGCCCCAAAGGCTGCAAGGGCGGCAGCGCGGCCAGAACCCGCTGCTTGGGAAGCGTAATGATGGCTTCCGTTCCCTTGCGCAATTCCGACAGCAATTCGAAGGCCCCGCCGTGCAATTCAATGAGGTTCTGCACGATCGGAAGCCCGAGGCCCGTCCCGCCCTCCGCCGTCTCATGCGCGAGCGACCCTTGACCAAATACCTGCAGCACCTTCGGGATCTCGTCGGCGGGAATGCCAGGACCGGTATCGAGAACCGAGAGATACTGCCCGCCATCCACCGTCGCGCCGACCGTGATCGTGATCCGTCCACCCTTCGGCGTAAACTTCAGCGCATTCGACATCAGGTTGAGGCAGATCTGCCGCAGCGCCCGCTGATCGCCCCACACCTGCGCCAGCGACGTATCGTAATCCTCGATGAGTTCGATGCCCTTCGACTGCGCCCGCAGCTTGAGCAGGCGCACGCAATCTTCCGCGATGTCGCTGAATCGCAACGGCTCTTCATGCAGCTCATAACGGCCGGCCTCGATGCGCGACAAGTCGAGGATCTCATTGATGAGGTGCAACAGATGCTTGCCGCTGTCGTGAATGTTGCCGGCGTATTCCTTGTACAATGGGCTGCCGATCGGCCCCATCACTTCCGTCTTCATGACTTCTGAAAAGCCCATGATCGCATTGAGCGGCGTGCGAAGTTCATGGCTCATGGTTGCCAGAAAGCGCGACTTGGCCTTATTGGCGGTCTCGGCCCGGCGACGTGCTTCATCCGAGAGAAGCCGCGCCTCCTCCAATTCCGCGATGAGCGCATCTTTCTGCGCCCGGAACTCGAGCATCGCCACGGCCGTCGAATGCAGCCCCTTCGCCAGGAAAATGAAATAGACATTGACGCCGGCCGACATCGACGCCAGCGCGAAGTAGAACGGATCGTCCCCCATCACCAACCGCGAGACAACCACGATCGTCATCGGCAGCGTGCCGGCATATAGAATACCCATGACGGTGGAGCCGAAGCTCATGCGGACCGCGAGCACGACGATCAGCGTCGCGAACAGGAACACATGCGAGGCAAAGACGGTGCCTTGCGAAGCTTCCCCCAGCTGCCCCAGACCGACCAGCGCAAAGCACGCCCAGGTCATGCCGTTCAGCAGTTCGGAAAGAATGAGCCGGCGGCGCCAGACCTCCAGATTGATTTGATCGCGCGGCTGCGCCAGAAACCGCCGGCACGTCTCGATCAGAACGACTTTGGCCGTGATGACGAGCCCCAGCCAAACCATCGCTTCCAGAGCCGGCGCCCAGAACATGGCCGCCAACGCAAAAATCACCGACAGCGCCGGCATGGTGAAGGCAGCCCCCACCTCGTTGCGCGCAAACATGGACAGCAGTTCGTATTCGAACTCCGGCCGCAGGCTGGAGGCGCCGCTCAGCCGCTCGCGAGCAGCCCGGATGTCGTCAGCGCGCCGCTGACGCGTTTCCCGCCGCAGTTTTTGCTTCTGGAGTTGGTCGACTGTTGCGCTCTTGGTCATTCCGCCGCCACCCAGACACACGTGGCGCGGCGCACAGTTCAAATTCGCACGGATGGCGAAGCAGAACCGGCGGCGACCGCGTCGGTGCCATCCATCGTTAATCTCGCAGCCATTCGCTAAGGTAGTGTTTACTGAAGACGCAAAATCGGAGTGGTGTTCGATGGGATTTGGTCCGTCATGGCCCCAAAATACGGGCCGGGGCAGGGGACGGCGCGGCCAGCGATTCTCGCTCGGCCCCAATCGCAACGCCGCGCGAACCGTGGCCTTGATTCTGTTGGGCATAGCGGCCGCCGCGATCTCCCGCTGCGCCCCGGCGATCGTCGAGGGGTCGATCGACGGCCGCCCCCGCCTCGTTGACGGGGACAGCTTCTTCATGGGTCAAACAGAGGTGCGCATGCAAGGCATCGACGCGCCGGAAGGACGCCAAAACTGCACCCGAGATGGCCGCGAGTGGCGGTGCGGCGAGGAGGCCAAGCGGACCCTCCAACGCCTGACGGGCGGCCAACCCATCCGCTGCGACATTCACTCAACCGATCAGCACGGCCGCAAACTAGCGACCTGCTTTTCGGCGTCTGGCAGCAACTTGAACGCCGCGATGGTGGCTGAAGGGTATGCCGTCGCCTTCGGAGCCTATGAAAGTGAGGAGCGGCAAGCTAAATCCGCCCGCCGCGGAATCTGGGCGGGAGAATTCGAGCGTCCCCAAGATTGGCGCCGCCGCAACAACTCCGGATCATGATCCTGGATGAGCACCCCGACGCGGCACTTGATCCGCCATGGTTGCCCGCCGGAGCAGGCGCTGTTACCTGCGGAACAAGTGGGGCGATCCAGGCCGGATAGGCTCCCCGTTCAAAACGCAATTGGGGCGATATGCAACTTACCGTAATAGGCAGCAGTGATGCATTTGGTAGCGGCGGACGCCTCCAAACCTGCTTTCACGTGGCCCATTCCGGAGGCGCATTTCTGATTGATTGCGGCGCCACGTCGCTCATCGGCCTCGCCCGCGAAAACATCGACCCGAATTCGATCAGCACGATCTTCATCACCCACCTGCACGGCGACCATTTCTCAGGCCTCGTCTGGTGGCTGATCCACGCCATCCATGTCGGCCGCCGGACCGCGCCCCTCGTCGTCACCGGCCCCGCCGGCATCGAAGAGCGTTTCACCGCCGCCGCCGAAGCCCTCTTCCCCGGCGCGACCTCGACCACTCGCCCGTTCGCCCTCTCATTCCGAACCTATGTCGATCGCCAACCCCTCACCGAAGGCGGCGTCACCGTCACGCCCTTCGAGGTCAGCCACCCCTCCGGCGCGCCGCCTTATGCCCTGCGCTTTTCCGTCGACGGCCGCACGCTCGCCTTCTCCGGCGATACCGAATGGGTCGAGAACCTCATCGATGCCGCCAGCGGCGCCGATCTCTACATCACCGAGTGCTACGCGTATGAGTCAACCGCGCGCTATCATATGAACTGGCGCACAATCGAAACCCAAGTGCCGCGCCTGCATGCGCGCAAAATCCTGCTCACGCATATGGGCCCGGAAATGCTGGCCAATCAGCACAACGTCACCCATCCCGCCGTCTCCATTGCCAGCGACGGCTTGAAGATCGCGATGTGACCGCGCGCTCCGCCTCGCCCCGAACTCTCAAAGCGGCATCCCTGGACCGCCTCCTGGCCGATATCCGCGCCTGCCGCGTTTGCAAAGATCATCCGCAAGGTCCCCCGCTTCCCCACGAACCCAGACCCGTCGTGCGCGCGTCCACCACCGCCCGCATTCTCATTGTCGGCCAGGCCCCGGGCACCAAGGTCCACGCCTCCGGCCGCCCCTTCGACGACCGCTCCGGCGATCGCCTGCGCGCCTGGATGAACGTCACGCCCGACGTCTTCTACGACGAAGCCCGCATTGCCATCGCACCCATGGGCTTCTGCTTTCCCGGTCAAGATGCGAAAGGCGCCGACTTGCCACCCCGCAAAGAATGCGCACCCCTCTGGCGGCAGCGCCTCATGGCAGAATTGGTCTCCATTGACCTCGTGCTTCTCGTCGGCACCTATGCCCAGCGCTGGGCGCTCGACGATGCCCGCTGCCGCTCGCTCACCGACACCGTCCGAGCCGGCCCACGCCCGCTGCCCAGACCCACGAGCGCCCTCGCATTCCCGCTCCCCCACCCATCCTGGCGCAACACCGGCTGGCTCAAGGCCAACCCCTGGTTTGAGGACACGATCCTGCCCAGCCTTCGCGCCGCCATCCACGAACGCATCTAGCGCGGCATTCAGTTCCCATGATCGCCATCGCACGACAAAAACTTTTCACACTCCGCGACCTCAGGCATACTGTCAGGAATAGATTTCCCATCCGGAGGCCGCATGCTCGACGAAATGGACGTCAAAATCCTCTCGATCCTGCAGGAAGACTGCACCCGTCCCGTCGCCGACATCGGCAAGGAGGTTGGCCTCTCCACCACACCCTGCTGGCGCCGCATCCAGAAGCTTGAGGAAACCGGCGTCATCCGCAAACGCGTCGCCGTTCTGGAGCCGGAAAAAATCAACGCCGGCGTCACGGTGTTCGTGTCCATCAAGACCGACAAGCATTCGACCGCATGGCTGGAAAAATTCCACAAAGCCGTCGACGATTTTCCCGAAGTGATCGAGTTCTATCGCATGTCCGGCGAAGTCGATTACCTCTTGCGCGTCGTTGTTCCCGACATCCGCGCCTACGACGAATTCTACAAAAAAATGATCTCGCGCATCGAGATCGCGAAGGTCTCCTCCGCGTTCGCCATGGAGCAGATGAAATACACCACCGCGCTTCCGCTGCAGTTCGCGCGCACCCCGCGGTCCGGTTCCGACGCCTGACGGCACCTTGCCGCGCGACAACGAAAAAGGGCGCGCCAGCCCCAGCCGGCGCGCCCTTTGAATGATGAGCAGGAAACCCTACGCGACAGCGACCCAGCGTCCAGCAACGTAGCCGTAAGCGACCGCGTCTGAGTTGTCGTTTTTCACGGAGCGTTCAAGCTCCCGCTCGTCGAGAATGACGACAAATGGCTTCTTCGCAGTCCCGTTCGCGGCGGCCGTGACCGTCTCGAAACCACTGAGCAGGATGATGTCACGATTGTCGATCGATACCGTCGGCAATGCCATGGTGGTCCTCCTGTTGGGCTCTGCGGATCCCCACCCGCAAAACCAAGGCTGCATGACCTCCCCGTACCCCTAGTAAGTCCCTACTTTTGTCGGATGTCGAGAGTGTGACGACCAATATTTATTACTGAACATTGCACAACGCGCGTGCATCGCATTGCTGCGCTGCACTCTACGATTTGGGATCATCCAGACGAACAATCAGGCTCGACGTGTCGTAGCGACCGCCACCACGGGCTTGCACGTCGGCATAGTACCCATCGACCAGTTCCGCCACCGGCACTGCTGCACCGCAGCGCTTGGCCTCAGCGAGACAAATTCCAAGATCCTTGCGCATCCAATCGACCGCGAAGCCGAAATCGAACTGCCGGGCATGCATCGTCGCCCAGCGGTTCTCCATCTGCCACGACTGCGCCGCCCCTTTCGAAATGATCCCGATCACGCCCTCAACATCGAGTCCCGCCCGCTCGGCGAAGTTGATCGCTTCCGACAGCCCCTGCACCAATCCGGCAATCGCAATCTGATTGACCATCTTGGTCAACTGCCCAGAACCGGACGGCCCGATGAGCGACGCCAGTTTCGCGTAGGTGGCCATCAGCGGCTGCGCCCGCTCGAAGGCCTCCGGATCGCCGCCGCACATCACGGCCAGCTGGCCCTTCTCCGCGCCCGCTTGTCCCCCCGACACGGGCGCATCGATGAAGAACAGCCCACGGGCCTGCGCCTTGGCGTAGAGTTCGCGCGCGACTTCGGCCGAGGCCGTCGTATGGTCGATGAACACCGCACCCGAACCCAGCGTCTGGAACGCGCCGTCCGGTCCCGCGGTCACCGCCCTCAGATCGTCGTCGTTGCCCACACAGGCGAAAACAAACTCCGCCCCCCGCGCCGCCTCCGCCGGTGTCGGCGCCGTCCGTCCGCCGGGATAGGCCGTAGCCCACGCCGCAGCCTTGGCTGCCGTTCGATTATAGACCGTCACGTCATGGCCGCCGCGCATCAAGAGATGCCCCGCCATGGGAAAACCCATGACCCCCAATCCGATCCACGCGACCTTCGCCATTCTGCGCTGTCCTTCCGCCATCCGACTTATCTGCATGTGCGATATACCGGATCGCTGAAACCGCGTCTCCCCCGCCGCCCATGGCGACGCCCAGCTACTTCTCAGACCAGCCACTTCTCAGACCAGCCGCCTTTCAGAATCATCCGCCGCGCCCCATGGTCCGCTGATCGGGCCGACTGCGGCCCCCGGAGACGTCCATGACCGCTGCGATCACCCCCGAAGCGTCCCCCGTCACGCTGGCCGCGATCGAAGACGCCGCGCGCACGCTTCAAGGCGCCATCGTCGCGACACCCTTCGCCATGAGCCGCACCCTGTCGGCACTCCTGGGCTGTGAGATTTGGCTTAAGTTTGAAAACCAGCAATTCACCGCCGCCTACAAGGAGCGCGGCGCTCTCAACAAATTGGCGAGCCTCACCGCCGCCGAACGGTCAGCCGGCGTCATCGCCATGTCCGCCGGCAATCATGCCCAGGGCGTCGCGTACCACGCGGACCGCCTCGGCATCCCTGCAACAATCGTCATGCCCGAGGGCACTCCCGCCGTAAAAGTCGAAAACACCCGCGCGCTGGGCGCCCGCGTTATAATGGAAGGCGCGACATTCGAAGACAGCGCCCGCATCACCCGCAAGCTCGCGCGCGACGAGGGGTTCACCTTCATTCACCCCTTCGACGATCCCAAGGTCATCGCAGGGCAAGGGACCATCGCGCTGGAAATGCTGCACGCCAACCCCGAACTCGACGACCTCGTCATTCCCATCGGCGGCGGCGGATTGATTTCGGGCATGGGCACCGTCGCGCGCGCGTTGAAGCCGTCACTCCGCGTCATCGGCATCGAGGCAGCCCTCTATCCCTCGATGTACAACCTGATCAAGCACGCGAGCCTCCCCATCGGCGGCGACACGCTCGCCGAAGGCATCGCCGTCAAAGAGCCGGGCGCGCTGACCCGATCCATGATCGCCCATGTCGTCGACGACATCATGCTGGTCAGCGAAGCGGAGATCGAACGCGCTGTGGCTTTGCTCATCGGCATTGAAAAAACGGTCGTCGAAGGGGCAGGCGCTGCGGGTCTTGCCGCCATCATCGCAGACCCGCATCGCTTCCGTGGCCGCAAGGTCGGTCTCGTACTCTGCGGCGGCAACATCGATGCGCGGCTTTTGGCCAGTGTGCTCACACGCGAACTCGCCCGCGACGGCCGCCTCGCGCGTCTTGCCATCGACATCCCGGACCGCCCCGGCCAGCTCGCCAAAGTGTCGGGCGTCATCGGCTCAGCTGGCGCCAACATCGTCGAGGTCTATCACCAGCGCGTCTTCACCGACCTGCCGGCTAAAGGCACCGAACTCAATCTCGTGATCGAAACCCGCGACAGCGGCCACCTGACCGAAACGGTCACGGCCCTTGAGAAGGCGGGCTACCGCGTCATCGTTAAACGCTCCGCCGCCGAAGCCTGAGCGTCACATGTCGTACATCCCGCCAGAGAATCGCTGCGCTGTGCCGCGCCCGACACGGTCATGGCGCCACCGGACCGCTAGGCTGCCTTAAGGCGCGGCGAGTCGCGCCGGCATCACGCGCTGGGCGGAGCACCGACACCAATGACCAATACCGCAGAACAGTCGCCCCACAAGCCCCTCAGCCCCGGTCTCCTCGTGTTGTTGGCGGGCGCAGAGGCGCGCGGCAAGGATTTGCTGATCGCCCAAGCCCGCCGCCGCTACGCCGGCGATCCGCGTCTTGAATTTCCAGCCCGCCTGCAGACACGCCAATCGGCCCACGACAGCGAACACATCGGGGTCCCACGCCGTGTCTTCCGCGACATCGAACGCGCCCAGGGTTTCGCCGTCAGTTGGCAACACGCCGATGCCGATCATGGATTGACCGCCGGCGCGCTGGAAGCGCTCGACGCCGGCCGCATTGTCGTCATCGCCGTACCGCCCGCCGCAATCGACCGCTTCCGCGCCATTTGGCCCAACGTCGAGGTCATCCCGCTCGCCTCCGACGTCGACGCCGCCCGCCCCAGCAGCCAGCGCACGCCGCACGCCTCCTCAGTCCGCCACTCCGGCGATATCGCCGATGCCGTCCGCCGCTTCAATCGCGTGCTCGACACACTCGCCGCCCGGCAATTCTCCACGGCGCGTGGCTGAACGCCCACGCCCAAAAAAGCTGAAGCCCCCGCCCTTGGGAGGCGGAGGCTTTAACTTCGAACCAAACGGTGGGGCGGGGGAGGGGAGAATTTAGACGATGGGAGCCGACATCAAACCTGCACTGGGAGGAACCGCCGGACCGGCCTTCTGTGCATGCGTGAGTGAATTGAAAAGAAGCCCGCAAGCGAGCGCGAAGCAAACGAAAGCCAAACGTTTGGCCCACTGCGGTGCAGCAGCTCCGGTCATTGTGTGCGCTTGAAGATCCATGTTGCCTTGCTCTTCGATCGCCGGGTTCAAATTTCGCTACCCGATGGCAGCGCGTTGAAGATTTGTTTAGGCCAAAAATGTCTTACAGTCGAGCAAAGGCGCGAGTTATCGCTAATCGCTGTTCGCGCGTTTTCATGCTTTCTTAAGACCTCGCGGCACACTGCGTAACGATTGCGTAACCTTTAGGTCCGCTTGCGCAGCGCGCTCGTGCGCAAGGCCGTGAGTGTCGTCGCCGGTGTAATCGCCTCGGCATCGAGCTTCAACGCAATCACCGCCGGCCGGCCGCATTCAACAGCAGCATCAAACGCCGCCTCGAAATCCGCCGTCTCGCGCACCGTGACGCCAAATGCGCCGAAGCTCCGCGCCAGTTCTGCAAAATCCGGATTGACCAAGCTCGTGCCGCTGACCCGCCCCGGATACGTCTTCTCCTGATGCATGCGAATGGTGCCGTACATGCCGTTGTCCGCCACGATCAACACAATCGGCAAATCGTACTGAACCGCCGTCGCCAGTTCCTGCGCCGTCATCAAAAAACAACCATCGCCCGCATAAGCAACGACCGTGCGCCCGGGATGCGCAATCTTGGCCGCAATGGCCGCCGGCAACCCATAGCCCATCGAGCCGGAGCCCGGTGCCAAGCTTGAGGGAAACGACCGGTAGCTCGTGTAGCGATGCACGAACTGGCTGTAGTTTCCGGCTCCGCTGCAAATGATGGCCGTCTCCGGAACGCGCTCGGCGACCGTGCGGACAACTTCAGCAAATTGCACCGCGCCCGGCGTCGGAACCGGCCGCAACGTCCGTTCATATCCGGCCCGGAGATCGCGCCGGAACGTGCGCCACCGCTTATCAGCGGGCGGCTCAAGTGTCGCCAGAGCGCGCGCAAATCCGTCCGCCGTGGCAACGATCGCGTCGGTCACCCGTACCCCGTCGCGCGGATCGGGCCCCGCCGGATGCACATGGATGATGTGCTGGGCCGGCACCGGCGACGTGATCACCGACCATCCCGCCGTGCCGATCTCATCCAGCGGCGCACCGATGACGAGCAACAGATCCGACGCCCGGATCGCCGTCGCGAGCCGCTCGTCCATGTTGATGCCGATGTGTCCGCAATAGGACGGATGCCGGTTGTCGATGTAATCCTGAGCCCTGAAGGCGGCGGCCACCGGCAGATCGAACAGCAGAGCAAACGATTGCACCGCCTCTTGCGCCGCAATCGACCAGCGCGGCCCTCCCACGATCACGATCGGCTGCTCAGCCTTTCCAATCGCAGCCACCACATCCCCCAGCGCACCCTCGGACGGTTCCGATCGCGCCGCATCGACAAAGGGTGCGTCGGGCACGTGCGCGCTCTCCGCCAGGACATCCTCGGGCAACCCGATGACGACAGGTCCCGGCCGCCCATTGAGCGCAATCTGATACGCGCGCGACACTGTCTCCGGCAGCCGCGCTGCTGCCGAGGCAATCTCGACATGTTTGGCGAGACCGCCGAAGAGCGCAGCCAAATCGAAATCCTGAAAAGCTGTCAGATGCGCGCGCGCCCGCGGCGGCAATCCGACGAACAGGATCATCGGCGTCTGCCCCTGCGCGGCCACGTAAACGCCCGACGTGGCGTTTGTGGCGCCGGGCGCCCGCGTGACGAAGGCAATTCCCGGCCGTCCTGTTAGCCGGCCCGCGGCCTCCGCCATCATCGCCGCCCCGCCCTCGTGCCGGCACACGACCGTGCGCACCGCCGACGCATCATAAAGCGCGTCGAGCACGGCCAGGAAGCTCTCCCCGGGGACGAGGTAAGCAGCGCTCGCCCCCTGAAGAGCCAACTGATCGACGAGAATTCGGCCACCGGTGCGCATTGTCGGTCCAAGGAAAGGGGAGAGCCGCATGCCGCTCCCTCAGCCTTTCTCTACGCCAGCCCCCTCCGATCGGCAGTCAAAAAAGCGCAAACCGGTTGATGCGGCGGGAGGCCCCCAGCCGGGCGCAGGCAGTAGCAACCAGAAGCGCGATCATGCCAGCCCCAACCCCAGGCCCATCCGCACCAAGTCGGCCATGGACTTGGCCTGCATCCGCGTCATCACCCAGGTGCGGTGAATTTCGACGGTGCGCGGGCTGATCCCCAACTCCAACCCGATTTCCTTATTCGACATGCCCCGGATCAGGAGATGCATCGTGTCGCGCTGCCGGTCTGATAGCGACCCATAACGCGCCTTCAGTTCCTGCAACTCCAGCGTCGACTTCATCGACGTCACCGACGTTTCCATCGCCGACTTCACTGCCGCCAGAAGCCGGTCCAATTCGAATGGCTTCTCGATGAAATCGAAGGCGCCAAGCTTCAATGCCTGCACCGCCATTTCGATATCGCCGTGCCCGGTGAGCAGAATGATCGGACGCGGGTCTTCACTGGATTGCAACTGGCGCACCAGATCGAGCCCCGTCGTCTCGGGCATACGCACATCGCTCACAATGGCGCCCGGCGTGAACGGCGCGCTGAGAAAGTCCGCGACACTGGCATAGGTCGCCGTCGCATAGCCGTTCGTCTCAAGCAGCATGCCGACGGCATCGCGCACCGAGGCTTCGTCGTCGATGATCGAAACGGTATCGCTCATGAGAGATCTCCTGTGGGAAGCTGAAGGCTGACGGTGGCACCGCGCGCAGCCGACCGGATGCTGAGTTTGCCGCCATGGGCCTCGGCAATGGATCGCACCACGGTCAGTCCGATACCCGATCCATCGGCTTTCGTGGATGTAAAGGGCGGCGGATCGTTGACGTCGTAGGCAGGAGGAAATCCCGGGCCGTCGTCCATCACGTCGATGCGGATAGTCTGGACGTCCGGCCGTTCAGCCCGCACCGCGACACAGCCCCTCCGCCCCATGCTTTCGATCGCCTCTGCTGCGTTGACGACCATATTGTGCAACGCCTGCTGCAACTGGATCGGGTCCGCCTTGAGCCGCAAGGCCGGTTCGAGGATTTCAAACGACAGTGTCACGCCCCGCTTGGCCAGATCGGCCCGCAACAACTCCCCGATCTGCTGAAACGCCTTATCGACGTCGACCTCGGATTTGTTGAGTGCGCCCTGGCGCAGCAATTCACGAATGCCGGTCAGAACGCTCGCCGCCCGCTGGCTCTCGCTTTCCACCTTCGCGATGGCCCGCGCAGCCAGGGCGTCGTCACCTTCCCGCAAGGCCTTGGCTGCAATTCCGCCGTAGGTCGCGAGTGCCGTCAGCGGCTGATTGATCTCATGCGCGATCGTTGCCGCGATCTCGCCTGCCGAACGAAAACGCAGCGTCCGGTTCAACGCCGCCTGCTGATCCCTGAGCCGTGCGGCCGCATCCTCGCGCTCAGCGACAATCGCCCCGACGATGAGCCCCGTGATCGCCAGCGCGATCATCAACACCTGGAGCGCACTAAATCCCGGATCGGGCCCAAACCGGATTTCCGCGCCGATCACGATTCCGATCTGAACCAGCACCAGAGCCACTGCTGCACCGGGCGGTCCATAGCTGAGCGCCACCCACAACACCGGCAGGAAAAGCAGATAGAACAACTGAAACGCCGTTGCTTCATGATATCCGAAGACGAGCAGCAACGCGGTCAGAATAGCCAGAACCTGCAGCGGCATCCACGGCCCAACGGACGGCCACGGCTTGTGGGTTCGCCATAACAAGAGCACCGGTGCAAGGGTGAGAATGCCGATCATATCGCCCACCGCCGAGCGCCAGCCGACCGTTGAAACTTCGTCGCGCATTAACAGACCGGTGGTCAAATAGATGACCACCAGAATGCCAGCCGACACGAGTGCGGTCACCGCCGCCACGCCAACCAGCGTCAGCACATCGCGCACCGTCCGGAAGCGTGGATCGAAATGCGTGATCCTCTGCAGCGCGAGGCCGGCGGCAACAAAAGTCCCCCCGATCAAAATCGAACCGCCCAAGTCGATCAACAACGGCACCGACGTTTCGCGCACAATCAGATCGGCAACAAACGGCGCCAGCAAAACGAAGGGTGCCAGCGCAATGCCTTCCAGGAAGATCACCGCAACGGCGAGGCCGACCGGCGGGTTCCACGGCGTGATACCGATGTCGCGATAGGGCTTCACGTAGCTCACGAAATCGAGTGCCACGTACGCGGCAAGGAATGCGAGCCCGACCAGCCAAATTCGCAGGGTCGACGTTGCCGACATCGTGCAGCTGATCCTCTCATACGAACCCGGCGCAGGCGGCTCGGCCCGTCGCTTGTGACACCGGATGCCGTCCGTAACGATAAGTACCGCTACTTAGACCCCCGGCCTAGGAAGTCCTGCCGTCTGGCCGCGCCCGCCAAAACAGCAGACCATGCATGTTCATCGCCTTACTCGGAAAGGAACCGCCCATGCCCGATACTGACAGCGACGTTCCTCAGACAACGGTCGATCTGCCTGCCGTTTACTCGCAGGGCGGGTTCGTACAAGTCCGCACAATCGTTCTGCCCTCAAACAAACCTGGTCTTACTTTGGCATCAGCCGCCAATGATCAAGAGGGCACCATCCAAGTTCTCCCCGCATCATGAGTTCGGGCGGCGGCTGCAACACGTGAGGAAACGTCCTTCAGACACCAAACAAGACGCGGCCGCCGCCCCCCATTCAATTTTTCAGATAAGCACAGAACCCATGCCCCGCTTACTCGTCGTCGTAGATGGCACAGCTGAAGCCGCCGTCGCCCTCGACAAAGCGATGGATGTCGCTGCCGCGGCTAACGGAGAACTCATCCTCCTCGGCGTCGAACGCGAGCCCTCCGCCTGGGAACGTCATCGCCGCAAGCGCCTTCACGGCTTGGTCAACGAGATGCTGGCCCGCGCCAACTCCTCCGCCGCCGCGCGCGGCATTCGCACCTCGACCCGGGTGGAGCAGGGCGATAAGGCCGACGTCATCACCCAAATCGCCGGTCAGGAGCGCTGCGATCAAATCTTCGTCGCCGAAGCTCGCAGCACCTTTACCGACCGCCTCATCTCAGCCTTCACCGCGGCGTGTACGGGTCGCATAGCCGAGCGCATCATCAGCGACTCCGGAGTGCCCGTCACAGTCGTCGCACCCAAAACGAAACGCTAGTCGCACCAAGCCAATCCGGCTTGGTCGGTCACAGATCAAATATACGGGGAGGACACAGCATGCCGAATTCGGAGGCGGCCGCGTCACGCAAAGCCAATGACGCAACCAAGATTGGACCCAAGAGCGTCAAGGCGAACTTCAATTCAATCTACAACCAGCCCGATCCCCGCGCGTACTTCCGCGAACTCTACGGCCTGGACTACATCATTCCCGAATTGGCACGCCCGGTCTTTGCCTCGATCGTCACTGAATTGGAACACCTCCGCGGCCGCCCTCTGCGCGTGCTCGACATAGGCTGCAGCTACGGCATCAACGCGGCATTGCTGCAGTATCCCGTCGATCTCGATCGCTTGGCCAAACGGTATGCCAATCTACCCGAAAGTGAGATTGGCCCCGCGCAACTCGCCATGCTCGACCGCAGCTATTTCCGGTCTTGGCCCCGCCATGAAATCGAAATCATCGGCCTCGACGCTTCCGAACCCGCCGTCACCTATGCGCGAACCACCGGCGTATTACAGGGCGGCATCGTCGGTGATTTCGAGTGCAATCCCTTGCCCCCCGACGCCCAAGATGTGCTGAGCGGCATTGACTTGGTCATTTCGACCGGCGCCATCGGCTATGTCACAGAAAAAACCATCGCGAGGGTCCTATCCGCGATTGGCGAACCAAAGCCCTGGGTAGCCTCATTCGTCCTGCGCATGTTTCCCTACGATCCCATCGCCGCCGCACTCCATCAGGCAGGCCTTGCCACCGAAAAGCTGCCCGGCACGACGTTTGTTCAACGCCGCTTTGAATCGGAAGACGAATGCCGGCAAGTGACGTCGCGCCTGACGGCGCTGGGCATCGATCCCACGGGCAAGGAAAGCGAAGGGCTGCTCCACGCCGATTTCTATTTGTCCCGGCCCGACCACGAAGCGGCGGGCTCCTCCCTCACCGACATCGTCTCGATTGAACTCGGCACGCGCCGGTCCTTTGGTCGCCGCTACATCAGCCGGCCTGGGGAACCCATTCGCCTCGTTCGGTGACACAACCCATGTGGCGGGTTGGCCATAGGCCCGCCGCATCCACCCGGCTATGGTGCCCCGCAATCAAGACGGCGGGGAATGGTGTGAGAGTGGAGCGTCCCGGGGGGATTCAAGGCGATTGGCTCGGACGATCGATGGGGCGGTGCGCACGAGCGTTTGCGCTTGCCACCGCAACTCAAATCACGGCCGCAACCGCCGCTTCCGCTCCTGCTGAAACTGCCCGCGCCGTTCTGGAAACACACTGCGCCCGCTGCCATCAGGCGGGCCGGCTGGAAAATCCGCCCGCCAAAGGCAATCTCGGCAACATCCTGGATCTTGATGCCATGACGGCGCGCGAGGATCTCATCGTGCCGGCTGATCCCGATGCCTCGCGCCTCTATCAGATCATGCTGGCGCGCCACCGGCCGCAGTCAGTTTTCTTCGGGCCATTACCAGGTCCCACTGCTACCGAAATCGGCACTGTCCGCGATTGGCTTTCAACACTCCCCGTCAGCGCAGACACGTGCTCCGGCAAAAGCCGCGTCAGTCTAAGCGATATCAAGCGCGACATGGCCGCCTGGCGCAAAGTCTTCGAATCCGACGCCACCAAACCGCTGCGCTTCATTTCGTTGGCCAACCTGCACAACCTCTGCCGGTCGGACGCCCAACTCGCCGCCTACCGCCAAGCCGTCGCCATCCTTCTGGCAAGGCTGACCCGCCACACCATCAGCGGCCTCGATACAGTGGGCGACGCCAGCGTGCTCTTGGCCTTCCGTCCCGATGATCTCGGCCTCACCGCCGAAGCCTGGGACCTGCGCGCCGGCCGCGGTGACCCTCTTCCCGATGTCGTCGATGCGGAGGTGCTTGCTGCTCGCGCGCTATCGGCGGGCACCATGGCCGCAACCGTCCAAATCCAAACTCCAGCCCCAACTCCAGCCTCAGGCACAATCGCCCGCGCCAACGCCGCGCCATCCGGGACCCCGTTGATCGACGGCCCACTCATTGACGGCCTCGACCCCGTCGATGCTCTCGCCCTCGAACACACCCGCCGCGTTCTCCCGGCCCGCGCCGCCGCCGAACTCGATCTCAGTCTTGATCAACTGCGCGATCGCATCAGGCTGCTGTCCGAGGACGAAGCCATCCCCGGGGTCCGCCTCTTCCAATCCGGCCTCCCACGTACCGAGTGGGAAGCATTGAAAGCCCACATCGCAGGCCGCCAACGTCCCAAGCCAATTGAGACGACCGCCGCGCAGACCGCCACAGACCTGCACCTCGCGTTGTGGACTGATACCACCACCTACAAGGCCGGCGATATCCTCACGCTCTATGCGTTGCCCAGCGCCGACTGCCACCTCACCATCGTCGCCGTCGAAGCCGGCGGCCTCGCCACCGTGCTGTTTCCCAACGACACGACAACGGACAACAAGATCAAAGGCGGCACCACACTGCAGCTACCGCCGCCTGGCGCACCCTTCCAATTTCGTCTCGATAAACTCGGCCGTCATGGCCTCGTCGCCGTTTGCAACGCCGTCGCCAAACGCCCCCAAGGCATCGGCCATGACTTCGAACGCCAGCGCTTCACCGTGCTGGGCGACTGGCGAACATTCCTGATCGAGACCGCAGAACGCGAAGCCGCCTATCAAAAAACGCAAGAAGACCTGCGCAGATTCCGAACGGGCGCCGGCCGCGCCGAGACGCTCGAAGAGCAAATTCCCCTCGGCACCGACGCCGAAACCCGCGCCGCCATCTCGCTCGACGTCACGCCGTAAGGAACGGCGCCGGCTATTTGGTGAGATTGCGCGCCCGCTCGCGTCCAGTCATCGTATCTAGACCTTTGACATCGGCGAGGATCGCGCCATCGAAATCAGCATCGACGACGTCGGCGCCGGTCAAATCGGCACCCGTCAGATCGGCCTTCGAGAAGTCGGCATGATGCAGTTTGGCACCCTTCAAGTTGACGCCCTTCATGCTCGCATAGCGAAACGAAACGTACGTCAAATCGCTGCCATCGAAATTGGCGCCGTCGAGCTGCGCACCTTCCATCTCGGTCCGAAACAGATCTTCGATAAACCCCGTCTTGCCGAACGGCGCCAGCGTGGCCCGCTCCAAGTTGGCCCGTGAAAGATCGACACGGCTGAACTGACCAAACACTTTCGCACCCGTCAAATCCGCACCGACGAAACTGGGCGGCGTCTCCGCGCCCGGGTCCCGCCCCATTGTCGTCGACGGCCTGAGCAGGCTCGCACCTTTGAGATTGGCACCGTCGAATTTTGCGCCGATGATATTTGCCCGGTCAAGGTTGGACCCGGCTAGATCCGCACCCGCGAGATTTGATCCCGTCAGGTTCACACCGAACATCCGCGCGTTGGAAAGCCGCGTCTTCTTGAAGTCGATCAGCGACAGATCAAGCCCCTCCAGATCGCGCCCCGACAAATCGATCGCCCCCGTCGCCCGATAAAGCTGTTCCGTCACCTCCCGCGCCGTGAAATCCGCCGCGCTCGCCTGACCGCCCGGCAAAGCCAGAGCACAGGCGACAAGCATGAGACGGCAGCAAAACGTCATGGAGGTCTCCAAACCCTGCGCAGAACCTAGGCCAGTGCCGCGCCCAACATCGCGAAAGCCTTGGCCACGGCAGCGATGCGAACGCCACGGCGTCCGAGATCGCTAAACCGGCACGCCTCTTCTACGGTCGGCCGCCCCGTCCGGGCCACAGCAAGATGCACGAGCCCAACCGGCTTTGTCTCTGTCGCCCCGCCCGGCCCCGCAATTCCCGTGATTGACACCGCAACATCCGCCAACGAATAGCGCAGCGCACCCTCGGCCATGGCGACGGCAACTGCCGCGCTCACCGCCCCGTGCGCTGAGAGCAACGCCGGATCAACACCCAGCACGGCCATCTTCGCTTCGTTGGAGTAGGTCACGAACCCGCGGTCCAGAACAGCCGAAGACCCCGGCACATCCGTGATCGCCGCCGCAACAAGCCCGCCCGTACAACTCTCAGCAGTCACCAGCTTCACACCGGCCGCCGTCATCCGTTGAACGAGCGCCGCTGCAGCCGAAAGCAGCTCATCAGGCAACATCGGCCTCACTCCTAAAAAACAAAAAGGCCGCCGACCCATTCGGGACGCCAGCCTTTAAATCTACGTGCGTTCGTCGACCGGAGCAAAGCTCAGGGCTGAACGAGCCTTTCGGCCTGCTTCAGGAGACCGTCGAGCGTGCCGCGCGAGTCCGCGCCCATCACGGCGATAGCGTGGCTCTGGGCGTTCTGCCACACGGGGAAAGCATCGCGCAGAACAGCCTGACCCTTCGGCGTCAGGTGCAGACCACGGCCGCGCCGGCCGGCCGGCGGATCCATGATGATGAGGCCAAGTGCCAGGAGACGCTTGAGATTGCGCGACAGCGTCGACTTCTCAATATCAAGTTCGTGCCCGATTTCGACGGCTGTGATGCCATCGCGAGCGGCAAGCTGGGCCAGCAGCGTGTACTGGCTGGCGGTGATGCCGAGCGGGCGCATCGCATCGTCATAGACGCGCGTGATGATGCGCGAGAGCTGGCGCACGCGGGTTGCGAGGCACGACGTCGCCGTGGTTTCGGCAATATCGGCCATGTTGGCGGGCTCTTTGGCCGCGCGTTCGACGGGCTGGGTCATAATGTTCATCGGTTCGCCTTTGCGAGGGTCGGTCTCATGATCTCGAGGTCTTTTTGACCATACAACTGCTATGCCGGGTGTGCCGCGATTCTGCCAGGGGGGTCAATGTCGCGGGGCTCAGGATTGATCCTGAACGGTGGAGAACGGAAGAAGAACAAGAGCGTTCGCCATGGCCACTATGCCTTCCCGGCGGCCGATACTGCCCAATTCTTCCATGGTGGTGGCCTTCACGCCTACCCGGTCTGCCGCAATTCCCAGGATTTCAGCCACCCTGGCCTGCATCGCGGCTCGATGCGGCCCGATCTTCGGCGCTTCCGCCAGAACCGTCACATCGACGTTGACAATCCGCCCGCCCCGCGCGCGCACCCGCCGTGCGGCATCCGTCAGAAAGAGGTGCGAGGCAGCACCCTTCCACGTCGGGTCTGAAGGAGGAAAGTGCTGCCCGATGTCGCCGTCCCCGATCGTGCCCAGAAGCGCATCCGTCAGGGCATGAAGTGCCACATCCGCATCCGAATGCCCCTCGAGCTTATGTGTATGCGGGATCTCGACACCACACAGCCACACGCTCGATCCTTCGGCAAAGCGGTGCACGTCAAATCCCGTCCCGATCCGGGGTTCCATCGTCATCGCTGCCTCGCATGCCGCCTGTGCGTCCGCCACATCTGCTGCCGTCGTGATCTTGACGTTGCGCGCATCGCCCTCGACCAGAGCGACGGGAAAACCGGCCCATTCTCCAATCGCCGCATCGTCCGTGAAATCGATATACCCTTCCACCGCCGCTGCCCGGTGTGCATCCAGGATGCGCCCGAAACGAAAGCCTTGCGGCGTCTGCGCCCGCCACAGAACGGCCCTATCAACGGTTTCCGCGATGGTCTGCCCCACGCCGGCCCGCTTCAACGTGTCGGCCACCGCCAGTGCCGGGATGGCGCCCGGGTGCCGTTCAAGGGCAGAGACAACCCGGTCGATCAAACCCCGATCCACAAACGGGCGTGCCGCGTCGTGGATAAGAACCAGATCGGGCATCTCGCCCGCCAATGCTTCGAGCCCCGCCCGCACAGACGCCTGCCGCGACGAACCACCCGTCACGGGGGCCCGCAAAGCGGCCGGACGCCGGCTGAGACTTTCCTCATATAGTGACCGGTCATCGGCATGGATGACCGCCTGCACCGTTGTGATGGCCGGGTGCCCCGCGAAGACATCGATCGCCATCTGCAAAATGGTCTCACCCCCGAGGCGGACGTATTGCTTGGGCACATCCCCGCCCACCCGGCTGCCGCGTCCAGCGGCGACAATAAGGGCGGCGATGCGCACCAGCGTGCTCTCCTTGACCAAATTCAGACCTCGCGGATGCATAACCGGGAAGGTCGGATGGCCGCAATCGCATCCGTGGGATCGCGCTTGAAAATCAAATGATCAAACTCTATTGTGCCCAACTTGAGGGCAGTTTTTCGGTCTGCCTAAAAGATGCGCACAATGGCGACCTGAGAGGACAACACTCCCGATGGCGGGTCTCTCCATCGCGACCATAACCGCCCGGAACAACGTATTTCTGGCGCCCATGACCGGTGTGTCCGACCTGCCGTTTCGCCGGCTGGCGCATGCGCTGGGCGCCGGCTTGGTCGTGTCCGAAATGGTCGCCAGCGCCGAACTGATCGCTAACCGACCCGATGTCCGCCGCCGTGCCGAAGGCGGCGATCTTTCGCCCCACATTATACAACTCGTCGGCTGTGAGCCACATCTGATGGCGGAAGGCGCCCGCATCGCGGCCGGCGACGGCGCCGATGTCATCGACATCAACATGGGCTGCCCCGCCCGCGAAGTGACCGGCAAAGCCTCCGGAAGCGCGCTGATGCGCGACCTCACACATGCCCTCTCGCTGATCGAATCCGTCGTCGGCGCCGTCAAAGTCCCCGTCACGCTCAAGATGCGTCTCGGCTGGGACGACGCCACGCGCAACGCCCCCGAACTCGCCCGCCGTGCGCAAGACGCTGGTATTCACCTCGTCACCGTCCACGGCCGCACGCGCAATCAGTTCTTCAAAGGCAAAGCAGATTGGTCCTTCGTGCGCCGCGTGAAGGAGGCCATCTCCATTCCCGTCATCGTCAACGGCGACATCGTCACTGTCGATGATGCCCGCGCAGCCCTGACCCAGTCCGGCGCCGATGGTGTCATGATCGGGCGCGGCGCCTATGGCGCGCCCTGGCAACCCGGCCGCATCGCCGCCGCGCTCGCCAACGGCACGGACACCGGTCCACCGCCGCTTTCAACCCAGTGTGCCATCGCCAAAGAGCATGTCGCCGCGATGCTGATTCACTACGGCCCATTCCTCGGCCTCAGAAACGCGCGCAAGCACATCGGCTGGTATCTGGAATCCAGCGGCCTGCCCGAAGAAGCCATCAAGCGTTGGCGCAAGCGGCTTTGCACGGAAGAGAACGCCGATGCCGTGTTCGCCGGCCTCGATGAGGCTTACGCGGAAGCAGCAAGCGCGCGGAGCATCGCCGCATGACGTCATCTGCCGACGCCCGCTCCCCCAAACCGGCCGCACCCGACAAGCCGATCGAACTCGATCTGCTGCTCTACGCGCTGCCCTATCCCATTTTCGTTCTAGGCGAGAACAACCGCATCGTCTTCGCCAATGCCGCCGCCGAGGCGTTCCTGTCGTCGAGCATCGCCGTGCTCAAGCGCCAGACCCTCGATGAACTCTTGGCGTTCGGCTGCCCGCTCCTGCCGCTGCTCGATCAGGTCCGCCGCTCGGGCGCCACCGTCAACGAGTACGGCGTCGAAATGCACTCGCCCAAATTCCTGATGCCCAAACTCGTCGACGTCCACGCCGGGCCTTTCCCCGAACGCGCCGGCCACATCCTGCTCATGGTCCAGCAGCGCAACATGGCGCAAATGATCGAGCGCCAGTTCACCCACCGTGCCGCCGCCCGCACCGTTTCCGGCATGGCCGCTGTCCTAGCCCATGAAATCAAGAACCCGCTGTCCGGTATTCGCGGCGCGGCGCAGCTTCTAGAGCCCGGCCTCTCCGACGAAGACCGCGCCCTTACGCAGTTGATCTGCGCCGAGACCGACCGCATCCGCAATCTGGTCGACCGCATGGAAGTGTTCGGCGACGAGCGCCCGCTGGCCAAAGAGCCGGTCAACATCCACGATGTGCTCAATCACGTCCGCCGTCTCGCCGAAACCGGCTTTGCCCGTGGCATCCGCTTTGTCGAGGACTACGATCCCTCGTTGCCCTTCGTCCCCGGCAACCGCGACAAGCTCGTGCAGGCCTTCCTCAATCTGGTGAAAAACGCCGCCGAAGCCGCCGGCGACAGCGCCGATCACGGCCGCATCGTTCTCACGACGAAATTCCGTCCCGGCGTGCGCCTCTCCGTGCCCGGCTCCAATTCCCGTGTCAGTCTGCCTCTGCTCATCCAGGTGGAAGACAACGGCAATGGCGTTCCCGAACACCTCCGCCCGCACCTCTTCGATCCCTTTGTAACGACGAAGCACAACGGCACCGGCCTCGGACTTGCCCTCGTTGCAAAGATCATCGGCGATCACGGCGGCATCATCGAATACGACAGCGAACCGCGCCGGACCGTGTTCCGCGTTCTTCTGCCCATGCAGGAGACGAAGCGTGGCGAGCCAGACCCAGGAGAATAAACCCTATGGCGCGTGGCACGATCCTTATCGCCGACGACGATACCGCGATCCGCACGGTGCTGAACCAGGCGCTCGCCCGCGCCGGCTATGCCCCGCGCGCCACCGGCAATGCGGCAACCCTCTGGCGCTGGGTCAGCCAAGGGGAGGGCGATGTCGTCATCACCGACGTCGTCATGCCCGATGAGAACGCATTTGATCTCATCCCTCGCATCAAGAAGCTGCGTCCCGATCTGCCCATCATTGTCATGAGCGCGCAGAACACGCTGATGACGGCGCTCACCGCGGCCGAAAAAGGCGCCTACGAATATCTACCCAAACCCTTCGACCTTGCCGAAGTCGTCTCGGTTGTCTCCCGCGCACTCGCCGCCCCTGGCCGCAAACCCCAGCGCGGACCCGAGATCACCGACGGCGAAGAACTGCCCCTCATCGGCCGTTCGCCGGCCATGCAGGATATCTACCGCGCGCTCGCTCGCCTGACGCAGACAGAACTCACCATCATGATCACCGGCGAGAGCGGCACCGGCAAGGAACTCGTCGCCCGCGTGCTGCACGATCACGGCAAACGCCGCACCGGTCCGTTTGTCGCCATCAACATGGCAGCCATCCCGCGCGAACTGATCGAAAGCGAACTGTTCGGCCACGAGAAGGGCGCCTTCACTGGTGCGCAAGCCCGCACGCAAGGCCGCTTCGAACAGGCCGAAGGCGGCACACTCTTCCTCGACGAAATCGGCGACATGCCGCTTGAAGCGCAAACGCGTCTCCTGCGCGTTCTCCAACAGGGCGAATACACGACCGTCGGCGGCCGCACACCCATCCGCACCAACGTCCGCATCATCGCCGCCACCCACCGCGATCTGCGCTCGCAGATCCAGCAGGGCCTCTTCCGCGAAGACCTCTTCTATCGCTTGAACGTCGTGCCCCTGCGCCTTCCGCCCCTGCGCGAACGCACCGAAGACATCGGCGATCTGACGCGCCACTTCCTGCGCATCGCCGCCCGCGAAGGTCTCGGCCAGAAATCGATCGAACAAGCCGCCATCGATCGCCTGAAGCAGCATCCCTGGCCGGGCAACGTGCGTGAGCTTGAAAACTTTGTTCGCCGTGTCGCGGCCCTGCACACGCAGGACCTCATCACCGCGCCGATCATCGATCAGGAATTGGCCGAAGCGATCCCGGCCCGCATGCCCGCCACAGCCGCAAATACGAAGGATCTCTCCGAACTCGTCGAGCGTCACCTCGCCGGATATTTCGGCGAATTCGGCAACGACCTTCCCCCCTCAGGGCTCTACGATCGCATCATCCGCCAAGTCGAATACCCCCTTCTCAGCGCCGCCCTCGCCGCCACACGCGGCAATCAGATCCGCGCCGCCGAACTTTTGGGGCTCAATCGCAACACGCTGCGCAGCCGCATAAAAGAACTGAACATCAAGGTCTTCCGCACCCCGCTGACGTAACCACGCGAACCTGTGCACCGTTCAAAATGTGCAACGCGATTGACGATCTTGTCGCGAAAATGTCACAGTTAGCTGGCTCTTGTGACTCCGGCGCTGCAGGTTTCGCTCCATGCGTTGCCCGCGCGCCTCTCCAAGCCCTGCCTTGAGTGCCGTCCGGCACACAGTGGCGGGTCTTTGCACAACAGCGACGGAAACCGCCCCCGCGGCTCGTCTTCCGGAATTTCCGCAGCAACTCGGCCGGCGCCATGGTGACAGAGAAACTCAAAGCGCTGTTCCTGACCCCCGGAGGCCCGCAACAGGCCCCGACCCTCGACGCGAGCGAGCGGGCCTTTTCCATCGGTCTCGTGACTGTCGTTCTCTCGCTGGTATCCGGCCTCGCCACCTTCCTGATCCTGACCGGCCTGACCCCCATCACCCCCCGCGACGACGTCGTGTTGGGCGCGCTGCTGATCAACATCGCCCTCATCGTCGCCATGATCGTCATTCTGGCATGGCAGGGCATCGGCCTCTGGAAGGCCTGGAAAGCGGAGGTCCCCGGAGCCCGCCTCCACGTCCGCATCGTCGGCCTGTTCTCGATCATCGCAGCCCTGCCAGCGATCCTGCTGGCCATTGCCGCCACGACAACGTTCTCCCGCGCCATCGACAGCTGGTTCACCGAACGCACCCGCGCCATCATTAACAACTCGATGGACGTGGCCCAGTCCTATCTCGAAGAGCACGGCTCCGTTATTCGCACCGATGTTGCCAACATGGCCCGCGACGTCGATGCCTCCGCCGACGACATCGTCGACAAACCCCAGGCACTCCGCCAACTCCTGATTGCCCAGGCTGGACTGCGCGATCTCGTCAGCGCCTACATCGTGTCGCCCAATGGCCAGCTGCTTGTCACCGCCTTCAACGATGAAAACGAACCCTTCGCCAGCCCGCCACCGGCCGCCATCGCCGAAGCCGAGAAGGGCCAGATCGCCATCATCAAATCGCTGGAGCGCGCCCGCGTCGCAGCCCTCTCCCGCCTGCAGCGATTCCCCGGCCAGTATCTCCTCGTCACCCGCGCCGTCAGCCCCAAGGTGATGTCCTACCTGCAGCGCACCGAACAGAGCGTTGACGAATATAACCGCCTGCGCAAAGCCCGTGGCGGTCTGAAACTCGCCCACGGGCTCATGTACACGATGATCTCAATGACGGCGCTGCTCGCCGCCATTTGGACCGGGCTGTGGTTCGCCGGACGCTTTGTGGCTCCCATTCGCCGTCTCATCGCCGGCGCGCGCGACGTCTCAACCGGCAACCTCGACGTCGAATTGCCCGAGCGGCGCGGCGAAGGCGACCTGCGCCGCCTCTCGCAAACATTCAACACCATGACGCGCGAACTGAAAAACCAGCGCAACGCCCTGGTCACCGCCAACTCCGAATTGTCCGAGCGCACAAGCTTCATCGAAGCCGTTCTCGCCGGCGTTTCATCTGGCATCATCGGCCTCGACGAAAACCGCTGCATCACCCTGATCTCACCCTCCGCCCTGAAACTCCTGGCCGTGGCGGAAAAGGACATCGTCGGCAAGCCGATCCTCGAAGCGCTCCCCGAATTTGCTCCCATCTTCGAACACCCCGAAGAGCCCGCCATCAAAACCAAAGGCGCCGCGGAAGTGCGCCGCGTCGTCGGCAACGACGAACGTACGTTCTCCGCCCGCGTCACCGCGGAGCAAGCGGACGGCGGTCCCGTCGGCTCGGTCGTCACCTTCGACGACATCTCCGAACTCGTCGCCGCTCAGCGCACGTCCGCTTGGGGGGATGTCGCCCAGCGCATTGCGCACGAGATCAAAAACCCGCTCACCCCCATCATCCTCTCCGCCGAGCGCATCCGCCGCAAGTACGGCAAGGTCATCGTCGAAGACCGCGAACTGTTCGAAAAGCTCACCGCGACCATCGAACGCCAAGCCGGCGACATCAAAACCATGGTCGACGAATTCGCCTCCTTCGCCCGTGTGCCAAAACCCGTCATGGAAGAGGGCGACATCCGCGACGCGGTCCAGGAATCCGTCATCCTCTTCCGCGAGGGCCACCCTGCCGTCACCTACAACTTGGTCATGCCCGAAGAGCGCGTCATCACCCACTTCGACCGCCGCCTCATCACCCAGGCCGTCACGAACCTCGTCAAGAACGCCACCGAGGCGTGCGAGAGCGCCGTCCAATCCGGCCAGACGGAAAAGGGCCGCGTCGAAACCATCATTCGCGTCACGCCCGAACGCATCGACATCGACGTGATCGACAACGGCATCGGCCTGCCCAAACAAAATCGCTCACGCCTCCTCGAACCCTATGTCACCACCAAGGGCTCGAAGGGCACCGGCCTCGGCCTAGCCATCGTGCAAAAAATCACCGAGCAGCACGGCGGAGCGCTCTACCTCGACGACGCGCCCCCGGCCCCCGACCGAACCACTGGCGCTCTCGTGCGCATCACCATTCCGCGCGGCGGCCGCCCCGCCACGCATCCCACCGCCACTAAAGATCACGACACCAACGGCGTGCCGGAAGCCGATCAGGCTCCCCCCGCGCGCGCCACAGCGAATTGACGACCCAAGAGGAGACGTTTCGATGGCAGCCGATATTCTGATCGTCGACGATGAAGCCGACATCCGCGAATTGATTTCAGGCATTCTCGAAGACGAAGGCCACCGCTCGCGTTTGGCCCGCGACAGCGATGAAGCCTTGCGCGCCATCGAAGAGCGCCGTCCGCACCTCGTCATTCTCGACATCTGGCTCCAGGGCAGCCGCCTCGACGGCCTGGAGGTGCTCTCCGTCATCAAGCGCACCTACCCGGATCTGCCCGTCGTCATTATTTCCGGTCACGGCAACATCGAAACCGCGGTCACCGCCATCAAACGCGGCGCCTACGACTACATCGAAAAGCCCTTCAAGGCCGACCGCCTGATCCTCGTCGCCCTGCGCGCACTCGAAGCCTCGCAGTTGAAGCGCGAGGTCAAGGAACTGCGTGAACGCTCCACCGTCTCCGCCGACATGATCGGCAAGTCGGCTGCCCTCAACCAGCTTAAAGGCCAGATCGACCGCCTAGCGCCCACCAACAGCCGCATCCTGATCCGCGGCTCTTCGGGCACCGGTAAGGAACTCGCCGCCCGCGTCATCCACCTCAAGTCGCGCCGCGCCGACGCACCCTTCGTTGTCCTCAACGCCGCCGCCATGGCCCCCGACCGGGTCGAGGAAGAACTGTTCGGCACCGAAGACCGCACCGGCGGCCCGCGCAAAGTCGGTGCGCTCGAAGAAAGCCACGGCGGCACGCTCTACATCGACGAAGTCGCCGACATGCCGCTCGAAACCCAGGGCAAGGTCCTGCGCGTCCTGGTCGAACAAAAATTCCAGCGCATTGGCGGCTCGCAGAAGGTCTCCGTCGACGCCCGCATCATCTCCTCCACCAGCCGCGACCTCGAGCGCGACATGAACGAGGGCCGCTTCCGCGAAGACCTCTACCACCGCCTCAATGTCGTGCCCTTGCGCGTGCCGAGCCTCGCCGAACGCCGCGAAGACATCCCCGACCTGATCCAGTTCTTCATCTCCCAGCTGTCGCAGGCCTCGGGCTTGGCCCCTCGTCGCATCGGGGAAGATGCCATCGCCGTCCTCCAGGCCCACGACTGGCCGGGCAACGTGCGCGAACTCAGAAACAACATCGAGCGCCTGATGATCCTCGCCGGCGGCGATCCCAATACCGTTATCACCGCCGAAATGCTGCCCGAGGAAATCGGCTCCAACGTCCCGCTCCCCGTCAATGGCGGCGCCGAACATCTGATGTCCCTGCCGCTGCGCGAAGCCCGCGAGATTTTCGAGCGCGAATATCTACTCGCTCAAATCAACCGCTTCGGCGGCAACATCTCGCGTACCGCCGAATTCGTCGGCATGGAGCGCTCCGCGCTGCATCGCAAGCTGCGCGCGCTGGGCGTCTCCTCCGACCAGCGCACCGAAGGCCGCCCGATGTGAGCCGACCCGAGTGAGCCGCCCCGTGTGTGATCGCGCGGTTAACCCGCTCGTGAGACCGATCGGCTAATGTGCCCGGCGAATGGCGACGGCCCCGGCCGTAGCTGCAACTTGATACCGAGGCCCGCTCCGTCGCGGGGTCCGACATGAAAGTCATCATCTGCGGCGCGGGACAGGTGGGCACCGGCATTGCCGAGCGCCTCGCCGCGGAAGGCAACGACATTTCCATCGTCGATGCCAGCGCCGATCTCGTCCAGCGCGCCAACGACGTTCTGGAAGTCGGCGCCATCCAGGGCAACGCCGCCCATCCCGACATTCTCGAAAAGGCCGGCGCCCGCGAAGCCGACATGCTGATCGCCGTCACGCTCCATGACGAAGTCAACATGGTCGCCTGTCAGGTCGCGCACGCGCTGTTCGATATCCCGACGAAGATTGCCCGCGTCCGCGCCCAATCCTATTTCGATCCCGAATGGCGCAAACTCTTCGATCGCGACAACATGGCGATCGATAGCGTCATCTCGCCCGAAATCGAAGTCGGCCGCATGATCCTGCGCCGTCTCGAAACCCCGGGCGCCTTCGAGACCGTCACCTTCGCTGATCGCCGCGCGGTCCTCCTCGGCATTGCCGCCGGAAGCGAATGTCCCGTGATCGATACGCCGCTGCTCCAGCTCGGCCAACTGTTCCCCGATCTCAACGCCTCCATCGTCGCCATCGTCCGCTCCGGCAAACTGATCGTCGCCCACGCCAATGATCAGGTCCAGGTCGGCGACGATGTCTATGTCATCGCCGACGTCGCTCAAATCGGCCGCGTCCTCCAGATCTTTGGTCACGAGGAAACCCAAGCCCGCCGGCTCGTCATCGCAGGCGGCGGCAATATCGGCTATTTCATCGCCCGTGAACTCGAAGAGCGCGACGCCAACTTGCGCGTGAAGGTGATCGAGATGTCGCGCAACCGCGCCATGGAAATCGCCGAAAAGCTCCAGCGCGCTGTTGTTCTGCACGGCTCCGCCTTGTCCGAAGACGTCCTGCGCGAAGCCGAAGCCCCCTCCGCCGATACGCTGATCGCGGTCACCAACGATGACCAGACCAATCTTCTCACCGCTGCTCTGGCCAAGCAGATCGGCTGCAAATCCTCGCTCTGCCTGCTCAATTCGTCGAACTATGCCGCCATGATCCGGTCGCTCGGCATCGACGCGCAGTTGAACCCCAAGACCGTCACCGTGTCCCGCATCCTTCAACACGTCCGCCGTGGCCGCATCCGTGGCGTGCACTCGATCCACAACGGCGCCGGCGAAGTCCTTGAAGCCGAAGTGCTGGAAACGTCCGGCCTTGTAGGCAAATCGATCCGCGAGATTGATCTCGGCGAAGGCGTCCGCTTTGGCGCCATTCTACGGCAGAACAAGCTCGTCAAACCGACAGGCGATACCGAATTCGAAGTCGGCGACCGCGCCGTCCTCTTTGCCCGCGCCGATTTCGTCCGCCAGGTCGAACAGCTCTTCCGCGTCAGCCCAGATTACTTCTAAAAAGATCCTGCAAAGGGACATCCCATGGCACGCATCGTCTATGTCAACGGCCGCTACCTCCCCTACGCAGAAGCCGGCGTGCATGTGGAGGATCGCGGCTTTCAATTCGCCGACAGCGTCTATGAAGTCTGCGAGGTCAAATCCGGCGCGCTCATCGACACGACCCGCCATCTGGCCCGCCTTGATCGTTCGCTGGCCGAACTCAAAATCGCCAAGCCCATGTCGGATGCCGCCCTGCGCCACGTGCTCGCCCAAATCGTCCGCCGCAACCGCGTCCGCGATGGTCTGGTCTATCTGCAGGTCACACGCGGCAAGGCTGCCCGCGATTTCCTCTTTCCCGGCGAAACCGACCCCACGCTTGTCGCACTCGCCCGGCCCATCGACCCGTACAAGGTGGCCGCGAAAGCCAAGTCCGGCATTGCTGTGAAAACCGTCCCCGACCCGCGCTGGGGCCGCTGTGACCTGAAGACCGTGATGCTGCTGCCCGCCGCCCTCGCCAAGGAGACGGCCCGCGAGGCCGGCGCGCAGGAAGCCTGGTTCGTGGACGAGAAAGGCTTCGTGACCGAAGGCGCCTCGTCCAATGCCTGGATCGTCCGCCCCGACGGCTTTGTCCTGACCCGCCCCCTCGACAATCGCATCCTCGGCGGCGTCACCCGCGCCACGCTCCTCGACCTCCTGAAAGCCCAAGGCGTGCCGGTCGAACAGCGCCCCTTTACGGTTCCCGAGGCCCAGGCCGCCCGCGAAGCCTTCGTCACCTCCGCATCTGCAACCGTCATGCCCGTGGTGAGCATCGATGGCCACAAAGTCGCTGAGGGCCGCCCTGGTGACCTGACGAAGCGACTCCGGGAAAAATTCCACGATTTGGCTGAAATAACGCCAGTTTGAATAGCTTTTCGGCCCCGTTTGCGCCGACACTCATCAGACTTTTCACGCATTTTTGCTGCAGCTGCGAAGAGAAACAGCTAGAACGGTCACCACGTCATTGAGCCGCATCGCATATCCGGCGAAGGCCGCATGCCCGTAATCTGCGTATGCCAACAAAAAGAACCGACAGATCAATCGGAAAGAACAACAAAATGCCCGCCGAACGCGCTCCCAGCCTGCAAGACACCTTCCTCAATCATGTCCGTAAGCAGAAAATTCCCCTGACGATCTTCCTTATCAACGGCGTCAAACTCCAGGGCATCGTCACGTGGTTCGACAGCTTCTGCGTGCTGCTACGCCGTGACGGCCACTCCCAGCTCGTCTATAAGCATGCCATCTCGACCATCATGCCCGGCGCGCCCGTAAACCTCATGGACGGTGAAGGCGGCGAGGAGGGCTGAGGCCGAACTCCACGCGAGCACGGCGGCACACGTCATCGATAAAGCGACAGAAGACGGCATCAGCGACGTGCCCGGGCGTGAAAAGCCCGGCACCGAAGTCCTGCTCGTATCCACCGGCCGCGCCCTCGTGATCGTTCCTGTCCTGAAGGACATCTACAATCGCGACGACGGTCCCCGCGACAGTCGCGGCGCGCCCGTCGTCACCCACTCGCCCAACGACCGCCTGACGGAAGCGACCGGCCTCGCCGAAGCCATCGATCTCGAAATCGCTGGCGCGCGCGTTGTCACCATTGCCGAGCCACGTCCATCGACGCTCTTTGGCAAAGGCAAGGTCGAGGAACTGCGCCTCGAAGTCGAAGAGACGGGCGCCGGACTCGTCATCGTTGATCACGCCATCACACCCGTCCAGCAGAGCAATCTGGAGAAGGCCTGGAACGCCAAGGTGCTCGATCGCACCGGCCTCATCCTTGAAATTTTCGGACGCCGCGCACGTACCCGCGAAGGGCGCCTACAAGTCGAACTCGCCCATCTGACCTACCAAAAGGGCCGCCTCGTGCGCGCCTGGACGCACTTGGAACGCCAGCGCGGCGGCGGCGGCTTCTTGGGCGGCCCCGGCGAAGCCCAGCTCGAACTCGACCGGCGTATTCTGGAATCGCGCATCGAATCCATCAAACGCGAACTCACCCAAGTCGTGAAAACGCGCGAACTCCACCGCGCCGGCCGCCGCAAGGTGCCCTATCCGATCGTGGCCATCGTCGGCTATACGAACGCCGGTAAATCGACGCTCTTCAATCTTATCACGGGCGCGGCCGTCCTCGCCAAGGATCAGGTCTTCGCGACGCTCGATCCCACCATGCGCGAAGTCAAGCTGCGCAGCGGCCGCCGCATCATCCTCTCCGACACGGTGGGTTTCATCTCATCGCTGCCGACGATGCTGGTCGCAGCCTTCCGCGCCACGCTCGAAGAAGTCGTCGAAGCCGACCTCATCCTGCACGTGCGCGACATCTCGCATCCCGAAACCGACGCACAAGCAGCCGACGTCGAAGGCGTCCTCGGCGACCTCGGCATCGACACCGTGCCAGCCCACAGCCATATCCTGGAAGTCTGGAACAAGATCGATCTCTTGCCCGACACCTTGCGCCAGGACGCCGGCAACCTCGCCCGCTTCCAGGAGCGCCACCCCGCCCTCGTCTCCGCGATCACGGGGGAGGGGATTCCCGCTCTTCTCGAGGCCATCGACACGCGCCTCGGCGCCACCGATCAGATCGTCGAAGTCACACTTCCCCCAGACGCCGGCAAACTGCTCGCCTGGATCCACGCCAACGCCGACGTCCTCACCCGCACCACCGACGACGAGACCGGAGCCACCACGCTCACTTTGCGCACCACACCCGAAAACAAAGCCCGGCTTGATGCGCAGTTGGCGAAACTCTAGGTCGCTGACATGGTGCCAGAGACGGTGCCAAGAGAGGGTGCCAGGCACCACCTGCTAACCCCGCCGCGCCTTATCCTGCGCCCGCACCTCGTCCCACAGCGCATCCATCTCTGCGAGCGTGGACTGCTCCGGCGTCTTGCCCATCTCCGCCAATCGCCGTTCGATGTAGGCAAACCGGCGCGTGAACTTGTCGTTCGCCTTGCGCAGCGCCGTCTCCGGATCGAGTTTCAGATGCCGCGCGATGTTCGCCATCACAAACAGCATGTCGCCCATCTCTTCTTCGATGGCCGCAGCGGCTTCCGGCCGGCTCCCCGCAGGGCGGGCGGAAGCCGCAGATAAAAAAGCAACCTCTTCCAGCTCCGCGATCTCTTCCTTCATCTTGGCAAACACCGGCGCCAGATCCGGCCAATCGAACCCCACACGCGCCGCCTTGTCCTGCAACTTGATCGCCCGCGTCAGCGCCGGCAACCCAACCGGAACGTCCGTCATAATCCCCTCTCCCCGCCCTTCAGCGGGGAGAGGGTTAGGGTGAGGGGCAGCATCCCCATGAGCGTGAGGGGCAGCCTGCGCCGCCAACCGCGCGCGCTCAGCCGCCTTCGCCGCGCGCTCCTCCGCCTTAATACGCGCCCAGAAATCCGGCTGCGCACCCGCCGCGCGTTCCTCCGCGCTCCCGAACACATGTGGATGCCGGCGGATCATCTTCGCGTTCACCGCGTCCGCTACATCGGCAAACGCAAACGCGCCCTGCTCCTCCGCCATGCGTGAATGATAGACAACCTGCAAAAGGAGATCGCCGAGCTCGTCCTTCAAGTCGGCCAGATCCCCGCGCGAAATCGCATCCGCGACCTCATAGGCTTCCTCGATGGTGTAGGGCGCAATGGTCTGAAACGTCTGCTCCAGATCCCACGGGCACCCTGTCACCGGCGTGCGCAACGCGGCCATAATTTCAATGAGGCGCAGCAGTGCCCCGGCGGCGGAAGAAGGAGGTTCGCTCTGTGTCATGGCCGCGGACACTACCGCCTTTCATCCCCCGATCAACCGCTGCCAAACCCTCAAACCCTCCCCTCGACGGGGAGGGGCAGGGGTGGGGTGGAGCTTCGGCCACCAGCTGCCGCCAGTGACGGCAGCCGAAACGCCCAACCGTCCACCGCCTCGGCATACCGCCACACCAGCGCCAGCGGGATCATCCACGCGATCCACGACGCCGCCGCGTAAATCGGCTCGAACGGCAGCTCCAATAAAATCGCCGACCCCGTGATCAGCCGGAACCACACCGCCCCCGTCGTCACGGCCGCCATCGCCAGCATGAGATGCGCATGCCGCCCCCGGTCCCCGCGCCGGATCGCGACCACCGCTGCATAGAACAGCCACAGCCACACGAGCCCCTGCACGAAAAACCCCGCCCGCGACGGCCACCAGGAGTAACTGAATATGGCAACAGGAAGCGCCGTCAGCCCTCCCACCACCACGAAAGCGCCCAACGTCCAGCCGATTTTGCGGTGAAGCTTAGGTCTAAAGCGCATGGCGATCGCCACCGGCAACAGCAGCAGCACGATCGCCGACGCCAGCATGTGCACGCGAAAGACCACCGGCAACCGCCGGTCCACGAGCGACATCTCGAAAGGAAGTGCGATGGCCCCCGTCCCCGAACCCAACGCCACCAGAGCCACGATCAGCGACAGCATCAGCCCCGCAGCGATCGCAACGCGCGCCACCAATGTCAGACGAGGTTCGGCAAGGGCAGGGGAGGGGAGCATGGTCTCGCGCATCATGATCGGCATCACAGGCGCTATCGTCGGTGCGCTCTGTGGCGTCACTGCGGCGGTGCTTGCCACCACCAGCGTGCTTGCAGGTGAAATGCCGATAACAAAACCGGTCACAGTCGCAGCTCTCAGCACCCCATCGCTCGCCGGCCGCTGGAGCGGTACGCCCCACGTCATCCGCAACGATGCATCGCGCTGCACGGACGGAGACTGCAAACTCGTCCTCGATATCGTCAGCTGCGCCAGCGGCTGGTGCGCCATCGAAGTCGACCGCGCGAACACCTGCGCCGCCGAGGTCATGCAACTCAAAACCCACAGCGACACCAAACGCAAAGACGCCTTCGAAGGCAAGCTCTCGCTCGGCAAGGAAACGCAGAATTACGTCATCGACGCGCACGTCTTACCCCCCGAAGACGATACCGCCGCCATGCTAGAACTGGTCGGCGACACCGGCCCCGAATTCCGCTGGTTCCGCCGATCCTTCCCCTTCCACGCCGCCCTCACGCGCGTCGGCGATGCCGTGTGCAAATCTTCAGAGAAGCCAGTGAGCTGAGCGCAAGCATCCCCACGAATGTCATCCTCGGGCTTGCCTGCCCCGGCGAAGGCCGGGGTCCCGAGGACCCATCGAGCAGGCAGCGCTATCCTAAATAATTGTGCGGGTTCCGAACCACCCACACTACCCCCGACGCCCCATCCACAGAGCCACGGCAACCCCCAGCGCCGCGCCGAGCGGCCCGGTCGCGAACGCAGCCGTCATCGCCGCTTCCAGATCGCGATCGTGCATGTTCCCCGAGAACACCTGCACGCCGGCGTATCCCGCGACTGCGCCCAGCGCGTAGCCAACAGCCAATCCCAATGCCACCCGCAAAACCCAATGCATGATCGCCTCCACCTGACGCGCCGCCCCGACTGAAGCTCTTGCCCACCCGGCCGTCAACGTCCGTCCACTTCCCGCCATGCCCGCCGTTCTCTATGGTGGTACCGTGGGGCAGGGGCCTCAAAGCCAGAGGCACGAGGATAAGACGACCGCATGCGCGTGATCCTGAACCTCATCCTCATCCTCTTTGAGATCGCCGCCTGCGCAGCCGTCGCCTGGGCCGGCCTCCATCATCCCGTCGCGTTCGCGCTGGCCACCGGCCTCCTCGCCTTCGCGCTGGGCCTGCGCCTGGAAGTCCTGCGGCTCAGAAACGAAATGCCGTTCTACTTCGGTCCGGGAAACTCACTGCGCGGCCTGTTCGTGCCCGTCATCGGCTTCGGCGAAGCGCTGTTCAAAGGCTTGCTTGCCGGCGTCGCAGCGCTGTTCACGTTTTCCGGCACCGACCAGGGCCGCCTATTCTGGGTCGCCATCGCTTTCGGCCTCACGATCTACGCCGGTGCGGGCCTCCTGCGCCTCCTCGCCCTCAAATTCGACGCCCGCCCCGAGCGCTGGGGCTTCTTCCGCCTTGGCCCGCCGCTGGGTCTTCTCTTCTCCGCCATGATCGCGTTCCTCGCCCTCTACGGCCTCGTCCCGTCGCCCACCGTCGGCGACATCGGCTGGACCATCGTCTGGGAAATGCCCAAGGTCCCGACCGTCGAGCAGACGAGCGAATTGTTCTTCCGCTTGAAGCAAGCCTTCGACGATTTCGTCGTCACGTTGCTATCGGCATACATGCCGCCGCAATGGGCGCGCGTCATCGGCATCATCGTCAGCGTCAATGTGCTGGCCGGCTTCGTGGCGTCGCTGTACGCCGCCGTCATCGCCGGCCTTGTCCACCGCGCCGAGCCGAACTGACAAATCATGACCAACTGACAAGACACGAACGACGACGCGCGAATCCGGCCGCCCAAAGAAAAGGGCGACGAGAAACCCGCCGCCCTCCGCATCAACCCACCATTCGCATAATATATATTATGGAAAATAAAAGGTAGGAACGACCTGCAATCAGGTCGCTAGCCAGCCAACCTTTGCGCGAGCCTCAGCCCTTCTCGTGGTGATCGGCCACGAACCGGTCGAGCAGCCGCACGCCCCAGCCCGAACCCCAGCTCGTGTTGATGTCAGACCTGCCCGAATCCATCGCCGTCCCGGCCACGTCCAGATGCGCCCACGGCGTATCTTTGATGAACCGCTCAAGGAACGCGGCGGCCGTGCACGACCCCGCCCAGCGTCCACCGATGTTTTTGATGTCCGCCGTCTTGCCGTCGATCATGCGGTGGAAGGCCTTGTCGAGCGGCATCCGCCACAGCTTCTCCCCTGTCGCTTTCGAAGCCGACATCAGATCACCCGCCAGTTTGTCGTCGTTGGCAAAGAGCCCCGCGTATTCCTTGCCGAGCGCAATCATAATGGCGCCCGTGAGCGTCGCCAGATCGACGATCAGCTTGGGCTTATAACGCTCCTGCGCATACCAGAGCACATCCGCCAGCACCAAACGGCCTTCCGCGTCCGTGTTCAAGATCTCAACCGTCTGCCCCGACATCGACGTCACGATGTCGCCCGGACGGATGGCATTGCCCGACACCATGTTCTCGACGAGACCGATGATGCCGACCGCATTCACGTTCGCCTTGCGCTCGGCCAGCGCCGACATCAGACCGACGACCGCGGCAGCCCCGCCCATGTCGCCCTTCATGTCTTCCATGCCGCCCGCGGGCTTGATCGAGTAGCCGCCCGTGTCGAACACGACGCCCTTGCCGACGAAACACACCGGCTTGGCGCGCTTCGACTTGGCACCGTTCCAATGCATAATCGCCACCCGCGACGGCCGCGCACTCCCCTGCCCCACGGCCAGCAGCGTGTTCATTTTCAAAGCCGTCAGCGCGTCCACATCGAGAATTTCGACGTCGAGCCCAACCCGCTCCAAATCCTTGACGCGCTCGGCGAATTCAACCGGCCCCAACACGTTGGCCGGCTCATTGACGAGATCGCGCGCCAGAATAATGCCGTTCGCCACCGCTTGCTGACGCTGAAACGCCACCCGCGCCTTATCGGGATCCGCCGTCATGATGACGAGCTTCTGAAGCCCGTCCGCCGCCGGCGCCGCGGCCTCAGCGCCCCCCTCGCCTGCCGCCCCGTTCTCTTCGCCGCCGTTCTTCTTCGTTTTGTATTTGTTGAACGCGTAGTGGCGCAGCAGAACGCCGAACGCCATGAGCGCCGCGATATCGGCCGGCTTCTTGTCGCCGATGCCGTCGAAATCGGCGATCAGGCTCGCGCGCGGCGTCTTGCGCTGGGTGATCTGGCCGTAGCAGTAGCCGCCGAGCATCGCCCAGTCGGTATCGGTGAGATCACCCGTCTTACCTGCCCCTGCAACGATGAGGCGCGCGGTATCGATCTTCGAGGGCGCAAGCATTTCAAACGACGATTTGGACTTGCCCGAGAAGCCCGACGCGGTCGCTGCCTTCAAGATGAGACCGCCGCTCTTCTGGTCGAGTGACTTGATCGTGTCGCCAAGCGCCAGTTCCCCGCCGGCAAACGCGACCGCCGCAGGTTCCAGGGCAGAGTTGAGAGGCGCAAACGAAATTTCGAAGGCGGACATACGGAAGGCTCCATGGCTGAATGTCGAACCGAGCGGAGCAAGAACAGGAGGTCCTTGGATAGGGCCACGGCCGGTCACCGCGCGACGGGCGCGGATCCAAGCCTGGCTCGAGCTCGGGGAAAAGAAGGCGGTTTCGACGCGGGAGATTATCCGCTTCCCGCCGCCGCGCAAGTTGCCCGCGCACCTTGGGGGTCGAATTGCCCCGGCGAGACAGGCCTGGACCAGTCCACCATCACGCCAAACACAACCAAAAGCACCCTTCAAAGCTCACAGGCAGCTCATCGTCCCGCCCAACCCTCGCTCCCGCGCCGAATTTTGGCCATGTGGGGATGACAGTTTGCCCACGCAGCCGGGGGGCTCACATCTTGACGGTTAACGCCGCCTACCGCCAAGTGACGGCCCGCCAACCCATTCCTGAGCGAGCCGGTCACAACGCGCATGACGACAATTTTCTCGCGCTACGTATTCCGGCAGGCGGCAGGCGCCCTTCTGCTCATTTTGTCGTCGCTATCGGGCATCGTTTGGATCGCACTCGCCCTGCGCCAATTCGAGGTAGTCACCAGCCAAGGCCAGAACGCCTGGACCCTCATGGCGATGACAACGCTGGGCGTGCCCAACCTCTTGGCCCTCATCGCCCCGTTCGCGCTTCTCATCGGCGTCATGCACACGCTGAACCGCCTCAACGGCGACAGCGAACTGATCGTCATGACCGCATCAGGCGGCACCATCTGGATCGTCGCCCGGCCCTTGCTTCTTCTGGCAGCCATCGTTGCCACCGCCGTCGCCTTCGTCAATCACATCGGTATGCCCTGGAGCCTGCGCATGCTCCGCGACTATGTCGTCGAAGTGCGCACCGATCTGCTCTCCCAAGTCCTCCAGCCGGGCAAATTCTCAAGCCCCGAACGCGGTGTCACCTTCCACATTCGGGAACGTGCCCCCAATGGTGACATTCTGGGCCTGATCATGCACGACACGCGCACGGGCAAGAGCGCCATGTCCTATTTGGCCGAGCGCGGCCAGATCGTGAAACAGGAGAGCGGCGCCTACCTGATCATGAGCGGCGGCCACGTCCTCTCCCAGGACGATGTTAAACAGCCCGCGCGCATCGTCGCCTTCGATCGCTACGCCCTCGACCTCGACGCCTTCGACCAGAAAATCAGCGACGACAAGGATCTCCGCCCCCGCGAGCGCTACTATTCCGAACTCGTCAACCCTGATCCGGAAAGCCGCTTCTACAAGCGCAATCCCGGCCAATTCCGGGCCGAACTGCATGAGCGGTTCGCAAGTCCGCTCTATCCACTGGCCTTCGTCTTCATAGCTCTGGCCGCCGCCGGCGGTGCGCAATCGACGCGCACGAACCGCACCCGGTCTGTCGTCTTGGGCTTTGCCGCCGGCGCCGGCTTGCGCCTCGCGGGCCTGGGCCTCAACAACCTTGTCTCCGTCAACCCGGTGATGATCCCCCTCCTCTACCTTTTGCCCCTGGGCACCATCGCCATCAGCCTCGTGCTCATCCAGCGCGCCGGCCAGCAGCGCCCCGGTCAAAGCCGCACCAGCCGCCTTCTGGATTTGATCGGCGAGGCCGCGTCCGGCATCGCCGCCCGCCTCCGCCCCGGCACACCTAAACCGGCAGGGAGCACCTGATGCGTCTTCCCCGCCTCTGGCCGACCACGGTCGGTATCTACGTCGCCAAGCGATTTCTCGGCGCCATCGTGCTGACGTTCCTGGTCTGCTCCTTCCTCATCTTCGTCATCGATCTCGTCGAAATGCTCCGCCAATCCGGCAAGTATGGGGGTGTGGCCGGCTGGAAGGTTGCATGGCTCACACTCCTGCGCCTGCCCGCCTACACTGAGTTTCTCCTCGCCTTCGGCGTCCTCGCTGGATCGATCGGCGCGCTATTGATGCTGTCGCGAAAAAGCGAATTGGCCGTCATTCGCGCCTCCGGCATGTCGGCCTGGCAGTTTCTGCGGCCCGGCCTCCTGGTGGCCTTCGTTCTCGGCGTCCTGAGCATTACGCTGTATAATCCCATGGCCGCCTCCGCGCGGGCCTATGCGGATACCCTGTTCAATCAATATTTTGGCCGCGAGGTCAACCTGTTGCAGGCGGGCGGCGCCGGCTCTTGGCTGCGCCAGGATGGCCTCGACGGGCAATCGGTGTTGACCGCCGCGTCCGCCGCTCGCGGCGGCATCGAACTCACCGGCGTGAATGCCTTCGTCTTCGACACCGAAGGCCGCTTCAAGGAACGCGTCGATGCGGCCAAGGCCACCCTCCTCGACGGCTACTGGAAACTCGAAAACGTCACGGTCGCCCGACCTGGCGAAGAACCCGTCGCCTACGGGTCCTATCTGCTCTCAACCTACCTAACCCCCGAACGCGTCTCCGATGCCCTGGGCCGGGTGATCGCCGTCTCGTTTTGGGAACTCCCGGGCCTCATCGAAGTGGCTGAAAAAGCGAAACTTTCGACTGCTAACCTGCGCCTACAGTACGAACTGCTCCTGTCAAGGCCGTTCCTGTGCGTTGTGATGGTGCTTTTGGCGGCCACTGTGTCGCTTAAGTCATTCCGCTCCGGTGGCGTCCAGACTATGGTCGTGACCGGGATGATCGGGGGCTTGGGATTCTTCCTACTGGCTGAGATTTCACGACAATTGGGCGCGGCAGGTCTTGTCGCCCCAAGGATCGCGGTCTGGTTCCCCATCACCTTGGCGTTGGTCGCCACAACAACGGTGCTTTTGCACCAGGAGGATGGTTGAGTGATGCGTGCTCTGCGGCAAGCGCAGGCATTGGAAGCAGGGAAACCGAAGACGGCTCGTCGCCTGATGGCGGCGTCGGCTGTGTTCGTGTTTGGCCTGCTCGCATCTGTCGCCGGCTCGCCGTTCCAGCTGATCTTCTCCACGCCGGCCGCCGCCCAGCAAACACCCAAGTCCGCATTCGCCAAGCCCAAGAACGGCATCTTCGGCAAAACGCAGAAGTTTGATGGCGGCCTGCCCCTGCACCTCCAGGCCGACGAACTCGTCTACGACAGCGAAGGCTCCAAGGTCATCGCCAAGGGCAACGTCGAGATCCAGTACGAGAACAACAATCTCACCGCCGACGAAGTCATTTACGACCAGTCAGCCAACACGCTCTCCGCCCAAGGCAACGTCGTCCTGCGCGATGCTAACGGCAACATCGTCCGCGCCGAACGCTACACCCTCACCGATGATTTCCGTGACGGCTTCGTACAGTCGCTCAGTGTCGTTGCCGTCGACGATTCCAAGATCTCGGCCGAGCAGGGCATCCGCCGCGACGGCAACGTCACCGAATTCAAGAACGCGAAATTCACGCCCTGCCGCACCGATGGCTCGCAGCCGCCGCTGTGGTGTATCGCGGCCTCGACGGTCACGCACGATCAGGCGGCCCAGACCATTAGCTATCAGGATGCACAGTTCGAAATGTTCGGCGTGCCGATCTTCGGCCTGCCCTACTTCGAGCACCCCGATCCCACCGTGAAGCGCAAGTCCGGCTTCCTCGCCCCCGACGTCGGTAACTCCGGCGACCTCGGTTTCTTCACCGAGATCCCCTACTATTTCGCACTCTCGCCCTCCTACGACTTCACATTCCATCCGCGCTACATGACCGGCCAGGGCGTGCTCTGGATGGGGGATTGGCGTCAGCGGTTCGCGAACGGACAGTACTCCGTCAAGCTCGCCGGCATCGATCAGGACGGCAGCGACCTCGACGTCGATCCCGCCAAGCAGCAGGACCTGGACGGCTTCCGCGGCAGCATCGTCACCAGGGGCGATTTCTCGCTCGCCAGTTGGTGGCGGGCCGGCTGGGACGTCACGCTGGAAACCGACGACACGTTTCGCCGCTTCTACAAGCTCGACAGCATCCTGCTGACCGACCGCATCAACAACCTCTATTTCACCGGCATGTCGGACCGGAACTACTTCGCCACCAACCTCTATCAGTTCGGCGGCCTTCTGCTCGACGACACCGCCCAGTCCGAAAGCCGCGTCCATCCCGTTATCGACTACAACTATATCGTCGACGCGCCCGTCGTCGGCGGCGAACTCTCACTCGCCGGCAACGCGTTGAGCCTCTCGCGCTCCGATGGCCTGCTCGGCACGGCCGACCAGGAAATGTCGCGCGCCTCGATGGAAGTGAAGTGGCGCCGCCGTCTCACCGACGAGTTGGGCATCACCTATACGCCCTTCGGCGAACTGCGCGGCGACCTCCTCCAGGTCAACAACTATCGTGACGCCGAGACCGCACAGGCGATCGACGACGACACCAGTGCGCGCGGTCTCGCCTCCGGCGGCGTCACCGTGGCCTACCCATGGATTGCATCGACCGCAGGTGCCTCGCACGTCATCGAGCCCATCGGCCAGATCATCACTCGCACCGCCAACGTCGATCAGCGAGAATTCCCGGTTGAAGACGCGAAGAGCCTTGTCTTCGACGACACGAACCTCTTCGACACCAACAAATTCTCCGGTTGGGACCGCCTCGAAACCGGCACCCGCGCCAACGTCGGCCTGCAGTACACCTTCCAGCCCTGGACCGGTGGCCACGCCCGCATCCTCGCCGGCCAGAGCTATCAGCTCGATGGCCAAAACCCGTATGCGAACCGCACCATCAGGTGCACACCACCAGGCGGTGTACTCACCCAAGTGGTCGCTGCCGGCGTCGACGACAACTGCAATCCGATCTTCTCGCCCAACAGCGGTCTGGAATCGGCCTCATCCGATTACGTGCTGGGTGCCTACATCGCACCGACCGACAATTTCCGGTTCATTTCCCAGAGCCGCTTCGACGATGATAACTTCACTCTGAAGCGTGAAGACGCGACCCTCGCCGTCAACTACGGCCCGCTGGCCGCGGCCGCCACATACACGTATTCCTTCGCCGATCCTGAATTCGGTAACCGCGCCGAGCAGGACGTCAGCGCCCTCTTCGGCCTGCGGCTCACCGACCGCTGGTCGCTCCTCGGCGGCCTGCGTTACGACCTCGACGAGAGCCAGTTCATCACCGACACGGCGTCGATCCGCTACCAGGACGACTGCTTCATGCTCTCGGTCACGTACGACGAATACCACATTCGCGACGAGGCCCGCGACATCGAGCCCGACCAGACGGTCATGTTCCGGATCGAATACAAGTACCTGGGCGGCTTCAACTATAAGAGCAACGTCCTCGACTACGTGAACTCCGACCAGCAAGCGCCGGGCACCAATCCATAGCGGTTAACCACCCAGGCTCGTTGCCATCCCCCGGCCACGGTTACAGTGGATAACCGGATATTCTCAGGCCGAGGCGCTGGGTACACTCACCTGAGCGACTCGGGCGCGTGCCTGCGCCCCCCGGCCCCGCCCGTGGTCCAGCGCCGACAGCGGCCCGCGGCCCACTTTGGAGAAAATTGAAACCCGCATGCGCTTCCCCCTGCGCTCCAGTCCGCCCCGTCGTCTGCTCTTGGCTGCCATCCTCACAGCCGGGCTATGCCCGGCTTTGGCCTTGGCCCAGCAGGGCATCACCGTCACCACTCCGCCCGGCACCCAGCCGCTGCCCGAGGTCGTCGTCCCGAACGAACCCCCGCCAACCGCCCCGGCCAAGCCCAAGGCCAAGCCAGCAGCCAAACCCGACGCAGGTGCCGGTTCCAAATCAGCCGCCATCAAACCGAGCGACGGCTCGCTGGGCAAAGTCACCGGCGCGCAGTCGATCGCCGTCCTCGTCAACGACGAGCCGATCACCGGCTACGAGATTCAGCAGCGCCAGCGCCTCATGGGCATGGGCAATGCCAACATCGGCGAACGCGCGCAGGCCAACTTCAAAAACCTCATCAAACAGAAGTCGACCAACGACCGCCTGAAAGCGATCCTCGAAAAGACCGTGAAGGAAAACGAAGGCAAGTCGCGCGAAGAGATCATCGCCATCTTCGAAAAACGCAAAACCGAGTTCGCCAAGGGACTACAGCAGCAGGCGGTCGAAAGCGCACGCCAAAGCGTCATGCCCGGCATCCGCAAGGAAGCGCTCGAGGAACTGATCGACGAACGCTTGAAGCTCCAGGAAGCCAAAAAGCTCAATGTCGTGGTCGGCGACGAAGACGTCGACAAGATCATGGCCTCCATCGCCGAAAAGAACAAAATGACGGCGCCGGAATTTGCAGCCCATCTGAAAAAGATGGGCGCCGATCCCGCCGTCATGCGCCAGCGCTTCAAGGCCAACATGTCCTGGCAGGAAGTCATCCGCCGCAAATTCGGCGCTCAGATCGCCGTTAACGACCGCGATGTCGACCGCATCGTCGCCAACTCGCCTGGCACCAACGGCGACGGCATTGAGTTGCAGGTCCAGCGCATCGTTCTTCCCATTCCCGCTGGCGTCAATCAGAAGGTCATGGCCCAGCGCATGGCCGAGGGCGATAGCCTGGCCCAGCGCGGCGGCGGCTGCGCCCAGATGTCAGCCAACGCCACCACTGTCGCCGGCGCCCGCTTCGACAATCTCGGCGGCCGCCTCCCCACCGCCATCCCCGAACCCACCCGCTCGCTCCTGCTCGCGGCCAAAGACGGAGAAGTGCTTCCCCCCACCGTCGGTGCCGAAGGCGTCGAGATCTGGGCTGTCTGCGGCCGTAAGACGGTAGCGGCGGACCTCGAACGGCGTCAGACTGTGCAGGCCGAGTTGCGCCAGAAGGAGTTCGAAGTCATGGCCAAGAAACACCTGAAGGACCTGCGCCAGGACGCGGCCATCGAGTACCGCTGATGCCCGCTACAAATGCGGAGCGCGCGCTCCCCCTTGCCGTCACGATGGGCGACCCCGCCGGCATCGGCCCTGAAATCGTGCTGAAGGCCTATGCGCGCCGCGCCGATCGCGGCCTCGCGCCGTTCGCCGTCTACGGCTGCCCCCGGACCCTCGCGGAACGCGCCAGACTTCTCGGCCTTGAGACACCGATCAGCGAAATCGCAGGCCCTTCCGACGCCAGCGCACGTTTCGCAACGGAACTGCCCGTCATTCCCATCACCGTCGCCCGCGACGTGAAACCGGGCACGCCGCTGCCCGAAAATGCCATGGGAACCATCTCGGCGATTGAACAGGCCGTCCGCGCGGTCGTGGCCGGCGAAGCCTCCGCTGTCGTTACAGCCCCCATTGCAAAAGCCGTTCTCTATGCCGCCGGCTTCGTCCATCCCGGCCATACCGAATTTCTGGCAGCACTCGCCGGCTCCCTGGTCCCCGGCAAGCGCCATCATCCCGTGATGATGCTGGCCTCGGATCTGCTGCGCGTGGTCCCCGTGACCATCCACGTGCCTCTCTCCGATGTGCCGCGCTCGCTATCCAAACGCCTGCTCTATGAGACGATCAACATCACGTGGCGCAGCCTGAAATCCGATTTCGGCATTGATGAGCCGCGCGTCGCCGTGGCCGGTCTCAATCCGCATGCAGGTGAAGGCGGCACCATCGGCCGCGAAGACATTGATCTTATCGCCCCCGCCATTGAAGAACTGCGCCGCGAAGGTATCTCCGTCACCGGCCCGCATTCCGCCGATACGCTCTTCCATGCCGGCGCCCGCAAAAACTACGACGCCGCCGTCTGCATGTATCACGACCAAGCCCTCATCCCGATCAAGACGCTCTCCTTCGATACTGGCGTCAACGTCACCCTCGGCTTGCCCTTTGTGCGCACCTCGCCCGACCACGGCACAGCCTTCGATATCGCAGCCAGTGGCATTGCCTCGCCCGAAAGCATGATCTGCGCGATCCGCATGGCCGCTGAATTGGCCGACCGCCGCCGCGCGCGCGCCACAGCGGCATGAGCACGGCCGCGCCGCCGCCCGGAACACCGCCCGCTACTCCAGTAGACGACGGTCTGCCCCCTTTGCGCGACGTGATCCGCGCCCACGATCTCGTCGCCAAGAAAAACCTTGGCCAGAACTTCATTCTCGATCTCAATTTGACGCGCCGCATCGCGCGGCTCGCATCCCCGCTGACGAACACAACCGTCATCGAGGTCGGCCCCGGTCCCGGCGGCCTCACGCGCGCACTCCTCATGGAAGGCGCGCACACCGTCATCGCCATCGAACGCGATGCCCGCTGCCTGCGCGCCCTCGCCGAGATCTCCGCCGCCTATCCCGGCCGCCTGACCGTTCACGCAGGCGATGCGCTCGAAACCGACTTCGCAGCCCTTGCAGCCAACGCCCCCGGCGATGTCGCGATCGCCGCCAACCTCCCCTACAATATCGCCACGCTCCTGCTCATTGGCTGGCTCGAAACCGAACCCTGGCCGCCCTGGTGGCAGCGCATGGCGCTCATGTTTCAAAAGGAAGTAGCCGAGCGCATCGTCGCCGAACCGGGCTCCAAGGCCTATGGCCGCCTTGCGGTCATCGCCCAGTGGCGCGCCAAACCGCGCATCGCACTGACCCTTCCGCCGGCCGCATTCACGCCACCGCCGAAGGTCTCCTCCGCCGTCGTCGTCTTCGAACCGCGCGCAAATCCCACACCCGAATGCTCGGTCAAAACGCTAGGCCGCGTCACGCAATCCGCCTTCGGCCAGCGCCGCAAAATGCTGCGCCAGTCCTTGAAGACACTTCTACCCATGCCTGAGTTGCTACTACGCGAAGCCGGCATATCACCCGAACTGCGCGCCGAACAATTATCAGTCGACGACTTCGCCCGCTTGGCAAACATCTACGAGCGCGGCACCTACAAGCCCGACTGAAGATCGCGCACGAATTGCGACAGCCCGAGCAACCGCTCACGCTTCAAACGTTCCGCTGCCAGAATCGAGCGCAGACCCTCGATGCTCACGGCGAGATCGGCATTCACGATCACATAGTCATATTCCGCCCAATGGCTGATCTCTGCAGACGCTTCTGCCATCCGCTTGGCCACCACCTCCGGCGGATCTTGCGCCCGGCCCTTGAGCCGCGTCTCCAACACGCTCCCCGACGGCGGCAGAATGAACACGCGCACCAAATCGCCGGCCATCTTTTCCGACAACTGCTGCGCGCCTTGCCAATCGATATCGAACAGCACGTCCTCGCCCCGCGCGATGGCCGCTTCCACCGGCGCGCGCGGTGTCCCGTACGAATTGCCAAACACCGTCGCCCACTCGAGCAGATCGCCGTTCGCCCGCATCGCCTCGAACCGCGCCCGATCAACGAAGATATAATCCTTGCCATCCACCTCGCCCGGACGCGGCGTGCGCGTCGTCACCGAGATCGACAGCCGGATACCCGGATCACCCTCGAGCAATGCGCGCGACAGCGTCGTCTTGCCCGCGCCCGAAGGCGACGACAGAACGAGCAGCACGCCCCGGCGGGCGATCGGCGGCGGAGATTTTGTGACAGCGCTATTCAATGTTCTGTACCTGCTCGCGCAATTGATCGATGACGGTCTTCAAGGCGAGCCCCGCGCGCGACACTTCCATGTCGATCGCCTTCGAGGTTAGCGTGTTGGCCTCGCGGTTGAATTCCTGCGCCAGAAAATCGAACTTGCGCCCCGCCGGCTGGCCCTCCGACAGCAACGAACGCGCCGACGCCACATGCGCCGCCAGCCGTTGGATCTCCTCCTCCACATCCGCCCGCGTCGCCAGCAGCACCGCCTCTTGATGCAACCGCGCCGGATCGAGCGCCGGGCTCGCATCGAGAAGCTTGGCCACCTGTTCGGACAATCGCGCCCGGATCGCGTCGACTGTCCGCGACGGCGACGCTTGCACCTGCCGCGTCAGCCGCTCGATCTCGTCGATATGCGCGGTCAGGACCGCCGTCAGCCGCTGGCCCTCCGCCGCCCGCGCCTGTCCCAACGCATCAAGCGCCGCATCGAGCGACACCAGCATCGCCGCAGCTACATCCGCATCGAGCGAGCCATCGGCTTCGCTCACATCAAGCACGCCGCGCAGCGCCAGCAACCCATCGGCGCTGGGCGGCGGCGCCCCCGTCAACCGGCGAACCTCCTCGACCGCGCGCAACACCTGCGCCAGCGCCGCTTCGTTGACACGAACCTCCACCGTGGCCGCATCGCGCTGGGCATTGAGATTGATGGTCAGACTTCCGCGCTGAAAACGCTTCTGCGCCGCCTCGCGCACTTTCGGTTCAAGCTGATCATGTCCCTGCGGCACCCGCACCCGCACATCGAGCCCGCGCCCGTTGACGCTCTTCACCTCCCAGTACCAGCGCACGCCCTTCTCCGAGCCATCCGCGCGGGCAAATCCGGTCATACTGTTGAGCGTCATGGAACCCCGGAGGCGAATGGAAAACCCAAAGCGGCGTGAAAACCCTGCTCAGGGGTTTAACCGCCCCGCCCCGATCCGCCAAGGGACCGCTGGGAGAAAGCCAAACACCAACGAAGCTCAAGGGGTCTTAGGCTTGCGCACGGGCAGCGGAATGTTGCTTTTCTTGACCGGCGCCGGAACAGGAGGCGCCGCAACCGCGGGTGCCGCCGTCACGGCGGCCGCAGCAGCGCCAGCCACCGGCACCGGGGCTGCCTCGGCAGCGCCCGGCACGATGGCGGCCTCCGCTCCCTCGTCCGCTTCGGCCACGCCAGGTCCGGCATTGCGCTCCTGACCGGCCTGGCTTTTCTCGATCTTGCGCCAGTTCTGCACCGCTGCGTTATGCGCCGCCAGCGTCTCCGAGAACGTGTGTCCGCCCGTCCCATCAGCCACGAAATAGAGGTCGTTGGTCGTCACTGGATTGAGTGTCGCCTCGATCGTCTCGCGTCCTGGGTTGCAGATCGGCCCCGGCGGCAGGCCATTGATGCGATACGTGTTGTAATCCGTCTTGGTATCGATATCCGAGCGCGTGATCGAACGCCCCAGCGAGCCGCGCCCGCCCACGATGCCATAGATGATCGTCGGATCCGACTGCAGCCGCATCTTCTTCTTCAACCGGTTCACGAACACCGCCGCCACGCGCTGCCGCTCGTCCGCCTTGCCGGTCTCCTTCTCCACGATCGAGGCCAAAATCAGCGCCTCGCGCGGCGTCGTCACCGGCAGATCGGCCGCCCGCTTCTCCCATGCCTGCGCGAGGAACTCCGCGCTCTCCGCTTGCATCCGGTCGAGCAGCTCCTGCCGCGACATCCCCTTCGACACGCGATAGGTGTCCGGCAGCAACGAGCCCTCGGGTGGAATTTGCGTGATCTCACCTGAAAGATTTGGCTCCGCCAGCAACCGCTCCACGATCTGCTGACTGGTCAGCCCCTCCGGCAGCGTCACCTTGTAGAGAACAGACTTGCCCTCGCCCAGCAGCTCCAAGACGTCGCGCATGCTGGCCGCAGCCTTGATCTCGTATTCGCCAGCTTTCATTTCGACCGGCTTGCCGCCGCTCATCACATTGCGCAGCAGATGATTGGCCACGAACGCCCAGCGGCTCGAAATGATGCCGTCACGCTCCAGTTGCTCGGCGATCTCGATCCGCCCCGCGCCCTTCTCGATCACAACGGTGCGCGCCTCGATCAGAGGTCCCGGCCGCTCGTAAAAATGTCCCAGCAGAAGCGCCAACCCGCCGATCACGACAAGGGCGACGACCGACAATGTGATAATCGCGCTCCCGATCCGAGCTATCGTCGACAACACGCGCGACGGCTGGCGGATCTTGCCGCCCCGCGGCCGCTGCGGTGCGCGCGTCGGCTCGAGCGCCTCCGACGGACTGCGCGGGCGCATCGATCCCTGCGGCGACATCGTCGGCGGGCCATCACGGCGCTGGATCATCACGTCTCCTCGACCGTCGTGGGCGCGGTGCCAAGCCCGGCAAATCCTCACCAGCCCCGTCCTCCGCCCGCTCAGTAAGCGCGCCTTACGGAACAAATTATGGCGATCTCTCGCCCATTCCGTCAGGACACCCGCAACGCAAACAGCAAAGCCGTGCGACGCCAGTCCGGGTCCTCGTCGGGCCCCTTACGCCACGCGCCGCATAATCAGCGACGCGTTCGTGCCCCCGAAGCCGAACGAATTCGAAAGCACCGTATCGATCTGCCGCGGCTTGGCCGTATGCGGCACCAGATCGATCGCTGTCTCCACCGACGGATTGTCGAGATTCAAGGTCGGCGGAGCGATTTGATCGCGCAATGCCAAGAGCGAGAACACCGCCTCAACGGCACCCGCCGCCCCGAGCAAATGCCCAACCGCCGATTTCGTCGACGACATCGACAGCTTGGCCGCCGTGTTGCCGAACAAACGCTCCACCGCGCTCAATTCGATTTCGTCGCCCATCGGCGTCGAGGTCCCATGCGCATTGATATAGTCGATGTCGGACGCATCGATCTTCGCACTCTTCAAGGCGGCCCGCATGCACCGGTAAGCCCCATCACCCGACTCCGACGGCGCGGTGATGTGATAGGCATCCCCCGACATCCCGTAGCCGATGACTTCGCCGTAAATCTTCGCCCCGCGTGCCTTCGCGTGCTCCAGGCTTTCCAGCACGACAACGCCCGCGCCCTCGCCCATCACGAACCCATCGCGATCGCGGTCATACGGACGCGACGCCTTCTTCGGCGTGTCGTTAAATCCTGTCGACAGGGCCCGGCACGCAATGAACCCGGCCATCCCGATCCGGCAGATCGGGCTCTCCGTTCCGCCCGCCACCATCACTTCCGCATCTCCCAGCGCCACAAGCCGCGCCGCGTCACCGATGGCATGTGTCCCCGTCGCGCACGCCGTGACCACGGCATGGTTCGGACCCTTCAGCCCGTGCCGGATGGACACATATCCGCCGGCCAAATTGATCAGCCGGCCTGGGATGAAGAACGGCGACACGCGCCGCGGCCCCTTCTCCTTCAGCAGGAGCGACGTATCCGCGATGCCCGACAACCCGCCGATACCGGCCCCGATCAGAACGCCCGTCGTTTCCTGCTTTTCAACCGTATCGGCGGTGAACCCGGAATCCTTGATGGCCTGTTCGGCCGCTGCCATCGCGAAAATGATGAAGTCGTCGACCTTGCGCTGCTCTTTCGGCTCCATCCAGTCGTCGGGATTGAACTTGCCCTCGGCCGTCGATCCGCGCGGAACGAAATTCGCAATCTGGCAGGTGAGATCCGCCGACTCGAACTCGCCGTCGATCCGGCGCGCGCCATTCTCGCCGTTGAGAAGATTTTTCCAGGCCGCCTCGACGCCCACACCAACCGGCGTCACCAGCCCCATTCCCGTCACGACGACGCGTCGCAGCATGCGCAAATCCCTTTTGTCTTGCGGCGAACCACTGTCGCCGGTCTCATCGTGTCTGGCCGGCGGGGTTCGAGCCACGCCCTTTGCCAGATGAACGAACGGCGTCCGGGATCAAACGAGCCCGAACGCCGCACTTCAGTGTCAGGGCCAAATGGCCGTTCCATGGAACGGCGTTGGCCTGTCCCGGCGCTGTTTAGGCCGCCGTCGCGTTCTTCTCGAGAAACCGCACGGCATCGCCGACGGTCAGGATGTGCTCAGCGGCATCATCCGGAATTTCGCATCCGAATTCTTCTTCGAAAGCCATTACCAGCTCGACCGTGTCCAAGCTGTCGGCGCCGAGGTCGTCGATGAAGCTGGCGTTCTCCGTCACCTTCTCGGTCTCGACGCCCAGATGCTCGACTACGATCTTCTTCACGCGCTCTGCGACATCGCTCATCGTCTTCCTCGCGTCCCTGTATCTGCGTTGAATGGTTCTTTTAGTCGTTTGATGGTCCGGCCGCGGACCGTTTCCGGCCACCGGCCGTCCGGATGGCCAGGCGGGCCTCCCCACCACTCCAGTCCGGCTACCCTGAGTCCTTCCGGCTCCCCAGCGCCAATGCCACGATCGTTAGGGCTTTTCCCCAGCTTCCGCAGCAAAAAACATCCGCTCGGTAACACATCTCCTTACCCTTTGGCCACCTTCGCGGAGTTTTGCCGCAGCCCATGACCATGAAGAGGGAAAAGCGCGTGTTGGCAACGGGTTGCCACCCGCACGGTCCGCATCCAGCCTAAACCATAGCCATCCCGCCGTTGATGTGCAGCGTCTGGCCGGTCACGTACCCGCCCTCGTTGGAGGCGAGATACAGCGCGCCGGCTGCAATATCCTCCACCGAGCCGAAACGCTGGGCGGGGATCATCTTGGCGATTTCCTCTTGCTGCTTGTCGTTGAGCGCATCCGTCATCGGGGTCTTGATGAAACCCGGCGCAATGCAGTTAGCCGTAATGCCACGATTGGCAACTTCGCGCGCCAGGCTCTTGGTCATTCCGACCATGCCTGCCTTCGATGCCGCATAGTTCCCCTGGCCCGGATTGCCGAACACGCCGGAGACCGACGAGATATTGATGATGCGGCCGTAGCCCGTCTTGTTACGCAGCATGGCGCGCACGGCGGCGCGGCAGAGCATGAACGTCGACGTCAGGTTGACGGCAATCACGTCGTCCCACTGCTCGTCCTTCATCACCATGAACAAATTATCTTTGGTGAGCCCAGCGTTGTTGACGAGAATATCGAGCCGTCCGCCCAGCGCCTTCACGGCTTCATCGATAAGTTTGCCCACCTGCGCCCGGTCCGCCAGATCGCATGGCACCACCACGACGCGATCGCCCAACTCCGCCTTCAGCGCTTCGAGCTTTGCAACCTGACGTCCCGAGATCGCCACCGTTGCACCAGCCGCGTGATACGCCCGCGCGATTCCCTCGCCGATGCCACCCGTCGCGCCCGTCACGAGCGCCGTCTTGCCTGTCAGATCGAACATGGGATCGCCGTCCTTATAATTTTGAAGTTGGCCCGAGTTGCAGATCGGGCGATGCATTGGCGGGACTTTTGGAACCGCGCCCCGCCCCCGTCAAGTGGTCCACCACATCGCGGGAATGCTCGGGCCGCTTTAACCGTAATGGCTCAGGCCAACCCGCCGATCACCGCATCGATGTCCGCGGGCGTCCCGACCGGTGTCGCCTTGATGGACTTTTCAATGCGTCCCACAAGGCCCGACAGCACCTTGCCCGAACCGATCTCAAAGACCTCGGTGATGCCGTTCGCGGCCATATACTGCACGCACTCGCGCCACCGCACTGTGCCGGTCACCTGTTCGACAAGCCGCCGCCGGATCTCGTCCGGATCAGAAATGGGCGACGCCAGAACGTTCGCCACGACGGGAACCGATGGCGCGTTCACCTGCACCTTGCTCAAAGCCTCCGCCATCGCATCCGCGGCCGGCTGCATCAGTGCGCAATGGAACGGTGCCGACACCGGCAACGGGATGGCGCGGCGCACGCCGAACGCCTTGCCAACTTCCGGCACACGATCGATCGCTGACTTGGCACCCGAAAGTACGACCTGCGTCGGCTCATTATCGTTGGCCACCTGACAGCACTCGCCCTGCGCGGCAGCCTCCGCCACTTGTCTCGCCACATCGATGCCGACACCGAGCAGCGCCGTCATCGCGCCCTGCCCAACTGGAACGGCCTTCTGCATCGCCTGCCCACGAAGCTTCAGCAAACGCGCCGTATCGGCCAGCGAAAACGCACCTGCTGCCGCCAGCGCGGAATATTCACCTAGAGAATGCCCGGCGACGAATGCCACCTTATCCTTGAGAGAAAACCCCTTCTCCCGCTCCAAAACGCACATGACAGCCATCGACACCGCCATCAGCGCCGGCTGCGCATTCTCCGTCAGCGTGAGCGTTTCTTTCGGCCCCTCCCACATGATCTGCGAGAGGTTCTGTCCGAGCGCCTCATCCACTTCGGCAAAAACGTCGGCCGCAACCTTGAAGGTCTGCGCCAGCTCGCGGCCCATGCCGACGTCCTGACTGCCCTGCCCCGGAAATACGAATGCGATGGCCATTGTCCGCGCGCCCTTCTGCTGAGGCGATACCGCCTGAGATCACTGGCGCGGCAATGCCCCAAGCCGGATGCACACGTCAAGGCGGACCCATGGCCGCGCCCGCCGATCCAGGACTCAATGCGCCTCCTTCGCCCCGAACATCGGCTTCAGGAGACCGACCACAACCGCAACGATAGCGCCCGCGATCAAACCAACGATGGCCGAAGCCAGCGTCCCTGTGAGCCAGGCAAAAAAGCCCGAAGCCACCGGAATGGCCGCGCGCACCGCCTCCGACCAGTCGTGGAACAGATGCTCAGGACCGGGGTATCCGAACACGGCGAGGCTGTGGATTAAAATCCCGCCGCCGACCCAGAGCATGGCGACCGTCCCGACGATCGACAACCATTTCAAAAAGCCCGGCATGCCCTTCACCAGCGCGCGGCCGACAGGCGCCGAAACGGCCCCCCCGCGCTTAGCCAGCCAAACGCCGAAGTCGTCAGCCTTCACGATCAGCGCCACGGCGCCATAGACCAGGAATGTAATGAACAGCCCCACAACCGCGAGCACGACACCGCGCGTGACGACGTCCGGCGCATCAATCGTCGACAACGCAATCGCCATGATTTCGGCCGAGAGAATGAAGTCCGTTCGGATCGCACCCGCGACGCGCTCATCTTCCAGCTTCTGCGCTTCCGGAGTCCCTTCTTTCACGTCGGCAACTGTCGTGGTCACCTTATGCGGCGACACCATCTCGTGGACTTTTTCATAGCCTTCGAACGCGAGATAAAGGCCGCCCACGAATAGGATTGGCGTAATCAGCCACGGCGCGAATTGCGACAGGAGCAACGCCGCCGGAAGAAGGAACAAAAGTTTGTTCTTGAGTGATCCCCAAGCGATCCGCCCAATGATCGGCAATTCGCGTTTTGCGGCAAGCCCCGTAACGTAGCGCGGCGTCACGGCCGCATCGTCGATCACGATACCGGCAGCCTTGGCTCCCGCTTTGCCGGCCTGCGCCGCCGCGTCATCGATCGTCGTCGCCGCCACCTTCGCCAGCGCAACAACGTCATCGAGAAGTGCAAGCAAGCCGCTCATCGTGTCATCCCCCGTATCGCTACCGCCGAAACCAATTGCTGGAATCACCGGCATCCGCTGCTCTTGTCACCCGGCCGTCCCTATACGGCAAGTACCGCGCATCCCGTAAGACAACGGGGCTGGTTGGACTCGGTTGCATCTGTCATGCCGTCGCAGGCGAACCCAAAGCCGGGGTCCCCGCGTTGATCATGGCAAACCAAGGGAGGGCATGGGGTGGAGCTACTGGTCGCAAAGCTGGCCGCCGTCGGCCTTGCCGGGATTGGATCGCAATGGCTGGCGTGGCGCTTCCGCATCCCGGGCATCGTCCTCCTGGCGCTGGCTGGCCTCGCCATGGGTCCCGCAACGGGGTTCCTCGTCCCGGAGCGCGATTTCGGCCAACTCTTCAAGCCCATGGTCGCAATCGCCGTCGCCATCATCCTTTTTGAAGGCGGCTTCACCCTCAACTTCCACGAAATTCGCCATACATCGACCGCCGTGCGCCGGCTCGTGATCATCGGCGCCCCGCTCGCCTGGGTCTTGAACACAGCCGCCGGTTACTACGTCGCCGGCCTGCCATTCGCCGCAGCCGTCATCTTGGGCGGCGTCCTCGTGGTCACGGGCCCAACGGTGATCATGCCGCTGCTGCGCCAATCCAACCTCACGTCACGGCCAGCCTCGCTTCTGCGCTGGGAAGCCATCGTCAACGATCCCGTCGGCGCGCTCTTTGCCGTCATCGCCTTCGAAGCCCTCCTGATCTCTCAGGGCACCGGGACCGTTCCCGAACTGATCGCACACGCCCTGGTCGCACTCATCTTCGCGCTGGGTGTCGGCATTCTGGCTGGCCGCGCTGTGGTGTGGGCGTTCAACGGCGGTCACGTTCCCGAGTATCTGAAAGCCCCAGTCCTCCTCGTCGTCGTTCTGGGAACCTACGTGGCCTCCCAGTGGGTCCTCGAAGAATCGGGGCTCCTCACCGTCACCGTCCTCGGCATCACACTCGCCAATTCCAATCTCGCCGACCTCGTCGAAATTCGCCGCTTTAAAGAAACCATCACCACGCTCCTCGTTTCCGGCGTGTTTGTCCTCCTCAGCGCCAGCATCGATATGGCCACCATCCAAGCCCTCGACTGGCGTGCCGCCGCCTTCGTCGCGGTCATGCTCTTCGTCGTGCGCCCGGTTACGATTTTCATCGCCACCATCGGATCAGGCCTCACTTGGCAGGAGCGCGTCCTCACCGGCTGGATCGCGCCTCGCGGCGTCGTTGCCATAGCCGTCACAAGCTTCTTTGCCGCCAAACTCACGACTTTCTACATCGACGGATCGCGCGAGATGGTCGGCCTCGCGTTCGCCATCGTCATGACGACCGTCGTCCTGCACGGCTTTACGCTGGCACCCTTGGCGCAGTGGCTTGGACTGGCCGCCGGCAAACGCAACGGCGTCATCATCGTTGGCGGTAGCGCCTGGAGCGTGGGCCTTGCCAAAAAACTGAAAGATCACGGCTTGCCGGTGCTGATCGTCGACAACAACTGGAACCAGCTGCGTGAGGCCCGCTCGGCCGGCATCCCAACCCACTACGGCGAAATTCTCTCGGAAACGTTGGAATATTCGCTCGATTTAGGCGGCTACGGCACCATGATCGCGGCCACGGAAAACGACGCCTACAATACGCTTGTCCTCACCGACTACGCGTTCGACTTCGGCCGCCAGAATGTCTTCCAGATCGCGCCGGCCACCCGCAAACTCGGGATAGCCGCCGAAGCCGCCTTCCAACTCGGCGGCCGCGCCCTGCAGGCCGGCCAATCAACCCTTTCAGATTTTGCCCGCAGCGGCAACGGGATCGGCTTTAGCGCCACCAAGCTCACACCGAAATTCGATTTGAAACAGCTGATCGCGAGCAAGGATGCCCGCTGGGTGCCGGTCCTGGCCATCAAGCCTGACCTAAGCATCGCGGTTGCTACGGCCGATAAACCGTTCACCGCCTCAACCGACGACATCGTCGTCGGCCACTAAGACATCACTTGGCTCGCCGCAGAACCTGCAAATAGTTGACGCTGGCATCTGCCCCAACGCTCCACTTAAACGTCAGCGGATTGAGCGCCACGCCTTTCAACTCGAGCGCAGAAAAGCTGAGCGGCGCGAGGTGCGCCGTCACCTCATCCGGCCGGACGAACTTCGCCCAGTCGTGCGTGCCCCGCGGCAACCATCGCAACACATATTCCGCCCCGATGATCGCCTTCACATACGACTGCGGCGTCCGGTTGAGCGTTCCAATCACCATCAACCCGCCGGGCTTCACGAGCCGCCCGATCGCCCGCAGAAAGTCGCCGACATCCGCCACGTGCTCGACCACCTCCAGCGACAGCACGATGTCGAACGCAGCCGCCTCCCCCGCCAGATCCTCCGGCAGCGCATGCCGGTAGTCGATCCCGATCCCCGCCTGCTCCGAATGATGCCGCGCCACCATCACGTTGCGCTCCGAGGCATCGATGCCCGTCACCTCCGCGCCAAGCCGCGCCATCGGTTCCGCAACGAGCCCAGCGCCACAACCGGCATCCAAGAGCCGCAAACCGGATAACGGTTTCTCCCGGATCGGACACCGCCCCGACAACGCCGGAAGTTGCTGCGACAAGTGCTGCACGCGCACCGCATTGAACGCATGCACGACCTTGAACGCCCCGTCCGGCTTCCACCACTCATCAGCCAACGCATTAAACCGCGCCACCTCGGCCGCATCCGCCGTCGGCTTCACACCCTTCAGTTCATCCTTGCGCAGCACGCGGCCTGCTCCTCATTTTGCCCCGACGACTATACGCGTATTCAGCCGCTCGGGACTTCCGACCGCACCCGCGTTTGTGCCCTCTCCCTTGCCTCCCGCCGAAATTCACGTATAAGCCCCCTCGTCACCCGCTCCGGTTGGAGGCTGAATGGGGGGCCGTGTTGTATTAGCGCAAGCTGATCATGCGGAGGAGCCTAAAGCGGCTCCGTCTCCCAGTGTCTTCACTCTCATGGGTTTCCTGTTGGCCCTTCCAGGTCCGGCATAGGCTTTGCGCCGGGGCATGACCCACATTTGCGAAATTCGCCGCTGTGGAACCAGAACAGAAGGGGTTTAGCATGCCGTTATACGAGCATGTCTTTATGACGCGTCAGGACGTCTCCAACCAGCAGGTTGAGACGCTGACCAAGGAATTCACCGACGTCATCACCGAAGGCGGCGGCACGATTACCAAGTCGGAATACTGGGGTCTCAAGGGCCTCGCGTATAAGATCAAGAAGAACCGCAAGGCGCACTTCTCGCTGCTCAACATCGATGCTCCCCCGGCCGCCGTGGCCGAAATGGAGCGCCGCATGGGCATCCAGACCGACATCCTGCGCTTCATCACCATCAAGGTCGAAGAGCACGAAACCGAACCGTCTGCGATGATGCGCAAGCAGGACCGCGACGAGCGTGGCGAACGCGGCGACCGTGGTGATCGCGGCGATCGCGGCCCCCGCGGTGGCGGCGGCTTCCGTGGTGGCGATCGTGGTGGCGATCGTGGTGGCGATGGCGGCTCGACGTTCCGCTCGCGCCCCCCCCGTGAAGGCGGCGGCTTCCGCGACGGCGATGCGCCGCGCGGTCCGCGTCCGCCCCGTCCGCCCCGCAACGACACACCTGGCTCGGAGGGCTAATCCATGGCTGAAGTTCAGCAGTTGGCCGCTCGCCGGCCGTTCCATCGCCGCCGCAAAACCTGCCCGTTCTCTGGCGAGCATGCGCCGAAGATCGACTACAAGGATGTGCGCCTCCTCGGCCGTTACATCTCCGAGCGCGGCAAGATCGTGCCGAGCCGCATCACGGCCGTGTCCGCCAAGAAGCAGCGCGAACTGGCGAAAGCCATCAAGCGCGCCCGCTTCCTCGGCCTCCTGCCCTACGTCTTGAAGTAATGCCAAACAACGGTGCCAGGCACATTTCCAGTGCCTGGCACCGCCTCTCACGCTGCGACGAAAACGAAATCAAGGGTTGGGCACGCGGCTATCGCCGGACAGCGCCCTAACCGCGAAAGCGGGACAGCTGGGATCCGATGCGCAAACAAGTTCTCATAGCAGTGTTGCTTGGCCTCGTGTCGGCGGTGGTGTTTGCCTCCGCCACGACGGGTCCGATGCTCATGCGCTTTGCGCTCTTCCTGCTCACCTCGCTGCCAATCTTCCTCGCCGGTCTTGGCTGGGGCTGGCGCTTCGCAGCTGTCGCCGGCACTGCAAGCATTCTGATCGTATTGGCGCTCGCCGGTCCGATGATCGCTGGCATCTATGCGCTGACGCAGATCATCCCCGCCGTCATCCTCACCTATCTGGCGCTCCTCAACCGGCCCTATCAACCGGATGGCGCCGAGACGGCGACTGTCGAGTGGTACCCCGTCGGCCGCCTCGTCCTTTGGGCCGCCGTCATGGCCGGTTCGATCACGCTGATCGTACTCCTCGTCATTGGCCAGGACTTCGACGAACTCCGTACCGGTCTCAAACAATACCTGTCGGAATCGATCAAAACCAACATGCCGCCGGACGCAACCGGCACACCCCTCGATGATCAGCAGCTGGAGACGATGACCAACATCATGGTCGCCGTCATGCCGGCCGCATCCGCCGTCTCGTGGCTGACCGCGCTCGTGGTCAATCTCTGGCTTGCCGGCCGCATCACGCTGGCCTCGGGGCAGTTGCAACGCCCCTGGCCCGACATCTCGGCCATGGATTTCCCACCCGGCACCGCCTTGATGCTGATCGCCTCGATGCTCGGCGCTGGCGCTAAAGGCATCGCCGGCGCCGTCGGCACAGCCTTCCTCGGCGCGTTCTTTCTCGCCTACGTCTTCGCCGGCCTCGCCGTCATCCACTACGTCACGCGCGCCCGCTCTTGGCGTCCCATCGGGCTTTGGATGCTCTACATCGGCCTCCTCGTTGTCGCCGTCTGGATCGCCGTCTTCATCGCCCTCGTCGGCCTCGCGGAACGCCCGCTGCGGCTGCGCGAGCGCGCCTTCCCGTTAGGCCCGCCGCCACCACCGGCTCCGGTGTCCACCTGAATTCAATCGCATCGCCTTCCACCATCAAACACACATCGAAAGGACCACCCCCATGCAAGTCATTCTCCTCCAGCGCGTTGGCCGCATCGGCCAGATGGGCGATGTCGTCAACGTCAAGGACGGCTTCGCCCGCAACTTCCTGCTGCCGCAGAAGAAGGCACTCCGCGCCACCAAGGACAACCTCGCCAAGTTCGAAGGCCAGCGCGCGCAGCTCGAAGCCAACAACCTCGAGCTGAAGAAGGAAGCCGAAGCGGTTGCCGCCAAGCTCGATGGACAGACGTTCGTCACCATCCGCTCAGCCGGCGACACCGGCCAGCTCTACGGCTCGGTCTCCCCGCGCGACATCTCCGAAGTCGTCACTGCCGGTGGCTTCACCGTCGACCGCAACCAGGTCGTCATCGACAAGCCGATCAAGACGCTTGGGCTGCACGGCGCCAAGATCCAGCTCCACCCGGAAGTGCTCGTTGCCGTCTCCGTCAACGTCGCCCGCTCGCAGGAAGAAGCCGATCGTCAGGCCCGCGGCGAGAACGTCACCGTCATCAAGGAAGAGAAGCTCGACATCGAGACCTATTCCGAAGACATGTTCGAGGAAGGCTCTGCCCCGGCGGACGACGGCGAAGAGGCCTGAGCCTCTCGACAGAATTCGACCACAGAACCCCGCAGGCGCCAGCCTAGCGGGGTTTTCTTTGATCCCCTCTCCCCGTCTCCTTCACAGGCTAAGGGTCAGGCCTGCCCCGGCGAAGGCCGGGGGAAAGAGGCAGCTACTTGCTCAGACCTAGCGCCCCACCTCCCAATCAAAACAAAAACGGAGCGGACCTTTCGGACCGCCCCGCTTCTGTCATGTCAAAACGCGTTTGGAGGAAGACGCCGTGACACTGGTAACACCTCGGAGGAAACTGAACCCGCCCAAGCCGCGTCGCGCGGCCCCTAGCGGGGGATACTAGCTCAGCCTTCGCGATTGCGACGGCGAGCCGGCTGACGCTGCAACAGCGCCAGAATGAAGGCTTGCATGATGATCTCCTGGCCCGTTGACGGGCCTTGTCTGTTCTGACGCCGGCAGGCACACAATGCTTCCCAGCACCAACCGGCCTTTGTTTTCTACCCAACTTTTCTACGCTGTAGAAGTTTCAAAATCGCAGTGCACCATTGCGCTGGCCGCATAGCTCACTTCATCATTGTGTAATGCGCGGGTGCATCGCTCCTCAAATTACAATAACGCCAGCGTTGCACATACGAAAAAGGGGCGCCACGCAGCGCCCCTCTCCAGCCGAAACCGGCAAATCTCTTAGCGTGCTGCCGAAGTCGTGTAGGCGACCCGTTCGTACACGCGCGTCGTCAGGAACGATGCGCCCGTCGAGCAGAAAAACTCGACCGAAGGACCATCCGCTGTATCGATTCGCGCCGTGCGGCCGGCAGCCACCAGCGTGCTGAAACGCGAGGCAGTACCGCCCTTTGCAGCTTCCGAAGCCGATTCGCCGGCCTCACCGATCAACAGCGTCAGATCGCAACCGCCCCGCTCGGCGAGGAAGTAGCCGACGGCCTGCTTGGACCCCACGGGAAACGACAGACCAGCCTTGGGCTTCACGACCGTGGCCGACGAGAACTCACCAGCATGGGTGACCGATGCACCCAGACCGGCGGCCCCTGCAATGAGCAGAGCGGCGGCTGCGACAAGGGACTTGGAAGAAAGCGAAGTGGACATTGGTGGGCTCCATCGTGTTTGAACTTAGGTTGTAAACACAAACAGCGCCCGCAGCGGCCTCACATGCTCATGATTGGTCTCAACTGCTGGCGACCCCGTCAGTAACCCCATGGCCCATTGTACAAAAGTGCTAGTTCAGCACCCCAGCCCTGCGTTTGCTGCAGCGCAAAACAGTCACAGCCCGAACGGGTAGGCTCACCCGCCCAGGCTGCCATTTGAATCAAAGCTATGCGAATACCGGGATGCTCAGGACGTCTTGTCTTTGGAGTACCCTTCCCGCTCGAACACCCAAGCATTCATCTTCCGGCCGCCGGGACCGCGCTGGGCGCAGGCCTCCAAGCGTTCATCCCCCTCCCCAGCCCAATCGTCCCAGCACCGCGACAAGGCCGGTGCGGGGGGCTATAACGCGGCCGAGAGTGACTTCAGCCGCCGATGAGCCCCCAGAGAGCCCATGCAAGACGCCGCCGCAAAGCCCACCATCACGCCCGAGATCGTCGCCGAACACGGGCTGAAACCCGATGAATATCAGCGGCTTCTGAAAATCCTCGGGCGCGAGCCCTCACTCACCGAATTGGGCATTTTCTCCGTCATGTGGTCCGAGCACTGCTCGTACAAATCGTCCCGCGTCTGGCTGAAGACGCTCCCCACCTCCGGACCCAAGGTCATCCAGGGCCCCGGCGAAAACGCCGGAGTGGTCGACCTCGGCGACGGCGACTGCGCCGTCTTCAAGATGGAGAGCCACAACCACCCGTCCTACATCGAGCCCTTCCAGGGCGCGGCCACCGGCGTCGGCGGCATCATGCGCGACGTGTTCACGATGGGCGCCCGCCCCGTCGCAAACTTGAACGCACTCCGCTTCGGCGCGCCCGAGCACCCCAAGACCCGCCACCTCGTCGACGGCGTCGTCGCCGGCATCGCGCATTACGGCAACTGCACGGGCGTGCCCACCATCGGCGGCGAAACCAACTTCGACGCGGGCTATAACAACAACATCCTCGTCAACGCCATGTGCGTCGGCCTCGCCAAGTCCGACAAGATTTTCTACTCCGCTGCAAAAGGCGTCGGCCTCCCCGTCGTTTACGTGGGCTCGAAAACCGGCCGCGACGGCATCCATGGCGCGACCATGGCGTCGGCCGAATTCGACGATAAGAGCGACGAGAAACGTCCCACCGTCCAGGTCGGCGACCCCTTCACCGAAAAGCTGCTCATCGAAGCTTGCCTAGAGTTGATGGCGACCGACATGATCATCGCCATCCAAGACATGGGGGCGGCCGGGCTCACGTCTTCTACATCCGAAATGGCGGACAAAGGCGGCGTCGGCATCGACCTCGTGCTCGATCACGTCCCCCAACGCGAACCCGACATGACCGCCTACGAAATGATGCTCTCCGAAAGCCAGGAGCGCATGTTGATGATCCTGAAGCCCGGCCGCGAACCGGACGCGGAAAAGATCTTCACTAAGTGGGGCCTCGACTTTGCCGTCATCGGCACCACGACCGACACCGGCCGCATGATCGTCACGCATAAAGGCAAGGTCGAAGCCGATCTGCCCGTGCCCGTGCTCGCCAACTCCGCGCCCATGTACGAGCGCCCCTGGTTCTATCCCGTGCCGCCCGCGCCTGTGCTGCCCGAGTGGGTGCCGCCGCCTGAAAGCCTCACTAAAGCGCTCACAACCCTCATGGCCTCACCCGCGCTCTGTTCGCGCCGCTGGATCTACCAGCAGTACGATCACATGGTGATGGGCGACACGGTTGGCCGCCCCGGCGGAGATGCCGGCGTCGTGCGCGTCCACGGCACGCAGAAGGGCATCGCCGCCACCTGCGATGTCACACCCCGCTACGTCGCAGCCGACCCCGAGATGGGCACCAAGCAAGCCGTCGTTGAAACCTGGCGCAATCTCTGCGCGGTTGGCGCCGATCCCATCGCCATCACCGACAACATGAACTTCGCCAACCCCGAGCGCCCCGAGATCATGGGCCAGTTTGTGGCCAGCGTACGCGGCATGGGCGAAGCCTGCCGCGTGCTCGACTACCCCGTCGTCTCCGGCAACGTCTCGCTCTACAACGAGACCAACGGCGTCGGCATCCCGCCCACACCCGCCATCGGCGGCGTCGGCCTCGTGCCTGACGTGTCGAAAATCGCCGACATTGCGCTGAAGCGCGACGGCGATCTCCTGATCGTCATCGGCCTCGAACGCGGCTGGCTCGGACAATCCCTCTACCAGCAAATGGCCGCCGGCAAATTCGAAGGCGCCCCGCCCCCCGTCGATCTCGCCGATGAATTGAAAGCCGGCCGCCTCGTCCGCGCCCTCATTCGCGAAGGCAACGTCTCCGCCGTGCATGATTGCGCCGACGGCGGCCTCCTCGTCGCCATCGCCGAAATGGCGCTCGCCGGCAACTTGGGCGCCGATCTCTACGCCTACGAAGGCACCCTGCCCGCGCACGCCGCCTGGTTCGGCGAAGACCAGGGCCGCTACGTCCTCTCCGTCTCGCCTGCAATGGCCGAGGAAGTCCTCGAACGCGCGCGGCTTTTAGCGCTCCCCGCCCGCATCCTCGGCAAAGTCGGCGGCACTACTCTCAGCATCCGTGGCGACGAAGACCCCTACCCCCTCGACAAACTCCGTACCCTCAACGAGGCCTGGCTGCCCGACTACATGGCGGGACACTAACCGGAACCACCTCCCCCTCCCGCCGTTACACCAGCCTTATCCGTTTGAAACAGGATACCAGGATGGTGTGCGATGACGATTGCATGGCGAGCGAAACTGGCGCTGGGCGCTTCAATCATGGGAGCAGCCATCATGGGTGATCAATCCTTCGCGCAGGATTCCGGCATGCAAGAATTCACGTCCAAGTCCGGCACCATCCAGGGTGAGATGCTGACCCCACTCGAGCATCCCTGGAAGATCGCCGTCCTGCCCAATGATCGCCTGCTGATCACCGAAAAAACCGGCAACCTCCGCCTCTTCGCAGATGGGAAACTATCCGAACCCATCGCCAACGTGCCCAAGGTCCACTTCGAAGGTCAGGGCGGGTTGCTCTCCGTCGTCGCCCACCCTGGCTTCGCCACCAACAACACGATCTACCTCTCCTACGCCGAACCCGCCGAAGCCCAGCCCGCAAACGCGAAAGACCCCGGCGATCCCCGCGTTGGCGATAACGGCCCCAACAGCGACATCGTCCTCAAAGGTCTCGCCGTCGCCCGCGCCGAGCTCGACGGCACCGCGCTGAAGAACGTCGAAGTCATTTGGCGTCAGGAGCCTAAGCAGATCGGCCGCGGCCACTTCGGCGGCCACATGGCGTTCTCCGGCGACGAGAAACTCTTCATCACCAACGGCGATCGTCAGCGCTTCCTCTCCCACGATCCCGCGACCAACGCCGGCAAGATCGTGCGCATCAATCACGACGGCTCACTCCCCGCCGACAATATGGAGCAAGGACCGAAGAACGCCCGCAAGGATGTCTGGAGCACGGGTCACCGCAATCCGCTGGGCATCGCCTTCGACCCCGCCACGCGCAAACTCTGGATCCACGAAATGGGCCCGGCCGGCGGCGATGAATTAAACCTCATCGAACGCGGCGCCGACTACGGCTGGCCCGCCGTCTCGAATGGCAACCACTACAACGGCCAGAAAATCCCCAACCACGACACGCGGCCGGAATTCAAAAAGCCCGTCATCTCGTGGTCGCCCGTGATCTCACCCGCAGGTCTCACCTTCTATACCGGAACGCGCTTCCGCGACTGGACCGGCAAGGCGCTGATCGGCGGCTTGAGTTCCGAGGCCATTGTGATTGTCGAGGTCAAGGGCGAAGAAGCCCGCGAAACGGAGCGCATCGATATGGGCATGCGCATCCGCGACGTGGCCGAAGCAAACGACGGCAGTCTCTACGTGCTCAAAGACGGTGAAGACGGCGGGCTGATGCAGTTAAAGCCGCTCGACAAGGACGCAAGCCGGTGAGGCAAGGCGGGCGATCAGCCAACCTTCTTGGCGTTGCGCTCTTTCTTGGCGATCTTGGCAACGCGCGATTCCGCGTTCTTCGCCTTACGCTGGCGGGCCTGGATCTTACGGCGGCGTGAATTCGACATCGTCGGCATGGGGTCAATCTCCTGAGTGAGACCCGGGTTCTAGGTCGAAATACCCGCCTGTCAACGCCCTTGCTAATGAAGCAGCCCAAACCTTCGGGCGGGCGGCAATGTGGCGGGGTAACAGTCCCAAACAGCCCGTAGGGCAAGCCCGCCTAACGCCGCCGCACGTGTTCATGCCGGCAGCATCCACACCTGTCACAAATGTCGACCGCGCGGTTCAGGCGATGTGCGCACTGTGGACACGATCCAAAGGCCATGTAGATCCGATAGCCGAGCCACGCCGCGTAAGCGGTCGCAACCGCTAGGGCGACCACGGCAAGCCACCCGTGTTGCGCAAAAAACTGCACGCCGTCTCCGCTGAAAACTGGAGGGTGATTGAACGCCCAAGACACGACCCCGGGCTCATTCAGACATGGATAGTATCCACGAATAACATCGAAGATAGAGAAATTGTTTCGCTTAAATACTTATGGTTGAAATTAGGGAGACTCGTCACGTCAACCGGGCAAATGCGCCCCACGGAATTTCGCCTTGAAATGTCACACCCGGCAACCGCCCAGCGCAACCTGAGACGACCCGCACCAGCAAAGCAATAAGGCGACCCGCTGCTGCCAGCACGAGCGTTCCGCAGCGCAGCAAATCGCGCTAAATCATACCGATGGGGACAGACGTACCAGTCATGGCGACCGGACTTGCCGCCGTCGGCAGCGGCGGCAGCCAGACAATCGCTGCGGCGGACGACCGCCGCTTTTTCCGTTTTCTCATGATCGCAGTTCTGCTGCATGCACTGCTGCTCGTGCGGGTCAACACCGGCGAGCCGCGCCGGCTGGGCGCTGAAGGCGGTGCCGACGACGCCATCAGCGTCTCGATCATCACCGAACAAGATCTCCGCGGCGATGCCACCGTGGCCGACACCGCTGCCGGCGTGCCAGCCCCACCCCCATCGCCGTCCGCGCAACAGGATACACCTCCCCCGGCACCTCCCGTCGAACAACCCAAGCCGGCCGAACCGCCCGCCGCGGCCCCTGCCCAACCGCCACCGGCCGCTGCCGCAGAAACACCGCCCGCCGAGACACCGGCGCCTCAGGCATCGCTGCGCCCCACGCTGCCCGACGAGGTTATCGAGGAAGCCCCAAAGCAGGCCGAACCAAAGCCCTCTCAGGAAAAGACCGAGCAGCAAAAGCCCGCCGAAACACCCGCCAAAACGGCCGAATTGACCGACGACACGGCCAAGCTTCTTGAATTGCCCGATCCCGCGCAATTGAAGAAGCAGGCCGAAAAGCCCGCCGAAGCCAAGCCGAAGACGCCAGCTCCGCAGAAGCCCGCACCGAAGAAGACGGAGACCGCCAAACTCGACCTCACGCCGCCGGCCGTGTTTCAAGCCCCCGTCGGCGGTGGCGGAGCAGGCCTTCAGCGCCCCGCTGGGATCACGCGGTCGGGAGAGAACGACGACTTCGCGCGCGGCGTCATCCGCGCCCTGCAAACGACCATGCCGCAACTCCGCAACACCTTCGGCCGCGTCACCGTCCGCATCGAACTCGATATGAAGGGCAACCTCGTCCGCACCACGGTTCTCAGACCGTCCAACATCGCCGGCCTCGACCAGAGCGTCGTTTTCGCCACCAAACAGTCAAGCTTCCCGTTCCCGCCACACAACGCGGTCTCGGCCGATCTCATCTTCTTCGTCACCTACATTTATAGCTGACTTAGTCCGCGCCGATGCAGCGCTGATACCGGTTCGACCAGTAGAGCCGGCCAGTCCGAACGGCGAGCCGCCGCAACTGCTCGCAACTGATCGTGTTCTCTGCCGGCTTATCAAAGAAACGCGCCGGATCGCCGCCCGCCCCCGGCGCCTTCGGCACGACCCGGGAACTGTCCGGTGAGCGCCGCAACTGGCGATCAGGAACATACCGCCGCGACCGGTCAATCCGGTTGTCATATGGCACCCGGGGCAACACCGTCGTATCGCCGCCGAACGACCGCGGGGCCGGAGTCGGTGGCCCATTGGCAGGACGGCTATCGAAAGGCCGGGGCACGGCCTGGACGAAGTTCAGCGGGCGCTCGGCCGCGCCCGCGGCCTGCAAAGGTCCCGCGCTGAGACCCGCAGCCGCCAAAATCACCGCGCGCCAAGTCTTGTTAATCATTTGGCCTCGATCGCTTGCCAGGCGCACCCGAATGGAACCTGCATCCACCCTTGCGAAAGGATGACCGCAACAATGGCCGTCCAATTCGTCAGCAGTACCCTTGACGTAGCGCAGACTTCCATGATGCTACCCCATCAAGGGGCGGTTTGTTTCCAATTCTTCGCCAATGAATTTTTGATCCGGGGGCTTGCTATGACCGACGGCCTACATCCGATGGCGCCGCATCATCTGCCATCGTTCATAAGTGGGCCCACCGAGGGGGACCCTCTGTACGTCCTCGTCACCCTGATTGTCCTAGCGGGCGTCATCGGCCTCGGCGTCCTGTTCTTCACGCTGCATTCGCTGCCCGAACGCATGGGGCACAAAAAACTGCAGTTCGAGATCGTCGCCGTGCTCGGCCTCCTCTCGCTGTTCACCCACATTCACGCTTTCTGGGTCGCAGCGCTCCTCCTCGCCCTCATCGATCTGCCCGATTTCATCTCACCTTTGAAACGTATGGCCGCCGCTCTGGAAAAACTGACCGGCATCCCTCCGGCCGACGATACGCCCGCCGATCCTGGCGACGACCACGCCGCCCCGCCAAAAGCAGCACCCGAACCGCCCACGACCGTCCTCGCACCCGCCGCCACACCGTCGACGGGAGCCTGAGCCATGCTGGAAATTCTCATCTGTTCCCTGTTCACGATCCTGCCCGACTATCTCTACCGCCACTACTATCAAGGCAAACGCTTCGGCCACGAAATCACGCTCTATTCGGTCTGGTACGAACTGCGCTGGGGTATCACCGGCTGCATTCTGCTGACCGTCCTGCTCATCACGATCATCTTCTATAACCACCCCTCCACATCGAACGCGCTCATGTTCTACCGCACCATCCCGATCCTCCCCGAAACGCCGGGCCGGGTCGAAGAGGTGTTCGTCCCCGTCACCGGTGAAGTGACGCAGGGCCAGAAGCTTTTCAAGCTCGACAGCGCCAAGCAGGAAGCAGCCCTCGAAACAGCCAAGCGCCGCGTCGACGAAATCGATGCCCAGATGGAAATGGCCAAGGCCGACATCGCGGCCGCGAACGGTCAGATCAAGGAAGCACAAGGCGCTCTGCAGCAAGCCCTCGACGATCTGCGCACCAAGCAAGAACTTGCCCAGCGCAATGCCGGCGTCGTCGCCACCCGGGAGCTGGAAAAGCTCCAGGTCACTGTCCAAGCCCGCGAAGGCCAGCTTGCTGCCGCCAAAGCGGGCCTCCAAGCCGCTGAAACCAAAATCTCAACCCTGCTGCCGGCACAAAAAGAAAGCGCCAAAGCCGCCCTCGATCAGGCACAGGTGGACCTCGACAAGACAGTCATCTACTCAGGCGTCGACGGCCGTGTGGAACAATTCGTTTTGAAGCCCGGCGATTTCGTCAGTTCGATCATGCGCCCCGCGGGTATCATCATTCCAAAACGCATCGGCCGCCGCCAGCTCCACGCCGGCTTCGGTCAGATCGAAGCGCAAATCATGAAAGTCGGCATGGCCGCCGAAGCGACTTGCATGTCGAAACCGCTCTCGATCATTCCCCTCGTCGTCGTCGACGTGCAGGACGTCATCGCATCCGGCCAATTCCGCGCCGGCGAACAACTCGTCGACCTCCAGCAGGCGCGTGCTCCGGGCTCCATCACCGTCTATCTCGAACCGCTCTACGAAGGCGGCCTGAACGACGTCACGCCCGGCTCCAGCTGCATCGTGAATGCCTATTCCAGCAACCACGACCGCATCGAAACCGAACCCAGCTTCTTGAAGCGCCTTGCCCTGCATGCCATCGACACGGTCGGCGTCGTGCATGCAGCAATCCTGCGCTCACAAGCCTTGCAGATGCCGGTGAAGGTCCTGGTTTTGAGCGGAGGTCACTGACGCGCGCCGGTCGCCCCGCGCTCCAAGGCGCGAAACACGAGCCAGCCCAGCGTTGCCCACGCAGCCCCCAAAGCCCAGCCGGCCAGAACGTCGGACGGCCAATGCACGCCCAGATAAACCCGGCTCATGCCGACAAGCAGAGTGAGAAGAACCGCAAAGGCCAACACGAACAACTTGATCCGGCGGCTGTCCTGAACGAGTGCGATCATCGCGCCCAACGTCAAGAAAATCACCGCCGACGACAGTGCATGACCACTGGGAAATGAGTGTGTAAAGACCTCCGCCCCATGCGGCACGAGATCCGGCCGCGGTCTGGCAAAGCCTAGTTTCGCAAACGTGCTGAGCAGCGCGCCCGCCGCGGTCCAACCCAACACGGCAATCGCTTTGTGTGGCCGGTTGGATAGATAAAGAAACCCCGACACCGCGATCACGATCAGCGTCAAAACCGATGTCGAGCCGAGCGCGGTCAAATCCCGCACAACCTCCTCGAACCACACCGGCCCCAAAGGATCGGACAAATCGGCTGGATTGCGCAACCACAACAGCAGCGCTTCGTCGGCCCCGCGAAAGCCGCCATTCATGACCATCCCCGCGATCAGCAGGAATGCGAAAACACCCGCCGCCGCGCCACCGAGGCCAAGCAGCACCTCCGCTTCCACCGGCCACCGCTCGCGGCCTTGGTGCGCAGACTTATGAACGGGCAAGGACGGCGTCGTTGGATCGTTGAGCATCGGCTGGACTTTCCGTGACGGGAACGAGAACCTTCAGAGCCCGAGGGCGAATCTTATACCGCAGCGGCATCTCAACGATGTCCAACTCCCCATCGTTGGAAAGCCGCAACCGCGACCGGCGCGCGGACACATCGATCTCACGCGCTTCAATGTGCACGATATTGGGATCGGATTTAAACCGCCCGAGCATGGCCCGGACGATCGCCCGCGCCAACGCCCATCCCGACGGGTGCTGCGAAATATAGGCTGCCAGCACACCGTCGCTCAGCGTCTCCTTCTGCAGCATCAGGCTCGCGTTCTCCTGGTAGCGGTTGTTCGACACCGCCATCGACAAGACTCGGACCCGCATCCGCGACTGCCCGTGATCGATGTCGACATCCATCCGCCGCCGGCTCTTGAGAATTTCTTTGACCGCCGTCCCATACCCGCGCATGCGCTCCATGATTGGCCGCCCGCGCACCGCCTGCCGGTACTGCGAATAAATCACCGTCAGTCCCAACAGAGAATTGTTGAGAAAAATGCGCCCGTTGACCTCCCCCACGTCGATGGCCTCCACCCGAGCGTTCGCCAAGGCTGCCGCGGCCGCATGCACCTCTAAGGGAATCTTTAAGTCCCGCGCCAACCGGTTCAGCGTACCGAGCGGCAGGATGCCGAGCGGCACATCCGTGCCCATCAGCTTGATGGCGCCCGTCCGCACGGTCCCATCGCCACCGCCGATGATCAAAGCCTGACAGCCCTGCTCCAAGGCGCGATCGATGGTGGGCACCAAGTCGTCGGGCGAGATGAGATGCAAAGTCACCTCATGCCCTTGCGCCCGGAAGGCGGCCAAAATTTCCTGCTGTAACGGCCCACTCTCCCAATCGAGCACCGTCCCAGCGCGCTTGTTCACAACGACATGGATTTTCATAACGGGCTGAACGCTAGTCCGGGTCCTGCGGTTCCACCCATTGGCCCGCCATCACCGCTACATGTGCCGCCGTTTTCCAATCGCAACCCCTTGAAACTCTGGGGGTGAGCGTGCATAGCGCTCGCCAGAGCGAGAGCACGCCCGAGCGAGAAGGCCCGAACGTGAAGGCCAGAACGAGAAGGATTGTCACATGCCCATGTCCGCTGCCGAGATCGAACGCCGGATCAAAGCCAAGCTGCCCGACGCCGAGGTGCGTCTGACCGATCTCGCCGGTGACAATGACCATTGGGCCGCCCACGTGGTCTCAGCCGCCTTTAAGGGGCTCCCGCGCGTCCGCCAGCACCAGTTGGTTTACGATGCCTTCGGCGGCCAGATGGGCAACGTGCTCCACGCCCTGCAGCTGACGACCGCCGCCCCGCCGGAATAGCGCCGCCTCGGCAGCCTAACGGCCGCCACACCGCGCCATTGACTTTCCATCATGCTGCCCCCCATCTAACCGCAAAGACCGGTCAGGAAGCTCCATCCGGCCCCGTCAGGAGATCTCACGATGAGCGACAAAGACATTCACGCCTGGATCAAGGAAACCATCGATAGCAACGACGTCGTGCTCTTCATGAAGGGCAACGCGCGTTTCCCCCAGTGCGGCTTCTCCGCCACCGCCACCAAAATCCTTCAGCACCTCGGCGTCCCCTTCAAGGACATCAATGTGCTCGATGATCAGGGCATCCGCGAGGGCATCAAGAGCTTCTCCAACTGGCCGACCATCCCCCAGCTCTACGTCAAGGGCGAGTTCGTTGGCGGCTGCGATATCATGCGCGAAATGTTCGAGGCCGGCGAATTGCACGACCTCATCTGCGAGAAGGGCATCGCCCACCAGCATCACCACGGGTAATCAAGCCCCCTTTTCGCCACGACTGAGACCGATAGGATAGCCCCGGACGCCGCAACGGCGGGCCGGGGCTTTCTTTGGGCACAAGAGCAGGCGGAACAATGCGGCTCGGCGGTCGGCGCTTCCTGTTGAGCTTTGCCATCATCGGCGCCGCCGTGTGTCTGGCGCTGGGCATCTCCCTGCCGATCATCCGGCTCACCAAATACGTTTTCTGGTCCACCGAACACTCGCTGCTTTCCACCGTCGAAGTTCTCATCCGCGATGGTCAGGTCTTTCTCGGCTTCACGGTCCTTATCTTCTCAATCGTATTGCCGGTCCTGAAGCTGCTCTACCTTCTCTTGATCTCCACCCTTCCCGCCGCCGAACTCGTCCGCCAGCATCGCCGCCTTCGTGCGCTGGAATGGCTCGGCAAATGGTCCATGCACGATGTCCTCGTGCTCTCGCTGACGATCTTCTTCATCAAGGCCCAAGGTCTCTACGACGCCGCCAGCCTAGCCGGCGTTTACTTCTTCACCGCCGCCGTCGTCTTGATGATTTTATCCTATGCGTGGCTGCGCAACGAAGGCATCGCCGCCACCGCTCTCCCCGAACCCGAACCCCCGAGCCGCGTCTCTCCGTTCCGCAATTTCGTCTTGTCGTTCCTCATCATCGTCGCGACAGTCTCGTTCGCGCTGGGCATCATCCTGCCCTCGATCCGCTTCACCACCATCTACGTCTGGACCAACGAGCACTCCATCGGCACCATCATCTGGGCGCTTTGGGACCAGGACGAAGTGTTCCTGTGCGTCGTGCTGTTCCTATTCTCGATCCTCTTTCCGTTCCTGAAGCTACTTTACTTGCTCACCCTCGTCGCCTCGCCCGACATCCCACCCGAATTCCGCAAGAAGTCGATCGCCACCATGGAATGGCTCGGCCGCTACTCCATGACCGACGTCATGGTGCTGGCGCTGATGATTTTCTATGTGAACTCGTCCGGCTACACCGAAGCCCGCGTGCTGCCCGGCGTCTATTTCTTCGCCGCCAGCGCGTTGATCACCATGCTCGCTTACGGCTGGGCCAATACGGAGCCAGCCCGCCGGGCGGGCGGCAATCCTGGCACCCTGCCGATGCACCCCGGCTCTCCACCCGAGCCTCAGCCGATCGCCGGCGAACCCGTGGCCCTCTCCACGCACCCCGCGCGCCGCTGGCGGACTTGAGGTAGGCTAAACTCAGAAGAACGCTGCCGCGATCGCGGCCAGCCCCAACACGATGACGATAAGCCCCACGATATTGACGAAGCGGGCAATGAAAAACCGCGCTCCGTGCTTCACCGCCGTCCGCGCATGCCCCATCCGCGCCGCATCCGCGCGGATATCAGCTAACTGCTCGTCGACCACGCGTCCCAATTCGTCCCGCGCGCCCGTCGTGCTCCCCGTCCTCGCCATGCGCCACGCCGCATCCACCGCGATGCCCGCCGCATCGTAGCGCGACGCCCAGCGCATCAAAAGAAGACCGAGCAGCACCAGCACGCCGCCGGCAGCGAGCCAAATGGGGTTTTGCATCCGGTCCATCCCTCCATACGAAAACGGCCGGGCGATGGGCCCGGCCGCTTCCAAATCGCAAATCGAAGCCGTTTAGCGCGAGTAGAACTCGACCACGAGGTTCGGTTCCATCACGACCGGATACGGCACGTCCGCCAGACCCGGAATGCGCGCCAGCTTGGCGGTCATCTTCGAGTGATCGGTATCGACGTAATCGGGCACATCGCGCTCGGAGCTCTTGATGGCTTCGAGCAACAGCGGCAACTGGCGCGAGGCTTCCTTGACCTCAACCACATCGCCGATGCGCAGACGGTAGGACGGGATCGTGACGCGGCGGCCGTTCACCGACACATGGCCGTGGCTCACGAACTGGCGGGCGGCAAACACCGTCGGCACGAACTTGGCGCGATAGACGACGGCATCGAGACGGCGCTCGAGTAGGCCGATCAGCTGTTCCGACGTCGACCCCTTGAGGCGCGTTGCTTCCTTGAAGAGGCGAAGGAACTGCCGCTCTGAGATGTTGCCGTAATAGCCGCGGAGCTTCTGCTTGGCCTTGAGCTGCTGACCGAAGTCCGACAGCTTCGAGACGCGGCGCTCGCCATGCTGGCCAGGACGGCTCTCGCGCTTGTTGAGCGGGCTCTTAGGACGGCCCCAGATGTTTTCACCCAGGCGGCGGTCAATCTTATGCTTAGCGCTATGGCGCTTGGTCATGGTCGAGCACTCCATTAGGAAGTTGCAGACACAGCGCGACCAGCGCTGGGTCCGGTTGGAGCGCCCCCTCCTCTGTCTAAGCCCCTGATTTCAAGGTCTTAAACCGACAGGTCCCCGGCGTGACGGCCGGGCACCGCGGGTGCGCAAAACGAACGCGGGCCCCGAAGGCCCGCGTCGCAGACTGTGTCCTATGTGGAAACGGCCCGCCCGTCAACTGCGGCGGAGGGCCGAACGCCGGCCCATCACTGTGACTTCGGCACCACCGTCGTGGACCCCGTAGCCGCCGGAGCCGCGGCCGCGGCGGGCGCAGCCTTCGCCGCCGCAGGAGCAGCAGCTGGCGCTGCGGCCGGAGCCGCGCCACCCGCCGGTGCGCCGGCTACAGGCGCAACGTTGACCTTGAAGTTGGGTCCCGACTGCACGTAGGCCGTGATCGTGTCCTGCACCTTTTTGCGTTCCTCATCCGTGCAGGTCTTCTGCGAAGCCTTGCCGTCGTCGACGACGACTTCCTTATCGCCTTCGCTCTCAACGACCCGGATCCGGCCCGTCAGCAGCATCACGGTCGTGAGGTGCAGCTGGTTGATGTAGACCAATTGCTGGTCCGACCACGACTTCTTCTCTTCCTCACGCTTCATGAGCGAGCGGTGATTGATCACCTGATGGTCGGGCAAGCTGCAAATCTGCGCATGCGCCGAAAGACGGCCCACGCGGATCACCTCGCGCGCCACGTCCATCGGCACCATCACGTCATCGCGCTTCTTTTTGTCGATGACGATAACCGTGCCATCCTGCTTGGAGAACTGCTGCGGCGTCAGCGACCACGCATAATCCATGAACGAGCGAACCGACTTTTCGCTGAGCTCCTGCGCCACGGCCGGCTGAACTGCGCCGACAAGCGTTCCCGCCGCCGCGCATGCCCCGATCACCCCCGCCCAGACCGTCATTCGCATTTGAATTGCCCCTGTTTTTGTCTTTTGAGCCCAGACGGGCCCGTTCCATCGATCCAGCCGCCCGCCCGGTTCTTCACCCGGCGTCCGAACAGACGTTCCGCACGCACCGTTAGGGACCCCGCAAGACCCTCAAATCGGCGCCATCCGGATTAGCAGCCAGTGACGTTTTCCCGGGCATCGCTCGGCTCAAAACTTGGCCAGAACAAGGCAGCGTTTGTGGATCACTTTCGGCCTTGTCCCTTGGGGCGCACCAGAGTGGCAACAATGCCACGCAAGGTCTTCACCTCTTGGCCGGTCGGCTCGGCCCGCACGAACATTGTCCGCAAGTTATTGACGACAGAAGGACGTTTATCGGGCGACGAAAAGAAACCCTGAGCCTCCAACTCCCGCTCCAAATGCTCGAAAAACGCAAAAAGCTCCTCCCGCGTCGCCGGGGCCTGGTCGTTAAGATAAAGACCAGATGACAGCGGCTGCTCGAAGGTCGTTACCCGCCCCAACGTCGCCTGCCCCGAACTGCGCATCCATTCGTAGCCGAGAATCAAAACCGCCTGCGCCAGGTTCAGCGAGGCAAAGCGGCTGTTCACCGGGATCATGACAACGGCGTCCGCCCGCGCCACCTCGTGCGTCTCGAGCCCATTCCGCTCGCGCCCGAAGATCACCCCGCACCGCTGCCCCTCCCCGATCCGGCGGCGCATCTCCGCCACAGCCTGTTCCGGCGTCAGTACCGGCTTTCTCAAATCCCGCTGCCGCGCCGTGGTCGCGCAAACCCAATTCAGATCGCCCAGCGCCGCATCGAACGTGTCATAGGCCGCCGCGTCGTCGATGACGTAGTTGGCCCCCGACGCCGCAATCCGCGCCTTCTCGTTCGGCCACCCATCGCGCGGATCGACAAGCCGCAGATCATCGAGCCCGAAATTCGCGCACGCCCGCGCCACCATGCCGATGTTGTCGGGCAGCTGCGGCTCGATGAGAATCACCGACGGAGTTGTTCCAGGCGGCGCAATCGCGTTGCCCCGAATGTGCGCCCGCCGGATGCCGTGCCTGAGCTTGCGCAACACCCGCCGCGCCCAGAACCAGTAGTTCTCGCCCGACCACGTCTTCTCAAGTGCAGCCAGCGCCGGCGTCGTGAGCCGCCCGACACCCGTTCCCTTCAAACGCACGGATCCGTCGCCGACCACGATCTCCTCGTGCCGCGCGATGAAATCGTCGAGCGTCGCGATGCCCTCCGCCTCCGTCCGCCGCTTGCACCCCGGACACGTCGCCTGATCCGCCTCGCAGCGCAATTCCGCGCAATAGGTCAGCACTGGCTCCAGCGTCCGCCGGTCGAGCCCCGGCATGGCCAGCGCCGCCAGCCCCGCATCGAGCGTCTTCTCATGGCACGCATGCACGATGGCGCCGACCGGCACGCCTTGAACGCACGGGGTCCCATCGGCAATCTCGATCTGCATGACCATCCTTCCACATGACGCTGCGGGCCCCGCCCGCCGCTGGCCCGGCTATAGCGAAGCGCTGGGCCCCCGCCAACCGCTCTGACGCGTGTTGCGGGCGTTAGCCCTTTCGTCCGGGTGCGGCCCGCCGCCCCTTGGCGTCCGTCATCTGCCGCCCTATGGTGCGCCGCATCATTCCTCACCCATTTCAACGAGACAGCAGGCAGAGCCCTATGACGAAGATCAAGGTGACCGGCACCGTCGTGGAACTCGACGGCGACGAGATGACCCGCATCATCTGGCAACTCATCAAGGACAAGCTGATCCACCCCTACCTCGACGTGAACCTCGAGTATTACGACCTCTCCGTCGAGAACCGCGACCGGACCTCCGACCAAGTGACGATCGACAGCGCGCACGCCATCAAGAAGCACGGCGTCGGCGTCAAGTGCGCCACCATCACGCCCGACGAAGCCCGCGTGAAGGAATTCAACCTGAAGGAAATGTGGAAGTCGCCCAACGGCACCATCCGCAACATCCTGGGCGGCGTCATTTTCCGCGAACCCATCATCTGCAAGAACGTGCCGCGCCTCGTGCCGGGCTGGACGCAGCCGATCATCGTCGGCCGCCACGCCTTCGGCGACCAGTATAAGGCAACCGACTTCAAGTTCCCCGGCAAAGGCACGCTGACGATCAAGTTCGTCGGCGAAGACGGCAAGGTGATCGAGAAAGAAGTCTTCAAGGCCCCCGGCGCCGGCGTCGCGATGGCGATGTATAACCTGGACGAGAGCATCCGCGAATTCGCCCGCGCCTCCCTCAACTACGGTCTCAACCGCAACTACCCCGTCTATCTCTCCACCAAGAACACGATCCTCAAAGCCTATGACGGCCGCTTCAAGGATATCTTCCAGGAAGTCTACGACGCCGAGTTCAAGGCCGAGTTCGAAAAGCGCAAGCTCGTCTATGAGCATCGCCTCATCGACGACATGGTCGCCTCCGCCCTCAAATGGTCCGGCGGCTACATCTGGGCCTGCAAGAACTACGACGGCGACGTGCAGTCCGACACCGTCGCGCAGGGCTTCGGCTCGCTCGGCCTCATGACGTCAGTGCTGATCACCCCCGACGGCAAGACCATGGAAGCCGAAGCCGCCCACGGCACCGTCACGCGCCACTACCGCGAGCACCAGAAGGGCAAGGAAACGTCCACCAACGCCATCGCCTCCATCTTCGCCTGGACCCGCGGCCTCATCCACCGCGCCAAGCTCGACGACAACGCCGACCTGAAGCGCTTCGCCGAAACGCTGGAAAAAGTCTGCGTCGATACCGTCGAATCCGGCTTCATGACCAAAGACCTCGCATTGCTCGTCGGCCCCGACCAAAAGTGGCTCTCCACCACCGGCTTCCTCGACAAGGTGGACGACAATCTCAAGAAGGCGATGACGGCTTGAGCGATCCCGCCACGATCGAACACACCGCAGACCGTTTGCTGGCGGCGGCCTACAACTCGCCGCCAGCAGAAATCTTCGATCAGCCCGGCACCGTCTTCGCCGACGAAGACACCAAGCTATCGATCGCCAAGGACGCGGCTGATCTTCTCGTCCGCACGCGCCTCGCCAAATTCGCCGACGACAGCCGCACGCAACTCATCCTCACCAACGCCGGCCGCTATTGGGCGCTTCACGGCGGCTATCTCGCCTACCTGAAAGACGATAGCGCCACGCCCTCCGGTGGCGGCGGCGGACGCCAGCGCAATCCCGAAATGGAAGCGCTCCGCTCCGAATACATGAAACTGCGCCTCAACACCTTCTGGTGGAGCTTCGGCCTCTCCATCGCCGGCTTCGTGATGTCCCTCATCTCCGTCGCCATCGCCCTCTTCTACGGCGCACGCCTCATGCCTTGAGTGCGCAGGCAGCCTTTGTCGCGGCCTATTGCAGCACAAGCCTTGCATCAACACATAAGCGGCGAACGAAGCTCTCACACATGAAGGAGGCACGATGCGCACGATCATTGGCGTTCTCGACGCCCCACGCCCGCACTGGGTTGGCGACGGTTTCCCCGTCCGCTCACTGCTGTCTCATCACGCCCACGGCGCGGCCATCGATCCGTTCCTGCTGCTTGACTATGCCGGTCCGCATAGCTTCAAGCCGGCCGCCACCCCACGCGGCGTCGGCGAGCATCCCCATCGCGGCTTCGAGACGGTGACCATCGTCTATGACGGCGAGTTGGAGCACCGCGACTCCACCGGTGCGGGCGGCAAGATCGGTCCCGGCGATGTCCAGTGGATGACGGCCGCGTCCGGTCTCGTCCATCAGGAGTATCACTCCAGCGACTTCACAGCGAAGGGTGGCACCTTCGAGGTCGTGCAGCTGTGGGTGAACCTGCCCGCCAAGGACAAAATGCAGCCGCCCGGCTACCAGACGCTTCTGGCAAGCGACTTCCCCGTCGCGCAGTTGCCCGATGGAGCTGGAACCGTGCGCGTCATCGCCGGCGACTACGAGGGGCATAAAGGTCCCGCCCGGACCTTCACGCCGCTCGACATCTGGGATGTCCGCCTGAACGCGGGCAAACAAGCGCAACTCTCATTGCCGGAAGGGCACACGCGCGCCCTTGCGGTGTTGTCGGGAACCATCCTGGTCAACGACGAGGAGATCGCGCGCGAAGCCCAGGTCGTCGTCATGTCACGCGACGGCGGTCCGGTGCGTATCGAGGCAAACAACGACGCCAAGATCCTGCTGCTCTCCGGCGCACCCATCAACGAACCGGTCGCCGCTTACGGCCCGTTCGTGATGAACACCGAAGCCGAGATCCGCCAAGCCGTCGCCGACTTCAACGCCGGCAAGTTCGGGGCCATGACGGCCTGAAGCACCGGACGCGATGATCAACACGGCCGACGGCGATGGCGCATTGCCATCGCCGTCAACTCCACGGCCATAAGTTGCAGGCACACGCGCGAAGCCATCCGCGCCGCCCGTTGACGCTGTGATCGCGCGCTCCATGTCAGCGCCGCATCGCCGTGCTACGTACCGCACGCAACCTCGAGCCATAATCGCCCATGCCCTTCCGCCGTAACATCCTCGCGCTTTGCCTTCTCTGCGCCACCGCGCTGGGCGCAGCACCCGCACGCGCCGCCGAACCCCTGCACGCGCCCTACTTCACCCGCGCCTTCTCGCCCGACTTCGTCGCCTCCGCCGACGACAGCCTGCCCGGCGAAAAACCCCGCCCGGTGAAAGTCTATTTCCGCGTGACGGACCTGGCGAAACTTAAAGTCATTTCCGGCAAAATCGTCGCCGCCGATCCGTTCGTCAGCACCGACCAGCAGCCCCTCGCGCTCGACGTGCCCCCCGGGGAATATCCCGTTCGCCTCGCTATCCTCGAAGGCTCCATGGGCCGTGGCCGCGTTGCCTTCGCCCGCGTCGACATCACCGAACGCCCCGTCGTCCGATGGGAATCCGCCAAACCCGTCGACATGCAGCGCGACGCGGAAAACCCGGACGGAACATGGGGCGTGACCGTCGATAGCGGCGTCGCAGCCTACTTCGACCAAGACGCCGGCCGCGCGACAAGCGAAGCCGTCGCCGCCGATGAGACCTTCTTCGACAGCTGGCTCGAACGCGGCCAGAACGCTGGCTACAAGGACAAAGGCGCCAGCGGCGCGTTCCGGCTCGCAGCCGACGTCGGCCCCGGCAATGTCGTCGCCTTTGATACGGGCTGGGGTGAAGGCGCCTACACAGTTTATGCCGGCTACGACGCGGACCAAAAACTGGCAGCCCTACTGATGGACTTCGACATCCTCGACTGGTCCAAGGTCACCGACTTGCCACCGGACCAGCGTCCGAAGGATCCCGCCCCCGTGACGCCGACGCCACCCGCGAAACAAGCTGCCCCCGCACCCTAGCCGGCCGCCGGGTCCCGCGACTTCGGCCGCACACCATGGCTCTGTGTCCGCCCCGCCTTGCCCGCAGCCGACTGCAACGCCGCCCGGAACTCGTCGCGCTTCTCGTGGATCGACGCGATCACCGGCCCCGTCGGCACGCCAAGATCAACGAGCGCTGCTTCCGAGAGTTGCAGACTGGCTTCGATCGTCTCCGGCACCGCGTCCGAGGCGCCGATCTCGTAGAGATAGCGCGCGTGATCCGCATCCCGCGCACGCGCCACGATCGTGATTGTCGGGCTGAGGCCCCGGATCGTACTTACAATATCGTCCGTCGCCTCCCAGTCGTGGATCGTGATGATCACAGCCTTCGCGCGCGCTAACCCGCACCGCTGCAGAAAGCTCGTGTTCAAAGCATCGCCGTAATAGATCGGCCGGCTGTCCTTGCGTCCCTCTGACACCAGATCGGGCCGCTTCTCCGTGATGACATGGGTAACGTTGTGCACGTTGAGCATGTCCGAGACGAGCGCGCCCACGCGCCCGTATCCGATCACCATCGCCGTCACGGACTCCTGCGGCTCAGGCAACGCCGTCAACGCCGGATCCGACGGCACATTGGCCGGTATCGGGAAGAGCGCCTGTGCGCCCCTGTCGAGCAACGGGATAAGCGCCATCGATAACGATGTGAGGGCGAGCACATACGCCGTCACATCTGGCTCGATGATCTTCGATGCAGCAGCCAACCCCAAAACGATGAAAGCAAATTCGCCGCCCGGCCCGAGTAGGGCAGCCGTCCGCCCCGCCACAACGCCACTGAAGCCATAGGCCCACACGACGCCCGCCACGATCACGCCTTTGAGGACAAGAAGCGCAAGAAGTCCCAGCAGTACCGACCCCGGATTGTTGATAATCACACTGAGGTCGAGCCCAGCACCGACCGTAAAGAAGAAGCATCCCAGAAGGAGCCCCTTCACAGGTTCAATCGTCGCCTCGATCGCCCGCCGGAACTCCGTCTCCGCCAGCAGCAGTCCGGCCACGAACGCACCGAGCGCCATCGATAATCCTGCCGCCGCCGTCACGATCCCCGAGCCCGCAGCCACCAGCAGAACGGCCGCAACGAAGAGATCGCCACTCTCGGTATTGGCCACCAGACGGAACAGAGGCCGCAGCACGAGGTAGCCGACAACGACGATGATCCCGATCGCCAACATGGCCTGCGCCACCGCCTGCGCGATACTGAGCCAGAGCGCCCCGTCGTTACCCGGTGCCAGCGCCGGCACGAGCATCAATAGCGGAATGACGGCCAGATCCTGCATCAGCAGTATGGAAAAACTCGTCCGCCCTGTGCCCAGCGACAAGCGGTTCTGCTGCGAGAGCAACTCAACCACGATCGCCGTCGATGACAGCGCCAGCGACGATCCAATGATCAGCGCCGCCGCCGCACCCTGCCCCAGCGAGGCCGCCACAATGGCAAGCACCAAGGCGCTCAAAACAATCTGCAGCGACCCCATGCCGAACACGAGCCGCCGCATGATCCACAAGCGCTGCGGCGCCAGTTCAAGCCCGATAATGAACAACAAAAACGCGACGCCCAGTTCGCCGACGAGCGCCAAATTTTCTGGATTGGAGACGGTGAACCATTCGGCAGCGGGGAAAAACTTGGTCAGCGCGCCCAACATATGGGGCCCGAGCAACATGCCCGTTAGCAGGTAGCCCAAAACCGGGCTGATGCGCACGCGTTGCAAGAGCGGAATGGCAATTGCAGCCGTCGCCAGGATCACCATGCCGTCTTTATAGGCCGTAATGTCGTGCGCCGCCCCGGCCATTCACCCCGCCTCGCTGCTTTCCATATGGAAAACCACTGTCGGGCTTCTCGCGGACGAGAGCAACCCGCCATCATGCCAGAGCTGCGAGGACTGTGGACGGCAGCGCTACTGGTCCTTTGCGTTGACCTTGTCGAACCGGGCAAGTGCCTGATCCTTGAACGAGGCGCACGGCTTTTCACCAGCGTTGCACAGCACGGCGGTGTCCATCGCCTTGGTGCGGCATGCCACGGCTGGATGCGCGGTCGTATTGGGCAACGTGATTGCCCACATCGACCCGTCACGATTGTCGCGACTAACAAACATCTTATTGTCGCTGTAGAGCTTCTCGACACCCTGCTCGATCATGCGCAGCATGACGTCGACCATTTCAGGCTTGGTCCCGCACAGGCTAGCCGGAACCTCCGCCCGCGCCGGCGATGCCAGACCAAGCAGCGCACCGGCGGCCACGAGGCTTGCGAAAGATTTCGTCACGAACAACTCCCGATTGTTTTCTTATTCTCGCTTTGGGCGATGCACCCACGTTCGTGCAGTGATACGCCAGAACATCACCCGCCGATCAGAGCTTCAATGGCCGCCAGCGCCTCGTCGGCCCTTGCCCCATCCGGACCACCGGCCTGCGCCATGTCCGGCCGCCCGCCGCCGCCCTTGCCTCCGGATTTCTCGGCCGCCGCGCGCACCAAGTCGACGGCATTAAAACGTCCCGTCAGATCCGGTGTCACGGCGACGACGATGCCGAGCTTGCCGTCAGGCGACGCGTTGGCGATCGCCACGACGCCCGAGCCGACCTTCGCCCGCCCCTCGTCCGCCATCGCCTTCAGGTCCTTCATATCGACCCCCGACACCGAAAGCCGGAAGAAATTCGTGTCCCCGACCTTGGCCACGGGCGACGCGCCGCTGCCAGCGCCCGCACCCCCGCCAAGTGCCATCTGCTTCTTGGCATCCGCCAGTTGCTTCTCCAGCGCCTTGCGTTCCTCGACGATCGCACGCAGACGCTCGACCACATCATCCGGCCGTGTCTTCAAAATGGCGGCCACTTCGCGCAACCGCTCGTCCGCTTCCGCCAGATAGCTGCGCGCGCCGTCCGCCGTCAGCGCCTCGATGCGCCGCACGCCAGCCGAACTGGCGCTTTCGCCGACGATTCTGACGAGACCGATATCGCCCGTGCGCCGCACATGCGTGCCGCCGCACAACTCCACCGACCACGCCTTGTTCGCACCCGGCTGCGGCTCGCCCATCGACACGACGCGCACTTCCTCGCCGTATTTCTCACCAAACAGCGCCATCGCGCCCGACGCCTTCGCGTCATCGATCGCCATCAGCCGCGTCTCGACCGCCGAATTCTGAAGCACAAGCGCATTGGCCAGCGCCTCAACCTGTTTCACTTCCTCATGCGACATCGGCTTCTGATGCACGAAATCGAAGCGCAGCCGGTCGGGCGAAACCAGCGACCCCTTCTGCGCCACGTGCTCGCCCAAAACCTGCCGCAGCGCCTCGTGCAAAAGATGCGTCGCGGAATGGTTCGCCCGCGTCGCCGTCCGCCGGACATGATCGACCTCGAGTTCGACCGCGTCTCCCGCCTTGAATGAACCGCTCTCCACTGTGCCAACATGCACAATGAGATCGCCCAGCTTCTTCTGCGTCTCGCTCACCCGGAACAGCGCGCCCTTTGGCCCGCGAATGACACCGCGGTCGCCCACCTGACCACCGCTCTCGCCATAAAACGGCGTCTGGTTGAGGATCAGCGCGCCTTCGTCGCCAGCCTTCAGCCCCTCAGCTTCCTTAGCCCCGCTGACAATCGCCGCGACAACGCCTTCCGCGCTCTCCGTGTCGTAGCCGAGGAACTCCGTCGCGCCGGTCTTCTCCTTGATCTCGAACCAGATGGTTTCAGTCGCAGCCTCGCCAGACCCCTTCCAGGCCCGGCGCGCGTCTTCCTTCTGCTTTTCCATCGACGTGTTGAACGCCGCCGTATCGACCGTGATCCCGCGCGGCTTCAGCGCATCTTCCGTCAAATCCAAAGGAAAACCAAACGTGTCATAGAGCTTGAACGCGACGTCGCCGGGGAATACCGTCCCCTTGGTCAGCTTCGACGACGCATCGCCGAGCAGCTTGAGGCCGTTCTCCAGCGTCTTGCGGAACCGCGTCTCTTCAAGTTTCAACGTCTCGGTGATCAGCGCCTGCGCCCGCGACAGTTCCGGATAGGCATCACTCATCTGCCGCACAAGCGCCGGGACGAGCCGGTACATCAGCGGATCTTTGGCGCCCAGAAGATGCGCATGCCGCATCGCGCGCCGCATGATCCGGCGCAGCACATATCCCCGCCCCTCGTTCGACGGCAGCACGCCATCGGCAATCAGGAAGCTTGTCGAACGCAAATGATCCGCGATCACCCGGTGCGAGAAGCGCGCCTCGCCTTCGGGCTTGACGCCCGTCGCATCGACCGAGGCCGCGATCAGCGCCCTAAACAAATCCGTATCGTAGTTGTCGTGGACGCCCTGCAGCACAGCCGAAATGCGCTCCAGCCCCATGCCCGTATCGATAGACGGCTTGGGCAGAGACACCCGGTCCCCCGGCCCCCGCTGTTCATACTGCATGAACACGAGGTTCCAGATCTCGATAAAGCGGTCCCCGTCCGCGTCCGCCGACCCCGGAGGCCCGCCAAAAATGCCCTTCTTCCCGTCCGGATCGTGATCGTAGAAAATTTCCGAGCACGGCCCGCAGGGCCCCGTGTCGCCCATCGCCCAGAAGTTGTCGGAGGTCGGAATACGAATGATGCGGCTGTCGGCAAAACCCGTCAGCTTCTTCCAGATTCGGAACGCATCATCGTCGTCATGATAGACCGTCACCATCAGGCGCTTCGGATCGAGCCCGTAGTCTTTGGTGATGAGGGTCCAGGCGAGTTCGATCGCCCGCTCTTTGAAGTAGTCCCCGAACGAGAAGTTGCCGAGCATCTCAAAGAACGTGTGATGCCGCGCGGTGTACCCAACGTTGTCGAGGTCGTTGTGCTTGCCACCCGCCCGAACGCATTTCTGCGATGACGCCGCCGTCGAATAGGGCCGCATCTCCTGACCCGTGAACACGTTCTTGAATTGCACCATGCCGGCGTTGGTGAACATCAGCGTCGGATCGTTGCGCGGCACGAGCGGAGACGACGCCACGACCTCATGCCCATTGCGCTTAAAGTAATCGAGAAACGCCGTTCTGATGTCGTTGACGCCGCTGCCGCTCATGGATCCCAAACTTTCCGGATGTTTCAGGGCCGTGGGGACAGCAAGCGCCGGGCTAGCGCGAACGCAACGCCCCCGCTCACCTCAGCCCGACCGGCCGTGTCATTAGGTCGGCCGGTTCTAGCCGCCGCCCGCCGTCTTTGTCCAGAAACCCTGCGGCCGCAAGCCCGGCCTCCCGGACACCCCGCAAGATAAGGTCCGCCATAAGGACAACCGAACAAGCCACACCTCCCCGACCAAAATGCAAAACGGGAGCCCCGAAGGCCCCCGCTCGCTGAATTCCTCGACCAAAGCCAACGTGTCAGCGCTTAGCCCGGGCGCCCTTCTTCGGGGTCTCCTCGACGTCCGGTAGCACGCCATCCTCGTCCGGGGTCTCCTCATCAGCCTCCCCGGCCTCGGGCGCTACCAGCATCTTATCGACGATCAACCCCGCATTGGCCCGCACCGCCGCCTCGATGGCGTTGGCGACCTTTGGATTGGTGCGCAGGAACTCCTTGGTATTCTCACGCCCCTGCCCGATCCGCTCGCCGTTGTACGACATCCACGCGCCAGATTTTTCGATGATGTTGGCCTTCACCCCGAGGTCGACGAGCTCGCCAACCTTAGAGATGCCCTCACCGTACATGATGTCGAATTCCACCTGCTTGAACGGCGGCGCCACCTTGTTCTTGACGACCTTAACGCGCGTCTGGTTGCCGACCGGCTCGTCCTTGTCCTTGATCTGCCCGATGCGGCGGATATCGAGACGCACCGAGGCATAAAACTTCAGCGCATTGCCGCCCGTCGTCGTCTCCGGGTTGCCGAACATGACGCCAATCTTCATGCGGATCTGGTTGATGAAGATCACCATGCAGCCCGACTTCGAGATCGACGCCGTCAATTTGCGCAACGCCTGGCTCATCAAGCGCGCCTGCAAACCGGGCAAACTATCGCCCATTTCGCCTTCGAGTTCCGCTTTCGGCGTCAACGCCGCCACCGAGTCGATCACCAGCACATCGACCGCACCGGAGCGTACCAGCGTATCGGCGATTTCCAACGCCTGCTCACCCGTATCGGGCTGCGAGATCAGCAGATCCTGCACATTCACGCCGAGCTTGCGGGCATACACCGGATCAAGCGCGTGCTCCGCGTCGACGAATGCGCACGTCCCGCCCTTCTTCTGCGCTTCCGCAATCACATGCAGCGTCAGCGTCGTCTTACCCGACGATTCCGGCCCGTAGATCTCAACGACGCGCCCCTTGGGCAAACCGCCGATCCCGAGCGCAATATCGAGCCCGAGCGACCCCGTCGAAATAGCCTCAACGTCGATCGACTTGTCATTGGTGCCCAATCGCATGATTGAGCCCTTGCCGAAATTCTTGTCGATCTGAGCCAAGGCCGCTTCGAGCGCCTGCTTCTTGTCCATCTTAGCCGATCCCCCATCGATCACTTTCAAGTCGGGCTTGGTCGTCATCGGGCGCACCTTAGGGTTAAAGTTGCAGAGCTACAATTTACCAACTTTGTACCCTATTCGTTCTCACCCGTCAATCACGTTTTGTTCTCATCTGCCTATATCGATTCCATGGACTTAGCTACGCTTGGCCGCCCAACCCTGACCCGCATCACACCGCCCCATTCATGCCCGTGCCCCGGGTTTGCCCCAGTGTCGGGTTAACGTTGTCTGATTCGATTTCCGTCGCAGGGGGGACCAACGGTCCGTGGCGGAGATCATCAACTCCAAGGGAGGAGACGGATACGCATGTCGGACCGCACCATGATCGATGTCGCAGGCAAGACCCTGCTCGTTCCACGCCTCGCCAAGCGCGCGCTGCAGATTTTGACCGCCATGGGCCTCACCGCCCTGCTGACGCTCGCCATCATCGCAGCCAACAGCATGCTGACCGCCAAGGGCGGATCGGCCGCCGGCTTCTCCACGTGGCTCGCCTTCATCCAGCGCCCCGAGGTCATCGGCACGATGCTCCTGACAGCCATCGTCACCGTGCTCTACCTGCACTGGGACAAGCCGTCCTCCTCCAGCAATCGCCGCTAAAAGGGACGCCGCCAAGAATACAAAACGCCCGGGAGCAATCCCGGGCGTTTTTCTATATCCGAAGTCCGACAGCTCTACCGCGCCAGTTCCTGCTTCACCTTCTCAGCCAGCTGCGGCAGCGAGAAGGGCTTGGGCAAGAACGCGACTTCTTCGGTACCCAGCGTCTCGCGGAAAGCTTCGTTGGGATAGCCCGATACGAAGATCACCTTGATCGACGGGTTGGTCTTGCGCAGTTCGCGGAACATGGTCGGCCCGTCCATCTCCGGCATGACCACGTCGGTCACGACAATGTCGATCTCGCCGTTATGCGCCGCCACGATATCAAGCGCCTCCTGCCCATCGGACGCTTCCAGAACCTCATAGCCCTGCCGCGTCAGGGCCCGCACCGCGAACGACCGCACAACATCTTCGTCTTCAACCAGCAGCACGCGCCCGGTCCCGGTCAGATCCGACGACTTCAGTGTCGCCGCTTCTTTGGCCGGTGATGCTGCCGCCAGCGCGATCGCGGCCTCTTCGTCCTCAAGGTCGGGAATGTAGCGCGGCAAATAGATGTGGAACGACGTGCCGCGCCCGATCACGCTCTCCGCGTAAATGAACCCGCCCGACTGCTTCACGATGCCGTAAACAGTCGACAGCCCAAGCCCCGTCCCCTTGCCCACGGCCTTGGTGGTGAAGAACGGCTCGAAGATCTTCTCCAGAACATCCACCGGCATGCCCGTGCCCGTATCGGACACTTCCACGCCCACATATTCGCCCACCGGCATCCCTTCGCGGCCAAGCTTCTGGCTGTCGCGTTCGGTAATGTTGCGCGTCTTGATCGAGAGCACGCCGCCATCGGGCATCGCATCCCCCGCGTTGACCGTCAGGTTGACGATCACGCGCGAGAACTCGCCCTTGTCGACCTTCACGTACCAGAGATCGCGGCTCGGCTGCACTTTGAGCATGATCTTCTCGCCAAGCGACGTCCGAAGCATCGACGTGTTTTCGCTGATAACTTCGTCAAGCAGCAGCGATTCCGCCTGCAGCGTCTGCCGCCGCGAGAATGACAACAGCTGCCGCACCATGCCCGCCGCGCGATAGGCGCTGCCCTGGATATTCTTGATGTCCTTGTAGGCTGGATCCGAAATCGCGTGCGTCTGCAGCAACAGATCCGAATAGCCGATGATGGCGGTCAGAACGTTGTTGAAGTCGTGCGCGATCCCGCCGGCGAGCTTGCCCACCGCCTCCATCTTCGACGACTGCGCATACTGAACCTCGAGCGCCTTCTGCTCGGTCGCGTCGACCACATAGAGCATCGCCGCCTCGCGGTCCGTCGCCTGCTCGACCATCGGGCTCATATAAACGCGCCGCACGTTGTTCGGCGAAAGCGCCGTTTCCAGCGGCTGCACAGCGGCTTTACCCGCCAGCACCCGGCGCAACTGATCTTCGATCTCGATCCGCGCCGACTTGTCGTCCACGCGCGCCAACACATCCACCGCCCGCTTGCCGACGCCGCCCGTCCCGTCAAGCATCAGCCGCGCAAACGCACCATTCGAACTGGTAACGCGCCCGTCCGCCGACACACTGGCGATCCCGAACGGCGCCGACTGGAAAAAGCGCGCAAAGCGCACATCGCTCGCCGGCGCATCGAAGCCCAGGCCATGATCGGCCTCCCGGTTGATGAACGCGATCAAGCGATGCCCGTCGCGATGCGTGCGCGCCACCAGACGCACCGGCAACAGCCGCCCGTCTTCGCGCGTCGCGTCGATATCGAGCGAGATCATGTCTTCTGCGCCGGCCTGCCGCGCGCCCTCGATCAACGCCACCGTCTCCGCATTGAGAATGTCCGACAGGCGAACCACGCGATTGACGAGCGGCTGATTGGGATAGCCGAGCCAGCGGGCCAGCGTGCCGTTGATATGACGAACCGTACCGCTCTGATCGACCGTCAGCAGCCCGACCGGTGACGCATCATAAAAGCCCAGCGTATCGACGAGGCTCTGCCGCGCCGCAGCCACCCGCATGCGCTCTTCCGTGACATCCTGCACCGACCACAGAACCGTGCGCCCGGTCTCCCGGCCGCGTCCCAGGTCGAGCGGCGACACATCGATGCGCAGGATGCGTTGCGGCAGCGCGCCCCCAGCCGACAGCCGGAAATCTTCCCCATGCCGGTCGCCACGATCGGCGGCCCGGTTGAGCCGGAAGAACGCCTCGCGTACGGCCAGATCAGGGCCGAAAGCCATGTCGAGCGCCGAAACCTCACGTGAGGACAGCCGGCCGACAAGTTCTTCCAGCTTGTGATTGACGAACAAAACCGACCCATCGCGGCGCGCGACCATCAACCCGCGATCGATCCCATCGCTGATGCTGCGCGCGATATCGTCGGAGAGTAGGCGGTCGCCGATGCGGATATGGCCTGCCAGCCAACCGAAGACGAAGAACACACCCAGGATAGCAAAGGAGGCAAGAACGGCGAGCAACACCGGCGTCCCCGCCGTGCTTGCCGCAAGCGTCACCGCCACGACGCCCAGCGCGAAAACCGCACCCAGCACCGGCAGATAAGACACCGATCCATCCGCAAACGATCCCGGGGATCCGGACGAAGCCGGGCCGCGTTGGACCGCAACACCACTGTCGCTCATGAAGTCGAAGGGTATCTGATTCGAAGAGGGGACGGCCTCAAGTGGCGGCATATCAACGGCCTCGTTACGCAGGTCACTATGGTTGTCGCCGCATGTCTGCAACCGCCTGTGGAGATCGGGGTTGAGAGAGCAGGAACACTGTCAACACTTCGATCATCGGGGTTAAATTGCCGTGAACTTCGGGGTATAGCTCGCCTTTCGGGGTGCTTCGTTTTGGGCAATTCGGGATCGAAACGAGTACGCCACCTTTCGAATGCCTCAACACAAATCCGAAATTGGGGCGCAGATTCAATTGCCTTCGCGTTGCATCTTCAGTTTTTGAGTCAGCACGGCCAGACCAACACGATATCCGGCCACCGCAACCGGCCTACAGGGAGACGCTGCACGATGTGGGATATCCTCACTTACTTGGTGCTGATCGTTCTGATCGCAGGCGCCCTTATCGCAGCCGCCCTCGTCGCGCGCAGCACTATGAACGGCTCGTCCCCACTCGATGGCTTCTTCGGCCCCAAACCCGATCGCCGCCTTGATGTCGTCGAACACGCCGCCGTCGATGGCCGCCGCCGGTTGATCCTCGTGCGGCGCGACAACGTCGAACATCTCATCATGACCGGCGGCCCGGTCGACGTCGTCATCGAGACGGGCATTGCCCAGCGCGCCTCCGCGCGCCCCGAACCCGTTGAACCGCAAGCCGTCTTCTCCCGCTCGCCGCGCACATTTGGAACGGCATCGGGCGCAGAAAAATGACCGCGCGCGACAATGGGTCCGCCGCTCGTGCCGCATGCAGGCCCAGCCCGCCCCATAAGACACCTGCCGATCACCCTCCGGCACCACGCACCGGATGCGGCAAGAAAGTGATGTTGGACGCATGATATCTTTGGCCAACCGGATCGGCGCGGCAGCAGCGCTGGCGATCGTCCTTCTCGGCCTTGCACCGGGACGCAACGAGGCGGCGGCGCAAGCGCTGTTCGATGCCGTGGGCCAGACCGCCAAAGGCGTAGCCCAGGCCGCCACTCCGCCCGCCGGAACCCAAGAAAACACGACGCAAGAGAGCGCGCCACAACAGGCCGATCCGCAACCCCCGCCCGCCGCAACCGCGCCGCCCCCCGCCGACCCGGCAGCCGCCGCCCCCCCCGCGACCGAAACGCAAACGCCGTCCGCCGCCGACACGCCAGCTGCCCAGCCCCCTGCAGCTCCCGCCGCTGTTCCGCAGCAGCCCACACCCGACAACGCCGCCGATCAGGCCACCATCGCCGAAATCCGCGAACCCTCGGCCAACCTGCGCGCCACCATCGACACGCTCGAGACCGATGTGGATGCCTCGCGCGAGAACGACGAAAATCTCGCCCGCCTGCGCCTCGAAATCGACGGCCTCATCGGCGCCTCGGACCAATTTCTCGAAAGCCTGCAGCCCCGCTACCGGGCAATCGCCTCACAGATCGAAAAGCTGGGGCCACTGCCGGCAAAGGACCAGCCGGCCGAAGCGCCAGCCATTCAAGCTGAACGTCAGCGGCTTAGCTTTCTCTCTGCTGAGATCGACGGCGCCATCAAGGCGACCGGCCTAGTCCAATATCGCGCCCGCGAACTCCTGACCCGCGTCCAGGAATACCGCACCGGCATTTTCACCACGCAGCTCTTCCGGCGCAACGCCTCGCCGTTGAGCCTCGACACTTGGACGAACGTTGCCGAAGCCATGCCACCGGCTTGGACGGAGCTCAACTGGACCGTCTGGCGCTGGCGCCGCTCGGCGGAAAACAATCTCTTTGCCATCTTTGCACTGCTGGGTGGCGCCGCCGCGATCTACATCGCGCTGGCCCGCATCCGCCGCCGCGTATTCGCAGCCCGCCTCGATGCGCCCATCGAAACCGAACCTGATTTCTTCAAGCGCGCCGGAACGGCCGGCTGGGTCGCAAGTCTCACCGTGCTCCCACCGGCACTTGCGCTAACGCTCATTGCCTTGGGCTTTGACAATCTGGGCCTGTGGTTCCTCGACAGCGGCCGCATCGTTTTCACCGTTCTCCCCGCCGCGCTGGTCTTCATCGCCGTCCGCGCGCTGGCCCACGCCATCCTGCAGCCGAAGCGCCCCCTATGGCGCCTCGTTGATCTCGATGATAAGCCCGCCGCCTCGCTCACCAGCGCCATGACGTGGATCGGCGCCGTCTATGCGCTCGATCTCTTGGCCAAGGAAGCAATCCGCATTCTGGCCATGCCGCTGTCGGTCAGCGTCGCCACCGCGACCATTGCCAGCGTCACGCTGGCAGCCCTCCTGTTCAAGATCGTGCGCACGCCCTTCACGCGCCGTCCGCCGCGGCCGCGCGACACGGAACAGCCGTCAGACGCTTTGACTGCCGTGCCGAAGGACGCGCCACCAAACGAACCCGGCCCGTTCGACGTCACTTGGCTTGAACCGAAGCTCCTGAAAATTCCGCTGCTGGCCGTGGCGCTCTTCATCCTTGGCGCCTCGCTGGCCGGCTACGTCGCACTCGGCCGCTTCGTCTCCGGGCAGGTGATTGTCACCGGTAGCGTCGTCGTGCTCGCCATCCTGCTGCACCTTGCCATCCGCGCGCTCATCGAAACCGACTCGACCGAGCAGCGTGCGCTCGGCCGCGTCATGAACCAGCGGCTCGGACTGGACGACCACCAGTCCCGCACGGTCACCAAAGTCGCAGCCTTCGCCCTCGATGGCCTGCTGGCCCTGGTCGCATTGCCGTTCATCTTGGTGACATGGGGCTTTGCACTGCCCGACACGTTGGCTTGGCTGAAGTCGCTCATCTTCGGCTTCGAGATCGGCCACGTGCGCATTTCGCTCGCCCAGATCGCCGCCGCCGTCGCGCTCTTCGCCTCCCTGCTCTTTGTCACCCGCCTCGTGCAGCGCTGGATCTCCGGCACGTTCCTGTCCACCGCCCGTGTCGATCCCGGCCTCGCCAACTCGATCCACAAAGCCATCGGCTACGCCGGCTTTGCCCTCGCTGTCCTCGTCGCCCTCTCCTACGCCGGCCTCGACATTACGAACATCGCCATCGTCGCCGGCGCGCTGTCAGTCGGTATCGGCTTTGGCCTGCAGTCCATCATCAACAATTTTGTCTCCGGCTTGATCCTGCTCTTTGAGCGGCCCTTGAAGGTCGGCGATCTCATCGTCGTCGCCGGCCAGACGGGCCGCGTCCGAAATATCTCCGTCCGCTCGACGGAAATCGAAACCGGCGACCGCGCGACCCTCATCGTCCCCAACTCGGAACTGATCACGAATTCATTCCTCAACTGGACGCACCGCAATGCGCTCTCCAGTATCTCCATTCCCGTCAAGACGAGCTACGCCGCCGACCCCGATCACGTGCGCACGATCCTCGACAAGGTCGCGGCTGACTGCCCGCTGATCCTGCAGCAACCCAAACCCGGCGCGTCCTTCGACGCCTTCGGTCCCAACGGTTTCGAATTCACCCTGTCCGCCAGCGTCGCCGACTTCGGCAAGCGCCTCGCCGCAATGTCCGATTTGCGCCATCGCATCGTGCGCGCGTTCCGCGAGGCCGGCATCGAAATGCCCTACGCCCAGCACGACGTACATCTGCGCGATCTGGATTTCGTCAAAACGCTTGTTCAGCGCGTGCAGGAGGTCCGCACGGCCGAGACCGCGCAAAAGCAGGCCCCGCCGGACGAGCCACAACCCACGGCATCGACCGAGCCGTCAGCGCCGTTCGAGTTCAAAAAGAGAAAGTAGAGCAGAGCGCGTTCAGCGCGACGGCGGGCCAATCTCTTCAGCGTCGGCAAATGCCGCCGGATCGATCGCCTTCAGATCGAGATCCTTCAGCGAAACCTTTGCAACCTGATATTGCCCCGGCCCGCCAAGCCGCACGGCGTCATCCTGAACGCCCAGCGCCACCGCCGCGTTATAGGCAGCAAGCTTCGCGTCGGCGGCCTCCGCGCCCGCCTTCGCCAACCCATCGACAGCGACCGCGAACAACATCCACCCGAGCGCCGCCCGGGACCAGTGCTTTCCACTGAACTTGAGAATCGACAGCATCAAACACACTCCAGACCACCGCTAAAACAACCGCGGCATTCTCCAAGTGTGATCTGCAAACGTTGAGCCGAGGTTAACGCCCGCTCCAAACCGGAACAGCCATCCGTCAATCCTCGCGGTAGACCCGCTCGCGCCGCTCGTGGCGCTCCTGCGCCTCCAGAGAGAGCGTCGCAATGGGGCGCGCATCGAGGCGCTTCAGCCCGATGGGTTCGCCCGTCTCTTCGCAGTAGCCGTAAGTCCCGTCCTCGATCCGCGCCAAAGCCGCATCGATCTTTGAGATCAGCTTACGCTGCCGGTCGCGCGCCCGAAGTTCCAGCGCCCGATCTGTCTCCGACGTCGCTCTATCGGCCAGATCCGCATGCTGCACGCTATCCTCGTGCAACCCTTCCAGCGTCTCCTTGGTCTGCCGGATGATGTCTTCTTTCCAGTTCACCAGTTTCTGTCGGAAGTAGAGGCGCTGATATTCATTCATGAACGGCTCGTCTTCCGACGGACGGTAATCCGCCGGCAGTACGATGGCCGAAGCTTTGGCACGATCCACGAGTTTCTTATCCGTCTGTTTCTGAGCAGCCTTGGTCACCGCGCGCGACTTGGCCGCCGCAACTGGAGCGGGCGCAGGGACAGAAGCCTTTACGGCCGGCTTGGCTGAACTGATCTTGGCAGCCGTCTTCGCGGCTGGTTTTGCCGCTGCCTTCGCTGCAACCTTGGGCACAACCTTGCCCGCAGCCGTCCGGACACTGGCCGCACGCGCGGGCTGCCGGGCACTGGCCGAGGCCGTACTCTTGCCCCGGGCCGCGGCAGGTGCCGCTTTGCCGGCTTTCGATTTGTCGTCGCGTTTGCCCATGGCCGGTCTCCGCTTAAGGCACCGTCACGCACTCGAAAAATCCAAGGGCAGGGCACGACTCGTGCCCGAGGACCCCGGACGGTCGCGAACCTATTGTCGCGGGGGCGTGTCGGAGTCAAGGCAAGCGGCCTCTGCCCCGCCTGTCTTTTTATTTTTCTCGTGAATTCCAAGACTTGGGAGAACGGACCCAGCATGACGCGACGAGACAATCGCACGCGTCCACCGCCGTTAACGTGAGATTAACTGATCTAACGCAATCTATAGTTGTTCAAAGGCGGTCACGCAACTAGAGGGAATACGCCATCTCTCTCGTGTAGCGTGATCGCCCTAGGAAGGCCAACCGCTCCCACACGGCGCCGATCCACGCAGCTCACGGCCTGTTGTCCCCACATCCCGGCCAGATCTGCAAATACGGCGAGGTCCTTCCCGGACACCCGGCCGGCCACATCCACCGGCCTAGCGCCGCCCATGGACCCCACCCATGGGCGGCGCACTTTTTTGGCACTGAGCCACAAACGCGAACCCGCCCCGCAGTGGCGTTCAGCCCCCTTCCCCCGTCTCAAGCATCGCCGTACGGTCCCCATCCCTGCAACCGGACCCCGATGCGCCCATGAAATTCGACGGCACGAAGAATTACGTCGCAACCCCCGACCTCAAGGTCGCCGTCAACGCCGCCATCACCCTCGAACGGCCGCTCCTCATCAAGGGCGAACCCGGCACCGGCAAAACCGTTCTCGCGCTGGAAGTCGCCCGCGCACTCGGCACCCCCATCATCGAGTGGCACATCAAGTCCACCACCAAGGCGCAGCAAGGCCTCTACGAATACGACGCCGTCTCGCGCCTGCGCGACAGCCAGCTCGGCGACGAGCGCGTCAAGGACATCCGCAACTACATCAAGAAGGGCAAGCTTTGGGAGGCGTTCATCATGGACCGCCGCCCCATCCTGCTCATCGACGAAATCGACAAGGCCGACATCGAGTTTCCCAATGACCTCCTGCAAGAACTCGATCGCATGGAATTCTTCGTCTACGAAACCGGCGAAACCATCAAGGCCGCCCAGCGCCCTATCGTCATCATCACATCGAACAACGAAAAGGAACTACCCGACGCCTTCCTGCGCCGCTGCTTCTTCCATTTCATCAAGTTCCCCGATCCCGACACCATGCAAAAGATCGTGGACGTGCACTTCCCCAATCTAAAGGGCCGCCTCGTCTCGGAAGCGCTGCGCATTTTCTACGACATGCGCGAGGTCCCCGGCCTCAAAAAGAAGCCCTCGACCTCGGAACTGATCGACTGGCTGAAACTTCTCCTCGCCGAAGACATCGACTTCGCCACACTCAAGGAAACCGACAGCCGCAAACTTATCCCCCCGCTCGCCGGCGCGCTCCTCAAGAACGAACAGGACGTCCACCTCTTCGAACGCATCGCCTTCATGAGCCGCCGCAAGGGCGAGCAATAGCAGCGGAGCAGATACATGGCCGACGGACTGACAGGCGGCTGCCAATGTGGCGCCATACGTTTCCGCGTCGAAGGCGAACTGAAAGTTGCCTCCGTCTGCCATTGCCGCATGTGCCAGAAAGCCTTCGGCGCCTTCTACGCGCCCCTCGTCAACACCAAAGGCGCCACCCTCACCTGGACGCGCGGCAAACCCAAGCACTTCGCCTCGTCCAACTTCGTCAACCGCGGCTTCTGCGAAAACTGCGGCACACCGCTCACCTATGAAGTCCCCGACGGCGTGGCGCTCGCCATCGCCGCCTTCGACCATCCCGAAAAAATCTCACCCACCGTCCAGTTCGGCATCGAAGGCAAGCTCCCCTACGTCGACGCCATCGCGGCCCTGCCATCGATGCACACGCTGGACGATCCAATCGCAGCCCCCTTCCTCGCCCAACTCGTGTCCAAGCAGCACCCCGATCACGACACCGACGTCTGGCCGCTCCCGTGACAGCACGCGAAAAAACACTCCGCTCCGCATCCGACCTCGTCGCAGCGGGCTTCGCCGCGCCATCCAACGCGGACACGCTGGCCGCCGTCACTGAGCGCTATGCGGTGGCCATCACGCCAACGATGGCCGCCCTCATCGACCGCAACGATCCAACCGGCCCCATCGCCCGCCAGTTCGTCCCCACCGCAGCAGAACTCACAACGCATGCCGCCGAATTAGCCGACCCCATCGGCGATCACGCCAAGAGCCCCGTACCCGGCCTCGTCCACCGCTATCCCGACCGCGTGCTCTTAAAAATAGTCGGCGTCTGCCCGGTCTATTGCCGCTTCTGTTTCCGCCGCGAAATGGTCGGCCCCGACGCCGGCCACAATCTCACCGACGCGGAACTCAACGCGGCCCTCGCCTACATCCAAGCGACCCCCGCCATCTGGGAGGTCATCCTCACTGGAGGCGATCCCTTCATGCTCTCAGCCCGCCGCGTCCGCGCGCTGATGCAGGCCCTAGATACTATCCCGCATGTCAAAATCGTCCGCTGGCACACCCGGGTCCCCGTCGTCGCGCCAAACCTCGTCACCGATGCCTTCGTCGCAGCCCTCACCTCTGGCAGCAAAACCATCATCGTCGGCATTCACGCCAATCACCCGCGCGAACTGACCTCCGACGCCCGCGCCGCACTCACCCGCCTCGCCACTGCCGGCATCCCGCTCGTCAGCCAGACCGTCCTGCTGCGCGGCATCAACGACGACATAGCCACGCTCGACGCCCTCATGCGCGCCTTCCTCGAAACGCGTATTATCCCCTACTACCTCCACCACGGCGACCTCGCCCCCGGCACCGGCCACTTCCGCGTGCCCGTCGCCCACGGCATCGCCCTCGTTAGCGAACTCCACCGCCGCCTGTCCGGCATCGCCCGGCCCGATTATGTCCTCGATCTCCCCGGCGCCTTCGGAAAAATTTCTCTTCTCTCAGCCGACGTTCGGTTGACGGCGGACGGCTGCGAAATCCGCGACGCCGCCGGCCGTATCCACGTCTATCGCGACGCGCTGCCCTAACCCAAACCAATCGCTGCAATTGCGAAGCCGCATTACCCCTCCGCACAACTGCGGACTGACGCCGATCAAGATTGCCCGATCAAACAATCAATGCCAGGATGCCGCACCATTCAACCGGTCCGCCTCGACGCGGACCGGCAGCCCGGCATCGCCCGGGCAACAAAACGAACACCTGGAGAGGAAGCGCAATGAACGAGCAGATTAAATCCGAGACCTTCCACGGCGCCTGCCCGCACGACTGCCCCGACACCTGCTCGATGGTCTACGAAGTCAAAGGCGGCAAACTCGTCGACGTGCGCGGCAACAAAGACCACCCCATGACGCGCGGTGGCCTCTGCGTGAAGCTCAAGGACTTCCACGACCATCACGCCAATCCCGACCGCCTCATGTATCCGCTGCGCCGCAAGGGTCCGAAGGGTTCCGGCCAGTGGGAGCGCATCACTTGGGAAGACGCCGTCTCCGAAATCGGGAGCAAGTGGCGCGCCATCATCGCCGAATACGGCAGCCAGGCCATCATGCCCTACAGCTACCTGGGCAATATGGGCCTCGTGCAGGGCATCAACTCCGGCGACCCCTTCTTCAATCGCCTCGGCACCACCGTGAACGAAAAGACGTTCTGCGCGTCGGGGTCCTCCACCGCATGGCTCCTGACCGTCGGCCCCACCGGCGGTGTCGATCCGGAAAGCTTCGTCCACGCCAAGTTCATCGTCATCTGGGCCTGCAATTCCATCTCGACCAACCTGCACCACTGGCCCTTCGTGCTCGAAGCCCAGAAGCGCGGCGCCAAGGTCGTCGTCATCGACTCGTACAAGTCCCGCACCGCGAAAGCCGGCGACTGGCACATCTGCCCCAAGCCCGGCACCGACGGCGCACTCGCCATGGGCTTCATTCATTCCATCATCGCCCAAGGCCTCGTCGATCAGGAGTGGGTCGACAAGCACACGTATGGCTATCCGGAACTGAAGTATCGCTCAGCCGACTTCTCGCCCGAGCACGTTGAAAAGATCACGGGCGTCAAAGCCGAAGACATCCGCAAGTTCGCCAAGGAATTCGCCACAGCCCAACCGTCCGTCATTCGTCTCGGCGTCGCCCTTGAACGCCATGCCGGCGGCGGCCAGGCCATCCGCGCGGTCTGCGCGCTACCAGCCCTCGTCGGCTCCTGGAAGCATGTCGGCGGCGGCCTCCTGCAGATGCCGCTCTGGGACTTCCCCGTCGATTGGGCCAAGGTCTCGCGCGCCGACTGGATCAAACCCGGCACCCGCGTCATCAACAACCTGCGCCTCGGCGCGGCACTCACCGGCGAAATGAAACTCGACCCGCCGCTGCACTCGCTCTTCGTCTTCTGCACCAATCCGGTCAGCCAGGCGCCTGAGACCAACAAGATCGTCAAGGGCCTGAAGCGCGAAGACCTCTTCACCGTCGTCGCCGAACACTTCATGACCGACACGGCCAAATACGCCGACATCGTGCTGCCTGCCGCCATGGCCGGTGAAGCCGAGGACATGATGTGGTCGTGGGGTCACTTCTACTTCACGTACAATCAGAAGGCCGTCGAACCGCCGGGCGAATGCAAGCCCACAAGCGACATGTGGCGCCTGCTAGCCGCCGAGATGGGCTTTGACGACCCTGTCTTCAAAATGACCGACTGCGAACTGGCCGCCTTCTACATCAATTGGGACGACCCCAAGATGGCCGGCATCGACATGGAGTACTTCAAGCAGCACGGCTACTTTAAGATCGACGTGGGCTCCGCCGACACGCGCACGCCGCACAAAGACGGCAAGTTCCCGACGCCCTCCGGCAAGGTCGAATTCCTGCTGCACGATGCCAAGAACTTCGTCGCCGGTCCCTTCCGCGCCATGTACGAGGGCGATCAGGACGGCTCGCCCGTCGATCCGCTGCCCGGCTACATCGCCAACCGCGAAGCGCCCGAGACCAACCCCGAACGCGCCAAGCTCTATTCGCTCAACATCATATCACCCAAGAGCCACGCGTTCTTGAACTCCTGCTACGCGAATGAGGAGCACAAGATCAAAGCGCAAGGCGAGCAGTTCGTCCTGATCTCGCCAGCCGATGCCGAAAAGCGCAACATCAAGGAAGGCGATCCGGTCCGCGTTTACAACGACCGCGGCGACTTCACCGGCGTCGCGCGCATCACCGACGACGTCAACCCCGGCATCGTCGTGGCCACCCTCGGCTATTGGCGCTCCCTCAACCGCACCGACGGCTCGGTCAACTCCATCTCGTCCGACGCCCACTGCGGCCTCGGCCGCGCCCCCACGTTCTCGGATAACTTGGTCGAAGTCAGCCGCGTCAACCAGCCAGCAATGGCAGCCGCGGAATAAGGGTCAACGCGTTTGCAGGCACGCCCCTCCCCCATCGCGGGGAGGGGCGCAGATGCTATTTTCTATCCGGCCTAAAACCCTTGATAGCGCACGTCGAACTCGAATGATTTGTCCGGCCGCGTTTTCTTGACGTCATACCGACGCGCGTAGTCAATCACGGTTTCGGGTGTATCGCCCCACTGAATGTCACGGCTGCGGTCATTTTGGAAATACGACTTCAATAGATTTGGCGCGATTGATTGGATGTCGTCGGTGGGATGGCGCCACGTGGACGTTGCGGTCATGCTGAGGATGCGAAAATCAATGCCATTGGTCGCCGGGCGCCATGTTTCCGGCCGGTCTGCGGTATCGACGATGTAGGCGCGATCTTGTCTTGCCTGCTTCCCCGTGCAAGCGCGCAGAACATCGACATGCCCGGACGCGGCGAACTCCTTTTGTGCCGCGTAGCAAAGCTTTGCAGCGACGATGAGAACGCTGTCGTTGGGCAGCCGGTAGACAAGCGCATTGCCGTACCTCTGCTTGCAGCCAGCAGAGTTCATGATGCTGATCCATCCCCGAGAGTGAGAGTTCTGATGGACCACGGTTGATGAGAGTTTTTCACCGCCAACTTCGACGTCTGCGGATACAGTGGCATTCACCGAATAGGTGCACGTGGGATGAAAGCTGTTGGGCGGGCTGAACCAAAGCCAAACGCCAAACAGAACGAGCCCTGCAACGCCCCATGCACCCCGGGACACTCGGCGTCCCGTGGAGCTTGGCGTCTCACCCGGTCGTTGCACAGTTCGAGACATCGGCAAATCGTTCCGCTACTGCTTCCACCTACTTCGCATCAAGGCCAAGCGCCGCGCCGAGAAACTTCGAGACGCGGTTGTTGCAATAATCGGGCTTGCTGTCGAAATGCAGGGTGACGTTCAACTGCTGCGTGTCGGAATCGAGTGCAGCCGTCACGCGCGCGCCGCCCGCTGGCGTGCGCGGCCGCGCCCTCGGATTGCAGGCAGCAACCGTATATTCGACCCGTCCGTCATGGCCGGTTGCTTGGGCCGACTGCTCCACCCTGCTGAACTCGTAGCATTGAGCCAGTCCCCGACGCACCTGCGCGCCAGCGATGCTCCAGACCAGCTGCTGTTTGCCCATCCATGGCGGCTCCGGAAGGCTCTGCCATAAGAGCGCGTCGTCCGAGAAACGGACGCTGCTCTTCTCCGCAAGGTAGTGCAGCGGCATCACCGGACGCCATACGCTGCGATCATCAAGAGACCCGACGTAACTCGCGAATTGTTCGGGTGTGAATTGAACGGTCGTGCGACCGTACATCGAATGAGTATAGCAGGAGGCACCCCCATGACGGCCACGCCTCTTGAGATCGACGTCATCCGGCAGGTGAAACAGCTGGCGCACCCTCTCTTCGGTGCGAGGGGAAACCATGGCATCATCGAGATAGAATAATAAAAGGATGCCGCCGATGAACGCAAAAAGCAGTGTGGGCGCCAGTCTGGGCGCTCCCCAGCTGCGCGTCTCTACAGTGGCTAATTTGCTGAGCGCCAGGACCGTTGCAATAAATGCAATGATCACGAGCATTAATAAAATGCCGGCTATCACGTCATGGGTCCCGGTGCGAGGCGTTGACCAAAATGTCCGCCAGACAATAGCCGAGATAAATTAATGTTCTGCAATCAGAGCGATGAACACCCTCACGCCCTGAGCCGCGCATGCGTCGCGTAATCGAGCACCACGTCCGCCGCCAGCGCGCTCGGCCGCTTATCGCCTGTCGCGATCCGCTCCCGCACGCGCACCAACGCTTCGACCTGCAGCCGCCGCTCCGGCCCATGCGTCAGCAATGGCGTAAGCGCGGCACTCATCTTCTCCGGCGTCGCATTCTCCTGCAGAAACTCCGGATAGATATTCTCGTCCGCCACGAGATTGGCGAGCACGACCGACCGCACTTTCAAGAGAAACCGCATGCGCGAGGCCACCGCATCGACCTTGTACGCCACCACCGCCGGCGTGCCGCTGAGCCCCAATTCCAGCGTCACCGTGCCCGACGCGGCAAGTGCCGCTTCCGCCAAACGAAATGCCGCGAACTTGTCCGCCTCACCCTCGACAAACCGCACCGGCACGTCCCAGCTCTTCAGCGCAGCCTCGACCAACGCCCGCACCGATGGCACCACCGGCAGCAGAACCTCCAACCCCTCGGGGCAAGCATCGCGCACGCGCCGCACTGTCTCCCCGAATGGTGCCATCAGACGCGTCACCTCGGATGCCCGGCTCCCCGGCAGCACCACAAGCACGCGCGCGTTCGCATCAAGCCCCAGCCGTGCACTCAATCCCGCGCCATCCTGTGCCCGGATCCAATCCAGCCGCTCGCTCAACGAATGCCCCACATACGTGCACTTCGGTCCACCGAGACGAACATGCGCGTCGGGCTCGAACGGCAACAGCGCCAGCACATGATCGACATAGGCGCGCATCTTCTTCGCCCGCCCCGGCCGCCACGCCCACACGCTCGGGCTCACGTAATCGATCACCGGCACCGACGGCATACGCTGGCGGATACGCTTGGCAATCGGATGCGTGAACTCCGGACTGTCGATGATGACGACCACATCTGGCCCCACCGCCACCGCATCGCGCACCGTCTGATGCACGCGGTCGATCAAGCGCGGCAGTTGCTTGGCAATATTGATTGGCCCCATGACGGCCACGTCGGAGAGCGGGAACAAGGAGACAAGACCCTGGGCCGCCATCTCCTCTCCGCCGACGCCATCGAACACGACGCCAGCGCCCAACCGCGCCCTGATCTCCGCCATCAGCTTGGCGCCCAGCGCATCGCCCGAATGCTCACCCGCGATAAGATAGAGCCTGAGCGGCCGCCCGCCCTCCGCCATCACGCATCCCTCCCGCCAACCTCGACAGCTAATCCCGCAGCCCGCGCACGCTCCGCAATCCGCGGCGCATCGGCTCCTGCTACGATCCGCTCATACCCCGCATCCGCCGCTGCTGTGATGACAGCCTGATCCAAATCGCCGAGCGCGCGAACGGCCAATGCCCCGCGCCGCTTTTTGCTCTTGCCCCACTGCCGCCGCCCCGCCGCCCGCGCGACGAGATCAGCCAATCCCTCGCCCGCCTCCACAGCCAGCACATGCCGCCGCACCACCACCACGCCCCGCGACTGCACCTGAGGCGCCAACGCATCGAGCAGCGCCAACCCAATCGCACCATCGTCGGGTAACGCCGTCTTCGTCACGCGCTCCGCAGCCCCCGCATCCATCCCCGCGATGAACACGCCCGCCGCGTCCGCCGCATCCACCATATCGCCCCGCTGCGCCGCCAGCGTCGCCCCCGCCTGCACCGCGATCCCGTCGAGCCCCGCCGCCACGATGGCCGCAATCGTGTTGACACCAATCGCCGGCATATCGACGCGCAACTCCTGTCCCGGCTTTGGCCACTTCACGAGCACACCACCCCGCGCACCGCCGCGCCGCGCGGTCACGCGCTTCAGCATCGCGTCCGTCCCTTCCGCGCCTTCGATGGCGAGAACCTCTCCACCCGCGACCACCACTGCCTGCCCGACATCGAACGCCGCCAGCCGTCCCACCACGGCGCGCCCGATCTCGAAGTCGGCCCGCGCGGCCTCCGACATCGCGACACGCCCATAAGCCCCCGCGCCGATGACAAGCACGGGTGCCACCTCCGCCGGCCCGCGAACACGAAACCCATGCCCTTCGAAAAACCCGACGACCCGGCGCAGCACGCTGTCGTCCCCGCCCGCTTTGATGATGCGATAAATGCGCGGCAGGTTCGTCCAAAACCCAAGATCCGTGCGGATCGCGCGCAGATCCGGCCGCGTCACGCTGCCAACGATGACAAGATCGGTGACGCCCTTGCTCTTGAAGGTGCGGATCAACTGCCCGATGCGGCCCCAGTTAACGAGCGTAAAATCATGGCCCGCGAAATCGTGCGGACGAACCTCGCCCTCGAGCCCGACGATGACCGGGTCCTGCCCCGCAGCAAACAGCACATCCGCGATCTCGCGCGGCAGCGTTCCCCCGCCCGCCAGAATGCCGACGACGGTCTTAGCACCGCGATCCATGAGACAGGCCTTCCGTGTCAGGCCTCGGCAGCGCCCTTGGGCGTGCACAACGAGCGCTTGCCGCCCTGGCGAATGAATTCGACGATCTCGACGACGATGGGGTGGTCTTTGAATTCCTGCGCCACGTCTTCGACGCGCTCCAGCAGCGTGCCTTCCTGCGCGAACATCAAGCGATAGGCGCGCCGCAAATCGTGGATCTGCGCCCGCGAAAACCCACGCCGCTGCAAACCAATGATGTTCAACCCCGAAAGATAGGCCCGGTTCCCCAGTGCCATGCCATACGGGATCAGATCGTGTTCCAGACCCGACATACCGCCCACGAACGCATGTGGCCCCACGCGCGCGAACTGAATGACCGCCGCTCCGCCCCCGATGATAACGTAGTCGCCGACCGTGCAATGCCCAGCCAACATCACGTTATTCGAAAACACGACGTTGTTGCCGACCCGGCAATCGTGCCCGACATGGCTGTTGGCGAGAAACGCGCAACGGTCGCCCACCGTCGTCACCATGCCCCCGCCCTCGGTGCCCGGATTCATGGTGACACCTTCGCGGATCAGGCAATCGCTGCCGATCGAAAGCGTCGAGGGCTCGCCCTTGAATTTCAAATCCTGCGGCTGATGCCCGATGGATGCGAACGGAAAGATCTTGGTCCGCGCGCCAATCGACGTGCGCCCCGCCACGGCGACGTGGCTCAACAATTCCACCCCGTCGCCCAACTCGGCGTCCGGCCCCACCGTGCAGAAGGGACCGATCTTCACGTTCGTGCCCAATCGCGCTTCGGGGGCAACGACAGACGAGGAATGAATTTCTGGTTTTGACATCAGCTCTTCGAGGCCGCGAACGCGCGGGCGTCCGCCGAGTCGGCGAGCATCGCGCTGATTTCCGCTTCAGCCACAACCGCACCATCGACCCGCGCCTCTCCATAGAAGCGCCAGACGCGGCCGCGATTGCGGATCTTGCGCACATGATAGTGCAGCTGATCGCCCGGCAATACCGGCTTGCGGAACTTCGCCTTGTCTATCCCCATGAAGTACACCAGCTCGGCTTTGTAATCCTCGCCGAGGCTCGACACGCACAGCGCGCCCGCCGTCTGCGCCAATCCCTCAATGATGAGCACGCCTGGCATCACCGGATACTGCGGAAAATGCCCCTGGAAGAACGGCTCGTTGATGGTCACGTTCTTGAGGCCGACGCAGCTCTCGTCACCGTTCATGTCATACATGCGGTCGAGCAGCAGAAACGGATAGCGATGCGGCAGATACTGCATCACCTTGGCGATGTCCGCCGTCCCGAGCTTCTTGATCTGTGTCTTGTCGTCCATCGTCCTCTCGCTCCGCCAGCGTCCAACGCGCCGCTACATCCGCTCGTCCGGCCAACAGGCCCCATGCTGCGGACTTCGTGAGGCGTGCCGCCCGGCCCGTCAACCGCCCTCAGCGTCGCTTGGCTCCCCTTTGCGGGCCGCCAGCCGCGACAGAATGGCAAGTTCGCGCGCCCACTGCTTCAACGGACGCGCCGGCGTCCCGCCCACGGCCACCCCGGCCGGCACATCCTCTTTGGGATGCGATGCCCCGGCCACCTGGGCCCCGCTGCCGATCTTGATGTGGCCGACCGTGCCTGATTGCCCGCCCATCACGACGAAATCGCCAAGCTCCGTCGAGCCCGAAATCCCCGTGTGCGCAACAATCACGCAATGCCGTCCGATGACGACGTTGTGCCCGATCTGGACCAGATTATCAATTTTGGTCCCCTCGCCGATGATCGTATCCTTAAGAGCCCCCCGGTCGATGGTCGTGTTCGCCCCGATCTCGACATTGTCCTGGATCACGACACGCCCGATCTGCGGCACTTTGAGGTGCCCCTCGCGCCCCATCGCGAACCCGAACCCGTCCTGGCCAATCCGCGCCCCGGCATGAATAATCACCCGGTCGCCAACGAGTGAATGCACCAGCGTCGACTGCGGACCGATGTAGCAGTCCCGTCCAATCGCGACGCGAAACCCCACGACCGCGCCGGCAGCGACCCGGCTTCCCCGCCCGATCATCGCCTCTGGCCCGACGATCGCGCCGGGCTCGATCACGACGCCCGATTCAATCTGCGCTGAAGGATCGACCGCCGCCCCGCTGGGCCCAATCGCGGCCTTGGGCTGCATCGCGTCGGGGTAGAACGTCTGCAAAGCCAGCGCGAACGCCCGGTAGGGAACCTTCGTAACAAGAGCTGCGGCGTGCTGCGGCACACGCGCGGCAAAGGCCGGCTGAACGAACACAAAGCCCGCCCCGGTCCGTTCCAGTTGCGGCAAATATTTGCGGTTATCGAGAAACGACACATCCCCGGCACCGGCATCCGAAAGCGCCCGCACGTCGGCAATGGCGCGCGTCCCGTCTGCACCGTCCGCCAACTGCGAGTCCGTCAGCCGCGCCAGATCGGCGGCCGGTATCGGCCCCCTATTCTCGAAAAATCCCGGATGCAGCATCGGCGAAAACCCTCTTCGGCAGACAAACGCGGCCAAAGCCGGAAAGTGTCCACCCAGTACATTCCAGTACTATAGAGCCGCGCGCGTTCCGATCAACAAAACGGCGGCGCTGAGACAGCGCCGCCGATCAAATCAGGTGTTGATGGATCGCGGCTTGAGCCGGATCAGAACTTGGTCGATGCACCAAACCGCAGCTGCTGGGTCTCGTCAAAGGATTCCTTCTCCAGAGCCTCGGCGTAGTCCACACGCAGCGGACCAACCGGCGAGTTCCACAGCAAGCTCACACCAACCGCAGCACGGATGGAGCTTTCATCCCGAATAACCAGCCCAGGGATGCCGTCAAGATTGTCCGGGGTACCCCACAGCGAGCCAGCATCGGCAAAGACAGCGCCGCTGATGCCCAAATCATCCGGAATGAAGGGAAGCGGGAAGCGAACTTCAGCCGTGGCCGCCCAATAATTCTGACCGCCGATGGCATCCCCGTTAAGATCGCGAGGGCCATAACCCGCCCGATCGAAACCGCGAACCGTCTCACCGCCACGGAAGTAGAGATCGAGTAGGCGCACATCGTCGCCACCCCACCCCTGCACCGAGCCGGCGACAGCACGGCCGATCAAAGTGATTTTATCGGTAACCGGGTAGTAAGCGCGACCCTCACCTTGCACGCGAACGTAATTCACGTCGCCGCCCAGGCCAGCAAAGTCTGTCGAGAGTTGCATCCAATAACCGCTCGTCGGGTTCCGCGGGTGATTGCGCTTGTCATAAGTCAGCGAAGCACCAACGGACGATGTCCAATAAGCCTCGTCCGCGCAAACAGGATCCGCACCGTTCGTAAGGACGGTATCACCGCACGCCTGCTTGACTGCGAGCGACGAGTTCCGGTCGACATCAAAGATCTCGTCGCGCTTCAGCGTGTAGCCAACCTGCATCCACATTTCTTCCGCGAGCGGGAAGCCCAGGCGCAGCGTGGCCCCTGACGTGCGGCTCGAGAAGCCTGAGTCTTCCTGCTGATCGAGTTCTTTGTGGAAGAGGTCAAAACCAGCGGAAAGGTTGCGATCCAGGAAGCGCGGTTCCGTGAACGACAGGTCGACCTGCAAGCGCTCAATGGAACCGGCGAGCTTCAAGCGCAAGAACTGCCCGTTGCCCATGAAGTTGCGCTCGGTGATCGACACGTCACCAATAATGCCTTCGTTCGTCGAGAAGCCGGCACCGAACGAGAGTTCACCGGTGGACTGTTCTTCAACTTCCACGTCCAACACGACGCGGTCAGGCGACGAACCCGGGCGGCGCTTCACATCCGCCGTCTTGAAGATGCCGAGGCCGGACAGACGCTTCTTAGCGCGATCGACCAGCAGCGGATTGTAGGCATCGCCTTCCGCCAAGCGGAACTCGCGGCGGATCACGAAATCCTTCGTGCGCGTATTGCCAATCACGTTGATCCGCTCGATGTAAACGCGCGGGCCCTCGTCGATGGCATAAACCACCCCAATGGTCTGCGTCGCAGCATCGGGCGTGGCGCGCGGACGGACGCGGGCAAACGGGAAGCCCTGCTCTGCCGTCGCCAGCGTCAGCCGCTCGACCGTCTTGTCGATATTCTGCGCGTTGTACGTATCGCCCTGATAAGTGATGACTTCGCCATTCAACGCCGACGCATTGAGTTCCGGCAGGCCATTCTCAACCGTCACCGCGCCGAAGTTGTAGGGCAGACCCTCTTCGACAGCGAACGTAATCACGAAGCCCGAACCGTCGCGGTCCAGATCAGCCTGCGCAGCGGTAACGCGCGCATCGGCATAACCATTCTTCATGTAGAACTGGCGCAGCAATTCACGATCGAGATTCATACGATCCGGATCGTAGATGCTGGTGCCCTTGAGGAAGTCGAACCAGCCCTGCTGCGTCGTCGAGATAATATCGCGCAACTGCTGGTCAGTGAACGCGCTGTTGCCGACGAAGTTGACGCCCTTCACCTTGGTCGCGCCGCCCTCCACGATTTCGAACACCACGTTCACGCGGCTCTGTTCGAGTTCGATGATCTTCGGCTCAACGGACGCGGCAAAGCGCCCCTGGCGGGTGTAAACGTCCAAAATGCGCTGCACGTCAGACTGCGCGCGGGCGCGGGTAAAAACGGAGCGCGGCTTCAGCTGAACTTCGTTGCGCAGAGTATCGGTGTCGACCTCGCTGTTGCCCTCGAAAGCCACCTGATTGACGACCGGATTCTCGAGCACGCGCACGATGACGCCGTTGCCAGCATTGTCGATGGCCACGTCGGCGAACAAGCCCGTCGAGAAGAGTGCCTTCAACGAGGCATCGACTTTCGCCGGATCGTAAGCGTCACCGACGCTGAATTGGAGATAGGACCGCACCGTGTCGGCTTCGACGCGGCGGTTGCCTTCGACCTCGATGCTGCGCACGACGCCCTGGGCCAATGCGGCCGTGGATGCGCCCATATGCGGAGCAGAGATCTCGATCGCGAGGAACGCCAGAACGGCGGCAAACAGGCGAACGCCCGTCAATGCCGAGATCCGGGAGAACCCATGACGCGGATCAGCCCTCATGCCTATGCCGTTCCCCCTGATCCACACGGTGCCCCTGATGGACGCTCATGTGTCTGTGATGCTCACCGCGTCGATGCCAGAGGCACCAGCGGCGTTCAGTGTTCCCACCGGAGCACGAAAAGCCCATGACAGACTCCCGTGACTCCTACACCGATCCCACGCTTTTAACGATTCAGTTACCCCTCTGGAAGTGGCAAGAATACGTCACCGGGCCCGAATCTATACCGCCCCGCCAAGCCACCGTTTGAGGATATGTAAGTCGTTGAAAGTGGCAAAGATCATGAGGCTCAGAACGACCGCCATTCCGATCCGGAATCCGATCTCCTGATGACGCTCATTGAGCGGCCGCCCACGCACCGCTTCTATGGCGTAGAACATGAGGTGCCCGCCATCGAGCAGTGGGATCGGAAAGAGGTTGATCAGCCCCACGCTCACCGACAGAAACGCCGCCAATTGAATGATGTATTCCCAGCCCTGCGACGCGACCCGCCCAGCCACGTCTGCAATGCGGATAGGCCCGCCAAGCTGATCCGCGCCCTGGCGGCCGCCAACGACATCACCGAAGTAGCCCAGCGTGCTCGTCACCACGAACCAGGTGCGATCCCCAGCGATCCCAATCGCCTCGAAAAACCCCGGCTGGTAGCGCGTCATGCCCTCCTGGCCCGGAATGCGCCGCACGCCGATCAAGACCATGCGGACCTTGTCACCGGCCTCGTCCACCTGCTCTTGGACCTGCGGAGTCACAGGAATTTCAAGCTTCTGCCCGCCGCGATTGATCTCAAATGTCAACGTCTTGCCGACATTCGTCGAGACGTTGCGCTGGATCTGCTCGAACACCGTAATCGGCTGACCTTCGATTGCGGTCACCACGTCGCCCGGCTTGATCCCCGCCCGTGCCGCCGGACTATCCGGCAGAACGTCGTCGACACGCGCTTCGGTTGTGTAAACGCCCTGAGACCAGAACCAGAACGTGAAAATGACAATGGCCAGGATGAAATTGGCAATCGGCCCCGCCGCAACCACTGCCGCCCGCTGCCAGAGCGGCTTGGCATGAAATGCACCGGCCCGCTCTTCGGGGCTCATCTTCGAAAGCGCATCCGGCGAAGCAACGCTGGCCGCGTTCTCGTCGTCCATGAACTTGACGTAGCCGCCAAGCGGGATCCAGGAGAGCTTCCAGCGCGTGCCATGCCGGTCATAGAAGCCGCCGATCTCCGGACCGAACCCAATCGAGAACGCGCTGACCTTCACCCCGCACCAGCGGGCCACGAGAAAATGCCCCAATTCGTGGAAGAACACGACGATCATCAGCACGGAGAAAAACGCAAAGCCGTACATCAGCGGCCCTGATACGGCATTCCAGATCGCGTCCATTCATCGTCTCCGTTGCGCCGCTATAGGATCCGGCGGCTCGTTCAGTGGCTCAGCATGCACGGGCCATCAACATAAGGGACCCATACATAACGAAGCCCCTTAATGTGGGGTTGCAATGACCGTGCGTGCCAGCTCCCGGCCATGCGTGTCAGCCGCTAGCACGTCTTCGAGCGATTCCGTAGCACGGATCATCCCCCGCCGGTCTGCTTCTTCCAGCGTCCGGGCCACCACACGCGCAATGTCGAGGAACCCGATCCCCCGCTCCAGGAAGGCGGCCACCGCGACCTCATTGGCCGCGTTCAGCACCGCCGGAGCGCTCCCACCCCGCCGCAAGGCGTCCTTGGCCATTTGCGGCCCCGGAAAACGCGCGTCATCCACCGCCTCAAACGTCAGCGAACCCACTGTGATCAGGTCGAGCCGCGCGGTAGGCGTGACCCGCCGCTCCGGCCAATTGAGCGCTAGCGCAATCGGCGTACGCATGTCGGGCGGCCCAAGCTGCGCGATCACCGATCCGTCGATGTAGTGCACGAAACAATGCACCACCGACTGCGGATGAATGACCGCATCCAGCTGATCCACACCAACCGGAAACAGGTGATACGCCTCGATCAGTTCCAGCCCCTTGTTCATGAGCGTTGCGCTGTCGATGGTGATTTTCGCACCCATCGACCAGTTGGGATGCTTGAGCGCCTCTTCGGGCTTGGCGTCCTTCAATCTTTCAACTGGCCAGCACCGGAACGGCCCACCCGACGCCGTCAGCACGATCCGCTCCACCGCCGCCCGCTCGGCGCCCGCCAGCGATTGCAACGCTGCCGAATGTTCGCTGTCGACCGGCAGCAACTGCGCCCCCGATTGCCGGCACGCCGCCAGAAACACATCACCAGCTGAGACAAGGCATTCCTTATTCGCCAAGGCCACGCGACGCCCCTGCCGCGCCGCCGCAAACGTCGGCTTCAATCCAGCCGCGCCAACGATCGCCGCCATCGTGCAGTCGGCCGGCCGCGACGCCGCTTCCGCCAGCGCATCCTCTCCTGCAGCCGCCTCAATGCCGGTCCCAGACAAATGCGCTTTCAAGTCTTCATAGCAGCGCTCATCGCCCACGACCGCGATCTGCGCCCGGTGTTTGATGGCAAGTGCTGCAAGCTTTTCCGCATTCGATTGCGCCGTCAGCGCCACGATCTCGAACCGCTCCGGCTCCCGTCCCACGAGATCGAGCGTGCTCTCGCCGATCGAGCCCGTCGCACCCAGCACCGTGAGCCGCTGCGGCGACGCCAACACGCGCTCACCGATGTCGGAAAGTGTAATCGCAGCCGCGCGTGTAAACGGAACACCCATCCGCTCATCCACCCATCAACAGCGCGCGCGCCGGCGCCTGCGGGTCGATGGCGAACGCGACGACCCCAGCCGCCACCGCCGCAAACACGAGCCCGTCTATGCGGTCCATGATGCCGCCATGCCCTGGGATCAACGTTCCAGAATCCTTCACACCGAAACTGCGCTTCAATGCACTCTCCGTCAGATCGCCGATCTGCGCCAGGACGCCCAGCATCGTACCCGCCAACCCCAGCTTCACCGGGTCCGCACCCAGCCACACGCCAAACCCCGCCGCCGCAATCCCCGCCATCGTGATCCCACCGAGAAACCCCGCCCACGTTTTATTGGGTGAGATCGCCGGCGCCAACTTCGGTCCCCCGATGGCCCGCCCGAACACGAACGCCGCAACGTCGGTCACAACCACGCAGATCAGAATAAACAGCACCGCCTGCAAGCCATACGCCGGATCATCCCGCAGCCAGATCAGCGCCACCACCGGCAGCCCGGCATAAAGCACGCCCTCCGCCGATAGCAGCGGATGCCGCCCAAAACACAATAATCCCGTCAGAATGGCGCCGGCAGCAACAGCCGCGAGCCCCAGCGCCGCGAACCCCGCAGCTGTCAGTGCCGCCGCCATAACGGCACTCGCAACCTGCACCACGAGGCCGGCGTCGACGCCCCCGCCCCGCACGATGCGCGACCACTCCAGGCTCGTGAGAACGGCGGCCGTGCCAGCCAGAACAGCGAACGGCAGGGGTCCTGCGTAGAGAAGACCACCGGCCACCACCGCCAGCATCAGGCCCGAGGCAATCCGCACGCCAACGTCGCGCGACGCCGCAGCGGCCGTTCCCAATTGATCGGCCGGTTCGTGTTCCATCCCGCCCTCAGGCCGTGGAACGCTGCGTCAGTCCACCAAAACGGCGGTCCCGCGCATGAAAGGTCTTGATCGCTTCATCCAGAAGTTCGCCGCCAAATTCAGGCCAATAGGCGTCGAGAAACACGAACTCCGTGTATGCCGTCTGCCACAAGAGAAAATTCGACAGCCGCATCTCGCCACTGGTCCGGATCAGCAAATCGGGATCGGGAATACCCGCTGTGTCGAGCGATCCCGAAAGATGATCCGCCTCGATCTCGTCGGGGTGCAACTCGCCGCGCGCCACCTTATGCGCCAGCGCCCGCGCCGCTTTGGTGATCTCAGCCCGCGAGCCGTAGTTGAACGCGATCACGAGCGTGAGACCCGTGTTTTGCGACGTCACATCTTTGGCTTCGTCGATCAACGCCATCAATTCCGGATCGACCCGGTCGCGCTCGCCGATCACCGTGATGCGCACGTTCGACTGATGCAGATCGACCAGATCGCTTTTTATGAAGCGGCGCATCAGCCCCATCAAATCGTCGATCTCAGACGCCGGCCGCGACCAGTTCTCCGAAGAAAAACTGTAAATGGTGAGATATCCGATACCCCGCTCGCGCGCCGCCCGCACCGTGCGCCGCACCGCTTCCACGCCCTGCCGGTGACCCCACGTGCGCGGCAATCCCCGTTCCGCGGCCCAGCGTCCGTTTCCGTCCATGATGATGGCCACATGCCGCGGGGGCAGGATGTCGGGCGATGCGCCAGGGCTCGTCTGCGATCTCATGGGCTCGGCCGGACCTGCGTTTGGCTCGTCGGAGAGCGGGTTGCCTCGGGTGGAAACTCTGGCGGAAAGGAGCAGCATCGGCGGCCCCCGCCGCCAACCCGCGGACCTGCACTTAAACCTTCTGGATTTCCGTTTCCTTCGCCGCCAGCGTCTGATCGATCTCCTTGATCAGCTTATCGGTCAATTCCTGCACCTTGGTGGTATTCTTTTTATGATCGTCCTCGCTCATTTTGCCGTCCTTCTCGAGCTTCTTGAGAAGATCGAGACCGTCGCGGCGCACGTTGCGCACGGCAATACGGTGGCTCTCGGCATATTTGTGCGCCTGCTTGACGAGTTCGTTGCGCCGGTCGGCGGTCGGTGCCGGCAGCGGCAGACGGATCAGCTGCCCGTCCACCATCGGGTTGACGCCCAGATTGGCCTCGCGCAGCGCCTTGTCGACGGCCGTCACGTTCGAGCGGTCCCACACCTGCACCGCGATCATGCGCGGCTCCGGCGTCGTCACCGTCGCCAACTGGTTCAGCGGCATCCGCGACCCATAGACCATCACCTGCACCGGATCGAGCAAATGGGCACTCGCCCGCCCCGTTCGCAGGCCCTGCAATTCGCGTTTGAACGCATCCAATGACGCGCGCATCCGGTTTTCGAGTTCTTTGATATCGTACGTCGAAGACATCGTCGTTCCTTGTCGTCGCTGATAAGCGCCAATCCGCCAGGACCGTTCTGGGCCATGAGCGGAGTGCGCCCGTCAAAACCGCAAAAAAATCGCCGCAGGCGCCTACCCTTGGATCACGGTCGCCCGGGCTTCTCCCCGCATGACCTTTAGAAGGTTTCCCGCCTCCTCGATGGCACAAACAATTACCGGAAGTCGATTATCGCGGGCAAGCGCGATCGCCGCCCCGTCCATGACCTTCAGGTCACGAGCCAGGACTTCCGCGTAGGTCAGCGTATCGTAACGCACCGCCGAGGGGTCTTTTTTCGGGTCAGCCGAATAAACCCCATCCACCTGCGTCGCTTTCACCACCGCATCGCACGAGGTCTCGATCGCCCGCAGCGTTGCCGCCGTGTCGGTCGTAAAAAACGGATTTCCCGTCCCCGCGGCAAAGACCACGATCCGCCCCTGCGCCAGATGCGCCAGCGCCCGCGGCCGCACATAGCTCTCACATACTGTCGGCATCGGGATGGCCGACATCACCCGCGCATCCGCCCCGCGCGCCGTCAGCGCCTGCTGAAAGGCCAGAGCATTCATCACGGTCGCCAGCATGCCCATGTAGTCGCCGGTGGCACGGTCCATGCCCTTGGCCGCCGCCTGCAAGCCCCGGAAAATGTTACCCCCGCCGACCACCACGGCGATTTCCGCCCCGGCGTTGACCGCGTCGACGATATCCCCCGCCAACCGGTCCGCGACCGCCATATCGATCCCGTAGGCCCCGCGCCCCATGAGCGCCTCGCCCGACAGCTTGATCAGCAGTCGCTTGTATTTGAGCCCACCGGCTTGGGACGTCATCATCGAGCTCCCTCAGCTCCAGCAGCCTGCCGCCGCAGGCCATTCTCTTTACGCCAGACCCTAGGGCGAGTCGCAGCGTCACATGTTGCCGGACTGCGTCATAACGGGTGGCAGTCCGCACATTCCAGCACTTTCCTGCCACCGGGACGCCTACGGCGCAATCTGCCGCGGCGCCAAATCAAAAACGGCCGGCGTTTCCCGCCGGCCGTTTCGAATTTCGATCAAATCCTGGCGAAAGAGGCCTCAGCCGCCCTTGGAAGCAGCCACCGTCTTGGCCACTTCGGCCGCGAAGTCCTCTTCCTTCTTCTCGATCCCTTCACCCAGCGCGTAGCGCAGGAAGCCGGTGACCTTGATCGGCGCGCCGACATCCTTTTCAGCTGCCTTCGTGGCTTCCGCCACCGAGGCCTTGCCGTCGAGCACGAACACCTGGCTCATCAGACATGCCTGCTGGAAGAATTCCTTCTTGAGACGGCCCTCAACCATCTTGTCGACGATGTCTTTGGGCTTGCCGGAAGCGAGCGCCTGCTCGGTGTAGAACGCACGCTCCTTCTCGATCGCCGCCGGATCAAGGTCTTCCGGCGTCAGCGCGAGCGGGCTGGCGGCCGCGACATGCATCGCCACCTGCCGGCCGAAGGCCATCAGCGAATCCGTATCGCCTTTGCTCTCGAGTGCCACCAGCACGCCGATCTTGCCCAGACCATCGGCGGCCTTGTTGTGCACATAGTCGACGACGACGCCTTCCGGTACCGACAGCGACCCCGTACGGCGCACGCCCATGTTCTCGCCGATCGTGGCAATCGCGTCTTTGACGGTCTCCTCAACCGAAGCCGAACCGCCCGGATACTTCGCGGCCAGCAGCTTCGATAGATCGCCGTTCGCGGCCGGCGCCAGCGACGTAATCTTCTGCACCATTTCCTGGAACTGCGGGTTACGCGCCACGAAGTCGGTTTCCGAGTTCACTTCGACAACGGCACCCGACTTCACCATCGAGATCACGCCAATCAAGCCCTGCGCCGCGATACGGTCCGACTTCTTGGCAGCCTTCGAGAGGCCCTTCTTGCGCAGCCACTCGATGGCCGCTTCCATATCGCCGTTCGTTTCCGTCAGGGCGGTCTTGCAATCCATCATTCCCGCGCCGGTCTTCTCGCGCAGATCCTTCACCATTGCTGCGGTGATCGTGCTCATGTCGGCTCCTTCCGCTCGGCTTACGAGCGAGTAGCGAATTATCGTAACTGCGGTTTGACTGTGAAACAGCAGGCGGGCGGATGGGTTACCCCATTCGCCGCACCTGCCTGTGGTGTCGGCCGGGCCTTAAGCCGCGGCGGCGTCGACGAACTTCTTCGCCTGCGCGATCCAGCCTTCTGCCTCGATCTGACCCTTGAGCTTCAAGAGCAGGTCGAGCGCCTTGGCGTTGTCAGCATCGAGGTCGGCGATCTGCCAGAAGTGGAACACGCCCGCGTCGTTGAGGCGCTGTTCCAGCTTCGGCGAAATCGTCGTGATGCGCTTCAAGTCGTCGGCTTCGCCGCGCGGAGCGTCGATGCCCTTGAACTTGACCGGGAGTGCTTCGGCCGGCGGATTGGCGAGAGCGCCGATATCCACGCCCGAAGCGCCCTGGCTGCGCTCCAGACCGTCAAGTGCTGCACGCGCTACGAGATCGCAATAGAGCGTGATTGCACGGCCGGCGTCGTCATTGCCCGGGATCGGGAAGTCGATGCCATCGGGATCGCAGTTCGTATCCACGATCGCAACAATCGGAATCCCGAGCTTGCGCGCTTCCTGGATCGCGATCTTTTCCTTGTTGGTGTCGATCACGAACAGGAGGTCGGGCACGCCGCCCATTTCCTTAATCCCGCCGCGCTCCTTCTCGAGCGTGTCGCGCTCGCGCTGCAGCGTCAGGATTTCTTTCTTCGTGCGGCCCTGCGGGTCGGCGAGAATGTCGTCAAGCTGGCGCAAACGGCGGATCGACGTCGAGATCGTCTTCCAGTTGGTGAGCGTGCCGCCCGGCCAACGATGGTTGATGTAGTACTGAGCCGAACGCTTGGCCGCGTCCGCAATCGAATCCGACGCAGCGCGCTTGGTCGCCACGAACAGCACGCGGCCACCACCGGCAACCGTGTCCGAAATCTTCAAGAGCGCCTGGTGCAACATCGGCACCGTCTGCGTCAGGTCGAGGATGTGAATGTTATTGCGCGCGCCGTAGATGAACGGCTGCATCTTGGGGTTCCAGCGGTGCGACTGGTGACCAAAGTGAACGCCAGCTTCCAAAAGCTGACGCATGTTGAACGCGGGAAGCGTCATCAGCGGTATCCTTTTTCCGGTTTAATCCTCCGCGGTTCGTTGTGAAGACGGCCTCTCGGTTTCCCGAGTTGCATATCGTCCACCGGAGCGCCAGACGGGGCTTTCAATCCGCCCAGCGCGCGAACCACGTGCGAGATGGAGCGGCTTATGACGGAGTGAGCCTCTTAATGCAAGCCTATCAACAAAGCCATTAAATGTTCCACTTTTGTTCTTGACTGTCTCTGTCGTGGGTATGATTGATAGCGTTGTGGGTATTCCTAAGCGAATCTGAGCATCGTCAAGAAGCAGAAGCCAAGATCAATCGCTCATGTTCGAAGAACTTACCCGCAAAAAGTTCGATGTATTGCCCCTGCACCACGCGGAGGCCATCCTGAAGCACGACATGCCTCAAGCAATTGCTGACATAGAAGCAGTTTTGAACGGCCTAGAAGTTCCGATCGAGGAACTCGTTCGAAGCGGCGGAGGGGAAGCCCTTTTGACACAACGGAACAGGCGATTGCTCGCCGAACTGGGGTGGAGAAAGCAAAATGTCACGGTGAACAAGTTTGTGGCGTTTTCCGGAGACGACGAGGCACAGAAACGAGAACCTTCACAGTCCCTCTCTCATGAGATCGACCACGTAAAAGTCTTCGAGGCTGGAGTGTTCGCTCTCGAAATTGAGTGGAACAACAAAGATCCTTTTTTCGACCGCGACCTGGAAAGCTTCAAACGACTGCACGCAGAAGGGGCGATCTCAATCGGCTGCATCATTACAAGGGGTCAGTCGCTGCAAGCCAACATAAGAAACCTTCTGAGATCTTTCACAACCCGTGAAAGCATAACCAAATTCGATGATTTGGAACCTTATGATTATGCGCCAACACGTAGGCAACGAAACTTGATCGAACAACGAACAGCACGAGGTGCAAGCTTCGCCGATGCGTGGGTGGAGGTATTTGCCTCCGACAAATTTGGCGAGGCCACAACGCACTGGAGAAAACTAAAAGATCGAGTTGAGAGAGGGGTCGGCAATCCATGCCCCCTCCTGCTGATTGGAATTCCAGACGGCGTAGTGAAAGTCTGACAGGTCGGAGGCCACGAATGTTCAAGGGAATTAAGCCAAAGCAGTTCGGCACCATCCTCGCCGACCCTCCCTGGCAGTTCACCAATCGAACTGGCAAAGTCGCCCCAGAGCATCGCCGGTTGGCGCGCTACAGCACTATGTCGACCAACGACATTTGCGAGTTGCCCGTTGCCGATCTCGCAGCATCGCCCGCGCATCTCTACATGTGGGTCCCCAACGCCCTCTTGCCTGATGGCCTCCGCGTGATGGCTGCGTGGGGCTTCGAGTACAAGAGCAACATCGTCTGGCACAAGATCCGCAAGGATGGCGGCTCAGACGGTCGCGGAGTCGGCTTCTATTTCCGCAATGTCACTGAGATTTTGCTGTTTGGCGTGCGTGGCAAAAACGCCCGCACGCTCGCACCGGGCCGTCGCCAAGTGAACTACATGGCAACACGCAAACGCGAACACTCGCGCAAACCGGATGAGCAGTATGACCTGATCGAAGCATGCAGTCGTGGCCCCTTCTTGGAGCTATTCGCACGCGGAACGCGGCCCGGTTGGACCTATTGGGGCGATCAAGCTGACGACAGTTATGCGCCGACGTGGGCCACCTACGCTCACAACTCACAGAGCGATAAGGTCATAGCCAAGAAATCTTCTCGCAAGAAATCTGATGAGCGCCTGCTGTTCGAACTTCCCGCCGAATAGCTAAATCTCCAACACCTCAATCACCCCCGGCACGGTCGAAAGCTGACCCGCTTGCGCCGGTGACACGTCGTAGCGGCCGGGCAGCACGATCTCCAACTCCCGGGCGCCTACGGGCAGCACGAGGCGCACCTCGCCCCCCTTCCGCACGCCCGCCTGCCCTGGCTTCAACTGCGCCTTGAACTCGTCCACCACGCCCCGGCGCGCCGCGAGCACGCCCGTATCGAACACGATCTTTAACCCCCGCTCGATCTCGGCCGCCGCCTTGTCGAGCGCCTCCATGCTCTGCACCCGCATCTTGACCGTGTCGCCGTCCCGCTCGGCCTCCACGTTCAAAACAACCGGCGTGCCACCCTCCAACAGATCGCGCGACGCCGTCAGCGTGTCGGAAAAAATCACCGCCTCGAACTGCCCGCTGGCATCCGAGAACATTGCAAACGCGAACTTGTTGCCCTTCTGCGACCGCCGCTCCCGCGCCGAAATCACGATGCCCGCCAGCCGCCCGCTGGACACACCCCGCGCGGTCGCCGCCTCGAACTCCACGAACCGCCGCACGCCCAGCTTCTTCAAAACCGTCTCATAGGCGTCGAGCGGATGCCCCGACAGGAAGAACCCGATCGCATCGAACTCCTCCTGAAGCTTCTCCATCGGCGTCCACGCCTTCGCCGGCTTCAGATCGAGCGACGGCGCGCCTCCGCCCCCGCCGCCAAAAAGGTCACTTGTCCCCTGCGCTGCGTTATCCGCCTGACGGTTGGCCAGCGCGATCATGCCTTCCACGTTGCCGCGCACCAGCGCCCGGTTCGGCTCCAGCCCATCAAACGCCCCCGCCATCGAGAGCGTCTCGAGCCCGCGCTTGTTCAGCGCCTTCGGATTAAGCCGTGACGCGAAATCCGACAGTGACCGGTACGGCCCCTCCGCCGTCCGCGCCGCCACGATTGTCTCCACCGCCGACGCACCAATATTCTTCAACGCCGCCAACGAATACCGAATCGCGCGACGTCCCCTCTCCCCATCGCCTTCGATGGGGAGAGGGGACGGAGCGGCACCGCCCGATATCGTCTCCACCAGAAAATCCACCTCCGACGCATTCACGCACGGCGGCAGAACGGGAATGCCGCTCTTCTTCGCCTCCGCCGCAAACATCGAAAGCTTGTCGGTATTGCCCATGTCGAGCGTCATCGACGCGGCCAGGAACTCCTCGCGGAAGTTCGCCTTCAAATACGCCGTGTGATAGCTGACCAACGCATACGCCGCCGCGTGAGACTTGTTGAACCCGTAGCCGGCGAACTTGTCGACCAATTCGAAGATGTAGACCGCGTCGTCCTTCTTGACGCCGTTCTTCATCGCCCCTTCGACGAAAAGGGCCTGCTGCTTGGCCATCTCGGCCTTGTCTTTTTTACCCATAGCGCGGCGTAAGAGGTCGGCTTGTCCGAGCGAATACCCGGCCAGCACCTGCGCGATCTGCATCACCTGTTCCTGGTAGATGATGACGCCGTAGGTTTCATTCAGAATCCCTTCCAGCATCGGATGCAGGAAGTCGACCGGCTCCTCCCCGTGCTTGCGATTAATGTAGGTGGGAATGTTGTCCATCGGGCCGGGGCGATAGAGCGCCACCATGGCGATGATATCCTCGAAGCGGTCTGGCTTCAGCCGCTTCAAGCTCTCCCGCATCCCCGTACTTTCGAGCTGGAACACGCCCACCGTATCGGCCTTCGCGAGCAGCTGATACGCCGGCACGTCATCGAGCGGCAGCGTCGCCAGATCGACCGAAATCCCCCGCCCGCGCCGAATCAACTCAACAGCCTTCTCCAAAACGGTCAGCGTCTTGAGGCCGAGGAAGTCGAACTTCACGAGCCCCGCCGCTTCCACCATCTTCCAGTTGAACTGCGTGACCGGCATATTCGACTTTGGATCGCGATAAAGCGGCACCAACTCATCCAAAGGCCGGTCGCCGATCACGATACCCGCCGCATGCGTCGAGGCATGCCGGTAAAGCCCTTCCAGCTTCTGCGCCACCTGCAATAGCCGCCGCACGACCTCATCCGTATCGCGTGCTTCCTGCAACTTCGGCTCGCCCTCGATGGCCTGATCGAGCGTCACCGGGTTCGCGGGATTGTTGGGCACCAGCTTGCACAACCGGTCCACCTGCCCATACGGCATCTGCAAAACGCGGCCCACATCGCGCAGCACCGCGCGCGCCTGCAATTTGCCGTGCGTGATGATCTGCGCCACGCGATCCGAGCCGTACTTCTGCTGCACGTAGCGGATCACCTGATCGCGCTTGTCCTGGCAGAAGTCGATATCAAAGTCTGGCATCGACACGCGTTCCGGATTGAGAAACCGCTCGAACAGCAGGCCAAACCGCAGCGGATCGAGATCGGTGATCGTCAGCGAATACGCAACCAGCGACCCCGCACCCGAGCCGCGCCCCGGCCCGACCGGAATGCCATTGGCCTTCGACCACTTGATGAAGTCGGCCACGATCAAAAAGTAGCCGGGAAACTTCATCTTCGTGATCACGTCCACTTCGAACGCGAGACGCGCCCAGTAATCGTCTTCCGTGAAGCCCGCCGCGAGCGGAACAATTTTAAGCCGCTCCCGCAGCCCCTCTTCCGCCTGCCGCTTCAGCTCAGCCGCCTCTGCCGCAAGCTGATCAGCCTCTGAATCCGTACTCGCCTGCACGAACCGCGGCAGGATCGGCTTCTTGCCCTTTGGCCGGAACGCGCAGCGCTTGGCGATCTCCACCGTATTCGCCACCGACTCTGGCAGATCGGCGAACAACTCCGCCATCGCCTCGCCCGACTTCAAATGATGCTCGCGCGTCACCCGCCGCCGGTCGTCCTCCGACACATACCGCCCGTCCGCGATGCACAGCAGCGCATCGTGCGCCTCGAAGTCGTCGGGCGTCGCGAAGTAAACCTCATTGGTCGCGACAATCGGCACGCCGAGCCGGTACGCCAGCTCCAGAAGCTGCGGCTCGACCTCTTGCTCCGCCCGCGTCCCGTGCCGCTGCACCTCCACATAAAGCCGATCGCCAAACGCCCGCTTTAGAAACGCGAGCCGCTCCTCCGCCAACCCCGGCTGCCCGTCGAGCAACGCCCGGTCGATCGGCCCATCGGGCCCGCCCGTGAGCGCAATCAAGCCGCCCGCATGCTTCGCAATCTGATCCGCCCGCACGAACGGCGCGTCCTCGCCCTCCGTCCCCAGATGCGCCGCCGAGACGAGCTTCATCAGGTTCGCGTAACCCGCATCATTCATCGCATAGAGCGCCAGCAGCCCATCGCGCCACGCATGCTGCCGCACGATCGGCCCCGGTAACTGACCAGGCTTCGCCGTCTTCTCGGTCAACAGGCAAGACAACGACACGCCCACGATCGGCTGAATGCCGGCCCCCGCCAGCTTGTCGGAGAATTCCAACCCGCCGAACATATTGTTCGTGTCGCTGATCCCCAGCGCCGGAAACCCATATCCATCCGCCAGTTTCGCCAACTTCCCTATCGGCAACGCGCCTTCCAGCAGCGAATAAGCCGAATGAACCTTGAGGTGGATGAATTTGGGCGGCAGTGGAATCGGCTGGGTCATGCCCCGACTTTAGGCCCTGCCGCACGCAAACGCACCCGCGCCCACGTTTTCCACAGCCCCACACACATGTCTCGCGAGGAACAGAAAGACGCCACACCCGCCCGTATGGTCACGCCATCACGATCAACCAACGGAGAGCCCCATGGATGCCCTGTTCGACCTGATGACCCAAAACGACGACTTTCCAGGCGCGCCCCTGCGCGACGGCGACCCGCGCCTCGAATAGCGAGGGCTTAGCGCACCGCGCCCGGCGCGACCTCGACCAATTGCCCGTTCTCCATCCGCAGCACACGGTCCATGCGGGAGGCGAGTTCCAGGTTATGCGTCGCAATCAGCGCCGCCACGCCCTCGCTCTTGAACAGACCGATCAATTCCTGAAACACGAGTTCCGACGTCTTGGGATCGAGGTTCCCCGTCGGCTCATCGGCTAAGATCAGCTTCGGCTTATTCGCCAGCGCCCGGCAGATCGCGGTCCGCTGCTGCTCGCCGCCCGACAACTGCGCCGGCCGGTGATCGAGCCGGTGCTCAAGGCCCAGCGTTGTGAGCAGTTCCGTCGCCCGTGCGTTGGCAGCCTTGCGCGGTGTGCCCAAAATCATCTGCGGCAGCAAGACGTTTTCCAGCGCCGAGAACTCCGGCAGCAACTGGTGAAACTGATAGATGAAGCCCACGTCCGAGCGCCGGATGCGCGTGCGCTCATCATCGCCGAGCTTGGAACAATCCCGCCCGCCCATGATCACGGAACCCGCTGTTGGCGTCTCCAAGAGCCCGGCAATATGCAACAGCGTCGACTTGCCGGCCCCCGATGGACCAACAAGCGCGACCGCCTCGCCCGGATAGATAGCAGCACTCGCCCCGTTCAAAACCGCGATCTCGCGCTCGCCCTGCTTGAAGGTGCGCATCAATCCGTCGAGCTTCAGGATCGCCGTCCCAGTCGGTGTATCGAGCATCCCTGTCCCCTACTCGTACCGGAGCGCTTCAACGGGATCGAGCTTGGAAGCCCGCCACGACGGATAAAGCGTTGCCAGAACGGACAGCGACAGCGCCATCACCACGATCCAGGCCGTCTCCCTCGGATTGATCTCCGCCGGCAGCTTCGTCAGATAATAGACGTTGGGATCGAACATTGCCGTCCCGGTCACCGTCGAAACGAACTGCCGGATGGCTTCGATATTCCAACAAAACACGATGCCCAAAATGAGCCCCGCCAGCGTTCCCACCACGCCGATCGACGCCCCGGTGATCAGAAACACCCGCATCACCGAGCCCTTCGACGCGCCCATGGTGCGCAGCACGGCGATGTCGCGCCCCTTGTCCTTCACCAGCATCATCATGCCGGAAATGATGTTGAGCGCCGCCACCAGAATGATGAGCGACAGGATGATGAACATCACGTTCCGCTCAACCTCGAGCACTGTAAAGAACGTCTCGTTCTTTTGCCGCCAGTCGGTCACGTTGATTGTCGCCCCACCGGCAGCGCGGATTTCCGCCGAGAACTGATCCACCCGCTCAGGGTCGTCCACGACGACCTCTAAAACGTCGGCTTCATCGGTCTTGTTGAAGTACCGCTGGCTTTCGGCGAGCGGCATGAAAATCATTGTCTCCCGAACGGCGTCGAGGCCCCGCGCGGCGACACCAAAGTCAACGTATCCCCGACGTTCACGTACAGAGAATTCGCCAGCCGCTGCCCGATCGCGATCGACTGCGTGCCATCGAAGCCATCAAGCGTCCCGGCGCGAATGTTCTCCGCCACCAGCTTGAGTGACTTGATGTCCTTCTCCGCCATCCCGCGCACCAGCGCGCCCAGCGCCTGCGCACTCGATGACACCATCACCTGACCTTCGACGATCGGCAGCGCATGCGTCACGCCCGGCACGGCCGCAATCTTAGCCGCCTTGTCGAGGTAATCCGTGAAGGGCTCGCCGATCTTGTAGACAATGATGTGCCCATTCAGCCCGAGGATCTTGGAGAACAGATCCTTGCGGAACCCGTTCATCACCGCCATCACGATGATGAGCGTCGCCACACCCAGCATGATGCCGAGAAACGAGAACCCGGCGATGACGGAGATAAACCCTTCCTTGCGCCGCGCCCGCAAATAGCGTCCCGCGAGCAACCACTCAAACGGCGAAAAGGGTTTTGTGTCAGGCGTCTCGGCCATCCGCGGCAAGCTCCCTCAAGTCCCCCCGGCCCGCCAATTGCTGACGTCCCCGGCCACATGCACGTACCGCTATCCCTGCAATCGGGCCAGATTGCGTTACATCACCCTCAGTCCGCAACGCATTGAAACAACGCGCCATCCGGCCCGAATGCGACACCCCCGCTAGTACGACCGCCCGATCAACACGTACTCCTTCGCCGGTTCCCCGGTGAACAGACACGTCTTGCCCTCAACCGGCGGCTGCTCCAGCGGCGCGTTGCGGATCGTCAGCTTCAAGGCTTTTAACCGCTCCGCCACAGCTTCGAGCGCCGCCCCTTCGGGCTTCGCCCACATCACACCGGCCCAGCCCTTGAACTCGCCACCCTCGTCATCGCCAGCCGACGCTCCGTAATAGGCCTCCAAATCGGCAAACGTCGTCATCGTCGTCACGATGTTCCCGTCGAGCCGCGCCTTCGCTTCCGCGTAGAGCACCGACTGAATGGCCTCCAGCAGCGTCTTCGCACCGGTAACGAACTCCGCCCGCGCCTGCGTATGCGAGATCACCTTGTCGCCGTCGCGCAACTTGTCGCGCCGCATGAAGGTCACGTTACCGCCCGCCGCATCGCGTCCGCCGATTTCGATAATCACCGGCGCACCCCGGCGCACCCAGTTCCACCGCTTCTCCGCCGATTTGATCGGCTTCAGATCGACAAGCACGCGAATGCCCTGCGCCTTCAATTCCGCTTCCAGCTCCGCGCAGTATGCCTTGAGTTCCGCGTCCTCCGGCTTGTCGCGCAGCATCGGCACAATCACAATCTGCCGCGGCGCGATCTTCGGCGGCATCCGAAGGCCGTCATCGTCGCCATGGCTCATGATCACGCCGCCGATAAGACGCGTGGAAACGCCCCAGCTCGTCGTATGGCAGAAGGTCAGCTTGCCATCCTGGTTCTGGAACTGGATGTTCTGCGCTTCGGCGAAATGCGTACCCAGATAGTGCGACGTACCGGCCTGCAACGCCTTGCCGTCCTGCATCATCGCTTCGATCGAATACGTGTTGTCGGCGCCCGGAAACCGTTCATTTGCGGGCTTTTCGCCAGCAATCACGGGCATGGCGAGCACCGTCTCGGAAAACTCGCGATAGACCTCGAGCATCTTTCGCGTCTCCGCCATCGCGTCCTCGCGATCGGCGTGCGCCGTATGCCCCTCCTGCCACAGAAACTCCGCCGTGCGCAGGAACAACCGCGTCCGCATCTCCCAGCGCACCACGTTCGCCCACTGGTTGATCAACAACGGAAGATCGCGATAGCTCTTTACCCAGCGCTGAAACGCATCGCCAATGATCGTCTCCGACGTCGGCCGCACGATCAGCGGCTCTTCCAGCTTGGCGTCCGGATCGAGCACCAGCTTGCCGCCCTCGTTCTTCAGCCGGTGATGCGTAACAACCGCCATCTCCTTGGCGAAGCCCTCGACGTGCTCCGCTTCCTTGGCGATGAAGCTCATCGGGATAAACAGCGGGAAGTAGCAGTTCTCGTGTCCCGTATCCTTGATCCGCTGATCAAGCTCAGCCTGCACGCGCTCCCACACGCCCCAGCCCCACGGCTTGATGATCATGCAGCCGCGCACGGGGCTCTGCTCGGCCATGTCGCCGTCGCGCACCGCTTCCTGATACCACTCCGGAAAGCTCTGCTCCCGGGTCACACTGAGCGCGCGCTTACTCATGGTGCGCCCCCGCCAGTAAGCACAGCAAAGCCGCTAGGGCTTCGGTCGATCGGGGAACCGCACAAGACATAAGTTGCATCGCAAAGACTCTGAATGTTGGTGGGCATAATAGCCCCGGCGCGCGACTCGACGGAGCGATGGTCCCGCCGTCCATACCGGGCTTCCCGCCCCCCGGCAACTTGAGCCCCGGCCGCCCCGCAACCGCACCGGCTCCGAAATCCTGTCCACGACCGCAAACGCCTGTGGATGAGCGAAAAACAGCCCACGGAGACTCGGCGTATCGTCGCCCGGGATTAATCCATGGATATGCCAATGTTCAGCGACGGCCGCGACCCGGCCCACACCTGCGCCTGCTGCGGCCAAGCCCTTCAAGCAACCCGCAGCCTCACGCTGCAGGTTGAGGAGACTGTGCTGAACGTCTGCAATCAGGCGTTCGCCGAAGCCGATGCCATCGGCCACGCCCACGTCGATGTCGCCCATCTCATCAGCGTACTGGCCCGCACCCCTGAGGCGCAAACCATCTTCTGGCAACTAAGCCTGGACCCTGCCTCCATGGCCGCGGCCTCAGCCCGCTGGCTCACCCGCGCAGATCGTCGCCAGGGTTCAGCCCCCGTCACCGCCTCGGCCGAACTGAAAGCGCTCCTGACCCGCGCCGAAGCCCGCGCCATCCGCGACGGCCGCACGCACGCCAGCCTTACCGACATCGCCGGCCTTCTCGCCCAACTCTCAGCCACCCGAATTGACATCAGCGCGAACGAGCCCCGGCACACGATCCAGACAGCCCAAAGCCCATCCAGTCACGCCGTCCCATTGAACGGCCTCCTCACCACCGCGCCGCCGCACGTTTCCACCAACCCGACCACCGCACACAGCAGCGCATCCACCGATCAGGCCACACTCGCAGCCCTCCTGGCCCGCCTCGACCGCCAGGAATCAGAACTCGCCGCCTTGCGCGCGGCAGTCAGTGCCAACACATCATCCCGCAGCCGATCGACCCAATCCACCTCCGCACGCACCAGCGCACGCGGCCAGAGCTATGACCCCGTCACCCACGTTCTCTCCACCCAATCGACCACAGATCGCGTCCACATGCGCCGCCACCTGCGCCAGCGCCAGGAACAGGCACGCCGCCGCCGTAATCGTCAAAGCGAGCGTCAAGCCGCGACCAATGGCGAAAGCAACGGTGCAACCCGATCCTGGTCACAACGCCGGACCAGCAACGGCGAATCACGGGAACGCGCCTTCAAACCCGATGAAGTCGAGCGCAACGATGATCTCGCCACGGGCGATACCGCCAAGCGCTTCTTCCTCGCCCTCGATGACCACATCGAACGCGCGCCCTCCATCGGCCCGAAGACGGCCGGACGATTGATCGACGCTGGCCTTGCAACCGTCCGCGATCTGCTTGCAGCCGACGCGGAAGCCGTCTCCAGCGCCGCGCGCGCCAAATTCATCACCGCCCAGCGCGTCCGCGATTGGCAGGCGCAAGCCCGCCTCGTCTGCACGGTACCATTCCTGCGCGGCACCCACGCCCAGCTTCTTGTCGGCTCAGGCTACCCAGACCTGGACCGCATCGTCGCCGCCGAACCCAGCATCCTGTGCGCGGCGATTCTGAAATTCGCCACCACCCGCGACGGTCAGAGCGTACTCCGCTCTGCCCCGCCCCCGGACATGGAGCGCATCATGCGCTGGCTCCACAACGCTGCCGATGCCGAACCCGCCCGCGCCGCCGCTTAATAGCTCAGCTAGCGCACGCAAGACAAAACGAGATCGTCACCGCCGCATCGTTCACGCTGACCGACCGGATCTTCAATTCGCCTGCCGGCCCCAGCACCAGCCGTTTTTTCAACTCGCCCGCGATCTTGGCCTGGATTTCCGGCTTGTTCATCTGCCCGCGCAGCATGCCGTCGAGATCCCCGCGCAATTTCGCAATCGCTTGCCGCGCCTTCGACAGCACCGATTTGCAGATCCCGCCCGAAATCAGTGCCGCACTCGGCGAACACGACGGCGCAAAAGTGCCCCCGATCTTCACCGCCTTGGCTTCGAGAGACAAACTATCCCCCAAGCCCACCGGCGCCAGATCGATCGAGACCGAGGCATCGCTCCACTCGATCCGCGGCAACGCGTTCATGGGCGCGCAAATCCCCGATCGGCACCGCCCGAACAACTCCGGCCCATCGCTCTCGAACCTGAGCGTCAGCCGCACCGCACCCGGCACCGCCTCGAACGCGACACCCGTCGAACTGATATCGTTGACATAGTAGGCGTAGGTCCCGCCGGCGATCGGAAACGTGCGCACGGGCACGCTCACCGGCACCTGCGTAGATCCAATCGAAACGAAAGACCCCTGCGAGAAATCGAGCACGCCACTCGCCGGCGCATTGTGCAGCCGGAGTGTCGCCCCGCCCAGCGCCTGCTGCGCGATCGCCGCCAATTCTCGGAATTCGATGCGCAATTCGGCAGCCGATACCGGACCCGCCGCAACAAGCGCGATCATCGCCCACGCGATCCGCGCCAATCCCCTCATGCCCCAACGCATACCGTTCCGCCCCACGCTCAACACCAACGCGCCATCCTACCGCGCGCCACACCCCCCGGGGACACACGACAGGCGCGGCAGGCACGCCCACCCCTAACCAGGCGGCGGTGCCATCCGCAGCACGGCCGGAGCATCCTCGACCGGCGGCTTGGTGCCGAGCCAATTGTTCTCCAACGCCGTCCACACGACCGCAAAGACGACGGTAGCCACAACGGTATTGATCAGGAAGACCTTTCGCAGGTTGAACCGCGCAGGCGCGCTCCCGGGTGTCCCCGGTACAACATCCGCGTTTTCGTCCTGCGTCACGACCCCGAACGGCAGCACTGCGAACAGCACCAGCCACCAGATCATGAAAAACAGGGCAAGCGCGAGCGCGATGGTCATGACTTAGACCTGCTCCAGTTCCGTCAGCGTGCCCAGAAAATCCTTCGGATGCAGGAACAGCACCGGCTTGCCATGCGCACCGATCTTCGGGTTGCCGTCGCCCAGCACCCGCGCGCCCTGCGCTTTCAACTGATCCCGCGCCGCCAGGATGTCGTCCACCTCGTAGCAGAGGTGGTGAATGCCACCGTCCGGATTGCGCTCCAGGAATTTCGCGATCGGCGAATTCTCACCCAGCGGCTCCAGAAACTCGATCTTGGTATTGGGCAGTTCCACAAACACGACCGTCACGCCATGCTCCGGCTGCGGCGTCGCATCGGTCACCTTGGCCCCCAGCGCATTTTTGTAGGTCGCAACCGCCGCGTTCAAGTCGCGCACCGCGATCGCCACATGATTGAGCCGTCCGATCATGTCCCTTGCCCTTTCCGAAGAGTGTTTCCTGCCGCTATCTAGCGTGTGGCCCTTGAGGTTTCCACCCCCCGACCACAAGTGTCCCCGCACCGTCTCAGCGCGTATCGACCACCGACACCATCACCTTGCAGATCGGCTTCTTGCCCCAGGCCTGATTGATCACCGCCCGCAACGACTTGCGCAGCGCCTCTTCGACCAGGTCGGGATCGCGCCGCCGCGCCGGCGGGATGGACTTCAACGTCCCCTCCAGGGCGTCATAGGCGAGGTCGAGCATGCTCTCGCCCTCCGCATCCTCGATCGGCACGCCGTCCAGTTCCACAATCGGATCGGCGACCAGTTCGCCCTTGCGCGACAGCACCACGCTCGCCACGACGATGCCGACAAACGCCAGCTTGCGCCGCTCACGCACCGGCCCCTCGCCTTCCGGCACCAACAGATTGCCGTCGCGGAACAGCCGCCCGACGGGCACATCGTCGATCTTGCGCGCCGGTCCCGGCGCCAGACGCACCATCTCGCCGTTGAACGCCGGCACAACTTCGCCGACGCCCAGAGATCGGGCCAAGTCCGCATTCGCCATCAGATGCCGCGCCTCGCCATGCATGGGCACCACGATCTTCGGCCGGATCCAGCCATACATCTGCTTCAACTCACCGCGCCGCGGATGCCCGGTCACATGGATCAGCGCGTCGCTGTCGGTGAGGATATGGCACCCCATGCGCACCAGCGAATTCTGGATGTGCCCGATGCCCTTCTCATTGCCCGGAATGGCGCGCGATGAGAACAGCACCAGATCGCCCTTATCGAGCGACACCTCCGGATGCTCGAACTCCGCGATCTTCGCCATCGCGGCCCGGGGCTCGCCCTGGCTACCCGTACACAGCAGCACGACCTCTTCGCGCTTCATGTATTTGAACTGCTGCTGATCGGACCACATGAAGTCCTTGGGCAAATAGCCCGTCTCGATTGCAACCTGTATCACCCGGTGCAGCGCGCGGCCCGCCACAACGAGCTTACGGCCCGACGCCCGCGCCGCCTCATAGCAGGCCTTGATGCGCGCAACGTTCGACGAGAACGTCGTCACAACCACGCGGAACGGCGCGTTGGCCACGATCTGCGCCAAGCTTGCGGCAACCTCCGTCTCGCTCGGGCTCTCACCTTCGCGCATCGCATTGGTGGAATCGCAAACGAGCGCCAGTACACCCTCATCGCCGAGCGCTGCCAACCGCGCCGGCTCGGCCGGCTGCCCGATGTAAGGTGTTGCGTCGATCTTCCAGTCGGCCGTGTGATAAACCGTGCCCAACGGCGTGCGCAGCACGACCCCGCTCGTTTCCGGCACCGAATGCGCAACGCTCACCAACTCGATATCGAACGACCCCGCCTTGAAGCGGCTATCCAGCGGCACGACCTTCATCGGCATGTCGCGCCCGCGCCCGTAGTCGGCCATCTTCGACTTGAGCATACCGGCCGTAAACGGCGTCACATAAACCGGGCACTGCAGCCGAGGCCACAATTCCAGCACCGCACCGATGTGATCCTCGTGCGCATGCGTGATGATGAGCCCGGCGATCTGCGCCTTCTGCGTCTCCAGAAAGCGCACATCCGGCAGGATCACATCCACACCCGGATCGTCCTCGCCCTCGGGGAAAGTGATCCCCAGATCAACAATGAGCCACTCGCGGTTATCCGCTGGGCCAATGCCATAGAGGTAGGCATTCATGCCCACCTCGCCGAGGCCCCCTAAGGCCGCGAACACGAGTTCGGGGCCCTTACCCTCGCCTTTGCCGTTCTTCGCCATCCGCGCTTCAGCCCTCGCCGTTGTTAACCCCGGCATCCGGACAACGCGAGATGCGCCGCGGTCGCTCAACCCGAGAGCGCCACGTCGCCAAACGTCACCGTCTGCAAGGTTCCGGACGGAAGCGTGAGCAGAAGCGCTCCATCGGGGTCGAGCCCGGCGAACACGCCCTTCACGATCCCTTGCCCGGAATGGACCATAAGACCTGCGCCCAGCGGCAGGGATCGCGCGAGCCATGCGTGACGCACGGCGGCAAATCCCTCACCCGACGCCCAATTCGAAATCCATTCCTGCATGCTCCGGTCCAAAAGGGGAAGGAAATTCAACGGAGCAATCGACGCACCGTGCGCAGAAAGATCGGTCGCGGGCCGGTCCTCCAGGTCCGGGTGATGGGCCAGATTGAGCCCGACCCCGATCACTGCCAGCGCCCCCTGATCCCGTCGCATGACGCTGCTTTCAACCAGAATCCCGCCCAGTTTGCTGCGTCCGAGCAGAATATCGTTGGGCCATTTGAGCGCGAGCTGCCCATCCAGCGCCGCCCCTGCCGCAGCATTCACCGCCGCATGCACGGCCACGCCGCTGACGAGCGCCAGCTGCGCCGCCTTTTCCAGCGGGAAGACGTCCCTGAGAACCAGACTGGCGTGAAGATTCCCCGCCGGAGACTGCCACGCACGCCCTGAGCGCCCTCGCCCCGCCGTTTGCCGGTCCGCGATCACCCAGGTGCCGCTAGGCACGCCCTCGCCCGCCAGCCGCATCGCCTCACTGTTGGTGGAACCGGCCTCCGCCAGATGCAGGCTGCGCTGATCGAGCGGCGGCCACGGGTGAAGACCAGACATGCCTCAGGGCACGAGTGCGCGCGCCGCCGCATTGGCAGCATCGATAAGAGGGGCCGGATAGACGACGTAAAAGATGACCAACGCCGCCGAAAGCCCGAGCACCCACCGCACGCCCGCATCAGCCGGCGAGAACTTATCGGCCGGCTCATCGAAGAACATGATCTTCACGACGCGCAGATAGTAAAATGCGCCAACGACGCTGGAGAGCGCACCGACCACGACCAGAGGCGTCAGCCCTGCCTTGATCGCCGCGTCGAACACATAGAATTTGGCAAAGAACCCCGCCAGCGGCGGAATGCCGGCCATCGAGAACAGAAGGGCCGCGAACGCCACCGCCATTGGCAGGTTCGTCTGCGACAGCCCCGCAAGCGACTGGATCGTCTCGTCCATCTCGTCCTTGCGCCGCATGGCGAGCACCACCGCGAAGCTGCCGAGCGTCATCACCACATAGATCGCCAGATAGATCAGCACCGACGAAACGCCGTACTCCGTCCCCGCGGCCAGACCGATCAGAATGAACCCGACGTTGGCAATCGACGAGAACGCCAACAGCCGCTTGATGCTCGTCTGCCCGATCGCCGCGAACGATCCCAGCAGCATCGACGCCACCGACAGGAACACAATGATCTGCTGCCACTGGAAGAGCATGCCCGGGAAGGCGTCATGCAGAACGCGCAAGAGCAGCGCGACAGCAGCCACCTTCGGCGCGCCAGCAAAGAACGCCGTCACCGGCGTCGGGGCGCCCTCGTACACGTCCGGCGTCCACATATGGAACGGAACCGCCGAGATCTTGAATGCGAGGCCCACAAGAAGGAATACAAGCCCAACGATCAACCCGACATTCTGCGCCCCAGCCCCATCCTTCAGCGCCGCCGCCAGTGCCGTGAACGACGTCGTCCCGGTGAACCCGTAAATCAGCGACGCGCCGTAAAGCAGCATCCCCGACGACAACGCACCCAGAACGAAATACTTGAGACCCGACTCCGAGGAACGCAGCGAATCGCGCCGCACCGCCGCCAGCACGTAGAGTGCGAGGCTCATCAATTCGAGGCCCAGATACAGCGAAATCAGGTCGTTCGCCGACACCATCATGAACATGCCGATGGTCGACAGCAGCACGATCACCGGGATCTCGAACTTCATGATCTTCGCGCGTTCGAAATATCCAAAGCTCAAGAGCAAGGATGCCGCCGCGGCAGCCAAAATCAGGATCTTCGAAAACCGCGAAAACGCATCCGAAACATAAGCGCCATCGAAAAGCTCGACGCGGTCCGCCCCGCCCCATCCGACCAGCAGCGCGACAATCGCCATCAGCCCGATCGACAGCCAGCCGATCGAACGCCCCGTCCGCGCCGTGTCCTCACGAAACACGCCGAGCATCAACAAAAGCATCGCGCCGGCCGCGAGCACGATCTCCGGCAGGGCTGGGGCGTATGAGGCGAGCGTGTCCATCAAGGGCTCCGGATCAGGGCAACGTGGCGGCCTGCGAGGCCCCGGCAATCGCAGACTCGTACTGCGCAACGAGGTTCTTTACCGACACCGCCGTCACATCGAGGATGGGCGCGGGATAGAACCCTAGGAGAATGGTGAGAATAACGAGCGGCGCCAGCACCGCGATTTCGCGGGCTGAAAGATCGGGCAACATCTTCAACGCTGGCTTATCCAGCTTGCCGAAGACCACCGCCCGGTAGAGATAGAGCGCATAGCACGCCGACAAGATCACGCCGAACGTTGCGAAGAACGCCACCCACGTATTGACCTTGAATGCGCCTAGCAGCGTCAGGAACTCACCGACGAACCCGCTCGTCCCCGGCAGACCCACGTTGGCCATCGTGAACACCATGAAGCACGCCGCATAGAGCGGCATGCGGTCCGCCAACCCGCCATAGGCCGCGATTTCGCGCGTATGCATCCGGTCATAGACCACGCCTACACAAAGGAAGAGCGCCGCCGACACGATCCCATGCGACAGCATCTGGAAGATCGCCCCATCAACGCCCTGCGTCGTCACCGTGAAAATGCCCATGGTGACAAAACCCATGTGCGCCACCGAGGAGTAGGCGATGAGCTTCTTCATATCCTCCTGCACGAACGCGACCAGCGACGTGTAGATGATCGCGATCACCGACATCACAAACACAAGCGGCGCCAGCTGCTCCGTCGCCAGCGGGAACATCGGAACCGAGAAGCGCAGGAAGCCGTACCCGCCCATCTTGAGAAGGATCGCCGCCAGGATCACAGACCCGGCCGTCGGCGCCTCCACGTGCGCATCCGGCAACCACGTATGCACCGGCCACATCGGCATCTTCACAGCGAACGAGGCGAAGAACGCCAGCCACAGCCAGAACTGCATATCCGGCGGCAACCGCGTCGTTGCCAGCAAGGCCGGAATATCTGTCGTCCCGGCGTACCCGTAGATCGCGAGAATCGCGATCAGCATCAGAAGCGAGCCGAGCAGCGTGTAGAGGAAGAACTTGAAGCTCGCATACACCCGCCGCGGCCCACCCCACACGCCAATGATGAGGAACATCGGGATCAGGCCGCCTTCGAAGAACAGGTAGAAGAGCACCAGATCGAGCGCGCAGAACACCCCGATCATCAGCGTTTCAAGAACCAGAAACGCGATCATGTACTCCTTCACGCGCTCCTCGATCGATTGCCAGCTGGCGAGCACGCACAGCGGCATCAGGAACGTCGTCAGGATGACGAACAGCATCGAAATGCCGTCGACGCCCATCTTGTACTTGATCGGCCCCAGCCACGCGTACTCTTCCACGAACTGGAATGCCGGCGTCGACGTATCGAAGTTCACCCAGATCAGAAGCGACACGAAGAACGTGACGATGGTGGTCCACAAGGCCACCCAGCGCGCATTGTTCGCCGCCGCCTTCGGCAGCGTCGCGATGAAAATCGCCCCCACCAGCGGCAGGAACGTGATGATCGAGAGGATCGGTTGCGTCGTGATGATCATTTAGCGAACCCCCGCCGGCCCGAGGGCTGCTGGCCCAAGTCCTGAAGGCCCCAATACAGTAGGCCATGCAAACCATGTCACGAACAGCGCAACGCCGATCAGCATGGCGAAGGCGTAGTGATAAACATATCCCGTCTGCAGCCGGATGATCTTGCCCGTCGCCCAGCCGACGCTCGCCGCCGTCCCATCGATGGTGCCATCGATGATCGCCCCGTCGCCGCCCTTCCAGAACAGTCGCCCCAAAGCCTTAGCCGGGCGCACGAAAATCGCGTCGTAGAGTTCGTCGAAGTACCACTTGTTGAGGAAGAAGAGATACAGCGGCCGGAAAGCGGTCGCCGTCTTCTCGGGCAAATCAGGGCTGGCGATATAGTAGAGATAGGCGAGCCCAAACCCCAACACCATCGCCACGAACGGCGACCAGAACACCCACTCCGGCACCTCATGCATGTGATGCATGATGTCCTTGTCGGGTGTCACCGACGTGCCCCAGAACTCGGCCAGCCCGTATCCGATGAACGGCTTGGTGAATACGATGCCAGCCAAGATCGCCCCCACCGCCAGCACGAACAGCGGGACCAACATCACCGGCGGGCTCTCATGCGCATGCTTGTAGGTATCCGGCTCCGCCCGTGTCTTGCCGTAGAACGTCAGGAACATCAGCCGCCACGAATAGAACGACGTCATGAAGGCCGCGATCACCAAGAGCCAGAACGCATAGTTGCCCGGCGTATGCGCTGCATAGGCCGCTTCAACGATCGCATCCTTCGAATGGAAGCCCGCAAACCCACCCACATGCGGGATACCGACACCCGTCAGCGCCAACGTGCCGATCAGCATCATCGCCCACGTGATCGGGATCTTAGACCTGAGCCCGCCCATGTTGCGCATATCCTGCTCGTGATGCATCGCATGGATGACCGAGCCGGCACCGAGGAAGAGCAGCGCCTTAAAGAACGCGTGCGTAAAGAGGTGGAAAATGCCCACCGTATAAGCCCCGACGCCGCAGGCGACGAACATGTACCCCAGCTGCGAACAGGTTGAATACGCAATCACCCGCTTGATGTCGTTCTGCACAAGACCCACGGTCGCTGCGAAAAACGCCGTGATCGCGCCCACGAACACCACGACATTGAGCGCCACCGGCGCCTGCTCGAACAGCGGCGACAATCGCGCCACCATGAACACACCGGCCGTCACCATCGTCGCGGCATGAATGAGCGCCGACACCGGAGTGGGACCTTCCATCGCGTCCGGCAGCCACGTGTGCAGCAGGAACTGCGCCGACTTACCCATCGCCCCCATGAAGAGAAGGAGGCACAGCGTCGTCAGGATATCGACGTCGTAGCCGAGGAAATTCATCGTCTTCCCCATCATCTCTGGGGCCTGACGGAATACCTCGTCCAGACTGATCGTATTAAAGATGAAAAACACGCCGAAGATACCGAGCGCGAACCCGAAGTCACCGACCCGGTTGACGACGAACGCCTTGATCGCCGCCGCGTTCGCCTCCGGCTTGTGATACCAGAACCCGATCAACAGGTAGCTGGCTAGACCCACGCCTTCCCAGCCAAAGAACATCTGCAGGAGGTTGTCGCTCGTCACCAGCATGAGCATGGCGAACGTGAACAGCGACAGATAGGCGAAGAACCTCGGCCGGCTGTCGTCTTCGTGCATGTACCCGATCGAATAGAGATGCACGAGCGACGACACAGTAGTCACCACGATGAGCATCACCGCCGTCAGCGTATCAATGCGCAGCACCCAAGCCGCCTCAAGATCGCCCGATGTGATCCAGCGCATCACCGGCACCTTAACCGCAGTCTTCGCCGCGTCATGCGCGAACCCAGTCTCGATGAAGACGAACCACGACAACGCCGCAGCAACCATCATCAGCGCGGTGGTGATCACTTCCGAAGGACGGGCACCGATCAAACGGCCAAAGAGGCCGGCAATCAGCGCGCCCAGAAGCGGCAGGAAGACGATTGCGGAATAGATCATCGCCGCCTCAGCCCTTCATCATGTTGATGTCTTCAACCGCGATCGACCCGCGGTTTCGGTAATAGACGACGATGATCGCGAGCCCGATAGCCGCCTCCGCCGCCGCCACCGTCAGAATAAACAGCGCGAAAATCTGCCCCGTGATGTCACCCAGATAGGCCGAGAACGCGACGAGATTGATGTTCACCGCCAAAAGCATGAGCTCGACCGACATCAGGATGACGATCACGTTCTTCCGGTTGAGGAAGATGCCGAGAATGCCGAGCGTGAACAGGCACGCCGCCACGGTCAGGTAATGGGCTAGTCCAATCGTCATCAGCTCATCCCCCGCGGGCGGCCGAATTCGCCGCGCATCACCCGCACGCCATAGTGCCCGGCTAGCGCGCCCGGCCAGAACAGTACCGTCTGCGCGCCCGCCGAAACGGTGCCGCGCCACACCGCATTCCAACTCATATCGTTGGCCGCTTCACTCGCCCATAGCTCCACGCCAAGGAACACGAGTGGCAACAGCCAGACAAAAACTTTCACGACCGACACGAGCTTGGCAGGCACGATCCACGTCAGCAGCGCACTCACCACCGTCGCCGCCAGAAAGAACCCCAGCCCCTTGAGCAGAAAGCCCGTCATCGCTTGGCCTCGCTCGACGGCACAACCGCCCCGCCGGACGCAACCTTGACCATCTCAAGACCCGTCGCCGGCGTGCGCGCGTTCTGCGCCGCAATCGACTGCCGCTTGACGCCCTCGCGATGCCGCAAGGTCAAAACAATGGCCCCCACCATGGCGACAAGCAGCACGAGCCCTGCCGCCTGGAAGAAGTAGACGTACTTCGTGTAAAGCACGCGCCCGATCTGCTCGGTGTTGGAGAGCGCTTCCGTCCCCGGAGCCGCCGCCGGAATGGCGCTCGGCAACCCGCCGGCCGCCCCGGAAACGAACAGCGCGATCAGCTCCACCAGCACGATCCCCGCCACCAGCAACCCAACCGGCGCATTATTGATGAACCCCGCGCGCAGTTCCGCGAAGTCCACGTCCAGCATCATCACGACGAACAGGAACAGCACCGCCACCGCGCCGACGTACACGATCACCAGCAGCATCGCCAGGAACTCGGCGCCGAGCAGAATGAAGAGCCCCGCCGCGTTAAAAAACGTCAGGATGAGGAACAGCACCGCATGTACCGGATTGCGCGCGACGATCACCATCGTCGCCGACGCGATCGCCAGCACCGCAAACAGATAGAAGAACCCTGCCGTCAGCATCTCATCCATCCTTGTACCCTCTCCCCGCGCGCGGGGAGAGGGTTAGGGTGAGGGGCAGCCACGAACGCGGCCGCCCGCCTCAACCGTTCCATCACCTGTACTTCGCGTCCGCCGCCATGTTCCGCGCGATCTCGCGCTCCCACCGGTCGCCGTTCGCAAGCAGCTTGTCCTTGTCGTAGAAAAGTTCCTCGCGCGTCTCGGTCGCGAACTCGAAATTCGGCCCCTCCACGATCGCGTCCACCGGACACGCCTCCTGGCAAAGCCCGCAATAAATGCACTTCGTCATGTCGATGTCGTACCGCGTCGTCCGCCGCGTGCCGTCGTTGCGGCGCGGACCGGCCTCGATGGTGATCGCTTGCGCCGGGCAGATCGCCTCGCACAGCTTGCAGGCAATGCAGCGCTCTTCCCCATTCGGATAGCGGCGCAACGCATGCTCACCGCGAAAGCGCGGCGACAGCGGCCCCTTCTCGAAGGGATAATTGAGCGTCTTTTTCGGCGCGAAGAAGTACCGCATCGAGAGGCCGAAGGCCTTCACGAACTCGATGAGAAACAGCGACTTCACACCCTGCGCGATGTTCATGGATCAACCGCTCGGAAAGAAGAAATAGCCGACGAGAGCCCCGCCGACGGTGAAGAGAACAAGATCGACGATGGCGGTCGACCGCAGCAGCGCCACCGTGCGTTGCCCCGCCCCATCCGGCCGCGCCAGAACGATTTTATCGGCAAGCTTCCGGATCGCGAAGAAGCCAAAAAGCCCTACGCCAAATCCAACCGCCAGACCGATGAGCGCGCTCGTCACGTCACGCCCCCGAATTGAACGACCGCCGCCACGACGACCACCGCCAAAAGCGACAGCGGCAGGAACACCTTCCAGCCCAGCCGCATCAGCTGGTCGTACCGGTAGCGCGGCACGAACGCCTTCACCATGGCGAACATGAAGAACAGGAACGTCGCCTTCAGAATGAACCAGACAATCCCCGGCACCCAGTTCAGCGGCGCGATATCGACCGGAGGCAGCCATCCGCCGAGAAACAGGATCGTCCCCAGCGCGCACATGGTCACGATCGCCACGTACTCGCCCAGCATGAACAAGAGATACGGCGTCGACGAATATTCCACCATGAAGCCCGCCACGAGCTCCGATTCCGCTTCGACAAGATCGAACGGCGGCCGGTTGGTCTCCGCCAAAGCCGAGATAAAGAAAATCACGAACATCGGCAGCAGCACCAACCAGTGCCAATCCAGAAACGACGCCGGCAATCCCGCCGACGTCCCGATCCCATCCGCCTGCGCCCGCACGATCTCGGTCATGTTGAGCGAGCCGACGAGCAGCAGCACCGTGATGATCACGAACCCGATCGAAACTTCATACGACACCATCTGCGCCGCCGAGCGCAGCGCGCCCATGAACGGATACTTCGAGTTCGACGCCCACCCGCCCATGATCACGCCGTAAACGCCAAGCGACGAGATCGCGAGAATGTAGAGCACGCCGACATTCAAGTCGGAGATGACCCACTTGCCCCAGCTGTTCTCACTCACCGGGATCACCGCCCATGCCGCCAGCGCACACACGGCCGTGGCCAGCGGAGCCAGAAGAAACACACCTTTGTTGGCGCCCGCCGGTATAACCGGTTCTTTGACCGCGAACTTAATCAGGTCAGCGAACGACTGCAGCAGACCCCACGGCCCCACGACGTTAGGTCCCTTGCGCATCTGCACCGCCGCCCACACCTTACGGTCGAGCAACAGCAGATACGCGATGATGATCAATAGCCCGGTCAGCAACGCGAGGCTCAGGCCCACGTTGATCGCGAGCCAGATCAGGCTGTCCCACAGGGTCGACTGTTCGGCCATGTTCTCCCCTGCCTCTTCTTATTCCGCCGCCGACAGCATCTTGTTGGACGCATGCCTGAGCGCGCTCAACTCGGCCATCACCTGCGACGCCCGCGCGATCGGGTTGGTCAGGTAGAAGTCCTGCACGGTCGCGCGCATCGGCTCGTCCCGCACCGCCCCCGCCAGCTTGGCCAACCCCGCAATCGCCCCCGCGTCCACCAGCGACACCGTGTTGAGCGCCGCCAACTGAGGCACTGCCGCATACATCTTCGCGCGCAACTGTTCCAGCGTATCGAACGGCAGCGCCCGCCCGATTTCCGCCGAAAGAGCCCTGAGGATCGTCCAATCCTCGCGCGCCTCGCCCGGCGGGAACACGGCCCGCACCGTCTGCTGCGCGCGGCCTTCCGTATTCACGAAAGTCGCGCTCTTTTCCGTGTAGGCCGCCCCCGGCAGGATCACGTCGGCGCGATGCGCACCCCGATCGCCATGGCTGCCCTGGTAGATCACGAACGCGCCCGGCGCGATATCGACCTCGTCAGCGCCCAGATTGAACAGAACGTCCACGCCGCCCGCCGCCATCTGCGCGGCCGTAAGGCCCTTGGCACCCGGCACGAAGCCTAAATCGAGACCGGCCACCCGCGCCGCCGCCGTGTGTAGAATGTTGAACCCGTTCCAGCCGTCCTTCATCACACCCAGCGCCTGCGCCGCCTTGGCCGCCAAGCCCAGGATCGCCGCCCCGTCCGGACGCGTCAGCGCGCCGCTACCAATGATAAACATCGGCCGCTCCTTGGCGGCAGGAGCATGGTCGACGAATTGCTGCAGCGCCGCCGGCGAAGCGCCGAGATGGTTGTAGGCATACCCCAGATCGACCGCTTCACCGATGACACCGACGAGCAAACCACCCTGCCGCGCGCGCTTGCGGATGCGCGCGTTGAGTACCGGCGCCTCCAAGCGCGGGTTGGCGCCGATGATCATGATCGCATCGGCCGCTTCAATCCCCTCAATCGTGGAATTGAACAGATAGCTTGCCCGGCCCAGCGCCGGATCAAGCGCCTCGCCCGTCTGCCGGCAATCGAGGTTCGTCACGCCGAGCCCGGCCATCAATTCCTTGAGCGCGAACATCTCCTCCGCGCCCGCCAGATCGCCCGCAATCGCGCCGATCTTCGCCGGGATCGTCGATTTCAGCCGCTGCGCCACCGCATCCAGCGCCTCGGCCCACGTGGCCGGCACCAGCCGCCCGTTGCGGCGCACATACGGCCGGTCCAACCGCTGTGTCTTTAGTCCATCGACCACATGCCGCGTCTTATCCGAGATCCATTCTTCGTTCACCGCATCGTTATTACGCGGCAGAATGCGCATCACCTCGCGCCCGCGCGTATCAACCCGAATGGCAGAGCCAACCGCGTCCATCACATCGACGCTCTCTGTCTTCTTCAATTCCCACGGCCGCGCATTGTGCGCCCACGGCCGGTGCGTCAGCGCGCCCACAGGACACAGGTCCACCGCGTTAGCGCTCATTTCGGTCAGGATGCCCTTTTCGAGATAGGTCGTGATCTCGGCATCCTCGCCACGCCCGATAAGGCCCAGTTCTTCCACGCCCGCGATCTCAGTCATGTAGCGGACACAGCGCGTGCAGTGGATACACCGTGTCATCACCGTCTTGATCAGTGGCCCGATATACTTGTCCTCGACCGCGCGCTTGTTTTCTTCATAGCGCGACCCGCCGACGCCAAACGCCATCGCCTGGTCTTGCAGATCGCACTCCCCGCCCTGGTCGCAGATCGGGCAGTCGAGCGGATGGTTGAGGAGCAGAAACTCCATCACGCCTTCGCGCGCTTTCCGGGCAACCTTACTCGTGGTGAACACCTTCTTGGGCGAGCCATCGCGATTGGGCGGCAGATCGTTGACCAGCATCGCACACGACGCGATCGGCTTCGGGCTGCCCTCGACCTCGACGAGGCACATGCGGCAGTTGCCCGCGATCGACAGCCGCTCGTGATAGCAAAACCGCGGGATCTCGGCGCCGGCAGCCTCGCACGCATGCATCAGCGTGGTGCCGTCTTCCACCTCGATATCAACCCCGTCGACGATGAGCTTGCGTGCCATGCGTTTCTCGTCTGAAAAGGACTACTCGGCCGCTTGCTTGTGGCCGCTGTGGTAAGTGTCGATGCGCTTTTCGATCTCGCCGCGGAAATGCCGGATCAGGCCCTGCACCGGCCATGCCGCCGCGTCGCCTAGCGCGCAGATCGTGTGACCCTCAACCTGCTTGGTCACGTCGAACAACAGATCGATTTCGCGCTTCTCCGCCCGGCCTTCCGCCATGCGTTCCAACACACGCCACATCCAGCCCGTGCCCTCGCGGCACGGCGTGCACTGGCCGCAGCTCTCATGCTTGTAGAAATAGGAAATCCGCGCGATCGCCCGCACGATGTCCGTGGACTTGTCCATCACGATCAGCGCCGCTGTCCCCAGACCCGACTTGACCTTCAACAGCGCGTCGAAGTCCATCGTCAGATCCTGGCAGAGTTCCTCCGGCACCAACGGCACCGACGACCCGCCCGGAATGACCGCCATCAGGTTGTTCCACCCGCCGCGCACCCCGCCCGCGTGCTCTTCGATGAGCTGGCGCAGCGGAATGCCCATTTCCTCTTCCACCACGCAAGGCTTGTTCACGTGGCCCGAAATCTGGAACAGCTTGGTGCCGGAATTATTCGGCTTGCCCAGCGCCTCGAACCACTTCGCACCCCGCCGCAAAATGTCCGGTACGACGGCGATGCTTTCCACGTTGTTGATCGTCGTCGGCGCTCCATAAAGCCCGACGTTGGCTGGGAACGGCGGCTTCAGCCGTGGCTGGCCCTTCTTGCCCTCGAGGCTCTCCAGGAGCGCCGTTTCTTCGCCGCAGATGTAAGCACCCGCACCATGATGCAGGTAGAGATCGAAATCCCACCCGTGGATGTTGTTCTTCCCGATCAGCTTGGCCGCATAGGCCTCGTCCACCGCCCGCTGCAACGCCTCGCGTTCGCGGATGTATTCGCCGCGCAGGTAGATGTAACACGTGTGCGCCCGCATCGCGAACGACGCCAGCAGTGCGCCCTCGATCAGAAGCTGCGGATCGTTGCGCAGGATCTCGCGGTCCTTGCATGAGCCGGGCTCGCTCTCGTCCGCATTGATCACGAGATAGCTCGGCCGCGGATCAGCTTTCGGCATAAACGACCACTTGAGGCCCGTCGGGAAACCTGCACCCCCGCGCCCGCGCAGGCCCGACTGCTTCACCTCGTTGATGATCCAGTCGTGCCCCTGGTCGATCAGAAGCTTCGTCCCGTCCCACTGCCCACGCTTCATTGCGGCCTTGAGGCCCGAGTCGTGGAACCCGTACAGATTCGTGAAAATCCGGTCTGCGTCAGCGAGCATCGTTGATCTCATGCCTCTTTGGCTGTCGCCGCATCACGTAGGCCGACAAGAATTCCGATATCAGGGCCACGACCGTTCCCCCAATCAGCAACTGCCACTTGTAGGGATCAAGCGCTTCGAACGCAAAGAGACCGATAAACCCCACGGTCTGCGCGATGGCCGCAAACAGCGTGACGATCTTCAACCCGATAAACAAACCGATCTGACCCATTAGCTCTCCGCTTTCCCGCCGTCGGTGTCATCCGGTCGCGCTCCGTAAGCCGCCGGACCCTTGACCCGCGCCAACTGCGCCAGATTGGCCAGCTCACTGGCCGCAATCGGCTTGCCCCCACTCGATCGATCTTCCAATTCCTTCACAATCCCCGCGTTCGCCATCGCGGCGAGCGCAGCTGGATGCACGAAAGGCTTGGCCTCCGTCGCGGGTGCCGCCGAGGCCGGCGGTGCGGAGGGCGCGGGCGGCGTCGATGGGGCAGCAGGTGCCGCCGGCGTCGCAGGTGCCGCGCCACCACCGCCCGCCAACCGCTTCTGCCACTGACCAATCCGCGACCCATCGTAAAGCGCCGGATCGGTCAACGTCGTCGGCCCACCTTCGGGACACGACGCCGTCCGTCCGATCTGCGATCCCGGCTGGGGCGGGCTACCCTTCGCAAACCCATCCAATAGCGCGTTGAAGCTCTCCGCCGTCAGGTCCTCGTAGGTATCCTTGCCGATCTGGACCATGGGAGCATTCGCGCAACTGCCCAGACACTCGACCTCTTCCCAGGAGAACGCGCCGTCGTCCGAGATGTGAAACGCCTCATCGGAAATGCGCGATTTGCAGACCTTGATCAGGTCCTTCGAACCCCGCAGCATGCACGGCGTCGTCCCGCAGACCTGCACGTGCGCCTTGGAGCCAATCGGCGCCAGCTGAAACATGGTGTAGAAGGTCGCGATCTCGAGCACGCGGATATGCGCCATGCCCAGCATATCGGCCACAACGCGGATGGCCGGCTCCGTGATCCAGCCGCCAATTTGCTCCTGCGCCCGCCACAGAACGGGGATTACCGCCGAGGCCTGCTTCCCCTGCGGATACTTCGCAATCGTCGCGTTGACCCACGCCATGTTTTCGGGCGTGAACGCAAAGTGGGCGGGTTGATCCGGATGTAGGCGGCGAACGGCCATGCACGGCTCCCAGAAGCGGCCTCAACCTCCCAAGGGGAGGCCCAAGAAAGACGGGGTCCGGCGTTTGGCGGAATGCAAAGCAAAAACAATCGCCCGGGCGCGCCAGTTAGAGGGGTCTTCCCCGCCCCCGAACCCATCGACGGCCCCGCGTTTCAACTACGGCCTGGACGCGTACAACGCAAGCGCGGAAGCCTTGGACGATCGTCGGGCTCCCGCGCCGCGATGTCGCGAGATGCCAGGGAGCAACGCCCCTATGCAGAGCGCCCACCGGGGGTTTGGTGCCTGAGATTTGAAGCCCAAAGGTTTAGGGCCCGAGCTTTGCCGCCTGCGTTGCCCCGTCAGGTCCAGTGCAGCACTTTATCGAAATCGCTGAACCAGGCGATCAACAGCAACGCCATGGCGACCGGGGCCAGAAACAGCGACACCTGCGATCCCACCCGCAGGAACCCCGTCCAGAAAATGGCAAGAAGCACGCCGAATAGCAAAATGATCCACCCGCCATAGTCGGGGCCCAGCGCCGCGGCAAAGAGCAGCCCAGACAGAAACGATGCCAACCCCAGAATCACGGGAACGGCCGGGAGATCGGCCTGCAGCGACCCCATCGGCCACCCATTCCGGCGCGCAAACATCCGGTAGGTTGCCAGCGACAAGCCCCAGCCAACGATCATTGTCGCCCACCCACTCCGCCCCGCCGGCAAACGCCAGATTGCAGGGTCTCACGCCAAAAACAGCCGGTGGCGCAAACCAATCGGCCGTCGTCAGACTAGTGGCAAAAAACAAAAGCCGCCACCAGAGCAACCTGGGGCGGCGGTTAAGGGGCGAGCTCTGGAGGACGGCGACCGGCCGCGAATCGGCCGATGAGAGCGAACAAATCAGGTCCAGCGCCGCTCGGAATCCTTCTTCCATGCATCCCGCTTGGACTGGCGGTGCCGCCGGATGGTATCGAAGGCAAACAGGCCCACCATCCACACTAAGATGCTGAGCGCGATGAGCATTTCAGTCTGAATATCGAGCTGTGACATGGGCTTGGCCGCATCAGCTGAAGAATTCTGGTTCAACTTCCACCGTACCAGTACCTAGTTTCGGAGAGATTACTCCGGCTTAAACCTTTCCGCTGACGTACTTTATGATTAAGAACCCGGAAAAGAGGACCCTCCCATGACCGCCGACCTCCGCCGCATCCGCGCCGTCGCAGCCAGCCTCCGCGGCATCCGCGAGCGCGTCGATACCCACCCCGACGACACCCTCTGGAACACGTCACCCTTCGACAACGCGGTCGGCCTCCTCGATGGCGCCATCGAGAATGCCGACTTCTCGGCTCACATGTTGGAATGCGAGGAACTTCCAGCCACCGACTACCTCGTCCACCTCGACGGCCTGATCGCCTTCCTCGAGGTTTACGAGAAAGAGGGCGAAACCTCAGCAAGCCTGCTGAGATTCCCGGGGCGCAAGGGCTGAGCCCGGCTCACGCCTTTTTCACGAATTCCGATTTGAGCTGCATCGGACCGACGCCATCGATTTTACAATCGATGTCATGCCCGCCTGTCCCGTCGATGAGCCGGATGTTGCGCACCTTCGTCCCGATCTTCACGACCGACGACGACCCTTTGATCTTCAGATCCTTGATGACCGTCACCGTGTCACCGTCCGCCAGCACATTGCCAACGGCATCCTTGATGACACGCGGACCGTCATCGTCATCTGTCGCGGCAACCGCATCAGCGGACCACTCGTTGGCGCACTCTGGGCAAACGAACAGCCCGCCGTCTTCATAGGTATATGTGGACGAACACTTCGGGCAGGCGGGAAGCGCACTCATCTACCGGTCGATCTCGCCGAACACGATATCGAGCGAACCTAGAATGGCCGAGACGTCCGCCAGCATATGCCCGCGATTGAGATGATCCATCGCTGCCAGATGCGGGAACCCAGGCGCGCGGATCTTGCAGCGGTACGGCTTGTTCGACCCATCCGCCACCAGAAATACGCCAAACTCGCCCTTCGGCGCTTCCACACACGCGTAAACCTCACCCGCCGGAACGTGGAAGCCTTCGGTGTAGAGCTTGAAGTGGTGGATCAGCGCTTCCATCGAGCGCTTCATCTCGCCCCGCTTCGGCGCCGCTACCTTCGCGTTCGCCGTCATGACGGGCCCTTGACCATCCGGCGAACGCAGCTTGTCGCAGCACTGCTTCATGATCTTCACGCTCTCGCGCATCTCCGCCATGCGGCACAGATAGCGATCATAACAGTCGCCGTTCTTGCCGATTGGAATATCGAAGTCCATTTCCGCGTAGCACTCATAGGGCTGCGCCTTGCGCAGATCCCATGCCGCGCCCGATCCACGCACCATCACGCCCGAGAAGCCCCAGTCGAAGGCTTCCTGCAGCGGGACGATGCCGATATCGACGTTGCGCTGCTTGAAGATACGGTTATCCGTCAGCAGCCCTTCGATGTCGTCCAGAACCTTCAGGAATGGATCGCACCAATCATAGATGTCGTTGATCAATTCCGGCGGCAGATCCTGATGCACGCCGCCGATCCGGAAATACTTCGCATGCATCCGCGAGCCCGACGCGCGCTCGTAGAACACCATCAGCTTTTCGCGCTCTTCGAAACCCCACAGCGGCGGCGTCAGCGCGCCGACATCCATGGCCTGCGTCGTGACGTTGAGAATATGCGACAACTGCCGCCCGATCTCCGAATAGAGCACCCGGATCAACTGCGCGCGGCGCGGCACCTCAATGCCGAGCAGCTTCTCCGCGGCCAAGCAGAACGCGTGCTCCTGGTTCATCGGGGCCACGTAATCGAGCCGGTCGAAATACCCGATCGCCTGCGTGTAGGTCTTCGCCTCGATCAGCTTCTCCGTTCCCCGGTGCAACAGCCCCACGTGCGGGTCCACCCGCTCCACCACTTCGCCGTCCAGTTCCAGAACGAGGCGCAACACCCCGTGCGCGGCGGGATGCTGCGGCCCGAAGTTGATGTTGAACTGGCGAATTTCGGTTTCAGGCATGGTGGTCACTCGGTCCCAGATGCAGCGATCATGGCAAGGAATTCAGCTTCGGTCAGCTTTTGTGTCGGCTTGGTGATGTCGTAGGCGTCCGGCTTGCAGTCGATAAAGATCTCGGTCGTGACGGCGAGCCCGCTGAGATCATCTATCGTACCCGCACTCACTCCGAAATAGTTGGCCACGGGTGCGCTGTAGAACAGATGGGTTCCACACGCCCGGCAAAAATGGCGCGTGCCCCACTCCGATGACTTGTATAGGGTGACATAGTCGCCTCCCGTGACGTCGGCCTCACCGGCAGCCTTCACCGAAAAGCCTGGACCCCCGCCCCACCGCCGGCACATCCCGCAATGGCAGATGTCGATCTCTAGCTCAGCCGGCGCAAAAGTGTAGGTGACCTTGCCGCACAGGCAACGTCCGCTCCGGGTGTTGTTCTGAGTCATCATTGGCCTCCTGGCACGCGGTTGCGATCGAACTCAAACCTTGCCCACCACCGAAATTTCCCCGACGCGCGCCCGCTTCGCCTTGTCGTTCACGCGGGCAACAAATCGCTCCCACGGAATAACCATCCGCTCGTGCCGCCCCTCGCCGATCTTTTCCAACCCGTCATGCGCCACAACCTTGAACGACGCCCGCCGTCCCTGAATGCCGGTGCACTCCGCATCCACCGTGACGACCTGCCCCGGCACCGTCGCTGCAATGTGCGACACGTCGATATGCACACCCAGGCTCCCCTCGCCGGAATCCAAATGTGGCTCCAGCACCTTCATGCACGCCCATTCCATCAATCCGACCATGAAACCGGTCGCGAACACCGTCGGCATCATCTGGAAGTCGTGCGCTTCCGGATAGAGATGCGGCACGGTCTTATTGGCCGGCACTTTGTATTCGAGCCGCGCCACATCGCCCACCTTCAGGGTCTCTTTCATTCCTGCGCCTCTACGTCGTTCACGCGCCGCCCGAAGACCGTCCCGCCGCCGCGTCGCCCGCCGTACCACCTGCGATGAAACCAATGCTGACGTTGTAAAACGACAGGATCGATTCTCCGCTATCCGCTGTCCCGCAGGCGAACTGCTTGGCGACCTTAGAGAAGGGAAAGCACCAGTCGCCATTCTCAAAGCGAACGCCGATCTCGTCGCGCGCGTGCACGTCCCACGCCCCGCCCGCCGCCTTGATCACGGCTTCGCCGAGATAGGAGCCCAGAACCGACACGAGGCTTGAGACCGCTTCCGGGTCATCCATGCGCTGCCGCTGGCGCTCGATATACCCGTCAACCCAGGCCACCGACTCCGGCCCGTAGTCAAACGGTTGGAGGCCCGAGATCGGGCCCAATTCATCCACGACGAGCGCCGCGTTACCGCGGATCATGGCGAGCCTCGGATCGTCTTCGGTCATGCGTGAGGCCTCGCTCAGAAATCGTTAGGAGCGCGTCGCCTTTTCGTCGCCGGGCAGGACGTTGCCGGTCATGCCTTCCCACGGACTTTCGAAATCGAACGTCCGGAATTCCTGCGTCAGCTTCACCGGCTCGTAAACGACGCGCTTCTTCTCGTCGTCGTAGCGCACTTCCACATATCCCGTGAGCGGGAAGTCCTTGCGCAGCGGAAAGCCCTGGAAGCCGTAGTCGGTGAGCAAGCGGCGCAGATCGGGATGCCCCGAAAAGAGAATGCCGTACATGTCGTAGGCTTCGCGTTCGAACCAATTGGCCGCCGCAAAAACCTCCACCACGCTCGCCACCGGCGTCACGTCGTCGGTCGTGAGCTTGACGCGGATGCGCTGGTTCAAACGCGGCGACAGCAGATGATAAACCACATCGAAGCGCTCGGCCCGCTCGGGATAATCGACCCCGCAAATGTCGATCAGAATTTCATAACGGCAGCGCCCGTCGTCGCGCAAAAACCGCAACACCCGCGCGATCTGCTCCCGCTCCACCGTCAGCGTCAGTTCACCGAAATGCACCGCCGACGACCGGATCGCCGCGCCGAGCTTCAGTTCGACGTATTCGCCCAGTTCTTTCAGGATCTCTGACATATCAGCGCTCAATTGTGCCGGTTCTGCGGATCTTGCGCTGTAACAACAGCACACCGTAAAGCAGCGCTTCCGCCGTCGGCGGGCAGCCGGGCACATAGACGTCCACAGGCACGATGCGATCGCACCCGCGCACGACCGCATACGAGTAGTGATAGTACCCGCCGCCGTTCGCGCACGATCCCATGGAGATCACATAACGCGGCTCCGGCATCTGATCGTAAACCTTGCGCAGCGCGGGCGCCATTTTGTTCGTCAGCGTGCCGGCAACGATCATCACGTCCGACTGGCGGGGCGAAGCGCGTGGCGCAAAGCCGAACCGCTCCAGATCGTAGCGCGGCATCGCCGCCTGCATCATTTCCACCGCACAGCAGGCGAGCCCGAACGTCATCCACATGAGCGAACCCGTGCGCGCCCAGTTGATGAGATCGTCCGTCGTGGTGACGAGGAATCCCTTGTCGGCCAGTTCGTTCGAAATCGCGGTAAAGGCCGGATCGTCCGGCTTGATGATGCCGGGACCGCCGAGCCCTTCCTTGGCCGTCTCGTAAACCAGCCGCTCGCGATAGTCGGGCGGAACGATCAATCCCATTCGAGTGCTCCCTTGCGCCACTCGTAGATGAACCCAATGGTCAAGACGCCGAGGAACACCATCATCGACCAGAAGGCGTAAACGCCCACATCTTTGAGCACCACCGCCCACGGAAACAGGAACGCCACTTCCAGATCGAAAATGATGAACAGGATCGAGACGAGATAGAAGCGCACGTCGAACTTCATGCGCGCATCGTCGAAGGCATTGAAACCGCACTCGTAGGCGGAAACCTTCTCCGGATCGGGGTTCTTCACCGCGACCAGGAACGGCGCAATCATCAATATGCCCATAAAGGCCAGCGACACGCCGAGAAACACGGCGAGCGGCAGATAGTCGGTGAGCAGCAGATCCACCGGGTTCTCCTGGGGTCACGCCGCAGTCCCGCGCGGCGCATCAATCCCAACCCTGTTAGCCCAGCCCTCCCCCCGGCGCAACCAGACCAAAAGCCGCCAACACATCGAACCTCAACGCCCCAGCAGCGGGCAATTCAGTCTCGATTCCGAGGAAGCCCGAAGGGCCGAACGGCAAAGCGTCTCGCCGGAGCATGCCCGAGCGGTCGCGAGGTCCACATGTCGTGAGGGAGGAACATCGGCCCAAAGGGCCGGGGAGCAAGGCGACCCGCCGCGAGCGGCGCCCCGCCGGAGCTTGCCCGAGCGGTAGCGAGGATCAGCAAGCGTGAGGAAAGAACATCGGCCCAAAGGGCCGGGGAGCAAGGCGACACGCCGCGAGCGGCGCCCCGCCGGAGCTTGCCCGAGCGCAGCGAGGATCAGCAAGCGTGAGGAAAGAACATCGGCCCAAAGGGCCGGGGAGCAAGGCGACCCGCCGCGAGCGGCGCCCCGCCGGAGCTTGCCCGAGCGCAGCGAGGATCAGCAAGCGTGAGGCATAAAATGGCGCGAGAGACGGGACTTGAACCCGCGGCCTCCGCCGTGACAGGGCGGCGCTCTAACCAACTGAGCTACTCCCGCAAACCAAGCAAACGCGCAGGCAAACCGCACCGCGCGTGTCACGGGCCGTTCACTACGGGTTCGCTTCCCTGAAGTCAAGCGCGGTTCAAGGTTTTCCTGCCACAGACGATGGCCCGCACGGTCCCCAAGCGCCTGCAGCCTGCACACCGCCGCTTAAGACCTCAACGGTAGAATCGGCGGCCGACAGCCGAGGGATGGCGGGACCGTATGCAGTCGAGTTCGGGGTTGTATATCAGCAAACTGGACCACATCCGGGCGTTCGCGGCGTTCCTGGTCTATTGCTGGCACGTCATCCACACGCACGTCCCCTTCGACACCGTGCCCGCCTTCGCTCCCTTGTCGATGCTGGAGGAGGGCCATATCGGCGTCGCGCTGTTCATGACCCTGTCGGGCTACCTGTTCGCCAAGATCATCGACGGCCGCCCCATCGACCTCCCCCGCTTTTACCGCAACCGCATCGCCCGGTTAGCGCCACTCCTGGCCGTTGTGCTGGCCTACTGGACACTGCGCGGCGACATGAGCCTCGACAGCCTCCTCAAAGGCTTCGTCCTGCCGACGTGGCACAGCGGCGGCTGGTCGGTGGCCGTCGAACTGCACTTCTATGTGCTGTTCCCCGCCATCCTCTGGCTACAACGCGGCCATCGGATCGGTGCGCTCCTCGCGCTCTTCATAGTCTCGATCCTGACCCGCTTCGCCGTCTGGTCGATCACCGGCCACGTGCAAGCCTTCAGCTATTGGACGATCGGCGGCTGTATCGATCTCTTCCTGGCGGGCATGCTCTGGCATGAACTGTCCAAGCGCGACGTGGTCCGCCGCCACGCCGGCTGGCTGTTCGCCGGCAGCATCCTCGTGCTGATGGCCTCATGGCACGCCTTCAACATCTCGGGCGGCTTCTACGGCACAACCAACAGCCCGCTCTGGATCATCTTACCCACGTTGCAGGGCATGGCCTTCGGCGCCGTCATCGTCGGCTATGAACAAGCGCGCTTCCAACTTCCACGCGCAGCCGATCGCGCGCTGGCCAAAGTCGGCGAGGTCTCCTACTCGATCTATCTACTGCACTTCATTTTCTATCCGACGATCGTGAAGCAGCTCGTCAACGCCGGCGTCGACATGACGAGCTTCGCCATCGCGCTCGCCGTCGCGGCCCTGACCTTCCCACTGATCGTCTGCGTAGCAATGCTCTCGTACCGCTTCATCGAACAGCCATTCTTGAAGCTGCGCGGCACCTACGAACGCAAACCCTCTCCGGCCCCGCGCAGCGTGGCCATTACGTCCGCCGCATGAAATCGCGCTTGCCAATCTCCAGCCCGTTGTGGCGCAGGATGCCGTAGGCCGTTGACGCGTGGAAATAGAAGTTGGGCAGCGCGAAGTGGAGTAGGTAGTCGCGCCCAGTGAACGACATCTCGTTCGGGCCCACCTTGATGGTGATCTGCCGATCGTCCGACCCGTCCATCTGCTCGGGCTTGACGCTCCCAAGCAACTCCAGCGTCCGCGCAATCCGCGCCTTCAAATCCTCAAACGACGTCTCACCGTCCGCTTCCGCCGCGACCTCCACATTCGCCAGCCGCTGCACGGAGAGCGCTGCAAACTTGCAGCTCTCCTGCACCTGGCGCGTGAAGTTGAACATGTCGGGATAAAGCCGCGCTGTCAGCAGCGTGTCCGGTGCAATCTTACGCGCCCCCGCATAAGCCGCCGCCTTGTCGATGATCCCATCGAGCGCGTGCAGGTGCTTCTGAAACGACGGAACGGCAATCTGATACATGGATACGGACATGCGGCTTCTCCGGTTATGCGTTCCCCCGCACCTAACCTGAAGCGCCCCCGCCGCCAAGTGGCGACTTCGTGATCTCGAAATTTTCGGCAATCAGCCCAAAGGCTAATCTTCGACGCGAAGCGCCGGAAAGCAAGGCGACCCGCCGCAAGCCGCGCCCCTCGGAGCCGGCCCGAGCGCAGCGAGGATCAGCCGTCGTGAGATAAAACTTCGGCGCGAAGCGCCGGGAAGCGAGGCGACCCGCCGCAAGCCGCGCCCCTCGGCGGCATCCCGAGCGAAGCGAGGAACAGATGCCGTGAGAGATAGAATGGTGGGAGGTGAGGGGATCGAACCCCCGACATCTTCGGTGTAAACGAAGCGCTCTACCGCTGAGCTAACCTCCCGGATCAACCGGTGTCGTGTAAGCCCGCAGGGCCAAGGCGGCAAGGCCGCCCTACCTAGCGGCCCCAGCCATACGGCCCGAAGGGCCCAGGCGGCAAGGCCGCCCTAACCGGCGGCCTCAGCCATACGGCCCGAAGGGCCGGGGAGCAAGGCGACCCGCGGCAAGCCGCGCCCCGCCGGAGCGCGCCTGATCGCGTCAGCGATCAGGACAGCGCGCGTGAGGCACTAATTAAGCGCGTCCTTCAGGCCCTTGGCGGGCGTGAACTTGGCAACCTTCGAAGCCGGGATCTTGATCGTGGCGCCCGTCGACGGATTGCGGCCTTCGCGCTCCTTGCGCGCCGACACCTTGAACGTACCGAAATCCGGCAGGCGCACTTCCGAACCATCCTTCAACGCCGACTTGATGTGGCCAAGCACAGCGTCAACCACAGCCGTGGCCTTATCCTTCGTCAGTTCGCAATCGCGCGAAACAGCGTCGATCAAATCTTTCTTGCTCATGGAGAGTGGTCCTTTGAGTGGGTGGATCGGTGATGGAATGAAAATGTTCTGCCGCAAACGGGCAAGGCGGACGGATCGGACGACCGAACCGCTCTTTTTCGGGTGGCACAAAGCGCCCAAACCCCAAGAGCGTCAAGCGGAAAACCGCCGCTTTTTGCCCAAAAATCGCCGGGATTAGGGGTTTTGGCGCACGCGGAGTATCGTGAACACCTTGATAAGAAAGACCCCGCGGCGTTGCAGCCGCGGGGTCCAGTCATCTTCCTTAAGAGCGTTCAGTGCGCCGTGATGCGCGACCCGTCCTTGGCCGTGCCCTCGACCTCGGCCGCCGCTTCAGCTGCGGCGTCGTCCCAAGTGATGGCTTCCGGCACACGCACGAGCGCCGCCTTCAAGACGTCCTCCATGCGCGCTACAGGCACGATCTCCAGCTTCTTCTTCACCTCTTCGGGGATGTCCGCCAAATCCTTGACGTTCTCCTCCGGGATGCAGACCGTCTTGATGCCGCCGCGCAGCGCCGCCAGCAACTTCTCCTTCAATCCGCCGATTGGCAGCACGCGGCCGCGCAGCGTGATCTCGCCCGTCATCGCCACATCCTTGCGGACAGGGATGCCGGTGAGCACGGATATGATCGCGGTGCCCATCGCGACGCCGGCCGAGGGACCATCCTTGGGCGTCGCACCTTCCGGCACGTGCACGTGGATGTCCTTCTTCTCAAACAGCGACGGCCGGATGCCGAAGTCGACCGACCGCGAGCGCACGTAAGCGTTCGCCGCCGAAATCGATTCCTTCATCACATCGCGCAGGTTGCCCGTCACCGTCATCTTGCCCTTGCCGGGCATCATGACGCCTTCGATGGTCAGCAACTCGCCGCCGACTTCCGTCCAGGCCAGCCCCGTCACGATCCCGATCTGGTCTTCGAGTTCCGCCTCGCCATAGCGATACTTCGGAACACCGAGGTAATCCTTCACGTTGTCGGCCGTGACGTGCACCGTCTTCGTGTCGCTGGTCAGGATCTGCTTCACCGCCTTGCGCGCAAGCTTGGCCATCTCGCGTTCCAGCGAGCGGACACCGGCTTCCCGCGTGTAGCGGCGAATGACTTCCATGATCGCGGCGTCGTCGACGGTCCATTCACCCGGCTCAAGCCCGTGCGCACTCGCCTGTTCCGCCAGCAAGTGCCGCTTGGCGATCTCGACCTTCTCGTCTTCCGTGTAACCGGCCAGACGAATGATCTCCATGCGGTCCAAGAGGGCCGGCGGAATGTTGAGCGTGTTCGCCGTCGTCACGAACATCACGCCCGACAGGTCATAGTCGACCTCGAGGTAATGGTCGTTGAACGACGAGTTCTGCTCAGGGTCGAGCACTTCGAGCAAAGCCGCAGCGGGATCGCCGCGGAAGTCCTGGCCCATCTTGTCGATTTCATCGAGCAGGAAGAGCGGGTTCGTCCGCTTCGCCTTCTTCATCGACTGGATGACCTTGCCGGGCATCGAGCCAATGTAGGTGCGGCGATGACCGCGGATTTCCGCTTCGTCCCGCACGCCGCCCAGCGACATGCGCACGAATTCGCGGCCCGTTGCGTTCGCGATCGATTTGCCAAGCGAGGTCTTACCCACGCCCGGAGGCCCGACGAGGCAGAGGATCGGCCCCTTCAGCTTGTTCGTGCGCGCCTGCACGGCGAGATATTCGAGGATCCGCTCTTTGACCTTCTCCAGGCCATAGTGCTCCGCGTCGAGAACCTGCTGGGCCTCGTCGAGATCCTTCTTCACCTTGCCCTTGACGCCCCACGGGATCGACAAGAGCCAATCGAGATAGTTGCGCACCACCGTCGCTTCCGCCGACATCGGGCTCATCTGCTTGAGTTTCTTCAGCTCAGCCAGCGCCTTGTCCTTGGCTTCCTTCGAGAGCTTGGTGTTCTCGATCTTCTCCTCGAACTCGGAGATGTCATCGCGCTCGTCGTTGTCGCCGAGTTCCTTCTGAATGGCCTTCATCTGCTCATTCAAATAGTACTCGCGCTGCGTCTTCTCCATTTGCCGCTTGACGCGCGAACGGATCCGCTTCTCGACCTGGAGAACGGAGATCTCGCTCTCCATGAGCGTGTAGACTTTTTCCAGACGCTCCGAGATCGTCGTCGTCTCGAGGATGTCCTGCTTGTCGGCAATCTTGATCGCCAGATGCGAGGCGATCGTGTCGGCAAGCTTGGAGTAGTCCTCGATCTGCGCGACGGTGCCCAGCACCTCCGGCGAAATCTTCTTGTTGAGCTTCACATAGCTCTCGAACTGCGACACGGCCGAGCGGGCCAGCGCCTCAATCTCGTCCTTGGCGCCTTCGACCTCGGGGATCTTCTCGACTTCCGCTTCGAAGAAATCCGGGTTGTCGGTGTAGCGCACAATCTTCGCGCGCGCGACGCCCTCGACCAGAACCTTCACGGTCCCGTCCGGCAACTTCAAAAGCTGCAGCACGCTGGCAAGCGTGCCGGTTTCATAAATCGCGTCCGTCGCCGGATCGTCGTCGCCGGCGTTCTTCTGCGCGGCAAGCAGGATGTGCTTGTCGGCATTCATGACCTCGCCGAGCGCGTTGATCGACTTTTCGCGGCCGACGAACAACGGCACGATCATGTACGGAAACACGACGATGTCGCGCAGAGGGAGGACCGGATAAAGCGTCTTGCCCCCTGCCTTCTCGCGTGCCGTCTTTTCTTCGCTCATGGCTGTACCTTTGACTGTAAGAAACCGAGTATAGCCTCGATTTCCTCGCATGGCTGGTGCTCTGGAAGCTTATTAGTCCGCAGGCTTGTCCCCAATGAGGCGGAGTGCCTCCGACCGGTCCAGAGCGGGTAACTGCCGCGCCAACACCGCCGGCCCGTCCCAGATCGAGACCAAACCATCGAGTCGGACGCGAGCCCGGAGTGAACATTTGGGGATCGCGGCGCCAGGATCAAGGAGCGACACCGCTCCCGCCCCTCTTATGCACCGCTGCATGCAAAAACGTCGCCAGGGCCCGCTCGCTTAAAACGGCGGACCCTGCTGGCAAAGCCTTACGAGGCCGTGCCTTTTTCCTGAGCCGGTTCGGCGTAGATGCGCAGCGGACGCGCACCGCCATCCACAACCTCTGGGCTGATCACGATCTCTTCCACACCCTTCATGGCCGGCAGATCGAACATGGTGTCGAGCAGAATGCCCTCCATGATGGACCGCAGACCGCGCGCACCCGTCTTGCGCTCGATAGCGCGTCGCGAGATTGCCTTGAGCGCGTCGAGCGTGATGGTGAGCTTGACGTCTTCCATCTCGAACAAGCGCTGGTATTGCTTCACTAGAGCATTCTTAGGCTCGGTGAGGATCTGCACCAGCGCCGTCTCGTCGAGATCTTCCAGCGTCGCAATAACCGGCAGTCGCCCGATGAACTCCGGGATCAAGCCGAACTTCAGCAGATCTTCCGGTTCCACCTGCCGCAAAACTTCGCCCGTCCGCCGCTCATCTGGTCCCGTCACCTTGGCCCCGAAGCCGATCGACGTGCCACGCCCACGGCCCGAGATGATCTTCTCAAGCCCCGCGAACGCGCCGCCGCAGATGAACAGAATGTTCGAGGTATCGACCTGCAGAAATTCCTGCTGCGGATGCTTGCGCCCGCCCTGCGGAGGCACGGAGGCGACGGTGCCTTCCATGATCTTCAGCAAGGCCTGCTGCACGCCTTCGCCTGACACATCCCGCGTGATCGACGGGTTATCCGACTTACGCGAAATCTTGTCGATTTCGTCGATGTAAACGATGCCGCGCTGCGCCCGCTCGACGTTGTAGTCGGCGTTCTGCAACAGCTTCAGAATGATGTTTTCGACATCCTCGCCGACATAGCCGGCCTCCGTCAGGGTCGTGGCATCCGCCATCGTGAACGGCACGTCGAGAATACGGGCCAGCGTCTGCGCGAGCAGCGTCTTGCCGCAACCCGTCGGGCCGACGAGCAGGATGTTCGACTTGGCCAGTTCGACGTCGTTGTTCTTCGCCGCGTGGCTGAGACGCTTGTAATGGTTGTGGACCGCCACCGACAGCACGCGCTTGGCGTGGAACTGCCCGATCACATAGCTGTCGAGAACCGTGCAAATTTCCTGCGGTGTCGGCACACCGTCACGCGATTTGACGAGAGTATTTTTGTTCTCTTCGCGAATGATGTCCATGCACAGCTCGACGCATTCATCGCAGATGAACACGGTCGGGCCCGCAATGAGCTTACGAACCTCGTGCTGGCTCTTGCCGCAGAAGGAGCAGTAGAGAGTGTTTTTCTCTTGAGCCATCGCGTCTCTCGCACCCGTTTGCCGGGACTGAAGGCCGATCCGGGACCCGTGCCCCGGCGGCGTAGAAGGAAACCCGAGGTCGGCGGGCCGAATGACCCTGGAATCTCCAGAGCCGATCACAGCACGCTAACGCTCGGCAGATCAAGAATGGATTAATCTCGGTCCCATGCCGTTGGAACCTCAAGCAACCCTATTACCACACAGCCGCCCGTCCACTTGAAGACCGCAGGTTACCTTAAGTCTTCAGCGGTGACCGGTGACAAATCGTGCCACCGGCCGGTGGCCATACCGGGCCGGAATTGCGCCTTTTTGGTAAAGACACCCGCCTCGGTTTGACCCCGCCGGAATTCGGGCGATATAGACAAAACGGCAGTAGAGGCCGCGCGTTCCGCCTTAGGTTGCCTTAACTTCGGCGAGCTTACCGTCGGCCTCGTCGCGACTGTTCAGCACCTTGTCGATAATGCCGAAATCCTTCGCCTGATCGGCCGTCATGAAGTAATCGCGATCGAGCGTTCTCTCAATCATTTCATACGGCTGACCGGTGTGCTTTACGTAGGTCTCGTTCAGGCGGCGCTTCATCTTGATGATATCTTCCGCATGCCGCTCAATGTCCGACGCCTGGCCCGAGAACCCGCCTGAGGGCTGGTGCACCATGACCCGCGCGTTGGGGAGTGCGAACCGCATGTCCTTGGCCCCCGCGCACAAGAGCAGCGAGCCCATCGAGGCCGCCTGTCCGATGCACAAGGTGGCCACCGGCGGCTTGATGAACTGCATGGTGTCGTAAATGGCCATCCCCGAAGTCACCACCCCGCCCGGAGAGTTGATGTACATGGAGATTTCCTTCTTCGGATTCTCCGATTCCAAGAACAAAAGCTGCATGCAGATCGACGATGCCATGTGGTCTTCCACCGGCCCTGTCACGAAGATGATGCGCTCCTTCAGAAGCCGCGAGGGCAGATCATACCCGCGCTCGCCGCGCGCGGTTTGCTCCACGACCATCGGCCAGAAGGTGTTGGTCAGTGTTGCGACGGGATCGCGCATCGGATCGTGCTCCTCATTCAATCGGATATGTCATTGGCAGCTAACGTGAAAACGAGAAAACTCAAAGACCGCCGCCACGTCTCCGCCTCGCACTATATGGGGTCGGGCGCCGCATAAAGAAGGCGACCTCTCGCGGTCCAGACGCGAGTGGTCTGGAATCGCGATCGATCGCCCCACATTTCCGCCATCCGCCCCCGCCCCGCAAGGCCCCAAACGCTGACTATGCGGGAAAGACCGGCCACCGGGCCCGATTAGGCCTCTGTTGCGGCCTTGACCTGCTCGTACAGCTCATCCCGGCTGACCTTTTTGTCGGTCACTTTGGCCTTGCCGATCACCAGATCCACAACCTTGTCCTCGAAGATCGGCGCGCGCAGCTCCTGCAGCGCCCCAGGCGTCTTCTCGAAATACTCATAGACGAACTTTTCCTGCCCCGGATACCGGCGCGCCTGCTCCATCAGCGCCATCCGCATCTCGTCCTGCGTCACTTCGACAAGATTCTTCGAACCGATTTCGCCAACGACCAGCCCAAGACGCACGCGGCGTTCCGCGATCTTCTTGTAGTCGGCCCGCAGTTCGTCATCCGACTTGCCGGCATCCTCGGCGTTCTCGCCCTTCTGCTTGCGGCCCGCCTCCACCTGCTGCCAGATGCCCTCGAACTCGCGATCCACCAGCGACTGCGGCAGTTCAAACGCGTGCAGGACCTCCAGCTTGTCGAGCAGCTCGCGCTTCATCTTCACCCGCGCGGCCTTATCGAACTCGCCCTGGATTTGCTTGCGCACCAGTTCCTTCAGGTTCTCCGCGCTCTCCGCGCCGAAAGCCTTCGCCATATCGTCGTCGAGCTTGGCTTCGACAGGCTTTTCAACCTGCGTGACCGTGACGTTGAACACGGCGTCCTTGCCGGCAAGCGTCTCAACCGAGTAGTCGTCCGGGAAGCGGCACGAGACGTCCTTCGTCTCGTCCTTGCCCATGCCGACGATGCCGTCTTCGAACCCCGGAATGAACCCAGCGTTGCCCAGAACGAGGCTCAGACCTTCACCCGTTCCACCCTCAAAGGCTTCGCCGTTGATCGTGCCGGCATATGTGATCGTGACCCGGTCGCCCGTCTCGGCCTTGCGGCCCTCATCGGCTTCGAAGCTACCAGCCCGCTTCAACAAATCATCGATCGACTTCTGCAGCGTCTCGTCGTCCACATCCGCCGACAGCCGCTCCAGTTCAATCATTCCGAAATCGGCCAGCGCAATCTCCGGCACCACCTCGAACGTCATCTGATAGGCAAGATCCTTCTTGCCCTCGATCACGCCGTTGATCTCATCCTGGTCTTCCGACAGCGCGATGTTGGGCATCTGCGCCGGCCGCTCCTTGCGGTCGCGGATCGCGCTCTCGCTGGTTTCGCGGATGGTATCCTGCAGCACTTCCGTCATCAGCGAGCGGCCGTACATCTTCTTGATGTGCGCCACCGGCACCTTGCCCTTGCGGAAGCCCTTGACCTGGACGCTGTCCTTCACCTGATCGATGCGCGAGGCGAGCCGCTGCTCGATTTCGGCCGCGCCCACCACGACCTTGAGGGTCCGCTTCAGGCCGTCCACGTTGGCCTCGATAATCTGCATCGTTCTCGCCTTTGTCAGCTTGTGTTGTCGTCGCCTGCGGCCACCGGCGCCGTTTTTCGGCGCCAAGCCCCTCGAATGTCGTCGTCCTCAAGGTCTTTCAGCGGTCTCAATGACTGGTGCGGGCGGAGGGACTCGAACCCCCAAAGCCAAGGCCACCAGAACCTAAATCTGGCGTGTCTACCAATTCCACCACGCCCGCTGGGAAAGACGCGCTGCCAAGCCGGAAGTCCGATTGGCAACGGAGGGCCCGGGCAACAGCGGCCCGACGCTTGAAACTGCGTCTCGCCAACGGCACCCGGACAAGGGGGCATATAGGCAGCAAGGGGGTTGAAGATCAATCGCGTTTCTCTGGCATCAGCCACCCAAACGAGCCCCCCTGAGAACATCCCTTCCCGGTCAGGTCCTTACCCGCCGGCCCAAGGCCACCCCGTCCGGTCCAGATTCCGACCAGGAGCACCAGCCCCGGCCGCCCAACGGTTGTATGAAAAACAAAAAGCCGGGCTCCTTGGGGGGAGCCCGGCTTCCGTCAAATCGCGCAGCTGAGGGAGAGAGCGATTACTTGAAGGGCGCGTAGCCGGCGTCAGAGCCACCGAAGTGGTAACGCAGACCGACCTTGATTTCGTGGGCAGCGATATCGTCGATCTGAACGGCGGGGTTCACGAAACCGGCGCTATCGACGCGGCCCGACGTCACCGAACCCATGTCGATGTAGCGATAGCCGACGTCCAGGATCGCACGATCCGAGATCTGGTAGCCAACGCCCGCCATCACCGACCAAGCGAACGAGACATCCCGGTTGCCTTCGATCCGGTTGACGAGGTTGGGGTTACCCGTGAAGTAAACCTCGTCCACATCATGCACGGCCATACCGATACCGGCGCCGACGTACGGCACGAAGCGGTTAAAGTTGCCGAAGTCATGATAAACGTTGAGCATCAACGTGTAGGTCTGGATCGAGGTGTGCAGCGGATCATCATAGTCCTCCGGAACATAACCTGGAACCGGAGTGCCCGGTTCCGGACCCGGATCATAAACGCCCGGCTCACCATCGATCTTCCGGTCACCGCGGTAGCCGAGCATGATTTCGCTACGGAACCCGCGCGAACCCGAGCCGCAACCCATGCCGCCTTCGGCCAGCCACGTATTCTCCATGCTCACGTTCGACACGCGATCGGTCACAAAGTTATAGGCGATTTCGTCTTCGTTGATGATGCCATCGGGACCGCCGCCGGCACCGTCGCCCGTATCGCCTGTAAATTCGCCGTTGTTCACCGGCCACTTGACCGACGGATCCTGCGAGATCGAGTAGCCGACATCACCGCGGAAGTAGCAGGGGCCGGCCGCCGGCGCGGCATATGACGGCGGAGCCGAGTAGCCGTCCTTGATCGATCCGCCGAGGTCGGCGGCAAAGGCATCCGACGCCGTGACCGTCAGGGCCAGCGCGAGAACGGACGAGGCCATCCCGGCTTTCAGTAGTGTCTTCATTGGTTCTACCCTCTCGTACCGGCGGTCGGCCCAACCCGACGCCTGCATGTCTGTGAGGGCACATTGCGCTCCAACCGGTTAAGTGCCGGTTAAAGCGTGTACGGAAATGAGACGAAGGTCTTTTGCCGCCTAAGCCGGGGGCCGATCCGGCGCAGCCATCGTCGGTTCGGCCTGAGCCTTCTTGCTCTGAAACCGGCTCGCCAGCACATAAAACAGCGGCGTGAAGAGCAGCCCGAAGATGGTCACCCCGATCATGCCCGAGAACACCGCGGTGCCGAGCGATTGGCGCATCTCCGCGCCGGCCCCGGTGGCAAACACCAGCGGCACCACGCCGAGGATGAACGCCAGCGACGTCATGATGATCGGCCGCAACCGCGTCTTGGCCGCTTCGATGGCCGCATCAAAGCGGTTCATGCCCTCGTCTTCCGCCTGCTTGGCGAACTCCACGATCAGGATCGCGTTCTTTGCGGCGAGCCCCACAAGAACGATGAGCCCGACCTCGACCAGAATGTTGCGATCGAACCCGCGCAAGTTCACCCCGATCATCGCCGCCAGAATACACAGCGGCACAATCATGATCACCGCCAGCGGCAACAGCCAGCTCTCATAGAGCGCCGCCAGCAGCAAAAACACGAAGATCACCGCCAGCACGAACGCCAGCGCCGCCGTGCTTCCACCCAACGTTTCCTGCAACGCGATTTCCGTCCACTCGAACCCGAAGCCGGACGGCAGCTTCGTCTCCGCCAACTCCTCGATGGCGGCAATCCCCTGCCCTGTCGAGAACCCCGGCTTCATCGCTGCCTGCAATTCCGCGGCTGGATAGAGATTGTAACGCGGCACCCGGTACGCATCCGTCGTATCCTGGAACGTCGCCACCGAACCGAGCGGCACCATGTCCCCGTCCGAATTGCGCGTCTTGAGGTTCTGCACATCGCGCACGCTCAATCGAAACGGATTGTCCGCCTGCGCCGTCACCCGGAACGTGCGCCCTAGCAGATTGAAGTCGTTGACGTAGCTCGAGCCCATGTAGATCGACAGCGTCTCGAACACATTGGCGATCGGCACGCCGAGCTGCTCCGCCTTCACGCGATCGATATCGGCAAAAATCTGCGGCGTGCGCGTGTTGTAGAGCGTGAACGCCTGCGCGATCTCCGGCCGTTGGCTCGCTCCGCCCATCATCCCAAACGCCGCCTGCTCCAGCGCCTGCAGGCCCCTTCCCGACCGATCCTGCACATAGCCCTTGATGCCACCGCCCGTGCCAATTCCCGGCACCGATGGCGGCTCGATCACCAGCACGAACGCCTCGCGCAGCTTGCCCATCTCTTTGCGGATATCGCCGATAATACCGTCCTTCGTGAGCCCCGCCGCAATGCGATCCTCGAACGAATTCACGCGCACGAAAATCACGCCCGCATTGGGCGCATTCGTGAACGTCGCGCCATCAAGCCCAACGAATTGCACGGTCGCAAAGATCCCCGGCCGCGCCCGAATAAGATCGCTCGCCTTGCGCACCACCTCGTCCGTGCGATCAAGCGTCGATCCCGGCGGCAACTGGAACGCGACGATGAAATACGTCCGGTCGAGCTGCGGAATAAGTCCCGTCGGCGTCGCGGCGATGCGCCAATAGGTCAGCCCCAGCAAACCGACAAACACCGCCAGCACCAGAAACGTCCGCCGGATCAGCTTGCCCGTCAGCCACGCATAACCGTTGGAAACCCTATCGAAGAACCGGTTGAAGCCATTAAAGAACGCCCGCACCGGCCGCCCCAGCGTATGCAACAGCCCGCCGCTCTCCTTGTGCTCCTCGTGCGGCTTCAGCAACAGCGCCGCCAAAGCCGGCGACAGCGTCAGCGACACGAACGCCGAAATCGCCGTCGCCGCCGCAATCGTAATCCCGAACTGCTTGTAGAACGATCCCTGCAGCCCCGTGATAAACGCCGTCGGCACGAACACCGCGATCAGCACCAGCGAAATCGCCAGCACCGCGCCGCCCACTTCATCCATGGTCGCGTGCGCGGCCTCCTTCGGCCCCATCCCCTCGCGCAACCGCCGCTCGACGTTCTCCACCACCACAATCGCGTCATCCACCACGATGCCGATAGCCAGCACCAGGCCGAACAGCGACAGCGTATTGAATGTGATACCCACCGCCGACATGACAGCGAAGGTTCCGATGAGCGAGACGGGAATGGCAACAATGGGAATGATCGCCGCCCGCCAAGTCTGCAAAAACAGTATGACCACGAGCACCACAAGCGCCACGGCCTCGAACAGGGTCACGATCACCGCGTTGACCGACGAGCGAATAAAGTCCGTCGGGTTGTAGACGATGGTATAGGCGACACCGGGCGGAAAATCCTGCGCCAGCCGGTCCATCGTCGCCTTGATTTGATCCGCCGTCGTCAGCGCATTCGAGCCCGGCCGCTGATAGATGCCAATGCCGGTGGCAAACTGATTGTTGAGATAGGCGTTGACCAGATAATCCTGCGCGCCCAACTCCACGCGTGCCACATCGCGCAGCCGCGTCACGGCCCCGTCAGACTCCGCGCGCACGACGATCTCTTCAAACTGCGACACCTCCGTCAGCCGCCCCAGCGTCGTCACCTGCAGCTGAAACGCCCCGTCCGATTGCGCCGGCGGCTGGTTCACCGACCCCGCCGCCACCTGCAAGTTCGCAGCCCGCAGCGCCGCCACCACATCGCTGGCCGTCATGCTCCGCGATGCCAGCTTCTCTGGATCGAGCCACACCCGCATTGAGAAATCGCGCGCACCGAACACGTTCACATTGCCGACGCCGTCCACGCGCGTCAGCACGTCCTTCACGTTCAGCGTCGCATAGTTCGAAATGTACTGCTGATCGCGCGACCCGTCGGGCGAGATCATGTGCACGACCATCATCAGGTCAGGCGAGGCCTTGCGCACCACGACGCCAACGCGCCGTACCTCTTCCGGCAGCCGCGCCTCCGCCACCGCGACCCGGTTCTGCACCAGCACCTGCGCCATATCGATGTTGGTGCCCGGCTTGAACACCACGTTGATCGACAACTGGCCGTCGCCCGTCGATTGCGACTGCACGTAGAGCATGTCGTCGACGCCGTTGATCTCTTGCTCCAGCGGAGTCGCAACCGTCTCCGCCACAATCTTCGCCGACGCACCTGGATAGCTCGCCCGCACGTTCACCGTCGGCGGTGCGATCTCGGGATACTCCGCCACCGGCAGCCGCATTTGCGCGATGCCACCCACGATGACGATCAGGATAGAGAGCACGGCTGCGAAAATCGGCCGGTCGATGAAGAAGTGCGTAAAGCGCATTGACGTTCGTCCTCACCGGCCAAACCGGGTCATGAATGTCCAAAAAAAGCGATTGCCGCCCTACTTCGCGACCATCTCGATCTTACCGTCCTGCGGTGTCACCTTCGCCCCCGGCCGCACCATCGGATTGGCGATCCCGTCGATGACGACACGATCGTTGGCATCAAGTCCCGACAGCACCACCCGAAGCCCGCTATCGAGCGCGCCCAGCGTTATGGGCTTGGGCTTCACGACGCCGTCTTCGCCGACCGTGAACACGATCTTGCGCGCCTGATCTGACACGACTGCTGCGTCAGGCACGAGCAGCCCGTCCACTTCGCCGCCAAACAGTTGCATGCGCGCAAAAAGACCCGGCTGCATCAGCCCGCTCTTATTGTCGACGACCGCACGCCCCCGCATCGTCCCCGACCGCGCGTTAAGAACATTGTCGACGAAATCCATTTTGCCGGAATGCTTGAACTCGGTTTCGTCCGAAAGCTTGATCCGCACCGGATTGCCGGTGTCGCGCGAGGATTCCCGCTTCCCCGATTCAGCCAGCCGCGTGTAGCGAAGATAATCCGCCTCCGAGACTTCGAAAATAAAATGGATAGGGTCCATCGTGACGATGGTCGCCAAGAGCGTCGTCGACCCCGATCCGCCCGTCACGAGATTGCCCGCATCCACCTTGCGATCCGACAGCCGCCCGTCGATCGCCGCCGTCACCCTCGTCCACTCGAGATTGAGTTCGGCGTTCTTCGTGGCCGCCTGCGCCGCCTGCAATGCCGCCCGCGCCACCAGCAAATTCGCTGCCCGCTGATCGAAATCCCGCTCCGTCACCGCACCCGACCGCAACAATGGCCGCGCCCGCTCCACCTCCGTCGACGCCAATTCGACCTGCGCGTTGGCCCGCGCCACTTCCGCCTTGGCGCTCTCCACCGCCAACTCGAACGGCCGCGGATCGATTGTGAACAGCAGATCGCCCGCTTTCACCATCTGCCCATCTTTGAAATGGATTTTGTCGATAAACCCCGACACCCGCGGCCGCACCTCCACCGTCTGCACCGCCTGGAAGCGCCCCGAGTATTCGTCCCAGTTGGTGATGCGCTTGGCGAGCGGCTTGGCCACCGTCACGGCGGGCACCGGCGGCGGTCCACCCTGTGCGGCAACCGGACCCGCAAATGCCAAAGCCGCGGCGACAACCAGCGGCGCGACCCCGAGCGCGATGCGCCTGAGATGTGGGGAGCACTGATAAATCATGGAATTCTCCGTTGTCGCGCCATGGGCACCCACAATCTGACGGAAGTCAAGATCGGCCAAACCCGCGACAGCAGTCCCGTCATTTGCCGATGTCCCAGCTCAACGGCCACAATGCCGCCGAAACGCTGACTTTATACGCCGTCCATTCACTGCTAGCTCATGCCAGCCCTGCGCCGGGTGCATAGAAGTCCTGGCAGCCTCACCATCGCGTATGAGCCCATGAGCAACGATCTCGACCGACGCCAGTTCACCGGGCTTCTCTTCGCCGCAGCTTTTGCCGCAACAGCGGCCGGGCGCGCACGCGCGGCCTCCGCAGCCGGCCCCGATCTGCGACCCGCCAAATCCTTCTCGTTCGATGCCCTGGCTAAACATGCAGCCGCCCTCGCCCGCGCGCCCTTCACACCCGCGCCGAGCGCCGCCAACGACGTGTTGAACCAGATTGACTACGACGCCTTCCAGCAGATCAAATTCCGCCGCGACCGCACCCTTCAAATCGAGCGCGACCGCCGTCATCCCGTGCAGCTCTTCCACATGGGCAAGGGCTTCCTCGAGCCGGTCCACATTCATGTCGTCGAGGACGGACAAGCCCGCGAGGTCCGCTACACATCGAGCCTCTTCGACAGCCCAGCCGATCACCCCGCCCGTCAACTCCCCGATGGCCTCGGCTTCGCCGGCTTCCGTGTCATGGCCGAGAACCTGGAAACCGACTGGCTGGCCTTCCTCGGCGCGTCTTATTTCCGCTCTTCCGGCCCCTTCAATCAATACGGCCTCTCCGCCCGCGCGCTCGCCATCGACACCGGCCTGCCGACGCCGGAGGAGTTTCCCCGCTTCAGCGAATTCTATCTTTCCGCCGAGCCGAGCGGCCCGCTTATCATCCACGCTCTGCTCGACAGCCCAAGTGTGGCTGGCGCCTACCGCTTTTCCATCGAACGCCTGACCGACAGCCGCGACGTCCACCGCGTCGTGATGGACATCGAAGCCCGCCTCTTTGCCCGCCGCGACATCACACGGCTGGGTATCGCGCCCTTTTCATCCATGTTCTGGTACGGTGAAAGCAGCCGCAAACAAGCCGCCGACTGGCGCCCCGAAATCCACGACAGCGACGGCCTCGCTCTCCATCTGGGCAACGGCGAACGACTCTGGCGGCCGCTCAACAATCCGCCGACCGTCATGACCAACGCCTTCCAGGACAAGAACCCGAAAGGCTTCGGCCTCCTCCAGCGCGACCGCGACTTCGTCCACTACCTCGACGACGGCGTCTTCTACGAGCGCCGCGCCTCCACCTGGGTCGAACCGCAGGACGATTGGGGCGAAGGCGCTGTCCACCTTCTGGAGATCCCCACCGACGACGAGATCCACGATAACATCGCCGCCTACTGGTGCCCCGCGGGCGTCTTCAAAGCCGGTGAAAACCGCACCTATCGCTATCGCCTCTCATGGCTCGACGACATTGTCTTCCCCGACACGCTGGCGCGTGCCACCAACACCTGGACCGGACTGGGCGGCCGCCCCGGCCACAAGCGTCCCCAAGGCGTGCGCAAGTTCGTCATCGATTTTCAAGGCCAACCCTTCGCCAGCCTCGGCCGCAACGACGGCGTCGAACTCGTCGTCACGCCCTCGCGCGGCAAGCTCGGCACGTCCTACAATCATCCCGTTGTCGACCAGCGCAACCGCTGGCGCGCCGTGTTCGACCTCGAGGCCCAAGGCCGCGAACCCGTCGACATCCGCGCCTATCTAAAGCGCAACGGCACGCCGCTCACCGAAACCTGGATCTACCAATATTTTCCCGAAGACTGAGCCGTCTAGCGCACGATGCACCGGGCCTCAAGCGGCGTCCGCTCCTGCCATCCTTTGCGTTCCAATTCCGGAACCGCATGCTGCTCTTGCGGCCACCCCATGAGCAGATATCCAATCAACATCCAGTCGGGCGGAACGTCGAGTATTTCATTCACGCGATCCGGCCGAAGAATGGACACCCAGCCGAGCCCTAAGCCGCGGGCCCTTGCTGCATACCAAAGCGTGGTGACGAACGACACGCACGAATAGGGCAGCATCTCCGGCATAGTCTGCCGGCCGAGCCCCAGGCCTTGTGATGCAGTCCGGTCGCAATAAACCGCCAGGTGGACGGGTGCGCGATCGAACCCAGCAAGCTTGAGGGAGCGGTACAGCACCGCGCGGTCGCCATCGTACGGACTGCAGGCCGCGTCATTCGTTCTGGCAAATTCTTCACCGATCGCCGCGCGGCGATCGCGGTCCCGAACCTCGACAACACGCCACGGCTGGCTATTTCCCACCGATGGCGACAAATCCGCTATCGCCAGCAAATCATCCAGAAGTTCGCGATCGACAGGTTCCGCAAGGAACTCCCGGACATCCCGGCGCCAGCGCACCAACTCCTCGAAAGTCCGGAACTCCTCACTCATCGCAACGCCTCATCTCGGGCCGCGGACAAGCTCAGGCTGGGCCGGTCGCCACCGGCAATCCATTTTCGCGGCCCCACTCGGCCCACGACCCGTCATAGACCGGCGCGTTCGTATGCCCGATCACCGCCAGCGCGAAAGACAGCATGGCAGCCGTCACGCCCGAACCGCACGTCGTGATCACGGGCTTGGCCGGATCGATGCCCGCCTCTTTGAAAACCGCGATCAATTCCTCGCGCGACTTCAGCGTGCCGTCCTCGTTCAGGATCTTGGGCGAGGGCACGTTGCGCGAACCGGGAATATGCCCGGACCGCAAGCCCGGACGCGGCTCGGGATCGCGCCCCTCGAACCGCCCCGCCGGACGGGCATCCACGATCTGAACGTTTCCGTCCGCCACATACCGGCGCATATCGTCGATATCGCGCACGAGATCGTTGTCTTTCAGCGGCGTAAAATGGCGCGCCGTCCGCGGCACCGGACGCCCATCTTCCAGCGGCCGGCCCTCGGCCTTCCACTTGCGCAAACCGCCATTCAGCACGGCGACGTCCTTGTGCCCCATGGCGCGGAACGTCCACCACGCGCGCGCGGCCGAAAACAATCCGTGTGAATCATAAACGACGATGCGCATGCCATCGCCGATACCCATCTTCTTCATGCGTGAGGCGAACTTCACCTGCGACGGCAGCATGTGCGGCAGGTCCGACGTCTCATCGCGAATATCGTCGATATCGAAGAAGAGCGCGCCTGGAATATGCTCCGCGAGGTATTCGTCCTTCGCGTTGCGGCCCGAATCCGGCAAATGCCATGACGCATCGAGCACCACGAGCCCGGGTGACCCCAGATGCTGCGCCAGCCAGTCCGTTTCCACGATCCAGTTGTTGGCGCTTTGGGTCACGTCGCGTGTCTCCGTGAATGCGTTGGCGGCCCAATGGAGCCGTCTAGCTGTCGAACCGTCCGGGCTCGCCTTCAGATAGGGTCTTTTGCCCCCGGTTCCAGACCAAAAATGATCCGGCCGAACGGCAAGCCGTCAAAACGAATGGTGAGCCGGGTCGGGGTCGAACCGACGACCACATGATTAAAAGTCACGTGCTCTACCACTGAGCTACCGGCCCATTCGTGCGCTGCTTGTAGGGGGGCTTCTCATGGGGGTCAAGGCGACGCCGGGGGACCTTTCCGCGGTTCTTTTCAAGGCCGTCCGCGGCGCAATCACGCGGCCACCCCGTCCCCGATCCAATTTGCCGCCTGACCAGCCGCCGCGCTTGGGCTATGAGGGGCGCCCGACCGGCGATTTCGCCACCCGTGATGAGCATGCAGCCCGCCTCCGATATCGAGCCGACGAGCCCTGTTCCCAACGCCCGGTCCGACCGGCCGGTCGACCGCCCGCGCGCCATCGCCCTCATGATTCTGGCGATCACGTTTTTCTCCGCGCTCGATACATCCGCGAAATATCTGGGACAGCATTACGGCCTGCCCGTCACCCAGGTTGCATGGTCGCGCTTCATCGGCCAGTTCATGGCCCTGATGGTTCTGGTGCCCGTGTTCGGCTCGCTTTCCCTGCCCGACCTCTTCCGCACCAAGCATCTCAAGCTTCAACTCGTGCGCTCCGTCCTGATGGCGTCGACGACAGTTCTGAACTTCCTGGCGCTGCAAACGCTGCGTCTTGATCAGGCCATCACCATCGTTTTCCTGGCGCCATTGGTCGTGGCCCTCCTCGCCGGACCCTTCCTCGGCGAATGGGTCGGATGGCGCCGCCTCGTGGCGATCGCGGTGGGCTTTACCGGAGTCGCCGTCGCCATGGCGCCCACAGACCTCACCGCCGGGACCACCGGCTTCAACATCGGCGTTCTCTATTCTCTATCCGCCATGCTCGCCTATGCCCTGTTCATGCTGCTGACCCGCTACATGGCCGCTTTCGACCCACCCATGGTGACGCTCTTTTATTCGATGTTCGTCGGCACGTTCCTCGGCGCGCCCTTGGCCTATCTGGCCTGGACGACGCCCCCCGACCTCCAAGCCTGGCTCATGTTGGCGAGCCTCGGATTTTTCGGCGGCATGGGCCATTGGTTGTTTCTGCACGCCTACCGCCTCGCCCCGGCCTCGGCCGTTGCCCCCTTCCTGTACTTCCAGCTTATTTCGATGATTTCATTTGGATATCTCGTCTTTTCCGATGTGCCGGATGTCCAAACCCTCGTCGGAGCCGCTATTGTCGTTGCCTCGGGAATATATCTTTTCCATCGCGAACGAATATCGGCCACCCCACCCCCGGCGCCCCAAAAGAGTAAGTAATTTCAACTACACGGGAGCATTGGCGCACCCACACGCTGATCCATGACAGATTTAACTGTCAGCATACCCTGACACTTTGGGTTGCTTAGAAAACGGTTTCGGGGCAATGTTTCCGCGACAAGTTGGCGCGCGGTTGACTGCTTGCCCCGCCGGGGCCCGGACCCGCCAACATCGGAGGGGCTATGCCATGCACCGGCCCGAGCATCAAAGAAGCCAAAGTCGAACCAGCAGTCCCGACGAGTGGGTCCGCCGTTTGACCATTTTTCTGGGCGCGCCCCTGGCCATGCTGGTCTCCGGCCTGGCCCTTATCCAGTTCTTCTAGGGCACCTCAATCTTCTAAAGACGATCACTGAAACCAGCACTCCGGTGGCGCGTAGCTTCAAGCACGCCTCCGGAGTTTTCATATGCGCCTCGCTCTCGCCCTCGCACTGTCACTCGCTGCCAGCCAAACCGCTCAATCCGATGACAGGGTCACCGGCGTCGTGGAACTGTTCACCAGCCAAGGCTGCTCGTCGTGTCCGCCAGCCGATGCCCTCATCGAGGTCCTCGCCCAGAACAAATCACTCGCCGTCCTCTCGCTCCCCGTCGACTATTGGGACCGGCTGGGCTGGAAGGACACGTATGGCTCTCCCGCCCATTCGGCACGCCAACGCGCCTACGCCAGTGCCCGGGGCGACCGCTCGGTCTACACGCCTCAGGTCGTCGTCAACGGCGCCCACCACATGAACGGGGCCGACCGCGACGAAATCGAAAACAACCTGCAGGCCTTGCGCGCGCAGTTGGCCGTAACCGTCGGCATCACAGAAGCGAACGGTTCACTGCGCATAGCAGTGGGCGCAGCACCCGCCGGTCTATCGGCCGCCACCCGCGCCGCCACGGTCGTCGTGATGCCGTACCTCGCCCAGCGCGACGTCGCGATCGGACGCGGCGAAAATGCCAGCCGGAAGATCACCTACACGAACATCGTCCGCGATATCCGCCCCATCGGAGATTGGATTGGCGAACCCCGCACCATCGAGGTCCCCATCGCCACATTGAACGGGGCTGATGGCGCTGTCGTCCTTTTGCAAACGGGTGACGGCAACGCACCCGGACCGCTTATCGGCGCCGCCCAGATCACGCTCACCCCATCCAATTAGCGCCCGTCAGCCCTTGCGCTCCAACCGCGCCTTGGTGGCCTCAGCCCAGGCATCGAACCGGCCCTCCGCGATGGCCGCGCGCATCGCCGCCATCAGGTCTTGATAGAAAACCGTATTCACCCACGACAGGATCATCGCGCCCAGATACTCGCCCGACTTGACGAGATGGTGCAGGTACGCGCGCGAATAATCCCGCGCCGCCGGACACGTGCTTTCCGGATCCAGCGGCGCCAGATCCTCGGCGTGTTTCGCATTATGTAGGTTCACCCTCCCGTCCCAGGTGAAAGCCGTTCCATGCCGCCCGTTCCGCGTCGGCATTACGCAATCGAACATGTCGATGCCCCGCCGCACGCTCTCAATCAGATCGAGCGGCGTCCCAACCCCCATGAGATAGCGCGGCTTGTCCGCCGGCAAATGCGGCAGCGTCTCTTCGAGCGTGGCGACCATCGCCTCATGCCCTTCGCCGACCGCAAGCCCGCCGACCGCGTATCCCGGAAAATCCATCTCCACAAGCGCCCGCGCCGACCGTTGCCGCAACTCGGAATCCACTCCGCCCTGTACGATCGCAAACAGCGCCTGCCCGCGCGTCGCCCCGCCCGCCGCAACCTGCGCCTCGAACGCCCGCTTCGACCGCTCAGCCCAGCGCAGCGACAACGCCATCGCCCGCTCCACTTCGCTCCGCTCCGCCGGCAATTCGATGCACTCGTCGAACTGCATCTGGATGTCGGAGCCGAGCAGACACTGGATCTCGATCGATCGCTCCGGCGTCAGCATGTGCCGCGATCCATCAATGTGCGATTGGAATTGCGCGCCTTCCTCCGTGATCTTGCGAATGGTCGCCAGACTCATGACCTGAAACCCGCCGCTGTCGGTGAGGATCGGCCCATCCCAGCGCATGAATTTATGCAAGCCGCCCAGCCGCGCGATCCGCTCCGCGCCGGGCCGCAGCATGAGATGATACGTATTGCCGAGCAGGATATCGGCACCCGCCCCCTTCACCTGCTCGGGGTAAAGCGCCTTCACGGTGCCCACCGTCCCCACCGGCATGAAAGCCGGCGTGCGGATCACCCCGCGCGGCGTCCGGATTTCGCCCAGCCGCGCGGCCCCATCTTGCCCAAGCCGAGTGTACCCAAAGGTCTGTACCGTCTGATCCATGCCGCGTTCGATAGAGCATTTTCAGGCGAAGTGGAAACCGGTTCGCCGAAGAAAATGCGGCAAAACAAAAGCCTATCCCGTTTCCGCCGCCGGGAACAACAGGCACGCGTCCCCATACGAGTAGAACCGGTAGCCATGCTGAATCGCATGCGCATAGGCCGCTTGCATGGTCTCCAGGCCCGACAGCGCCGACACCAGCATGAACAGCGTCGAGCGCGGCAAATGGAAGTTGGTCATCAACGCACCCGTCACCCGGAAGCGATACCCCGGCGTGATGAAAATCGACGTCTCCCCGGCCCACGCGCCGAGCCGCCCATCGTCCGCCGCCGCACTCTCCAGCGTCCGCAGCGATGTCGTCCCAACGGCCACCACCCGGTTGCCACGTGCGCGCACCGCGTTCAGCGCCGCAGCGGTCGTCGCGTCGATCGACCCCAACTCCGAATGCATCTGATGCCCGGCCGTATCCTCCGCCTTCACCGGCAGAAATGTCCCCGCACCCACATGCAGCGTCACCGTGTGCCGCTCAATCCCCCGCGCATCGATCGCCGCAATCAGCCGCTCGGTGAAATGCAGCCCGGCCGTGGGTGCAGCCACCGCCCCGTCCTTCGCCGCAAACATCGTTTGATAGCTCTGCCTATCCGCCTCCCCCGGCGGCCGCTTCAACGCAATGTACGGCGGCAGCGGCATCTCCCCCACTGCGGCAATGGCGCGATCAAGCTCATCTCCCGTCAGATCGAACGCCAGTTCAACTTCGCCCGCATCGAGCCTCGAAGCCACCGTCGCATCCAGCGCCCCCAAAAGACAGCTCGTGTTGGCATGCCCGAACCGCACCCGGTCCCCCACCTCAAGCCGCTTGGCCGGCCGCGCAAAGGCCCGCCACCGTGTCCCATCCACCCGCTTGATCAGATTGAACGCAACCTTGGCCGTCACGCCCTCGCGTACGCGCACCCCGTCGAGCGCCGCCGGGATCACCCGCGTATCATTGAAGACGAGCGCATCGCCGGGCTCCAAAAGATCCGGCAAGTCGCGCACACCCAGGTCACGAAGCCCCCCCGCACGCGGATCGACCACGAGCAGGCGCGCCGCATCCCGCGGCTCCAACGGATAAAGCGCGATCCGCTCTTCCGGCAGCTCGAAATCGAATAGGTCCGTGCGCACGTGGTTTTGCTCGCTGGTTGGCCATTAAAGCGCCCGCCAGCTACCACCGCCCCACACGTCCGCGCAAGGTGCTGCGACGTCAGAAAATCTCCGGCACGTGCATGTCGTCCGGAACCGGCGCGCGGGCATAATTCGGGTGCCGCACGCGCTCTGGCAGCAGCACCGGCGGCCGCGCGACCTCCTCGTAGGGAATTTGCGCGAGGAAGTGCGTAATGCAGTTGAGCCGCGCCTTCTTCTTGTCGTCGGCCTCCACGATCCACCAGCGTGCTTCGGGAATGTGCGTCCGCGCCAGCATCTCCTCCTTGGCCTTCGTATAAGCCTCCCAGCGCCGCCGCGACTCCAGATCCATCGGCGACAGCTTCCACTGCTTGATCGGATCGTGAATGCGCATGCGGAAGCGCAGGTTCTGCTCATCGTCCGTGATCGAGAACCAGTATTTGATCAGGATGATCCCCGACCGCACCAGCATGCGCTCGAAGTCCGGCACGGAGCGGAAAAACTCCTCCACATCGTCATCCGAGCAAAAGCCCATCACGCGTTCGACTCCCGCCCGGTTGTACCAGGAGCGGTCGAACAGCACGATTTCACCCGCCGCCGGCAGATGCTCCGCGTAGCGCTGGAAATACCATTGCGTGCGCTGCCGGTCGTTCGGCGCCGGCAACGCCGCCACGCGGCAAACGCGCGGATTGAGCCGCTGCGTGATCCGCTTAATCACGCCACCCTTGCCCGCCGCATCGCGTCCCTCGAACACGACGACCACTTTCAGCTTCTGAGAAACCACCCAGTCCTGCAGCTTCACCAGCTCCCGCTGCAGCCGGAACAGCTCCTTGAAGTAGACCGTCCGATCCAGCGTCGAGACGGTTGGATGCTCGGCAAGATCGTCGAACAGCCCCTCCAGATGCTCGTCCTCGAGCTCCAGCTCCAATTCCTCGTCGAAGCTGTCCAGCAGTTCCGCCTTCACGCGCTCCGGGATGGGCCGGCCGTTCTTGGTCGTATCGCTCACGTCTGTCACCTGCACCGCTGTTGGTCGATCTCTGTGCGACTTCACAAAGGCCATGTAACGGGCGTGTGACAGTCGCCCCATTGCGTCGTCCGAGGGGCCTTGCGCGGTTCAGCGAACACGACCATCGTGCGCCATCAACCAAGGAGACCGGCCATGGCCAAGGAAAAGCGTTCCACAAAGGAAAAGCGCAAGCCCAAGAAGGAAAAGCCGGCCGCCCCTAAGAAGTAGCCGGCTCTAAACAAACGCTACCCTAGCTGCGCACCCACTCTACGGCGGCCGCCACCGCGACGAGCACCCACGCGAAGATCGTGAGGCTGCCGCCGATGGGTGCTGCCATGGGGAAAAGGCTTCCCACTTCGAAGCCTCTAAGCGCGATGTCGCCTGCAAACAGCGCCACGCCCAGCAGCATCGCGCGCGCCGCAGCCCGCCACCATCCGCCCGCCGTCGCCGAGCGGACCGCCCAGGCTGCGATGGCGAGAACCGCCACCGCGTGCACCATCAACATCTGCGCCGCGCTCGCCATGGCCGGTGTCGGCACCTTGTGCGCCGCCACCGCTCCGAGCGCCACGCCCGCCGCACCCAACAACCCGGCCGCAGCCGCGATGCCCAGCTCCGCCCGGGGGGTCTTGTCGAAGCGCGTCATGAGTTACGCCACGTCGGCGGCAACGCGCACCGAAATCATCTTGTCCGGCGACCGCGGCGGCTCACCCTTTGCCAACTGGTCAACAGCGTCCATGCCCTCGATCACTTTGCCCCACACGGTGTATTGCTTGTCGAGGAACCGCGCGTCGTCGAACACGATGAAAAACTGGCTGTTGGCCGAATTAGGCATCGATGATCGGGCCATCGAACACACGCCGCGCACGTGCGGTTCGGCGTTGAACTCCGCCGGCAGGTTGGGATGCTTCGACTGTCCGGTGCCACGTCCCTCCGGACAGCCCGTCTGCGCCATGAAGCCATCGATCACGCGATGGAACGGAATGCCATCGTAGAACTTTTCGCGCGCCAGCAGCTTGATGCGCTCCACATGCTTGGGCGCCAGATCCGGGCGCAGTTCGATCGTCACCGTCCCCTTGCTCGTCTCGATGATCAGCGTGTTCTCGGGGTCCTTGATGGCGGCCATGGCTCGGCTCTCTCCGTTACTGAGGTTTATGGACTGTTTCGGTCGGATCAGGCGGCGCTCACGGCGCGATATAAGCTTTCACGATCTTATCCGGCTTGGACGGCGGCTCGCCCTTTGCGATCTTGTCGACCGCGATCATGCCGTCGATGACCTGACCCCACACCGTGTACTGGCTGTTGAGGTTCGGCGCATGCGTGAAGCAGATGAAGAACTGGCTGTTGGCCGAGTTGGGGCTCGACGACCGCGCAGCCCCCACCGTCCCGCGCTCGAACGGCGTCGGTGTGAATTCAGCCGGCAGATCCGGATATTTCGACCCGCCCATGCCCGTGCCCGTTGGATCGCCCGTCTGCGCCATGAAGCCAGGGATCACCCGGTGGAAGATGATGCCGTTGTAAAAGCCCTCGCCCGCGAGCTGCTTCACCCGCGCCACGTGCTGCGGCGCCAGATCCGGCCGCAGCTTGATCTTCACCGTCCCCGTCGTCAATTCCAGAACGAGTGTTTCACCCGCAGCGCCCGCGCCAGCCCCCGCCGGATTGGCACCCGTCGCCGGCCCGCCAACCTCCGCCGTCGAACTGCCGCCGCAGGCGGCCAGCGAAAACGCCAGCATGAGGAAGGAAAGAAGGGTCGGGAAGCGCATCGGATCGGCTCCTGAGGGCCTGAATTGAACCTGTACGGACCGGCGATCTAGCCACCCGGGACGTGACGCCCTTATGGCCGCTCCGCTCGCCCCTGGCAAGGCAACCGCCCGCCATAAAGCCGCGCGCCCCAGCTCAGGCCTTCCGTTGCGCCTTATCCGCCAACCGTTTGGCCACCGCCTTCGACACGAACGGCGACGGATCGCCCCCCATCAACGCCACGGCCCGCACGAGATTCGCAGCGATATGCCGGACATTCGGCGAGGCGGCCACGAACACCGTCTCGATCTCGTCGGCCATCTCGCCGTTCATGCCGGCCATCTGCATCTCGTAGTCAAAGTCGGTCCCGTCCCTCAAGCCACGGAAAATGATCGACGCCCCGTGCGCCCGCGCCGCCTCCACGGCCAAGCCCTGAAACGTCACGATCCGCACTTCCGAGCCCGTCCGTTTGGCGATCGCCCGCGTCTCGTCTTCCAGCATCTCGACCCGCTCGCCCGCCGTGAACAGCGGCGACTTACCCGGATTGGTGCCGATCCCGATCACGAGCGTGTCCACGAGCCGGCACGCCCGCGCGATCACATCCGTGTGGCCGTGGGTGACGGGATCAAAGGAGCCGGAATAAAAGCCGATGCGCGCTGCCATCCCAGCATCTAGCCCGCATCGCGATCGCGCCGCAAGACCACGCGCCCGGCGTGCTTGGGGTTAACAAGAATGGCCGCCCCGACCGACCGAACCAGACTACAAAAAAGGCCCGCTCGAATGAGCGGGCCTCGTGTCGTCCCCCAGGCAAAACCCAGGCCGTTACTTCATCGGCGCTTCAGCGTGCCGCGACCCGAAGATGTCCGACAGGTTGAAGCGATAGCCGAGACCAACCGAGAAGATCCACGGATCGATGTCAACGTCGAATGCGTCAATGCCGTTCACCGAGACCGTGTGCTCGATCCAGGTCTTCTTGACGTCGGCATTGAGATACCAACCCTGGCCGATTTCGACATCGACGCCAGCCTGAAGTGTGAAGCCCAGAGCGTCATCAACCTCAACGTTCAGGCCAGCCAGCCCGCCAACGCCGTCTTCGCTGAATGGCGCGATGTACTGGATGCCGGCGCCGACATACGGCTTGATCCCGTTCATGCTGTCGAAGTGGTACTGCAGGGTGAGAGCCGGCGGGAACACCCAGAACTCAGCTACCTTGCCGCCAGGAGTCGCGATTGCGTCGAGATTGGCGAAACAGCAAAAGAGTTCGACTGCGAGATTCTTATTCAGGAAGTACGTCAGCGTCAGCGTAGGGATGAACTCATCATCGAGTTCGAGCCCGGCAGGCGTGCTCTCATCATTGAAGTTCACATACGTGCCCTGCACGCGAACCAGCATGTCGCCGGCATAGTCGCCAGCCTGCGCCGGCACGGACGCTGCCGCCATGGCACCCGCCAATGCGAGCCCGACAAAATACGCCCTGACGCCCGTTCCGATCTTCAGCATGTCCCTTTTCCCCTTCTCTGGACGGCCCGCCGGAAAAATCTTCCCCAAGGCCGCACCCGTCGTCCCCTCCATCCATAATTCCGTCACCGGATTCTCCCAGCGCCGCGGCGCCCCCTTGCCTGATCGACGTCAGCAACCAGCGGGTGTGTTGCCCCCTGTTGCTCCCCCGCAACGCCTCCGTTGATGCAGATCAACCCGCCGCCGTGCTGCGTCACCGCGCACCACCACTTTTCGTCGCAACTGCACCCAAACGTTGATGTCCATCAAAGCTGCCCACCCGCGATGAGCCGACCGTGATCCCGATTTCAGAGCCCCAGAACATCCGTGAGGGCTCCAAACTGGATCGGACACCCCATGACACTCAGGGATCGCGAGCGGCCGCAAGCCAACCCCCGCGCACAGCCCCAGGCTGCAACTCAGCGTCCGCCGGGCGCCTTTCTCGGCCGCTTGACCACGCTTGGAGATGATGCGCCGCTGCAGGCAACGTCGCTCAAGCTGCGCCCCCGCCAGCGTATTCCGCTTGCCCCAGCTCAAGACGACTTGATTTTCGCGCTCCAGACCGGTGTCGTCTCCGCGCGCGTCGCGATGACCAGCAGCGCCGCCGGCCTGATCACGCTCTATTTCCCCGGCGACGTCTTGTCCGTGGGTGCCATTCCCTGCTTCAGCGAGCGCCAGCTCGTCGCCGCTACCGCAGCCGACGTGCTGCGTTTCAAGGCGAAGCCGCTTCTCCGCCTCCTCACATCCGACATCGAACTCCTGGCAGCCTTCGATCGCCAACGCGACCGCCAATTGGCGCGCGCCGCCGTCCACGCCACAATCCTCGCCACCCTCGACGGCCCGCAGCGCCTCGCCGCCTTCCTCATCGAAATGGCACTAGAGATCGGCACGCCCGTAGGCACCACGATCGCCATCGATCTGCCTCTGACGCGCACGGAGATCGCCCAGTATCTGGCGCTCAACGCCGACACGCTCTCCCGGCTCGTCTCGCGCTTCAAGGCCGATGGCCTCATCACGCAAAAGAGCCGCCATCAGGTATCGCTGAAAAACTGGCGCGCCATCGCCGACATGTGCCCCGTTACACCGGCCCTCGTGGCGCTCGAGCGCAACCGTCCGTCGCCGCTTTCGTAGAGCGCGCAGCGATAAAACAAGGAGTCGGCGAAGGGGCGCTATGCCTCCCCGCCGTCCGCCGCGCCGTCGTCTTCGCCCTCGGGCTCTGAAAGCCGCTCCACCGACACGACGCTTTCATCCGCATCCGTCTTGAAGATGCGCACGCCCTGCGTGTTGCGGCCCGCAATGCGCACGTCATGCACCGGCGTGCGGATCAGCTGACCGCCATCCGTGACAAGCATGATCTGGTCGCTGTCCTCGATCGGGAACGACGCCACCAGATTGCCGTTGCGGTCGTTGACAACCATGGCGACGATACCCTTGCCGCCGCGTCCGCTCGTGCGGAACTCGTAACTCGACGTCCGCTTGCCGAACCCCCGCTCCGAAACAGTGAGCACGAATTGCTCGCGCGCGCCCAGTTCCGCATACCGCTCCGGCGTCAGATCCGCGCTCTCGTCCGCGCCGTCTTCCGCATCCGCCTCCGCGCCCGCCGTCTCGGCAGCCTCTTCATCGCCCGTGGCACGCCGCATCGCCGCGGCCTGCTTGAGATACGCAGCCCGCTCCGCCGGCGATGCATCGACATGGCCGAGGATCGCCATCGAGATCACCTCGTCGCCATCCTCCAGGCGAATGCCGCGCACGCCATCCGAATCGCGGCCCTTGAAGAGACGCACCTCGTCCCCGATCAGGAATCGGATGCACTGCCCCTGCGCCGTCGTTAGCAGAACGTCGTCGTCCGGCCGGGCGATTGCCACCGACACGATGCGATCACCCTCATCGAGCTTCATCGCGATCTTGCCGTTGCGGTTGATGTTCTCGAAATCGGTCAGCGAGTTCCGCCGGATATTGCCCGACCGCGTCGCGAACACGAGTTCCAGCGACGCCCACGTCTCGCTATCTTCCGGCAAAAGCAGGATCGACGTGATCACTTCGCCCGCTTCCAAGGGCAGCAAGTTGACCAGCGCCTTGCCCGTAGACTGCGGCGTCGCCGCCGGCAGACGCCACACCTTCATGCGGTAGCACATGCCGCGCGAGGAGAAGAACAGCACGGGCGTATGCGTCGACGTGACGAACATCTGCGTGACGAAATCCTCGTCCCGCGTCGCCATGCCCGACCGGCCTTTACCGCCGCGCCGCTGCGCCCGGTACGTCGAAAGCGGCACGCGCTTGATGTAGCCCTTGTGGCTGACCGTGACGACGACATCTTCGCGCTGGATGAGGTCTTCGTCCTCGACCTCTCCCTCGATGTCCACGATCTCAGTCTTGCGCGGCGTTGCAAACTGCGCCTTCACATCCGCCAACTCGCTCCGGATGATCTCGAAAATGCGCGCCCGCGACGACAGAATATCCAGATAATCCTGGATCTCGGTGGCGAGCTTCTTCAACTCGTCGCCGATTTCGTCGCGGCCCAGTGCCGTCAGGCGGGCAAGGCGCAACTCCAGGATCGCCTTCGCCTGCTCATCCGACAGGCGGTACGTCTCGTCCGCCGCCAGTTTGTGGCGCGGGTCCGCAATCAACTCGATCAGCGGCGCCATGTCCTTCGCCGGCCAGTCGCGCGCCATCAACTGATCTTTCGCATCCGCCGGCGAGGGCGCATGACGAATGAGCTTGATCACTTCGTCGATGTTGGCAACCGCGATGGCGAGACCCACCAACACGTGCGCGCGGTCACGCGCCTTGTTGAGCAGATACTTGGTCCGCCGGGTCACGACCTCCTGCCGGAACGTCGTGAACGCCTCGATCATATCCTTCAGATTGAGCTGTTCCGGGCGCCCGCCGTTCAGCGCAATCATGTTGGCGCCGAACGTCGTCTGCAGATCCGAGAATCGCCACAGCTGATTGAGCACCACATCCGCGATGGCATCCCGCTTCAGTTCGATGACGATCCGCATGCCTTCGCGGTTGCTCTCGTCCCACAGATCCGCAATGCCCTCGACGCGCTTCTCCCGCACCAAGTCGGCAATCTTTTCAATCAGCGTCTTCTTGTTCACCTGATACGGAATGGCGGTGACGACGAGTGCCTCACGATCCTTGCGCACGTTCTCCACATGCACCTTCGCGCGCATCAGGATCGATCCGCGGCCCTTATGATAAGCTGACAGAATACCGCCCCGCCCCAGGATCAACCCGCCCGTCGGGAAATCCGGTCCCGGTACGATCTGGCAGAGTTCATCGATGGTGATCTCGGGGTTGTCGAGGTGCGCCTGACAGGCGTCAATCACTTCGCCCAGATTGTGCGGCGGAATGTTCGTCGCCATGCCGACAGCGATTCCACCCGCACCATTGACAAGCAGGTTGGGAAACTTCGCCGGCAGCACCGACGGCTCCTGCAGCGTGCCGTCGTAGTTTTCCTTGAACTCAACCGTCTCCTTGTCGAGATCGTCGAGCAGATAGGAAGCGACCTTCTGTAGCCGCGATTCCGTGTAGCGTTCGGCCGCCGCCGGATCGCCATCGACGGAGCCAAAATTGCCCTGACCGTCGATCAGCGGCAGCCGCATCGAAAAGTCTTGCGCCAGCCGCACGAGCGCATCGTAAATCGCCAGGTTGCCGTGCGGATGATACTTGCCCATCACCTCGCCGACGATGCGCGCCGACTTGACGTACTTCTTGTTCCAGTCGAGCCCCAGCTCCTGCATCGCATACAGAATGCGACGGTGCACCGGCTTCAACCCGTCGCGCACATCGGGAAGCGCGCGCGAGATGATGACGCTCATCGCGTACTCGAGGTACGACTTCTTCATCTCGTCGATGATCTGCACCGGACGGATGTCGCTCGGGCCGTCGCCGCCGTTCTGGTCGTCGTCGCGATTGTCTGCCAAGGGGTCCCTCGATTGCTCCGCAGCGGGCCAGAGCGCGGGCATGGGCCCGGCCCCGCAAAGCCAAAATGAATATGACGGTTGTCTAGCCCGCCCCCGCCGCCGGGGCAACCACGCCCAATGCCGCCGCCCGAGGTTCTCCCCATGAACCAAGCGGCCACTTTTCGCATTCAATACCAACGGCTTGATTGCTCACGCCTCGGAAAAACAGTCTGGACGCAGAAGGTGACTTGCTCCGGACACAGTCCCGCCCTATCTGCAAGGCGTCAGTCCAGGGGCCCTAGAGAGCCCAAGTCTTGCGTGACGACGCCGCCGTTTCATCGGAAAGGCGGCCATATATCCAAGGGGTACCAGACTATGCAGAAGTTCATTCTCGGCACCGCCGCCCTCGCCCTCTTCGCGACCGCCGCCGTTGCCGAACCCGCCGCGCCCGCAGCCGGCGTCTTCATCAAGAGCCAGACGGCTGAGGAATACCTCGCCAAGGATCATCTCATCGGTGTCAAGGTGAAGGGTCCCGACGGCAAGATCGTCGGCGACATCGAAGACCTCATCGTCACGGACGGCAACACCGTGGTCGGCATCGTAATGGGCACCGGTGGCTTCCTCGGCATGGCCGAGAAGAAGATCGGCGTGCAGCTGTCCGCGTTGAAGTTTGAAGATGCAGCCGGCGCGCTCTCCGTCTCGCTCCCCGAAGCGACCAAGGAAGCGCTCGACGCCGCTCCCGCCTATGAGCGCGCGCAGCCAAAGAAGTCGCTGTGGGATCGCGCCAAGGAAAAGGCAGTCGAGCTGAAGGACAAGACGTCAGCCACGACGACCGACGCCGTTGAAAAGGCCAAGCCCGCGCTTGAGGACGCCAAGAAGAAGGCCGCCGAAGCCTACGAAGCCGCCAAGCAAGCCGCGACCCCGGCTTACGAAAAGGCTAAGGAAGCCGTCGGCGGCGCGGTCGATGCGGCCAAGGAAGCCGCCCAGCCCGCTCCGGCTCCGGAAGCCCCGGCTACGCCGGCTCCCGCCACGCCTTAATAAGGAGACGCACAACGCGCGCCACCCCACCGGTGTCATCCTCGGGCATGCCTGCCCCGGCGCAGGCCGGGGTCCCGAGGACCGATCGGCCCGCAAACGCGAACGACCATTGCGCTCGCTTCACGCGCCACACACCAAACAAAACGGCCCGCTGCATCACCGCAGCGGGGCTTTTTCTGTTCCCCCTCTCCCCATCGACTTCGATGGGGAGAGGGTTGGGGTGAGGGGCAGCCGCTTGCTCCGTGCGGATGCTGCCCCTCACCCGAACCTTCTCCCCGTTAAGGAGGGGGAGAGGGGACGTATCGGCACAAGCACCCTCACTCACGAACTCGCAAAAAAACCCCGCCGCATCACTGCGGCAGGGCTCCCAAACTCAAATCTGCGCTCAACCCCTAAAACGGGATCTCGTCATCGAGCGCCTTGTCGAACGACTTGCCGCCGCCGCTCTTGGCAGCGCCACCGCGCTTCGGCGCGCTGTCATACCCGCCTGAAGAGCCCGATGCGCCGTAGCCGGCATCCCCGCCGTACTCGACCTGACCGCTCTCGGCCATGCCGCCCGCAGCCCCGCGCGCGCCGTCGAGCATCGTCAACGTGCCGTTGAAGCCCTGCAGCACGACTTCCGTCGAATACTTCTCAGCGCCCGACTGGTCGGTCCACTTGCGCGTCTGCAACTGGCCCTCGACGTAAAGCTTAGAGCCCTTGCGCACATACTGCTCCACGACCTTGCACAGGTTGTCGTTGAACACGACCACCCGGTGCCATTCGGTTTTTTCCTTGCGCTCGCCGGTGGCCTTGTCGCGCCAGCTTTCGCTCGTGGCCAACGACAGGTTGGCGATCGAACGGCCGTCCTGCGTGCGCCGGATTTCCGGGTCCTTGCCCACGTTCCCGACGAGGATCACCTTGTTGACCGAACCGGCCATATCGCACTCCCTTTCTGCATCACGTCAGGGCCGCGGGCACTCCGCCCGCAACGCCGCCCTCTCGAATCGAGTTGCAGCGACGTTAGCCCGCCGGGCGCCTTCAACTGCGCCCCATCATCCTCTTGTCCACCGCTTTGACGTCCAGCCACCCAAGGCCAATCCACCAACCCTCAGCGTTCCTTGTTTGTTCACCCTACTCCAGTTGCAGCCACCCCGCAAGACCAACCTGCAGCCCACTCTCAAAGATCCTCCGCCCGGATCTCCGTGTGTCCGTAATTCCCATCACCCGACCGCCACACATAAATCTGCCGGTCGGGCAATTCCCGCTTCAAGCGCTGCGCAAGCTCCAACCCGGCCCGATCGTGCGCGAGATATTGCGCCTCACTCCAATTGGGATGGCTCGGATCGTCGAGATTAAACGACCCGTTGTAACTGTGAGCCCAAGCATCCAAGTCCGCGATCAGCGCGTCCGACAGCGGCAAGTCGCGCGGCGAAATGGTCCCGCTGCGGCCCGGATCATGCGTCCAGAGCGGATCGCACTCGTATTCCGACATCACGAGAATGCGCCGGCTCTCCGACAACGGCGGTCCGGTCTCGTCGTCTTCCGAGTAGTTGGGCACTTCCAAATCTTCGTCATCCCCGCCAGCCCCCATTGCCGCCAGCGGACTTTTCGCCAGCGGATAAGCAAATCGGAACAGGCCCCACGCCAGCGCGACGCCTGGTACGCCAAGCCCGCCCCACACCAATGGCCAGCCAACGCCCAAGGGCCCCATCAATTTGTCTGTCTGATACGCCCACAAAACAAACAGCGTCGCGGCGCAGTAGAGTATGAACGCGTTGATGGTCTGCTGCCGCCCGGTCGCGTCCGGTGGATCGGCGGCGTCAAAATAGTAGGGCGCCAGAAAGAGCAGATAGACCGCCTGCCCGAGGGCCGAGACAACAAAAGCCGCCGCCGCCCAATCGAGCCGCAGAATGAGGAAGATGCCGCCCGCCAGCACCACCACCGCTGACAGCAGCAGCCAGAGCCCGCGGGCCGTCTCCGCCATCGGCGTCTTCTTCAGCGCAATCCCGGCAATCGCCATATCGAGAAGGCGGCCTTGCAGCGCCACGCGAATTCCGACCAGCCCGGCAAACGTGTAAAACGCTCCAACCGCGATCAGCCCCGCGTGCGCCACGTTGAACGAACTCACCGGCCACCTCGCGTCGATTGAGGGCCAACGGTGCCCATCAAAGTCATCCGATCACCCGTCCCGTCCGTTCCGTCAAGCATCCTTCACCCGATCGAGGCCCCCATGCCACACGCTCGATTTTCCGCACTCCGGGCCGCCCTGCTCGCCACCGCCACCCTGACCGCCAGCTCTCCGGCCCACGCCGAGGAAAAGCCGCTGCTCCACGACCTTGGCACGCGCCACCGCTTCATACAGCCGGACGCCAGCCCCTATCCCGCGGTCGGCTGCAACGACCACCGCACCTTGATGTTCATCGTCCGCGAAACCGAAGGCGAAGACCCCGGCGCCGCCAAGCTCCTCGTCGAGCGCGACTGCCGCCCCCTTGTGCCGGATGCCGAATACATCCGCTGCGGCCCCGGCGGTTGGGCCTACCCGGCCAAGGGCGACCGCCTGAGTTACGCCTCCTACTGTCGCGTTGGCGCCAAGGACATCGCCCTCTACGCCCTCGACCAGCAGATGCCGCCCGCCAAATAGAAAGAGCGGGAAGGACGAAAGTCCTCCCCGCTCACCACGCATCGTTCTGCATTCCGAAACGATCTACTGGCCGGCAAAATTGAACCGATAGTCCAGAGACAGCCGGACGGATTGGATATCGGGGCTCAATTCCGCGCTGACAAAGTCGTTGGCGGTAAATGGCCCGAATGTCACGCCCGGCAGCAGATCGATCTGATCGCCATCGGCGAACAAATACCGGTACTCGCCTTTTAGTGACAGACTATCCGAGAGCTTCATCTCGATACCGGATCCGAGGAACACGCCCCCGAACGAGCCGTTGTCGGCCAACACGATCGGTCCCACCGGTGCGCCGAAAATCGCACCCTGCAGGGTCGTGTCGCTGAGTGACAGGCGCGAGTAGCCGACCGAAGTGAACAGCAACGTCGACGGCGTCACAAGATAGCCAGCCCGCGCCCCGATCGACCACTCGTCCTCAATCTCGTAGTTCAGGCTGCCGGACACCAGAGCGCCAACATTCAAGCCGATCTCGAATTCATTGCTGTGGCGCGTGTAGTCGGCGAACACACCGAACACAAACTTATCGTCGTACTGCCGGTCCACACCCAAGCCGACGGTAAATCCAGCTCCCTGACTTCCCAACGCGTCCAATCCAAGCGACGCGTCGACACCAAAGCCGGCCAGAAAGGGCCCCGGAGTGAGTGTCAGCTCGTTATTGCCGAACGCGGAAACGCCGCCAGCACCGATATAAAATTGAGACCACGACCCAACCGGAGCCGCCTCGGCGGCCGGCTCATCCGTATCGTGAGCCCCAAGGCCGAAGCGATACGTCAGCGCGACGCGCGCCGTTTGAATATCCGGATCAAGCTTCGTGGTGACGAAACCATTCACGAGACCAGCAAACGGAGTTCCAGGCACCAGCGTGATGGTCTCGTCGCTGAAGTCCGTGTACCGGTATTCGCCCTTGATCGAAATCGACTTCGTCAGCTTGATTTCGGCACCGCCGCCGATGAAATAGCCGTCAAAATCTCCCACACCTGCCAAAGTCAAACCACCAAAGCCGCCAAGTCCCGAAGCGTTGAGCGTCAGATCGCTGATATCTGCGCGAGAGTAGCCGCCAGACAGGAAGAGCATCGTCGACGGCGTCACGAGATAGCCGAGCCGTCCGCCGACTGACCAGACGTCTTCGACTTCGATATTCGCTTCAGCAGCAATCCCGATCGGAGGCCCGATCTGAAGACTGAGAACGTCAGACTCGATATTGGCCCAGTCGTAATCGAAGAATGCCCCGACAACGAACCGGTTGTTCACCTGGTAGTCCGCACCGGCACCAAGCGAGAAGAACGCTCCTTCGCCACCGATCCCCGACAATTCCGCACCGAACGCAGGCGCTGGCACCAAGGGCCCGTTCTCAAAAGTGAGATCGTGCACGGCCGCACCCATCCCGCCGCCGATGCCGATATAAACCCCCGTCCATTCACCGGCATCGGCGGGACCGGCCCACGCCAGAACGCCGGCAACGGCAGCCGCAGTCCGTTTAAGTGTCATGTTGATCCCCGCTCGATTGCCCCGCACTCAGGAAAAACTCCTGAATCGGTGACTTCGGTCCGATGCTGAGGCTTTGGCATCTACGGCGAGGTCCCGGGCACCAGCAACGAAAATCGCGCAAGCTTCGCACGTCGCAG
>NCCZ01000061.1 GCA_002279935.1 Hyphomicrobium sp. 12-62-95 | reverse complement strand
GGTTCCGCGTATTCTGAAACTCGAAACCCAACGCGGGGCCGGCGCGGACAAGGGCGTGCGGTTCGCTGCTCGCCAGGTGCGGCTCGTCTGTGACCCGATCGCCGATCCGCCGTTTGGACAGCCGGTCCCCAATAACAGCCCGTGGAGCCTGTGGCTCGCTGCGGCGGAATCAGATCCCGCCACAACGCCGCTTCGGACACTGGTGACGGACGCCATCACGGGCGCCCCGATGGCGAAATGGGAGACGGTCCGGTCCGAACTCGGCCTGACGCGCGAGGCCGCGCGGGGGATTGGGGTTGGTCCTGTGGAAAATCTCGATGAAGATCCCCACGCGCTGACTGCTGCAACGTTGACCGGCGCTATCCAGGCCGAGGCCAACGAAGCCACCATCGATGAACAGGTGCCGCATGGCCATCCGTGAGCTCGTGGAGCTGGCGTCTCGCGTGGCGGAACTGGAGCGGCGCTTCTCCGGCGTGATGCGCTCTGGCGCGGTTGAAGAGGTCGATCCAAAGAAGCAAGTGGTTCGACTGAACTTCGGCCAAAGCGAGGACGGGCAGCCGTTTCTCTCGCCCTGGATTCCCTATGCCCAGGTCGCGGGCGCCTTGAAGATCCACACACCGCCCTCGAAGGGCCAGCAGTTCACGCTGCTCGCTCCGAGCGGCGATTGGCAACAGGCCGTCGCGCTGCCCCTCACATGGTCGGATAACAACAAAGCGCCGTCTGACAAGGGCGATGAGCACGTCATCACCTATGGCGACTGGACCATCACGCTCAAGGGCAAGACCCTGGACATCAAATGCGGCGGGACATCTTGGAATTTGTCCGAGAAAGGCCTGAAGCAGAACGGCGGCGGCATCGAGCACGACGGCCAGCTCATCGACAAGACTCATAAACACATCGACAGCATGCCGGGACCGGCCAAGACCGGCGTGCCCGAGACCGGCAGCATCTAACAGAAAGGGCGCACCATGCCGCGCTACTTCGTGACGAAAATGGCGGGGCCCTATGTCGCCGGCCTGCGCAACCCGGGCGCTGGCAAGATCCTGGATCTGACCGAGCGCCAGGCTGCGCATGAGCTGCGGCTTGGCTCCCTCAAACCGGCAAGTTCGAAAGACGAGGAGCCGAAGGAGAAGCGCAAAGAGCGATCAATGCCGTTATGACGATTGATCTCCGCGATCCCTCGGTCGGCCTTAACGCCGAAACCGGTAGCATCCTCACCGGCTGGCCGCATGTCATTCAATCTCTGCGCGATATCTTCGACACGCGCTTCGGCACCCGCATCATGCGCGAATGGTACGCCTCGTTTGTGCCGAACCTGCTCGGCCGTCTGTAAGCGCCTCATGATGTCCTTCTGACGCTGGCGCTTGAACTTTGGCAGACTGCGCCGTTGCAGCCATGAGCAACGGAGCGGAGCATGGGCAGTGGTTC
>NCCZ01000043.1 GCA_002279935.1 Hyphomicrobium sp. 12-62-95 | reverse complement strand
TAGCCAGAGCGGTCTCGTATCCTATGAAGGTCTCGACGCCCTGCTGCGCGAGGCCGAAGCCGACCCGGAGATTCGCGCGGTTGTGCTCGATATCGACAGCCCCGGCGGTGAAGCCACCGGCATGTTTACGGTCGCCGAGCAGGTGCGCCGATTGGGTGCGCAAAAGCCGGTGACGGCGTTTGTGAACGATATGGCGGCTTCGGCCGCTTATGGCATCGCGAGCGCGGCCCACGAGATCGTCGTCTCGCCCACGTCGATCGTCGGCAGCATCGGCGTGGTTCTGACCCACATGGATCGGTCCGCCGAGATGGCCAAGAAGGGCGTCAAGGCGACGCTGATCTATGCCGGAGCTCACAAGGTCGACGGGCATCCCTTCGGGCCGCTTTCCGAGAGTGTCCAAGCCGACCTGCAGGCCGAGGTCATGGCCTTCTACGACCAGTTCGTGGGGCTTGTCGCGCGTGGCCGGACCGGACTGACAGAGGCCGCCATTCGCGGCACCGAAGCGCGCACATTCATCGGTCAGGACGCCATTGCGCGCGGTCTTGCCGACCGCATCGCATCTCTCGATGACGTTTTGATCTCTCTCTCCAACCAGGCCCAAGCGGCCGCAACTCAAAGGACAGGCTTTGCGATGAGCAAAACCACCGAGGCCGGACCGCAGGCTGAAAACGCGGAGATTACGCCCGAAGCGCAAGCCTCGGCTTTGAACGCCGCGCGTGCCGAAGGGGCCGCGACCGAACGGGCTCGCATCGCCGCGATTCTCCGCAGTGAAGAAGCCGACGGACGTGAAGCGCAGGCGATTGCCTTTGCGCTTGATACCGACATTGCCGCCGACGCGGCGATTACGGGAGTTCGGCGGTGGAACCGACACATCGCAGGTCTACACGAGCACGCAGCTCTGGTCCAAGGCCGTCCTATCCGCCAACCGCGCCATCGGCGCGAGCCGATAACTGAGGAGATCCATCCATGTCGACAGTCTTTACCGAGGGCCTGCGCCCCGGCGAGGTTCTGCTTACCGAAGCCAACGGCCAGATCTCGCGCGAGGTCGGCGTCATTGCCTCTGGTTCCGGCATCCTCGCGCCCGGCACCGTGCTCGGCAAGAACAGCACCTCGGGCAAGTACGCGCCCTCCCCTGCCACCGGCACGGACGGCACCCAGACGGCGGTTGCCGTCGCGCTCTACGGCTGTGATGCCACGAGCGCCGACCAGAAGATCACCATCATCGCACGCGATGCGGAAGTGAAGGCCGATTATCTCGTCCATCACACGAGCGTCAACGATGCGCCGAAGCGCGCCGCCAAGGCCACCCAGCTGGCCGCCGTCGGCATCATCGTCCGCGCCTAAACGCCGGACCCTCCAGAAAGGACTCCCGAGCCATGTCCATGCTCGATATTTTCAATGCGGACCCCTTCACTGTCACGCGCATGACGGAAGCGATGCGCGAAATCTCCTACGCCCCGTACCGTGTTGGTGAGATGGGGCTGTTCCAGGTCGAAAGCATCGACACCCTCGATGTCGCCATCGAAAAGGCCGATGCCGAGGCCCTGATCCTGGTCCCCTCCTCGCCCCGCGGTGCGCCGGGCGATACGCGCGGTATGGCCAAACGCTCATTGCGCAAGCTGGGCGTTCCCCATTTCCAGCGCAATGATGCCATCTATGCCGATGAGGTCATGCAGGCCCGTGTGTTTGGTTCTGAGGTGGCGGTGGAAACGCTGGTCAACAAGATTGCAACCAAGGCGGCGGTCCATTCGCAGGACTTTGCTCAGACGGAGGAGTACCACCGGCTGAACGTGATCAAATCCGGGCAGCTCCTCGATGCGGACGGCACGGTTCTCTACGACTATGCCACCGAGTTCGGCGAGACCTTGCCGGCGGAGATCGACTTCGATCTCGATAACGCCTCGCCGGCCGAAGGAGCCCTGCGCAAGAAGTGTGCATCGATCATTCGGTCGATGGCAACCACCCTCGGCGGCCTCCCCTATCGCACCATCCATGCGTTCTGCGGCGACAACTTCTTCGACGACCTGATCGCCCACAAGGAGGTCCGCGAAACCTACAAGGGCTATGCCGAGGCGGCGACACTGCGGACGGCCTATGTCTCGGACGGCAGCGCGGGCGCGTATGGTGTGTTTACGTTTGGCGGCATCACGTTTGAGAACTACCGGGGCGGCGGCTCGATCTCGGTCGACACCGACAAGTGCCACATCTTCCCGACCGGCGTGCCGCAGTTCTTCAAGACGATCTATGCGCCGGCCGATTACATCGAGACCGTCAACCGACCGGGTCAGCGGCTCTATGCCAAGCAGTGGCGCATGCCGAACGATAAGGGCGTCAACATCGAAGTGCAGATGAACGCCCTGCACTATTGTACGCGTCCGCGGGCGCTCCTGCGCGGCAAGCGGACGTAGTAAAAACTTAAAAATGAGACGCCGGGGTTTTACGTCTCCCGGCAGGACGGTCGAGCTCTGATCGTTTGGAGAGGAGCATGCCCGACTGCTGGAATTGGGGGCGCCTTAATCCAGCTTTGGCGCCGGTCAGCCCATGCCTAAGCTAACCGGACTTAAAAAACTAATTCAAAGGCCGGGTGCCGTCGACAGGTGTTCGCGTTTTGCACTGCAGCAGCAGGTCGCCTCATGACATCGTTTGCATCTCTGGACGACGCCGCTTCGAAGGCGGCGGTCCTCGCCTTTGGCGAAACAGCGCTTCTGCGGCCGCGGTCTCAGATCCAATATGCCGAAAGCCCCGCGGACATGAACCGCAACGTCGTCTCGGTGCGTGGCGTGTTTTCGGCGCGGCCAGCGCGAAGTGATCTCAAAGGTCAATCACGCGGGTCCGATCTGACAGGCAGCACGCGAGTGGCGTCCACGGCCTCGGAGTTCTGGATTGCCGCTTCCGACGCGGCTGGCTTGGGGTTTTCGCCTACCAAAGGCGATCTTCTGACGCTCGCCGGGCGGCCAGGATGCCCGACGTACGCGGTGGCCTCTGTTCAAACCACCGACTTGCAAGACCTGAATCTTCTGCTGGTGCGCGAGGATGTGTCCGAATGAGTCTCGCCCGAATGGCCATGCGCATTGCCGCGGCCCGTGCGCTCACCGGCGCCACCCTCGCGGAAACCCGTGTCTTTGACAGTGCCATTGATCCGATCGACCAGACGATTGCGGAGACGCGCGCGCCGGTTCTGATCGTCACCACCGACGACTACGAACTCGACGTGACCGGCCGTGATCTGCGGCATGGGCCGACGCGCTGTGATCTGGTCATCGAGGCGGCGATTGCGTCCCGCGTGGAGGTCGGGGGCGCCACACAGGTCTCGATCCCACACACCGATGAAGGCATGGAACTCGTGCTCGATCTTATCGAGCATCAGGTGATTGTCGCCCTGACCCACGAGCGCACGCCCTGGTCACGCCTCTGGATGCATCTCGTGCCGCGCATCAGCAAACGTGTCTCGCGTCGCGGCGCCTCGGTGGAGCACGGGGTGCGTTTTGCCGCCCGACAGATTGTTCTGACCTGCGATCTCATCGAAGCGCCGACCGAAGGCGCCGCTGTTGTGCCCGGATCGACGTGGGCAAACGTACTGGCTGCGTTTGCGGAGGACGACGCTCTGGCTCCGATCGGAGACCTTCTGCGCACCACGATTGAAGGAGACCCCCTCGCCGACTGGCGCCGGGCGGCTCACACGCTCGGCATTCCGCTCGCGGTGGCCGATGCGATTGGGCTCGGTCCGGTCGGTGATTTGAGTGAGGATCCGGTTGACCTCGCGAGCGTGACGTTGACCGGTTCTTTCGTCAGTGTCGACGGAAACGAAGCCACCATCGACGAACAGGTTCCGCATGGCCATCCGTGAGCTCGTCGAGCTGGCGTCTCGCGTGGCGGAATTGGAGCGGCGCTTCTCCGGCGTGATGCGCTGCGGCACAGTGGAAGAGGTCGATCCAAAAAAGCAGGTCGTTCGGTTGAACTTCGGTCCAAGCGAGGACGGGCAGCCGTTTCTCTCGCCCTGGATTCCCTACGCCCAGGTCGCGGGCGCCTTGAAGATCCACACACCGCCCTCGAAAGGACAGCAGTTCACGATGCTGGCGCCGAGCGGCGACTGGCAACAGGCCGTCGCCCTTCCCTTGACCTGGTCGGACAACAATCCGTCGCCGTCCGACAAGGGCGATGAGCACGTGATCACGTATGGCGACTGGACCATCACGCTCAAGGGCAAGACCCTGGACCTCAAGTGCGGCGGGACGTCTTGGAATTTGTCCGAGAAGGGTCTGAAGCAGAACGGTGGCGGCATCGAGCACGATGGCCAGATCATCGATAAGACCCACAAGCACATCGACAGCATGCCCGGACCGGCCAAGACCGGTGTTCCTGAAGCGGGCAGTATCTAACGAGAGGACGCACCATGCCGCGCTATGTCATCACCGAAAAAGCCGGCCGGTTCGTTGCGGGCCACACCAATACCGGTACCGGGACTATTCTGTCTCTGACCAAGAGGGCAGCCGACCATGAGCTGCGGCTTGGGACGATACTACCGGTCGTATCCGCCGAAGTCGTGGTCGCAGAGCCCTCCAAAGACACGGAACTCGAACCGAATACCTCTAACCGCCGTCGGCGCAGGCCGATAGCCGAAGAGCGCCATGACGATTGATCTGCGCGATCCCTCGGTCGGCCTCAACGCCGAGACGGGCAGCATCCTCACCGGCTGGCCGCACGTCATTCAATCTCTGCGCGATATCTTCGACACCCGCTTTGGCACCCGGATCATGCGCGAATGGTATGGCTCGTTCGTGCCGAACCTGCTCGGCCGTCTCATCACGCCAGACGAGGTGGTGCCCTACTTTGCCGCCATTACCTCGGCGATTGAGCAGTGGGAGCCTAGGTTTCGGGTCACGCAGATCACAGTGGTGAAGGTCACGCGCGACGGACAACTGCACGTTTATCTGGACGGCGAGTACCGGCCGCGCGCGGTCTATGGCGACTTCACACCGGCCGGCGCTCGGCGCCTGGACGTCTACGCCAATCCGGATGGGCTGTTGGTCAACGAGAGGCTGGGCGCATGAGCCGCTTCACGGCGATCAACCTGTCGGGCTTGTCGCCGCCGGATATCATCGAGACGCTCGACTATGAGGCGATCGTCACGGCGATGCGGGACGACCTCGTCGCCCGCTTTCCGCTGATCGTCGGCGTCATTGATCTCGAAAGTGAACCGGCCAGGAAGTTGATTGAAGCGTTTGCCTACCGGGAACTGGGCTTACGCGCCCGCATCAACGACGCGGCACGGGCCGTGCTGCTCGCAACATCCTATGGCACAAACCTCGATCATCTCGGCGCGCTGTTTGCGACCGCACGACAGGCGGGGGAGGATGACGAGCGGTTCCGCCGCCGGATCCAGTTGGCGCCGGAAGCTTTCTCTGTGGCCGGTCCGGAAGGCGCGTATCAGTATCACACGCTCACGGTGGCCCCGTGGGCGCGGGACGTATCAGCGACGACGCCGCGGCCGGGTGTTGTCCGCGTTTCGGTCCTGAAGGCTGGAGCCGATCCAATCCCGACGCTCGCTGAGCGCGAACTCATCCGGCTGCACTTGAAGAACGAAGCGATCCGACCCCTCACTGACGTGGTGCAGGTTGTGGCGCCGATTGTCCGCCGCACAGCTATCGAGGCGCGGCTGACGCTCTATCCCGGGCCCGACGGCACCGTGGTACGCACGCGCGCGCTGCAGGCGCTGACGGAGTGGGTGGAAACCAACCGCATGCTCGGCATGAACCTGCGTAGGTCGGCGCTGATCTCGAAACTGCATCAGGAAGGGGTTCATTCGGTCGAATTGATCGCGCCTGCCGAAGATATCATCCTCGACGTGACCGAAGTCTACGCCATTGACGAAATCACGATGACGCTCGCTTCCACACGGGACGAATAACCGCCCATGACCCGCCAGACCCTTCTGCCGCCCAACCGGACGCGGTTCGAGGAGGCGTTTGACGAGACGGGCGCGCGCGTTGACGGGCTGCCGGTCGAACTCCGCAAGCTCGTCCAACCCTACCAAATCCCGCGTAGCCATCTGCCCTGGCTCTCTTGGGGCTTGTCGGTCGATCTGTGGGACGCGGAATGGACGGAGGACAAGCACCGCGTCCTGACCGCGCGGTCGCTGCCGATGCACGCCCGCAAGGGTACGCAGGCCTCAATCGCCGAGCACATTCGGATCATGGGCGCGGACCTGCGGCGGTTCATCGTGCCGCCGGCCAAGACCTTCATGACGCCGGCACTCACGGAAGAAGAACGCGCGGCGTATCTGGAGCGATTTGCGCAACTGCGAATTTATCCGTTTGTCGCGCGCGGGACTTACCCGTTTGCACACTTTACCTCTGCGGCGTTCCGGCGGTCCAAGGCCTTCCTCGGTGCGTGCCATGTCAAAGATGTCGGCGCATGGTCAAGGTATCTGCGCACCGCCAAGCTGTGGGACCGTGGCGAAGAAACCACTCTGACCGTTCGCGCCGTCACCATGGAGACGGTCGGAAGGGTCTCCGCGGTCGACTACGACGAGGTGGTGCTGGCGCCCAAGCCCACGGCGGCCATTCATTTGAACGCGCCGCCAAAACCGCGCTCGTACCTCATCGACGACTTCGGTGTCCGGCAGCGCCTGGTGCGCATCCCGCGGGACGCCAGTTACAACTATCGCCTCGGCCGCGAGACCTACACGACGGTTTACCCCGACGCAGACTTGATCGACGTGCGGCCGCAGTCAGTTGCGGAAATTCATGCCGGTCAGCCGACAGCACTGTACGCGACCAAGCAGCAGTTCATTACTGGCCGCTGTCTGCCGCCCACGATCGCCTGGCGCTACCTCTACGAGCGCTGGCATCTCCACGACCCGGATCGCGTTCCGGATGAGCGTAAACGCTCCACCCATGTGGGGTTCACGCGTCTCGGCATGCCGCCGTATCACGCCGAAGTTCGCACAAGAATTGTTGGTCGCGCGCAACCGCGGACCGCGCAATTGTTCGTCAACGGCTTTCTTCTGACAGGCCACCGCAAGCCGATCGCCGACGTGCGTGAAGCCATTCGCTTCTCAAAGTCTCTGCGCGACAAGATCCTGATCGACACCAAGACCTACCGCACCCCGCGGGCTGGCGACCGTATCAAGGTCGGCGCGCTGACGCTCGGCCGCTTTATCGAGGCATAGAATGGAAAGCACCGTCCTCTTTCGCGATCGGCAGGAACTCCAGTCCGCCGATCTCAACAACGCCCAGGACTTCGCCCGCGCCTCGATCGATCATGTGGTCAAAGACACGATCGATGGCGGCAAGTGCTATGTGGGGTTTACGGCTTCGAAAACGGCGGCCGCCGAGGTCACCCTCACCGCTGGCCGGCTCTATGCCGGGGGCCAGGTGTTCGCGCGCGACGAAGACGTGGTGCTTGACCTGTTCAACGCGCTGCCGCTCGTGACCAAGAAGCGCGTCGCGATTGTGGCCTTTGGCCAGACCGTCGATACCGACGTGCAGCCGCGGGATTTTCTCATCGATGCCCAGCTCGGTACAACCGAGCCCCAAAGCGTCGCGATGGAGAACCATCGCCGGGCGGAACTGTCCGTCGTCGCCGGCACCGAGAGCCCAGACCCGTCCTATCCGCCGACGGACGCCAATGTGACGGTCATCGCCTACGTCAATCTGGATACGGCCGGTATTCTGTCGATCGAGCCCTGGGTGCCGACCCAATGCCCGAACCTGCGGCTTGTCGCCAATCGCGTTACGGCGCTGGAAGTCTGGCGCGGCCAGATCAGCGGCCAGGTCGATACCCTGCGCACCGATCTGTCGGCGCTCGCCGACCGGATGCAAGCCTATGCGACCAAGATCGAGGTCGTAGATTTGACCGAGCAGCTGGAGGAACTGCGCCGCAAGGTCTACGAGCCCGGCGCCTACATCTACTACGGCACAGACCACTTTCTTGATGAGACCGGTACCGACGCGACCAAACCGGGGTATGACGCGTTTCTCAACGAAGGCGTGCGCTTTCCGACCGCCGGATCGGCGACTTCGACCCTGGCGCTGCTGAACCCGAACAACACCTTCGTCACCGTAAACAACGGCTTCGTATTGCCGAAGTACGGCCACGGCCTGCGGATGAACCTCGCCGGGTATTCGGGTGAAGTGCGCATGGCGCAGTATTCGTTCGAGACCACGGAAATCCGCCAGCTGTTCCGCACCCGTGAGCGCCGCCGCTACGGGGCCACGCGCGAGGTCTGCTCGAATGCCACCTGGTGGCGGCAGGGGACGTATGATCTGGCCGCCAATATCTTTACCCGCAATGGCGAGACCTGGGAGGTCACCAACGGCATTCCGGACGTGATGCCGAATGGTCAGCGCATTCCCAACGGCAACGTCCACTGGATCCGCTTGCGGCAGTTCTGGATCGACACCTATCAGGAGCCCTACTGGGACCGGGTCACCACGACGACCACGCTCAATGGCCAGCAGGTGGCCCAGACGTTCCTCAACTCCCAGGACGGCTGGCTGTCCCAGGTCGGGCTCTACTTCTCCCGCAAAGCCGCGAGCGGTGACGTGCATGTCCTGCTCTGCGAGACGGGCTCGGTCTCGGGCGGGGCGGGTCTTCCGTCGCTTGTGGAAACGCAGGTGCCGATCACGCCAACGTATCTCGTGGCCGGACGGCGCTACGCCCTCGTCCTGGTTACAACGGGCGACCATTACGTGGCGATGACCAACACCGACAACGGCGTGGTCCAGGGGACGTTCTTTGTCTCCACCGACGGCGCGTTCTTCGCCGGCAACCTGGTCGATGACCTGAAACTGCGGCTCTACTTTGCGCAGTTCGAGCGCTCGCGGCTGTCGATCGAACTCACCCCACTTCAGTTGGCGGGCGGCATCCTCGATATCGATATCCTCAATGAAGGCATCACGCCGCCGGCCTGCCGCACCGACTTCGAGGTCCAGGTGAATGGCGCGTGGGTACCGCTCGATGGAGCGCCGAACGGGCCGAACCTGACCGGCTTACCAGCGATTCTGCCGTTTCGCGTGACGCTGACCGGCACAACCGATCTGATGCCGGGTTTCGGGCTCAGCAACTCGCAGGTCATCGTGAGCCGGCCTAAGACGACGTTCACCTGGGTGGGCGAGACCAAAACCCTCGGCTCGCCGACGACCAGCATCAAGATCATCACCGACCTGCAAGCCTACGAAGAAGCCAAGCACGATTGTGCGGTGACGTTACGAACGGGGGCGACGCTCGCCACCACGGAAACCGCCGACGTGGTGCAAGACGAGACCCTGCCGAATGGCACCATTCGCAGAACCTCGGTGTTCAACATGACCGCGACCAGCAAGTACGAGGTCCGGATCGTCGGCTCGACAACGACGGCGGCCGATCTCTTCCTGGTCTCCGAGTTGATCGAGTTCGCACAGTCGTAATGATGAGGAACCGCCAATGGCGAAAAAACCGACCCACTACAAGCTGACGGTCAACCGACCGATCGAAGTGGCGGGCCTCATGATGAAGCCGGGGGCCCGCTATACGGTCAAAGCCACCGTGCATTCCACCATCAAGCAGGATCACCCGGACGCGGTCGTCAAAGCCGATCCGCTGATTGTGGAATAACCCCATGCTGCGGTTCGAAGATCTGCGCGTTCGCGACCAGCAGACGCTCGACCGGGACTTCTTCAACCGGCGGTTTCGGCTGATTGCGGAGACGATCACCAAGCTCGGGACGGGCCTCGACAGCGTCAATGACGCGACGGACAATCTGGTCGCGCTAGGCTTGGTCCGCGTCAACGAGGTTCTGGGGCCGCTGCTCGCCAAGGTGCAGGCAGCCTCTGAGAACGGGTTTCTCGTTGCGCGCTCGTCAACGCTGCTGACACTCGCGGTCGGGTTGGAGACGACGCTGGCGATTGCAGATACCGCCGAGCGGGACCTGTTCACGCCGACGCCCTACGTGTTGATCTCACGCGATGCCGATGAGGCAGCGAACGACTGGGCTATCCTGCGCGTCCAAGGGTATAACCGGGAGAACGGGGGCTTGGCCTTTGAGGTTGTGGCGCTCAACGGAGACATTGGCGCCACCGCCCACGACGATTGGGTCGTGTCCGCGACGACAGGCGTTGCACCGGCGATCATGGAAGCCGCCGCTCAGGTCACGCAGCTGGTTGTGACCGCCGAAAGCGCCTCCACCTTGGCTCAGCAGGCCGCAGCCTCGGCGGCACAAGTTCTGGCCACTGGTCCCGTCACCTCCGTCAACGGCAAGAGCGGGGTCGTCACGATTGCCATGAGCGATATCGCCGGTCTGGTCGCGGCGATCGCAGCGAAGGCGGATAGCAACCACGGTCATAGCATCGCACAGATCTCCAACCTGCAGACGACGCTGACGACATTGGAGGGGCTGGCGGCCAATCCTGACGGCGGAAGTTATTAGAGGCACACGCCATGACCCAATCTGTCGTTGCGACGCTGTATCAGCGCGTCTTGCTCACAAGCGTCAAGGATGTCGAGATCACGGAGATCGTCGATGATGGCGCTGGCGGCTTTGTTCGGAGTATCAAGTTCTTCGGCGAAGGTGCCGTCGACACGCAAACCCAGCTCGTCTTCGAGGTGGTCTTCCAGTCAGATGACCGAGCGGACCTGAAGATCACCACCCCCGAAATCGACTTCTGATCCACTCCTATTCCTGAGGTCTGAGCCCCCCGGTTTCCCTGGCGGGGTGTTTCGTTTTGAGGAGCCGCTATGTCCGACCCGACGTTTGGCATATCAATTACACGCATCGACAATGAGCCACGTCCCGCCGTCTGGAGCGACATGGCCGTGGTCGGGATCGTCGGTACGGCGCCCGATGCCGATGCGAGCGTGTTCCCACTGAACTCGCCAGTATTCATGTATTCCGATGACCGGACGAAGTATCTGGGTCTTGGAACCGACGGCACGATTGCCGATGCGCTGAACCTGATCAATGCGCAGTTGGGCGAGTTCCAGGTGGCGGCCAAGTGCGTCATCGTCCGCATCGCCGAGGGCGCCGACGTCAATGCGACCATCACCAACATCGTCGGCGATAGCGTCGCCAAGACGGGCATGCATGCGTTTGTCGAAGCGGGTCCGCTGCTCGGTGTGATTCCCCGTCTCATTTGTGCGCCCGGGTTCACCAGCCAGCGCGACACCGGCGTTTCGGCGATCACCGTCGCCAACGCGGGCAGCGGCTACACATCAGCACCGACCGTCACGATTACCGGGGGCGGCGGGATTGGCGCGACGGCCACAGCTACGATCGCCGACGGTGAGATCACCGAATTCACGGTCACGAACCCGGGCTCTGGCTACGAAACGTCTCCGACCGTCACCCTGTCCGGTGGCGGCGGATCGAACGGTGCGGGTGCCGCAATCATCGCCGATCTCGCCAACCCGGTCTGCGCGGCGCTGCCGGCCGTCTGCGCTAAGCTGCTGGCCCACGCCGTCGTCGACGGTCCCGCCACCATTGAGCAGGAAGCCATCAACTGGCGCGAGACGCTCAACTCTGATCGCCTCATTCCCGTCGATCCCGCGGTCAAGGTGTTCGAGAACGGTCAGACCATCGTGCAGCCGCTCTCGCCCGCCGTCATCGGCATTGGGGTCCGCCGCGATCACGAAAAGCAGGGCCGTCCGTTCCACTCCTGGGCCAACCAGCCGGTCCAAGGCATCATCGGCCCGTCGCGTCCGATCAACTTCTCGCTCACGGATGGCGCCACGGAGGGACAGCGGATGCTGGCCGCCAATATCGGCGTGCTGCTGCGTGGTGAACTCGGCGTCGAAACCGCGATCGCCTCCGGCGGCTTCGTCTTTGTCGGGACGGACAACGCCGGCGAGGATGATCTCTGGCGGTTCTATAACGTCACCCGCGGCCGTGATTACATCCACCTCATGTTCCTGCGTACCCTGCGGTTCTATCTTGGCCGGTTCAACATCACCGGCCAGACCATCCAGGCGGTGCTCAACACGATGAGCTTCGCGCTCCGTGACCTCAAAGCCGACGGCGACATCCTCGGCTATGAGATCAAATTTACCCGCGACCAGAACAGTCCCGAGCAGCTGCGGCTGGGCAAGTTCACCATCAACTTCGCCGCGGAAGAAGCCCCGGTCCTCCGCTACCTCGGCATCCAGTCGGCGCGTTATCGCCCGGCGCTCGATGCGCTGCTCGATGATCTCTTGGCCCAGGTCGACGCCGTCACCGGCTAACACGCAGACCCGAAAGGACACCCATGAGCACGATTTACATCATGGAGGCCGCAAACCTGTTCTGCGGCGACCACGATCCGACGGCGTCGAAGCACCTGACGCTGGCCGAACTCAAACTCCCGCCGTTGCAGGAGATGTACCAGGATCACCACGCCGGCGGTTCGCGGGTACAGATCGAGGTGGCGCTCGGCATCCAGAAACTGGAGCCGACGTTCAAGCTCAACGGCTGGGACCCTGACCTGCTGACGCAGTTCGGGCTTGGGAGTTCGCGGTCCAAGGTCTTCACGGCTTACGGCGTCGTCCGCGACAAGCGGACCGGCGCGGCACTCGAAGCCAAAGCCATCCTCGAAGGCCGTCTTGGTAAGATCGAACCCGATGCCTTCCAGCGCGGCGAACTGCAGGGGCACGAGTACGCGATCAACGAAGTCATGCACTACGAGCTGTGGTTTGCGGACAAGGAGAAGCTGTACTGGGACTTCTTCGCCACTGACTGGCGGATTGACGGTGTTTCGCAGAACGATGATGAGCGGCGGATCTTGCGCGTGCCGACGGGGACGGCATCTTAGCTTTGTGAACATCCTCTGTGATGCCCATTTCCGAAGCGGTCGGTCCGCGGGCTACAGCCTGATTGAATGATCGACGTGCGCGCGCTATACAGTCCATCCCCTTCCCACGCAGGCTTTCTGCAGTGACGTTTTGCCAATCGTGCTCAACGTCGCTCCTCACCGCGTTGCGGCTTTATCGGCAAGGACGACCATGCAAGTGTTACCGCTCGTTGCCAGAGTTCGCGCTTGGCCCTTAATCTTGCGAATAAGCATCGCGGTTGGTCTGACGGGACTGGCTCTCCTTGGGAGGATGCATTTTCTCAATGAACTCGGCTCTATCCGCCCCTATCTCACTTTCTATCCCGCGATTCTGCTTTCGGCCATTTTAGGTGGTGCGTTTGCCGGGGCGGTCGCCGCATCTCTGTCGGCAATCGGGGCGGTGATGTTTATCCCAGAGCTTTTCCAGAACGAAGGCCCTGAGGGAATTCTTGCCTTCCTGACAACAGCATTGTTGCTCATCGCTGTCGTTCAGCTCGCCACGAAACCCGAACAAGAGCGGACTGAGCACAAGTCTGGAGAACACCGAGATTTCCAGCTTAGACAGCTTATCAAACAGGCCCCAGTGGCCATTGCTATGTTCGATCGCGACATGGTCTATTTGGCCGCGAGTGAGCAGTGGCTGCAGGTATTTGGTTTGGAAAGAGCTTCTATCATTGGCCGTTGTCATTATGATATCTTCCCCAATCTGCCGAAGCGATATATCGATGCGCACCGCCGTGGATTGCGCGGAGAGCAGGTCTCCGAAGAATTCGATTCTTTCGATGATCACGGCGGTAGCAGCAAATATTTTCGTTGGCAGGTCCAGCCGTGGCAGGGAGTGGGCGGTCAGACTGGCGGCATCATCATTATTAGCGAGGACCTGACACAGCGCGTAACCGCCGAGAGGGCGCTGAAGAGCAGCGAACATCGCCTGCGCTTGGCCGTCGAGGCTGGCAACATGGCTATTTGGGACTGGGATATCGCTTCAGGACACATTGTCTGGAATGATCAGCACTTTTGCTTGCTGGGCTATGAGCCCGGCTCGATCGAACCGTCTTATGAGGCTTGGGCACGTCGCGTCGTTCCCGAGGATCTCGACAAAATCGAGCCAGAGATTCAGAAAGTTCTGAAACTCGGAAACCGGTATTCAGCTCAGTTTCGCGTGCGCGGGCACGACGACAAGGTCCGATGGATCGAGGCTTTTGGTCAAGTCACGCACACGCCCGATGGACGTCCCGAGCGGATGTACGGGATTATGTGGGATATCACCGAGGCGAAGACGGCGGCGGACCATCGCGAGCTGTTATTGGCCGAAGTGAACCACCGCGCGAAAAACCTGCTGGCGGTGGTGCAGTCGATTGCAAATGTGACCGCATATGAAGGAGACCCCAAGACCTTTGCGGCTACCTTCAACTCGAGAATTAAGGCTTTGGCTGCGTGTCACGGCCTTTTGGTTCGCTCTGAATGGCATGGAGCGGATCTCGAAGACCTCATCCGGTCACAGGTTAGCTATCTCGATAAATCTCAGGACCCACGGATCGAGATCGAGGGTCCCAAGCTTCAGATCAATGCTTTGGCGGCCCAGATAATGGCCATGGCCATTCACGAACTCTCGACGAATTCCATCAAGTACGGGGCACTCTCAAGCCCGCAAGGCCGTGTTGGGCTTCGATGGGAGATTGATCCGATGGCTGCAAGGTTCCAGCTGCACTGGACAGAGACGGGAGGACCAACAACCAAGGTCCCAGAACACCTGGGTTTCGGGTCCGCGGTCATGAAAGACGATGTCGAACATGCACTCGATGCCCAAGTTAGCCTCTCGTTCCCGTCTTCGGGTCTTGTCTACTCAATTTCGGCATCCTTAACTTCCGTCGCCGAAGACGGGGACGACCCGCTTCTGGCTCGGCCGCTGGCACGTGCTTTAGAGGTGGCGGTCACAGCATCGTCGGAACGCCAGGCTCGGTGGCGGCAGCGATGACTGACGTAGCCGAAACAGTATTCGATGCCGTTATTCTCGATGCCAACCTGCGCCGGCAGAGCGCGGAGCCAGTAGCAGCGGCGCTGAAAGCACAGGGCATCCCATTCGTTGTGGTCTCGGGATACGATGCAAATCAACTCGAGGGATCGTTGTCTGGCGCTCCCTTCCTCTCAAAGCCATTTTCTGTCGACGACTTGCTGACAATGATTGAAGGCTTCCAACGATAGGTCTGGCGGACCGTTAATGGGACAAAGCCAGCCGGCGCATCGATCAGCGGCGCACAACGGTAAAGTGCGGTCGGTTTAGCGTTCCAAAAAGATCGGCGGCTGGATGACAAACAAAAACGGCGACCGCATCTGCGATCGCCGCTTTGAAACCGCTATTTTCGACGGTCTTAGATGACGTCGATTTCGGCCGGCAGGTACGACGTAACTTCGAGGCCGACTTCCTGTTCGCGAACGGCGGGCTTGGTCCAGGTCTTCATGATGTTTCTCCGGTTGGGTGAAGTGGCGTGTTCGATGACGGGATCACTACGCGGCGTCGGCATTGCCATCCAATCGTATTTTCCTTGCGCGCAGATCAGTCCACCTGATGTGTAACAGTGTTTCATTGAGGAATACTGATCGCGAGTCCTTGCATCGAGGCCTTCAAAAAATGAACAAAACCAACGTCAAACTCGGCGAACCCATCGTGGTCGGCGGCGAGAAAATCACCGAGGTCACCGTTCGCCGGCCCAAGGTCAAAGATCTCCGGGCACTCGATCACCTTGATGTGAACGCCAATGATCTCACCCGAGGCATCGAGATGGCCGCGATCCTGACCGGTCTCACCCCGGCGGCGATCGATGAACTGGATGCGGCAGATTTCGCGGCGATCTCCGATGTGATCGCGGGTTTTTTGCCGAAGCCGCCGGGATAGGCCGGTGGCGGTCGGTAGTCGCCGACGTCGCGCACGTTCTCTCGACGCCACTGACCGCGTTCGACGACATGGACTGGGCCGAGGTTTTGCTGTGGCACGCTGAAGCGCGGCGCCTTTCGCAACTCGATAAATAGCAGGTTCGATCATGGCGCAGCTCACCTCCCAGCTGATCGTCAGCTTGATCGACCGCGTCAGTGGCCCGGCCAAGTCGGTCTCCCAGTCGCTCCGCGGTATCGGCGCGGCCGTCAACAGCACCAACGCAACGGCGCGCCTGCGCACCTCCCTCGACCAGACCAACCGCAGCCTCGATGCCATGCGCGCTCGGATGGCCGAGAGCCTGGCGGTGGGCTACGCGCTGAAGATGGCGCTCCAGGCGCCCATCGAAGCGGCGACCAAGTTCGAAACGGCCCTGCTCGATATCGCCCAGAAGGCTGAACTCGGCGACGAGGCGATGAACGCGCTCGGAAAGCGCATGCGCGGCCTTGCTCCAGCCGTCAACCAATCCGCCATGGACATCGCCCGCGCCATGGATACGCTCCTTGGTATGGGCCTGGACGGCTCGACGTCGGAAACGATCCTGCCGACGCTGGGAAAGACGGCAACGGCCTACAACGCCGACATTGCCGACCTCGCCAAGACCGCCATGGCGGCCATCGACAACCTCAAACTGAAGGCGGCCGAACTCCCGCAGGCCATGGACATGATTGCGCGGGCCGGCAAGGAAGGTGCTTTCGAGCTGAAGGACATGGCGCAGTACCTCCCGGCGCTGGCGGCCATGGCCGAAGTGAACGGCATGCGCGGGATCGATGCGATCGGGGAACTGGGCGCGGCCCTGCAGATCACGCGCAAGGGCGCCGGTGATAGTGCCGAGGCGGCGACCAACCTGCGCAACGTGCTGCAGAAGCTCACCTCGGAACAGGTTGTCGGCAAGTTCAAGAAGCTCGGTGGCATCAACCTCAAGGAGCAGCTCGACGCCCAGGTGAAAGCCGGCGTTTCCCAGCTCGAAGCCATCATCAAGATTACCCGCGACGTCATCGAAAAGTCGAAGGGGACGATCAAGGTCAGCGACCTGTTCACCGACATGCAAATGCAGCTCGGGATGGCGGCGCTCGTCCAGCACTACGAGGAATTCCTGCGGATCCGTCAGGAGATGCAGACAAACTCCGGCGGCATGGTCGATGCGGACTTCGAGCGTCGGCTGCAAACCATGGGCGCCCGTATGGCGGCGCTCACAAATGCCTGGGAGACGTTCAAGATCACGGCCGGTGGCGCATTGGCGCCATCGCTGCTGCCGCTTTTGACGCAAATGACCAGTCTCGCAACCCGCGTGGCGGCGCTGCCGGAGACCTATCCCAATCTGGCCCGCGCAGTCGTGACGGCCATGACGGTTCTGATTGCTGGGCGCGTTGCGGCGATCGGAGCGGCCTGGGCGTTCCTATCGATGAAGGCAGCGGTGCTGTCCGCAGCGCTCGGCTTTGTAACGCTTGGTGCTGCGTTGCGCGCTGCTGCGCTGGCGCCGTTTATTGCACTCGCTGGGCGGACTGTTGCAGGGGTGACGGCCCTGCGGCAGGCACTGGCCGGTCTCATAATGATCCAAGCCGTCGGTGGGATGGGCGCCGTCTTCTCAACCCTCGGCACCGCATTGCTCGGCCTCCTGAGTCCGGTACGGCTCGTCTCCGGCGCAATGCTCGTCTTGCGTGGCGCTCTCATGCTCACCGGTATCGGTGCGGCCCTGACCGCAATAGCGGCAGCGGGGACGTTCATCTACAACAACTGGTCCGGCATCGGTTCGGCGTTCACGGCCTTCGGCTCTGCCTTCATGGCGGCGCTGGGACCAGCAAAGCCGATGGTTGATGGTCTCGTCTCCGGTCTGCAATCGGTTTGGGCTTGGCTCAATCAAATGACGGGGCCGCTCGACGCGTCCACATGGACGTCGTGGGGCACGGCCGCCGGAACAGCGGTCGGCCAGGTCGTGGCTTATCTCGCGTCGCTGCCCGGCCAGATCATGGCGTTTGGCGTGGACATCACCCAATTCGGGACCCAGCTCGGAATGCAAATTCTCGAAGGGCTCAAGTCTGCCGCCGGCGCCATCATCGACTACGTGCAAGGTCTTGCGTCTCGCATCGGGTCCGCCATCAGCGGCGCTGTCAGCGGGATCGGCAGCCGGGTCCGAGGCGCGGTCTCTGGCAACTCCACACCCGCGCCCGTGACGCCCGAAGCGCGCGCCCGTGGTGGCCCTGTGAGTGCTGGGCGCCCCTATATCGTTGGCGAGCAAGGCCCGGAACTGATCACGCCGAGGCGGTCCGGCTTCGTGCATCCTAATGGGTCATTTGGCGGGCAGGCTGGCGGCATCACGGTCTCGCCGGTGTTCAACATGACCTTCACAGGCAAAACGGACAGTGAAGACGTCGTCGACCAAATCCGTCGCGTGTTGCGCGACGAGGTTCGCGAGACCTTCCGCGGCGTGTTCTCCGATACCAGCATGAGGTTTGCCTGATGTTGATGGCGCTGGGTCCGGTCCGGTTCGAAGTCTATCCCGTCAACACGAACGACTACGACCACAGCCACGAGACATCGTTTGTCGAAAAGCCGGTCGTCGGCGCCCGTCCGCCGCTGGAATGGGTGGGCGACGGGTCCGAGACCTGGACCATCAAGGCGAAGCTCTATCCGCACAAGTTCGGCGGTCTCGAGGATTTGTCCAAGCTCTACCAAGCCCGTGCGTCCGGCCGTCCACAGTACCTGATGCGCGGCGACGGCGCGCAAATGGGTTGGGTCGTGATCGAGAAGGTGACCGAGCGGTCGAGCTATCTCGATCGCCACGGCGTTGGCAAAGTCATTGAGGTGGACATTGATGTAAAGCGCACGGGCAAACCGTCCGGCGGATCGTTCTATGGTCATCGAGCCGATCACGGTCGCCGGCGACTTCATCAGCGTCTCACTGATCGTCTGGCGGCGGTTCAAGCGGCCCATGCCGGGTCTCGTCGAGCAGGTGTTCGATAGCAACCCTGGCCTCGCCGACCTCGGGCACTTCTTGCCCGTGGGTACGGTGTTCAACCTGCCGATCCCGACGCCGCGCGAACCGGTCATCCTCGATCCGATCAAGCTCTGGTGACGCTCGATGGCGAAACGCGCGATCTTCATGGTGACGGTCGCGGGCACCAATATCACCGCGCCGCTGTTGCCGATCCTGCACTCTCTGACCGTGACCGATAACGTCGGCACGCACTCCGATACCGCCAACCTTGACATCGACGATACGGACGGCCGGATTGTCCTGCCGCAGAAGGGCGCGCCGGTCATCATTGCGCTGGGCTGGGAGGGCGGCGGTGTAAGGGTCGTGTTTACCGGAACCGTCGACGAGGTGAAGTCATCGGGCAGCCGCGGTAGTGGGCGCAAGTTGGCGATTACCGCCAAGGGCATGGATACGACGCAGAAGCCGAAGCAGAACCAGCAGCGGCACTTCGACAACAAGACTGTGAAAGACATCCTCACCGAATCCGGACAAACCGCCGGCGTGACGAACATCCAGGTCGATCCGTCGCTGGCCAACATCAAGCGCGTCTACTTCGACATGCGCGACGAAAGCTTTATCCACGTCGGCGAGCGGATTGCCCGCGAGGTCGGCGGCAACTTCCGTATTCAGGGCACGCAAGCGTTCCTGACCAAACGCGGCAGCGGTTACACATCGTTTGTCACAGCGACCTGGGGCGACAACCTCCACTCCTGGGACATTGCGCCGGATCTGGGGCGCACCCAGTTCAATGCCGTCCGCGCCCGCTGGTACGACAAGAAACAAGCGAAGTGGATGGACACCGAGGAAGCGACCCGCAACCAGACGCAAGCCCGGCACGATCACCGCCATACCAAGGCGGACGAAGACGAGGCCAAGCAGCAAACGGGCTCCGACAAGGCGACAACCGAGCGGGATGCGGCCGAAGGCACCTGCACCATCGAGGGGAATACAGCCGCCATTCCCGACGGGCTCTGCATCATCGCCGGAGCTCGCGCCGGTATCGACGGCCCGTACCGCATCGAGAGCGTGACGCACACCTTTTCCCGCGGCGGCGGCTTCGTCACGGCCTTGAGTTTAAAGAAGGCGTAAGGGAAATGTCGCTCTTAAGCGGCCTCTCGATCAAGGATGGGGACGCCCGAGTGACGATTGATTGGCAGGGTCACAACAGTTGCTGTTGGTTTGGGAGCCGTCTGCGAGCGTGCAATACGGGGGCACAGACTTGAAGGCTGCCGCTTAAGCGTTTCCTGAACCGGCACGGGCCGTGGCTTCCCAGAAACTGCAGCCGAACGGGGGTGATTTTTGGCGCGGCTTATCGGTGGGTTCAGCCTTTGTACGGACTGCAAGCGGCGGGCAAAAAGGTGGTCGATGGCCGGAGGGTTAGCAGCCGGCCGTGTCGGCTCGGCGGGCGGCGCCATGATTTCGGTAGCGGCAGGGGTGACGCGCGGCTGCGACCCGGTCTCCGGCACGATGAACAGCCAGATTGGCGGTGCAGGCTTGCTTGCCTCTGTGATCAGAGGGGCCGCGGCCCGGGCGGGTTCCACTCCCCAAAGCCAGCGTTTAATCCACGCCCACATGACACTCGTGCTCCATTTGGCGCCGAAAAGCCCAGTCGTTCAGTGGTCTCAGCGTCTCAGTTAAAGTTTAACGAGAACTTACTCTTCGTCTCAAAACAGAGATTTGCGGGTTTCTACGGATCCAGCAGCAGGAAAGGAAATGTCCGTGACAGACGATTGGACGGCTCAGGTGCCGACCGTGATCCTATTCGTGATCGGCCTCGGCGGACTGGCGGCCGCCCTCCTTTACATCAAGCAACTCTATCGCGAAGTCGTGCCCGACGGCGACGTTCAGATGCACGAGGACATCGGCACCATCAAACGCGACCTGCACGAAATCAGAAAGCGGGTCGGCATGCTTGAAATCGAAGTGGCGAAGATCGATCAGCCGGCCATCGTCAAGCGCTTCGACAGCATCGAGACCAAGATCGACCGTCTGTACGAGTTTCTGATCGAGCGATTTTCTGCCGATGGATCAAGTCCGAAGCGCCGATAGCACCGTGGTTTTCAGCGGTCATGATCCAGACTTGGTCCTGCACCGTTTGCCAACTGCGAGCACCGGACTTCTTTTTGGAGCTCGTCCAAAAGAGACCAAAGGTCCTGTCTGGGGAGGAAAGGGTCGCGCTCAAGGGTGCGGCCCTTTTTGTTTTTGAACGATTTTTTTCGATTCCTCCCATCGTCTCGATGCTGAGACGCCTGTCTATCCCCCTTCACATCTTGAGGAGAGTGTCTGATGCAAATCACCATGCGTCAGCTCCAGGCCACGTTGCGTGACCTGGGGCTTTTCAACATGGCCTTAGCCGAGGCCGAACGCGATGCGGACCTGATGGCCAAGTGGCGCAAGCCCGCGACCGTGATTGATCGATCGGACCCAGAGGTCGAGCGGCTGCGACGCCATTTTGGCGCGTCATCGGGCAATATCGACCTTCTGTTCAAGAAGGCGGCACAGAAACCCGGAGGGCTCCCAAGTGGGGCCCTTTCTGTTGTGCGCGAGACGGAACCGCCGTGGCTGACACTGGCACGGTCGTACCTCGGCACCAAGGAAGTCCCAGGCCGGGGATCGAACGGGACCATCGACGGGTTTTTCCGTGACGCGGGCTATCCCGGGTATCGCGATGAAACCTCCTGGTGTGCGGCGTTCGTCGGCGCGGTGCTGGCCCGCTCTGGCTATCCGCGCCTTGCCGATCTGACCGCCCGGTCGGGGCGCTACTACGGACAGAAACTCGATGGGCCCAAGATCGGGTGCGTCGTCGTCTTCTGGCGCGAAAGCCCAACCTCATGGAAAGGCCACATCGGTTTTGTCACCGGGATCGACTGGGACAAGAAGACGTTACGCGTGCTCGGCGGCAATCAGAACGATGCCGTGACCGAGGCGACCTTCGCCATGTCCCGAGTCTTGGCCTACCGCTGGCCCGTCGCGGCGACCGTGAAAGCCCTCAAATCCGCTGGGTCCACAGAAGCCCGTCTCCTGGATGCCGCCAAAAAGATCGTGCTCGGCACCGGCGTTATCGCGGTTGGCGCAGAGACGAGTGCGCAACTCCCGTCTGTTGTGCCTTCGATCTTCACGCAGTTCGAGACGCTGTCGGCTGTTCTCACGCAGATCAACACCATCATGGCGCTCATCGCAGACAACAAGTGGCTCATTCTGACGGCTGTGGCGGCCCTTCTCTACCTTCTCGTCCGCACATGGCAGGCGAACCGTCTCGAACGGGCGCAGCGCGGCTATCCGATCTTGGCCCAGGACATTGAAGTGGATGGAGGGACCGATGCGGTTTGATTGGATGAAGGATGGTCTGGCACGCGTCTCGAGCGTCTGGGATCGGGTGCGTGATGCCAGTCTGGCAATCAAGGGCGCTGCGCCGGTCATCGCCCGGTCAATCAGCCAGCGGCTCAGCGCACGGGCACGCAAGCTGGTCATTTTAGCGTTGCTCGTCCTGGCATTTCTGCTCGGCGTTGATGTGGGCATTACCCACCAGAAGGCGATCTCTGCCTCCCTTGCCGCGCCGGCGCATGCGGGCGAGGCTCCGCCGCACGTGGCAAGACCCCCGATCCGGCGCTCGGTTCATCCAACCCGAAAGCCGCTCAAAACAACACCGCGGCGGACACGATCCGCGCCAAAAACACCACCGCCGCGCCGGCTTAGAGCAAAGGGACCCAATGAGCGCACATGCGCGCCCATCACGCGATCCTCGGTCAAGACCGACCCCTACCGCGTCTACCAGCCCGGCACCCTCACCTCGAGCGGCATCAATGGCTACTGACAAAACCGGGGAGGCCATCAATGACCGTAACAGTGTCGGACGGCCCCGCGATCGTCGCGGGCTACGCGTACAAGCTGCAGATCGAAACGGATGTGGCCACGTTTCCAGCCAGTTGCACGCTCACGGCGCAAGTTCGCGCCAAGGTCAGCGATAGCACCGTCCTCGCCACGCTGACCACAGCCAACGGCGGTCTCACGCGCCTCTCCGACACCGTTCTTGAAATCACGATGCCCCCTACAGTAACCGCCGCCTTTCAGGTCGGCAGCGTGGTCCTCGATGTCGTGCGCACGGACCTGGAGCCGGACCGTCACCTGAACTTCCATCTCGAAATCCCCGTCATCAAGCCTGTGACCCGAGGCCTGGAATGACGAGCAAGGTCGAGGTCGTCCCGCATACGGGCCCGATCCGGCTTCGTGTGTCGGCCAGTGAGCCCGTGAGGCTTCGCGTTTCTGTCGCGCCTTTCCGCGTGCGTGTTCTCGGCATGCCGGGTCCCGATGGCAGGCAAGGTCCTGAAGGACCACGTGGACCGCCGGGTCCTGAAGGCAACATCGAGTCCGGTGTGGCGCTCGATGGTGGAAATTTCTGAGTCACAGGCTTGGCAAAAATGCGCGCTTGCAGCGGTACACTGGTGCCACATCGTATTTGTTGGACTCGACGTGACTGCGCTGGGTGCCGATTGTGTTTGTGAGCAGAGCGCGTTCGGGGCGCGCAAGAGGGCCTGCTTACAGGCGAGAGATCCAGCTCACTGAGATCCTCGCCGAGGGGGGCGGGAGAGCGGCCGTTGAGTACGCGTTACGCAATCTCAACACCGCTCTCCCACTTTGCCTGGCGACATTGAGGGCGGATCGCCAGGCGCTTTGCCAAGACGGGCTACGTGCAGGGTGAGCCAACATCTCAGCAAATCAGTAGTTTTTTCGGTCCGCTCAGTCGCTTTCGAACCGAGATCCGCAGTTCATTATTACTCCAAATCGAAGTCCGAAAGGTGAAGGCGGGCTTCCGTAGAACTACGATCATCCTGTCACGACCTTACTGAACCAGGTCGTTAGACGCGTCTTCCTACATCTCCAACACTTAAGGATACACACATGGCGAATACGCTGCGCGTGAAGCGCCGCGTCTCCGGTGCTGCGGGCGCGCCCGCATCGCTGATGACCGGCGAACTGGCCTGGAATCAGGTCGATGAAACCCTCTATGGCGGCAAGGGCGATGACGGCTCAGGCACAGCGACAAGTATCGTCGCGCTCGCGGGCCCTGGTGCCTTCGTCGACAAATCAACGACGCAGACGATTGGTGGCGCCAAGACCTTTTCCGTCGTCCCGAAATCGTCGCAGGATGCGTCGGCGAGCACGGATCTGGTCCGTAAATCGCAAATCGATAGCGCTCTCGCCGGCAAGGCGAACACCTCCCACACGCATGCGGTGTCCGATGTCACCGGTCTGCAGACCAGCCTGGACGGCAAGGCGGCCGCGTCCCACACGCATACAGCCTCGCAAATCAGCGATAGCACGTTGGCCGGCCGCGCGCTGTTGACGGGCGCCGATGCCGCCGCTCAGCGGACGGCGCTGGGTCTCGGCTCTGCGGCCACGCAGGCCTCGTCCGCGTTTGCAGCAGCCACCCATGGGCACTCGGTCGCCGATGTGACCGGGCTGCAGACGGCGCTCGATGGCAAGGCGCCTTTGGCCTCGCCGACGTTCACCGGCACACCGGCGGCACCGACAGCGGCCTCGGGAACCAACACGACCCAAATCGCTACAACCGCGTTTGTGCAGGCCGCCATTGGCAGCTTTGGCGTCGGCGATATGGCCAAAGCCACCTATGACACGGACAACGACGGCAAGGTCGACGCGGCGGAAGTGGCCGATGCAGTGGCCTGGACTGGCGTGACTGGCAAACCGGCAACGTTCGCACCGTCCGCGCACGCGCATCCGATCTCCGAGGTCACGGGGCTGCAGAGTGCGCTCGATGCCAAAGCGCCGCTCGCGTCTCCAGCCCTGACGGGCACGCCAACCGCGCCCACGGCAATGGCGGGAACCAACACCACGCAGGTGGCGACGACCGCCTTTGTGGCCGCGGCGATGGCGGCTCTCATCGACGCCGCCCCCGGCGCGCTCGATACGCTCAATGAACTGGCCGCGGCCCTCGGGGACGATCCGAACTTTGCCACGACCATCACCAACGGTCTCGCGGCCAAGCTGACGGCGGCGTCGAACCTGTCCGATCTGACGAACGCGGCCACGGCGCGGACCAACCTCGGACTCGGCACGCTGGCCACCCAGGCCACTAACAGCGTCGCAATTACGGGCGGCAGCATCGACGGGGTCACGCTCGACGGTGGCACCTTCTGACGGAGGATAGCCCATGCCCATCAAACTGAAACGCTCGTCCGTTGCCGCCAAGGTTCCGACGAGTGCGCAAGTCGAACTTGGTGAACTCGCCCTCAACACCTTCGACGGCAGGCTTTATACGAAGAAGAATAATGGCACCGAAACGATCGTCGAAATCGGCGGGGTCAGTTCGGTTGCCGGAAAATCCGGCGCGGTCACCCTCGTCAAAGGCGATATCGGGCTCGGCAACGTCGACAACACATCAGATTCGAACAAGCCCGTGTCGACAGCGACCCAGACGGCGCTGAACGCCAAAGCCAACCTCGCCTCGCCAACTTTCACCGGCACGCCCACTGCTCCAACAGCCTCAGCCGGGACAAATACCACGCAGCTCGCAACAACGGCTTTTGTGCAGACAGCCCTGTCAGGTGCAGACAGTGTTCCTTCAGGATCTGTGATGCCGTACGCCGGGACGATCGAGCCAAGCGGCTGGTTGTTTGCGCTCGGCCAAGCGGTATCTCGCACGACCTATGCCGCTCTCTTTGCTGCCATCGGAACAACTTATGGCGCTGGTGACGGCTCCACAACC
>NCCZ01000022.1 GCA_002279935.1 Hyphomicrobium sp. 12-62-95 | reverse complement strand
CAACGAGAGCCGCCGGACCAACAGGGACGTCCTGCGACGTGGTGAGCGAGTCCGAACCGATGGCCTCGATCTGAAGCACATAACCAGCCGACCAGCCGGGCGAGATCTGAGCCGAGCCCGTGAACTTCACGTGGCTGCCCAGCGTCGAACCGAGGTCGTGGATGTACGTGTTGGACTCGATGCCGTCATCCCAGAACGAAATCTGTTGACCGACCCAACCGGAGACCGTCAGCGAAACCTTGCGGTTGCCCTTGCGAGCGGTGGTTGCTTCGAGTTCAGCGATGCGCTCTTCCAAGTCTGCGCAGCAGTTGCCACCGAGGTCGGCGGCGTTCGCGCTGGTTGCAAGGCCGCCTGCGAGCAGGCCGGCCGCCACCAGGGCGCTCAGGCTATATTTATTCATTGAGCTTCTCCCAATCTGCGTTGGCATCTTCGAAGGCGGACGCCCTACTTGTTCGATACGCAAACTGAACCGCGCTCTCAGACAGAAACGGCTCCTTGATCGATGTGTGATCAGCCGTTGACGCGAAAGTCTGTGATTCCCTCTTGCGCAACAATCAGGCATTCGGCTTTGCGGCGCGTCTCCCGTTTTAGTGTGTCTGCCAAGACACGAAATTCCCAGTAGTGCTTGATTTTCAAGGACTAGCAGGTGCGCAAGACGTGTGACTTTGTCCACATCTGCCCTGTGGATGGCCGTGGACAGACAGTTTTTTGAGCCAACAGAGCTCTGTCAGTCGCCACATCACCGCCCTGATCTGGACCAGATTGACCACCGTTCGCGATGCCCGGCCGATCAGAAAAGCTGCTCAGAGGTCCGCGTTCATCCGCCGGATTCGCAGTCCCAGGATGCGCATGACGTACAGAGCGAACGAGGGAACTTCGCGCACCAGATCCAGGAAAGTCTCCCGGTCGATCACCGCCACCTCGCACCCCGTTGCCGCCACCGCCGTCGCACTCCGCGGCGCGCTATCGATCAGCGCCATCTCCCCCGCGATGCCATGCAGACCCAGCGTATCGACGATCCGGTCGCCAACTTTGATCTCGACGCGGCCTTCCATGACCAGAATCATGCTGTCGCCCGCGTCCCCGGCTTTGAAAATCACTTCGCCGGCCTTCAATCGGCGCAGCGGCACGCCGAATTCTTCCAGAAATCCGAAATGAAAGGGGCCGCCGTCGCTCATCACCAATCTCCTCTGGAGTCGTGCCGACGGTGCCACAAAGCGGTGCCAGGCACCAACTCGGTGCCTGGCACCGTCTTCACGCAGGCTACCACGCGTTGAGAATGCGGCGCACCACGCGAACGAACAGCGCGCTCGGCATCATCCGGCGCGCCAACAGAATGCCCCGGCTCCCCACCGGATACCGCAACCGCGGCCAGCGGTCCGTCGCAGCGTGATGAATGGCCTTGGCCACCGCCTCAGGCCCGGGCGCTGAGCGCTCGACCGCCGCCATCCGCTGCAAAACCCCGTCCGAAAACGCCGCGTGATCCGGATGCGCCGTCCGCGCCGCCCGCCCCGCAATCTGCCCCGCGAACGACCCCGTCTTATGCACCGCCGGCTGCACGATCTTCACTTTGATCCCCGACCGCCGCGTCTCGAACGCCAGCGACTCGGCAAACCCCTCCAAAGCCCACTTGCTGGCGCAGTACGCACTATAGAGCGGCAACGTCATCTGCCCGCACACCGACGAGACATTGATGATCCGCCCGCCGCCGCACGCCCGCATGTGCGGCAGCACCGCCCGCGACACCCGCATGGCGCCTAGCACGTTTGTGTCCATGATCAGCCGGTCGTCGGCCTCCGTCATTTCCTCCAGCGCACCTACGAGGCACAGCCCGGCGTTGTTGACGACCACATCGATCCGCCCGAAATCCGCGATCGCCGCCTCCACGGCCGCCGTCACTGAAGGTGCGGACGTCACATCCATCTCGTAAAGCCGCAAGCGGTTTGACGGAGCCAAATGCGAAGCGCCCGGCGTCCGCATCGCCGCCGCCACGCTCCACCCCCGGTCGAGGAAATACCGCGCGGTGGCCTCCCCAATGCCCCGCGACGCCCCCGTCACCAGCACGGTCCGCGCCCGCGTCTCCACCTCGCTCATCCGGTTCAGCATCGTCGAAGCGTCCCTCCCGTCCGCCAGCGCACGGCCAGTGTACGCAATCCTCATAGGGGATTCGACAGATAGAGCGCGCGAGTTCGCAAAGGATAAACCGTCAGTACGCCGCGAACGACAGGCCCCAAATGCATTTCGCCCCCGGCTTGGGGCCAGGGGCGATGGGTTGGATCAATTATCCAAAAAGCTTCTGAGCTTCCTTGACCGGCTCGGATGCTTCAGCTTGCGCAGCGCCTTCGCTTCGATCTGGCGGATGCGTTCGCGCGTCACCGAGAACTGCTGGCCGACTTCTTCTAGCGTGTGGTCGGTGTTCATGCCGATGCCAAAGCGCATGCGCAAAACGCGTTCTTCGCGCGGCGTGAGGGAAGCCAGCACCCGCGTCGTCGTCTCGCGCAAGTTCGATTGGATCGCGGCATCGATCGGCAGCACCGCGTTGCGGTCTTCGATGAAGTCGCCCAGATGCGAATCTTCCTCATCGCCAATCGGCGTCTCGAGCGAAATCGGCTCTTTGGCGATCTTCAAAACCTTGCGCACCTTCTCCAGCGGCATGGCGAGCTTTTCGGCGAGTTCCTCCGGCGTCGGCTCGCGGCCGATCTCGTGCAGCATCTGACGGCTCGTGCGCACGATCTTGTTGATCGTCTCGATCATGTGCACGGGAATACGAATGGTGCGCGCCTGGTCGGCAATCGAGCGCGTGATCGCCTGCCGGATCCACCACGTCGCATAGGTCGAGAACTTATACCCGCGCCGGTACTCGAACTTGTCGACCGCCTTCATCAGGCCGATGTTGCCTTCCTGAATGAGGTCGAGGAACTGCAGGCCGCGGTTGGTGTACTTCTTGGCGATCGAGATCACGAGGCGGAGGTTGGCCTCCACCATTTCCTTCTTCGCCTGCCGGGCTTCCCGCTCGCCCTTCTGCACGGCTTTCACGATGCGGCGGAACTCGGGGATTTCCAGGCCCGTCTCGGTGGCAAGGTTATGGATGTCGCCGCGGATGCGCTCGATCATCGGGCGCTCCTGCTTGACGAGGTTCGTCCACTTCTTGCCCTTGCCGGAGATCTTTTCGATCCACGTCTGGTCGAGTTCGTTGCCGAAATATTCGTCGATGAAGTCCTGGCGGCCGACGCCATAGCTGTCGGCAAGCCGCATCAGGCGTCCCTCGAAACCGACGAGACGCTTGTTGATCGCATAGAGCTGCTCGACGAGGCTTTCGATACGCGCGTTGTTGAGCGACAGCGACTTCACATCGACGATGATTTCGTCGCGGATCTTCTCATAGGCTTTCTGCTGCTGGCGCGAGCCCTGTTCGCCCGCCACCTGCTGTTCCAGCTTCTTGTCCTGCTGCTTGCGCAGCTTCTTGTAAGTGTTCGCGATGCGGTCGAAGGTCTCCAGAACCTTCGGCTTCAATTCCGCTTCCATCGCGGCCAGAGACAGCGCGTTCTCGAAGTCTTCCTCGTCATCCGCCATATCGCCGCCGGGCGCGGGAGGAGCAGCGCCATCAGCGCCAGCGTCTTCGCTCTCGGCTGCCGCAACGCCAGCTTCCGCCGCCTTGGCTTCCGGACCCTCGTAGGTCGCCTCCAGATCGATGATGTCGCGCAGCAGGATGCGGCCTTCGTTCAGTTCCTGCATCCAGATGATGATCGCCTGGAAGGTGAGGGGGCTTTCGCACAGGCCGGCGATCATCGCCTCGCGGCCGGCTTCGATGCGCTTGGCGATGGCGATTTCGCCCTCGCGCGAGAGCAGTTCGACGGAGCCCATTTCGCGCAGATACATGCGCACCGGATCGTCCGTCCGCTCGGTCGGCTCCGCCCGCGTCTCGGCCTTGACCAGCGCCGTCGGCGACGTCAGCGCGCGCCCGCCGCCGTCCTCGTCGTCGCCCGCATCGTCAACGGGTTCCGCGCCTTCTTCGGCCTCTTCCTGATCGACCACGTTGATGCCCATGTCGGAGAGCATCGCCATCGTGTCTTCGATCTGCTCGGACGACACCTCTTCCGAGGGCAGCACGGCATTCAGTTCGTCATAGGTCACATACCCGCGCGCCTTGGCGGTTTTCAGCAGACGCTTGACCGCCGCATCGGAGAGATCGAGCAGCGGGCTATCGCGCTCGGGCGCATCGCCGCCAGCCTCTTCGGTGCGCGGCTGGGCGGCAGGGGCGGCCCGCTTCGGGGCTGCGGTGGTTTTGGTCTGCGGTGCGCGGCTCATATGGTGTTGCCTCTCGGGAGGGCCCAAAGTTCAAGAATGCGAAACGGTAAAGGCGGCCACATCGTTGGAATGCATCTGACGGCCGGCCCACACGGTGGGGCGCAGCCGGGCATTTCCGGACGATGAGCGCGCGTTTCCCTCATATCGCAACGGCATCTTCTGAGTTCTCGTCCAGGTCACCGGGGCGCGCCAAACGCTCGATCTCGGCCTGAAGCTCGCGGATGCGCTGAAAGGCATCTTCGTCGCGATCCTCATGCCAAGCCCGCTCCGCGCTTTCGAGCGCCGCCTTCAACCCGACTTGCCGATCATGCAGCGCGAGGGCGTGGCGCCAGCCAGCTTCCACCTCGGCTTGCCCGGCATTGGGCTCGGCGAACCTGTCACACTTATGTGTAACCGAGCGATCAACGAGGTCTAAAACCCCGCCGAAGCCCGTTTGGACCAAATGGGAGCGCAACCCGGCGCTGTCAAGGGAATTGTCAAGTGAAACCGCTGCAAGGATGGCATCCCGCAACCGGGAAAGCACAGGGGCCACGAAGGTGACCTGCGCCAGCGCCTCCGCATCCTCCGTCGCCAGCCACGAATGGTTAATCAGTGTTCGGATCAAGAGCATCTCGCGGTAGCCGGGCCGGGTCTGATCGCCGGACGCCAGCGGACTGTTGAGCAGGCTGGAGGAGGGGAGCGCATGGATCGGCACCGCCCCCGGACCGGCAAATCCCGCTCCACCGCGACCCGCACCGCCGTAACCTCCCTGATATCCGCCAAAGCGACCTCCGCCAGCGCCCGGCCGCCCGCCGCCGCGCGGATAGCCCCCCGCCGGCATGCCGCGGAAGTTCGCCCCCGGCCGCGCACCTGGAACGCCCTGCCGGCCGAACCCCGTCTCCCGCGACGGCCGGAACGGCGCTGTCGAGCGGTCATTGCCCCAGGCCGCTTGCAACCGCCGACGCATGTCCTGCTCATAGTGCGAGCGAACTGACCCGTCTTCGATCCGCGCGGTTAAAATCCGGATCTGCTGTTCCAGACGCGCCCGCCGTTCCGGCGTCGACCAGTCGTCCTGCTTCCATCGCCTCCGGACCCTGCTGACGCACGAGATCGTCCGGATCCAAGCCGTCGGGCAGGAAGGCAAACCGCACGCTCATGCCGGGCTTCAACATTGGCAACACCGTATCGATGGCCCGGTAGGCGGCCTTCTTACCCGCACTGTCGCCGTCAAAGCAGAGGACCGGCTCCGGCGTCATCCGCCACAAGAGCGCCACCTGTTCTGGCGTCAGCGCCGTGCCAAGCGGTGCCACGCTTTCCGCAAACCCGCCCTCCGTCAGCGCCACCACATCCATGTAGCCTTCAACCGCGATCACCCGCTCCTTGTCATGCGCGATCGCGCGCGCCAGGTGCGCGTTGTAAAGATTGTGCCCCTTATGAAAGAGCGGCGTTTCGGGCGAATTGAGATACTTCGCCGGCGCATCCGGATCGAGCGCCCGCCCGCCGAAGGCAATCGTCCGCCCCTTCCAATCGCCGATCGGAAACATCACGCGATGTCGGAACCGGTCATAGGGCTCGCGAATGTCCTCGCCCGAAATGAGCATGCCTGACAGCGCCTGCTCCTCGACCGTGAAGCCCGCTTTCGTCAGATACTCCTTGAGTGCCGTGCGCGACTGAGGCGCATAGCCGAGCCTAAAAGCTTTGATCGTCTCGCGCCTGAGCCCACGCTTTTCCGTCAGATACCGCCGCGCTTCCGCGCCACCCGGCCCCGCCAGCTGCTCCTCGAAAAATGTCACCGACGCGTCCAGCACGGCCGACAACCGCTGCCGCTGATCGTACACCTCCTGATCCCGCACCTCGGGCTTGGGCAGCGTCACGCCCGCTTCCGCCGCCAGCCGTTCGACGGCTTCCGGAAAGGTCAGCCCCTCGGTCTTGATCAGAAACGTGAAGATGTCGCCATGCTCGCCCGACGCGAAGCAGTGGTAGAAGCCCTTCTGGTCGTTGACGAAGAACGACGGCGTCTTCTCCATTTTGAAGGGTGACAGGCCCGACCACTCGCGCCCCTTCTTTTTGAGCGCAACCTTCCGCCCCACCACTTGGCTGACTGCCAAGCGGGCTCGGATCTCATCGAGCAGGTGAGGCGAAAATCGCATATGTCTCCCGTGCCGGGGGAAAACCCAAATCCCGGCACCGCCCACGGACGCTAAGTGATTCGCGCACGCCAACCCGCCCGCCGCCCAATCAACCCCCACAATTCACAGGGGGCCGTACTTTACTTCAGCGCCTCTTTCAGCATCCCGCTCGCCTTGCCGAAGTCCATCGAGCCCGTGTGGCGCTCTTTCAGCGCCGCCATGACGCGGCCCATGTCCTTGAGGCCCTTGGCGTTCATTTCCGCAACCAAATCCGTCACGGCCGCCCGCATTTCGTCCTCGCTCATCTGCTTTGGCAGATAGGCCTCGATAACGGCGATTTCTTCGACTTCCTGATCCGCCAGATCGTCCCGGCCGGCATTGCGGTAGGTCTCGATGCTCTCCCGGCGCTGTTTGATCATCTTCTGCATCAGCGACAGGATGTCCTGATCGGTGATCTTATCCCGCCCCGTCGCCTCGCCCTGGTCATCCTGATGCGCGCTGAGATCCCGGTCCTTGATGGCCGCCGAAATCAGCCGCAGCGTTGCCAGCCGCCGCTTGTCGCCGGACTTCATGGCCGTCTTGATGTCGTCGTTGAGACGGGTGCGCATGGCTCAACTCTCCTGATGTGCGGCCGGGCCGCTGTGTAGGATTATGTCCCGCGCCGGGCAAGCCTCCCTGAGATTGAACGCTGTGGAGCAGGTGCCGGGTGGTGCGTCAAGGTGACGTGTGCGCCGCAACACGCGATCCCCTGCGTTCCTTGATTTCCAGGTGCGCTTCCCATAGGGAACGCCCGTGACCCCTGTGATCGTTCCCAAGAGGCCCCGATGCCGTCTCTCTCGCCCGCGCCCTGGACCGATGCGCCCACGACGGCGCGCCTCGTGCTCGCCGATGGCACCGTCATTGAAGGCTACGGCCTCGGCGCCACCGGCCAGGCCGTCGGTGAAGTCTGTTTCAACACGGCCATGACCGGCTACCAGGAGATCCTCACCGATCCCTCCTATGCCGGCCAGATCATCACCTTTACATTTCCCCACATCGGCAACGTCGGCACCAATACCGACGACTCTGAGACCTCCAACCTCGCATCACGCTCCGGCGTGCGCGGCTGCGTTCTGCGCGCTGACATCACCGAGCCCTCCAACTACCGCGCGGTGGAACATTTCGATCAGTGGCTGAAAGCGCGCGGCATCATTGCGATTGCCGGAGTCGATACGCGCGCGCTCACCGCCCGCATCCGTGACAAAGGTATGCCCAACGGCGTCATCGCGCACGATGCGTCGGGCCAATTCGATCTCGCCAAACTGAAAGCCGACGCCGCTGTGTGGCCGGGCCTCGTCGGTATGGACCTCGTGCCCGACGTGACCAGTGGCCAGAGCTACACTTGGGATGAAATGCGCTGGGTGTGGGGCAAAGGCTATCCCCGCAACGACAACCCCGAATTCCATGTTGTTGCGCTTGATTACGGCTTGAAGCGCAACATCCTGCGCTGCCTCGCCAACGCCGGCTGCAAGGTGACCGTGATGCCGGCTAAGACGACCGCCGAAGAGGTCCTCGCCCGCAATCCCGATGGCGTCTTCCTGTCGAACGGCCCCGGCGATCCGGCTGAGACCGGCAAATACGCGGTCCCCGAAATCAAAAAGCTCGTCGCCAGCGGCAAGCCGGTCTTCGGAATCTGCCTCGGCCATCAGATGCTGGGCTTGGCACTCGGCGCCACGACCAAAAAGATGCACCAGGGCCACCACGGCGCCAACCATCCGGTGAAGGACTTCACGACCAACAAGGTCGAGATCGTCTCCATGAACCACGGCTTCGCGGTGGATCGTGACACGCTGCCCTCCGGCGTCGTCGAAACGCATGTCTCGCTGTTCGACGGCTCCAACTGCGGCCTAGCCCTCGAAGGCAAGCCCGTCTTTTCCGTCCAGCATCACCCCGAAGCCTCGCCCGGCCCGCAGGACAGCCACTACCTCTTCAACCGCTTCGCCAACTTCATGCGCGCGGATAAGGGTACGCCCGCCGTTAAGGAGCGGTGATCCGCGGCGCCAACGAACGAGTAGACTTCGCATGATACAGTCGAAGTCTCAGACCGCCCACCTCGCACTAGCGCTGGGCACGGCACTTCTCGCCAGCGCCGTCAACGCGGCCGAACCCTCCCGTGATCCCCTATGCCCAGACGCAAACGCTGACGCGTGCGCGGTCTACGACACCGGGCGCACAACGGGCGCGACCGCATTCGAAAAAGTCGGCCCCAAAGACAATCTGAGGAAGTCGATGCCGGCCATCGCCGCCAGCGAGATCGTCATTCTCGGCGAGGCGCACGACAATCCGCATCACCACAAACTGCGCGCCGGCCTTCTGACCAAGCCTGCCGTCGCGATGGAGCAATTGCGCGCCGATCAAAACGCAGGCCTCAAAAGTTTCGCCGAATATCGAGCCAAGTCCGCCCGTCTCGCGACGATCGATGATTTCAAAGCCAAGGTGGACTGGGAGTCCGGTGGCTGGGACCAGTATCCCTACGATCCGCTGCTCGAAGCCATCGTGAAACTGAGCCTGCCCATCTACGCCGGCGACCCGCCCCGCGACACCATCCGCAAGATCGCGAAAGAAGGTCTTGGCGTCCTCAGCGCCGACGACCAGAAGCGCCTCGCCCTCGACCAGCCGCTCGGCGACAAACTCGACGCCGACTCGGCCGAGGAAATCGAAGGCTCGCACTGCGGTATGCTGCCCAAAACCGCGATCCCGAAAATGGCGCTGGCCCAGCGCTACCGCGATGCTCACTTGGCTGATGCAACCCTGAAAGCCGCCGCCGACCATGGCCAGGCCGTCCTGCTCACCGGCAACAACCACGCCCGCACCGACCGCGGCGTCCCCTGGTACATCCGCACCCGCGCCCCCGATAAGAAGGTGGTGTCCGTCGTCCTGGTCGAGGTCGAAGAGGGCAAAACCGATCCAGAAGCCTATGTGCCCCGCGATCCCGATGGCAAACCGGCAGCCGACTACCTGATCTTCACCCCGACGATCACCCGCGACGACCCCTGCAAGGCGTTCGGGAAGTAAACGCCAACGCCGTGGTCAACCTTTCCCAGATTTAAGGACAGCCCGCCGCACGACCTGCGTATAAGGGCGACAAAAGTCCAATAAAGGGAGGTTACCCCGCCGATGCGAGCACGCGTTCTCACTCTTACCATCCTGGCCATGGCCACAACGCCGGCGTTCGCCGACGACAAGTGCAAGGGCGAAGTCGAGGCCGCTTTCGTCAAGCAGCGCGCTCAGCCGGCGTTCCGCACCGTAGCCACCGCCCAGACCCTCAATGGTCCGCTGATCCGCACCATCGATTTCGTCGCCCCCGACGCGATCTACAACAAGATCGAAAGCCCGACCGAGGAAGCCCCCGTCGAGACCATCGGCATCGGCAAGTGGGCCTGGGCCAACACAGAAGGCGGCTGGGACGAGCAGCCCCCGCACAACGCCCAGGTCGTCGCCCAGGAGCGCGAGGCCTATAAGATCCCGCCGAAAGCCGCCGCCGACTTCTCTTGCCTCGGCAAGGTTAAATACGATGGCAAAGACTTCGTCGGCTATGGCACCGCGGTTGCTAAGGATACCGACGGGATGGACGTGGTGACGACGGTTTACGTCTCGCCCGACACTGGCCTCCCGGCGTATTACGTCACCAAGTCGGCCAAGTCCGACGGTCCGGCAAAGTTCGTGGCGGCCTACTCCTACGAAGGCATCACGATCATTCCGCCGACCGACGTCATCCCCAGTTCGGAACCGGCTACCGACAAGAAGTAATCTCAAGATCCGACGCAACGGCGCGCGTGAGCGGCCGATGGAGAATTCGAACATGACGTTGATACTGCGCGCTGCCGCCGCCGCCCTGGTGGTTGCAGCCTCCACGACCGCCGCCTCCGCCGACTGCACCCGCGAGGTCCTGCAATCCTTCACCCGCCAGTCGAACACCGACATGGTGCGTAAAGAGATGAACCTGATCGGTGAGACAGGTCCCTTCACCATGACGATCGATTACGTCAAACCCGATCGCATGCGTCAGGTGGTCAAAACGCTGATTGCCCCCGACAAGCCGACCGAGACGATCCTGGTTGGCACCGACGCATGGAGCCGCACCGGCACCGATGCCTGGCAGAAGCTGGATAAGTCGACCACCGATCAGATCGTGAGCTTCTTCAAGAGCACGTTTGCCGAAACCCCGGCCAACGTCGGCTCCTTCGAGTGCCTGGGCGCCGAAACGATCGAGGGCCAGAAGGTCCGCGCGTTCAAGGGACTCGACGAGCCCAAGCAGAAGACGCCCGAGCAGATCGAAGCCGAAAAGAAGGGCGAAAAGCCCGCCGAAGCGCCAAAGAACGAAGCTGTTCGCGTTGTCTACCTCGATGTCGGAACGGGTCTGCCGGCGCGGATCATTTTCGCCCGCGAAGGCATGCTCGACAAACCGATCTTCAAGGAAGTCTACAGCTACCCCACCGACATTAAGATCGAAAAACCCGCCGGCTGACGCCCCCGTCGCCGGATCGTCATGGAAAAGCCCGGGCCCTCTCATCGAGGGTTCCGGGCTTTTTGCCGGGGATCGCGCTGCGATGAGGCGCACGAACCCTTGACGGATGGCTCGGCAACCCCGATGCAGCGGGCGCCTCCAGTTTGAACCGCGCTTTCGGTCGCGGCCTATAGCCAAACCATGTGCGCTGCAATAAGAGTTGGCCCGCCATGCCAAAACGTACAGACATCGACACCGTCCTCATCATCGGCGCCGGGCCCATCGTCATCGGGCAGGCCTGTGAATTCGATTATTCCGGCACGCAGGCGTGCAAGGCCCTTAAAGCAGACGGATACCGGATCGTTCTGGTGAATTCCAATCCGGCCACCATCATGACCGATCCGGACATGGCGGATGCCACCTACATCGAGCCGATCACGCCCGACGTGGTCGCCAAGATCATCGCGGCTGAAAAAGCGCTCCACCCCGATAAAAAATTGGTACTTCTGCCGACCATGGGTGGCCAGACCGCGCTCAACACCGCGCTCGCGCTCGAAAAGCAGGGCGTGCTGGCTGCGATGGACGTCGAACTGATCGGCGCCAAAGCTGAAGCCATCGACATGGCCGAAGACCGCAAGCTCTTTCGCGACGCCATGGACCGGATTGGGCTCGAAAGCCCGCGCGCCATGATCGCCTCTTCGCCCGAGATCCGCGGCGCGGACGGCAAAGTCATCGGCTACGACCGCCACGCCGGCTTCGCCGAAGCCATGCGCGCGCTCGAAACGATTGGCCTTCCCTCGATCATCCGACCCGCCTTCACCATGGGCGGCACCGGCGGCGGCGTCTGCTACAACCGCGAAGAATTCGAGACCATCGCCAAATCGGGCCTCGATGCTTCCCCCGTCGGCCAGATCCTGATCGATGAAAGCCTCATCGGTTGGAAAGAGTACGAAATGGAAGTCGTCCGCGACAAAGCGGATAACGCCATCATCATCTGCTCCATCGAAAATCTCGACCCCATGGGCGTCCACACGGGCGACTCGATCACCGTCGCTCCTGCGCTCACGCTGACGGATAAAGAATATCAGATCATGCGCGACGCCTCCTTGGCCGTGTTGCGCGAGATCGGCGTCGAAACCGGCGGCTCCAACGTGCAGTTCGCGGTCAATCCTGCCGATGGCCGCCTCGTCGTCATCGAAATGAACCCGCGCGTCTCGCGCTCGTCCGCTCTGGCCTCCAAGGCGACCGGCTTCCCGATCGCCAAGGTCGCCGCCCGCTTGGCTGTCGGCTACACGCTTGACGAACTCGAAAACGATATCACCGGCGGCGCCACGCCCGCGTCCTTCGAGCCGACCATCGACTACGTGGTCACCAAGATCCCGCGCTTCGCCTTCGAGAAATTCCCCGGCGCGGATTCGACACTCACCACCGCCATGAAGTCCGTCGGCGAAGTCATGGCCATCGGCCGCACGTTTGGCGAAAGCCTGCAGAAGGCGCTCCGCTCCATGGAGACCGGCCTCTCCGGCCTCGACGACATCACGCTCGAGGGCTTGGGGCTCGGCGATGACAAAAACGTCGTCCGCGCCGCGCTCTCTCGCCCGGCCCCCGACCGCCTCTTGAAGGTCGCCCAGGCGCTTCGCATGGGCGTCGACCACGAAACCGTTCACGCCTTCTCGAAATTCGATCCCTGGTTCATCGACCGCCTGCAGGAGATCGTCGATCTGGAAGCGCGCGTCAAAGCGCACGGTCTGCCCAACTCCGCGCGTCAGATGCGCATGTTGAAAGCCGCCGGCTTCTCCGACGCCCGCCTCGCCAAGCTCTCCGGCAAGACGGAAGCCGACATGCGCCGCCAGCGCCACGACCTCGGCGTCACGCCCGTTTTCAAGCGCATCGACACGTGCGCCGCCGAGTTCGCCTCGCCGACCGCTTACATGTATTCCACCTACGAGACCGGCCTCACCGACGCACCCGTCTGCGAAGCCCAGCCGACAGACCGCGAAAAGATCATCATCCTCGGCGGCGGTCCTAACCGCATCGGCCAGGGCATCGAGTTCGACTACTGCTGTTGCCACGCCTGCTTCGCGCTGACCGAAGCCGGCTATGAAACGATCATGGTCAATTGCAATCCCGAGACGGTGTCGACCGACTACGACACCTCCGATCGTCTCTACTTCGAACCACTCACCGCCGAAGACGTCCTCGAAGTCATCCGCAAGGAACAGTCCAAGGGCAAGGTAAAGGGCGTCATCGTGCAGTTCGGCGGCCAAACGCCGTTGAAACTCGCAGGCCCCCTCGAAGAAGCCGGCGTTCCGATCCTCGGCACCTCGCCCGACGCCATCGACCTCGCCGAAGACCGCGACCGCTTCAAAGCGCTCATCGAAAAGCTGGGCCTCAAGCAGCCCGCCAGCGGCATTGCCGGCACGCCAGGCGAAGCCCGCGCCGTGGCCGACCGCATCGGTTACCCCATCGTCATCCGCCCGTCGTATGTGCTCGGCGGCCGCGCCATGGAAATCATCCACGACGGCCCCGAGATCGATCGCTATATCGCGCGCTTGTCGGCAACACTCGACAACCCGTCCGAACTGGTCGTCTCGCCCAAGCGCCCGCTGCTCATCGACAGCTATCTCTCGGACGCCGTCGAAGTCGACGTCGACTGCCTGTGCGACGGCAAGGACACCTTCATTGCCGGCATCATGGAACACATCGAGGAAGCTGGCATTCACTCCGGCGACAGCGCCTGCTCCCTGCCGCCCTATTCGCTCTCCGACGCCACCGTCGCAGAGCTCGGCGAACAGACCCGCAAGCTCGCCCTCGCGCTCAAAGTGAAGGGCCTGATGAACGTCCAGTTCGCCATCAAGGACGACGAGATCTACATCCTCGAAGTGAACCCGCGCGCCTCGCGCACGGTGCCCTTCGTCGCCAAGGTGATCGGCGAACCCATCGCCGGCATCGCATCCAAGGTGATGGCCGGTCACCCGCTCGCGTCGTTTGGCTTGAAGAGCCAGAAGCTCGGCCATATTGCGGTCAAGGAAGCCGTCTTCCCCTTTGCCCGCTTCCCCGGCGTCGACCCGATCCTGGGCCCCGAAATGCGCTCCACCGGCGAGGTGATGGGCCTCGACCGCGACTTCGCCATGGCCTTCGCCAAGAGCCAGATCGGCGCCGGCCAAAAGATGCCCATGGGCGGCACGGTCTTCGTCTCGGTCAAAGATCGCGACAAGGATCGCATCGTGGCCCCGCTCCGCGATCTTTCCGCGATGGGCTTCAAGATCGTCGCGACTCGCGGGACCAAGCGCCACCTGGAGGCCGAAGGCGTCCCGTGCGAGGTCGTCAACAAGGTTCTGGAGGGCCGGCCGCATATTGTGGACGCCATCAAGAACGGCGAAATCGCTTTGGTTTTCAATACGACAGAGGGCGCCAAGGCCCTCGCCGACAGCAAGGACATCCGGCGCACGGCCTTGCTTCACCACGTCCCCTATTATACAACCTTGGCCGGGGCCGTAGCCGTGACCAAAGCCATCCAGGCTTTGAAGTCCGACACCCTGAAGGTTGCGCCGCTGCAGGCCTACGTCGCGCGCACAACCTGAAGAAATGTTGCCCGTGAGTGAGGGTGTGGCGGAAACCGCCGCGCCCCTTACGGGTTTCTGTGCGAGGGTTTCCCACGCGTTTTGCGAATGGATCGAAGGGTGCTGGCCCGGTGGCCAGGCCAATCAGGAGACGTTAGCGATGTCGATGGATCGGGTTCCGATGACTGTCGAGGGCTATAAAAAGCTCGAGGAGGACCTGCATCGTTTGAAGGCTATCGAGCGCCCGCGCATTATCCAGGCGATCGCCGAAGCGCGCGCGCACGGCGACCTGTCGGAAAATGCCGAATATCATGCGGCCAAGGAAGCCCAGGGCCTCAACGAGTCGCGCGTCGCCGAACTCGAAGACAAGTTTAGCCGCGCCGAGGTTATCGATCCCGCTGGTCTGTCGGGCACGAACATCAAGTTCGGCGCCACCGTCACGCTGGTCGACGAGGACACCGAAGATAAGGTGAAATACAAGATCGTCGGCGATCTCGAAGCGAGCGTGAAGGACGGCAAGATCTCGATCTCCTCGCCGATCGCGCGTGCGCTCATCGGCAAGACCAAGGGCGACACCGTGGAAGTGACGACGCCGAAGGGCTCGCGCTCCTACGAGATCCTCAAAGTCGAGTGGAAGTAGGCGGCAACCCGCCGTCAGGTTCGCGCGTTCTGCGAACCGGAGACAACGCACCATGACCGTGTCCGACGCGTCCGCCGGCCCGCCCGTCAATGGAGCGCCGCCGTCCGATCGCGCCTTCGATTATCCCGGCTACCGCCTCTACTGGGTCGCGCGCTTCCTGCTCGTCTTCGCGATCCAGGTGTTGAGCGTCTCCGTCGGCTGGCAGATTTACGACCAGACCCGTGACCCGTTCCTTCTAGGTCTCGTCGGTCTCGTCCAATTCCTGCCCGCGCCCTTGTTGGTTCTCGTCACCGGCTCCGTCGCCGACCGCTATAACCGGCGCGTCATCATGGCGATCTGCATGGCCGTCGAGGGCGCCTGCGCGCTGGCACTTCTATCCATCCTGCATTCGGAGACGACCGAGATCTGGCCCGTCTTCGCCGTGCTTCTCGTCTTCGGCATCGCGCGTGCCTTCATGGGCCCCGCCGTGCAATCCCTTCTGGCTAACCTCGTCCCCCAGCAAGCCTTCGCCAACGCCATCGCGCTCAATTCATCGAGCTTCCAGATCGCCACCATCGTCGGCCCGACCGCGGGCGGACTGCTCTACGGCGTGTCGTCCGAACTCGCCTACAGCGTGTCCGTCGCCTTCTTCCTGTTTGCCGGCATCCTCACCCTCATGATCCCCAAACCGGCCAAACGCCAATCCCACCCGCCCGTCACCACCGAAGCCCTGTTCGCCGGCTTCCGCTACATCTGGAGCCAGCCAATTGTGCTCGGAGCGCTCTCGCTCGACATGGTCGCCGTCATGCTCGGCGGCGCGACCGCGCTTCTGCCCGTCTTTGCCCGTGACATCCTCGATGTTGGACCCTGGGGCCTCGGCGCCCTGCGCTCAGCCGTGGGCGTCGGCGCGCTTCTCATGAGCATCTGGCTCATCAACAATCCCGTCCGCGATCATGCCGGCGTAACGATGTTCGCAGCCGTCGCCGTTTACGGCCTCGCCATCATCGTCTTCGGCACCTCGACGACCGTCTGGCTGTCGGTGCTGGCACTGGCCGTCATGGGCGCCTCCGACATGGTCTCCGTCTTCATCCGCCAGACGCTCATTCAGCTGCAAACACCCGATGACCTCCGCGGCCGCGTCAGCGCCGTGAACATGACATTTATCGGCGCATCGAACGAACTGGGCGAATTCCGCGCCGGCAGCATGGCCGCCGGCTTCGGCGCCGTCCCCGCTGTCGTCATTGGTGGCGCGGGCGCCCTCATCACGGCCGCACTCTGGGCCAAACTCTTCCCCGACCTCCGCAAGGTCCACCACCTCGACCGCGGCGTCTGACCTACTCAGGCGCCACCGGCACACCCGGAGCAAGCTTCGCTCGCCGGATCGCCAGCGTCGTCTTCACACTCGCGACATTCGGCACCGCCGTCAGCTCCTTCAAAATAAAAGTCTGAAACGACGGCAGATCGCGCGCCACGCACTTCAAAATATAATCGGTCTCGCCAGAAAGCATGAACGCCTCGCGCACGATCGGCCAGCCGAGGATGCGGTTCTCGAACGTCCTCAGATCCGCTTCCGACTGGTTATGCAACCCCACCATCGCAAACGCAGTGAGATCAAAGCCCAGCGCCTGCTCGTCCACGATCGCCGTGTAACCGGTGATCACACCCGCTTCTTCAAGCGCCCGCACCCGCCGCAGACACGGCGGCGCCGACAGTCCCACCTTGCCGGCGAGTGCCACGTTGGTCAGCGACCCGTCGGCCATAAGTTCTTTGACGATGCGCCAGTCGGTACTGTCGAGTTTGCGGGTCATGGCCACTCTTGTGAGATGCGAACAAGCCGATTATGTCCGCTTCGCACGTCCTAGTGAAACAAAATGACCGCGACGGGATGAACCGCCGCGCTGGACAGGCCGCCCCCATTTCCCCCAGGGTGCCGCCATGCCGTCCGACGCCCCAACCCGCATTCACCCATCCGGCCGTCCGCTCGCCGGCGCCCGCTGCTGGATCATCAGCGAGGCCAAGGCCGGCATGGACACGCAAACGCGCGGCCTCGCCGAAGCGCTGGGCGTCGATTATGAAATGAAGCGCGTCACGCTCGACGGCATCAAAAAGTGGACCGCCCCCTGGGGCCGCGTGCCCAAACGCGCGAGCTTCGGTTCACCCGGAACAAATTTCTGCCCACCCTGGCCGACAATCGCCATCGCCACCGGCCGCGCGTCGATCCCCTACCTGCGCGAACTGCGCCGCCGCGCCGGCCCCTCGCTCTTCACCGTCGTCCTTCTCGATCCGCAAACCGGCCCCGGCACCGCCGACGTCATCTGGGTGCCCGAGCACGACCGCCGCCGAGGTCCCAACGTCGTCACGTCGCCGACCTCGCCGCACGGCTTCTCCCCCGAACGCATCGCCACGCTGCGGGCAACGTTTCCGCCGGAGATCGCAGCCCTTGCCCATCCGCGCATCGCCGTGCTCCTCGGTGGCAAGAACGGCTCCTATGCCTTCAGCGACGCCGACGATCAGCGCCTGCAGACAGCCCTGCAATCGCTCGCCAAGCTCGGCGCATCCTTCATGATCACGCCCTCACGGCGCACGCATCCGCGCCTCGTCGAAGTCACGGATGCCGCCACGCGCAACGCGCCACGCATCTTCTGGGACGGCACCGGTGACAACCCGTATCCGGCGTTCTTTGTCCACGCCGATGCCTTCGTCGTCACCGCCGATAGCGTCAACATGACGGGCGAATGCTGCGCCACTGGCCGCCCCGTGTACGTCTTCCATCCCACCGGCGGCAAACCGAAGTTCCAGCGCTTTCACGCTAAGCTGGAAGAACTCAACGCCACGCGCCGCCTACCCGAAACCGTCGATCGCCTGCCCGCCTGGAGTTACGCGCCCATCGACGCGACCGGTATCATCGCCCGCGACATCGAACGCCGCTGGCTCAAGCGCTGCACCTGGACCACGCCAGAGCAAACCACCGAATAGAAAAAGCCGCGCGAGATGTTCGCGCGGCTTTCAATGTCAAACTGATATCTGACTTAGAGTGCCGCCCCGCCGAATTCGCCGACGATCTTGCACGGCACAGCCTTGGCCGCGAGCGCCTTGCACATCTTCTTGGCTTCAGCTTCCGACTTCACCGGACCCGCCATCAGATTGTAGATGACCGCGCCGTTGTCGACCGACAACGAGTAGCGCGGCTCTAAGCTCTTCAGCTTGTCCGCATGCGTCTCCGACAAGAGGTTCCAACTCAAACGCAAGCTGTCGATCGATGCCCCCGATGCGATCTGAACGCCGACAGGTTTCGCCGCAGGTGTTACGACGGGCGCGCCAAACGGTGGCGGCTCAACCGGTGCGGCCGCAGGCTTGGCAACAGGTGCCGGAACGACTGGCGGGGCCGGCTTCACACTGCCCGTCTCTAAGGCAGGCTTGCCGTTGAGGACTTTGGCATCCGCCACCTTTTTGGCCGGCTCAGCCGCCGGCTGAACGGGCGCCGCGTCGGCGCGCGGCGAAATTGGTCCATTGACCGGCACGCTATCGAGCCGCAAGGCCGGCGGCGGACCGTCCGATTGTGCAGCTGGTATGGGCTGCGTGACGGAAGCGCCCAGCGCCGCAAGGCGTTCGAAGATCACCTTCTGCTGCGATGCAGTTTCCGTCACCGTCGAGCGGATGTCCGCCACCTCCCGGCGCAGGCCATCGACGTCGCCACGCAACGCCTCGATGTCGGCCACTGACATCCCGGCCGGTTCCACCCGGGCAACCAGATCGGGACGCAACACCACGACCGAGAGGTAAGCAACGGCAGCAGCCGCCGCAAACGCCCAGGCTGATGCGCCAACCGACATCCGGCCCCGGCGTGCCCGCTGCGCCGGCCCCACCATGGGGGGCGGAACGTGATAAGCGGGCTCCATCGGCGGATCGAAACGCCCGGCGGCATGCGGGGGAGGCAGAGTCGATGCTGGACCGGCCGCGACACCCGGGGGCAACGGCGGCGGCGTCGGAGGGAAGGAGTTATGCGCCTGCGACATGAGCTAAAACCCTTGAACAATTGGACACTTTGGCCGATTGCTGGCGTGAGTCGTGTGGCAGCGTCAACGAGGCTCCACCGATGGGCAACGCCGCACTGTGGACAGGACCTCAAGGCCACGCATAGGCCGCTTTTGTCTGCAACCTAAGATGGGTGCAACGGCGTCCGCGCGAGACGGGCCGCCCCGAATCCGGGCACTGTGATCCAGGCACTGTCCGGCGCAACACGTCGCCTTCCCACGGTCACCCGACCGGGTTAACTGCCGCGGTACAGTCTTTGCAGACCTGGGACACCTGCGTCGTCAATCCCGGCTAAACGCGGGGTCCGGCATCGCTCCTCGGCCGGATATCGGCCTCTCGCATCTGATAAAAAAGGGCACCAACGCCACCATGGCCACCGCTGCGCCGCTGATCGTCATCCTCGCCGCCGGCAAGGGCACGCGCATGAAATCCGCGTTGCCCAAGGTCCTGCACAAGGTGGCGGGTCGCTCTATGCTGGGCCACGTCCTGGCACTGGCCGGCACCGTGGCGGACGCCACCATCGCCGTCGTGGTCGGCCCCGGCATGGACGAGGTCCGCGCCGACGTCGCACGCCTCGCCCCCGCCGCCCGCGTCTTCGTACAAGAAAACCAGTCCGGCACCGCCGACGCGGTTCTCGCCGCGCGACCCGCGCTCGAAGGTCATTCCGGCGACGTGATCGTTCTCTACGCCGACACGCCCCTCATCCAAGCCGCCACTCTGTCCGCGCTGGGTGATGCACTCGACGCCGGTTCCGGCGTCGCCGTCCTCGGCTTCGAAGCCCGCGATCCCACCGGCTACGGCCGTCTCATCACCGTCGGCGAAGCGACGCTTCTCGCCATCCGCGAACACAAGGACTCCAGCCCCGAAGAGCGCAAGATCACGCTTTGCAATTCCGGCGTGCTGGCCTTCCGCCTCACCGATCTCGTGGGCGTTCTCACCCGCATCGGCAACGCCAATTCCAAGGGCGAATACTACCTCACCGACGCCGTCGAAATCGCCCGCGGCGATGGCGCCCGCGCCGCCGTCGTGCGCTGCCCCGAGGACGAAGTGTTGGGCGTCAATTCCCGCAGCCAACTCGCCGTCGCCGAACGCATCTGGCAGGACCGCGCGCGCCAAAAAGTCATGGACGATGGCGCCACACTCACCGCCCCCGAAACCGTCTTCCTGAGCTACGACACCGTGATCGGCCGCGACGTCATCATCGAACCCCACGTCGTCTTCGGCCCCGGCGTCACAGTCGCCGACGGCGCTGAGATCAAGGCGTTTTGCCATTTCGAAGGCGCCAGCATAGGACCCGGCGCCCGCATCGGCCCCTACGCCCGCCTTCGCCCCGGCGCGGCACTCGGCCCCGATGTCCATATCGGCAACTTCGTCGAAGTCAAAAACGTCGCGATCGGCCCCGGCGCCAAAGCCAATCATCTGGCCTATCTCGGCGACGGCTCGGTGGGAGCTGGCGCCAACATCGGGGCCGGCACCATCTTCTGCAACTACGACGGCTTCTTCAAACACAAGACCGAAATCGGGGAGGGGGCCTTCATCGGCTCCAACTCCTCCCTCGTCGCCCCCGTCAAGATCGGCGACGGCGCCTATATCGGCTCCGGCAGTGTCATCACGAAGGACGTGGCGGCCGGCGCTCTCGCCCTAGAGCGCGCAACGCAGGAGGAGCGCCCTCAGTGGGCGGCGAAGTTTCGCGAGATGATGTCGCGCCGCAAAGCCGCGAAAGCGAAGGGATGAACATGAAAGTCGGAAACAGGTTTTGATTTGTCGCCAACCGCGACGCACCGCTCAAGTCGAAGTGAAATTTCAAAGGACGACAGGAAAACCGCGCATGTGTGGCATTGTCGGAATTCTCTCCAATAAACCCGTAGCCATCGACCTCGTCGATGCGCTGCGCCGCCTCGAATATCGCGGCTATGACAGCGCCGGCATCGCAACGCTGGAGGACGGCCACCTCGACCGCCGCCGCGCCGAAGGCAAACTGCGCAACCTTGAAACCCGTCTGCACGAGCAGCCTCTCCAAGGCCACGTCGGCATCGGTCACACGCGCTGGGCCACCCACGGCCGACCCACCGAGCGCAATGCCCACCCGCATATGAGCGCCAAGGTCGGCGTCGTCCACAACGGCATCATCGAGAACTACCGCGAACTCAAGGCCGAATTGTCCTCGCGCGGCCACGTCTTTGAAACCGACACTGACACCGAGGCCGTCGTCCATCTCGTTACCGATGAACTGGACAAGGGTTTGGAGCCCATCGCCGCCACCAAGGCCGCGCTCGCCAAGCTGCAAGGCGCCTTCGCACTCGGTATTATTTTCGCCGGCCAGGACGATCTCATGATCGCCGCCCGCAAAGGCTCCCCGCTGGCCATTGGCTACGGCACGGGCGAAGTGTACCTGGGCTCCGACGCCATCGCGCTCGCACCCTTCACCGACACCATCACCTACCTCGATGAAGGCGACTGGGCAGTCATGCGCCGCTCTGGCGTCGAGATCTATGATGAGGCAGGCGCCCGCGTCGACCGCCCGAAGATCAAGTCGGTGGCGAGCGCCCTTCTCGTCGATAAGGGCAACCATCGTCACTTCATGGCGAAGGAAATCCATGAGCAACCCGAGGTCGTGAGCCACACGCTCGCCAACTACCTCGATATGGGCTCCGGCACGATTGCCTTCCCCGACCTCGGCATCGACCTGGCCAAGATCCCGCGCGTGACGATCTCCGCCTGCGGAACCGCCTATTACGCAGGCCTCGTCGGCAAATACTGGATCGAGCGCTACGCCCGCGTGCCGGTCGAAATTGATATCGCCTCCGAGTTCCGCTACCGCGAAGCGCCTCTTGTCGACGGGGGGCTTGCTGTATTCGTCTCGCAGTCGGGCGAAACCGCCGACACGCTGGCAACGCTGCGCTACTGCAAGGCCGGCGGCCAACGCATCGCCTCGATCGTCAATGTCCGAACGTCGTCGATCGCGCGCGAAAGCCATGCCGTGCTGCCCACCCTGGCTGGCCCCGAAATCGGCGTCGCCTCAACCAAGGCGTTCTCTTGCCAGCTCTCGGCACTCGCTTGCCTCGCCATCGCCATCGGCCGCGCCAAAGGCACCATAACGCCCGCCAAGGAAGCCGAACTCGTCAAGGCGCTGATCGAAGTCCCGCGTCTCATGTCGTCGATGCTCCATTCCGAGCAGCAATACGAAGACCTCGCGCAATATCTCTCCAAAGCCCGCGATGTGCTCTTCCTCGGCCGCGGTATCAATTACCCGCTCGCCCTTGAAGGCGCACTGAAGCTGAAGGAAATCTCCTACATCCACGCCGAGGGCTATGCCGCCGGAGAACTCAAGCACGGGCCCATTGCGCTCATAGATGAGAATGTCCCCGTCATCGTCGTTGCCCCCGATGACGACCTCTTCGAAAAGACGGTGTCGAATATGCAGGAGGTCGCCGCTCGCGGTGGCCAGATTATCCTCATCTCGGATGCCCCGGCCGAAAAGTGCGGTTGTAAGCTCGTGGCCCACATCAAGGTGCCCAAGGGACACGACTTCGCCAATCCGCTGCTCTACGCGGTGCCGATCCAACTCATCGCCTATCACACGGCCGTCTTCATGGGCACCGACGTCGATCAGCCGCGCAATCTCGCCAAGTCCGTGACCGTCGAATAGCTGCGCCACCATCTGCGGCAGCCGCTGCAAAGGCCGTTAACCCACTTTGGCGTATAAGCCACGAGTGCAACCTGGTGAAAACCTGTGCGGATTTCGCCCCAGAATTGCCACCCGGTGGCGCTTGACATACAAGGAGACGTCAACGAATCCATGTGCCGCGTGCTGAACCGTTGGGGGGAAGACTGAAGGATGCACGCTAAGCAAATCATGCTCGCCGCCGGCTGCGCGGTCGCAGTCGTTGCTGCGCCGATGTTGGCCAATGCGCAAAGCGTCCCCAAAGCGCCCGCCGCTGCCGCCAAACCCGCAGCCACCGGCGTGAAGTCTTATGAAGCCGGCGCGAAGGCCTTCGAGGCAGGAAAATTCACCTCCGCCATCTCTTCACTATCGAACGCCTTGTCCCTCGGCGGCCTCTCCAGCCAGCAAATGGCCAAGGCCCTTTATTATCGCGGCATCGCCTACCGCAAGACCGGTAAGAGCGCGCAGGCGATCTCCGATCTCACGTCTGCCGTCTGGCTGAAGAACGGCCTCAGCGATGCCGACCGCGCCGCGGCCATGGAAAACCGCCAGGGCGCCTATCAGGAAGCCGGCCTCGGCAATGCCACGCCCATCGGTGCGCCGCCGCTCGATGCCCCGGCAAATGCGGCTGCAGCCGCACCCGTACCCGGGCCGGCCCCGGCGTCCCCAGCCTCAGCCTCCCCAGCCCCTGCGTCCTTTGCAGCCACCGCACCTGCGTCTGCATCTGTCGCAAGTCCAGCCGACAGCGCGACCTCCTCATGGAGCGCGACAAGCGCCAAGAGCGCCGCTGAAGCATCTGTCCCCAATCTCTCCGCAGCGTCCGGCAACTATGCCAGCCTGTCTGCGCCCGACGCGCCCACACTCTCCGCCGTGCCCCAGAGCGATGCTGCAACCGCCCCAGTCGCCAACCCGCTCTCGGGCGTCGGCACCGCCATCGGCAATGCTGGCACGGCCGTTACAGGCTTTTTCGGGAACATGTTCGGCGGCGGCAGCACAGCCACCACCGCTCCCTCCACCGATGTCGCAACCGCCACCGCGCCGTCAGCACCCGCTGCCGCACCCGCCCCGCCGGCTCCCAGCATGCAAGCAGCACCCGTGGCCGGCGACTGGAACGCAGGCCTGAGCGTGGTCCCTGGCAGCGATCAAAAGCCCTCCAAGTCCGAAGCCAAAAAGAAGGTCGCGGCCATTGCAAAGCCCCGCGACACGGCAGCCGGTAAATACCGTCTCCAGGTTGGCATCGTCGGCTCCCGCGAGGAGGCGGAAAACATCACCTCGAGATTGCGCACCGAACACGCCGAAAGCCTTGGCGCCGCCGCGCCGGCCATCGACGAAGTCACATTCGGCAACGGCACGTTCTACCGCGTTCAGGTCGGGCCCTACGCCAGTGCGGCCGAGCCGGGCCAGTTCTGTTCGGCACTAAAGCCGAAAGGCTACGACTGCCTCGTCGTCACGAAGTAACGGTCCCAACGGTGCACGGTCGTTGACGCGCGCCGCCGCGGGCCCCACCATGCATCCATGACGCGCGACACGCCGAAGCCCCCAGCACCCGAGCCATCGCGATCCGATGGCGACGCGGCGTTGGCCGAAGGCCTGAAGCGTCTCGCCCACGACGATCCCACCGTGCCGCTGCGCATCGGCGCCCGCCTGCGCAACTACTTCCTCACCGGCATTATCATCGTTGGTCCGATCGCGGTCACGGTCTACCTCATCAAGTGGTTCATCGCCTTCGCGGACGACTATGTGAAGCCGCTGATCCCATCCGTCTCATTGCCCGAGACCTACCTGCCGTTCGCCATCCCCGGCATCGGCGTCCTTTTCGGCATCATCGGCCTCACCTTCATTGGCTTCCTCGGCGCCAACCTGCTCGGCCGCTCGCTAATTTCCGGCGGCGAGATGATCCTCGATCGCATGCCCATCGTGCGCAACGTCTACCGTGCGCTCAAACAGATTTTCGAAAGCGCCGTCACCGCCACCGAATCCAAACGCGCCTTCCAAAAGGTCGGCCTCATCGAATTTCCCTCGAAGGGCCTCTGGTCGATCGTGTTCGTCACCGGCGAAGCGGGCGGCGAGATTGCCGCGGCCAAGCCCGGCGGCGAAACGGATCTCGTCGCCGTCTTCATGCCGACCGGCATCGTGCCGCCCACGGGCTTTGTCTGTTACGTCCCCCGCCGCGATGTCACATTTCTGCAGATGACCGTCGAGGACGCCGCCAAAATTGTGATCTCCGCCGGCATGGTGACCCCCGACCAGCAAATCGCCCGGCTGCGCAAACTCGCCGAAAAAGCCAAACCCACCTGAACCCTGCGACGCCAGCAGTTCCCCGCTGAAGAAAACGCAACGCTCCTATCCATCTCCACGTCCAAAACGTCATCCTCGAACGAGGGAGCGTCGCGACTGACGTTCGGGGATGACGTTGGCCAATGCCGTCTCAAGCCGCCCGGAACAGCCGCACCGCCTCATCGCACTCGAACAGATAGAGGAGGGTCCGTAACGCCCGCCCGCGCGCACTCGTCAATGAGGGGTCGCGGTCGAGGATCATTTGCGCATCGTCCCGGGCAGCGCCGAGCAAAACCGGAAATCCGGGCACATCCGCAACGCGGAATTCCGGCAGCCCGCTCTGCCGCGCCCCCAGAACCTCGCCGCCGCCGCGCAATTCCAGATCCTTCTCGGCGATTTTGAACCCGTCTTCCGTCGCCTCCATCATGGCGAGACGCTCTTTCGCCGTCTCGCCCAGCGGCTGGGCATAGAGCAGCATGCAGAAACTCTCGCGCGATCCGCGCCCGACCCGTCCGCGCAACTGATGCAACTGCGCCAAGCCAAAGCGTTCCGCGTGCTCGATCACCATGATATTGGCATTGGGCACGTTCACGCCCACTTCGATCACCGTGGTCGCCACCAGGATCTTCAACTCGTTCTTGGCAAACGCCGCCATCGTCGCGTCCTTCGCCGCCGACGTCATGGCCCCGTGCAACAGTCCAACGATGTCGCCGAAAATTTGTTTCAGATGCGCGTGGCGTTCCTCAGCCGCTGCCAACTCGGAAACCTCCGAACTCTCGATGAGCGGACACACCCAATAGACCTGCGCACCCTCGGCCAACTGCACGCGAATGCGGTCGATCAGCTTTTCCATCGCATCCGTGGGAACGGCCTTGGTGATGATCGGCTTCCGGCCCGCCGGTTTCTCGGTCAGCTTCGACACATCGAGATCGCCATAGTGCGTCATCAACAGCGTGCGCGGGATCGGCGTCGCCGTCATGACCAGCATGTTGGCGCCACCATCCCCGCCCTTCATCTGCAACGCCAGCCGCTGGTGCACGCCGAACCGGTGCTGTTCGTCAATCACCGCAAAAGCCAGATCCCGAAACACAACGTCGTCCTGGAACAGCGCATGCGTGCCGATCAGAATGTCGATCTCGCCGGCCTTCAAAGCGTCCAGCAAATGCTCCCGCGGCTTGCCCTTTTCGCGCCCCGTTAAAAGCCCGATCCGCAAGCCCGCCGCATCCGCCAGTGGTGCGATCGTCTCCAGATGCTGCCGCGCCAGCACTTCCGTCGGCGCCATCAGCGCCGCCTGCGCGCCCGCTTCAACCGCAATCGCCATCGCCATCAAGGCCACAATCGTCTTGCCCGACCCCACGTCGCCCTGAAGCAGCCGCAACATCCGGTTCGGCGCTTCCATATCGTTGGCGATGTCGCCCAGCGCCGTCCGCTGCGAATTGGTGAGCGAAAAGGGCAAGGCTTTGATGATGCGTTCACGAATACGTCCGTCGCCCCGCACCGGCCGCCCGCGCTGCGCCTTAAAACTCAGCCGCACGATGCCAAGTGCGAGTTGATTGGCGAGCAACTCGTCATAGGCGATCCGCTGCCACGCCGGCGACGAGGGCGACACATCCCCCGCATCCTCGGGCTTATGCACCCGGTGCAACGCCTCCTGAAACGATCCCCACCCGCGCGCCTTCAGCCAAGCTGCATCCTGCCACTCTAGGAAATCCGGCATCCGATCGACCGCCTGCCGCGCCGCCTTCAACACCACTTTCGCCGTCAAACCTGCGGTAAGCGGATAGACCGGCTCCAGCAATGGCAGATCATCGCGCCGGTCCTCCGCCACAATGTAGTCGGGATGGGCCATCTGCAGCGTGTCACCATATTTCTCCGCCCGCCCGGAAATGTAGCGGATCTCCCCCACCGGCAATTGCCGCTCGACAAAGCTCGGCTCAGCCCGGAAGAAAATGAGGTCGAGCTTGCCCGTGTCATCCTCCGTCGAAACCTTGTACGGCACCTTGTTATTGCCCCGCGGCGGCGCCTTGTGTTTCAGCACGCGCACCTTCAGCGTCACGATGGTCCCGGGCACGGCATCCGCCACCGACGGCTCTGCCCGCCGGTCCACCACGCCCGTCGGCATATGCCACAAAAGATCCAGCACGCGCGGCTCCCGCACGCCGGGCGGCAACTTCAGCGCCTTTTTCATAAGCACCGCCAGCCGCGGTCCGACGCCTTTCAGCGTCTCCACGGGGGCAAACAGAGGTGTCAGGTCGTCAGGCCGCATGATGCCGCTCTAGCCGTAATCCCAGGCGGAGGCTATAGAACCCCTTTGCCGGCCCGGGCGACAAAACCGGTCTGGCCCTGGTGCGTCAAGCCGTCTTGACCCTCCCCCCACAAGGACCGCCGCTCCCGGCCATGGAACAAACGACACCCATCGACGATATCGCCGTACGCCGCCGCCGCGCCCTGTGGCGCGCTACCCATCGCGGCACCAAGGAGCTCGATATTCTCATCGGCGACTATGCCAGCGCCAACCTCGACCGCATGGATGCAGCCGAACTGACGCACTTCGAAGACTTCCTGACCCAGCAGGAGACGGAACTCCAGGCGCTATTGCTCGCACCGACCGCCGCCCACGACGTGCCCTTTGCCGACATCGTCAACGCCGTCCGGGCGTTCCACGGCATGCCGTCCGCCTGACGATCATTTTGAGCCCGAATTGATGACCGCCCAGAACGAAAACAAAAGCTACGACACGAAAAGGCACGACACGATTCTTTGCGGCGTCCCCGAGGGCCTCGACGCGCTCGTGCTGGCCAATCTCGTGCAAGAAGCCGGCAGCGCATCCGGCCCCGGTCTCCATCTCCACATCGCCCGCGACGACCGCCGCACGGAAGAGATCGAAAACGCGCTCAAATTCTTCGCGCCCAAGGTGAAGGTCATTTCGTTCCCGGCGTGGGATACGGTGCCCTACGACCGCGTCGGCCCAAACGCCGACATCATTTCAAAGCGCATCACGGCACTCGCCAAGCTCGCCCACGGCGGCCGCAAGGACCCGACCATTGTGCTCACCACCGTCAACGCGGTGCTGCAGAAGGTCCCGCCGCGCCTCTTCATCAAAAACGCCATGAAGATACTGGCCCCCGGCCAGCGCATCGACATGGGCGAATTGGCCCGCCGGCTCTCGCTCGCCGGCTACACCCGATCCTCCACCGTCATGGAGCCCGGCGAATTCGCCGTTCGGGGCGGCATCCTCGATCTCTTCTCGCCCGGACGTCAGACGCCGATCCGCCTCGACTTCTTCGGCGACACCATCGAGAGCATCAAATCCTTCGACATCGAAACGCAGCGCTCGCTAAAGCCCGTTCCCAAAGTCGTCCTGATGCCGGTATCCGAAGTCGCCTTCGGCGAACACCCCGTCGCACTCTTCCGCCGGCGTTACGTCGAAATGTTCGGCGGCGCGACCGGCGACGATCCCATGTACGAAGCCGTCAGCGCCGGCCGCCGCTTCCAGGGCCAGGAACACTGGCTGCCGTTTTATCATGAGAAACTCGAAACACTCTTCGACTACGTGCCGGGCGTGAAGGTCTCCTTCGACCACAACGCCGAAGACGTCGTCAAAGCCCGCTTTGAGCAGATTGGCGAACACTACGACGCCCGCGTCGAAGGCCTTGAGACCAAAAACTTTGGCGCCGAGCCCTATAAGCCCGTGCCCCCCGACCAGATGTTTCTCGATGCCAAAACGTGGGGGTCGGCGCTCGGCACCCACGACATCGTCCGCCTCACAGCCTTCGAGCAGACGGAAGGACCCAATGTCCGCTCCATGCAAGCCAAGAAGGGCAAGACGTTTGCGCTGGAACGCCAGAACCCGGAAACCAACGTCTTCGACGCCGTCGTCTCCCACATCCGCGCACTGCAAATTGGCAAACGCCGGGTCATCGTCGTCACCTGGACGCCAGGGGCCCGCGAACGACTTAGCCACCTTCTCACCGAACACGGCCTCAAAGACGTCCGCAAAGTCGACAGCTACGACGAGGCGCTGGCCCTTCCCGGCGACATCGCGGCACTCGGCGTGCTCGGCATCGAAGAAGGCTTCGAGACACCCACCCTCGCCGTCATCGGCGAACAGGACATTCTCGGAGACCGCCTCGTCCGTCCGCGCCGCAAGCCCAAGCGTGCCGCCAGCGTTTTGACCGAAGCAACGAGCCTCTCCGTCGGCGATCTCGTCGTCCACGCCGACCACGGCATCGGCCGCTTCGCTGGACTCAAAACCATCACCGCGCTGGGCGCCCCGCACGACTGCCTCGAACTCATCTACGCCGGCGGCGACAAGCTCTACCTGCCTGTCGAAAACATCGAACTCCTCTCCCGCTACGGCTCGGATGAAGGCGACGGCCAACTCGACAAACTCGGCGGCGGCGCCTGGCAGTCGCGCAAAGCCCGCCTCAAGAACCGCCTGCGCGAAATCGCCAGCGAACTGATCAAGATCGCAGCCCTGCGCCAGTTGAAGGAAGCCCCCGCCGTCTCGCCCCCCACGGGTGCCTGGGACGAATTCGTCGCCCGCTTCCCCTATGAAGAAACCGAAGACCAAGCGCTCAGCATCGAAGCCGTCCTCGCCGACCTCGCTTCCGGCCGCCCCATGGACCGCCTCGTCTGCGGCGACGTGGGCTTCGGCAAAACGGAAGTGGCTCTCCGCGCCGCCTTCGTCGCCGCTCTCAACGGCATGCAGGTCGCTGTCGTGGTTCCCACCACGCTCCTCGCCCGCCAGCACTACAAGACCTTCACCGAGCGCTTCAAAGGTCTGCCCGTCAACGTCGCGCAAGCCTCGCGCCTCGTCTCCGCGAAGGATCTGGCCGACGTGAAAGCCGGCTTGAAGGACGGCAAGATCGACATCGTCATCGGCACGCACGCACTCCTCGGCAAAGCCATCGACTTCGCCCGCCTCGGCCTCATCATCGTCGACGAAGAGCAGCACTTCGGCGTCACCCACAAAGAACGCTTGAAGAAATTGCGCGAGGACGTCCACGTTCTGACGCTCTCCGCCACGCCCATCCCGCGCACGCTGCAATTGGCGCTCACCGGCGTCCGCGAACTCTCCCTCATCACCACGCCGCCCGTCGACCGCCTCGCCGTGCGCACGTTCATTTCACCGTTTGATCCCGTCATCCTCGCCGATGCGCTGAAACGCGAGCGCGCCCGCGGCGGCCAGAGCTTCTATGTCGTCCCGCGCATCGCCGACCTCGACGAAGTCGCCGAATTCCTGCGCGAAGTCGTTCCCGAACTGAAGGTCGCCCGCGCGCACGGCCAGCTGACGCCAACCGAACTCGAAGACATCATGACGGCATTCTACGAAGGCCAGTACGACATCCTGCTCTCCACCGCGATCGTCGAATCCGGCCTCGACGTGCCCAACGCCAATACCCTCATCGTCCACCGCGCCGACATGTTCGGCCTCGCCGCGCTCTACCAGTTGCGCGGCCGAGTCGGCCGCTCCAAACGCCGCGCGTATGCCTACTTCACGACGCCGCCGAACCGCGTCCTCACTGAAGGCGCCGACAAGCGTCTCAAAGTTCTCCAGTCACTCGACACGCTCGGCGCCGGCTTCTCGCTCGCCTCCCACGACCTCGACATTCGCGGCGCCGGCAACCTGCTCGGCGAAGAACAGTCCGGCCACATCCGCGAAGTCGGCTTCGAGCTCTATCAATCCATGCTGGAAGAAGCGGTCGCCGCCATGAAGGGCGGCGATCTGGGTGAAGCCGCCGACAAGTGGAGCCCGGAAATCGCGCTCGGCATGCCGGTGCTGATCCCCGAAGCCTACGTCGCCGATCTGCAACTCCGCCTCGGCCTCTACCGCCGGCTGTCGTCGCTCGAATCCCGCGCCGACATCGACGGCTTTGCCGCCGAACTCTTCGACCGCTTCGGCGAACTGCCCGACGAAGTGCGCTACCTGCTCGACGTCATGGAGATCAAAGGTCTCTGCCGCGCAGCCAACATCGCCAAGGTCGATGCGGGCCCCAAGGGCGCCGTCGTCACATTCCGCAAGAACGACTTCCCCAACGCGGGCGGGCTCGCGCAATTCCTGCAGTCCGAACGCGCCCGCGCCAAAATGCAGCCCGACCACAAACTCGTCTTCCGCGGCGACTACGAAACAGCCGCCGACCGCATCAAAGGCGTCCGCCAACTCGTCTCATCGCTGGCCCGCATCGCCGGCGAAGCGAAGAAAGCGGCTTAGTTATCCGCAGTTGCGCCTACCCAAAGCTGTCATCCCGGGGCTCGTCCCCGGAACCCATGGCTCCGCTAACTCGAACCCGTTCGGGTGATACCGCCAGCCCAACACGCGCTCCCAGGCGCTGCACGATGGATCCCGGGCATAAAGCCCAGGATGACAACGGTGGATGTCTCAGGACTCGCCCTTGGCCCGATACGTTTTTTGCAACTCGCTCCGCTTCACCTTCCCATTCGGCGTGCGCGGGAGCGCATCCACCACAATGATCTCGCGCGGGCATTTGTACTGCGCGAGCCGTTCCTTCGCGAAGGCGAGCACGCTGGCTGCATCGACCGTGTGCCCGGGCTTCGCGACCAGAAACGCACCGATCACCGTCACGCCATCACGCGGTGAAATCTCCGCGCACGCGACCTCCGCCACATCCGCGTGCTGCGCGATCGCCGTCTCGACCTCCAACGGCGAGACGCGATAGCCCAGCGCCTTCATCACATCGTTGGCACGGCCCTGGTGGAAGATGTAGCCGTCCGCATCAATGACCGCGAGATCGCCGCCGAGGAACCACTCGCCGCGATAGACCTCCGCCTCTTCATCCGCCCGGTTCCAATATCCGAGCATCAAGCCCGGATCGGAGCGATGCACCGCAAGCAAACCCTCCTCGCCCGCCGGCAGCGGCTCCGTCCCGCCCCCCACCGGCAGCACGGCCACACGACGCCCAGGCTGCGCGCGCCCCGGTGAGCCGTCCTTGCGCACCATGCCCGGACACGTCGAAACGTACGTTGAGATCTCGCTCATACCCAGTGCTTCGTAGAGGTCGGTACCAGTCCGCGCATGCCAGTCGCCGAAGAGAGACGCGGCAGGGGCCTCGCCCGCAATCAACCCATGCCGCAGCGGCCTCACATCCAAGGGCCCCGGCGGCGCATACTTAAGAATCTGACGGAACAGCCCCGGCACGGCGGCAAAAATCGTTGCCCCCGTCTTGCGGATCACCGCTGGCCAAACTTCCGGTGTCTTCTCGCCAACGAAGATCGTGCTGGTCACGCCGTTCGCCCAGGGATCAATAAGCCCGGTCCCGAGCGTATAGGTCCAGTTGAACGCGCCCGCGTGCAGCATCACGTCGTCGGGCCTAATCCCATACCAGCCCTGATACGTCCGCGACCGGCCAAGCGCCACGCGATGCGCATGCACGACGCCTTTGGGCCGCGCCGTCGTGCCCGATGTGTAGAGCAGATACGCCGCATCTTCCGCCCGCGTGTCGGCATAGGTCCCGCGCCGCGAATACTGGATCATCGCGCGCACGTCGGCTTCTTCCAGCACGATCATGTCCGCCGGAATATCCCCGCGCGGCAGATGCGGCGCCAGCGCCACCGCGCGCGGCGCGCTGTCGAGCATGAGAAAATCCGCCTCCGCCGCCGTCAATTGACTCGACGTCGCCACCGCAATCAGACCCGCCGCGATCGCGCCGAAATAGAGGATCGGGTACGTGCTCGTATTGTCCAACCGGATCAGAATGCGATCACCGGGTTTCAGCCCGCGATCCTCCAGCGCCGCCGCGACGCGCAGCACCGCGTCTTCCATCTCAGCAAACGTCCAAGTCTCCAGCGCCGGCGTGCCGGGCGCGGGATCGTCCACCACGACGAGCGCGGGCTTATCCGGCAAGCGCTCGGCTTGAGCGGCCAAACAATAGCGCGCCATGTTGAAGCGCTCGGGGATGACGAGAGGGGGCAGGGCAATGGTCATGGGTGCGGACGTTCAAAGTGCGGGATTGCAGGCCTACTTCTGCCCGTCAATCCACCACGTGTCGAGACTGAAGCCCCACAGGGCAAACCGCTCGGGGCCTTTCACCTGCTTCCAGTGCGCCACCCACTGCCGCGAGGCATGAAACAGCGGGATCACGTACGTGCCCGACAGCAGCACCCGGTCGAGCGCCCGGACGGCGGAGGTAAAATCCTGGTCGTCCTTGGCCTCTAGGAGGCGCTTGATCATGGCATCCACCGCCGGGTTCTTCACGCCCACGAAATTGAACGACCCCGGCACGTCGGCGTTGCGGCTATCCCAGCGGAACACCTGCTCGTTGCCCGGCGAGAGCGACGACGGCCACGCCGTCTGGATCATGTCGTAGTCGTAGTCCTTGAGCCGCGACTGATATTGCGAACTATCAACCACCCGCAGCCGCGCGGCGATACCGAGCTTGGCCAGATCCGAAACGTAGCTCGCGATCAGCCGCTGCTGCACACTCGATCCCGCGAGAATTTCAAACCCGAGAACCTGCCGGGTTTTTTTGTGAATGAGCCGGCCACCTTCGATCACATAGCCGGCCTCGCTGAACAGCCGGAACGCTTCGCGCGCATTCTCGCGATTGTGCCCCGTGCCGTCGCTGACCGGCATGCGTGCCCGCCCTTCCATCACCTCCGGCAGCACCGCGTCGGGGAACGGCGCCAGCAATTCGCGCTCCCGCGCATCCGCCGCCTTGCCCACCGACGACAGATACGATCGCTCGAAGAAGCTCTCCGTGCGCTTGTAAAGCCCGTGATAGAGCGTCTTGTTCACCCACTCGAAGTTGAACAGCAAGAGAAGCCCGCGACGCACGCGCGGATCTTGAAACACCGGCCGCCGGATGTTGAAGGCGAGCGCCGACATCCCCGCCGGCAATCCCGTCTCCACCTCGCGCATCAGCATCCGTCCGTCGCGCTTGGCCGGAATGTCGTAGCCAGATGACCAGAGCTTGGGATCATCTTCCGAGCGCATGCTGAGCACGCCCGACTTGAACGCCTCGAATTGCACGCTCATGTCGCGAAAATATTCGTACCGGATCTCATCGAAATTGAACCGCCCCCGGTTCACCGGCAAATCGCGTCCCCAATAATCGGGGTTGCGCTTGTAGGTGATCGACCGCCCCGCGTCGACCGCCGCGATCGTGTACGGACCCGAACCGACCAGAGGCACCAGCGTCGTGCGCTCGAAGGTCTCCGGCGTGAGCAGATGCTTCGGCAGCACCGGCATCGACGCCATGATCAGCGGCATCTCGCGATCGCCGCTTGCGTCGAAGACGAACCGCACCGTCAAGTCTGACACACGCTCCGTGCGCACGACCTTTTTGTAAGAATTGCGATGGTTCGGCCGTCCGCGTTCCCGCAAAACCTCCATGGAAAAAATAACGTCGTCCGCCGTCACCGGCTTACCGTCCGAGAACCGCGCGGCCGGGTCGATATGGAACGTCACCGACGAGCGATCGTCGGGCACCTCGGCGGTCTTTGCGATAAGCCCATACATCGTGAATGGCTCATCGAACCCGCGGGCCATGAGCGTTTCGTAAACCCACTCGCGAATACCCGCGACGGGTTCTCCGCGAATGATCAGCGGGTTCAGCGTGTCGAACGACCCCGTCTGGCCGAGAACAACGCGTCCCCCCTTCGGCGCGGCCGGATCGGCAAATCCAAAGTGCTCAAATCCCGCTGGGTATTTCGGCGCCCCATGCATGGCAATCGCATGCGCCCCCAGTTCGCCGGCCCGTGCCGTACCGGCGCCGGGCAACAACCCGAACACCGCGGCGGCGAGGCAGGCCCAACGGAGACCGGATCGTGGGCCAGATCGTAAGGCTGGGCGCGGCCCAAGGCGCGTCATGGCGTCTCCAGGAGTTTGACCGGACGCGGGGTTCGCGGGTCGGCACAAGCAGATGAAACGGCTTTTACCATAATGGCGGCAGCCATTTAGCACGTTTGACACCGATCCGCTTAAAGCTCAAACGCGACCGATCCGTGGCCAGTTTGCAACGAGCCCCGCTGAGACCGCTGTGCACGACTTGACGCCCGCCCGCCCGGCCACGGGATTGCCGCAATCCGAGCCTTACTGCCCCACGGCTGGCGCAAGGGCGCTGGAGGGTGTGCAGGCTCGGCGAAACGTCGGTCGAACCAGTGTCCCAACGACCCTGAATAACGCGCGCCTCAGAGGGGTGGAGCCGGTGATCCGGCTCAGAGAGAAAGGTCCAATTTTTCATGGCACACGCACGTACGTTTGGTCTCACCGCCTGGAGCGCGCTGGCCGCAGCTCTTGTCATTGTAGGCACGCCCGCCGTCGCGCAGGATAAGCCGGCCGCCGCTCCCGCCAAGCCCGCAGCCGCTCCCGCCGCCGGCGCAGCCCCTGCCGCCGCTGCCGCTAACAAGAGCGCCTGGGTCAAGCTCTGCGAAAAAACCCCGCTCGTGAAGAAGGGCGAAGACGGCAAGGAAGTGAAAGAAGAAAAAGACATCTGCCTCACCCACCACGAGCGCCTCGACGGCAACTCGGGCATGGTGCTGGTCTCCGCCGCCATCCGCGAAGTCGAAGGCCAGGACAAGAAGCACCTCATGATCATGGTGCCGCTCGGCATGGCGCTGCCCCCGGGCCTGCGCGCCGCCGTCTACACCAAGGACCAGTGGGCCAAGATCGCCAAGAACGAAAAGGTCGACGACAAGGAACTGAAGCCCGTCGATCTGAAGTATTCGCTCTGCCACGCCTCGGGCTGCACCGCTGAAATCGAAGCTGAAGCCGGCACCAGATGAAGGCCGGTGGTGGTCTAATGGTTGTTGCCATGAACGCAGCCGCTCAGCCAATCGGCTTCCCTGTTCCGCTCGACGGCTTCACCGACGCATTCGCCGGCAAGCCCATCGACAACGCCGAATACAAGAAGGCCCGTGGCCAGTTGATGGCTCAGATCCGCGACCGTCAGAAGGCCGCCATCGAGAAGTTCAAGGCCGAGCAGCTCAAGAAGATCCCGACCGACGCTCCGGGCGCTCCCCCGACCACGACCGGTTCGGCGCCGGCCAAGCCCGCCGCGGCTCCGGCTCCCAAGCAGTAAAGCCGGCACTTCCCAAAATCAAAACCGCCCGGTGGAAACACCGGGCGGTTCTTCATTTTCAGAGCGTGAACGAAGCCTAAGACCGCGCGCGATGATTAGTTCAGCATTGTCATGAACACCGGCCGGTAGCGGCCGTCTTCATCTTCGACAAAATAGTCCGACACCTGCGGATGGCGGACCGGCACACCGGTGGTATCCGGCATCAGGTTCTGCTCCGAGACGTAGGCGATATATTCAGTCTCCGCGTTCTCGGCCAGCAGGTGGTAGAACGGCTGGTTCTTCTTCGGCCGCATCTGTTCGGGAATAGACAGCCACCACTCGTCCGTGTTGGCGAACACCGGATCGATGTCGAAGACGACGCCGCGGAACGGATAAAACTTGTGCCGCACCACGTCGCCGACGGCAAAACGCGCAAGAGCCATCCCGCCATCCCGGCGTTTGCCGCCAACGCGCGGGGACCGCTCACTCTTCCGCAGACGCGGCCTCGCCTTGATCTCCGACACAACGCGGCGCTGGGCCCGGGGTGCGGCAACGGCCTCCGGCGATTTCGCCAGCGGCGCCTTCGGCGAAACCACCCGCACCTTCACCTTGCCCGCAGCTTTCGCCTTGATCTTGGCAACAGCCTTCGCGCCGCGCCCTGTGACGGCCTGATCGGCGGCCGCCGGCTTCGGCGCACTGGCCTTGCGACTCGGTTTGACCGCCGATGTGGCGGCCTTGGTCTTGGGAACTGCGGGGTCGGAAGGGGTGCGTTTTCCACTCATCTCGGGATTACGCCCAGCCCGCGCCGCACGTGTCAAGGCGCGCCGCCCCTTATCGTTCATGGTCCGTTTGCGGGTCATTAGAAGCCGTATGCCGCCGACCGGTCTGGATCCTTGGACGCGACGAGACGCGCCAAATCAACGATCACCTTCGCCTGCTTCCAGGTCGCATCGTCCTGCATCTTACCGTCGATCATCACCGCGCCGGTCCCATCAGGCATCGCCTCCAGGATCTTGCGTGCGAACGCCACTTCCTTCGGGTCCGGAGAGAACACGCGCTTGGCGATCTCGATCTGCGAGGGATGCAGCGACCAGGCGCCGAGGCAGCCCTGGAGATACGCGTTGCGGAATTGCGCTTCGCACGCCGCCCCGTCCGCGAAATCCCCGAACGGTCCATAAAACGGCTTCAACCCATACGAGAGGCAAGCATCCACCATCTTGCCAACCGTGTAGTGCCAGAGGTCCTGCTGATAATGGGCCCGCGGACCACCATCTTTCGACGGATCCGCAAGCACGCCATAATCCGGATGCCCGCCGCCGACCCGCGTCGTCTTCATGCCGCGCGAGGCGGCCAGATCTGCCGGCCCCAGGCTCATGCCATGCATGCGCGGCGAGGCCGCAGCAATCGCCTCAACGTTTTTCACGCCCTCAGCCGTCTCCAAAATCGCGTGAATGAGGATCGGGCGGCTCACCTTGTGCTTGGCTTCCAGCTGCGCCAGCAACTGATCGAGATAATGAATGTCCCACGGTCCTTCGACCTTCGGCAGCATGATGACGTCGACCTTGTTACCGGCTTTGGACACGATCTCAGTCACGTCATCCAGCATCCACGGCGAGTTGAGGCAATTGATGCGCGTCCACAGTCCCGTCTGGCCGAAGTCGAACTCATTCGCCATCGAGACGAACCCGGCGCGCGCCTGTTCCTTCTCGCCCACCGCAATCGCGTCCTCCAGATTCCCCAAAACGACGTCCACTTGACCGATGGTGTCTTTAAGTTTGGCGCGAATCTTTTCGTTGTGCGGCGGGATGAAGTGGATCATCCGCTCGATGCGCACCGGCAGCGCGCGGTAAGGTTCGGGAGCCCCGATCGCAAGGGGGGCGAAATGCTTGGCGGGCGTGCGCGTGACGCTCATGAGATGGCAGCACCTTGTGTCGAAGTTGATCAGTGGTGAGTAGGCGATTTTGCGCCGCACATTAGGCCGGACCTGCCCGCTGTCAATCGCCGCAATCAGCGCTCCAACCGGCCCACGAGTCGGCTAGGGTGCCCGGGAACGATGCATACGGACGGCGCGTTGCCCTGGCGGGAAACAAGAGCATGACGGCTGGCGAGACATTCCATCGCAGGGACCGGTGGCCCGCGTTAAGGCTTGCCGCCGCTGCAGTGTGGGCAAGCGCAAGCCTGTGCGCGCCGGTTGCCGCCGACCAACCCTCGTTGCAACAGGCCGCCACCGCCCAACTGATGGCCAAGGCGAACGCAAAACCGTCACGCAAAAACCGGGCGAAGCCCAAGGCGCAGCCGGCAGCGCCGGATGTGAAGACCCCACTCAAGCTCCTCACCCGCAGCGAAATCCTGGCCTCCGATCCCGCCATCCTCGAACGTTTGGGCCGCCACATCGTTATCGGCTATCACAGCCCCGCAACGGTGACGGCCCTCGTCGAGAAGAAAGCCATCGCTGGTATCTTCATCACCGATCACAATGTCCGCCGCCGCACGGTGCCCGAGATCCGCGCCGAAATCGACGCCCTCCAGGCCATCCGCCGAAGCCAAGGCCTGCCGCCACTGATCATAGCCGCCGACCAGGAAGGCGGCGCTGTGTCCCGTCTCACGCCACCGCTCGCCCGCCAGCCGGGCCTCGCCAAAGTGCTCACGTCCGTCAAGTCCGGTGAGGACCCAAAGCCCGCGGTCGTCGCCTATGCCCGCAAACAGGCGACCGAACTAAAACGCATCGGGGTCAATCTCAACTTCGCCCCCGTCGTTGACCTGAAGATCGACCCCAAACGGCGCAGCGATGGCGAAACCCAGTTGCGCTTCCGCGCCCTGTCGTCCGACCCCAAAACGGTCAGCAACGCCGCCGGGTGGTATTGCGACACTCTGGCCGAAGAAGGCGTCTATTGCACCATCAAGCATTTTCCCGGGCTTGGACGTGTCGCACTCGATACCCACCGTCACGCTGGCGACATCAAGGCGCCACTCGTGGAGCTGAAAGGCGCTGACTGGGTCCCCTTCCGCGACCTGATGGGCAAGCCGCATGTCGTCACGATGCTGGCCCACGTCCGCCTGCGCGAACTGGATGGCGAGACCCCATCGTCGTTTTCGGCGCCTGTCATCAACGGCCTGATCCGCACCGAGTGGGATCACAAGGGCCTGCTCATCACCGACGATTTTTCCATGGGCGCTGTCACCCGCGCCAAAGAGGGCATCGGCGGTGCCGCAGTGAAAGCCCTGAACGCCGGCGCCGATCTCGTGCTCGTCTCGTTCAGCGATAAGCATCTGAATACCGTTCTGACGGCACTCATTGACGCGGAAAAGAAGGGCGATATCGACAGCAAGGTTCGCGCCGCCAGTCTCGAACGGATGAAGGCACTGCCTGCGGCACATGCCGCGGCACCCGCTGGGCCGCCCCAGCAAATCCCGCCACTGCCGGTGAAAAAATCTGTCGCCAAACCGTAACGTCCAGCGCTACTCCCAGCGCCGGTTCGACCACATCCACTGTTCGGGCGTTTCCCGCACCCACGCTTCGAACTGACGCTGCATCTCGGTCACGATCGTGCGAATGTCGTCCGACGTGTTGGCCGTCCGCGGCACGCGCAGCTCCTTGATTTCGACCACGAAGCGGCTCTGCCCAGGGATGCGGCGGCAGCACGACATCCACATCCGGCTCCCCACGCGCCGCGCGATCATCGCCCCGATAGCCTGTGTCCGCGCCGGCCGGCCGAAAAACGGCACTGGAATTCCTGTCCGGTCCCACAGATCACAGACGATCCCCAGCCGCCCGCCGTTACGGACGAAATCGTTGAGGATCCGCGCCGTTTTCTGATTGTCGCCGTGATCGCCCTCCACCCGTCCGCGCCCGAACAACCCGCCCGGATAAAGATCGCGCCGCAGATAGCGCAGATACCGGTCGACGTAGGGGTTGTTCACCGAGCGATAGACGGCAGCCGGGTTAGCGTTGGCCACGACGAACGGCCAGATCGCCAGTTCCCAGTTTCCCATATGGAGCGACACGCCGATCGCGGGGCCGAGCTTGTCCTTGTAGCGGCGGAAGACGTGATCGGGCGAAATCGCGATCCGGCTCGGATCGGCGATGAGCTTGTCGATCTGAATGGTCTCCACCATCACGCGCCCCAGGTTCTCCCAGTGCGCAAGGCAGATGGCGAGCCGCTCCGCGTCGCTTTTCTCCGGAAAGGCAACTTTGAGATTGTCCAGCGCCCGCTGGTGCCGCTTCGGACTGAAGATCGGTGCCAATCGTCGCCACCACCACGCCGAGAACGGCGCCGATATGTCGAGCGGCAGCAGCCGGAACGGACCGGTGATCAGCCGGAGCGCGACGTATTCGAGACGGAACTGAATATCGCGCAACGGCGAGAGTTCGGCGGTCATCTGTGGGTCATGCGAGGCCGTGCGCCGGGCGTCAAGCGGGAGACGCCAACGCTGCGGCTCCACGCCCCGCCCGCACGAGGTCTAATCCACCGCTTCGCATCATAAGCGGCACATAGGAAGCAGGCTGCACACCTTCCTGCACAATCCGCCGCCGCAACGGACCCGCGATATTCAGCACATGCAACCCAAACCCGCGCAGGAGATGGACGGGCAGATACGGCGACAGCAGCGTGCGGTTGAGGATGTCGACGGCCGTGATGCGCCCGTTCACATCTGGCGCCCTCAGCGCGGAATAACGATCCATGACCGCCGATCCACCCGGATCGCGCTCCTCTGCAATAGCCTCCACAACGCAATCCGCCAATGTCGCCGCGTCGCGCAAGCCGAGGTTCAAACCTTGCGCGCCGATGGGCGGAATGACATGCCCCGACTCCCCCACCAGCGCCACGCGATTGCGGCCGAACACATCGGGCGTCAGCCCGCTCAAAGGAAACACAGCGCGGGCGCCAACCTCGCCTACCGTTCCAAGCAATCCATTTAAACGCGTTTCGATGGCTCGCCGGAAGTCCGACTCGGAAAGCGCCATGATTCGCTCCGCCTCGCCCGGCTCCTCGACCCAGACCAGCGACGACGTCCGCCCCGGCATCGGCACCGTGGTGAAAGGTCCAACGGCGCGGTGAAACTCAGTCGATACGCCCTCGTGCGGTCGCTGATGCGTGAACCACGTCACAACGGCTGCCTGCGGATAGCTCCACGTCTCCGCCGAGATGCCGGCGGCTTGGCGCGTGATCGAGCCGCGCCCGTCGGCTGCCACCGCCAGCGGCGCGCTGATCTGGTCGCCCTCCGCCAAATCTACAGTCACACGCCCATGAGCAATGCTCACCGCACGCGCGCCGGCCGTGGCATGCAGCGTCAGACCCGGCATGGTGTCGGCGCGTGCGGACAGAGCATCGAGGAGCGCCGCGTTGGGCACGTTGTAGCCAAACGCGTCCAACCCCGCCTCTGCGGCCCGGAACGTAACCTCCGGCGCCCGGAACAGCCGGCCCGTGTCGTCGATCAACCGGATGGCCGTGAGCGGCGCGCAGTGGTCCTTGAGCCCGTCCCAAACACCGAGATTCCGCAGCAACTCGACGGACCCCGCAAACAGCGCCGCCGTGCGCCGGTCGCGGTCTTGCCCACCGGGACGATGCGGGCCGGCGGCCAGTGTGACCGGAACCCCTGCGGCCGCAAGCGCCAGAGCCGCTGCTAACCCTGCCGGACCGCCGCCAACGACGAGCGCCGAAGGGGTTGAACCAATGCTGATCATGTCCGGCTCCAGTGCGTCACGATGAGGGAGAAAGCTAGTCGCAATCACAAACGCAGGCCAGGGTGACTTCGGTTCGGTCGCGCCGAAATGAGTCGTGGGACGGATTCGAACGTGCGTCGGTCTGGCGAAATTGACCGACAAGGTCGCAGTCGTTGTCATAAAACCTTCGCAAATATGTAACAAAGCAGGTACTTAGTGGCATTGCGGACACGATAGCCCATTCGCAAAAGTGTCAAACGCCTCATAACCGTTTACGGCCATTAATCCTTGCGGTTATCTGGGGATGCGTTCACCGGATGCGCTCCAGCGGGGGCTGAGACATCGGGTTGGGAATGCCGAATTTGCAGGCTCCGCTAATGCGGGGCGAGCCTCTAGGGGGACTAGTATGAAGACCGGACTGAAACTGAGCACAGCGGCCGTCGCGCTGCTCACCGTTGTGGGCCTGGGCATGGCGCCTGCGTCGGCAGCAGACCTGGGCGGCAATTGCTGCGCAGACCTCGAAGAGCGCATCGCCGAACTCGAAGCTACCACCGCTCGCAAGGGCAACCGCAAGGTCAAGCTCGAGATCTCGGGTCACGTCAACGAGGCCCTGATCTTCTGGGATGACGGGTTCGAATCGAACTCTGGCGTCTACACCAACGACAACGCCCGCACCCGCTTCCGCATGAAGGGTTCGGCGAAAATCACCGACGACGTGAAGGCCGGCTACCTGCTCGAAATCGGCGTCCGCAGCGCCAACTCGAAGCGCTTCGATCAGAATAATCCGTCGGCCACGGCTGGTGACAACAATCTCGATGTTCGCCACTCTGCTTGGTATGTTGAGAGCAAGAGCCTCGGCACGGTTTGGGTTGGCCGCACCGGTCCCGCTGCCGAGGGCATCACCGAAATCAATTTGGCTAATACGAAAGACGTTGCAAAACTCGCTGACCTTGAAGACTCCGCCCTTGGTCTTTTGCTTCGTACGCCCACGGGCGCGCTTTCAAACGTACAAATCCGCCGCGCTATCCGCGATACGGGTGATCAGGCAGGCGAACCAGAGCGTGGCCAAATCGTCAAATATGTCTCTCCTGCTTTTGCCGGGTTTGCTATGTCGGCTGCCTGGGGCGGCGACGACTATTGGGACATCGGCTTGAACTACAAGGGTGAGTTTGCCGGCTTCAAGATGGCCGCTGGCATCGCCTACGGCCAGGAAAGTTCTGAAAACGCCGACGCCCAAATTGGTAACTGCAACACGTCGCGCTCGGCCGCTGGCGTTGACTGCGAGCAGGTCGGCGGATCGTTGAGCATCATGCACGAAGAAACCGGTCTCTACGGTACGTTCGCTGCTGGTTGGTCAGAAGATCCGAACTCCCTCGCTCTCTTTAACGGAACCGGCGATGACGAGAACACGTTCTACGCCATCGAAGCAGGCATCGAGAGGAAGTTCTTCCCGCTCGGCAAGACGACGTTGTTCGGTCAGTATCACCAGGGTGACTACGGTTCCACGGGTCGCGGCATCAACGTTGTTCCAGGAGCCGATGGCATCATTGGTTCTGAGATCACTATGTATGGCGGTGGTATCGTACAAGAGTTGAGCGCAGCTTCGATGCTCCTATATGTCTACTATCGTCACATTGAGACTGAGCTTTCGTTTGCAGACACGGGAACTGGCGCGCCGATCGCCTCGCCCGGCTTCGAAGATCTCGACATGGTCGTCGCCGGCGGCATGATCAAGTTCTAATCCGCCGTCTCCCAATCCCGTCGACTTAAGGGGGCTGCTTCGGCAGCCCCCTTTTTTCTGTTCAAAATTCAGAGTTTTACGTGCACGGATCAACAATGTGGCCCATGCGCCACATGACGGAGAAACAACACCCACGGGGCAATCCTTCAGACGCCATTAAGGAGTGCGGGACCATCCTTGTTTTCGCCGGGTGAGGGCGTCATTCTCCAAATCAAGAGTCGTCCGGAGCGGGGTTTTGTCGGACCATGAAGCTAAGACATGTATGGGGTCTCTCGGTCGTGCTGTTGGGCGCAGCATTGCCGGCACTGGCCTTTCAAGAGCAAACCGTTGGTGGCGCGCCGCAAGCGCAGCCGTCGTCGCCGTCTGCCGCGCCTCAAGCTGGCACCGGTGCCAAACCTGCTGAAATGCAGCTGACGCCGGAAGAGGCCAAGAAGCCTGTCGAGGGCACCGAGGTTCGCATTCCGGGTCTCGGCAAGCTCGGCGTCTTGCCCAAGATGGATTTCGGCCTCGAGCTCCTTTACGGCGCGAACGAAGCCCGTCCTGCGGCGCCAGATCCCCAGGATCAGTCGGACGATCTCCAGATCCGCGGATCTGTGAAGCACAATTTCTGATCGCATAGATCAAGGACCTGACCAAACGGGAGCCCCACGGCTCCCGTTTGTCGTTTTGGCCGCCTGAGCGCGAGCAATCCACGAACGATCGCTGCGGTCATCGCACCGCGTGCAACCTGGCGTCCGCCACAAGAGCCGCCAGCCACGTCCGCACGTCCGCCGGCCCGTCAAAATCAGCAACATCTGAACTGAAATGCTCGCCGGCCACCCGCGACGCGGTACCGCCCAGAGCCTCTACGACCGCCATGGCCGCCTCATCCGCAGGGTCGTCGCCGACATAGATAGGCCGCCTCTGACGGTATCCCTGCATGTGCAGGAGATGGTCGACCGCGCGCGCCTTCGACATGCCAGCCGGCAGAACTTCAACCACCAACCGTCCGCCTTGGATGCGAAAAGCTGGATGATCGCCAACGAATGCGCAGAGCGTCTCCCAAACGCGAGGCCCCATCTCCGGCACCGCCCGAAAGTGCAAGGCGGCACTGTAGGGCTTCCATTCAACCAACACCCCGGGACACCGCGCAGCGATTTCCTCGATGCGACCTCGCACGGCGACGATGGATGCACCGGACTCGGGCAGAGAAAATCCGCGCACCCGCGCTTCCACTCCGTGACTGGCTAAGACCGGCAGCTTCAAGCCGCCGAGCATCCGGTCGGCATCCGCGAGCGCTCGCCCCGTCACTATGACCAGACCGAACGGGTCCGGAGCGGCCAAGTCGGCCAGCGCTGCGAGTGTGGAAGCGTCGATCGCTGCATCGCTGGGGTCCGCTTCGATATCCGCAATCGTCCCGTCGAGATCGAGCAGCAAAAGTCTGCCCAATCGCCCAAGAGGTTCCACCCGATGTTCCATCGTGTCACGCCACCGAAACGGCGGGAGCGCCGCGGTTGATCCGCGCCGCCCGCCCCAACTGCCGGACAAAATCACAGGCCCACATCTGGCTATCGCGCGCACCGACCACGGCCATCAGCGCCCGATGCCGCGCAACGCGGTCGGCGAGCGGCATTGTCAACGCAACCGCCAAAGCCTCCGCAATGCTGTCAACGCAATAGGGATTGACGAGCAACGCCGCCTCCATGTCTTCGGCCGCCCCAGCAAACGATGAGAGAACCAAAACACCCGGATCGCTCGCATCTTGCGACGCTACATATTCCTTAGCCGTCAAATTCATGCCGTCCCGCAACGGTGTGATCAGGCCCACCGCCGCCGACCGGTAAAGCGCGCCAAGCTTCCTTCGTGGCACAGCCCGGTGCACGTAATGGATCGGAACCCACTCCACATCGCCATAAGCGCCGTTCACCGCGCCAGAAATGCCCTCAAGCTCCTGCCGGATATCGGCGTAAACTTCCACGCTGTCCCGGGTCGGTGCCGCGATCTGAGCCAATACAGTCGTCTTGCGAAAGTGCGGATAGCGCTCCAGCAAACGCGCGAACCCCCGAAATTTCTGCGGCAATCCCTTCGTGTAGTCCAGCCGGTCCACGCCCAGTACACGCCGCACAGTGGCAGAACGCACCAACGGTCCGGCCGGCGCGAAATCTGTGGCATCGATGGTGACCGGCGCCCGCGTCAACGCAAACCGCGCCCCATCGATGCTTACCCGGCCGCTCGGCAACAATTGTGCGCCGTTGGATCGGCGCAGACACCCGATCGCATTGCTCACATCTGACGTCGTCTGCAGTCCAACGAGATCAAAGGCCGCAAGTGCCGCGCCCAATGTTCGGTACTCCGGAAGCGCTAGAAATGCTTCCGGCGGGGGCATTGGAATATGCAGAAAAAACCCGATCGGATTGGCAACTCCGCGCGCGCGTAGCTGCTGCCCGAGCAGAACAAAGTGATAGTCGTGAACCCAGATGGTATCGTTGGGCTGCACCCGTTGCGCGATAGCGTCGGCCAGCCGCGCACTGAATGAGACGTAAGCCTCAAAGAAAGTTGGGTCAAATCGCGCCAAATCGAGCCGGTTATGAAACACAGGCCATAGCACCGAATTGGAATAGCCGAGGTACCCACCGTCGTATTCGGCTTGAGTCATATCCAGCGTGACGGACGTGAACGCCCCGTCCTCGACGCTCAATTGCGTTTCGTCACTGATGCGCCCAGACCACCCCATCCAAACACCGCCGCACTGCTTCAATGCCGACGACAGCGCAACCGCTAGCCCACCACTGGTGTTCGTTTGCTGCGGCGTCATCACCCGGTTTGATACACAGATCAGCCGGCCCAACAGACGTCCTCCTTGTTCCGCTTCACCTGGAGAAACGCAGCCGGAACGCGCGCGTTCCGGCGCTGAACATCGGCAGTGCTCGCCGGCGGTGCGTCACGTCGCCTGCCATTCAGTACGCGTGGCAACCCTATGCGATGCCGCGCGTTGGATGGCTATGACGAGAGGTCGTGTAGGGAGAACGAACATGCATGAACCAGATGTGACGAAAAAAGACGTCAAGACCCGCCAGGGCAGCACGAGCCAGATGAATGCCCGCGTTCTGGGAACATCGTTGGCGATTATCATGCTTGTGTTTATCGGTCTCTATTTCGGATTTTGGGCGTCCGACCAGACGCAGACGGAAACTGCTCCACCGGCCCCGCAAACGCAAACACCAACACCGTGATGTCCGGTAGAACTTCGTGAACGAACGACGCGGAAAATAGAAGGGCGGCGCATATCATTGCGTCGCCCCAGCTTTCCTACCGTGCTTCACACAACTCTATTGCGCCGTAACTTCTGACTGCGCCGCCTGCGGCCTCACCGACCAAATAGCATTGCCGACATCGTCAGTGATCAGCAGCGTCCCTCTCTGAGTGAATGCGACACTGACCGGGCGCCCCAGCGCGTCTCCATCATTGGAAAGAAATCCCGTGAGCACATCGCGCATCGCACCGTTCGGCCGCCCGTTTTCAAACGGTACGAACACGACCTTGTAGCCCGAGAGAGGCTTGCGATTCCAAGATCCGTGCTGCGCAATAAACGCGCCCTGAGCCCAGTCGCTGGGCCAGCCTTGGCCATGCGAAAATGCCAGACCCAGCGACGCTGTGTGCGCTCCCAGCGCATAGTCCGGCACAATAGCCTTAGCCACAAGATCCGGCCGCTGCGGCGTCACGCGCTCATCAACAGTCGTGCCGAAGTAGCTGTACGGCCATCCATAGAAGCCACCATCGACGACCTTCGTCAGATAGTCCGGAACCAGATCGCTCCCCAGTTCGTCGCGCTCGTTGACGACGGTCCAAAGCGTCTTTTTGCCAGGCTCCCAAGCCATTCCAACCGGATTGCGAAGGCCCGTCGCGAATGGACGTGTGCTCTTGGCCGCGATGTCGACTTCCAGAATCGCAGCGCGATCCTTTTCCATCTCCATCCCATTTTCGCCGACGTTGCTGTTCGATCCAACACCCACGTAGAGGAAACGCACGTCCGGACTGGCGATCAGGCTCTTGGTCCAATGATGGTTGAGCGGACCACCCGGCAGATCGACAATCTTTTCAGCCGCTGCGGTGATCTTGTCGGCACCGACAATATAGGGAAACGCAACGATGCTATCCGCATTCGCCACATAGAGCCGGTCGCCGATCAACGCGAGCCCAAACGGCGAGGTGAGGCCCTCGATATATGTGGAACGCGTCTCCGCCGTCCCATCGCCATCCGCATCGCGCAAAAGAATGACACGGTTCGGACTGGGCACGCCCGCCCCCGCGCGATCCATGACGAGCTTCATGATGAAGCCGCGGATCCCCGTGCCCTGCTCCTTCGGCGGCGCATTGCTCTCCGCCACAAGCACGTCGCCATTCGGTAAAACGAGGATCGAGCGCGGATGATTGAGGTCGCGCGCGAACGCGCCAACCGTTAATCCGGCCGCAGCGGTCGGCAGCTCTCCGGCTGCCCAACCCTTTGCCGGGGCCACATTGACCGTCGGAACCGCCGACGTCACGGGTTTAGGCAAGGACGGATTGGGACCGCTATCCGCGCCCTTGGGCAGCGCCGTCTCATCTCCACATCCAGACAAAACAACAGCCATAACTAAGCCCGCGATCGGAATGATCGACGTGCGCGCCATCGGTTGATCCATCCTCATGACAACTGCGCCTGCCCGTGCTCGCCCGGATTGGGCTGGCGGCCCGTGACCGCGCCAACGACGATCTGAATAACCGTCGAAATGGTGTTGTCACCTTCCCAGTATTCCCCGGTCTGCGGATGCAAAACCAACGCGCACAGACGCGGATTGGACGGCCCCTCCGGCCAGAAGGCCTGCGCGCCGGGATTCCACAAGCGTTCGATCAAGATGCGATCTTCCGAGACATCCGCGCGAACGCTCGTCGAAATGAACCGCTTGCCATCGGCAAAGGTCAACAGCGCCAACGGTTCAGCACGCACAGAGCGCGCCGAATCCGAGGTCGTCTCGGTCAGAATGTAGATCAAGCCCTCATCAGATTTGACAATGGGACTCATCGGGCGCGATGCCAGCGCCCCGCTCTGCTCGCGCGTGACGAACATGGCTGCATGAAATTGCTCCATGAAGGTCCACAGTTTGTCCCGCGCCCGCTGATGATCCGTCTGCTCCGTCATATGTGTCATCCTTCAAGGAAATACGCTTTTCGAGCAAACGCCCACCCACCGTGCGAGTTCCCCGAATGGCCGCGGCGTTTGAGCGGAACATTCCTGCACAGCGACGGTTCTTCGGAGGAGGAACCCTGCCGATGAAGCTCAAAACTGTTCTGACCCTTGTAATGATCACGGTGTCATCCGCTGCCTTTGCCGGCGCTGGCGGCAGCGGGTCTGGAAGCAGCGGCGCAGCTAGTGGTGGAACCGGCGCTGCTCCGGGCACCGGCAGCACGACAGGAACGACCGCCGTTCGCCCACCGACACCGTCTCCAGGCACGGCCGGACGTCCGTACAATCCTGGACCTGGGACAGGTTCCGGCGCGGGCACCGCCCGGGACGGATTGGCTCCACCCACACCCCGTCCTGAAAGCCAGATCGACCGTGACGGCGACGGCAAAGCGGACTCCATGGACAACGACGGAACCAGCACGCGCTGATGGTTCGGCATTCTTAACCGGGCTGGGCGGCTGCACGTCGCCCGGCATCGCTCTACCCAATGCCCAATTCAGTACATTGGGAACCGGTTTGCCCCCGGCGGGTTAGTCAACCGTCCTACAAATTCAAATTTCCAAGAAGGAGAACAGGAATGTCCAACCCCTCATATGGCGGTTCCAACGACATGTCCGACCGTGCAGCTGGCCTCACGGATGCAGCCAGCCGTCAGTTCGACCGGGCCCTCGACGGGGCCGAGCATGCAGCGCGCAGCGCCGCCGAGCAGGGACGTCACGCCATGTCGGCCATCGATCGGACGGTACGCCAGCAGCCCCTCGCGTCATTGGCAGCCGTCGGCGTGCTCGGCATTGTGATCGGCGCGCTCTGGAAAATGGATAGCGGCCGCCGCAGCTCCAGCCGCTGGTACTAAGCCGAACGCAATTCAAAACCTAAAAATCCGGGGCAGGGCAGAAATGTCCCGCCCCGCTCGTTTTGTGCAAGCGCGCTAGCCGTCCTCTCCCGGCGGAGTTCGAATTGAGGCAGCCACCACATGGCCGGCAAAAAATATCCGGCCGTCCGGGAACGAAACGGGCTACGCAGTCATCAAACAGTCATATATGACAAATGCATGACGGATCGCCGTCGGAACCCGCACGGCTCTGTCCGCGCTCCGGATCGGAACGGCCAACATGACCGACCGCATTGTCGTTGATACGCAACGCGCCCTTGCCTCTGAAGCGGACAATGCGGGGCCGTGGCAACTCGGCTGGCGGGCTGTCGGCATCCTCGCGGTCCTGGCAGCAATCGGACTGCATACCTACTTCCGCCGCTACGAGGGCTCGGACTGGCATCTGGCCTATGTGTGGACAGCTACCCTGTTTGCCGGCCTCACCGTTCTTGCCCTAACCCGCCGCCTTCTGGTCGCCACCGTGTTTGTCACCCTCTTGGTGACCATCATCGTCCACGCAGCCGCCGCCAAGCATCAGGCCATGAACATGTCCGTTCATGCCTACGATCTTTTCTTCTATCTCTCGTCGTTCTCAACGCTCTCGTTTCTCTGGGCCTCATACCGCGCCGAACTGCTGCTTCTCCTCGCAGCTCTGCTCGGCTTTGCGCTAGTGCTCGTCGCGGCCTACCTCATGGACGCCACGCGCGTACGCCGGGTTGTGTCAGTCCCCCTCATGCTGGCCTTCGCCGTTCTGACAGGCCTCAGCGCCACCATGAAAGGCGAGCGCCGGCATACACAGCAGTACTGGGAAGACCTCGTCGTCTCGACGTTCTATTCGTCGGTGCCTGAGACCATCGAAACCCTCTGGCGCGGCCAACTCATCGAAGCCGCCACCACGGCGCCTGGTCCGCTCTTCACGGTCCCCGCTGGATGCGGGGCGACCAAGAAGCCGCCGCACATCATTCTCATTCATCAGGAATCGGTCGTCCCACCTGAATACTTTCCTGGCCTGGAATACGACAAGCGCGTCGATGGAATGTTCCGCTCCGGTGACGGGACGCTGCGCAAGATGCGGGTCGAGACCTACGGCGGCGCATCCTGGCTAACCGAGTTCTCCGTGCTTGCCGGAGTGTCCACCTACTCCTTCGGCGGCATGCGCCCGTTCGTGCAATCCCTGATGGCTGGCCGCGTTCATGACACGCTGCCCCAGGCGCTCGCCCGCTGCGGCTATCGCAACACCGTTATCTACCCGCTCGACAAAAACTTTGTCTCGAACGGCAAATTCTACACCGCTGCCGGAATGCCCGAGATCTTCGATAAGAAGGCACAAGGCGCCAAAACCGGCAACGAGCGCGACCATTTCTATTTCGGCAACACGCTGAAGCTGCTGTCCGGGCACGTGCGAAAAAGTGACCAGCCGCTCTTCACCTACGTCATCACGATGGCGGCCCACGGCCCCTATCTGCAACCCTACCAGCCGCAAGTGAATGTGCCCGGCGGCGGTGCCGGCACCCATCCCGAGATGAACGAATATCTCCGCCGCCTGTCGATGGCCCGCATGGACCTGGACGCGTTCAAGCGCGAACTCAAAACCCGCTTTCCGGGTGAGCCGATCCTTTTGGTGCAATACGGCGACCATCAACCCATCGCCACGCGTCACTACCTGGGCTTTGGCGACGTCCGCGTCGCCGAAGACGTCGCGATCATGAAGGATAGCCCCGGTTTCATCACCTACTACAGCGTCGAGGGCATCAATTTCGACATGCCACGGCTTCCAGAAGTGGAGGTGCTCGATGTGCCCTATCTGAGCACTGTCCTGCTCCAAGCCGCAGGCGTGCCGTTGTCAGATTCCTATCGCGAGCGCCGGCGGCTTCTCGATCAGTGCCGGGGCCGCTATGACAGCTGTGCCGACACAGCCAAGATCATGACGTTCCACCGCCGCTTGATCGACAGCGGTCTCGTCGATGCCCGCTGACAGGACGAAAAAAGAGGCGTGAACATTTGCCCACGCCTCTCGCATCGAAACGTCATGATGACTTTGACGTCCGTTACCAATCGATGCAGCGGTTATAGCGGTCCCACCAATAAGCGCTCCCAGTCGCAAGCGCGCGGCGCTCCAGCCAATCGCAATCGCCGTAGTAGTAACCGTCATAGAAGTAGAAACCGAGACCCGGTCCCCAGACATAGCGGTGCCCGCGCCGGCGCACGAAATCCCGGCTGTGCTTCTGACCGCCGCGATAACCATAACCCGGCCCGCGATTGCCGCGCTTCACGCCTGGCTCCGCCTGACGCGGTCCACGGTCGATGTTGCGTCCACGGCGATCACCACGCTCGACGCGGCCAACGCCATCATTGCCGCCGCGAAACGCCCGGCCTGCACCCTCGCCACCACGGCGTCCGCCACCGTCAAAGGACCGTTGACCACCACCTGGCCCGCGCATCGCCGGACCACCGCCGCCACCCTTCATGGCCCCGGCACCACCACCGGGTCCCGCACCTCCGCCGCCGCCGCGCATTCCGCCCCCGCCCCCCTCACGCTGCGCGATAACGATTGTGCCGTCGGCGCTGTTCGCCGGCGCGGTATGCGCCGCCATGGGAGCGAGCATCATGATGCCTGCCGCCAAACCCGTGAATGCCAGTTTGTGCATCTCAGTCTCCTGATAAAATGCGGCGTCGCACAGCGCCGCTCCGATTGAGCGAAACTGCGACGCCTGATCCAAGCTCTGTGTCGGAACTACGTAGGGGAACGGCGACCGTACGCTTTCGTTCCCCCGCCGGAGGCGCGCGCCAGAGAGTCTTGGGCGCTCATCCATCTGATTGATCGCGCTCAGACGAATGTTCGCCTCGCGATTAGTCAGCAACGCGACCCGGCGCGAACCCCACACCGGCCTGCCGAGTGTGGGCCAGTATCAAGCGCCGCGCCCCCCAAGTGATGCGTGGACATCCCGCAAGCGAAGAGAGCCCGGAGGGCTCGGGAGCAACGCGACCCGGCGCGAGCGCCGCCCCCGCGGAGCGCCCATGGGCGCATGAGCGATAACGTGGCGGAGGGAGTGGGATTCGAACCCACGGTGAGCTTGCACCCACGCCGGTTTTCAAGACCGGTGCCTTAAACCACTCGACCATCCCTCCGGACGGCCCCCTATACGCGCCACCGCCCCCCGCCTCAAGCCTGACTTTCCCCACCCACTTTCACCCCTGAAAACCTTCGGGCCGCAGGCCCGGGGAGCAAGGCGACCCGCGGCCCCACACCGGCTTGCCGAGTGTGGGCAAGCATCAAGCGCGCCCCCGCGGAGCGCCCATGGGCGCGTGAGCGGAAAAATCCAGCAAGGCGACCTGCGGCATGCCCCACGCCGGCCTGCCGAGCGTGGGCCAGCATAAAGCGCGCCCCCGCGGAGCGCCGTCAGCGCGTGAGCCAGAAAAGGCCTACATTTACCCGATCCTAAGCATAATTCGCCACGATCCGGCCGAAGCCCGGCCGCGCGGACCTGCCAAGGTCACACGGATCGGACATTTGCCGGCGGTTGGGGCCGGCTCAGTGGGAATTCTGTCGTGCGTACCCTCTCACCTCACGCCGCCGTTCGCGCGGCCGTCATAGCCGTGTTCGCGCCTGTGCTCCTGAGTGCCTGCTCGTCCGGCGGACCCGACCCCAAATGGGGCGTCAGTTCCAGCCAGCGCGTCTACGGCCCCAATGACAGGATCCCCAAAGGCGGTGGTCACTACAAGTTGGGCAAGCCGTATGTCATCGGCGGCCGCTGGTACACACCGCGCCACCAACCCGGCCTCGACGAAGTCGGCATCGCCTCCTGGTACGGCGATGACTTCCACGGCCGCAAGACGGCCAACGGCGAAATCTACGACATGAACCGCCTGTCGGCCGCGCATCCGACCCTGCCGCTGCCCACCTATGTCTACGTTACCAACCTCGAAAACGGCCGCACGGTCCTCCTGCGCGTCAACGATCGCGGACCCTACATCGGCAATCGCGTTATCGATCTCTCCCGCGCTGCCGCCAATGCGCTAGGAACCAAGGGCAAGGGGCTTGGCCGCGTGCGCGTGCGCTATGCCGGGAAGGCACCGATGAACGGCGACGATCGCCGCGAACGCCAATTCCTGGCAAGCCAACCCTGGTCGAGCGGCAACCGCGTGGCTACAAACGCCGGATCGGCGTACGCCCCGCTGCCCCCGCGCCGCCAACCTCCTGCCCCGACGGACAGCGACTGGTCGTTCATGGATCACCGCCGTTCGAGTTTGGGCGGCGAACCCTAACCGCCACAATCCTCGCCCGCGCGCACGCAGCAGTTGTCCACATCGTGCCCGAACGCGGTTGACCACCCGTCCGCCGCCTTCCATAAAGCTGCACAACAGTTTCGCGTTTATTTGCGCAAGATGACCGTCTCGGGGAGCAAAACGCGTGGGGCTCACGGCAACACGATCACTGGTCCGGTTGGCGGCGCTTATCATGGTCGCCGTCGCGGCCTTTGCGATTGAGACCCTGACATCTGCCACCCCCGCTTTGGCGCAGGCCTCCGGCGAATTCGTCACGCGCGCCAAGCGCGCCATTCTGATGGACGCCGACAGCGGTGCAGTTCTCTATCAGCAGAATGCGGATGAACTGGCGCCGCCCGCAAGCATGAGCAAACTCATGACCCTGGAAGTGCTGTTCCAGGCGATGAAGCAGGGCAAGGTCAAGCCCGAAGACGAATTTCTGATGAGCGAATACGCCTGGCGCACGGGCGGCGCCCCGTCGGGCACGTCGGCCATGTTCGTGCCCATCAATACCCGGGCCCGGGTCGATGAACTCATCCAGGGCATCATCGTGCAGTCGGGCAACGATGCATCCATCGCGGTCGCTGAAGCACTTGGCGGCAGCGAACAAGGCTTTGCAAAAATGATGGAGGCCGAAGCTCGCCGCATCGGGCTCGCCAAGTCCACGTTCCGCAATTCCACGGGCTTGCACGATCCAGAACACCTGATGACCGCGCGCGAGCTTGCCATCCTGGCCCGCCACATCATCCGCGAGCATCCCGAGCACTACAAAATCTTTGCCCAGCGCGAGTTCCCCTACCGCAAGCACAAATTTTTCAACCGCAATCCTCTCCTCGGCGATGACGCTCTGGGCGTGGATGGCCTCAAAACCGGCCACACCAAGGAAGCGGGCTACGGGATCGTCGTATCGTCGGTCAGCGAAGGCCGCCGCCTCATTGGCGTGGTCATGGGCCTCGCCGATGAAAAGGAGCGGCGCGAAGAAGCCCGCCGCCTGCTCGAGTGGGGCCAGCGCAGCTTCGCCAAGTTCACGCTGTTCGATGCCGATGAGGAAGTCGGCCACGCCCGCATCTGGGGCGGCACCCAGTTCTACGTCCCCCTCAGCGCCAAAGGCGGGGGACCGTTAAACGTCGTCCTGCCGCGCTTCCCAGCCAACCAGAAGCTGCGCGCCGAAATCGTCTACAACGGCCCCCTCAAGCCGCCCGTCAAAAAAGGCGACGAGATCGCCCGCCTGCGCGTGACGAGCTCCTCCAACGCCTCCACAGAAGTGCCCCTCGTCGCTACTGAGGACGTGGAGCCAGCCAACCTGTGGCGGCGCGGCATGGACAGTCTGGTTTTTCTGGCGCTGCGCTGGGCCAACCTCTAAAACGCCCTTTGGGCCTGTCATGTCGCGCCCCGGGCCCGTCGCGGCCCGCAGAAAGGGGCGCAATGACGGCCGGTTGGTTCATTACATTCGAAGGCGGCGAAGGCTCGGGCAAATCAACCCAAGCCAAGCGTCTCGCCGACCGTCTGACCGCCGCCGGCCACGCCGTCACCGTCACACGCGAACCGGGCGGCTCCCCGTTCGCTGAACGCCTGCGCGCCATCATCCTCGATCCGAACCTGGAGAAGCATTCGCCGCTGGCCGAAGCACTCCTCTTTGCCTCCGCCCGCGCCGATCATCTCGAACAGGTGATACGCCCCGCCCTCGCCGCCGGTCACGTCGTCATCTGTGATCGCTTTTCCGATTCAACCCGCGTTTACCAAGGCTACGCCGGCCGCGTCGAACCGCGTCTCCTCGAAGCCCTCGAACTCATCATCGTTCAGCACACCAAACCCGACCTCACCATCGTCGTCGACATCCCCGCCGAGATTGGTCTGGCCCGCGCCGCACTGCGCCTCAACCCGTCCCCCGCCGCCCAGGCCCCGAGCGAGAAGATCCCCAAGCAACCGCGCGGGCTTCTTGCTGATCGCTTCGAATCCCGCGGCCTCGACTTCCACAAAAAACTCCGCGAAGGCTTCCTCGAAATCGCCCGTCTCGAACCGCAGCGCTGCGTCGTCGTCGATGGTCAGAGCTCACCCGACGATGTCGCGCGCAATGTCTTTGCCGCCGTTGAAAGCCGCCTGTTCACCGAGGCGCGCTAAGCCATGGCCCGCGCGACCGCCCTTGCCGCCGAAACGGAACTGCTGCCCGAGCCCGACAAGCTCGACGGCTTTCCATCGCCCCGCCACACCGGGCGGCTCTATGGCCAGGCACAGGCCGAGCAGGGCTTTCTCGACGCCTTCAATTCCGGCCGCCTGCACCACGCCTGGATCGTCACCGGCCCACCGGGCATCGGCAAGGCGACACTCGCCTATCGCATCGCGCGGTTCCTCTTCGCCAGTGACAGCGAGCGCGACATGTTCGGCGGTTCGCTCGATATCGATCCCGCCACCACCGCCGCCCGCCTTGTCGCCAACCTCGCGCATCCCGAATTGCTGGTCCTGCGCCGCCCTTACGACTTCAAGACCAAAAAGTTGAAATCGGAAATTACCGTCGACGAGGTCCGCCGCTTGAAAGGCTTCCTCGGTATGGGGGCAGGGGAGGGCTGGCGCGTCGTCATCGTCGATCCCGTCGACGAATTGAATGCCAACGCCGCCAACGCCCTACTGAAGTCATTGGAAGAGCCGCCCAAGCGCACGGTTTTCCTTCTCATCTCCTCCGCACCTGACCGCCTGTTGCCAACGATCCGCTCCCGCTGCCGCACGCTCGCCTGCGCACCACTTCCCGACGACGCCTTGCGCAAGGCCATCGCCCAAGCCCTCAATGCTGCCGACGACACCGGCGCCGAAGCAGCGCTTCCCGCCGGAGAGGAATGGCAAACCCTATCGCGCCTCTCGGAAGGCAGCGTCCGCCGCTTCCTCCTGCTGCACACCGCCAAAGGGCTCGATCTCCACCGCAAGATCGCGGCCGCCGTCGCGCTGCTGCCCCGCATCGATTGGCTTCCAATCCATACCCTCGGCGACGAACTGGCCTCCAACGCCGCCGAAGCCAAATATGAGCTCTTCTTCGAATTGCTCTTGGGGCTCCTCGGCCGCCTCATCCGTGCTGCGGCTACCGGGGAGGGCGATCCAGCCGAGGTCCAACTCGCAGCCCGCCTGATGCCCCAGGACCAGCTTGCGGCATGGGCCCAACTGTGGGAAACCACGGTCGCCGAAAAGGCCAGCACTGAGATCTACAACCTGGATCGCAAATCGCTGATCCTGTTGACCTTCCAACGGCTCGTGCAGACCTCCCGCGGCGCGGCTCCGGCCTAACGCGCTATTCCGTAGTCAAGACAGCCCTGTGAGCGGCGGGCTCGTGCGGCTCTGGTTCCGATCGGAGCGCCCAGCTGAGGTAAGACCATGAGCACACGCTTCTACATCACGACTGCGATCTCCTACCCCAACGGCGCGCCCCACATTGGCCACGCCTATGAGGCCATCGCCACCGACGCGATCGCCCGCTTCGAGCGCCTCGACGGCAAGGAAGTCTTCTTCCTCACCGGCACCGACGAACATGGCTTGAAGATGAAGCAGACCGCCGCCAAGGACGGCATCACCCCGCGCGAACTGGCCGACCGCAATTCGGCCCGCTTCCGCGACATGGCCGGCATGCTCAATCTCTCCAACGACGATTTCATCCGCACCACCGAACCGCGCCACTATGACAGCTGCCAGGAACTCTGGCGCCGCATGGAGGCCGCCGGTGACATCTACCTGAAAAAGTACGGCGGCTGGTACTCCGTCCGCGATGAGACCTACTACAAGGAAGCCGAAACCGAAGTCCGCGACGACGGCCAGCGCTATGCCACGCCCACCGGCACCGAAGTGACATGGCAGGAAGAAGAAACGTTCTTCTTCCGCCTCTCCAAATATCAAGAGCCACTGCTCGCCCACATCGAGGCCAACCCCGATTTCATTCTGCCCGCCGAGCGCCGCAACGAGGTCGTGAGTTTCATCCGCTCCGGCCTGGAAGATCTCTCCATTTCGCGCACGACGCTCGACTGGGGCATTCCCGTCCCCGGCCATCCCGGCCACGTCATGTATGTCTGGGTCGATGCGCTGAACAACTACTGCACCGCGACCGGCATCTTCGGAGGCGGTGAACAACGGCAGGACTTCTGGCCTTGCAACGTCCACGTCATCGGGAAGGATATCGTCCGCTTCCACGCCATCTATTGGCCAGCCTTCCTGATGAGCGCCGGAGTCGCGCTACCCGGACGCGTCTTCGGCCACGGCTTCCTGTTCAACAAGGGCGAGAAGATGTCGAAGTCGGTCGGCAACGTCGTCGATCCCTTTGCGCTCGTGGAGCACTACGGCCTCGATCAAGTCCGCTATTATTTCCTACGCGAAGTCGTCTTCGGGTCCGACGGCAGCTATTCGCCCGAAACGATTGCCGCTCGCATCAACGCCGATCTCGCCAACGGCTTGGGCAACCTTGCCCAGCGCTGCCTCTCCATGATTTGGAAGGGCTTTGGCGGCGTCCTCCCTCCACCCGTCGATCTGACCGATTCCGACAAGGCCCTCCTCGCCAAAGCCGACGCGCTCTACGCGATTGCCCGCGAGGCCATGGATAAGCAGGCCATTAAAACCTGGCTAGATGCCATCTGGGATGTCGTCGGCGAAGGCGACCGCTATTTCGCCAGCGAAAAGCCCTTCGACAAGGCGCTGACCGACGAGCGCAAGGGCACGATCCTCTACGTCACCGCCGAAGTCGTCCGCCAGCTCGCCATCCTTGTGCAGCCGGTCATGCCCGCGTCCGCCGACAAGCTTTTGAGCCTCCTGGCGCTCACCGATCCCGCCCAGCGGACTTTCGCAGCGCTCGGACCCGCTGGCCGCCTCAAGCCCGGCACGCAGCTGCCCGAGCCGCAAGGCGTCTTCCCGCGCTACGTCGATCCATCTGCGGCCGACGCCAAGAAGAGCGGCTCCATCTCGGCGGAAGAGCAGGAAGCCGCCAAGGCCGCCAAAAAAGCCAAGAAAGAAGCCAACCGGCAAAAGTCCAAATCCGAGGACGGCACTTAAGATGCTGCTCGTTGATCACCACTGCCATATCGACCGGCCCGAATTCGCCAGCGACCTCGACGGCGTCGTCGCCCGCGCGCACGCGGCCGGCGTCGGTCTGATGGTCAACATCTCCACCCGCGTCGCCAAGTTCCCCCACCTGATCTCCGTCGTCGATCGCTACGACACGGTCTACGGCACGGTCGGAACACACCCCCACTACGCTCACGAAGAACTGGACGTCACCGCCGTCGATCTCGCCAGCTATGCCGAGCACCCCAAGATCGTCGGCATCGGCGAAGCCGGCCTCGACTACTATTACAAACACTCAACGCCCGAGGCCCAGGCGCAAGGCTTCCGCACGCACATTGCAGCCGCCCGCATGACCGGACTGCCGCTCGAAATCCACACCCGCGATGCCGATGCCGACACCATCGCCATCCTCGAAGAGGAACACGCCAAAGGCCCGTTTCCTGCCGTTCTGCATTGCTTCACAGGCGGCCGTGACCTCGCCCTGCGCGCCGTCGACCTCGGCGTCTACGTCTCCTTCTCCGGCGTCGTCAGCTTCAAGAAAAATGAGGAGCTGCGCGCCATCGCCAACGCCGTGCCCTTGGATCGCATCCTCGTCGAAACCGACGCGCCCTACCTTGCGCCCGAACCCTATCGCGGCAAGCAGAACGAACCGGCCTACGTCGTACTTCGCCCGCGCGACGACCGACAACTTCTTCCGCCTCTATCAGAAGGTTCCCCGTCCCGGAGCCGCGGCATGACCATCCGCCTGACGATTCTGGGCTGCGGCTCGTCCGGCGGCGTGCCCCGCCTCGGCCCTATCTGGGGCGCCTGCGATCCCGCCAATCCGAAGAACCGCCGCCGCCGCTGCGCGGTGCTTGCCGAAAAAATCGCCGCGAACGGCTTCACCAATGTCCTCGTGGACACCCCCGCCGACCTCCGCGAACAGCTTCTTGATGCGCGCGTCACCCATCTCGACGGCGTCCTCTACACGCATGATCACGCCGACCACACCCACGGCATCGACGACCTGCGCATGGTCGCCTATGCGATGAAATCGAAGGTCACCTGCCACTTCGATGCGCCCACGCGCGACAGCATCGTCGGCCGTTTCAACTACTGCTTCGAGCAGCAGCCGGGCTCGGGCTATCACCCGATCTTGAAGCCCGCCGATATTCCAGCCAACGGCAAAATCCGGATCCCGGGCGTCAACTGTGCGCTCGACATCCAAGCCGTTCCGCAAATCCACGGCGACATCGCCTCGCTCGGCTTCCGCTTCGGATCCATCGCCTACTCGCCCGATATCTCCGATCTGCCGGAAGCGTCGATCCCGCTCCTGGAAGGCCTCGATGTCTGGATTGTCGATGCGCTGCGCTACACCCGGCACGAGAGCCACTTCAGCGTCTCCGACGCGCTCAAATGGATCGAACGCCTGAAGCCCCAACGCGCCATCCTCACCCACATGACGAGCGACCTCGACTACGCCAAACTCGCAGCCGAACTCCCGCCCAACGTTGAGCCCGCCTACGATGGCATGGTCATCGAGGTGAAGGGATAGCCGGCGCTACGTCGCAGCCGCCGCAGTCGCCTGCGCCGCGATCCACTCGCGGTAGCGCACGATCTCGCCGTGCACGGTGCTCTGGGGGCGCGCCAGCTCCAAAAACAGCGGCGCCACATCCTCCGGCGCCGGCAACGTCATCGGGTCCTCGCCCGGGAACGCTTTCGCGCGCATCGCGGTCCGAGTGGCACCAGGGTTGACGATCGAAACGCGCACGGGCGAATTCTCGCATTCGGCCGCGTACATCTTCCCCATGCATTCGACACCGGCTTTCGACACGGCGTACGGGCCCCAGTACGCATACCGCCCCTCGGCCGCCCCCGACGACACGAGGATCACCCGCCCCGCGTCTGACAATTTCAAAAGTGGATCGAGCGTGCGGATCAGCCGCCAGTTCGCCGTCAGATTCACGTCGATCACATGCTGCCAAGCGTCCGCCGTGACATGCGGCAGCGGCGACAGCGGCCCCAGCATGGCGGCGTTGCCGACAAAAATGTCGAGCTTGCCCCAGCGCTCATAGATCGTCGGCCCCAGTCCGTCGATCTTGTCGCCCTTGCGCAAATCGAGCGTCAGCAGCGTCGCGGGTTCGCCGACTTTCTGGATCTCGTCGTCGAGGTCCTCCAGCGCCCCTTGCGTGCGCCCGACGGCAATCACATGCGCGCCGGCCTTCGCATAAGAAACCGCGATCGCCCGGCCGAGGCCGCGCGTCGCGCCGGTGACGAGGGCAAGGCGCCCTTTAAGAGGAAGCTGAGCGGAAGTCACGGGGGAGGGTGCCTCACGTTAGGCCGGCGGCGACCCCGCAACGGCATTGCGGATGGTATTAGACGACCTCAGCGAGGAGTGACAACTGCCGGAAACCGGTCCCGTTCTGGTCGACGAGTTCGGTGGGATATTCGCCGGTGAAGCAATGGTCGGTGAACTGCGGTGCCCGCGCATCGCGCTGATCGAACCCGACCGATCGGTAGATGCCGTCCACCGACAGGAACGCGAGACTGTCCGCACCCATGAACTGACGCATACCTTCCACGTCCATGTTCGCCGCCAAGAGGTCTTTCTTCCGCGGCGTGTCGATGCCGTAGTAGTCAGGATGCGTGATTGGCGGCGACGAAATGCGCATATGCACTTCTTTGGCGCCAGCCTCGTACATGAGCTGCACGATCTTCTTCGATGTCGTACCGCGCACGACGCTGTCGTCGATAAGAACGATGCGCTTGCCGCGGATCACACCCGCATTGGCGGAGTGTTTCAGCTTCACGCCGAGCGCGCGAATACGCTGCTCAGGTTCGATGAAGGTCCGCCCCACATAGTGATTGCGGATGATGCCGAGTTCGAACGGAATGCCCGACTGCTGCGAGAAACCTATCGCCGCCGGCACGCCCGAATCCGGGATCGGCACGATGACGTCCGCACCGGGCGTTGACTCGATGGCCAACTGCACGCCCATCTGCTTGCGGATGTCGTAAACCGACCGTCCGCCGATCACGCTGTCGGGCCGCGAGAAGTAGATATATTCGAAAATGCACGGCCGAGCCGGACGCCGCGGAAAGGGACGATGGCTCTCGATCCCGTCCTTGGTGACGACGATGACTTCGCCGTTCTCCACTTCGCGCACGAACTCCGCGCCGACCATGTCCAAAGCGCACGTCTCGGAGGCAAAGATCGTCGCCCCGTCCAGACGGCCCAGCACCAGCGGCCGGATGCCGATGGGATCGCGCGCCGCGATCATCATATCGTTGGTCAGCGCCACCAGCGCATAAGCGCCCTCGATCTGCCGGATGGCCTCGATGAACCGATCGACCATCCGCCGCTTCTTGGAGCGCGACAGCAGATGCAGAATGACTTCCGTATCCGAAGTGGAGGGGAAGATCGCGCCCGACGAGATCAGCTCGCGGCGCAGGGTCAGAGCATTGGTGAGGTTGCCGTTATGCCCGACCGCAAACCCGCCCGTATCGATGTCGGCATAAAGCGGCTGCACGTTCTTCAGCGCTGGCTCGCCGGTCGTCGAATAACGGTTGTGCCCAACGGCCATATGGCCCTTGAGCCGCCCGATCACACCCGCGTCGTTGAAGTTGTCGCCGACGAGGCCCAGCCGGCGTTCCGAATGGAACTGCTGCCCATCATAGGCAACGATGCCCGCCGCCTCTTGACCGCGATGCTGGAGCGCGTGCAGGCCCAGCGCCGTCAGCGCCGCCGCATCCGCATGCCCGAACACACCGAAGACGCCGCACTCCTCCCGGAGCCGGTCGTCGCCGAATTTGGAATACCCGAAATCGCCGAGCGTCGTATCGCCATCGTCTTGAAGCGCCATGGGTTGCCTCCCGCTCGAGCATCCGTTGCGCGAAACCGGCGAGATGAGGGCGCCGGTCCTGTCCGGCCCGTCTTTAGCACTACTTTCCCATCGCGCGCCATGGCCCGACGCCGCACTGTCACGATTGCGACACCGCAAAACGGTTATCCCGGCATTAACGCAGGGGAGTTCTGAGCCAGGAGGGCCGGTTAACCGGGCGGCGGTTCGGCAGGGCTTGCGGGCGCCGACTGTGGATTGGTCAGGCTCGACGGCATGTGGGTCTCAAGAATGGACCTAATCGAATCGCCCGTCGACTTAATGTAGGGCAGCGACGCCGAATCCCGCACCCACGGCTGCTGATTGGCCGGGTCCGGAATAAAGGACTCGTAGAACATGTACGGGATCACGACCAGGATGAAGCCGCGCACGACCCCGAACAGGAAGCCCAGCACCCGGTCGATCATGCCCACCGAGCTATCCAGGATGATATCCGAGATCCGCGACGTGACCAGATGCACGATGATGAGCACGATCAGGAAAATCACCGCTCCGATAGCAATTTGCGCAATCGCTACCTGCGTGCCCATCTGCGCCGCCAGATCTTCGGCGAACTTCTTGTAATTCAGAACGAAGTACAGAACGGCCAGTGCGGCGACCGCCCACGACACGATCGAAAGCAATTCCCGCGTCAACCCGCGATACATGGCGAGAAGGCCCGAGATCAACGCCACCGCGATCAGCGCGGCGTCGAGATAAGTCAGCGGTCCAATCATGTCAGGCACTCCCCCAAAGACACTGGCCCCCAAGTCATGGGCTTGCACTGCTGTGCAAACGACCCCAGCCAGGCCCACGCCGTGGTACAGCGTGTGTAGTTTTGCCGGTCAGTCGCACGGGCGCAACGGGTCCGCAAGGTCTTTGAGATGCTGAAGCCGCGTCAGTGACATGTTAGACGCGTCTCCGCCCGTCTCCCCCCCGGCGGGGATCATCGCTTCGATGAACCCCAGCTTCTTGGCCTCTTTCAGGCGCAAAGCGGTGTGCGCGCTCGTCCGGACCGCCCCAGACAGCGAAATTTCGCCGAACGACACCCGCTGCACTGGCAACGCAATCCCCGAAAACGAAGACAAAAGAGCCGATGCCACGGCCAGATCGGCGGCCGGCTCCGTAATCTTCAAGCCCCCCGCCACATTCAAATAGACGTCATGCTGTGCCAGCGAAATCCCGCACCGCGCTTCCAGCACAGCAAGGATCATCGACAGCCGGTTGCTGTCCCAGCCCACGACCGCACGCCGTGGCGTCCCCAGTTGCGAGGGCGCCACCAGCGCCTGGATCTCGACCAAGATCGGCCGCGTGCCCTCCATGCCGGCAAACACCGCCGCACCTGGGACTGACGATTCCCGGTCACCCAGAAACAACTCTGACGGATTGGCCACCTCGCGCAGTCCTTGCTGCACCATCTCGAACACGCCGATTTCGTCGGTCGCCCCGAAACGGTTCTTGGTCGCGCGCAGGATCCGGAACGGATGCCCCCGGTCGCCCTCGAACGAGAGCACGCAGTCCACCATGTGTTCGACGACCTTAGGACCCGCGATCTGCCCGTCCTTGGTCACGTGACCAACGAGCAGCAGCGCTGCCCCTTCGAGCTTGGCGTAGCGAATGAGCGATTGCGTCGCCGCACGCACCTGGCTCACGGTGCCCGGCGCCGCGTCGAGCTCATCCGACCATAGCGTCTGGATGGAATCGACGACGACGAGATCCGGCTTCGCCCCCGCATCCAGGGTCGCGAGGATATTGGCGAGGTTCGTCTCCGCCGCCAACGCAACCGGTGCCGACGCCAATCCCAGCCGCTCCGCCCTGAGCCGCACCTGAGCGGTGGCTTCCTCGCCTGAGAAATAGATCGCCCGCCGCCCCGCCCGCGCCAACGATGCCGAGAGCTGCAACAGAAGTGTCGATTTGCCGATGCCCGGTTCGCCGCCGATCAGCAGCGCAGAGCCCGGAACGATGCCCCCGCCCGTCACGCGATCGAGTTCCGCCATGCCCGTGGTGAAACGCGGCGCTTCATCAGCCCCGCCCGCCAGCGTCCCGAGCTTCACCGCCTTGCCCTTCGACGCCCGCGTGATCCCCGACCCCGGCGGCGGCCCCGCATCCGTTTCCTCGGCCAGCGTATTCCACTCGCCGCAACCAGGACACTTGCCCGCCCAGCGCGGCGATGAGGCCCCACACGCCTGACACACGTAGAGCGACTTTGCTGCCTTCGCCATTAAGCGCTGCCCCCAACATAAACCCGCGGCATGCGCCGCCCGAGGCGAGTCAAAACCTCATAACCGATGGTTCGCGCGTCCGCCCCGGCCGCTTCCAGCGTCAACGTTGGGCCGATCACCTCCGCCACGTCCCCGCGCGCCACCGGCACAGGGCAATCCGTGACATCGACCGTGATCAGATCCATCGATACGCGCCCGACAATCGGCAGCCGCGCGCCATGGATGATGACCGACCCGCCGGGCGCTCCTGTCGGCGCACTGGCCGCGCGCCCCAGACCATCCGCATATCCCACCGCCAGTGTCGCAATCCGGCTCGCGCGCGGAGCCCGCCACGATGCCGAATATCCAACGGCCCCGCCGGGCTCTACATCGCGCACCTGCAGCACCCGCGCATAGAGCGAAACCACCGGCGATACGGGCGCCCGCGCGCCCCGGAACGCCTGGCCGCCGTAGAGCGCATAACCTGGCCGCACCAGATCGAAATGAAAGTCCGGTCCGAGCATCAGCCCGTCGGACGCCGCCAGCGAAGCGGGCGCTCCTGGCAGGAGACGGCGAAGCTGCGTGAAGGCTGCCAATTGTGCTGCATTGGCGGGATCGGCCGGATCATCTGCTGCCGCTAGATGACTCATCACAAGAACAACGTCGAGCGATTCCAAAAGCGCTGGCCGCGCCGCCAGTCGCCGCACCTCATCCAAAGGCAATCCCAAACGATGGAGACCGCTATCAACGTGCAGCGCGCAAGCCAGCCGCGCCCCGATCCGCCGCGCATGCGCAGCCCAGTCCTCAACTTCCGCCAAACTGGCCAGACACGGAATCGCAGCCGCTGCGAGAATGTCGTCCGCCGCACCCGGAAAAAGCCCATCGAGCACAAAAATGCGCGCGCGCCCGTCCAGCGCCCGCACCTCTCCCGCCTCGCGAGGAGTGGCGACAAAGAATGTCTGGCATCCCGCCGCCGCCAAGGCCGGCACGACACGCGCAACACCCAGCCCGTAGGCGTCGGCTTTCACCACGGCCCCGCACTCAGCCAGAGCCACCCGCCGCGCCAGCGCCCGCCAATTGTTGACAAGCGCATCAAGGTCGATGCGCAGAACTCCCGTCTCCGCCCCGGCGATAGCCACCGTGTCGGCAGGGAAGGGGGGTGATTTGATTTCGGGCCGCGTCGTCATACCCGCTCTTTCGCACACCACGGAGGCCCAGGCGAGGCCACCCGTGCCACACGCCGCAGTCACGTGGTCACAAACGCGCCTATTCCATCCGCTCCGGCAGCCACGCGTCGCGCGCTAGATTGCCGAACCGCGTAAACTGGCTCTCGAACGCCAGCGGCACCGTGCCGACCGGACCATGACGCTGCTTGCCGATGATGACCTCGGCCTTGCCCGAGACCTGCATCATCTTCTGCTGCCATTCCTGGAACTTCGGATCGCTCTCGTTGGGCTTCAAGCGCTCGACGTAGTATTCCTCGCGGAAGACAAACATCACGACGTCGGCGTCCTGCTCGATCGATCCCGACTCACGCAAGTCCGACAGCTGCGGGCGTTTGTCTTCGCGCTGCTCCACCGCACGCGACAGCTGCGACAGCGCGATGATAGGAACCTGTAATTCCTTCGCCAGCGCCTTCAGCCCCGTCGTGATCTCGGTGATTTCCTGCACGCGGTTCGCACTCGACGACTTTGACGATCCCGCCAGCAGCTGCAAGTAGTCGATGATCAGAAGACCGAGCCCATGCTGCCGCTTCAGTTTACGCGCGCGCGCTGCAAGCTGCGCCACCGTGATACCGCCCGTCTGGTCGATAAACAGCGGCGCCCGGCTCATCTCCTGTGAAACGACAACAAGCTTGTTGAACTCGTCCTGATTGATCATGCCGCGCCGGATCTTCTCGGACGGGATCTCAGCCTGTTCCGACAAAATACGCGTGGCGAGCTGTTCCGCCGACATTTCCAGCGAGAAGAACCCGACCTTCGCGCCTTCGAACGCCTTCTCTTCGCCGTTTGGCTGCATCTCCGCCCGGTAGGCCTTGGCCACGTTGTAGGCGATGTTCGTCACCAGCGCCGTTTTCCCCATCGATGGACGGCCGGCGAGAATAATGAGGTCCGACGACTGCAAGCCGCCGAGCTTGGAATCCAGATCGGTCAACCCCGTCGAGATGCCCGACAAATGCCCGTCGCGCTCGTAGGCGAGATTGGCCATCTCGATCGCGTGCGTCAGCGCCGTGCCGAACGACAAGAACCCTTGGCCGTACTTGCCCTTTTCGGCCAGCGCATAAAGCTTGCCTTCGACCTCTGCGATCTGGTCGTCCGGCGAATGATCGACCGCGCTATCGAACGCCGTGTTGACGAGGTCCTCGCCGATCACGATCAGATTGCGGCGGATCGCCAGATCGTAGATCGTCTGGCCATAGTCGTGCGCGTTGATGATCGTCGTCGCGCTCGCCGCGAGCCGGCCGAGATACTGCGGCACGGTCATATTCGGCCCGATCGGCTCGGCATTCTCAAAGAACGTCTTGAGCGTAACGGGAGTCGCCTGCTTGCCGGCTTGGATCAGCTTCGTCGCTGTCTCGTAGATCTCGGCGTGCAGCGGATCGTAGAAATGGACCGGATCGAGAAAGTCGGTCACCCGGTCCAGCGCTTCGTTGTTGACGAGGATCGCACCCAGCAAAGCCTGCTCGGCTTCGATGTTGTGTGGGACCTGACGGAAGTTGACCGGCTCCGTAGCGTTCGCCACGGCGCGCAGTTTTTCGGACGGGAGGAATGCGGGTTCAGCCATGCCGAAAGTGCTACCGCGAGTCCCGCACCCTCCGCCGATCCGAATCGCACCGGAACTGCCCGTCAACTGGAATCTATCCTACTTTTCCACAATTGGGGGAGAGACAACTCAAGCTCAAGGTTGCGGCAGTATTTGGGCCAGGAAACGATCGTCGGCAGGAGATAGCCAAGGCCCTGATCCGAACTTTGCAGCAGGTCCCGAAGGACCGCGGTGCGTGGATCATCTATATCCAAGCCGACCTCGACGACGAACCGGCGTTCGCACTCTGTGAAAGGTTGGGTGTTCGGGAGGACGTCCTCCACTTCAACAACGGCGTGACGAAGTGCAACCGCGAACTAAGCCGCATCCGCGGTCAGGCTGATCACGGCGCTCTCGAAAATGCGCCGCCCGTCTGTACCGCCCAGCGCCGCCTCGTAGAGCCGTTCCGGATGCGGCATCATCCCAAGAATGCGCCCCGTGGGATCGGTGATTCCGGCGATATTGCGCTGGGCACCGTTGGGCGATGTCTCATCGCTCACAACACCGGCCGCATCGCAATACCGGAACGCCACGCGACCTTCGCCTTCAAGCCGGTCCAGCGTCTCAGGATCGGCAAAATAATTGCCCTCCGCATGCGCAATGGGAACCTTGATGACTTCGCCTTTACGGTAGCAGCGCGAGAAGAACGTATCGTCCCGCTCCGCCCTCAGATGCACATCCTTGCAGATGAATTTGAGCGAGCGATTGCGCATCAGCAAGCCCGGCAGCAGTCCAGATTCGCACAGCACCTGAAAGCCATTGCAGATACCCAAAACCGGCGTGCCCGCCTTGGCTTTGCTGATCACGTCCTTCATGATCGGCGAGTGCGCCGCCATGGCCCCGCACCGCAGATAGTCGCCGTAGGAAAACCCGCCGGGAAGAACGATCAAGTCAGACGCCGGCACGCTCGCCTCGCCGTGCCAAATCATGGCCGGCGCGACACCCGTGATCCGCTCGATCGCAACCTTCACGTCGCGATCGCAGTTGGAGCCAGGAAAAACGATGACGGAAGCTCTGATCATGATCCGGTCCTGCATGAACCCTCTTCGAGGGCTTCTATTTCTTTGCCGCTGAACGTCGTCGCGCGCAAGTCGAGGGTCTTGGATTTCACCACCGCAAGCAGCAGCATCTCGCCCTCTTTCAATTCAGTGATGGACTTCGGCGCGGGCGACCACAACTCGATGTTCCCGTCAGCGCCGACCGTCAGCGGACACGCCTCCGCACAGACCTTGGCTTCTCTGTGACCGAGCGATCCCGCATGTGCGTCCGCCACCGAGACGATCCGCCAAGCACCCGACGGCGGCTTTGTGGCTTCGTTCTTCAGGACTAACGAGAATTTCAGCTCACCCGTCGTGGCATTGGCGGCGTCCGTCTTAACCACCACGGATTTGGTCCTGCACATCAGTTCAACGGGCTTGGCGACAACCAGCGTCAAAGCTGGAAGTGCGGGAGCATCAGCTGCCTGCGCGGCAACCGGCACCATAATCATCAGGGCGGTAGCAAGCCTCGCCATATCAGTCCGGCAAGGTGAAAGCGACGACGGCCACGGCCACCAGAACCGGCAAAATGGCGAAGAGCGCAAACTTGACCGCCATGAATACAACCGCCCGGCGCGCATCGTCGCTGCCATTAGGCCGGTCGCCCGCGCCATTGCTTGGGCTCATGGCACCAGATCGTAAGCGTAGTTTTCGATCACGGTGTTGGCCAGCAGATCCTTGCACATCTGCTCGACGATCGCCCGCGCCTTAGCCTGATCGGTCTCGTTCAACTGAACTTCGATGAACTTACCCTGACGGACATCCCCGACATTGGAGATCCCAAGGCCGCGCACCGCGCCCTCGATGGCCTTACCTTGCGGATCAAGCACGCCGCTTTTGAGTGTGATGCGAATGAGCGCCTTCATATCGGTCTCCGGCAGCCGGCGATCGGCAACCGCGCACCCCAACCGAACAGCGTCGGTTGCCGGCTGCCGGTTGCCCGATGCCGCAGATCAGTTGGGTTTCCCCGTGGGATTGGACGCAACAAGCACCGGACCCGAGCCCTTCGGGCGCGGGTTTTCCGTCAACACGCCAAGACGGCGCGCAACTTCCTGGTAGGCTTCAAGCACCCCACCCAAATCGCGGCGGAAGCGGTCCTTGTCGAGCTTGTCGCCCGACGTAATGTCCCACAAGCGGCAGCAATCCGGGCTGATCTCGTCAGCCAGCACGATGCGCACCTGCTCATTGTCCCACAACCGGCCGAATTCGACCTTGAAGTCGATGAGCCGGATACCGATGCCGAGGAACAGGCCGACGAGGAAATCGTTGATCCGCAGCGCCAACTGCATGATCTCGTCGATCTCCTGCGGCGTCGCCCAGCCGAAGGCCGTGATGTGTTCTTCCGAGACCATCGGGTCGTTCAGCGCGTCCGCCTTGTAGTAGAACTCGATAATCGAGCGCGGCAGCGCGGTACCTTCTTCCAGGCCCAGCCGCGTGGCCAGCGAACCCGCTGCCACGTTGCGCACCACGACTTCGAGCGGTACGATCTCAACTTCGCGGATCAGCTGCTCGCGCATGTTCAGCCGCTTGATGAAATGCGTCGGTACACCGATCTCGCCGAGCCGCGAGAAGATGTATTCCGAAATGCGATTGTTGAGCACGCCCTTACCTTCGATGAGGGCATGCTTCTTCGCATTGAACGCGGTCGCGTCATCCTTGAAATGCTGGATCAGAGTGCCGGGCTCGGGACCCTCATAAAGGACCTTGGCCTTACCCTCATAAATCCGCCGCCGCTTGCTCATCGATCCTGGTCCTTTGACGATCACGCTCATGCTCACTCAACACAACGGCAACACGCGCCACCAATGTCACTGCCCTTTGATGTTGCAGGTTTATTCTGCTTCTTGTGGGGGTAGGGTTCGGCCGCGCGAGTCTTCAAATGCGACTGTAGCGACCCTAGCCGAACCGGGGGGGAGAAACAATCTTAACGACGCCGCACCGCTTCCCATCCCGGCTCAATGGTTCATGTCATCCATAAGCCGTTGATTTGTCATGTGGGACGGGTTAGGCAGCAAGCAACGGGCGTCACGGAAGATTGAGATACAACTAACGCTGACCCCCAAACAATTTAGGAACAGTCCCTTGGGAGAGCCCGAATGACCACCTTCAACGAACGCGAAAAGGCGTTTGAGAACAAATTCGCCCGCGACGGCGAGCTCAAGTTCAAAGCCGAATCGCGGCGCAACAAGGCCCTGGCCGAATGGGCCGGTGGCCTGATGGGCCTCACCGGCGCCGACTTGGAAACCTACATCAAGGACGTGCGCAAGGCCGACCTTGAGGAAAAGGGCGACGACGACGTCTTCCGCAAGGTCAAAGCCGACCTCGCCGCCAAAGGTCTTTCGGTCTCCGACGAGGAGATCCGCAAGGTCATGTACGAGTCGTTGGCAAAGGCCGTGAACGACCTCGAGAAGCCGGCCTGATCCCCGGCCCGCATCGACCGTTACCCCTGCGTCACCAGCGTCACGCGTCCGGTGTGCGTTTCAACGCCACCGGCGCGGCAGACAAGCGCTGCATGAAAATGCCGAACGCCAAGAGACCGTCCGGCCAAGGGCCATGCCCGCTCGCCACGTTCAAGTGGCCGACTTCGCCGCTTTCGATAACTGTCGATCCCCACGTCCCGGCCAAGTCGCGCGCGCGCTCGATTGAGCAGTAGGGATCGTTTGCCGACGCCACGACCACCGAAGGAAACGGCAGGATTGCGCGCGGAACGGGAGCAAACCCCGATTCCTGGCCCGCCCCGAATGTTTCCCCCGCAGTCACCGGCCATTTCCCGGCATTGTCAACGTCCGCGGGCGCCACCAGAAACGCGCCAACAGGCGGCGCCGGCAGCCGCGCCAGCTTGGCGCCAGCATGCGCCACCGCGATTGTTCCCAAGCTATGCGCGACGAGCACCACCGGCCGCACCGATTGCGCCGCCGCTTCCACGATCCGCGCCACCCACGCGTCCCGGTCAGGCCTGATCCAGTCGTCCTGCTCCACGCGCCGCGCAGTCTTGAGGTTCTTCTCCCACCGCGTCTGCCAGTGGTCCGCCCCCGAACTTGACCAGCCCGGGATGATGAGAATATCGGCTTCGGATGTCTTCATAAGCTCTGTGTATCTGGCCCGCCTCGCGCACCCGGACCCGCGTCCGTGGCCTCTGCTGTCTGCCACACCTGCACAAAACTGAACAGCACCGTCACCGCGATAATCAGGGTACTCCCACTGATGAACGGCGGCCGACCGAGGGAAGCAAATGCAAGATCGGGCAACACGGCAATGCCGGCAAGCGGCACACCCGACTTCAGGCCCAGCGGCGCAACACCCGCAAGCGCCCCATACCGCCAGGATACCAAAACGATCAGGCCGGCAATGATCGCCGCATACATCGGATGCCCAGCCTGCACAAAGGTCGAGGTGCCGTCCGCTGACATCACACGCATGCTGACAAAAGCGAACACCCAACCCGCCAGTAGGGGGCCGAGCAAAGGCGGCCACACAACCGCGGAATGATCCTGGAGCCCAACCTCAGTACGTTGCCGGAGGAGGGTCACGACCAGCACCGCGGCGGCAATGGTGAGAAGAGGAATGACGAGCAGTGTCCCTGCCGAATACGCACCGGTCCCAACCCCCGCAAACAAAAAGGCGGCGGCAGCAGGCAGGCCAAAAAAACTTTGCGCCAGGAACACGACCCAAAAGCCGCTTCCGATTCCCTCGCGCGTGATGAGATTGGCCATGAGCATCGCCAGCATGCTCGCAGCAAACAGCGTGATGGCGGCTGGCCAAACAAAGCCATCACCGGGCAGCAATACAAGCCCGTCGAATTGATCGAGCGCGACCGCCACACCATACGCCTGCACGGCGGCAAAGATAACCGTGAGGATCATGACGCTGCGCTCATAAGCAGAGCCGTTTGCTGACCGCCAGCGCCGCACAGCCGGAATGAAAAGCCACGCCAGCTCGCCCACGATGAGCGCGTTGAACCATGGCATGACGCCCAGCGCCAATACCGACAACCGCTGTCCGCTCCCGCTCCAGCCGTCAAACTGCTGGCCCGACAAGGCCTGCGGATCGAGCCCGGGCGCGGGCAACCGCGTCCCAACGAACAACACGGCCAATACAGCGAGTGTAACGGCGACACGCTGCGCGGACGTGCGTGCGGCTCCGTGAGGCAATGATGTGGCCGACAGCATGGCGAAAAATCTCCTGCGGGCAAAATCTCCCGCAAGTACGGATAGCGCCATCTCATCAGACCGCAGTTCCTGAGGGAACGGCCGGCTACGGGCGTCGTTAACTCTTCCCGAACACCCGGTCGAAGATCGTGTCGACGTGTTTGAAGTGGTAGGCAAGATCGAACATGGTTTCGAGGTCCCGGGCGGGAACCTTGGCCGTGACCTCATTATCCGCCTTCAATTCGGTGAGGAAGTCCTTGCCTTCTTCCCACGTCTTCATCGCGTTCCGCTGCACCATCGAATAGGCATCCTCGCGCGACACGCCCGCCTGCGTCAGCGCCAGCAGCACGCGCTGGGAATTATGTAAACCGCCGAGCTTATCGAGGTTCTTCTTCATGTTCTCCGGATAGATGACGAGCTTCTCGATCACGCTCGCCAAACGATTGAGCGCGAAATCGAGCGTCACCGTCGCGTCGGGCCCGATCATACGCTCCACCGACGAATGCGAAATATCGCGCTCGTGCCAAAGCGCCACGTTCTCCATCGCCGGCACCGCATAGCCGCGCACGATGCGCGCCAACCCGGTCAAGTTCTCCGCCAGCACCGGGTTGCGCTTATGCGGCATCGCCGACGAGCCCTTCTGCCCCGGCGAGAAATATTCCTCAGCCTCGAGGACCTCGGTGCGCTGCAAATGCCGGACCTCTGTCGCCAGCCGCTCAACCGATGAAGCGACCACCGCGAGCGTTGCAAAATACATCGCATGCCGGTCGCGCGGCACAACCTGCGTCGACACCGGCTCCGGCTTCAACCCCATCCGCTCGGCGACGAACGCCTCCACGCGCGGATCGATATTGGCAAATGTCCCGACCGCTCCGGAAATCGCGCACGTGCGCACATCCTCACGCGCCGCGACCAGACGCTCCCGGGCCCGCTCGAACTCCGCGTACCCACACGCCAATTTCAGCCCGAATGTCGTCGGCTCTGCGTGAATACCGTGACTGCGCCCGATCGTCGGCGTCAGACGATGCTCGAACGCACGCAGCTTCAAAGCCTCGAGCAGCCGGTCGATGTCGGAGATGAGAATATCGGCCGCCCGCACGAGCTGAACGTTCAGCGTCGTATCGAGCACATCCGACGACGTCATGCCCTGGTGTACGAACCGCGCTTCCGGTCCCACGATCTCGGCCAGATGCGTCAGGAACGCGATCACGTCATGTTTCGTCACCTGCTCGATGGCATCGATCCGCGCCACTTCAAATCGCGCCTGTGACCCCTTCTTCCAGATGACGTCGGCCGCCTCCTTGGGAATGATGCCGAGATTGGCCATGGCGGTCGCCGCGTGGCTCTCAATCTCGAACCAGATGCGGTACCGTGTATCGGGCTCCCAAATGCGCACCATCTCGGGCCGGGAGTAGCGGGGAATCATGACGTCCTCGTCGGGTCTGTGGAAGGGGGAGAGCCGGATTGCGCCCGGCCACAAGATGCCCGTGGCGTAACACCCTCGCCGCCCGCCAGCAACGTGCCCTCTCGCACAAATCCGATCCGCCCTCGGACAGCCCCGGCACCGAATCGCTCCAAGGCACAAAGCCGGCCAGCCCGGAATGGGCCCGAACCAAACGCTAGCCAAGCCCCCCTGCGTCAATTCTCACCAATCAAAAAATCCGGCCCGATTTCTGAATGAACGTTCATCTCGCATATGCGAAATCCGTCGTCACTGGATCTGCCAAGTCCCGCATGCTGCTCTGCAAAATCGCCGCCCTTGCCTGTGGACCATTGGTTCGGCGAAATGTTCCTATTTCACAAGAATATTGCGCACTGTTTCGCGCCAGCAACGCTCTGCTGCACAGCGAAAAAACACGCCGCTTTGGAGCCATATTTCGATGGCGTATCGGCCCCGGATCGCGGCGTCGCCATTCACGAACGCTTCAGGTCCAATGTTGAAAACAAGACACGGCACTTAACGCAGTGACCACAAGCCTCTTGTAACCTGAGGGAGCCAACGCAACTCTACAGTAACGTCATCGGCGTTAGAGTAGCCGGGATGAAGAGCGACGACGAATAAGCTCGCCTTAAGGGATGACGCAGTTTTGGCCCGCGCAAAAAGCCCGGACCAGTCGTGAAAAGAACAGACGAGAGAAATTTATGTCCGAGCAGATGCAGAGCGAAATCGCCGAACTCAATAATCGATTTGATGAGCTCGACGATCCTCGCGCCCAGTACGCGCTCCTGAAAGAGCGCATCAACACCTATCGCTCCCGCGGAGCTTCCGTTCCCGAAGCGCTCCAGAGCATGGAACGGGTTCTCATGCAGGAGTGCCTGTCTGAATCGCAGGGCCGCTAGCCGGTCCTCGACCAATGATTGGATCGCGGCGCCAGCGAGGTCACTCGCTGGCGTTTGCACTTTTGGACCATCGTCCCGCAACGAGCGGCACAGCGACGAATGAATGGACGCGCGCGTCACCCTTAGCGTCGAACGGCGACGCACTCCCGCTATCACCGCCACTCATGTTCGTCGCAGGGTCGCCGGAAATCCGCGCCGCCTGCCAGATGATGACGGCCCGTTCCGCCGCCTCCCTGAGGTCGCCGGGGTCGAGGCCACCCGAACCAGCCCCACGCACCATAACCTTCACTTGGCTTAGCGATCCTTCGGCCGCCTTGGCGAAATCGTCCGTCGCATTGGCGTCGGATGCAATGACCGCAGCGCCGAGACGCGCCTTACGCAGGCTTCGCAACACAACCGCCGCTTCCGAAGGATAGCCAGCAAAGAAGATGACGTCAGGCGGCAGTCCCGTCAGCTTGGCCAACTCCGCGTCGTAGTCTCGCCGCCCCGCAACGATGGGCACCACAAACGGCGGCATTCCTTTCACATCAGCAATCGCCGCTGTTACCGCGGCAGTGAGACCGCGCGCGTACGCGGTCCGGTCCTGAACGATCGCGATCCGCCCACTGGGTGCTAGGGCCATCAGTTCCGTCGCGGCCGCAGCACCTTGCCGATCGTCGCGACCCGCCAATCGAAAGATCGTTGGTCCGGCCCGTTTGTCGGTCAGTTCCGGATGACGAACGCCCAGCGCGATGAAGACGACGCCTGCGTCGGCATAAACACGCGCCGCCGCGATCGCCGCGGCAGGGCAGGGGTGGCCAATCACCAAATCAGGCTTGCTCGAGACGATCTCCCGTGCGGCGCCTTCGGCCCGCGCCGCGTCGCACCCGTCGTCCACATCCTTGATCACAAGACCAGCCCCGGCCGCGCCGCGCCGCGCCCCCGCGACCATGGCCGGTAGCGACTGCGCATGACGGCCCGTCGCCGGCCCCGCAACCACGATACGCAGCGACGCCTCAGCCAAGGCGGCATCGCGTACGCCAGTGGCCAACGCAACGATCAGTCCGATCCAGATCCAGAGATAGCGCAAGGAGAGTGCCCCCATAACGTCCACGATAACTGACCGGCCCGCTCAACCTTTGGTCATAGCCCGATCTTGCGTCGCACACCGGGGCTGGCCTAGGGTACCTCGATGTTCAAACAGCGTAACTATCGGCGATGCCGAGGGCATCACGATGGCGGCGCGACGGCCGGGGGGCACGACATGCCGGGATTGACACCGCGGGGAGCGACCGCGCGCCGCTGGGCTGCACCGGGCCTTCTGATGGGCCCACTTCTCGGCCTTGTCGCTGCGACTCCGGCCCTGGCAGGCGCTGACACACCCCAACCCCTTACCCTTGACCAGAGCATCAACGAAACGGTCGGCACACTGTCCGCCCCCTTCGTCGCCTTCATTTTCTCCCCGCTACCCGGCACGGCTTTTCCCTGGATCGTCCTCTGGTTGATCGCCGCCGCGGTCATCTTCACCGTTTACTTCGGCCTCATCCAAATTCGTGGCTTCGGCCACGCGCTCGCCCTCGTCAGTGGCAAATACGACAACGCCAAGGACCCCGGTGAGGTCAGTCACTTCCAGGCGCTGTCCACCGCACTCTCCGGAACGGTGGGTCTCGGCAATATCGCTGGCGTCGCCGTGGCGGTATCCGTCGGCGGCCCCGGTGCAACATTCTGGATGATTCTCGCCGGCCTCCTTGGCATGGCGACGAAGTTCACCGAGTGCACGCTCGGCGTCAAATACCGCAACGAGTTCGCCGATGGACACGTCTCGGGCGGCCCCATGTACTACCTGTCGAAGGGCCTCGCCGCACGCGGCCTCGCCGTCCCCGGCCGCATCATGGCCGCCATCTTCGCCGTGTTCTGTATTCTGGGATCATTTGGCGCCGGCAATATGTTCCAGGCCAATCAAGTCCACGCTCAGCTTGTCAACGTCACCGGCGGCGACACCAGCTTCCTCGCCGGACAGGGCTGGCTGACGGGCTTGGTCCTCGCCATAATCGTGTTCGCCGTCATCGTCGGCGGCATCAAGTCGATCGCCACGTTCGCCGAATTCATCGTGCCCATCATGGCCGTCATCTACTGCGGCACGGCTCTCGTCATCATCGGCATGAATATCGAGAAGCTGCCCTGGGCCATTGGCCAGATCGTATCCGGCGCCTTCACCGGAGCAGGTGTCGCCGGCGGCATGCTCGGTGCCATCATCCAAGGCTTCCGCCGTGCCTCATTTTCCAACGAAGCTGGCCTCGGATCAGCGGCCATTGCCCACTCCGCCGTCAAAACCAAGCACCCGGTCACCGAAGGCCTGGTTGCCCTACTGGAACCCTTCATCGATACGGTCATCATCTGCACCTGCACCGCCCTTGTCATCGTCATGACCGGCGTTCTGCAAATCGACCCGGCCACCGGGCTCTATGTCTGGAACGCCGAAGCCGGCCGTATCGCAACACAAGGTAATCTCACGGGCGTCGAATTGACCTCTGCTGCCTTCGAAAGTTCGATTTCCTGGTTTCCATACGTGTTGGCGCTGGCCGTCGTGCTCTTCGCATTCTCAACACTCATTTCCTGGTCCTACTACGGCCTGAAAGCCTGGACCTATCTGTTCGGCGAAGGCCGCGCGCGCGAAATTACCTTCAACACCATCTACTGCGGCATGGTCGTGGTCGGCGCCGCCATCAACCTGAACCACGTCATCGATTTTGCCGACGCCGCCATCTTCTCCATGGCGCTCGTCAACATCACAGGCCTCTACATCCTGATGCCGGAAGTAAAAAAGGACCTCGCCGACTACTTCGCGAAACTCAAGAGCGGCGAGATCAAGCCCAACGCGTAAGCTGCAACCCGATCACTCACGCGGCCTTGGCATTGGCCAGATTGAGGGTCGCCAAACGTACGCCCGCATCCTCTGGGTCGTCGCAGATGGCAAACCCAAGCCGCGCGCAAAAATCGAGCATGGTCTGGTTCTCGGCCAGCACTGTGCCTGATAGTTCGCTGAGGCCCTCGGCCCGCGCGTAAGCAATCAAATGCTGCATCAAGCGCTTGCCGAGCCCCTTGCCCTTCAAGTGCGACGCAACCAGAACCGCGAACTCCGCCTTCTGGTAGTCCGCTCCCGCCATCATGCGCGCGACGCCCAACAGCGTTCCTGTCGCCTTCTCGATGGCGACGAAGGCCATCTCCCGCCCATAATCGATCTGAGTCAGCCGCGCGATCGTCGCGTGGTTCAGAGACTTCGCCGCCATGAAGAAGCGCATCCGCATGTCATGCGGCGTGACCTGCTTGAAAAAGGCGTCGTAGCGCAATTCGTCGTCGGGCCGGATTGGACGGATCAGCAACTCCTGGCTTCCGCCCAGCAGAAAATCGGTCTCCCAGCGCGCTGGATACGGCCGAATGCTCATGGGCACGCGCGGGTTGAGAACGGGATCGGCGATCACAATGCGCGCATCGAGCGCCACAACATCGTGGTCGTCGGCCAGCAGCGGATTGATATCGATCTCCCGAATTTCGGGATGCTCGGCGACCAGATAGCTGAGCCGAACGAGAACCATTGCAATCCGGTCGAGATCGGCAGCCGGCCGGTCGCGATAGCCGGCCAGCAGTCTCGACACCCGCGTCTGCGCCATCAGATCGTGCGCCAAGCCGAGATCGAGCGGCGGTAATGCTTCCGCTGTATCCCGCATCACCTCCACCCCCGTCCCACCGGCACCAAACACGATCAGCGGCCCAAACGTCTGATCCGTGCTGACGCCGGCAAACAACTCGTGCGCATCCTTCTTGCGGATCATCGGCTGCACGGTGAAGCCCTCGATGTGCGCATTAGGCTTCAGCCGCTTGATCCGGCTCAGCATCGCCTCGGCGGCATCCGCGCAATCTTCAGGCGTGTTGAGATCGAGCCGCACGCCGCCGATATCGGATTTATGCGTGATGTCCGGCGAACGGATCTTCAACGCCACGGCCTTCGTGGAGGCGAGCAATTCGGTGGCCACGGCCCGCGCCTCTTCCGGCGTCGCCGCCGTCCGCGTCGGGACCGTCTTGATGCCATAGGCCGCCAGGATATCCTTCGACGGGGCTTCCCCTAGAACCGTCTCGCCGCGTTTCAGCGCATCCTTCAGCGCCCGGTTCACGAATTGAGGATCAAGCCCCATGTCGTCCGGCAACGACGGCGGCGTCCGCATCAAAAGGTCCTGCGCCCGCCGGTGCCGGACCAATTGCATAAAACCGTTGATCGCATCGTCGGGGCTCTCAAACGATGGATGTCCCGCCGCGCGAAATGCCGCCCGCCCCGGTTCCGCCGTGCCATTGCCGAGCCACACGCTGAGAAGCGGCCGCCGCCGGCCATCTGGCTTGTGCGCCCTCACCGCCGCGATGACAGCTTCTGCCGCCTTCGTGCTGTCGGCGAGCGCCGTCGGGCAATTCATCACGAGGATGGCATCCGTTCCCTTGTCGTTGAGAACGGCCTCAACCGCCGCCGTGTACCGCTCCGGCGAGGCATCCCCAATGATGTCGACGGGATTGGCATGCGACCACGTTGACGGTAGCGCGGCGTTGAGTGCGGCGATCGTCGGCGCATCGAGCGACGCCAGCGTCCCGCCCCAATCCGACAACCGGTCCACGGCCAGAACGCCGGCCCCCCCGCCGTTGGTGATGATCGTCAACCGTTCCCCGCTGATGCGGCCAACGCGCGACAGCGTCTCGGCTGCATCGAACAACTGTTCAATCTCGCGCACGCGCAACACGCCGGCGCGCCGGAACGCGGCCTCATACGCCTTATCCGAGCCCGCCAACGCGCCCGTGTGCGACAGTGCCGCCTTCGCGCCCGCCGAATGCCGCCCCGACTTGATCACGATCACGGGCTTCGCACGCGCCGCCCGCCGCGCCGCCGACATGAACTTCGGCGCATTCGTGATGTTCTCGATGTAGAGCAGAATGGCCCGGCTCGAGGTGTCCGCCGCCAAATAGTCGAGCAGGTCCCCGAAATCGACATCCAGCATATCGCCCAGCGACACCACGTGGCTGAACCCGATGCCCCGCGACGCAGCCCAGTCGACAATGCTCGTCACCAGTGCGCCCGATTGAGACAGAAACGCGAGATCGCCCTTGAGCGGCGCGATGTGCGAAAAACTGGCATCCAATCCGATTTGAGGCAGCATCAACCCGAGGCAATTCGGACCCTGCACCCGAAGGCACGTCGGCCGCGCCGCCTTCAGTACGGCGGCCTTTTGATCGGCGCTGAGCCCCGCCGTGATCACCACTGCCGCCCGCACACCCTTGGCGCCCAACTCAGCGATGATGCTGGGCACCGTATCGGGCGGCGTCGCAACCACGGCTAGATCCGGCACACCCTCCAACTCGCGCACGGATGTAACGCAAGCCTGTTCCTCGACATGGCGGTGCTTCGGATTGACGAACTGAATACGCCCAGTGAACCCGGCGCGCAGAAGATTGCGCGCGACCACGTGTCCAACCGAATTCGGTGTCGGGCTGGCCCCGATCAGCGCCACGGATCGCGGCGTCAAAAGAGAGTCGAGATTTCGCGTTGTCATCTTGGACCCATGCTCGCATGCAAATATGACATTGCCGTGCAGCGCGTTTCCTCAGGAGTCCCGCTGGCGTCGAGTCGCGTCCATTCGAGCTCGCCCAGATCGTAGGACATTTGCCGTTCAACCACCTGCGGCGTGGCGTCCGAGGCGTCCTTTTTGCGTGCACCAACCCGTTGCAGCAACACGTCGCGCGGCGCGTCGAGCCAGAATGCGACGAACAGTGCGCCCGCGCGCTGGGCCAGCGCCGCCATTTCGGCGCGTTCGGAGGGATGGGCATGAACCGCATCCGCAACCACCGAGTGACCCACGCGCAACGCCGCTTCGCTCTTCGCCAGTAGGCGTGCATAGACGCGGGCCGTCACGTCCGCGCCATAAGCAGTTTCCGGCAAACGCTCGAGTTCGCCGGCACCAAACAGCGCCTTGCGTTCCAGATCGCTGCGCACATGCAGCGCACCCGGTGCGCGCCCGAGCATCGGCGCCAAGGCTGCCGCTAACGTCGACTTACCCGATCCCGACAATCCCCCCGTGACCACGAGAAGAGGCCGCTCATCCGCCAGATACGACCGTGCCCGAGTGAGATAGGCCCGCGATTCCGCCAGCCCCTCATGCGTTGACGCTGCCCGTTGCGCGCCCACCATGGCCCGGATTGCCGCGCGCAGCGCCATAAACACTGGCAAAGCTGCAAGCCCCTCAAGATCGGTGTGCTCCTGCCGCCGCCAGATATAGCGATTGAACACCGCATTCGCCGCCGCCCGGTGCCCGCGGTGATCCAAATCCATCAACAGAAAAGCGAAATCGTAGAGTATATCGACGGTCGCCAACGCCTCATCAAATTCCAGCGCATCGAACAGTGTCGGCGCACCGCCGATGAACACGACATTGCCCAAATGCAAATCGCCATGGCACCGCCGCACGCACCCGGCCCGCGCGCGCTCTGCGAACAGCGGGGCAAGCACTGCAATGCGTCGCGACAATTCAGAGGTAAGCTCCAGCACATCCCCGTCATCTCCGCCGAAAAGACCCGGCAGTGCCGCTAGAACATTGTGAGCAATAGCCGCGATCGTCGCCCGCTCCGGCGGTTCAACAACAACCTGAGCGGCACCATGCGAGGCAACGACGGCATCCGCCAGCGCCTTGGCCTCATCCACAGTCAAGGCCGTCCGTGCCACCCGGTTGACGAGCACATCCTCTTCAGCAAACCGGGCCATGTGCACCGCCCATTCGACGGGCTCTCCCGCACCGTTGAGCACCAACCGCCCATCCGCTTCACGCGTGATCGCCACCAGACCTTTGTACACAGCCGGAGCATGCGGTACATTGATCTCCACCTCGCGCGCGCAAGCTGCTCGCCGTTTGGCGAGTGAGGAAAAATCCATGTACGGATAGCGCACCGCCCGCTTGATCTTGTAGACGTCATGCGCGCCAATGAAGACGTGCGCGCCATGCGTATCGATCCGGCGCACGGCCCTCGCCTGCGGCCCCACCAAACCGGCACCTGCCAGAAACGCGATCACGTCGCGCTGACAATCGCTGATGTCGGAATCATCGCTCACGTTGGCTTCCAGGGTCTTGCGGACAACGCTTTGAGCCTGCGCGCACAAAAAGGCCGCCGTCAACCGCGCAACGACCCGCCCAGTCCTTAAGCGTGCACCAGCCCCTGCGCCCGTTCCCCGAGCGCCGCCATATCGGCCACCTTCAAACCCCGGCGCCGGCCGGTCGTAATGATGCCTTCCGCCTTCAGCGCTGCAAACTGGCGGCTCACCGTTTCGAGCCGCAGCCCGAGGCACTCGGCGATTTCCGTTCGCGACAGCGGAAGATTGAATTCCAGTCCCGCGACTGCTTGCCTGCCATCACGCGCCTTATCGCGGAATTTGCTAGCAATCAGCATGAGCAAGCTCGCCACCCGCTCCTCAGCCGTCTTGCGAGCGATCATCGACATCCACTGCCGCGCGAAATCGAGATCATCGAGCGTCCGCTTGAAAATCGTCCGCTCCAGATCGGCATGCGTCTGCATGAGGGTCTCGAACGCGCTGCCGGAAAACGCACACACCTCAAGATCGGTTGCCGCTTCCGCCACGAGCGGGGCGCCCTCCACGAATGGCCGGCCGACAAACTCCGATGGGAACTGCAATCCGACGATCTGGTTGCTTCCGTCCGGCTGCACATTGACGAGTTTCACCACGCCCTCAACGATAATCGAGAACGTCTTCGCTCTGTCCGGTCCGCCGTACAAAATCTGTCCGGCCGGTATCCGTCGGCGATGCACGATCCGCGCAAGCTGATCGGCGGTCGCCGCCGTGAGCGCGCTGCAGGGCGCACAGCTGCGAACGGAGCACTGCTGACATCTGATACGAAGCGTCACGGCGCACCTCGGCTCGCTTGAGACCGGTCACGGGACAATCCGGACCTGATGCCGACCTGTGTATGCCGCATCGCGCCGACGCGAATTGATGGAAATCAAACGAAACAAGGGGCTATTTGTCAAAGCCCCCCGCGCCGCGTCGGCACACCCGGACCAAGACGTTGCGGCCGCCCTGATGGCCCGCCGCATCCCCGACAACGTTCATGAATGATGTTTACCGTGTCCTCCGCCAACTTTAGGATGCGGCGAGGCTAGCGATTGAGTACCAAGCCGCATGACCGAGCCCACCCACCGCTTCTCAGTCGCACCCATGATGGATTGGACCGACCGGCACTGCCGGTTCTTCCATCGCGGACTGACGCGCCATGCGCTGCTCTACACCGAGATGGTGACGGCGGAAGCCATCCTCCACGGCAATCGCGATCGCCTTTTGGGCTTCGACCCCGCCGAACACCCCGTGGCCCTGCAACTTGGTGGCTCCGATCCGGCCAAGCTCGCCGTGGCTGCCCGCATCGGCGAAGACATGGGCTACCGCGAAATCAATCTCAATGTCGGCTGCCCGTCTGACCGCGTGCAGGAGGGCCGATTTGGCGCCTGCCTCATGGCCGAACCCGATCTCGTCGCCCGCTGCGTATCCGCGATGGCGAACGCCGTCTCCATTCCCGTCACCGTGAAGTGCCGCATCGGCATTGACGACCAGGACGCCGAGGAAGATTTCCGCCGCTTCATCGACACGGTTGCCGCCGGTGGCTGCCGGCACTTCATCGTCCACGCTCGCAAAGCCTGGCTGCAAGGTCTCTCGCCGAAAGAAAACCGCGAGATCCCCCCGCTCGACTACGCCCGCGTCTATCGCCTGAAGGCCGAGCGCCCCGATCTCACCATCGTCATCAACGGCGGCATCGACAGCCTCGATGCCTGCGACGAACACTTGCGCCACGTCGATGGCGTCATGCTCGGCCGCGCCGCCTACCACGATCCCTACCTCCTCGCCGGTGTCGACCGCCGCTTCTTCGGCGCGACGTTAGAGCCCATCACCCGCTGCGCCGCGCTCGAACGCTTGATCCCCGCCATCGAACGCCAAATTGCCAACGGCGGCCGGCTCAACAACATCTCCCGCCATGTGCTGGGCCTCTACCACGGCCGCCCGCGCGGACGCCTCTTCCGCCGTATCTTGAGCGAACAGGGCCAACGTCCCGGTGCCGGAGCTGAGGTTCTGATGAAGGCTATCGCCGCTGCCGAAGGCGAGAGCGCCATCGTCCTGTCGCCCGCAGCCGAGTAATCGTCCCCCCTGATGTCAGATCTCACCGCCCATCTGATCGCCTATGCCCCGATGATCGCAGCGCTTGCCGTGGCCGGCATGGCTGCGGGCTTTCTCTCAGGGCTTTTCGGCATCGGTGGCGGGTCGGTCCTTGTTCCCGTTCTCTATGCCGCGATGGGCGCTGCCGGCGTGCCCGAAGATGTCCGTATGCAGGTCACGCTCGGCACGTCGTTCGCCGTGATCGGTCCCACAGGCCTCAGGTCCTTTCTCGCCCAGCGCGCGCGCAATGCCGTCGACATGGCGGCCCTCAAGCGTCTCGCGCCGGCCGTGCTTCTCGGCGTTATCGTGGGTGTGGCGCTCGCCAGCATCTCCTCCAGCGAAACTCTGCGCTGGGTGTGGGTCATCGCCGCCATTGTCATGAGCCTGAAACTCGCAATCGGCCGCGACGACTGGCGCCTCGGCGACGCGCTGCCATCCTCCAAAGCGCTCGAAGCCGCAGCCTTCTCCATCGGCGTTCTCTCCGCCTTGATGAGCATCGGCGGCGGGCTGTTCATGGTCTCGCTGCTGATGTTATTCGGCTATCCCGTACTGGCGGCGGTGGCCACGTCGTCGGGCTTCGGCCCGCCCATCGCCGTCATGGGCGGCATCGGCTACATGTGGGCAGGCTGGGGCGCCGCAGAGCTGCCACCGGGTTCTCTGGGCTACGTCAATATCCCTGCAGCCCTTGTCATGCTGCCGACGAGTCTCACCTTCGCGCCCCTAGGCGTTCGCGCCGCGCATGGCTTACCTAAACGCGCGCTGGAACTGGCATTCGCAGCCTTCCTGGCGCTTGTGGCCGTCAAGTTCTTGTGGAGCCTCTTCGGCTAAGCATCCAGACCCTTGAGAATGGCACGCGACTGCGAAAAGAAATCGCGCCGCGTGAGGATGAGCACCACCCACGATGCCGCGATGATGAACGCCACCGGATGGAAGAACCACATCAGACCGGCGATCGTGTAATAAAACGACCGCAGCCCCAGGTTCGAATGCCAGCCGACAAGTCCAAGCAACTCCGCCGTCCGCACGGCGTGGCTGCGCCGCGCCGCGGCATCGGGATGATCATGAGGAGGCGTCGACCCCATCATCATCACCGTGTAGTGCGACAGCCGGAACGCCCAGGCAAACTTGAAGAACGCATAGATCATGATCATCATGAGAAAGATGACCTTGATCTCCCACAGCGTCGCCGTCGACGCTGCCGCGTACGGCAAGGCCTCGACGATCTCGCGCGCCTTCTCGCCGTACGACAACAGCGCCGCCAGACCCCCGATCACGATGACGGTGGTCGAGGCAAAGAACGCGTTGGCATTCACCAGCCAGCCGAGCAGCTGGCCATCGACGATGCGGCTATCCCGCTCCGCCATCTCAATCATCCACCCGCGCCGGTGGGTCTGCACATAATAGGCGATCGACTTGGCGTAGATGCTGGGCCGCGTCGAGACGAACTCATAGGCTGCGATGATCCCCACGAACCAACAGACGGCAGCCAAGTCGAGAATTGAAATCTGATCGAAAATCAAGGTGCGAGCTCACGAAACAGCGATGGGAACCGGCACACTATCGGGGTCGGCACCGCTCCTAAAGCCAAAAAAGGAGAGCGGGTGCCGCATGGGGCATCCGCTCTCAAGAAAAGGCTTGCCGTAAGAAAACTTACTTCGCGCGCACGCTGACCGAGATGCGCCGGTTCTTGGCGCGGCCTTCCGGCGTGGCGTTGTCAGCGATGGCAAACTGCTCACCATAGCCCTCCGCCTCAAGCCGGTCGGCAGCGATTCCCAGCCCGACGAGGGCCTCCATCACCGCCTTCGCGCGGCTATCGGAAAGCTTGAGGTTGTTCTCCGGCTTGCCGGTGTTGTCCGTATAGCCGCCGATCTTGATCTTCACCGCCGGATACGCCTTGAGAATGGCCGCCATATTGTCGACCTGGGCCTTGGAGTCTGCGGTCAACTTCGCGGAGCCCGTCTCGAAATTCAGACGGTCGAAATCAAACCACTTGGTCTTGTCGATCTGAGCATTCGCATCGGTGATGAAGCCGAGGAGCTGGCTTTCCACGCCCGTTCCGGACGCATCGATCTCAGCACCGCCCGCCAGCGCCAGCTTCGTCATCGCCGATGTCGGCGCGGCAGCTGGAGGGGCAGCCGGAGCCGGTGCGGGGGCAACGGGTGCTGCCGCGACCGGTGCGGCAGCAGGTGCCGGCGCCGCGGCGGCCGGGGCAGGGGCCTTCGCAGGAGCGGGCGGTGCGGGTGCCGTTGCCACCATGGGTGTGCGGTGCGTCAGAAATTTTGCCAGGACTTGGCTTCCGATCCCCAGCACCAAGAAAAAGCCGAGAACAATGAATGCAGTCGGCCTGAATCGGTGACTTCGGTCCGATGCTGAGGCTTTGGCATCTACGGCGAGGTCCCGGGCACCAGCAACGAAAATCGCGCAAGCTTCGCACGTCGCA
>NCCZ01000021.1:72046-76834 GCA_002279935.1 Hyphomicrobium sp. 12-62-95 | reverse complement strand
AAAGCCGCGCTTGAGAGCGTGACCCGCTACATGGCGGCGGAGTTGGGACCGAAGAAGATCAGCGTTCATGCGCTGTCTCCTGGCCCGCTCAAGACCCGCGCCGCGTCTGGAATCGCCGATTTTGACCAATTGATGACGCAAGCGGCGGAACGCGCTCCCACACACCAGCTCGCAACCATCCATGACGTCGGCGCCTACGCGGCATTTTTGGCCAGCCGCGAGGCGACCAATATCACTGGCGGAATCCATTACATCGATGGTGGCTATCACATTGTGGGATAAGACGATGACCGCCGACCAATCCAGACAGACGGCCGGCCCTGAGCCCAAAGAGGTCGAACACGCAGGTGCCTGGGAGCCAGCTTGGCAGACGGGTCAAAAGCAGGCGCGCCTTCTCAAAGACCTTGCTCAGAAGCATAGAGAAGCGATTGCCGCTGTCCACGGCGAGGCGCTCCAGGACCGCTTGCACAAAGTTGAAGCGCTGATGCCGTCTTTATTTGCACCCGATGCAACTCAAGCCCTCAACGAGTACGTTCAGGACGCATGGCAGCGCTGGATCCTCTTCCTAGACATTCTGCGCAAGCGTGGCAATTCCTACGTCACGCGCGAGAAGGAGGGATTTAAGCCCGTTCTCGCCTTCGACTATGAAATGATCTTGGACGGTCGCCACCGCGAGCGGCCGGTCAACTATGCGATTGTGCGGATCGATCCCCCCGCCGGCTATCCACCTCGCCGCGACAACGGCCGCCCCTTCGTTATCATCGATCCGCGCGCGGGCCATGGCAGCGGCATCGGCGGCTTTAAAGCTGAATCCGAGGTCGGTGTGGCGTTGAAGGACGGTCATCCGGTCTATTTCGTGATCTTCTTTCCCAACCCCGAACAGGGCCAGACGTTGGCGGACGTCTGCGCCGCCGAAGTCACATTTTTGGAGGAAGTCCAGCGGCGCCATCCATTGGCACCGCCACCGCTTGTGATCGGCAATTGCCAGGGTGGATGGGCGTCGATGATTTTGGCCGCAACTCATCCCGACCTCACCGGCCCGGTGGTGATCGCGGGCGCCCCACTTTCCTATTGGTCCGGAGAGGTCGGCAAAAACCCATTGCGCTATTTGGGAGGACTGGCGGGCGGCGCCGTGCCGGCCCTTCTTGCCTCCGACCTGGGCGGCGGCAAATTCGATGGCGCCGGGCTGGTGCTCAACTTCGAAACTTTGAATCCCGGCAAGACCTGGTGGCGCAAATATTACGACGTCTATGCCGGCGAGGAGTCACAGGGCGGCGACTTTCTTGAGTTCGAGCGCTGGTGGTCCGGTTTCTATTTCATGAATGAAGCCGAGATCCGCTGGATCGTGGAGAACCTGTTTATCGGCAACAAGTTGACCCGCGGACAGGCGGTTCTCGATGATGGCACACCGGTTGATCTGAAGCGGATCAAGCAGCCTGTCATCGTCTTTGCCTCTCACGGCGACAACATCACCCCACCGCAGCAGGCCTTGAACTGGATACCCGACCTCTACGACTCCGTCGATGAAATCCGCGCACATGGCCGCGTCATCATCTACACGCTGCACGATAGCATCGGGCACCTCGGCATCTTTGTATCCGCCAAGGTCGCCTCAAAGCAGCACAAGCAGATCACATCCGTCGTCAAGACGATTGAGGCCCTGGCTCCCGGGCTCTACGAACTTCTCATTCGCGGCCAGGACGGCACCTATGAAGTCTCGTTTGAGGCTCGTTCGATAGATGACATTCTGAAGCTGGACGATGGACGCGAGGAGGAAGTGGAGTTTGCAGCTGTTGCCCGCGTTTCGGAGTGGGCCACCAAGACATATGAATTGACCATGCGTCCGGCGATCCGCTCATTCGTCTCGCCGGAAATGGCCGACGCCATCATCAAAGCGCATCCCATCCGGCAGCGCCGGTATGCGTTCTCGGATCAAAATCCGCTGATGGCCAGTGTCGGTGACCTGGCTCGGGATGTCCGGCTCAATCGCCGGCCTGCTTCTAGCGAAAATCCGTTCCTCAGACTTGAGCGGTTGCAGGCGGACGCTATCGAGCAGGGATGGAATTTGTTCCGTGACGTTCGCGACACGATGATGGAACTCGCCTTTCACTCGATCTATGCGAGCCCCTGGATGAAGGTGATTGCCGGCGGTGCGCCTCAGCGCGAGGCCGTTCACGATCTGACCAAACTGCCCGAAGTTCGCGCCGCTGTGGCTCGCACGGGAGAGGGCGGCTTTGCGGAAGCTGTCATTCGCATGCTGATCCTTTTGGCCCGGGCGCGGGGATCCGTGCGCCGGGAAAGGCTCGAACGCTCCAATCGCATTTTACACACGCGCGCACCGTTCGACACCATGTCGGAGATCGATCGGACCCGGTTGATCAATGAGCAAAATCTCATCGTTCAGTTTGCCGCGGATGCTGCGATTTCTAGTTTGCCGCGCCTTTTGCGGGACGACGTCGACCGCTTGCGAGCCGTCAATCTCGTGTTCGATATCGCCGGGCCGGCCGACGAAATGGATGCGCACACGATTGCGATGTTCAAGCGGCTTCAGTCTGTTCTCATGACCATGGCTCGCGAATGGCGAGAGCCGGAATTTGAAGTGGGTGGGAATCAGGCTTCGAGAGTGAAGGATCAACCGGGTGATCCATCGCCGGCTCTTGGAAGCGGCACAGAGGGGGAAGCGGCATGATTCGCGAAAACAAAACGTACGCCGAAATCACCGTCGGCGACGAAGCCCATCAGAAGCGGGTTCTGACGGCAAACGACCTCTATATCTTTGCGCATGCATCCGGCAATTTGAACCCCATGCATATGCCCGAGGCGCCCGACGATGCTGCGCACGAAATTGTCGCTCCGTCCATGTGGGTCGGCGCACTTGTGTCGTCTGTTTTGGGCAATATCCTTCCCGGTGCCGGAACACTCTACAAGTCGCAAAGTCTCACCTTCATCAACCGGGCGCACGTCGGCGACGAGCTCACGGTGACCGTTCGCGTTGCGGAAAAGCGCCCCGGCAACGTCGTGATCCTCGAGACGCGCATTTCCGGCCGTGGCAATGACGTGATCGCAGAAGGTGTGGCTGAGGTGCTGGCGCCGATCCGCAAGGTTCGGTTTGATGATGAAAAGCTGCCGAAGCTTCTCGTTCAGCGCCACCAACACTTCGATCACCTTCTGGAACGCGCGTCCCACCTCGAGCCGCTCCGGACCGCCGTTGTAGCCCCGGAAGAGCCGCACGCTTTGAAAGGCGCCATGTTGGCGGCACGCCGGGGTATCATCATTCCGATTCTGGTTGGCAACGCCGGCCGTATTCACAGGGCCGCCAAGGCGGCCGAGTGCGATCTCAATGGAGTTGAGATCGTTGACGTTGAAACGTCGCAGCAAGCGGCCGCAGAGGCGGTCCGTCTCGTCAATGGCGGGCGTGCGGGCGCTTTAATGAAAGGGCACCTACATACCGACGAACTGATGCATGAGGTCGTGAAAAAGGACGGTGGACTCGCTCGGTTGCGCCGGCTGTCGCATGTCTTCGTTATGGATGTGCCGGGCGTGAACCATCTCATGCTTATCTCCGACGCCGCTATCAATATTGCGCCAACGCTTGAAGACAAGGTCGACATTACCCAGAATGCCATCGATTTGGCCATCGCATTGGGTATTGAGAAGCCCCGTGTTGGCGTCCTCTCCGCGGTCGAAACCGTCACGCCCAAAATTCCTTCGACGCTCGATGCAGCCATTCTCTCCAAAATGGCTGAGCGGGGTCATCGCTTGTGGCCGGCCGCGCCGAGATCCTGATTGCACCAAATCTGGAGGCTGGGAACATGCTGGCCAAAGAGCTGTCTTTTATTGCACATGCCGAGAGTGCCGGCATCGTCCTGGGCGCGCGCGCGCCGATCATACTGACGAGCCGGGCGGATGGAGAAAAGGCACGCCTCGCGTCCTGCGCTGTGGCCGCCCTCTATCATGCATGGGCCCACGGCACAGCCGGAGGTGCGACGACAAAGGAGGCCGCGGAATGACACCGACGCTCCTGACGCTCAACGCCGGCTCTTCATCCTTGAAATTCGCGCTTTATGAAGCCGGCGGAGGGGATGCCAAACTCAGGGCGTCCGGCCAGATCGATGGCATGGGCGTCGATCCCCACTTTGTCTTCCGGACGGCTTCGGGAGACGTCATTCAGGATTGCAAGCCGTCGCCGGAGGACGCCAGCGATCATGCGGCCGTGCTCGATCACGTTCTATCCGTTCTCAGGGACTATCTCCCCGATTCCGGATTGTGTGCTGTGGGACACCGCGTCGTACATGGCGGTACCAAATATACGAGCCCAGCGGTCGTGACGCCGGATGTTCTTGCCGAACTCCAGAGCTTCACGCAGTTGGCGCCGCTGCATCAGCCTCATAACCTGGCCGGTATTACAGCGGCTCGTACTGCCTTTCCTCGTGCCGTGCAGGTGGCGTGCTTCGATACGGCCTTTCACCGCTCTCATCCGTGGGTCAACGATACTTTCGCGCTGCCTCGAAAATATTTCGACAAGGGTGTGCGCCGATATGGATTTCATGGGCTCTCGTATGAGTATGTGACGGAACATCTGCAGGTGGCACATCCAGAGCTCGCGACGGGGCGGATTGTGGTCGCGCACTTGGGATCCGGCGCATCGATGTGTGCGATCCGCAATGGCCAGAGCATCGGGTCAACGATGGGCTTCTCTGCTCTCGATGGTTTGCCGATGGGGACGCGTTGCGGACAGCTCGACCCCGGCGTTGTTCTATATCTCTTGGAGCAAGAGGATCTATCGGT
>NCCZ01000021.1:71478-72027 GCA_002279935.1 Hyphomicrobium sp. 12-62-95 | reverse complement strand
GGGACGCCGGAAGCGCAGCAGGCGATCGACTACTTTGTCTTCCGCGTTCGCCGGGAAGTAGGCGCAATGGCGGCAATCCTCGGCGGTATCGATGGTTTCGTCTTCTGCGGTGGCATTGGAGAGAATGCTCACCGCATCCGTACGGCCATTTGCCAAGGCATGGATTGGATCGGATTGCAGATCGACGACGATCTTAACAGCGTCAATTCGCCGGTCATTTCGTCTGATCGCAGCCGTATCAAGGTGCTTGTAGTGCGTACCGACGAGGAAGCAATGATCGCACGGCACACGTTATCGGTGATGCGCGATGCCACGAAGGCTATCGACCTCGTCCAAGCCTGAGTGAGCACAGAGGTTCTCCATGGTTCATGTCACAGGACTTCGCGGGGCCCTTCGGCGGCAACTCGACTTGAGCCCAATTGTTGTGAGGGCCAAGGACGGTGAAGACTATACGTTTCGGCCTATCGAGCCGGACGATGCCGCGTCGCTCATCCGCGGCTATGATGCCATGTCGGATCAGGCCAAGTGGTTTCGTATGTTGCATACCGT
>NCCZ01000021.1:0-71384 GCA_002279935.1 Hyphomicrobium sp. 12-62-95 | reverse complement strand
GACGCGGAGATCGATTTGGTGACGTTGGCGTCCTGCGACATTCCCAAGTCCCAAAACCTCAGCCCCAAGTCCCATTCACCCGAGGAAAACTGGTCGAGACAAGTCTGACCGCAAACTTGCCGAAGTTGCGGGGACGTGGACAATGAACCGGCGTGCGCAGAAATCACACGTCCACGCTGTTCCGGGTGTAGGAACGGCCGCAATTTGCCCCGAGCAGGCCTCGGCCAATTGTTGCTGTCAGGGATACAGGAGAAGCACTCGTGAAGCAGACGCCGTTGCGCTCGTCTGCACTGTCGATGGCCACTCTCCGCCAAGCCCGGTCGGTCCATTCTAGAAGCGGGTAATTAAAGTATCGAAGATCGAAGCCGAAACCGGACATGCCGTCAGCTGCCGCTCCGGATAGGATCATGCTTGGTCGTCTCTGTAACGAGGAGACCAACCATGGAAAAGGAACTAGCATGCATATCTGACAAGCAGCTATCCAGAACGCCTTGGAACAAGGGAGCCTCCCAGGAGCCAAACCTCCCCTTAAGCTAAGCCACGTGTGGTCGATACTAACCAAGAACGGCGTGATCGCGGTCGCGGAAGGCGCCAATATGCCGTCCACGCCCGATGTGATCCGGGTGTTTCAGGAGGCTAGCGTGTTGTTTGCGCCCGGCAAGCCCGCGAACGCCGGAGGGGTGGCCACCTCGGCTCTCGAAATGCAGCAGAACGCCAGCCGCGATCGTTGGAGCTTCGAGCAGACCAACGACCGGCTGGCCCAGATCATGGCTGAAATCCATGATCGCTGTCACCGCACCGCTGAGGAATATGGCGCACTTGGCGACTACGTTCTCGGAGCAAACATCGCCGGACTTGTGCGCGTCGCAGAATCCATGTGCGCCCTGGGCGTAATCGGACGAAGACGTCCCGCAGGAGTCGCACCCTGCGGGACGCCGCACGCGAGGCGCGTGCGTTCAAGAGTCATTAGTAAGGCCGTCGCAAAAACCTCATCGCGGCCGTCACTCCTCCCTCGTTGAAGGGAATGCCGGCGATGTCCAAACCCATTTCAACAGCTGCCACGGCGCCAACAATCGTAACGTCGTTGGTGTGACCCATGTGACCGATTCGGAACACCTTTCCCGCCAATGGACCCAAACCCATGGCTAGTGAAACATCGTAGTAATCCAAGACCAGCCGGCGAAAGCGATCAGCGTCGTATCCGGCCGGCACAGCTACGGCCGTCACAGCGGGCGAATAATGCCGGGGGTTGCGACACCAGACTTCCAGGTCCCACGCTTCGACCGCCCTGCGCACGGCTTCGGCGTGCCGCTCATGCCGGGCGAAGACATTGTCGAGCCCCTCAGCATTCAGCATTGCCAGGCTTTCAGCCAGACCGAACAGCAAGCCTGTTCCCGGAGTAAACGGGAAAAAGCCGTCTGCATTCATGGTCAGCATCTTGTCCCACGACCAGTAGTGACGGGGTAGTTGCGCGCTACGATGCGCGGCCAGAGCCTTTTCGCTGGCGCACACGAACGACAAGCCAGGAGGAAGCATCAACCCCTTTTGGGAGCCGCTCAGCGATACGTCGACGCCCCACTCGTCATGACGGAAGTCCATCGCGCCTAGCCCAGAAACAGTGTCGACCATCAAAAGAGCGGGATGTTGCGCCGCATCGATAGCCGCACGTACTTCACCGACAGACGTTCGTGCCCCGGTCGAGGTTTCGTTGTGGACAACGCAGATCGCCTTGATCTTGCGATCGACGTCCCCCCGCAAGCGGGCTTCGAGAACGTCAGGGTCAACCCCGCTCCGCCAATCCGTGGGGATGACATCACACTCCAGGCCAAAAGCCTTCGCCGTGGCGGCCCAACCTTTCGCGAAGTGGCCGGTCTCGACGAAAAGAACGCGATCGCCTGCCGACAGCGTGTTGACAAAGCAGGCCTCCCAAGCGCCCGCACCCGATGAAGCGAAAATCATGACGGGATGCTTCGTCTTAAAGACGCAGCGAAGATTGGCCAGTAGGCGGTGGGTGAGTGCTTGAAATTCTGGGCCACGATGATCGATAATCTGCCGGTTCATGGCCGCCAGCACACGCTCGGGGATAGGAGTTGGACCAGGTGTCTGAAGAAAGTTGCGGCCAGAGCGGCTGTTTGCGCCAAGCATTGTCGTCCTAACGGTTGCAAAGTTGAGATTGCGGTTCGTCTGCATTCAGTCTTCAACGGGAGGCTCGACTGCCAACACCGTGAGCTCGTGGGGGCGACCGTCGTGTCCCGACCAACGGATGCTTTGGCCGACCGCCAGCCCTATTAGAGCTGTGCCGATTGGGCTGAGGATCGAGAGGTGTCTTTTTCCAATGTCGGCATTGACCGGAAACACCAGCTTGCCCGTGCGAATGTTCGCACGGTCAATCTGAAACTCTACGACACAATTCATACGCACGACGGTGCGTGGAATCTGGTGAGCCGCAACAACATCGGCCCTTTCGAGCTCAGCCAGCAGCGTGCGAGCAACCAGATTGCCTGGATCGCGGGCGAGCAGACTCGCGACAAGGTTCGTGAGCGCCGCTTCTTCACCTTCGCAAAGAAGGATCGGCGGCATTGCGCGCGTGACAGTGTGCATGGAAAATCGATCTCTAGCTGGAAGCCGACAAGCGTTCGCGCCGCCAGAAAAGTTGGCCGGCTGCGCGGTGACGCATCTATGGATGAGAGTTTCTACGTTGGGTCTGCGCAAAGCCGGCGGCCGGCAGAGAAACGCAAAAGAGAGGACCCCCGACTCGGGGTCAATGACACAATCGAGCCGGGGCTAGCTGCCCGCGGCGTCTGTGTCCCCCGTGGGGAGCTTCAAATGGAATGCAGCCATTGAGAACATGAGTAATAATTGAGCATCTAGATCGGAAGCTGTCAATAGAGCCGATCAGCGGACTCTCAGTACATCACGTAAAAAGGTTGGGAGCCGTACTTTTGCATCCCAGGCTTTATGCACTGACCGGAACACTTCCGAAGAGTTACTCCGGTCTTAGCCCCGAGCTGTCATTTGTTAGTCACCAAGGTATTATTCATTTGCGGGCATTCAAACGACCGTAACGATCGAGGAATTTACGCGTCAGAGAGCGAGCCTGTTGCCACTTGAGCTAGAGTCCGAACCTCTTGGGGGACGGTCACGGACGATGAAGCGATCACGGTTCACGGAAGAGCAGATTATCGGGATATTGCGGGAGGGTGAGGCGGGTGCGAAGACCGCTGATCTCTGCCGCTGGCACGGCATCGCAGCGGCGACGTTCTATAATTGGAAAGCCAAGTTTGGCGTGGCGGTATGGACGTGTCGGAAGCCAAGCGGCTTCGTGCCCTTGAGGACGAGAACACGAAGCTGAAACGGGTGCTCGCGGGCGCGATGCTGGACCAGGCGGCTCTGAAGGATATGCTTTCAAAAAAATGGTAGGGCCCGTCGCTCAGCGCGAGGCGATCGCGCATCTGGGCGCCGTGCTGGGGCTCTCGGAACGCCGGGCCTGCCGGGTCATCAAGGCTGATTGGACAAGCATGCGGTACCGGACGCGGCGCCCCGATGATGCATCTCTGCGAGCGCGTCTCCGGGCGTTGGCGCAAGAGCGTCGCCGGTTTGGCTATCGGTGCCTGTTCATTTTGCTCAGACGCGAGGGCGAGGCTTCCGGCCGGAACCGGATCTACCGGTTCTACCGCGAGGAAGGCTTGAGCGTTCGGCGCCACAAGGCCCGCCGACGCGCAGCAGGCACACGCGCCCCGATCCTGATCGCACCGCGCGCGAACGCCCGTTGGAGCCTCGACTTCGTGCATGACCAGTTTTGCCAATGGTCGCCGCTTCCTGGTTCTCAATATCGTCGATGACGTGACGCGCGAATGTCTGGCGGCAATCCCTGACACGTCGATCTTGGGGTGTCGCGTGGCGCGCGAACTCTCGGCGCTGATTGGGCGGCGTGCCAAGCCCGGCATGATCGTCTCAGACAATGGCACTGAGTTCACATCGAACGCCATCCTGACGTGGTCAGCGGCGCACAGGATCGACTGGCATTACATCGCTCCCGGCAAGCCGAGGCAGAACGCCTATGTCGAGAGCTTCAATGGCCGCATGCGCGACGAGCTTCTGAACGAAAGCCTGTTCTTCGGGCTCGACCATGCTCGCGATCTGGGTCGCGGACTGGTTTCGGTAGGCCTTAAGCGTTTAACTTGCCCGAGCCCGCGCAAACACCTTCGATCGTAATTTCGAGAGATATCAATCGATCACGTATGTGATGAGAACTTGTTTTTCGCTCCGAATTTCTACGTGGGGCAGCAATAGGATTAATAAACTTGGACAAGGCGGATGTTGAAGCGGCTCTCTTCAAATAAGCCGGTTTTGCGTTGAAGGTCGCCCCCATATTGCAACATTAGGCGTCCAACAGGCAGCGCAGCTACCGCGGAAACCTGATATCTGTGGAGCTCATTGGCATTGTCCTGTGGGATGCCGTCGATCAGAGTCTCCCCACCCCAAGTATAAAAATAATTGGCAGAGAGAGTGAGGGCTTCCGCCATTTCGTACGTGATGGCGACCTGAGCTGAGTATAACGGCTTTTGATCGAGTTCCAGATGAGCAGGAGCAAAGTCGGGGTTGGTGCTGAACCAAATACCGTCCAGCGCAGTCATGAAAATAAACCGTTGGCAAAGTTTCGTCTGGAACGCTGTCTGAAGTGCTGTCCAGTAGCGGTTCTCACCAATGTTAAAAGCGCCAAGATCGTTATCGTAGCTGCCGGTCGGTAGCAGGCCGTATACTCCAAAGCCCAGATATGTTTGTGAATCATGATCAGCATATGGCCACAGCGCTAACAACGCTACCGTGTCTTCAATACCCGCGTCAGTGCCCGCCTTTCCCATGCCTTGGTCTGGCTGGATGTTCGCTAGACCCGTTTGTACATAGCCAACCGCGGGTAGGTTCAAAATCTCAAAGAAATGACCAAGTCGGATTTGATAACGGGCCGAATCCCCATCGTAGCTGCTTTGTTTTTCCCCGTTCAGATACAAGCCGTCGTACGAACTGAAACGAAATGAGATTTGGCCGAAATCTGTTCCTGGCTTGAGAGGCTTGACGTCCCCTGGCTGCAGGTCAATCGCAAACGTGCGCTCGATACTCAAAGCGAGCAAGAAGCTTACCAGGATCAAACGTAGCGCCTCGTGCCAGCCCTTGGCCATTATCCTCGTCACAGTCTATTCCGCCGGTGCTCAGAACCGTGCGCGATTGATCCGCGGACATTGTAGGGTGCAGTTCGGCCATCACGCCATGATGCGCGCCCGTCATTTATGGCGGTGATCCATTTGGCGCGAAGAATCGGATCACAGTGGGCGCGAGTACGCAGCGACTCCATCTGGCGGCGCCCGTTGTCTCGGTTACGATCCGGGTAGCGCGTCCCAACTTTCAGCCCGGCCCGATGGCAAAGGCCAGCCCCGACACCGCGCGTGCGCTTGAACTGCGTTGCCGCTTCATCGTAGGTGCCGCCGCTTGCGACAAAGACGAGGCTCTTTTGATTGCGCGTCATATCCGTTCCGCCGCAAAGGCCAATGTTTGGGGGTTGTCCGCCGCAATCGCTCCAGGTGTAGCTCGCCTAAGGACGCGGAGGCGCACGCGCGAGGCTGGGTAAACCACCCTGCGTTGCCTGTTGAAAGGGTGGTATTCTTAGGTGTGTGACAAGCGTAGAAACCCGGTCCCGCGAGCGGTTGCCGGGTCGCTGTCACCAACAGGCTACGGGAAGCGTGCGGTCGTTAGAGCGGCAGAAGATCGTCCATTGAACAACCGAGCGACCGTCCTAGGGATGCGGTTAGACTTGGTCGCTTCGTCGTCTGTCCTCTACGTTGAAAAGACTCTCGGGCTACTGCTTAGGCAAAAGGCCCGGCAGGTGCACTACGATTTCCGTCGCCAGCCGCACCGGTGACAAAAGGGTGATTTTCGGTTGAGCCGCTGGTGGCAGCCTTTGCATCGGCCTGCAGAAAGATAAAGCTGATAGATCCCCCAGCTGCTCAGTCCTGCGCCAGAAATCAATGTAAAGGCGGTGAGTAGAGTCCTTTCCATGCACTCCTCCTGCTCGAAATTGGCAGAGAGGTGGGAGAGTACTGACTAAGATCCCGTTGCAGAAATCTCACCAAACTTCTCTCCCACCTCGTCCAGCATGCTGTCCGGTATGCCGGTAGGAGCAGGCCCTCAACAGCGCGCCCGCTTCGCGCTCTGCCCCAATGAAAGAGTAATGATTTGTCCCATCGTGACTGTAAAATCTGTATCAATTACGTGTTTGCCCGCAGCTGCTGCGGAGTCCATATGAAGGACCATTCACTCCTAGGGATCTTGCCCGCGTGGGGTGGTTGCTCAGGTTCTATTGCCTCTCATACCATTCCGAGCGCGAGGTCATCCGCTGTCGCTAGGTCTCGATCCGCGGAGCCTGTCCCGACGGTCGGGAAGCGGCTCAAGTGTTCCGGGGCGGATCACGGGAGATCGACACGCGGCCGCAATTGCATCCGAAGCCTCTTGACGTGCTGGGGGCAAAGTATCGGAGCGCGGCCAACCTGAACAAGTTGACGAGGTCCTAGGGGCGGTGTTCAGCTGAGCGATGAGCGACCCAGTGACGGCGGTTCGCCTCTGTGAGGCGTGCCCTACCTCGAGGTGTGCGCGGGCCTGTGCCTTTGCCCCGTGCAATTTGCATCGGCTGTTCGGTCGTGGCGGAGCTTGGCAAGACCGGCTGTTTGATCGGGCATAGCCGCCGCACGTCTTTCGAAATGACGGCGCGGACTTAAGATCAAGATAGCTAAACAAAGCGTTTAGGGCCTCGATATGGGGCCTCAGGTCCGCGAACGGGTCGGGTTCGTCTTGTGCGGTCATGGGCGGGCCTCTGCGAAGCGTTCTTTGACACGATCGGAAACCTTGCAGCGAGCGTCGGCGCCGATAGGTTCGGCTGTTTGCCGGGTTTGCCGAAGCCGTATCGTGCCCGATTCGATGGTTTTATCCCATCCGACGACCTGCTCTGAGACGTGTGGGTGCCCTCGACGATGACGTTCTCTAAGCAGTCGGATAACACTGGCCACAATGCCGGTCAGGTCGCGCGGCTCCACGGACAATACGGCTCGCAAGGTCAAGTGCACAGGGCCGCCCATCGCCGGAACGGCAGCAGTGGTTGGTCGGCAATTCGCGCATTATGACAAGCGTAGAAACCCGGTCTCGCCAGTGGTCGGCGGATGGTTGTCACCGGCCGGACACGGGACGTGTGGGGTCGTGAGTGCCGCAGAAGGTCGTCAATGATCGACTGGGTGCAGGCCAGCCGCTCCAGGAACCAGCTCTCGCGCTAGACAACCAATTGAGGCTGTTCGATTGACGTTGGCACACTAATGCAGCAGTGATACGATTACTGTTCATCCTTGTAGACCCTTAGGATGTTAGCATCGATCACCCGGAGCTTACGGTAGTTGGTTTCGATTGCACCTCGTACTTCAAGATCGGCAAGGCATCGCCGCAAAGTGGGCCGTGCGACGCCCAATAGTCTTGCGAGGTCGTCTTGTGTGATAGCCGCAAAGCCGTCCCGATTTGAGAGGGCAAGCAACCGCCTGCAGACACGGGCTCTCACAGTCAACGCCAGCACCTCAGCGAGTTGAGCCACAGCGGCATGCAAGTTGGACGTGTTGAGTTCATAGAAGCAGCGCCATTGTTCTGGCTTATTCGCTAGGAGTATTTTGACGGCCGAACTTGGAAGATGAAGCAGTCTCGCCTGCGACGCAGCCATCAGCGTCACCATCCGGGGAAGGTTCGCCAATTCTGCTGCGTCACCAATCCAGAAGCCGATCTCGGCCCGGTGAATGACAACCGGCTCTTCCGCCACAAGCGGAAATGTTATCTGCAGGCTTCCAGATGCCAGGCCATAAAGTCCATCAGAGCGGTCGCCCGCGTGATAGATAAATTGGCCTTTTTTGAAGGTCTTCCAGCGTGCGACTTGCCCTGCCCACTCCTTGAAATCGTTGGACTGCTCTGCGAGCCAACCAACTTCATCAAGCGGTGACAGGTTTGCTCTTTTCACCATTGAATTGGTCCATTTGTTCCAATCTGTCTTGCGGGGGTCGACTATCCTGTGGGGGCAGTCTCTGACTAGACTAATTCGAGACAGCTTTCGTGATTGACGTCTATGGCTTCGGCCGGAAGAAGTGGAGAATACAGTGAAATTTAACTCCAGTTGGTATGGGAGAGGTTGTCGTTTGGCGACAACAGCGCTCCTCATCGCCGCCAGCGCATCCGTCGCTTTAGCGCAAAACAAGCCCAACATTCTTGTGATTTGGGGCGACGATATCGGCCAGTTCAACATCAGCGCCTACAACCGCGGCATGATGGGATACAAGACCCCCAACATCGACAGCATTGCTAACGAAGGCGCCCTGTTCACCGATTGGTATGGACAGCAGAGCTGCACCGCAGGACGAGCTGCGTTCGTCACCGGACAATCACCCATTCGCACAGGTCTCACCAAAGTTGGACTTCCGGGCGCGCCTGAGGGCATGAAGAAAGAAGATCCCACGATCGCGACACTTTTGAAGGCACAAGGGTATTTGACGGGACAGTTCGGCAAGAACCACCTGGGCGACCGTGACGAGATGCTGCCGACCAACCACGGTTTTGATGAGTTCTTCGGCAACCTTTATCACCTCAATGCCGAGGAAGAGCCGGAAAATCCGGATTACCCAAAGGATCCCGAGTTCAAGAAGAAGTTCGGTCCTCGCGGTGTCATTCATAGTTTTGCAGACGGCCGGATCACCGATACGGGCCCGCTGACACGCAAGCGCATGGAGACGATCGATGAAGAAGTTACGGTCAAAGCACTGGACTTCATGGACCGCGCCGCCAAGGACAAGAAGCCATTTTTCATGTGGTGGAACTCCACGCGCATGCATGTCTTCACGCACTTGAAGAAGGAGTCGGATGGCAAGACGGGACTTGGCATCTATGCCGATGGCATGGCCGAGCATGACGGCCACGTCGGGCAGGTTCTTGCAAAGCTTAAGGAGCTTGGTCTCGATCAGAATACGATCGTCATGTATTCGACCGACAATGGTGCTGAGACCTTCACCTGGCCCGATGGCGGGACCACCATGTTCCGCGGGGAAAAAAATACGAATTGGGAAGGCGGATATCGGGTGCCAACCATGATTAAGTGGCCCGGCGCGATCAAGCCTGGCACAATCATTAATGACATTGGCGCACATGAAGACATGCTGACGACGCTGGTCGCAGCCGCCGGTGATAAAACGGCGAAGGAAGATCTCCTAAAGGGACGAAAAATCGGTGACGCAACCTACAAGGTTCACCTGGACGGCTATGATCTAGGTCCGGCTCTGAAGGGCGAGGCGGAGTGGCCGCGCAAGGAGTTCATCTACTGGACCGATGACGGCAGCGTCGCCGCTTTGCGCTACAATAACTGGAAAGTCACGTTCCTCGAGCAGGAAGCCGACGGCCTTCGTGTCTGGCAAGATCCTTTCAAGGTTCTCCGGGCGCCCTTGCTGACCAACCTCCGCATGGATCCGTTCGAACGCGCGGAACATGAAAATGCCATGGGATACCAGCGCTGGTACATGGACCGGATGTTCCTGATCGCTCCCGCTGGGGCCTACGTCGGCAAGTGGCTGCAGAGCTTCAGAGAGTTTCCACCCCGCCAGAAGCCTGGCAGCTTCAACCTCGACCGCGTCATGGAAGCCGTGATGAGCAAACCCGGTAATAATTGACGACCGGGCGATGGGCCGCCGACGCGAAGAATGATGCCGCACCCTCGAAGGGGTGCGGCATCACTCATAACAATCACTCCCAGCAGTCAGCAAGAACGAGCCGAAATGGGAATAAAGAGGGCCTTTCTTATCCTGGCGTTTGCGATGGCCTCAGTGATCGCACTTCTGTACGGAATCTCGCCGGCTTGGTTTGCGAAAACCTTTCTGGGCATGACCGAACTCTCGCTAGACCTTGCTCATATTTTCCGGGCAGTCATGTGCCTTTATCTGGCGCTGGCGTGCTTTTGGCTTTTTGCTGCCTTCAGTGACTCTCATCGAAACTCGGCGATCCTGACTACGATCGTCTTCTCCGCGGGACTTGTGACTGGCCGCTTGATGAGTTTCCTTGTCGATGGCCAACCCTCTCCTCTTTTGATCTTCTATGCTGCGATTGAACTCCTGCTCGTGCCGATCGCAACATGGGTCTACATGCGTCCCGACTGACCTTCGACTTCACATCCTATGGTCCTGGAGAAGCAAGCGCCATGATCCGGCTGATAGGTTCAGCAGTCTTACTCTTTGTTGCGGCTGCCGCGTCAGCTCATGCCGACGATCCCTTGCCGTCATGGGAAGAGGTGAAGCCAAAACACGCAATTATGAAATTTGTCGAACAGGTCACGGCCGAAGGGACTTCCGACTTCGTACCCGTCTCCGAACGCATTGCAGTTTTTGACAATGACGGGACACTCTGGGCTGAGCAGCCGGCTTACTTTCAGCTGCTCTTTGCCATCGATCGGGTAAAGGCTCTGAGCAACAGCCATCCCGATTGGAAGACTGAAGAACCGTTTGCCTCTCTCCTTAAAGGAGATTTGAAGGCCGCTCTGGCTGGCGGCGATCGAGCCGTGCTCGACATCATCATGGCGACGCACGCAGGCATGACGACCGATGAATTCGCTCAGATCGTGAAGGATTGGATTGGGTCAGCAAGGCATCCCACGTCAGGCAAACGCTATACTGAAATGGTCTACCAGCCGATGCAAGAGCTCCTTGCATACCTGCGTTCTAATGGGTTCAAGACGTTCATCGTTTCCGGTGGCGGCATTGAGTTCATGCGGCCCTGGGTTGAGGCAGTCTATGGTGTGCCGCCAGAACAAGTCGTGGGATCAAGCATCGTCACCACCTATGAAGTGCGCGACGGAACACCAGTTCTGTTGCGTCAGCCAAAACTGAATTTTCTGGATGATAAAGACGGGAAGCCGATCGCAATCAATCAGCACATCGGCAGGAGGCCCATCGCGGCGTTTGGGAATTCTGATGGCGATCTAGCAATGCTGCAGTGGACGTGCCTGCAGCGCCGGCTCAGTTTCTGCCTCTTCGTGCATCACACAGACAATGAGCGGGAATGGTCTTACGATCGGCAATCGCATATCGGTCGCCTCGACAAGGGTTTGGACGTAGCCGCCGAGAACGGCTGGATGACTGTCGACATGAAGGCTGATTGGAGAAGGATTTTTCCTAACTAGCTTCGGCATGCTCGTGGCGCGGTACTGCCGTGATGTCTATGATCAGCAAGCTTATACATGTCAGGATCGCCTGGCAGCCCAGCCGTACGCCAACTTATGTGCGGAGAGACTGAGAGACCCATGAGTCGTTTCCATCGCTTCTTTGTGGCTGCTCCGAAGTCTCGTTGGGCGCGCACAATAGCTGCCGAATTCCTACACGTGACGCTCCTGCTGGTCAGCGTGCAATTTGTTGCGACCTTCGCCATGGCGGCGGGCAGCGCGGAAGGGCTACCCCACTCGACACCTGAAAGACTGAAATTCTTGGGCTCGCAGGCGTGCTCATCGTGCCATCCGAAAGAATATTCGGACTGGAAGAGCTCTCAGCATCACGCTGCAATGCAGGAGGCCACCGACGCATCGGTGCTGGGGGATTTCAGCGGAGCGACCTTCACAAAGGACGGTATCGAGAGCTCATTCTTCAGGCGAGACGGCAAGTTTTGGGTTCGCACCGACGGCCCGGATGGCAAGCTTGCCGATTTCGAGATCCGCTACACCTTCGGTGTTTATCCTCTCCAGCAGTATCTGATCGCCATGCCCGGCGGCCGTTATCAAGCCTTAGGGATCGCATGGGACTCTAGGTCGAAAGAAGATGGTGGACAGCGCTGGTATCACCTCTATCCCAACCAAAAGCTGAAACCCGGCGATCCTTTGCACTGGACGGGGCTTGATCAAAACTGGAACTATCAGTGTGCATGGTGTCATTCGACCAATCTGCAGAAGAACTACAACGCCGATAGCAAGTCCTTTCAGACAACATGGTCTGAAGTCAGTGTTGGATGCGAAGCGTGCCACGGTCCCGCATCCGGCCACATCGCATGGGCAGGGGCTGGCGGCGGCAAACATGCCAGCGTGCCGAATAAAGGTTTCAAAGTAACTCTGGATGAACGCCGGAACGTGACCTGGTCAATGACCGGGCACGGTCAAGCAATTCGGTCCGTTCCTCGGTCGTCTGGGAAAGAAATCGAAGTTTGTGCAGGGTGTCATGCTCGGCGACAGCAATTTTCGTCCGATCCTACAGCACTCGGCCAACTTCTTGACGCTTTCCGCCCATCATTCCTCGAACAGGGGCTCTACCATAACGACGGGCAGCAGCGCGACGAGGTCTTCAATCACGGATCTTTTTTGCAGAGCAAGATGCACGCCGCCGGCGTTACTTGCTCCGACTGTCACAATCCTCATTCAGGGAGACTTCATAAGACGGGAAACGCTGTCTGCGCGCAGTGCCATGCTAGGGAAAAATTTGACACCGCTGACCATCATCATCATGCGTCTGGCAGCGCGGGAGCTCAGTGCGTTACCTGCCATATGCCCACGACCACTTACATGGGCGTAGATGCGCGGCATGATCATTCGATGCGCATTCCTCGTCCCGACCGGTCCATACTCATCGGCACACCGAACGCATGCAACAAGTGCCATACGGATAAGTCCGCCGCTTGGGCGCACGATGCGATCAAACAGTGGTATCCATCGTCCAAGCCCGGGTTCCAGGATTTCGCCGAGGCTTTTGATCTTGCGGACAGGCGTGCGCCAGGAGCGCAAAGCGCTTTGTTTAAAGTTGCAGCCGGGGAGGCGGGTTCTAGCATCGCCCGGGCGAGCGCCTTGGCCCGCATGGCCAACTTTCCATCACCAGAAGCAGTCGACATCGCCACCAGAGCCTTGTCCATCGACGATCCTTCAATCCGCACATCCGCAATTGCAATTATCGCGGGTGCGGATGTGGAAACGCGCCGGGCCCATCTTCCAGCTTTGCTTCGCGACAGGTCGCGTCTGGTACGGATGGATGCGGCCCGCGCGCTTGCGGGCGAGCCTGAGGCGGCACTGAGCAGCGACGATCGTGCCGCTTTCGCCAAAGCGCTGGCTGAGTATACCGATGGGCAACTATTCAATGCCGAACGACCCGAGGCGCAAGCTAACCTCGGGAATTTATATCGTGAGCAGGGGAAGTTGAACGAAGCCCAGGCAGCGTTTCGCAAAGCGCTTGAGTTGGATCAAAGCTTCGTTGCCGCCAGCGTCGCTCTGGCGGACCTTGAGCGCACGGCGGGAGATGAAGCCGCCGCGGAGAACGTGTTGCGCCGAAGCTATGGGGACAATCCCCACTCGGGCGCAATCAGCCATGCATTGGGTCTTTCGCTCATTCGTCAGAAGCGCACGTCCGAGGCGATGAATTATTTGGAACAGGCGGTCAGCTTGGATCCGGAGAATGCCCGGTTCAGCTATGTGCTGGCTGTAGCTCTGCACGATACCGGAAAGAAGGCCGAAGCTGCAGCCACTCTCAGGGACGCACTCGCTCGTCATCCCTACGATCGCGACCTGCTTTTGGCGATGATTTCGTATGACGCCGAAGCAGAGATGTTCGAGTCAGGTTTAGAGCGAGCCGAACTTCTCGCTCAACTCGAACCGGATAATCCTCAGGTGGCCCAACTCCTAGAGTCTCTGCGCAAGCGAAGCCGTAAGTAGGCTTCGATGTTTGAATTACAACCGTCCAGCGGGTCAACATTCGCCCCCTCATTCCCACATTTTGGAGCAAACAGTTACGCCCGTAGCTCCCGACTAGAGGTTCACGGCACCCCCCAGAACAGGACCGTGCTGGACAGTATCCATTTCGTAGCGACGCCGTCCCGAACCCTGACTGTAATCGACCGCCAGCCCCCGATAGCCAACGTAGCCGTCGAGCGTATAGTCCGGCCCGTCGAAAATTTTGGCGTAATAGGTCGCGAGGGCCTGCCAGGAGAAATCGCTGTCGGCGCCAAACCCGCCGATATCCCCGCTGGGGTACCGACGTAACCTTCCGACCACACCGTATAAGCCGCGCCGAACTCCATGGTCAGTTGCGTGTAGTTGACATCGCCGCGATCCCTAACTGATCATTCAACTGATACCCGGCGCTGCCGTTGAGTGCCGTCCAGATGGTATCGTTGAAGAGCGTCAGTTTTCCATTCTTGAGCTCCGCATAACTCATTCAGACAGGTAGCGTGGACCAGTCGAGCGCCTTGAGCCCATCCCCGGGACTGACTTCGACGTCCAGATCCCTTTTTCCGACGGTGAGATCACCCGGTATCCACGGCAACCAGCTTTAGGTTGTCAGAGACAATCGCCAGCAGGAATAAGAAGCCGCCAACAAGTGTGGTCCGAATGGATTGCAACATGACCTGCGCCCCGTATTTCTTGGTGCCATCATTTGCGTAGGAAGTGCATTCCCCTAGAAGATCTTCCTACCGGCAGCGTCGAACTGGTGATCGCTGTCCAATCTCATGACGACGTTTGGAGTCGCTGGCCTCAGTGGGCCACGTTGGTGGCATTTCTGCCTATTCGGCTTCCGAAGCGTTCGCCGGAGAAACAATCGTTCCTGTTTTATGTAGTCTCTCGCCTGAATTAGCCATTGTCGTTACACGCCCAACGTGGGCTTGGCTGTTAGTGCCATCGTTCTTCAATCCTCTCCCGATGGCTTCGACAACCGCAGCAGATTTCGAGTACTTGCTGTGGTGATTGCCGCTGCCATCGTCCACGCCTGTGAGATCTACAACGCGCAGATTGTATTTCTTTGCACCTTCTATAGCCCGTGCATCTTCGGCTGTTATTCGGCCTGCGCGGTCGACATCGCCCGCAAGCCAAGTCGATAGGGCCAACGCTTCGTCGTCGCCGGACACTAAGACGGTGATCGGTCGCGGCAGTTGGCCGATGACATCGAGCTGCGTCCGGAAGACGTTCACATCAAGGTCTGGAGAAGCAAGGATCACATTCCCGAGTTTGCCGCCGAAATCGCCATGCCCATTCATTTTTGCCTGTCGCAAGCTCTCAACTGCCAGCCAGTTGCCCATGCTATGAGCCAGGATATTGATCTCCTTGACCTCAGGCAGCTTCGAAATACTGAGCACGGCTTCTTCAAAGTAGTCGCGCGAATAGGTGCTGGCCTCGCGGTCCGCAAGGTACAGCGGCGCCTGACCTCGCGAGGGCCAGGCAAACAAGACCGCCGTGCCTTGGAATCCTGAATCGTGAACGATCTGTGCCATCCAATACACGGCCTCTTCATAGAGCGTGTTGTAGCCATGAACGAAAATCAGAACGTCGTTGGCTTCTGGCCCGCCCTTTTTAGCCCGGGCTCGAATCCGTTCGCGAAACTCGTTGCTTGTTAGAAAATCGCGCTTTGTGGTGACGAAATGCTTTTTCGGATCAGCCGGGCCGCCGCTCGGCCACTCGATTTCGCCTTTCACGTGGGCCGGAGGTACGGACACGGTGAGCGCTGCGAAGTTTAGCTGCTTGGCGCGTTCGGCTGTGAACGCATCAGGATCTTCCTTGCTGCCACGCTCGCGCGTGGTCGCGACAAGCAGATCCACTTTCGACGTGGACGCAGGAACCTCGGCTAGCGGAATGAGAACCTCGCTTCCTGGGCGGGAGGCACAGCCAGGGAGCAAGACAACGGCGAAGAGGAGGCCAGCGATCACGTTATTTTTTGTGACTAAATTCAATGTAACCGTCTCCCCTGAACCCACCCCATAAGCGCTCTGTCAGGTCTCGTTTGCCCAATTCAGAGACGTTCTCAGAGTTGGGGTTTGATTGCGCCAGGCGCCCTTCGCGGCTGGCCTAGCGCATGGATAGGAGACCGGCAACGGCTACCGTTCTCTCACACGTTTCCAATGGCGTTTTGGTGTTGAAAACATGCACGCCTTTTGCGAGGCAAACGGGAAAACCATGCTCGGCAATTGATTCATTAATTACAATTTTATGCCCTTTTTTGCTTGTGGACGCTATTTAGTTGGGGACGATTTTTGCCGCGGAGTGGTCTGCATTCAGAGCTCGGGATAACTCCTCTCAGGCCGGTCGCGTCAAAGACCGTAGGCAATCACGTCAAGATGCACGCTCAGGTCAGGGATCCCTCCTGAGCGCGAGAGAGATATCAAGGAGCGGTGGGATGATGAGATTTCACGGACGAGCATGTGCAGCCCTCGTTCTTAGCATGGGGCTCGCTATGCCGAGCGCCTACGGGCAAGATCCAAAGCTCAAAGCAGGCACCTTGACCTGCAAGGGACAGGGCGGCGTGGGTCTCATCGTTGGATCGAAGGAAAAACTGAGCTGCACGTATCAGTCAGCAAGTGGCGGACAGTCGCGGTCGTTCGACGGTGCTATCACGCGAGTTGGCCTCGATATCGGCATCAAGGGAAAGAGCGTGATGGTTTGGACGATCTTAGCTTCCACGTCACAATTGCCCGGCGAAGCGCTCAGCGGTCAATTTACGGGCGTAGCGGCCGATGCGTCACTCGGCCTTGGCGCGGGTGCGCAGGTCCTAGTGGGCGGCAATAGCAAGGGAATCGTGTTGCAGCCACTCAGCGTTAAAGGCGAGACCGGTGTGAACATCGCAATGGGCGTAGCAGGATTGACCCTTAAGGCTCGGTAAGCGGAACCGCGGCCGATCTTTGTCTTCCTTTTCGATCCATAGAGATGCACCATGCTCCACAAGGTTGTTGCCATTTTATCGTTATCCTTGGCGCTTCTAAGTTTCGCCTTCGCGCCGATGTCGGCCTTCGGCCAGAATGAGGCCGTCACTCAGCCGACAACCTTCAGCACCGAAGAACTCGATCAGATGCTGGCGCCCGTCGCGCTTTATCCCGATGAGGTTCTCGCCAATGTTCTGATGGCCGCCACGTATCCTTTGGATGTCGTGCAGGCCGCGCGCTGGCGGAAGGAAGCAGCGAACAAGCAACTGAAGGGTGACGAACTCACCAAGGCCCTCGAGGTGAAGGCCTGGGATCCGAGCGTCAAGGCGTTGACGCTTTTCCCCGAAGTCCTTGGCAACATGAGCGACCAAATTGAGTGGACGCAGAGCCTGGGCGATGCCTTTCTGGCGCAAGAGGACGAGGTATTCGCCCGTGTGCAATATCTGCGTCAGAAAGCCGAGGCGGCCGGCAATCTGAAGAGCAACAAGCAACAGACTGTGACGAAGCAGAGCAATCCGGAGACGCGGACCGAGTACATCGTTATCCAGCCTGCGAGCCCGCAGTATGTTTATGTGCCAGTGTACCAGCCGACCGTCGTTTACGGTTCATGGTGGTACCCTTCCTATCCGCCGTACTACTGGAATTACTATCCCGGCGCGACGTTGGTGAACGGCCTCTTCTGGGGCGCGGGCTTCGCCGTCGCGAACAACATCTGGGGCTGGAACGATTTCAACTGGCGCAACGGCAATATCGACATCGACATCAACCGCTACAACAATATCAACGTCAATCGCCCACCCATCACCAACAATCGTTGGGAACACAATGCAGCGCATCGCGGTCCCGTACCGTATCGCGACAAGGCCACGCGTGAGAAGTACGGGAAAGACAATCAGCTGCGCGACAAGAGCAAGGACTTCAGCGGCTTCGACAAAGATAAGCTCAACAAGGGGCCCGGCGATAAATCTCGCGACGTCGAAAGCGTGAAGAACAAGCTCGGTGAAACGAGTGGCGACAAGTTTAAGGACAAGACCGGCGACCGCGATCTTTCAAACGCCAAGGACAGGGCCGGTGATCGCGGTGGCGACAAGGTGAAGGATAAGGCAGGCGATCGTAACGGTGACCGGGCAAAAGATAAATCGGTAGACCGTCCGGCCAGCAAGGACGTCAAAAACCAAGCCGCTTCACGGGAGATCCAGAAGCCATCGCCTAAGCCCGCTTCGAAAGCCCTAGATGTGAAGCCGAAGGCGCAGGTGCAGAAGCATATCGATCGCGGTGGCGCAAGCCGCGCGGCGGCCCAGTCGCATCAGAAGGCTCGATCTGGTGGCGGTGGCGGCGGCGACCGGGGTGGCGGGGGGCGGAGGTAAGCGGGCTGACTGCTCGCACGGATCTCGCGTTCCGCCCTTCTTTCGACCATTAGGAGTTCACACCATGCGCCAACTTTTCCTCACGACCGTCCGTCATGCCATTGCACCCATTGCTCTTGTACTGGCCGCAGCCGCCGCAACGTCGGCCACTGCACAAGACACGTTCGCGACGCCTGATGAAGCCGTAACCGCTCTCCTCAGCGCTGTTCGCTCAGAAGATCCTGGCGAAGCCATCGTGAAGCTCTTGGGGCCGGATGGGCGGGACGTGGCAAGTTCGGGCGACGAGATCGATGATAAAGCCCGGCGAGATCGCTTTCTGACATCCTTCGAGGAGGGACACTCGCTGCAGGCGGAGGGCGACAAGCGCACGCTCGTGCTGGGCAAGGATGAATACCCATTTCCGATCCCGCTCGTGCAGGCTGACGGCAAGTGGCGTTGGGACGCGGCTGCGGGGCTCGATCAAATTTTGACGCGCCGCATAGGCGAGAACGAATTGTCTGCGATCGAGGTCATGCGGACGTACGTTGCCGCGCAATTCGAATACGCTGAGCGGCCGCGCGACAGCAGAGGCCTCCAGTATGCGCGTCGTCTCATGAGCCGCGATGGCCGCAAGGATGGTCTCTACTGGGAGGCGGCCGAGGGCGAACCGGAAAGTCCGATTGGGCCGCTGATCGCGAAGGCGCAACTCGAAGGATACAAGGGCAAGGCCAAACCGGAAGACGGACATGCCAACTATCACGGTTACGTCTACCGGATGCTCTATGGCCAAGGTAAAAATGCGGCGGACGGCGCGCGCGATTACATTGTGAACGACCGGATGATTGGGGGGTTCGCGCTGATTGCCACTCCGGCCGATTATGGCAATTCAGGCGTTATGACCTTCATCATCAATCAGGATGGCGTCGTGTATGAAAAGGATCTTGGGCCCGAGAGCAGACAAGAAGCCGCTCAGATCCGCCTTTTTGACCCTGATCCAAGCTGGAAGAAAGTGCACAGCGAGTGAGGGTCGTCTGCGGAGACACGAGTGCGAAGAACTCGATCCCGGCCAACATTGCGATATTCTTAGGCTGACGAAACCAGTGCCGAATTTCTTTTTTTGGAAACGAGCACGTACAGGGTAGCAGAACTCGGCGATTGTCCGAAACAGTATCTATCCACTTGCTGTCGTTGTGTCGATCGCCTCCGACAGTGAGCGGAATCCGACACCGCGCTCCGCCAAATGGCTGATGACTTGAATGAGGTGCGAGAGGCTTCTGCCCAAACGGTCAAGCTTCCACACGAGAAGCCATCATCCGGCGAAAGCGAGAGCAAAGCCCGCGTAAGCTCTTGCCTGTCGGTTGCGGCCCCGCTCACGCCCACGTCACAGAAAACGAGCTCGCAACCTGCAAGCCACAGTGCGTCTAGCTGCGAGGCTAGCTTTTGTTCCTCAGTCGAGATGCGCGCGTATCCGATCAACATACCTTTCAAAATCGCCAGCCGTTCTCGGTCGCAGAAAGCTGCGAGCGGGGCACTATAGCAAATGGCGTTCCTTTTGATGCAGCTGGCGCTCGCACGAAAAGGGGGGCGCGTAACCTGTTTAATTATAAATTTTATTACATCGCCAAACGCATTGCGATGATCATGACAAAAGGGACCCCTTTTTGATCGCCTAGCGTGACCGGACGTGCATTTTGATCGGCCATGAATTCCACCCGGGGCGTTCTGTCTCACCAAGGCTGATTTAACAGCGGCAGAACAGAGACCGCCGCATCTGCCGATGCTGAATTGAACCCCGATGCAATTCATCGCGACCGATTTTGCAGCTCGTCGCAGTTTTAACTGGCGACAGACTGAAACGACCGCGCGCGATCTGCTGCGCAACATGTCTGGTCAAATTGGCGGACCGGTCAAATTCGGGGCGCGACTTTGCCGCGCTCTGTAGCGTGTCTCTACCGATAGTCCCGGCCCTCGTTCAGAGCTTCGTTCAGATCGGCGGGCGCGGCGGATTCTGCAGCGGCTTTCGGTATGGTTGCCAGCGCATGTTCCTTCTGGGGGGAGGGAGAGCCGCGCCGCCCACTTCTCACGTCCAACTTTTCATCTTGAGGTTCGGTATGGTGTCCAAGTTATCGCAGCCGAAATCGACGACGGCCCCCGTGACCTTACCGGAAGCGGGCAGGGTAACGATACAACACAGCGGCGGCCAGTTCGAACATGCCGCTAGGGGCGGTGCGAAACTAGAGCTGTCCGAAAAAGACCTGAAGGTGGCTCGACTCGTTGTCGAATTCCTGGGGTTGCGGGACGTGCTCGCTGAGCAAAACGTCTCTGAACAAACGACCTCACTAGAATGGGGTCAGATTGAAGCGATCGAGCAAAAACTTTAAGATATTCGCACAAACCTCAAAGGGTGACACGCGCACCACAACGGTTCAAATGCCAAGCGGTGCAGGTTTCTACGCTTGCCAAAGGCCGCGCCAGAACCGGATGAGTCCAGTCCGACGCTTTCAAACGAAAGCGGCCCCGACGTGATGTTACGAGCATTGCGCTCCGACACCGCCCGCAATTGCCAAAGCACGGGAAGCCTCGGCGCATGTGCGGGAGATCGTGGAACGGATCCTCGCGCATCCCGCGGCTGGGCTCAGTGGCTTGAAGGCAAAGGCCCTGTGTATTTGCTGGGCCCTTGCGGACGATGCCCCGCACCTCCTGCGGCTCTAGCGATCCAACACCCCGTGTCCCGCTGGTGACAATCATCCGCGGACGACTGGCAGGGCAAGGGTTTCTACGCTTGCTCCGAGCCTAGATTTCGAAGAGTCAGGAATCGACACAACAGGAGGCGATGGCATGAAGAAGCCTTACGCGATGCCCAGCATCACGATCCGCGAGGTTCTGTCGGATGTAACGGCCATGGTCATTAGCCCAGCACCGGAACCACCAATCCAGGAATCAGACGTCAGACTGAAGACGAATATCGAACAAGTTGGATCGACTGTTTACGGCCTTCCCGTCTACCAGTTCCAGTACACCACTGGTCCGGATCGCTTCGAAGGCGTGATGGCGCAGGATGTTCTTAACGTGAGGCCCGATGCCGTGGTGATTGGCGATGACGGCTACTACCGGGTTGACTACGCAAAGCTCGGCATATCGATGAAACGCCTCTGAATGAGGCAAGTATAATCGTCATTGCAACAGGAGGTGACAACATGAAGAAGCACTACGAGACCCCCACGATCACGACCCGTGAGGTTCTATCGGATATTACGGCGCAGGTGGCGCCGGTGAGCAATCCCGGTAAAATCGGTTGAGCCAAGCACCCGCTCCCGATGACAGATTGGGGGCGGGTTTTTTCATGCCCTAAAGGGGGGGGGGAGTTTTTGCGGGAACTCGCGCGCGTGCATCATGGGGTACGACCCCCAAACCTCAAAAAACCCCCCGGCACTTAGTGCGCAATACGCACGGGCGCGCGTGCGGGCGCGTCATGGGGTAAGGGGACGCTTCCTTGCGGCGGTGGGTCCTACCGAAAAAAAATATATTTGATGAGAGCTGCTATCACGAGGGCCAGCACAATAGCCCCTATCAGGCCTGCAACTCCCATACCCCACATCATGTCCGGTCCCATGTCATGCATCATGGCAGACCTCCGAGCGGCAACGAAGGTTGAATTCTAACATAAATTGCCAAGCTCAATTCGTTCTGGCGGGGGCCATGCACCTACAGAACACGGAGTAAGGGGCGTGCTGAATGCCCGGCACACATGTGTGTTCAGCGGCGCTTGCAGCAGGCGCTTGAATTAAAAGCTCCTCGTAGAGGTCTTGCGCTGCTGTCACAATCTTCTCCCTCTCCGCTCGGATAGGGGATCAGCCGCTCTCGACGGGGTCGTCGATGACGTTGATGACACTCCCGGTAGTATTGGCGATCGTCCACAGATGCTTTGGGCGGAGGTCTAGAATTGATCGAGGACAACGATTATGGGCTTCGCAGGTCGATATCCTGCAAGAGCAGCAAGGAGCCAAGCATGTCCAACACACCCCACACCCTCGGCGAGGAGTTCCCCGGTCAACTCGACGCCATTCATGCTCTCAAAGTCTCAGATTCGAGATTTGCGAAGCTTCTGCTCGACTACGACGAGGTCAACGACAAGATCCACCGCGCTGAAACGCGTCTCGATGCCGTCAGTGAGGAGGCCGAGCGCGCCCTCCGCATGACGCGCCTCGCCATCAAGGATGCCATCGCCGAGGCTCTCGCCAAGGCTACCTGATCCAGGCCGGGGGCGGCGGGGAAGGCGATGATCGGGGCACGGTTTTCCGGATCCGCGGGCAGCGCGTTCATGTTGACCGCTCGGCCGGTGCCATCGAGGAGCGAAAGCGCAACCCGTCACAAATGGTTCACCCGAAGTAATGCGCGTGGAGCTGCGATGCGATTGAGGGCGATGGCTTTGGTTGACGATAGTGGGGAGCGGTTGATAGTCGTCCTGGGCTGATAGGACTGTGCATTGGGGCGGGGTACAGGCTGTGGCCAAGGATCCGAAAGACTCCTTACGGGACCTGCAGGCCTTGTTTAAGGCGCCTCCTGTGCTGCGTCCCACTGCCGAGGAAAGGCGGCGGGTTCTGTATTACCCGGAGGCGTTCAAGCGCCATTACATGGATGTTCTGGACCGCTACCGTGCTGAGCTATCAGAGCGCTCTGGCAAGCCCGTGGGCTGGCAAACCATCCGTGACATGATCATGGAAACCGAGGACCGGGATGAACTGCTTGCGGCCCAACGCCGGCAGGTGGATGTCGGGACAGATCGCCCGCGCTCCCCGATTATCACCAAAGAAGATTTTAAAGGTTGGTATGATCCCAAGAGGTCACATCTGCCGAGCGATATCAAGTTTCAGTACATCGAGCGCTTTATTCGCGGCTTGCGGATAAAGGGAGAGTTGGACGCGATTGAGAGGGCCCTCGATCAGGACCAAGTGAACTATATTCGAGACGCTTTGCATTTGTTCTACCGGCCGGTGCCTTATGCCGGCGCTGCGGAAATCTTCCGGGGCGAGAACATGGCGCGCATCGAGCGCCTCGTCTCATATGGGTGCTTTCAGTTGGAGACCGCGCTTCTCCCCCTCCCACCCGGCCAGACCGGTACCTGCCTTCTATTGTTCCGGGACTATGCAAGCCATATCACCCCGGTCGAGATCCTCCTGGTGCGCCAGCGCGACGAAGGCCCCCCTCACATCTTCGTTCCGGTCTTCTCTGGCTTCTTGCTGGCCGAAACGGTGATGAGCGTTGCTATTATGAAGGGTGATGTGGCGTTCATGGGCCAGCTGGTCCTTACGCGGCCAAGCGGGGCCACGGCGGGTGACGATGGTGTCAGGGTTCTCTCAGAAGGCACGACGCTTGGGACTATGGCTACATTCACTGAGGGTTCTGTAGAGTTCTCCTTGGGCGGGGGTGATGATGCGCAGCTTTTAAGGGCCCTTTTTGGCCATGAGACACTGGACGAGGATACGGAGAGCATCACGGTGGCGGTGAAGCGTATCGATCCCAAGGCTTACTTTCCGGATGGGGATACGGGGCGCTTTTTCAGGTACCGGCCATGGGGCTAAGCAAGGCAGAGATCGAGCGCCGCTTGCGGGCAATGGTGGGCAATCCGCTGTTTGAGGCGGCGCGGCTTGATGATGTTGAGCTCATGAAAGCTGCGCTGTTCAGTGGTCGCTCCCTCAATGAGAAGCGGCCCGGGAGTGGTTTTACACCACTGCATACGGCAGCCCTCAACGGCAGCCATAAATTCCTGCGCGAGGCGTTCCGGGGGCGGACACCGTCATCAAAACCAAAAGAGCCGGATCTCACAAAGTTCCTTAAGCAGCAGACACTGCGTGAAATTTTAGAATCCGACGCGCCGCTCAATGCTGATCCCTGGATCCGCGATAACAAGGGTATGCTGGCCATTGATCATGCCGAAGTGCGGAGGGACCGCATCGCCATGCGATTGCTCTATGACGCCATGTATCCGGATGGACGCGTACCGTTTAAGGAATAGATTTCATCGGCGTTTCTATTAATCCGGGGGCGTCCCTGCCTTACAGCGGGCGTCGGCCAGTTGACCGGCGACAAAGCGCGTGGCGGGCGTTCCATCAACACGGCGCTGCGGAACGATCAGACCCAACCGTTGAAGGGTGCGGCTTGCAAGACCCAAGTTCTAAAAGCGCGTGAGCCTCCCCATCAGTTTGACGGCTTCTCGCTTGGTGCGAAACAGAAAGCCTTCAGCGGCGCAGCTTACTCCAAAGAGGCGAGGGCGGGCTGATGCGGGCTGGCCTCCGGCCCGTACAATCTTTTGAGCTGCTGGCGGGCTTCGAGCCGGGCGGTGTCGATCGCGATGAGAAGGTCGATGTCCGTCATCGGGGTGAACATCGTCCGGGACGTCACATCGCGGCATTTGAGCTCAAACCGGGTGTGCGGCGTCGGTTGGCCAGGGTTATCGCGCAGGTAGTGAAACTTCTCTGCATTGCTCAGCCGTTGTATGCTGGTCAGGTCAATGTTATCCGCAAACACCCAGCGGTCGCCGAGCTGGATGGCGCCGAAACCGGCAAGTTCGTCTGGTGTGGTCAACGACATCAGCGGGCCTTTGCCCTGAGCGTCTTCAAAGACCACCAGATCAACACCGGGGCTCCCACCCGGAAAGGCTCTGGCCCGCTCGTCGGCGGTCATCAGGCGCGCCAATAAAACGTCCCGACGGTTTATGAGTGCGTGCGTAATGCCTGCCATGGACATTCGAACTTCAACATAATCCTGTGGTGAAAACCTCATGCGAGTCCTTATATTTTATCAAAATAATGATGTATTCAATAATGATATTAGCATTAAATTGCAAATGTTATTTATATGAAAATATTCCCATGCGCGTAATTACTTGTTTCTCTGGCTTTCGGCGACGTATGCAATTTAACTGAAACGAAGGATATCCGTCACGTCGCAGGTCTATCGACCCAGACTCCGCAATCCCGACGAATTGTAAGTGACGGTCAGTTCGTTGTCGGAGACAGCGGAACCACGCCGTTGACATCGACAATCGTTGTTGGCAGTCAGAGCTCGTTCAGCAACCATATCAATACATATCTCCGGGACGTCCGGCTTTATGGGACGGCCAAATCTGATGCTGAGCTGCGGGCCTTGACTGCGCCGTGAGGGGTTTTAGGGAGTTAGGGTCCTGCTGCTGGCGTCTTGCCCCGATCGCGTCAGAAGTCCGCAGAGGAGGCGTGGGCGTGCGCCAATTTGGATCCAACTACGGCGATTTTTTGAGGGCGGAAGGCGGTGGTCTTGGAGCGGAGGACGCGAGTTGTCATGTTCTTCGCCCAAGCTTTGTGCTCTTCGTGAGCTGAGATCGCTCTTATCCCTGGACGCCGAGTAAGAGTTTCAATTCGTCAAGGTCGGGTTCATCAGTCTCTGGGTCAGAATGATGCTCGGCAAAGTGAAGGACGAGGTCGCGAAGTCTTTGGGTTAGTTCTGCGGGTTCGACGTTGGAGTAGAACGAGTAGCTCGGTCCTTCGTCGAACACTTCAATAACCGATTTGTAGCACTTGAGTTCACCGCCATCGAAAACGTGCTTCTTTGTATTTGGTGTAATATTGCGCACAAGTGCGGCTGGGATATAACGGCCGCCGATGTCGAGCAGCGGTGGGATCTGATTGAGTATCTCAGAAATCTTCGTTGCTGTGTAGATCACATCCGTTTCTTGTATTGGATCGTGATTGATTTCTACGATAACCGCATTTGGATCATCGCAGGTACCGCCGGCCTCCGTGTCTGTCATGGGGCGGATGAATCCAATAGAGACGGTATCGATGGTTTGCTCGACATGACCTTCCGGTGTGATGGCCGTATATGCGATCGTGTTGCGCGGATCATCAAACTCATAACTCAGTACAACCGAATGCATAAAATCAAGTGATAGTGACATGGACATCCTTCTATTTTTACTGTTGAAAACCACTAATAAAAACTTCTTGTAAATCGGTTGGTTGATCTAAAGCGCAAGTTAAGGAGCGCCGGGGTCGGCTTTGTTTGCGCAAAGTGTTGTTCCATCGCATTCAATACAAGCGGTTTCGCTCTCACCGCCGGGTTCGCTACCCTTTGGCCAGCACAAGGCTTGTCCATCGCTGCTTTCAAGGCATACGAGGCTGTCGTGCTTTTCCGCCCCCTGTGGAGCCTGAGACTGAGTCTTGGGCGAAGAATTTGCAAAATCATCCAGCAGAATTTTACTGGTTGGTGTTTGGCAATTCGTGGTTCTCGTTTGCGCAACGGCTATCCCAAAGGCGGTTCCGAAAGCAAAGGCAGCGGTGAGGCTGCTGGCAACTAGTCTTTTTGTCATTTTTAATACGCGATACACGGCTCCATAAAATTAAATATTATAATAGTTTATGACATAACAGTACTTATTAAGTCAATAAATTTCTATGGTAATGAATTTTTGTGATATTTTTGGCGCCCTGCCCGTCTGGTCCGTGAAATTATTTCGATATAAAATGTCGAATATCTAAACCATAGGATGTATAGATTTTCTGAGTCGTTGAGTATGATCGACTGTATTCCGCTGCAAGCGCATTATATCAATTAACTCTCTGAATTGTAATAGTAATTTGCGCGGGCATGCTTCCCTATGATAATCTAAATGAAGATGCAACTATGAGTAGGGGAACGAACCAATGATAGAAACCAGAACCAGAGCTTTGAAGGAAAGGGTTCAACTGATGTCATGCATGATGCGATGGCGTGTCATCCGGGGAAAGACTCAGCAGGAGCTGTGTCGGGAGACCGGATCGGCCCAGGCACAGATTTCCCGGATCGAGTCGGGCCGTGCTGGGGTCACGCTGGGGCTTGCCATCGATATGGGCAAGGCGATTGAGTGTGAACTCGTTGTCGTGCCGCTCGAGCTGAAAAAGCACATTGTGCAGATGGTCGACCGGTATGCGCAGCAATGTGAGCTGGACATCGAAAAGCGCGGCCCGGTTGGCCGGCCGCGCGGGTCGTTGAACAAGCCGCCCATGCCGGCCGGCAGGCAGCGGAGCATGAGCGAGTCGTTCGCTGCGTTTTAAGCGTGCAGATCGGTCTTGGCCAGAACAGCTGCCTTTAGCTTGGCCAGCGCCTGTTTTTCAATCTGGTGGATGCGCTGCGGCGTGACGCCGAAGATCTTGGCGAGATCTGAGAGTTCCGGCACCGTGTCGGTATCGGTGTAAACCCGTGCCATGATGATGTGACGTTCACGCTCACTCAGCATGTCCAGCGTCGAGACGGCAACGGCGCGCGCTTCCTGCTTGAGCAGAATGGTCTCGGGGCCATCCTCCTCGGACTCCATCGTCTCGATCAGCGTGGTGTCGTCCTCCGCGCTCACGGTGCAATCGCAGGACTGATCACCTGCAAGACGGACGCTCATATCCCGGACGGAGGCTTCGCTCACACCTAAGGTATTGGCAATGTGGGCATTGGCATTCTCCGGCAAGCGCCCGTTATGGGCCGCCATGAGGGCCGCCTTGGCGCGCTCAAGCTGGAAGAAGAGGCGCTTATTGGCCTTGGTGCCGGCAATGCTCACCACAGAGCGGTTCTTGATCAGATAGGCCATGATGGCCGATCGCACCCAGTGCTTGGCATAGGCGCAGAAACGCACGCCGCGCGCGGGATCAAAGCTCTCCATTGCCTGCATGACCGCGATGTTGCCCTCGGTGATCAGCTCATCCGCCGGGACGTTATAGCGACCAAAGCGGGCCGCCTCTCCAATGACCAACGGCAGATGGGCCATGGCGATTTTATTGCGGGCGCGGTAATCGCGGGCCGAGCGGTAGGCGGCAAAGAGGTCCCGCTCCTGCTCTTCGGTGAGCATGGGGGTGGTCTTGGCTTTCTGGGCGAGGGGGCTGGTGCGCGTGGCCTGGGTCATGGCATCGGTCCCTGATACGGGCGAGGGGGGAGCCTCGCCTTGAGCTACAGAGCGGCGGCGGACTGAAAATTTGGCCTGCTAGAGGCCGCATCGTTCAGGTGCACCGTCTCTGGGAGCGATTGAGCCGTGCGGGGACCGAAAGTTTGAGGGTAAATCTGTTCCCCTCGGTGCGAGGGCCCCGTTAGTCGTCCCGCTCGCGCTCATTGTCGTTGGAGGGGCCGGGCGGGTTGTTGCGAAGGTCCTCCGCCCGCTCGTCCATGCGCTGGAGCAGGGTTTTCGGGGAGGATTTTTCATTAAAGGCGGCCGTGCGCTGGACGGAGGCGGCCAACGCCGCAAAATCGGCTTCCCGCTTGTTGATCAAGCTGTTCCAGGCTGCGCGCTGCTGGGCCCGCTCGCCATTCTGCACGAAGGCAAGGTCGGTGCGGGCCTTGTCATAGGTCTGAGTGGCGTTGGTGAGGGCTTCCTTGGTCCGGGCGACGATCGGAGCGAGCGCCGCGCGGATCGATTTCTTGGTCGCAAGCTCGAGGTCCTGGCGGCGTTTGGCAATCTGGGCTTCGAACATGGCTTCGCGTTCCGCCGAGGAGCGCACGCCATTCCAAAGCTGCGTCAAGACCGAGCGCTTGGGGCCGTCGATGGCCGAGCGGCCGATGTCTAGATTGCGAAAGACGTTGGAGAGCTTGCCGAGCGTGGATCTCTCGCTCTCCACAAACTTGGCCCGCTCAGCGATTTCGGCGGCTTTGAGGGCGGCCCATTGCGGCTTGAAGGCCTCGGCGATGTGCCGGCGCGTTTCAGCCTGGGCTTTGCGCGCCTCCGCGCGAATGGCGGAGCGCTTGGCCTGCTCTGTTTTTTGGAGTTCGTTCCAGGCGTGGCGGTGGCGATCCCGCAGCGCATGGGTTTTGGCGGCCAGCGCACGCGCCAGATCAATATGAGTTTTGACCAAGAGTTCGCGGCGCGACGGGTTATCATTGGCTGACGCCGCGGCGAGTGCGCTCAGCTCCACCACGCGGCGCGGGGTCTTGCGGTATTTGGTGTGTTCGCTGCGTGCGCGCGCTTCGGCATTGAGCTCGCGCTGGGGGCAGTAATTCTGCTTGCGGTCGCGCTGATACTGAAGCGCCCAGTCCTGCAAAGCATTCCATTCATAGGAATCGGGCAGCAGCGTCCCGTTTTCAAGGACGCGGTTGATCAGGATATGGACATGCGGGTGCTTGGTGTCGTTATGGGCGATGACGAGCGCCTGGCGGTCCTGCGCGCCAATGGCAGCGAGCGCGCCGTCGATCGCAGCCTCCATATCCTCGCGCGTGAGCGTGTCTTTCTCATCGGGGTGCCACGAGAGCACGAGATGCTTGACCACGTTTGTCTGCTTCCGGCCCGTCGTCTTGATCCCGGCTTCTTTTTTAAGACGGGTGGAGTCCATGGCAATCGCCGCCATCACCCGCCAGGCGGTGTCGGGGTTTTGCGTCGCCAGATTACGCGTCATCGTCCAGGCAACACGGCTTGCCGCCGCGCGGTCTTTCACGTCGTGTAAGAGATAGGCGGCGGCGCCCTTGAAGGATCGCCCATGTAAAATCTTGGGCGTCATTTGGTTGTTTTGACCACCTCCGTCAGGACGAAGGAGACGCGGTCCCCAATGGCCCGCCAGTAAGCCTGCTCCTCCTGGCCGCGGTTGGAAGACCGGGCGATCTGATTGATATTATTGCCAATGGAGATGAGGGCGCGAATGAGCGGCGCATAGACGGTGGCTACCGGGACCACAATCCGGTGACCAAGCGCGGCCCTTCGCATGAACTCAGAGACTGAGAGGTTGGCTTCCGCCGCTTTGGCTGTGATCATGTCGTAATCGGCAATCGTCATGCGTGTGTTGACCTGAACGCAGCGTTTTTCATCCGGTTGTTTGATCGGCCGTCCACCACGGCCCTTGATGGGTCTGCTCAAATTTTAATCCTCCGGTTCTCTCGTTGTGAAATGAAGCGAGCCCGGTGGACGTTTAAGCCGGACGCGCGGAAGACCCCGTCCAGCCCTCAGGCTGTGGCGGGTGTCTCAAAGCGCGGCCGTGCGCTGGTGGTTATGAGCGGGTCAGGGGCTCACATCAGGGACGAGCCACAAGCTGCGGGGGACGGGGGCCGCCATGGCCCCGGTGTGCTTCGGGCACAGGCCCGACCCTGGAAGGGTTGAGGGAAACCGGGACGGTTTCCCCACGAGATGCCGACCATTCGGATAAGACTGGAACGGTGGCGCAGCCCCGTTTCAGTCCCGAATGGGAGGGTTTTTGCATAGCAAAAACACATCTCGCTCCTCGCTTGCACCATATAATGGCGCACGCTCGTCGAAAAATTCAAGGGAATTGTATTATGTCATTTTAAAAGGGCTGGAGTTCCGCCCATATCCGACGATAAACCCGCAAAAATTTTGACATAAAAGAATCGGGCTATCTCAGCTTTCTTATTGAAGCATAAAAAGAGCCCCCTTTGCAAATTGCGCGGGCCGGACCGGCTGCGCACGGCCACGGCTCCGCTCATGGCAACGGGGGCAGGGCGGCGGCTTACGCACGCCGCCCAAGGCGCGCCTGCGCGCCGAAGCTGAAAGAGAAGCGCCCACGCGATGAAAAGCGCGGGGCGAGGGGGGGGCGCTGTTCTCAGCGCCGGCAAGATACTGCCTAATCCTTAGGCGAGAGGGCAGAGCCCATTAGTCGTAGGTGACTTCGAGAAGCTCAGGCACTTGGATGGCGATTTGGCGTGTGATGCGGTTGCAGGCTGCAAGCCGTGCATCAAGCTGGGTCATGGCATTGCTTGACGCGAGACTTTGATGAACGCTGCCGTTTTTGGAGAGCTCAGAGAGAAGCGTGTTTGCTATTTCGGTGTGATCTTCGAGATCACGGATCATGGAGAGCAGAAAAGAGTAGCGAAGCTGGTTCATGGCGATGGTCCTTGCGTAATGAGAGAGCAAAAAAAGAAAGGCTCGCCCGGTGAGGGGCGAGCCTTTTGAGCTTAGATTTGCTCTTGGGGAGCAGGGCCGCTGTGATCAGCGGCTGCGGGGGAGGGGACTTCACCGGTGTCCTGATCGTAGTCGGTGTCGTCTTTTTTGGGCTTTGAATACGCCCGGAGCCAGGTGATTTCGCCGTCGGTCGGATTGGCATCTAAGATCGTGTTGTAGCCTTCCCCTTTCTCGTGCGGGAACATGACGCCGATTTTGACCCAGCGTTTGCCTTTTTTGCCCGCATTGCGGAATTCACGGACGACGAAGCCTTCGTAATAATCCAGCGGCGTGCCTTTGTCGTTTGGACCATCCAGCCATGCACTTGGTCATTCCGGCGCAAGCGGCGGGAATGCAACGACCTTCGCGGTGCTGGTGCGGAAGGTCGTTGCAAGCGCGGCTTCAAAAAATCATGAAGCCCGCGCGTTTCGTGGCGCGCACCGGATAAAGTGCATGGAAAGGCTGGTTGGTTCAGCGGGATTAAAACCAGTGACGGGAACGCGATGCCCCAATCTCAAAAACAGCCACCAAAGTCGTGAAGCCTATGTCAGAGGCCGGCCCGCACAGATTGATGTTTGCGCTGGCTGCGATGGCCGTTTTGGTGAAGGCAGGTTCAGGCGCTGGGATCCTAAGAGCGTCTCAAGTCCTGTCCAGAGAGAGCGCTGATACTTGATCTGGTCAGTCCAGCGTCGGCGATTTCAGCGTCTGCTGTGAAGCTTTTAAGTTCGAGGCGCGCCGTTTTGTGATGAGGCCAAGCGTGCCTTTCCGCGCCCGCGCTTGAGTGGCCGGAGGATCTCTCCACTTCCCAAGCATCGCATGAAGGCTCCTTCTCCGGTGCATACCGGTTGAGAGCGAGGATGCGTCTTTGCCGCTCAAACCGGCGCTATGGGAGACGATCATGGCTATCAAGACCAAGGTGCCGGGCGCGTCCTGGCTCAAGTCGCTCTTCGGACGCAAGGAGCGTAATCCCGGTTTCGCCTGGGACGTGAATGTGCTCAGCGATTCGGAAGCCGAAGAAAAGCAGCGCGAGGACGAGCGCCGTCGCAAACGCTCCCGCGCACACGCTGTGTCAGCCAAGCTCGCGGAACTGGGCTGCCTTACAGCCGTCTTTCTCACGGCTGATATGGTTCAGAAGGGGCTCTACAAGGAACTTGTACGCTTTTATGGGGAGTCGCTGCCGTACTGGCTGATGTCGGTGAGCGTCGCCTTCGGCCTGTCCTTGTGCATTTATATCGGCTTCTTGATGGCCTCGAAGCTCTCGACCACGATGGAGCGCACCTCGAGCTATATCGCCGGCTGGGTGTGTATTTTCTTCTTCTGCCTCTGGGCGGTCGGTACATCGTCCTGGTACGCGTTCATGTCGACGACCGGTATTCCGGCGCTTGAGATGCAGTTGAACGCCGCCGTCGACAAGCTCGAGAAGTCCGTCGATCAGGCCACCCATCAGATTAAGAATGCCCGCGGGATGCCCACGGCGATGGCCTCCAAGGCGGCCGGCTTTATGGTGCGCGGCGACTCGGAAGCCAAGGGCGGCGGGGCGACCGGGGCGCGCGGCGCGGGACCCGTGTCACAGTCCTTGGAAGGCGCGGCGGCGGTTCTCAATACGGGTGCCGCAGAAATCCGCGCCGCGATTGATAAGGCGGATCAGGACGCCCTCAAGATGCGGGAGAAGCTGCGCGATATCTCAGCGATCGTCAACAAGCGTGAGATGTCGATTTTCGAGCGGGAAGCGGCCTTCATGGCCGGAGCGTCGGAGCTTCGCAGCCTGATCGGCGCGATGAACTCTGCCGGTCTTGGCGAGATGGTGCGCTCGACGTTGGCCGCAGTGGAATCGGCTGTCTCGGTCATGCCGACCGATGGCTCTAAGGTCGGGGCGCGCCAGGAGGCGGCCATTGAGCAGACGCGCGCCGATATGGAGACGATTGCCGCCGCGCTCCGCAAGATTCTGGACGATTTGCAGGGCTCGCAGGCTTTGAGCGGTTCTCTTGTTGAAACCGCCTCTCTCTCGCAGGTCGTTTGGGATCACAAGCATAACTTCAAGCCGGCTCTGGCGCTGGCGATTGGCATCGATCTTTTCGCGGTCTGGGCGCTCATCTTCCTGGGCATCCATGGCCTCGAGAAAGTGCGCCGCTCTGAGGTCCGCCCGGCTGCCGCCGTGCCGGCGATCGCAGTCCCTGGTCCCGTCAAGAAAAAGAAGGCGCGCGCTTAAACGCGCGCCTCCTCTTCCTCACTTCCTTGATCATGCAGCGCACCCGGCTGGCCGGGCCTAGAAGGATATTTGACATGGCTAACGCAGTATCACGCATGGCGTCGGGCGCGGTTGATCTTCTGACGGTCGGAGCTGTCGGCACGATTTCATTCGGTGTGGGTGCCATCGTTCTTTTCAATATCGGCAGCAGCATGCCGAAGGACCCGATCGTGGGGAAGGCTCTTTGCTTTTTCGAAGTGCCGTATGAGAGCGACGAAGGACACTGCTTTAAGACGCGCCTCAAGCAAGGCCTCACCGAGATGGAGCGCGTCTATGAGCAGCAAAAGGAAGAGCGCGAACAGGAATTCCAGCAGAAGGAGCGTGAGCTGGATGCGACCATCAAGAAGCGCACGGAAGAGCTAGCTGCCCTTGAGCAGCGCCGCCAGACGCTTGAAGGCGAGAAGGCGCAGATCATTCAGGCGCGCTCAGACCTCGAGGGGCAGATTAAGAAGCTCGAAGAGATTGAGCGCTCCTCAACCTCCTTCAATCTTTTCACCGCCAGGCCCTGGAAGCGCGGCCTGCGCGTGACGACCGGCATTGAATACAAATCCTTCGTCCAGAACCAGGAATGGGTGAAGTCGTGGTGCTACGTGCATTTTGAGACCAGCGGCGGGCTGATGGCTCAGCTTGATCTGGGCACGCGGTGGTCCAATGGCACGCAGAATGAGGGTGAGAATAACGCTGCGGCGCTGCAGGCGGCTGGTTTCAGTGCGCTCGAAGTCGCCGAAGCCCGCCAGCTCTGTGCGTTCCCGGCAGCCGGCCGCTGATCCGGTGCTCAAGACCATAGAGATTTAAATCGAGCCGTGTTGGAGCCTGATCATGACGCTGTCTCTCCCGCGCTATAATCCCTGCCAGCCTGTCATTGAGGCTCTTCACGCACATCCCGGTCAGGCGTTGCGTCTGGCGGATGAACTGGCCTCGGAGATTGTCGGCTGGGATCATGATTATGCTGCCGCAGGTCTCGCAGTCGTTATTGTGGGGACGGCTCTCACAGAAGCCGAGGCGTGCACGCTCCCCGTGATGTTTGAGCGTGTTCTGGACCGCTGCCAATATCTCAGTTTTTGTAAGGACCTTGCCCGGCGCGGCCGCCAGTGCGCGAGCCGTCAGTCCGGTGCGCTTGTGCGCGGCGTCGGTGTTTTGGCGCAGAGCGCCTTAGACCAGGAGGAGATGTCTCCCCAGACAAGTCTGATGGCACGCCTCCGGGCTGGCCATTGCCTTCGTCCGTTTGCGCCTGGCAGTGATCTCGCGGCGCTCTCTGCGGCGACCACGATCCGGTTTCGCACGCTCGAGGACTGGAGAATTTTTCAGGCGGAGCTTTCGCGGGCCAGTCTGTGGGGATATGGGGCTTTTAGCTGGGCGGCGCGGCAGGAACTGGCACGCCATGGCGTGACCGCAAGCCGTGAAGAAATGATGGGCGAGCGGGGCCGCTTATGAGCGAGGGTAAAGGTGCTCGGCCCGAAAAAGCCAAGGGCTCTGCTGTTCCCGGAGCTCTCTGCGGTCTGGGTTTTTTGGGCACCGCCTGGAGCCAGGATTGGGTGCGGGCTTTTGTCCCTCCGGATTTGATCGGCGCTGCCGAGATCTCGGCTGTCGCGCTGGGTGCGTATTGGTCGGGTGTCCTTGTGTTGTCCGGGTTCCGGTTTCGCACGCGCCTCAAAAAGGCGCTCGATGCGGAGCGTCCGAAAGACTCGACGCATTCATCACGGATCGCCACGGTGCGTGACATGGAAGAGGCGGGTCTGATTAAAAAGCCTTCGTGGATCCCGGCTATCTTAAAAAAAGCCCCGCAGGCGGTGACCTTCTACGCTGGGGTTGTCGGCCGGCATGTGCTGCGGCTGCAGGCCTCGCATGTGCTTGTGGTGGCGCCCTCCGGTGCGGGCAAGAATGTCAGATTTGTTTTTATTCTCCTTGGGCTCAACCGTGAGCCGGCGGTGGTCACCGATGTGAAGGGCGAGAACTATGAGGTCACGGCAGAGTTTCGCCGCATCGTCTTCAACCATCGGATCATTCGGCTCGTGGCCGGCGGAACGCATAGATACAACCCAGTCGACATCCTTAAAGACGGACTAGCGGCGGGTGGTGCCGATGTGTTGACCGATGCGCGGATCATTGCGCTGGCGCTGATTCCGGAGCCCAAGGATGAGCGTAATTCCTATTGGCGTCAGGGTGGGCGCGACATCATCATCCTGGCTATGGTGGGATTGGCTGTGAAGGATCCGGCTTCGGCCAATCTGGGTAACGTGCAATCCATTGTGACCGATATCTATATGCTGATCGCGCTTTGCGAGGAGCTTGAAAAAGAGACAGCGCTGAGTGGCGATCTGGCGATCATCGCACGCGGCTTTTTGGGCATGGCGCAAAAGACCGAGAAGGGCTTGCAGGAATACATCAACGTGGCCAAACAGGCGATGGCGCCCTATGCGCGCTCGGGCATTCTGCACAAGTTGACGGAGTGCTCGACCTTCCGCTACCGCGACCTTAAATACAAAGACGCCCATGGGCGCTTTCTTACGATCTACAATCATTTTGATAGCTCGCGCCGCGTCATCTTCGAGCCGTTCGGTGCGATGCTGAATTCGTGCATGCTGCTCGAGCTGCAGCGGGATCCTTCGCCGCAGCGCTGTCTCTTTATCAACGACGAGGCCGCAAACTTCGTCGTCAAGGACCTGCCGAAGCTCTCAACCATCGTGCGGGGCGACGGCAACATCCATATGGTGAATATTTGCCAATCGTTGGCTCAGATGCAGGCTGCTTGGGGCCGGGAAGGGGCACAGGTTCTTCGGGACAATTCCGACATCAAGATCATCTTTGGCATGAACACCGATGAGGAGGCGGCCAAGGTCAGCGAGCTCATTGGCAAGCAGAATGCGCTGACGCCGTCTTACGCGATGGGCCAGGTGGCGGCGGATGGGATCAGTGAAAGCCGCGGGCTTGGTCAACGCCCGGTTATGACGGCCGATATGGTGCGCCGGGAGAAGCGCGCCTTTGTGATCTACAAACAAGAGCGGGTAATGCTCACCAGCCTGCCGGGCTATGACCGGTGTGAGCCGATGCGCTCGCAATTCAAGGCGAACACCCGCTACAGCACGAAGCGCTTCAAGGGCCGCACGGAGGTCATTTTCTGATGGCGAGAGTTCTGCGCGACTTTCCCGTTCCAGACGATCCATTGCAGCCCAAAGGCGCGCTAAGGCGCGCTTGGTGGCGCACGATCAAGGAGTCGTTCAGCCATGTTGGGTTCAAAATCAAGTTCAGGCCGCTGATCCTCGTGGCGCTCAGCGTGATGGTCTATCATTGGGGCTTGCCCCATGCGCTGTTGAGTTATCGCTATTCCGGCGAGGGGCTGACGCGCTTTTATTACAGCTGCGAATATATTGGCTGGAAGCGCTTTATACGCTCGGGCCGGAGCTGTCCGATCGTGATCTGGGTGCCGTGGGAGAATCTGTGGCGGTAACTCCACGCGGTTCGGGCTGCGATACAGATCCCGCGTCCCAAAGTTGCAATCCCCGCAAAACATTATGTCAAATATAACGGGCGACAACCCGCAGGCTTTCGCCATTTCCGTTATCTTTTGCACCAAATAAATTGCTTACCTATGGTTTATTATGAAAATATAATATCATATTTTATAATAAACACCACGCAAGGAGAACCCATTATGAACACCAATATTTCTAAAACACCCAATAGTACAAAAGCCAAGGCTGTGACGGTCACGCTCGAGGATGGGACCCAGACAGCTATTCCGCTGGCGACCATTCGCCAGATGCAGATCGTCAATGCCCCGGCTGGGGGTGAGGGGACACCGGCGCCGTTTCAGGCGAAGATCTTCGTCGCAGGCCAAGTGGATCCCATCTATGTCCGCGAAAGCATCAAGGATTTGCGCTCGAATGAGTGTCAGCTCGTCTATGTAGGCGGCGGCAAGTACGCGGTGCGCGGCAACATCATCCGCCTCGAGCCGATTTCGGCGGAGCAGAAGAAGATCTTCGCGGATCAGGCCAACGCGTCCGACACCTCTAAATTCAAGACCCGCGTCGTGCTGACCAAGGAGCTCGGCTCGTTCTGGGCGGTGAAGTCGATCAAGGAGCTCAATGAGCGCGGGCTTCGCTTCGTTGATATTGGCGATGGGGCGGCTGTTCACATCATGAATGTGAAGAAGGTCGCGGAGCTTTCGGATGATGACCGGACGCGTATCTCAGGGCGCTACAACATTGATGCCGCGGGCTTCCGTGGCCAGGTCACGCTGCAGGGGGAAGATCGTCCGAAGCTGACCAAGCTCACTGTCGCTGAGCTGCGTAGCCAGGGGGTTGATCTCGTCGATATTGGCGAGAGGGAATTTGTGATCCGCCAGAACGTGAAGTTCTTCGGTCCCTTTACGGAGGAAGATCGGGCGCGGCTGGTGAATGACAAAAAGGGGATCAAGGCCGATCGTTTCGTGACCAAATTCACGATGGCGAATGGCAATGGCACGGTGCTCTCAACCACGAGTGTGGATGAGCTCAAGGCTTCCACACAGGCCGTCAACATCGGATATGAGCGCTATGTGCCGGCGGCCAACATTGCGCAGGACAAGGTGGTGGCTTTCACGAAAGACGAGCGCAGCTCTCTTTCTGAGGCTGGCTACGATGTGCAGCGCGCCTGGAAATCCAGTGTGGCCTTGATCAATGGCATGGCGCTGAGCCCTGCCACGCCGGAACAGATCAAGCAGCGTTGTGAGAAGGCGCTCTCTGCGTCGGGGGCCGCGGCGGCGCCGGATCAGACGCTGGATCTGGATCTGGGGTAACTCGAAGCAAAAGAAGCAGAAGTCGGCGCCGCCTGGCGGGCCGTCGCTCAGGCGGCGCCTTCTTCATAAGAAAAGAGGATTTAAAACATGAAATATTTGCGTGTAACAAAAGACTTAAAAGTGCGGACCAGAGACATTCTCTATATCCGCAAGGTGCGCGAGAGCGAGGCGCTGTCCCTGGACCGTGACGGGGCCATCAAGGCTCCTGTTGGAGCGGCGATTATCGTCCTGAAAGCGGCCAATAGCGCCCGGATCGTCACGCCTATCGCGTTCGCTACGCTTAAAGAGCGCATGGCGTTTGTCGATATCGGCGAGAACCGCTTCGTGCCGGCCAGCAACATTGAAGCTATCGAGCAGAGCGCGGATGAGGGGGTTGGTCAGCGCTTTTGTTCGGTTTGGCTGTTTGGAGGATCGGTTTTGACGACGTTGATCCCCTTCTACATTCTGGAAGGGCGTCATAGAGAAGGCGCGTATGCCCAGCTGCGCATGGATGAGCGGGCCGCCCATGCCGAGCGCGTGAAGCAAAAGCTGCTCGAGCGCCCAAAATTTGCGCCTGTCATTCCAGCCTATCCGTTTCCTTATTCCGGCAATGGTTTCGGTCTTGCCGCGTAGAGGGCGGCGTACTGGTCAACCAGCCGCGCGCGCCGGGAGCCGGAGGCTGTCGTGGGGTGGTCACCGGCTCCCCTTGGCGCATGGGCAATGTTCACACAGATGTCAGTCAGACCCTGGCCCCGGAGCAATCCGGGGTCTTTTTTTTTTGTTAGATATCTTTGACCCTGATACTTGAGTGAGGGGGCGTTGTCGCCACCTCTGCTTTAAGAGTGGAGGAACTCAAATGGCTAAGACACGAAGCAACAAGCCAATTCTGCACGGACCCTTCATCATGGCGTATCATCTCGGCGCCCCGTTGCCTGGGGATCTGCCTAACGAGATTATCTTCATCCATCCGGTGACGAAGGCCAGAGCCGTGTATGTCGTCCATCCGGGCAGTGTCATCCCGAAGGATTCCGCGGCCAGTTCAGGAAGTTGAATGGTTTTTTGCGATGGGGGTTAGGGTTTCGCGGTGCGACCACTTCATTGCGGATGCGCCACGAAATACTCCGCCGCACGCCGGCAGCATTCCCTGTGCGGTGTCGACATACGATCTGAGAAGGTCGCATAGCGCTGCCCAATACGCACGAAAATCGCCGTGACTCGCCCGGCCGTAAACTCGCACATCTTGAAGCTTTCGCCATAGCTGTCGGTTTTCCACCCCATAGGCGGCAGGATGTTGAGCATCTCGTGAAAGCGGTCTTCCGTGATTCCTTCAACGCTTGAAATAAAGGGTGTTTCGTAGCGGTTCAGGGCTTCTTCCGAGGTAAGCAGCTCCAAATCGGGCCCGTAGGTTGCTGCCAAGACAGCAAGGCGCTCGCGCCCGCTTTGCCCGGGGGCCACAACATCGATGGCATGAAGGGTGCGGCTGCAGAAAATGACGGTTTTGGCGCTATCGGTGTCTAAGTTGGTCATGGGGTGTCCTTTCATGGGGTGTGAAACGCAAAAGGCCCGCAGCAGAGCGGGCCTTTGGATTGATTGGTATGGATTGAACCTAGTCCTCGATATTGCCCGTATCGATGTTCTTGGTCTGGCAAAACTCGTTGGTTGATTCCGTGAAGTTTACGTTGATATCCAGCGATACGCTTCGCGCAGCTACATCGATGACCAACTCGCCATAGCCCCCGTCACCGTCGTACCAATTGACATCGGCCTCCGCGAGATAATCATCGGCGATGTTCTCCAGAGCGTCCCTAAGGCTCATGGTTTCGGGCACGACCGCTTTGGCCCATTGGCCATCCTCGAAAAAGGATGTCGTACGGAGCTGGCTGACTTGCGTTTGGCTGAATTCTTCTGGTTGCTCGGGTGAGAACCAGGCCCAATCGATTGCGCCCGAATCGCCTGATCCTGAGAAGGTGACGGTGACGCTCTCTATACCGGCGCCTTCAAGGTGGGGCAGAACGCGCCGAAGATTATCAAGGTAGAGTTTTCCAGCGGCTGGAGCCGATGTGATTGCTTCCGGGTGCTGCTTGATATCCATGAGCGCATGGATTTTGCGCCTGACATCGGGCGGAGCGATTCCGTTTAGCCTCGTTTTGATCTGGGTGATGGCCAATGGCGTGTCTGCTATCCCGGTGCGTTCCAGTTGGACGGTCCAGCGTTGGCCCTCGATAATCACGGAGGCAATGGCGCATCCGCCCCGCATAATGCGCTCGTGATAGCTGGCTATGCAGTGACGCTGGCGTAATCCTTCAAAACCAAGCCGTTTGCTAGACCGAATAAGGGTTCGCCGCGCCGCCTCGGGCAAATGCGCTTCATAAGCGCTGAGATCGTAGGTTTCGTTGTTGGCACTGAGACGGGCGAGGGTTTCCGCCCGCGAGAGCTTGTTATGCTCGTCTTTCCAGCGGGAGGGCGACCAGGCGAGATTGATCCGTCGCTGCTGGCGTTTGGCCATGCGAATGACGTCCTCAACCGGTACGCCGGCCTTGGCCATATGCAAGTGGCCTGCGGCGAAACCGATTAATCTCTGGGTGTCACCGGAGAGTTCGGCCGCATCGAGGAGGAGTTCTAAAAACGCTTCGTCGATTTGTCCTGCGGCTGTGAGCGCGGCGAGGGGGTGATAGGTTTTGGGAGGGAGTGCTGCGAGGCGCTCGTTGAGGGTCGTGAAGGTCATGCTGCGGCCCTCCGCGAGTGTGCGCCTACTTTTGTCGCCCGCGCCATCCAGGGCTCCGGATGGATCTTGGTGAGCCACTCGGCCACAGTAGGAATGCGGCCGCAGTCCTCGGTGACGTGTTGCTCGCCTATATATCGAACGGGAATTTTCTTGCCCGCGGCGTTGATGATGTGAAAGCCAAAGAGCCGTTCGCATTCGAAGATCCCTTCGGCATGGTGGCGCAGCGCCCGGTGCCGGAAATCTGGAAAGCTCTCTTTGGTTGCGTCAAACCAGTTGTGAATGAGGAGGTAATCCTCCGGCTTGCCGCCGAACAGGCGGGCCGAGGATTCGGCGTGGTAGATGGGATGGGTCATGAGAGGGCTCCTTTCGTTGTCTCGGGCCTCTCTCAAGATCGGCCCGGATCTAACCGGGCCGAAACGTCGCTCTCCTCTGTTTCAATTTTTGATGATGGTTGGATAGCTTCATGTTTCGTAGCTATCAAATGGTGTCCCGGTGGCTTCCAGCAGTTCATCGTCTGTCAAGCTCGCTCGCCGCTCGAGTAGGGCGGCGCGGATGTGTGAGGCCCTGACGTCGGACCCGTCGGCCGTGTTGGATCGCAATGAAAAGGCGATGTCGAAGGCATGGTCATGGATGGTTTTGGGAGCAATGGGAATTCCGTGCAGGCGCGCGGTTGGGTAGAGGCGCGCGAGCTTGTCGTCGGATATGGCTTCATAGCTGTGAGCCTCGCTGTGGCATCCAAAACTGGCCAGAGCGCGTTCGGATTGATCGATGAGATCGATAAACCCTTGGTCGGTCCGATCCCAGGTGCCGGTCAGGGCTTCCAGGCAGCAAATAATGGTAAGTTGAAGGGCATGGATCAGGGGCGCATTGGCAATGTGTGTGCTCATGGTTGGTCTTTCTGGGTAAGGCTTTGGTTTCACCTCCCAAGGCCGTCCTCTCTCTCTTTCCGGACGTTTGAACTTTCTGCAGCTTTCGTGGCGGTGAATACGGGGCGATAGGTGATGCGCGAGCGCACACGGTTACAGAAGGCTGGAGAGTTCAGTATCTTTCTGAGCGCGTGCCTTGCCGGCGTTCTTTCCATCCCGGCGGTATTGAGTGTCATAGGCTTGAGCGTGTTATTGTTGGTTGTGTCGGATCGCGGGCAGCACCGGGCGTTGATGGACCGGTTTCCATCGTTGCCGAAGGACTGGATCCGCACTTTAACGTTTGGCTCGCATATAGCGCTCAATATGCTGGCGCTCGCAGCAGCCTATGGGGTGGGTTGGCTGTTGAGACGGGGTTTTCAGTTTGTCGTTTAGGGTCCCGTCGCTGCCATGAACCTCCGTAACGTGAGATCGAACGCGCTTGCGCCAGCGACCGTAACCCGGGTGGGACGAGACCGCTCGTGGGGGCTCGGTCGCGCTCTTGGGGCGCGATAGGGCGCGGTCCAGCGGGCCGCTGGAGGCGTTGTATTAAAAATCCTGAAGATCGTGAGGATTTTTAAACGCCAAGGCCTATAAAGCCCCCAATCCTCACGAACGTGAGGATTAATTGAAAAATCAGTGCCTGCGTGGTAAGATCCTTAACAACGTGAGGATTTTTCCATGAAGATCAAACTGCACAAGGCCAGCGATATCGGGCCCGTCGTACGCGCTGTCCGCAAAGCCCAGCGTATCCGCCAGGACGACATGGCCGGAGCCATCGGGGTCAGTGAGAACTTCCTGGGCAAGGTCGAGCATGGCGGCGGCAATGCCCAATGGACGAAGGTGTTCCAGGTTTTGGAAGGCCTCGGGATCGAACTCGTCTGCGACATTCCGGACGACGCGCACGATCACCTGCCTGAATTCATGCGGGGTGGATCATGAGCGGACGGAGCTTGCTCGCCTCCATCAACGGCCGGCCGGTTGGCACGCTGGCCGAAGAGAACGGGGTTTGGTCTTTTCAATACGACGAGCCATGGCTTGAAGCGGCGGACCGCTTCGCGCTCAGCCCGCCACTGCCGCTGCAAGACGACAAGATCGTCGACGGATCGACGCAGCGACCTGTGCAATGGTTCTTTGATAATTTGCTGCCTGAAGAAGGCCAGCGGCTGCTCTTATCCAAAAGCGCTAAAATCCGCGAGGCGGATGCTTTTGGCCTGCTGGAACATTACGGAGCAGAATCAGCGGGTGCTCTGACCTTGCTCAGGCCCGGTGAACCCAATCCGGATGAGGGTGGCTTAAAGCCATTGACTGATAAGAGCCTCTCACGCCGTATCCGTGACCTCCCGAACGTGCCGCTGACGCAGAAGGCCAGCAAACGTATGTCGCTGGCCGGCGCGCAGCACAAGCTGGCTGTGGTGGTGGAAGACGGCAAACTCTACGAGCCCGTGGGAGCACGCGCCTCGACGCATATTTTGAAGCCCGATCACCCGGATGAGGACTATCCGCATTCCGTTATCAATGAATGGTTTTCGATGCGTCTGGCCAAGGCCATGGGTTTGGATGTTCCAGCGGTCGAAAGACGGTATGTCCCGGAGCCTATCTATCTCATCGAACGCTTTGATCGGGAGAAGGTGGGCGGGCGGTGGAGGCGGTTGCATGCGATTGACGCCTGCCAGCTGCTAAATTTGGACCGGAGCTATAAATACAGCCAGGGCAGTATCGAAACGTTGGCCAAGCTGGCTGCGGCCTGCCGTGGCCCGGCCGTGGTGCGCACGAAGCTTTTTCAGTGGCTCATCTTCAATGTTCTTATTGGCAATAGTGATGCGCATCTCAAGAATTTGAGCTTTCTGGTGAGTGCATCCGGCGTGACGCTGGCCCCTCACTACGATGTGCTGGCGACCGGTCTGTATGACTCACGCCTCTACCAGCAAAAAAACTGGCCCGACCGGACAAGTTTGGCGTGGCCAATCCTTGAGGCGGAGCGGTTTGCAGAGCTGACCTTTGATAAGCTCCTCGAGGCCGGGCAGGCCATTGGCCTGCAAAAACCGGCAGCGGAACGCCAGATCAGGCAGCAGCGCGATAAGATTTTGGGTGTGGCTGAGCAGCTCTATGGCGCGAGCTTGGAAAACGAGCTGGAAACGTCCCCGGCAGAGCAACGCTGCATGCGCGGCATCATTCACGCTGTGATCAAACCGATGGTCCAGCAGGTAAGCTGATGTACTGGGGAGTCCCTAGAATGAGGGGCTCTAAAAACATTTGTGAAAATCCGTTGTCCGCTGGGTGATCGCGTAGAAGGCCGGAATATGGCGCTGGCGCCCAATGATCCAGCGCCGACACGCGGCGCGGGTTCCCGAGAAGCATAGGGTATACGTCCCGCCAATATTGCGGGATACGACGTGATAGACCCTGCTCATGTGCTTGCCCCAGATGTCAGCATCGACATATGAACGATGTGCTCGCAACCAGGTCGGTCGTTGAGGACTTTGGTCTGGAAACAGCAATGCTGACCATGGCCGATGCGGTTGATCAAAATCGCGTTTTCATAAGCGTCGCGACTGACACGGCGGCCATCCAAATAGTACCGAGATGGCTTGCGGCCGCTATAGCAGTGTGTGATCAGCTGCATGGCTCCCCTCCGTTTTCTCGGGTAAACCGTGATGCGCGCGGCAACGGGCACGCCATTCAGCAGCGTATTTGCCATCAGGCTCTGGGATCATCTTTTCGAGTTTTTGGAAGAAGGGGAGCGGGGCCAGGATGTTCGGGCCCATGCTCTCCGTCATATCCTTGTAGCCGTTTTCTGATCCTGATGCCTCAATCAGGCAGACAAGGCAAAACAGGCGAGTGTCTCCAGCGGGATCGGTCCGCTTTACGATGGCGAAATAAGCCTCTCGCGTCGTTTGATCATGCAAGATTTCAAATCCGGTTTTCTCGTTCGGTACATGAATTTGCGTCAATTCACGGCGCATGAACTCCGTGAGGCTTACTCCGGTTGGTCGTCGGCAAAAAGTCCATCCCATGCTAGTCTCCTCTCAGGGTTTAGGTTTGACACAAAAAAAGCCCGGTTGAATCGGGCGAGGTGCGCAGACCGTTGAGAGCGGGCAGGTCTCAGTGTTTGTTGTCTAAAAAACGGTTTGCTCCGTATCGTAAATCTCAGATTCCTCCTCAATCTCGATGATCTCGGCTGGCTGTGATAGGGAGAACGCATGATCGCGGACCTGACGCCCGAAGATCCGGTCACAAAGGGAAGGGTTTTTGACCTTGTGAGTTTCAAGCAGAAACGCTTCGATCCGTTTCACAAGATCGCCAGCGGCGTGATCGGCGTTTGAACTGAGCGGCATGGAGCCCTTTAATCGCAGTGTGATCCATACCTCCTGATCTGGTTCGTCGCTGGTCATTGTGGTTGTCCTTTCGTTTGGTTTTTGGGTTTCCCCGGCGCATCGCAACGGTGTGTGGGGAGGGGGAATGCTGCCACGCGCCGGGAAACGTTTTAGGCCGCGTGAGCGGCCGAACCGTTCAATCCGCCGTGCAGGAAGGCGGGTAGGGGCGCTGCGGTCTCTTCGACCGTATTGACACTCGTTTCTACGGGCGGCGTTGCCTGGGCGTAGGGGCTGCGCAGCAAAGGCGGAAGCCAATCCGTGTCTTTGATAAGGCGCTCGGCTTCCTTGGCCATGACCGGTTTTTTCAGATGGTCGATCAGGGCGACTTTTGTCGGTGCCGCCTCGCGCACGGCCTCGATGATCTGGTCTTTGTTGACCCGGCCGAAATAGGTGTCGGTGGTGCTCTCCCACCCAGCGGCCTTGATGTCGAGGGCCACGGCCTCGGCCATGAGATCTGCATGAGCAGCGGAGGAGCCGCGTCCTTGATTGCCATAAACGGCATCAACGGTCAGGCTCACACAATGAGCGAAGAGATCGGCGCGTTCGTCGTTGGAGAGGGCGCAGAGCGCATTCCAGAGCGCCGCGCCGCCCTGGCCCGGTAAACGGTCACCCCAGGCCTGATGACGATCCTGAACTTCCTTATAGGTAGTCCACTTCTCGAGGCCCACGACACCGCGCAGGAAGAGTTCGCGGGGGGCAATCTTCACGCAGCTATTGTAAGAGCCAGAGCGGAAAAGACTGGAGCAGAGCGCGTGCAGGCAGCCTAGGAAGGCGGCGTTGAAATCTTGAGCCACAGAGTTTTGAAGGGCGATGGTGCGATAGGAGGTCAGATCGCGCGCGAGTGAATCTGAAATCGCCTTACCGGCGATGACCGCGCCGGGGTTGTTATCGGCCCGGACATAATCCTCGTTGTCATCGTCGTTTAGCGCGTCGCCAACGCTGTGTTCAGGGTCGGTATCGCCGCTGTTTGCTGTGTCTCCGGACGCGTCCGCCGATTTTTTGGCTTCCTTGACGGCTTCGGGGCGTAGGTATCCATATTCAATACACAGATCTCCTTCTTCTTCGAGGCTGATGAGGACGCCCGTGCGCGCGATCTGTTTGGCGGAGAGCTTTGGCGGACGGTTGCGGAACTCAATCAGAATAGGCCTGATCTTGTCCAGCCGGGCTTGATCCTCTTTCGTAAAAGGATCGTCGTCGTCTGCGGTGTCACCTTTTTCGAGTAACGCGTCAAACTCCGTTGAAAGCGTTCTCTCTTCAGCCCGCTCGTCCTTGGAAAGACCTGAGGCTAGGTTGGGGATTTGAGAGAGATTGCGCTTGAGGCCCTTGACCTCGCGCGGATTGAGGGTCACGTCGGCCCATTTAAATCCCAAAGCAAGAACGCGCTCCTTTTCAGCCGTGATTTTGGCGTCCGCCAAGCTTTCGAGCAGGGTCGGGTCTTCGAGCCATGGCCCTGAATCGTCGCGGAAGAGATCGTTCATGATTGTGCCGCCAGCGGCCTGGTAAGCGTCGAGACCGACATAGCGGGCACGTGGGTCATTGGCTTCCACAGAGGTTTCTAACAGAGCCTCCCGGATGGCATAGGCACCCATGCCGTGCCCATCCTGCATCCTTTGCCAAAGCGCCTCCTGGCGTGTGTGATCATCCGTAACGCAGAAGGCCTCGAGTTTCTCAAGGCTGAGGCCGTCATCTTTAAAAGCGTCCAGCAGAACGGGGCTGGCGGAGGCCAGTTTCAGCCTCTGGCGCACGAACTTTTCGGTGACATGATAGCGCTTGGCGATCTCAGCATCGGCCAGCCCTTGATCCGCAAGCTGCTTGAACGCCTGGAACTGATCGAGCGGGTGGAGCTGCTCGCGGAAGACGTTCTCGGCGAGACTGTCATCCGTCGCATTCTCTCCATCGCGCAGGATGCAAGGAATGGTCTGAGATCCATCGATGCGCTTTTCAGAGGCAAGCTTTTGCAGCGCTTTGAGACGACGGCCGCCGGCGATGACGCCGAAGCGCCCGGAAGCTTGACCGTCGTCATCTTTGAGCTGGCGAACGGCGAGGCTCTGCAAAAGCCCGCGAAAGGCAATGTCATCGGCCAGCATGTCGATAGTCACGCCGTTTTTAATGGTGCGGACATTGGCGTCGTCCACAAAGAGCTGGTGGAGTGGGATCTGGCGGATTTCATGGATCCGAATTGACGGCCTTGCTGCGTCCGGGGCGGGTCCGTTCTGCAGTTTCGTTTTGGTCTTGGCTTTCGTCATGGGTCATGTCCTTTCGTTTTCTAAAAATGTTTGGAGCGCTCAGATTTTGCGCACTCTCTCGAACGCTCCCGGGCTTGACCCGGGAACGCTTGAACTCTTCTCGCGAAACTAGAGCGTTTGGGCGGGACGCAGTTCAGCCGGGAGATGGTCGATGATGTGTCCGGCCTCTTGGGAGGCGCGGATATAGGCTGAGATGGGTGCGCTCGCTTCCCAGTTGCGATCGCGTTCGATGAGCGAAAACCCGAGCGGGTGCTTGAGGGCTGCCAGTTCCGATAAGCTCACTGTGCCAAACTCGGCGCATCCCACGCCGAGATCGGCCAAAGCCCACGCCATGTCGGGTTCATCGGGATCAAGCTCAGTCAGGAGCCAGGTGCCTGCACCATAGGCGTTGAAGAGTTTGACGACGGGGGCGAAGTCCAATTCCCCTTCCGTCCCTTTGAGCGGAGCTTGGAGGCGCCCATTGTCGAGCAGTTTATCGAATTGGGCTTTGGTCAGCAGTTTCATGAGGAGATCCTTTTGGTCTTGGGTTGCAGCCCACTGATCTCTCTCGATCGCCGCGGGCCTTGCCCCGCCGGCGAAGTTCTCTCGCTCTTTCGATTGTTTTACGTGTGGAAGGAGAAGCGGCTTTCAGCGTCGTGCCAGACGGCGACCATCAAGAGGTCTTAGGGTCGTCTTTGTGGCTGCTGTAGGTGGCAGAGAGTTCGCAATCCGATTCTGTGATGATGATCCGGACGTGACGCAGCCGCTCGCTATCGACCGCCCATGTGGAGAGGGTGGAGAGGGCGGCGCTGCAAGCGCCGCCCGTTGACTTCATGATGGTGCTCCAAGCCGAGGGCTCGATGTGGAGATCGATGCTGCGATCAGTGGCTCCTGGCGGTTTGTGCTCATATCTAGGCCGCTGATGGCAGGGGATAAGGCTGGAGCGTTGCGTCGCTATACGGGTTTGAAGCGAGCCAGCTTTGGGCGGCTTCAAGACTCAAGGCGAGATGGAGAAGCTCGCGCTCGGCGCCATGGTCCTTGATGATGCCGACGGATCCTGGGAGTGGCCGCTCCGTGATGGCAAATCGCAGTGCGCTCGTGCCCATGAACGTCTTACGGGTTGAGATCACGATGATCCCGTGGCTCCCGTAATCGCCCATGTGAAGTGTTATGGTCGTGTCCGAAGGCGATGTTCCTTTGTGTATGGAGATCAATCGTCCGATGCTGTTATTACGCGCCCACTCGGCATGCTTGCGCTTGAAGCGGAGAGGAGGGGCCGGTGTGAAATCGGAGAATCGGATCACAGCGCCGAGGGGCGCGTGAGCGGCAAGATCGGTGGCAGTCATAAAATCGCCTGGTGAGGTGTTCGTCATGGAAGGCTCCTGTTGTTGTGGGTGGACATACGCTCCCGCGCTCCCGTGCGGGCTCGTGCTCCCTCAAAAAGCCCCGCTCTATCTCTCGCTTCGCTTGGACGGCTGCAGTACAGGGACTTGTTGGCGCTTTAGTTCAGAAGAGCCAAAAAAAGCCCCGAGCGCCGGAGCGCTCAGGGCCTCGAGACAGGCGATGAGATCGGGCTTTAACGATGGTCTTGTTCAGTGCGGTAGTCATTGAGCGGGATGCCAGCCTTTTTGGCTTCGCGTGCGATTTGATGCTGAACACCGGTGCCATCGAATACGAGGATCCCACGGGGGCGCAGTTTGATGATCTCATCATTGCGGACAAAGCCGGCGCGCGAGGCACCGAAGCGCTTGAAGTCCGGCTTGAAGGGCATCTCAGTGACATTGCGGTTGCGGGCCCAGAGCGAGGCAATGTGATCGGCACCTTCATGATACCCGCCATGAATGAGGATCATATCGGGGAAGCGGGCGAGCAGGGCATCGAGCTTGGAGAAGATCAAATCGACATTGTTGAATTTGGTGCCGCCAGAGATCGCAATGAGGGTACCCGGAGGCGTGAGCGTATGGGTTTCCTGATATTTCTTGGCGTTGATGAAGTCGCGGCTATCAATGACCGAGGCCGTCATGGATTTGCGGTTCGCCATGGTGCCGGAGCGGGGTTTCCAAACAGAGCCGGTAATGGCCTGGAAGTGTTCAGCGGCCATATCGCGGCAGGCCTCGAAGGCATCGCGGCGCTGCAGGGCCAGTTGACCCTGGGCAATGAGGTTCTCGAGTTCAACGGAGCGGATTTCAGAGCCATCCTGCTGATCCTGAGATGAGCGTTGACGGGCTTCATTGTCATCGAGCTGACGCTGCACAGCGAGGGATTTACGGTGAAAGACGCTTGTCAGCTGCCAGAGCACGTCTTCGAGATCGGGCTCAAGACAGGTCTCCGATAAAGTATCAGAGAAGATCTGATACATGGCTGACAAAGCCCCATCGAGATCTTCGGGTTCAGGCGCTGGGCGCTGGTCGATGTCTTCGGCATTGGGCGTATAGCCAAAGGTTTCGAGGCCTTCCATGACGTGAGCGGTCGCTGAGGCTCCGGTATCGGGAAGAGCGGAATGATCGAATGGTGACATGATTTTCTCCTTGAGAATGCTAAGCCGCGGACCATCCGCGGCCTTTACGCGATCCTCTTGCCGGAGCCGGTTAGCGGGAGTCACCGCTGCGCGGCCCACAGGGACGCGCAAGGCGGCGCGCAGCGTCCGACCCGCAAGGGTTGACCCCGTGCCGGCTCTGGCATGATCGCGTGTGTAAAAGGCCCGCGGTTCCGCGCGCGTACATCAAGAAGATCGAGCCGCCTTCGATGCTTTGTCGATAAAGGCCAACTGGGACCGCGCCAGTGCGATAGTATGATCGCGACCGAAACAGAGAAGATCGTCATTCCAGTCCTTGAGCCGTGGAATGAGGGGGAGAGGCTGGACGCCGAGTGTTATGGCCCGTGAGGAGAGGGTGTTCCAGGCGGTGAGGCCCGCCTTGTCGTTATCGCGGGCGATATAGAGCCGAGCCAATGTGCTGGGCAATTCGAGGCGTGCCAGATGTGTGGCTGTGAGGGCTGCGACAGCAGGGATCCATGGCAAAAGGCTGTGCAAGGAAAGGACGGTTTCCAATCCCTCCCCGGCCAGAAGAACATCGTTGGCAATCCCGAACCGAACGCCATGGCCCATCATGCGTCCCAATGATCGCTTGGGTTCGGTGATCGGAGCTTTGGTGGGCTCACTCAAAGAGAGGAAGGTGCGGTGAACCCCGGTAAGGTCCCCCCGGAGATCGGTGATGGCTGCAATAAAGGCTGGATAGATGTGCCTCTGCGATGAGCCGCTTCGTCCGTAGCATTTTGGATGAAAACGCAACGCATCGTATTGCAATACATCTGTAAGGCCTCGCGCCTGCAGATAGAGCGCGGCTGCTGTGCCCTTGAGGGGTTGTGAGGCGGCGAACAGTCGGCGCGCAGCATCCTGCCGATCAGAGTTTTGCGAGGGTACAGGCACGGTGTTGAGAAGGCGCGGCAAGGATAAGAAACGCTCTGCTTCGGATAACGTGTCTGAAAAAGAGCTATGGCGGCCGTTATGGGCGATTATGTCGAGCAGATCGCCGTGCTCTCCTGTCGCACTATCGGTCCATTTGCCCGCGCGTCCGGTGAGCCTGACGTAAAGGCTTCGCCCGGGATTGCCATCGACATCCCCCACAACCCAATACTGACCATTGCGGCGGCCATTGGGGAGATAAGTCTGGCAAACGGCCAGCGCTTGGCTGGCGAGTTGTTGACGAATAAAGTCCAGTCGCTTCATGATGTCCTCCTGTCACTGTATGGAGGATCCGCTCTCTCTCTCCCTCTCGGTTTGGGGCGGAAAGTCTTTGAAGAGCTTGGACAGCAGCGCTGGAGCCGAGTCTCCGAGTGGCACAAAGACCCGCAGCGTATAGGCGATTGTCTCGGTCGAACTTTACGCCCACCGCCCATCGGGATCGGATCTCATCGAGGCGCAACTCGAAGGCTGGTACAAAGACCGGGCACGCGGGCAATTCACAGCGAGGCTGGTTGCTTGCGCTGATAGGTTTCCTGACCCGCAAGCAATCATGCCTACGGGGGTTATCGTTCGTCAAATGTCAGCCCGTTGGGGTTCGATGAGTGCAGGTGGCCGGCTCGTTCTCAATCGCAGGCTCGTCCAGGCGGCCCCACATGAAATCGATTGTGTCATCGTGCACGAGCTTTGCCACCGGGTTCATCATCACCACGGACCGGAATTCTACAAGCTTCTGACGCGCATCATGCCGGATTGGACGAAGCGCAAGGTCAGTCTGGAAAAGAGGCTCGTTTAAAGATCAGCGTATATTGGGTCTGAGGCGCCCATCCAAAGCCAGATAGTTTGGGCGGCTCATTTGTGCCTTTACCAGAATACCCCCCGGCACATGAAATCGGCAGCGTTTTCCTGTCATGAGGAGCCTGACAAATTGGCAAGGCTTAGGACTGAGCGAACGCAAGCAGGGGATCGAGATCGTGATTGTCGGCGGCTTTAAGAGCGGCGACATATGCTGCTCTTGCCTCGCCCGTTTCTGCAAGAGAGTCCGCTCCCCAGGTGAAGGGCTTTAGCCCAAGACTTTTGGCAGCGACATCTGCCATCAAACGCGTTGATCGGCCGTTTCCGTTGACGAACGGGTGGATGAGGACCAAGCGGTGATGAAGGCGGATCGCGATCTCAGCCGGCTCAAAGGACTTGTATTCGATCCAGGCGCGGGCATCGTCGAACACTTGATGAACCGCAACCTCGATTTGATGAGGTGCTGTGTTGCCGATATTGACGTCGTTGAGGCGATATTGCCCCGCCCAGGTCCAGACCTCGCCAAGAACACGTTGATCTGTGATGGGTGTTTCCTGATCTTCGAGCTGCATGGTGCGTTCAACGGCGGCGAGTTCGCGCCGGGCAAGGCCTTCGGCGCGGCGCGATACAAACTCCTGCAATGGCACTCTGGGAACGAAGACGTAAACGAAATCGCAGCCCAGAGCGTCGGCCGCTTCGCGCATCTGGGCCAAGGTTGTTTCACCGGTGATTTCGCGGGCTTCAAGCCTGGAAACACGTTGCTTGGCGACCTTAAGTCTGTTGGCCAGTATCTGTTGGGACATGCCTAAGGCGGACCGTACCGTCGCGATCCATCCCAGCGGAGGTCTTTGAACTTGCCTGACGGGAAGCAGGACCGGACGTTGGGCGTCAATCGCATCGCGGATGGTGCTGAGGGACTCTTTCATGTGGTCATCTATCCAGTTGTCATTAGTCAATAACACGGCAATCAAATGATTGTCACTATCTTTCTAGCTGACATCAAAAAAATTGACGATAAGAGCAAGAATGACAATCGATTGATTGTCAAGTGTGCATTGTAGCCTTTAAAACAAGCCTCTGTTTCGGTGCATGCAGATCACAGGCCTGTCACCACAGACGGGGCCGTAGAAACTTATCGGCGGCGCATGAAGCAGGTCATCTGGTAACGCGCCAGCCTGCAGAGGTGCTCGATAGAAACAAGTCTGAAGAAACGCGGGAAGAACGATACGCCCACGCCTTCTCGCGCTGCTTTATGATGCCAGCCCGAACCGTCAAAGAGCAGTTCCAGGAGATGACGGCAGGCTCGAAGCGCCTGTTGCGGCAGCATGTGATCCTGCTGGCGCACATCTTCAGCGTATCCCGCGAAGCTTTGGTGCGCAGGCTTGAAGAACTGAAGTTGGTGCGAGCAGGGGCTTGGGATTGGTTCGAGAGCAACGGCAGGATTACCGATGAGCAGGAACGCGAGGTTTTAGGTGATCGGCTTGGACCGGATGAGCGGGCCATCGATGCTCAAGCTGTCGTTGGATCGCGACTGGCTTTGCTGGCTTCAGCAGCATGGCGCCAGGGGTTGTTGAGTGAGGGGCAGATCGCAGAACTCCTGAATGTCAATCGTGTGGAACTGAGGCGCATTCTGCAAGATGCTGAGCTGGAAGGGAGCAACGGCGATGACGCCCCCGAGCTCCTGGCCTGATGCGGCCCTGCCAATCATGCTCGATGCCAGCGCGGTCATTAATCTCAATGGCTCCGGTGCTGCGATGGAAATCCTGTCAGCGCTTCAGCGCGACTTTATCGTTCCTCAAGACGTCTATGAGGAGCTAAAGCGAGGAGCGAGACACGGTCGCCGGGACTTCGAAGCCTTGGAGAACCTGATCGGACAGGATGTCGTTCGGCGGCAAGACATCAGCGCCGTTGGTATCGATCTGTTTGAGTCTTTGACGGTCGGGCCTTCAGCGATGACGCTCGAGGATGGCGAAGCCGCCACCATCGCGCTCGCCTTTGAATTGAGCGGTGTTGCCGTCATTGATGAGGATAAGGGGCGGCGCCTGGCGCAGCAGACTGCCGCCGCAGTATCGCTCTCGAGCGTGGAGCTGTTTTGCAATCCAATCGTTGAGCGTGCGCTGGCGAGCAATCTCGCCGATGTAGTGTTTTGTGCTCTCCAGCAAAGCCGAATGCAGGTTTTGCCTTCACATCATGCTTGGATCCAAGAGCTTCTTGGCCCTGAGCGTGCATCGCTCTGCCGAAGCCTACCTCGATCAGTAAGGCAGCCATAATGTCCTGCCATCGTAGATGGCTAGATCATTTATTCAGGTTATTTCCATAAGAAATATTATCCGACATTTCATTCAACCATGTCAGGATTATTTTCCTGGAATCTCACACGTAGATCCAATCAGTTTCTATACAGAAGCGGAGATGGGCAAACGTTGTGGGAATAGTCTATGGTCCAGTCGGTCTTGGTTGGCCACCGGACAAATGAGCTACCACGCTAAACGGCAGCAGGTGACCCAAAGCCGACCATGCGGCGACTTCGCCTCGTTGGCAGATAACAACCACGCCGTCGATTAGTGAGAAGGCCGGAGAACTAGACCTACCAAGAACAAACCACCGGGTGACGATCAATTGTCCAATTGGAAGCCATCACCCCCCAGTCCTTTTCACGAAGTCAAAGGTGTTTGTCAGCGCGCAACAGTGACGCTGCAATGTGCCCGCACGACCAGATCATGCGATACCGATCCGACTACCAGGCGCGTTGCAACGCCTTTGTCGCCGGTTCCGACGACGATATGGTCGACAGCGTGCTCTTCGGCATAGTTGAGAATTGCCCGGGCAACGTCACGACCGGCAACAGCAGCAAGACCTGAATTTACAAATCCGACGCTCGCGGCGACCCCGTTGGCGGCATCAAGAATCGTCTTGGCCTCTTCCACACCAAGTTTGTGCACTGGCGCACTACGGCCATCGAACGTCACTTGATCAACGACGAGAAGCACGAGCCCTGAATCCAGCGCCTTCGCCATTTCAGCGGCAGTCTCAATCGCGCGCTTCGAATGTTCTGTTCCGTCCACCGCACACAAGATCTTCTTTGTCATTTCGCGACTTCCTTCGTTTGTATCCGATACACATAAGCATAGCGGGCCCGCCATTCACGTCGGCGGGCCCTGCCCAATGCCTCAGGACGGTGGTAGCTGGAAATAGTAGTGACCGAACAGGACGACTGCCGCCCCTGCAATCAATGCAAGGTACGGGAGAATGCCAGCCTTGCGTTCGCCCAAATCCTGGCTCTTCAGATCGAGATCGACCAGCATGTGATCCGGAAAGCGCCCCTTATCCTGGACATAGTGCCGGAACAGGAACACAGGAATGATGAGCGCACCAAAAAGCAGGCCATACCAGAGCGCGTTCGGATTGCCCCAGACCTTCGCTCCCACACCCATCAGGAAGAGATTGAAGAAGCCCAAAAGCGCATTGAAGACGATCAGCCAGGTCGGTGCACGATACGGCCGAGGGATATGCGGACTATCGATCCGGTGGATCCACGTTGCCTGCAGATTGAGGAAGATAAACAACATGTACCCGACGTTCGACATCGAGAGGATCAGGTAATAGGCCGACGCGTCAGACGCGGCGAACGTCAACAGACCTAAGTTAAAAATGAGGTCGGTCCACATGGCACGCGTGGGGGCACCATGTTCGTTCGTGTGCGCCAAGTATTTCGGCAGCCAGCCATCGACACCACCCTGGTACAGGGTGCGAGAAGATCCAGCCATTGCCATCATGATGGCGAGCATGAGCGCGAGGATCATCATCATCTCAAGCAGATGCGTGATGAGCGGCGAACCGCCCCCCACCATATTCCCCATCGCGGCGGCAACACCTGTGCCGTCGACAATGCCCGGTTGCGTCATGCCCTCCAGACCTAGGAAGCCCTGGAACGTCGCCGCCACGAGTGTGTAGAGAACAACACAAAGAAGGCCTGCATAGATGATGGCCTTCTTGGTGTCTGTCGCAGGATTTTTGAATTCACGCGTATAGCAAACCGCAGTCTCGAAGGCATACGTTGACCAGCCCGCGATAAACAATGCTCCCAGGAACATGGTCCATCCGCCGTTGTCCCATGCGCCATTCGGTGGCACGAGCGGTTGATAGTTGGCCGCATTAACGCCACCGTTGAAAAACGGAACGATGCCCACAATGAGCATCGGTATGACAACGAGCAGCCCGATATACATTTGCACCCGCGCAGTACCGAGGATGCCACGATGCTGAATTGCAAAAGCAGTCAGCATCAACGCCGCGCCAATGAAGAACGTTGGCCCGATCTCGATATTCGCCAGACCGAAGAACGAAAAGCTAGCGATCTTGAGGGTCCGAAGTGCTGGCGTCGCCGCCTCCGTAACGGCGGCAATCGCTAGCTTTGCAGCCTCCTCCGCCGACTTCCCATCGATGGCAGCCGCGTTTGCGGCATTGCTCAGCCACGCCTGAACCTCCGGCGCTTCGGGTCCGAATACAGGAATCGGCGCAATGGCGTTTAGGATATATCCCGCCGCAATGGCACATCCCAGAGAGAGCACCGGCGTCCAAGCATACCAGTTCGCCCAAACCGAAATGGGCGCAATCAGTTTGCTGTAGCGCAGCCAAGCCGCCGCGCCGTACACGGCCGCCCCCCCGGACTTATTTTTAAACAGTCCCGCGATCTCGGCGTAGCTGTAGGCTTGGACAAATCCGATCAAGACCGATAGCGCCCAGACTAGAAATGCAAGGTTCCCAGCCGTGGCACCCAGTCCGCCGATCGAGATGAGGACAAGTGCTGGCACGCCGCTGGCAATCCAGAAGGCACCCTTCCAGTCAATCGCGCGATGCAATCCGCCATCGTCCACACTGACCGATGAAACGGATTCCCTATGCTGATCCAGAGTTGATGTCATAGCCACTCCCCATATTGATGCTTTTTTGGCGCGCACCGAGCTGCGGAGGGCAGTATTGCTGGATACTTGCACGCTGTGCAACGATTTTGCATAACCGTGGATCAAAATCTTTGCATGCAAAGCAACAAAATGCTGCGCTGCAAACAAGCCTCGCATCACGCAAATCTTATGTTAGGTTTGGCCTTTTCCGGCTGCAGGGAGTTAGCAAAAGAGAATGCCACCACTTTCGAAAAAGAAGCATCCTGCGAAGCGCTCTTCCCGCGGCAAGCCGATGGCACCCCAGTCGACACAGCCCAAGATTGACGCAGTTCACGTTTCCCTGGAGCAGCGCATCGGTGACGTCATCAAGAGAAGGAGGCAAGCAGCTAACCTGACGCTTGCTGAAGTCAGCGCCGGCTCGGATATTTCGAGCGCAATGTTAAGCCGCATTGAGAACGGCATGGCAACGGCAAGTCTCGATTCCCTCGAACGGCTCTGCCATGCGCTCGGCATAGGTTTGGCCGACCTCTTCCAGGAAACAGACCAAAAAGGCGGCGTGGCTCAGCTGATCAAAAAAGATGAACAGATGGAGGTTGTGCGTGTCGGCACGAAGCACGGCCACACCTATCGGCTGTTGTCATACGACAGAGGCCCGCGAAAAATATTTGAGCCGTTCTTTGTCGAGATGGACCGGAAAAGCCAGTCCTGGCCACGGTTCTCTCATCCCGGCGTCGAGTTCATCTATATGTTGCAGGGACGGATCGAATATCGTTTCGGCGACAAGACCTACATCCTGGAACCGGGAGATGCATTCACATTCTCTGGAAACGTTGTTCATGGTCCGGAGCGCATGCTCGACGAGCGCGCCAAATTTCTAGCCATCATTGTCTACGGCGACGGAGCATAAAAAGAGCCGGGAGCTAGGCTCCCGGCAGTTGAGGGGTTCACACACGTCATCTCAGATGATGGCACCTGGGATCCAATTTGTGCCGGCAAGCGGCACCCGGGCCATCGCTGCCGCTTCAATGGTGACGGCAACAAGATCTTCCGGTTCGAGATTGTGGAGGTGATTCTTACCGCAAGCCCGGGCCAATGTTTGCGCCTCAAGCGTCATGACCTTCAAGTAGTTCGCTAAACGCCGACCGGCCACCACGGGATCGAGCCTCTGACTAAGTTCCGGCGTCTGCGTGGTAATCCCGGCAGGGTCCTTGCCTTCGTGCCAATCGTCATAAGCGCCCGCCGTTGTACCCAGAGCCTGATACTCTGCTTCCCATTTCGGATCATTATCGCCAAGCGCAACGAGCGCTGCCGAACCAATCGCCACAGCGTCTGCCCCGAGAGCCAAGGCCTTCGCGACGTCAGCACCATTGCGAATGCCACCCGATACGATCAGCTGGACTTTACGATGCATCCCCAGATCCTGCAGCGCCTGAACAGCTGGCCGAATAGCCGAAAGGAGTGGGATACCCACGTGTTCAATGAACACCTCTTGTGTGGCAGCCGTACCGCCCTGCATGCCATCCAGAACGACGACGTCAGCACCTGATTTCACGGCCAAAGCCGTATCGTAATAAGGCCGGCTGGCACCAATCTTTAGATAGATTGGCTTTTCCCAATCGGTGATCTCGCGCAACTCGTTGATCTTGATTTCCAGATCATCTGCGCCCGTCCAGTCCGGATGGCGGCACGCCGACCGTTGATCGATCCCCTTGGGCAATTGCCGCATCTCGGCGACCCGATCGGAAATCTTTTGTCCAAGCAGCATGCCACCACCGCCCGGCTTGGCGCCCTGCCCAATCACGATCTCAATGGCATCCGCCTTGCGCAGGTCGTCCGGGTTCATTCCGTAGCGTGACGGGAGGTACTGATAGACAAGTATCTTCGACTGCCCCCGCTCCTCCGGAGTCATACCGCCATCGCCCGTCGTCGTCGAAGTCCCCGCAAGACTTGCCCCGCGACCCAGCGCATCCTTTGCATGAGCGGAAAGCGACCCGAAGCTCATCCCAGCGATTGTAATCGGTATGGCAAGCTGGATCGGCTTTTTGGCAAAGCGCGTTCCAAGCACAACGTCGGTGCCGCACTTCTCACGATATCCTTCGAGCGGATAGCGCGACATGGAAGCGCCAAGCATCAAGAGATCGTCGAAGGTCGGCAGCTTTCGCTTCGAACCGCCCCCACGGATGTCGTATATCCCAGTCGCCGCTGCACGCCGGATTTCCGAGAGCGTGTAGTCGTCAAATGTCGACGACTTGCGCGGCGACGTTGGAATCCAAGTCCTCTCATGCTGTGTCATTAATAGGCATCCACATTGTCGATGTTGAAGTTGTAGAGCTGCCGCGCAGAGCCATATCGCCGGAATTCGCTCACATCGATCTTATGTTCCTCTCCTGCGGCTTTGAGTAGTTCTGCAAGTTCGGCCCGGTGCTCATCCCGCATTTCCTTCTCGACACAGTCCGCCCCGAGTCCTGCCACAGCACCTCGGACATACAGATGCGCCTCATAAATAGAATCGCCCAGCGCCTCGCCGGCCTCGCCGAATACAACCAGGCGGCCGCTTTGGCCCATGAAGGCGGAAAGGTGGCCGATACTGCCCTTCACGACAATATCGATACCTTTCATGGATATTCCGCAACGCGCCGAGGCATTACCTTCCACGATGAGCAAACCGCCACGTCCAGTCGCGCCGGCGCTCTGGCTGGCGTCGCCCCTTACGCGGATCAGACCGGACATCATATTCTCGCCGACCCCCTGTCCCGCGCTTCCCTCCACGACAATCGTGGCGTGCTTGTTCATGCCGCCACAGTAGTAACCGACAGGTCCGTCGATATTGATCGTGATCGGTGCGTCCACACCAGCAGCAATCGAGTGCTCCCCTGCGGGATTGACAATCGTCCAGAGCGTCTCGTTGGTGTCCGCCGTCAACTTGTGCAGGCTCGCATTGAGGTCCCGGAGAGATGTCTTCGAGAGATCGATTAATGGCATTTTCACTGATGCTCCCAGAAATAGACAGTAGCGGGTTTCGGCTCCCAGACCTTCGCGTTCTTAATCCCGGGCAAGCACATGAGACTTTTGAACTCCGAGGCAAATGCAACGAACTGATCCGTCTCGGCCATCACTGCGGGTTTGCACGCGATCGGGTCGCGCAGAACGCCAAAGCCGTTCTCGGTTCCGACAACGAAAGTGAAAAAACCATCGAGATCGGCAAGGCTCGATTGCAGAGCCTCGCCAAGAGACTGGCCGTCCCGCATCTGCTTCGTCAGATAGGCGGCGGCGACCTCGGTATCGTTCTCTGTCCTGATCGGGATACCTTCCCGCCTCAATTCGCGCCTGAGAGAGGCGTGGTTCGACAAGGAACCATTATGGACGAGGCACTGATCGGTCCCGGTCGAAAACGGATGCGAGCCGTTGGTCGTCACAGCAGACTCCGTCGCCATCCGCGTATGTGAGATGCCGTGGGTTCCCGACATTCCGGAGATCCCGAAGTCGCGCGCCACATCTGTGGGATATCCCACCTCCTTGAAGATCTCGAGCCGCTCGCCTTCACTAACGATCGTAATCTCTGGAGCGTGCGCTTCGACCCAACTCCGCACCCGACCCGCATCCTCCGCTTTGAGAGACACGATGGCATGCGTATGGAGCAAATGAATGTCTGCCCCAGGTCCCAGATGCAAACCCAGCTCGCGCATGACCGGCTCTAGCGAGTAAGCCTTGCTCGGCCCTGCCAGAACGAGCTTGGTTTTGCCAGCTGCTTTGCCGCTTCCATAAATGGCAAATCCAGCAGAATCCGGACCGCGGCTGCAAAGCGTCGCGGTCATTTTCGTCAGAAGCTCTCCCAGTTTGGGCTCGAGACTTCTATCCTTGATGAAAAGTCCGGCTATGCCGCACATCTCTGTCGACCTCGTTTGTTACCTCAAAAGAAGTTCAAGTACCGCTTCACTTCCCAATCTGAGACATGGCGGTGATAGTCGATCCACTCCTCCCGCTTGAGCGAGACGAACTCGTCGATGAAGTCGGCTCCGAGCTTCTCTTTGAAAAGATCGCTGCGTTCCAACTCAGCAATGGCGTCCGCCAGACATTGCGGCAGCATTTCGATCCCGCGGGCAGCGATGTCGGCGGTCGAGAGCGCATAGAAGTTGATGTTCTGCGGCGGCCCCGGCTCAAGCTTGCGATCAATGCCGTCGAGACCCGCTGCGATCAGGGCCGCTTGTGCGAGATAAGGGTTCATCCCGCTGTCGCCGACTCGCAATTCGATCCGCCCATAGGGGATGCGCACCATTGCGGTACGGTTGTTGTCCCCATAGGCAACAAAGACCGGAGCCCACGTCGTCCCCGACGCCGTCCGCCCGACAACAAGCCGTTTATACGAATTGACAGTCGGAGCGAGCAACGCAGTCAATGGCTTGGCATGCGCCAGAATGCCTGCGGTGAAGTGATAGGCGAGCTGTGACAAGCCCATGCCGTTCATGTCGGACTTGTCGAGGAAGAGATTGCGGCCCGACTGATCCGCGATCGAACAGTGAATATGCATGCCGTTGCCGGTCATCGAACTCTTCGGCTTCGGCATGAACGAGCAAATCGCTCCCAATTCATGTGCGATTTCCGAGGCGGCCATTTTAAAGAGAAGGATGGTGTCCGCCGAGGTCATCGCGTCGGCGTATTTGAAGTTGATCTCGTACTGGCCGTTCGCGTCTTCGTGATCGATCTGATAGACATCGATGCCCAGCGACTGAAGGCTTTCCGTCACGCGCTCCAGGAATACACGCACCCGGGACAGGCCTTTATAGTCGTATGCCGGCTTTTGTAGGCAATCCGTCTGGTCGAACGGTGCGATGCTGCCGTCTTCGGTCCGTTGAAGTAAGCTGAATTCCGGCTCAATCCCCGTCATCAGCGTCCAGCCACGTTCGGCGAGGCTTGCCAGCTGTTGTTTCAGGATGTTGCGCGTGTCGATCGGATGGGGCCGCCCCGCGACCGTCCCGGTCCCCATCATGCGTGCGTAGCCCGGCGCCCACGGCACGAGCGTCAGCGTGGAAAGGTCGCCAACCACGATATACTCGGGTTCGTGAGGATCGAGCCGGAGCCCGAAAACACCGCCACCGGCAAACCCCACGCCGTCGGTCAGGATATCCTCCAGATGGTCAACGGGAACGGCCTTGCTCTTGGCCACACCATGAATGTCGACGAATTGTGCCAGCACAAAGCGAACGTGATTCTGCGCCAGATACTGCCGTGCAGCTTCCAGAGTCATGCCCTCCGGGGGCGCCATTTGCCCCGGTATCTTCCGCCATCCCCAATGGTCCGCGACAGTTCCGTGCACCCAAACCTCCCAAACCGTTAGTCACCGGCTTCGATCGAGCCGTTGCATCCCAACTACCATCACAGTTGCACACGATGCAATATTTTTGTAGCGTGGGAAACATGGCGCAACGCAACACCGGTTCGCAATGCAGCAAGACGCTTTGGCTGAGAGCCTCATGAACGCATCGACAAACCCTCCCATCACGCTGCGCGACTTGGCCCATGGGAAAACCACGACGACAGCTTCCATTCGCTTTCAGCCGTACTGGTGGGAAGCCGCTCCACGTCCCGCAACCGACGACACGCATTGTCCAGCCACATGCGACGTCGCCGTCGTTGGCTCCGGTTTCACCGGACTCTCCGCCGCTTTGACTCTGCTGGCCAAAGGCCGCTCAGTCGTCATTCTCGATCGAGGCGTACCTGGTTTCGGTGCCAGCACCCGCAATGGCGGCCAAGTCGGTAGCGGAAATCAGAAGTTTAAAGTGAAGCGCCTGATCGCACTACGCGGTGAAAAAAAGGCAACCGAACTCCTTCTCGAAGGAACCCGGATGCTCGACTACATCGAGCACTTGATCACGACGGAGAAAATCGACTGCCACTTTCAGCGCTGTGGACGTTTCAGGGCCGCAATCCGCCCTGAACACTATGAAGCGATGGCCCGCGACATGGAAGATCTGAAGCGCATTGCTGGCGTCGAGAGCTATATGGTTCCCCGATCCGAACAGATGAGCGAAATCGGATCGGAGATTTTCTATGGCGGATCCGTTTTGCCGAATGATGCCGCACTTCACCCAGCGCTCTACCATGCAGGCCTATTGCAGCGCATCCAAGAGCGAGGTGGCGTCGTCGTAGGCCAATCAAATGTCAACAGCGTCTCCCGCAACGGCGGCGGATTTCAACTGGAGACAAGCAAAGGACGCATCGCAGCGCGAAACGTTCTCATCGCCACCAATGGATATACGGCCAACTTAAGCTCGGCCTTGAGCCGTAGGATCATATCGATTGGTTCCGGCCTTATCTCCACAGCCGAAATTCCAGCGGACATTCTATCCCGGCTGATGCCCAAGAACCGCGTCTATGGCAACACGAACCGCGTCTTCTACTACTTCCGCGCCGCACCAGATGAGCGCAGGATTATCTGGGGCGGCCGAGCCGGAAGAGGCGCGCAAGCGACATCCTTGGCGCTCTACCGCCACCTCGCGCGCGATCTTCTAACCGTCTTCCCCGACATTGCCGACACGCCCGTGACCCATGCCTGGGACGGCCAGATCGGATACACGCACGACGAATTTCCACATCTGGGCCGCATGGCCGATGGCATGCACTACGCCGTTGGATATTGCGGCACTGGCGTTTCGCGCTCCACCTACTTTGGACACAAGATCGCTTTGCAAATGGTCGGGGACCCGGCGGGACGCACCGCGTTCGACGATTTAGCCTTTCCGGCGTTTCCGGTTCATCCGATCGCAAAACGCGCAGTACCGGTCGTCGAGACTTGGTATCGGTTTCGGGACTACACGAAAATCTAGACTTCACCAGCAGCCACAGGAGACCCATCACATGGCCGAAGCACCTATTGATCGCCGCAATATTTCGTCCGGCGGCGCCTATGAGGGCGTGTTTGGTTATTCTCGCGCGGTCCGTGCAGGCAACGATGTCCACGTTTCCGGGACATGCGCCCCCGCCGGACACGAAAAGAGCGACGCTTATGTCCAGGCGCGAGCGGCGATCGCAATCATCGAAAAGGCGCTCTCTGAAGCAGGCGCTTCAGCCAACGATGTCGTCCGCACCGTCGTCTATCTGCGCGACATCAACGACGCCGAAGACGTGGCCCGAGCCCACCTTGAAACCTTCGACAAGATCCGGCCAGCCAGCACCCTAGTGCAGGTCACATCAATGCTACGCCCGTGGCAAAAGGTCGAGATCGAGGCCTTTGCAAAGATAAGCTGAATGGGAGGGCCGAGGAATGGTCGAGCCTCCCACGACCCAGGATGGCTGGAAAATTCTGCCAGTTGACGAGACTTTCCTCGGCCTCCTCACAGATCACTACGCGCAGCACCACATACTGGCGGCCGACGGCGAAGGCGCCCTGTCCATCGAGAGAATTCTGAAGTCCACACCGCCAATGACCGGCCGCAAGACTGTCGTCTACGCAGATACAGGCCGACCAATCCACCGACACGTCGAACGGCTAATGCGGTTGCATGACATCGAACTGCATCTGGAACCCACGATCTTGGGTCTCGTTCGCTGCGTCGCTACATTTGACTTGAATGCCGAGAGCCCCGTCAGAATCTACGCCAGCGGGACACCTTGGATGGTGAGTCTAATCTGCGACCTTGCAGAACGCAGCGGAATCGACAGAGAGGCCGTGATCAAAGACGTCAGAAGCCCAACCGGGCTAATAATCCGGTGCTTGTGCTGCTCCACCGTCTTCCCCTCAACCGACGAAATCCCCAGCTGCTCCGGCTGCGGAACCACGCTCCGAATCCATTCCCATTACGACTTCGAGTCGGGCACATACCTAGGAACGCCACGCCGGTAAACTGAATCGTTGGCCGACAACTATCGCTCCACACTGACGGGTACCTTGGCGCCCAAGCATCACACAATTTGGATGCAATGCATGGACGACAGCTTCGAAGCCTACTTCCAGGATGGCTGAGCAGCACCAAAGAACCTCCTTTGAAGACGCACGCCCAGCCTAAACGTTGTTGTTAATTCAGGGCTCCGAACTCAATTCGGAAGCGGGTCGAAGGGACATCGGCTTCGATGAAACGCAGGGGGCCGGCGCCAGATACTTGGACAGCGAACGTTGAGTAAGACCGGACGTTCGCTCCGCCACGTTAAACGATGCAATTGGCCCTTCGCTGCCTTCATGCTCTTGGCGACTTCTGACGGCAGAGCGGACGTCACATCTCCGCTCAATAGATAACGCCGGCCAACCAGCCCGACGTCCGCTTACTCTGCATACCGTAAGGTCCAAAAATCTAGTTCAAGCTCCTGTGCCCATCCTCGATGCTGTCTTTATCTACAGGGCGTTTTTACCCGCTCAGGCCTCTCATGATTTGCCAAGCCTTCCGGCGATGAACGACGCGAACGGTTTAAGATCCCCTCCCACACTGGCGGCTTCGAGCGCCTCTAGGTAGAGGGCCCGATCCTCAACGCGGATGACCAGCCAAGGAAAGCCGCCTGAGGCGAGCATCGCGTTCATCAGAAACCGGGCTGTGCGGCCGTTTCCGTCGGGAAAGGGATGGATGTATCCAAGCATCCAGTGTCCTAGGACAGCGCGAACATAGGGATGGGGCTCATCCTTGAGCAAGGCAAGAAGAGCTATCATGGCGTCCGGCAAGGATTCCCACCGCGGAGGGACATGGCGCGAACCGCGAAGATAGATCGGGATCGTGCGGTAACCGGCGAGGGCGCTAGGCGGGAGAACGCCGGCGGCAACGGAGGGTTGAAAGAGCTCGGCGTACCAGTCTCGGATGGCTGACTTTACGAGCGCGCCGGCGTCGGCTCCCTCGAGGATCTGCCCGAGTGTTGCCTTGACGCTTTGGAAGGCTTGCCAGTAGCCGCGTGCGGCGAGCGCGTCCTTGTTTTTGCGATCGGCCTCGGAAGCATCGGGGTTCCACTGGCCGGAGCGGACGCGTTCGATCAGCTCGAGCGAGACCGTATAGCCCTCAATCGACAGCGAATGATAGGCATCGCTTTTATAGATTTCATCGACGGCTTTGAGATAGGCGTTCTTATCCTGCGGCAATCCTGGGACTGGCGGAGATAGAGCGAGAACGTCGTCGCGGTGCGTGGACCAAAGCGCTTTGATGCGGGCGACCACGGGGGAAAAGTTGCCCGCGAGATCAGCCAGAGGTTGGTCGGCGGCAAAGGGATCGGTTTCCCGGACGTCATAGTCTGCGCGCTTCATGGTGGAAAGGATTTCATCAGCAATGTCGGCGCGTCCGGTGCGCCGCATGGCACCAGCGAGACGACCGGCGTAGGTTGAGCGGCCCTCCTCCAGCAAGCGCGTGAGCAGTTCTGAGCTGTCTTTAATGGAAGAGAGGGCGATCTGCGCCTCAACCGGTTGGCGGGTGAAGAACGCGTCCGGGATTCGGACCAGAGCGGCGGCTGGTCGATAGATGCGAAGGCCGTCTTGCATCATGAGGTCAGGAGGCGGCGGCATGCCGTTCGTTTTGACATCGTAGAGTGAGGTTTCGAACGGCAAGGCTGTGGTGTTGCCGCTGGCCCTGGGCGCATAGATGAGGGCTTGCGCCGGAATTGTGGAATTCTGCGCATGGAGGAGCAACGACTGCTCGGGCGAAAGATGCCAGTCCTGACCGAATCGCGCGGCAGCGTAGCAGGCGCAAAACTCCCAGAAGGAGGCATACCAGGGTGTGCTATCTTCCTCGCGGGTGTTCGGGCCTGCGGACATGAGCCAGCCCCGAATGATGTCGCGCAGGAAGCCGTTCTTCAGGAGGCGTTCTCGGTCGGTGCGGCTAAACTCGCTCGATTGAAAAACGCGGCGGCCATCCTCCTGGAGGGTTTTCAGGGCGGCTAGAGAGTCGGCGAGCTTTTCATGAGGCTTGGACATTGTTCGTGATCCAGCACGTTTTTATTGTCGTGCTATTACACGTATATCATGCTGTGCTTCTACACGTCAATAATGCTGTGACGTTAGACGTTTTTAGTGTAAAGTAGGATATATCGTCTGAATGTATTACAAAAAATTCTAATGACCCTCATCGGTTCAGAGGGCCTGTCAAAGGTTCTTGACTTCCCCACCGAATAGAACAGATGATGAACAAAAAGGCGGGGCCATGCCACCACTACCAGAAACCACAGCGCCGCTTCCCTGCGAAGCGCGCATCCATCACCGCATACCCGTGTACCAGTGTCCGGTACCGGCGGGGTTCCCCTCGCCCGCCGAGGATTATCTGGATCGCCCGCTCGATTTTAATGAGCTGCTGATCGCGCATCCGGCCGCCACGTTTGCCGTGCGCGTGAGCGGCGAGAGCATGATTGGGCTGGGGATATTCCCGGGCGATATCGCGGTCATCGACCGGGCGCTGACCGCGCAGAACGGCTCGGTGATCCTGGCCGTGCTGGAGGGCGCCTTCACGATCAAGATCCTGCGCCGCAAGGGCGATCGCGTCTGGCTCGAAGCGGCCAACCCCGCGTTCAAACCGGTTGAGATCAACGAGGCCAGCCAGTTCGAGATCTGGGGCGTGGTGCGGCACACGATCCGAATGTTGGCCGCATGAGTGCGCCCATTGCCCTGGTCGATTGCAACAATTTCTACGCCTCTTGCGAGAGGGTGTTCGATCCAAGGCTGCGCGGCAAACCGATTGTGGTGCTCTCCAATAATGATGGCTGTGTGATTGCCCGCTCCAACGAGGCCAAGGCGCTCGGGATCGCCATGGGCGAGCCTTGGCATCTGTGCAAAGAGCGGATCAAGACGCAGGGCGTGATGGTGCGCTCATCCAATTACACGCTCTACGGGGATATGAGCGCGCGGGTGATGGAGGTGCTCTCCCATTTCACCCCCCTGCTCGAGGTCTATTCGATCGATGAGGCCTTTCTGGGTCTCGCAGGCTTTGAGAACCGTCTGGAGGACTACGCGCAGTCCCTGCGAGCCAAAGTCCAGCAATGGACGGGGATCCCGGTCTCGGTCGGGATCGGTCCCACCAAGACGCTCGCCAAGGTGGCGAACCGCACCGCCAAGAAGACACCCGCCTACAATGGCCTGTGCATCCTCATAGAGAAAGAGGCGCAGACCAAGGCCCTGTCCGCGATCGAGCTGGAAGACATCTGGGGGATTGCCCGGCGCACGGCCGAGAAGCTCAAGGCCATCGGCATCAAAACCCCACTCGATTTGCGGCAAGCCGATCCCAAAGCCATCCGCCGAAACTTCGGCGTGGTGCTGGAGCGCCTGGTGCTGGAGCTGTGCGGCCTTCCCTGTCACGGTCTCGAGCTGTCTCCGGCCCCCAAGCAATCGATCTGCGTCTCCCGATCGTTCGGCCGGCCCGTGACAAGGCTAGAGGAGCTCTCTGAGGCCTTGAGCGCTTATAGCGAACGCGCTGCGGAGAAACTGCGCCGCAACGGTCTCGCCGCTGGCTACGTCACCGTCTTCCTGCAGACCAACCGCTTCCGGCCGGACCAGCCGCAATATAGCCCTAGCGCAGGTTTAGCCCTGCCGGTCGCCACCGCCGACACCGCCACCCTGCTCCGTTCCGGGAATGAGATTTTGCGGGCGCTCTACAAGCCAGGGTTTCGCTACAAAAAGGCTGGCATCATTCTGCCGGACCTCATCCCGCAAACTGAGACCCAAGGCGCTCTGTGGGGATCACCCGATACGCCGGAGAGACAGAGTCTTCTCGGCGCCATCGACACGATCAATCGCCGGCACGGCCGCCAGACGGTGCGGTTTGCGGCGAGCGGCGTGCAGCGCGGCTGGCAGATGCGCTGCGATCAGAAATCCCGCAACTATACAACCGCGTGGTCAGAGCTGGTGTCGGTTACTTAAGTATTCTTTAATAGACCTTTAAATTGACAGCGGCGCCGCATCTTTGATAAGATGATCTATAAACAGGTCTTAGAAGGTTCTTGTGACTGATTAATAGATCAATAGCATGGCAAAACCAGTAACTCGCCCATATTCCCGGTACACAAAGACCGGCCTAACGTTATTGGCCCAGGTGATCCGTATGGAGCGTCTTGAGCGCAAGCTCACGCTTGCGGAATTGGCAGAGCGGGCGGCTGTGTCACGTGGACTTCTGCAGCGTATCGAGCAGGGAGACCCAGGTTGCGCGATTGGCGCTGTTTTTGAGGTTGCCTCGATCCTTGGTATCGAGCTGTTCAATGCCGACGAGGAGACGCTGAACGCTAGAACGGCGGCGCAGGAGCGTATGCTGATGCTTCAGCCGCGGTCGGCGCGTGCCTCGAGAAAGCCTGTGAAAGATGATTTCTAGGAACCGGCTAAGGCAAACGGTTCTCTCTCTCGACAGCTCCCCCAAGGAGGTGTTCGTGTGGCAATGGCTTCCTGGCAAAACCGAGCCCGTAATCACAGGGCGCATCGAAAGCGATGGCAAGCGCCAGGTCTTTAACTACGGGCGCAGCTATCTTGGATTACCGGACGCACGGGCGCTTTATGAGCCAGAGCTGCCCCTGAGGGCCGGGGTTATTGAGCCTCTGACCGGACTCACGATGGCTGGGTGCTTGCGAGATGGAGCGCCTGATGCGTGGGGACGCCGCGTCATAATCAATCGGATATTTGGCCACAAGGGCGATGCGATCGATGTGGATCAGATTGACGAGCTCACCTATTATCTCCAGTCAGGATCCGATCGCATTGGGGCATTGGATTTTCAGACGTCATCATCGAACTATGTGCCGCGCGTCGGATCGCAAGCGTCTCTCGAGGAACTGATGGAGGCGGCGCAGCGCGTCGTAGCAGGGGTTCCTATAGCGCCTGACCTCGAGCAGGCGCTTTTCCATGGTACCAGTTTGGGCGGTGCGCGCCCAAAGGCCAGTATCGAGACGGACACGAAGAAGTACGTTGCGAAATTCTCCTCGATCTCGGACGTCATGAATGTCGTCAAAATGGAATTTGTGGCCATGCGCATGGCGGCCAAGCTTGGACTTAACGTTGCCCACACGGAACTCAAGCAGGCCGGTGGGAAGGACGTTTTATTGATCGAGCGGTTCGACCGTGTGAAGATTGAGCGCGGGTGGACACGAAAGTCGATGGTCTCGGCGCTCACGATGTTCGGTCTTGATGAGATGATGGGCCGTTACGGTAGCTATCAGGATCTTGCTGAAATCATCCGGAGGCGGTTCACGGAGCCTAAGAAGTCGCTGCTTGAGTTATTTGGCCGGCTTGTGTTCAACGTGCTGTGCAGCAATACCGATGACCACGCGCGCAATCATGCGGCGTTTTGGGATGGGAAATCGCTGACATTGACGCCAGCCTACGATATTTGCCCTCAAATCAGAAACGCGCGCGAGGCCAATCAGGCCCTCTTCATCGTGGGAGAGAAGCGTATGAGCACGCTGGCGACCTGCATAGAGGCGGCACCGCATTTTCTGTTAAGCGAGAAAGCGGCGATAGAGGTCATCGAGCAGCAGATCGCAACGATCCGGGCCAGCTGGGCGGAGATTGCCGATGAGGCTGCTTTATCGTTAGTCGATCGGGGCGTCATGTGGGGACGGCAATTTCTCAACCCCTATGCATTCGATGGCGCACCCAAGAAGCTAGGAGACCCTGCCTAGATAGATCGCAGGCTTTGACCGCCTATACCGAAGCGCGCAATGGAGAAGCGGGGCCGGCATGCGGGAGCGGCCGGCTGAAGGACGCGGAGCTGACATTGATACCGAACGGGCCGCAGAAAAACTGCGCCGCAACGGTCTCGCCGCCGGCTACGTCACCGTCTTCCTCCACACCAACCGCTTCCGCCCGGACCAGCCGCAATACAGCCCAAGCGCAGGTTTAGCCCTGCCGGTTGCCACCTCGGACACCGCCGCCCTCCTCCGTACCGGGAATGAGATTTTGCGGGCGCTGTACAAGCCGGGGTTTCGCTACAAAAAGGCGGGCATCATTCTGCTGGATCTCTTCTCGCAAACCGAGACCCAAGGCGCGTTATGGGGATCACCCGATACGCCGGAGATGTCGAAGAATTGCGTGACTGGGGCCGAGCTTGTCTTTTCCTGTCCATTTTTATCGCGGTGCTCGTTATGGCCGCGAGTTGGGTCTGGCCCGTATCGGCAGATGAGCTCGCCCATAAGCCGATGGCTTTGGAGCGGGTCATTGACGGTGATACCTTCGTTGCCTCAGGCCTCAAGATCCGACTGTGGGGCGTCGATGCGCCAGAGAAGAACGAACCACTCTTCAGGAACAGCACGCTGGCCTTGCAATACGTACTGGAGAGCGGTGCACTCACCTGCGCGCAGGTCGATACGGACCGCTACAAGCGCATTGTGATGCAGTGTGCGTCGGACGGAGTTGATGTCGGGTCCTTGATGGTGCGGGCCGGCTTTGCCCGGGACTTTGGGCGCTACTCCAAAGGCTTCTATGCGCAGGAAGTAGACGCGGCCCGTGAAGCGGCGCAAGGGCTCTGGCAATAGCTCGCTGCTCATTGGTGTCCTTCAAAGCCTTGAGTGAGCCTCAGAGCGCACCAGTTCGCCCTCATCGGGTCAGCGGAATTTCCCGCTGCGGCTTTGGGAGGAACAGTGATGCTTGATGGTTTTCTTGCAAGCGGTTTGAAAGCGACTGTGCGGTTCGTGTTTTGGCCACTGATCACGCTGTGGCTTCCGGTGCGCTGGGTGCTTGAGCGCTATCGGAAGCGCCTTCAAGAGCAGATGTTGGTTGAAGGGGATCTCAGCACACAAAAGCCGTTTGCGGAGGCGGGCAATGGCCCGCGGCGCGGCTACGCGCCATCGCGCCTGACCATGATGGCTTTCATCGCCAGAATTCTCGTTCTGACGACATCCATCTTTATGGTGCTGTGCGAGGCAATCGTTCGTGGATCTGCCTTGCAGGACGCAGAACTCACGAGACCGACAAGAGCCGTACCATCACTGTATAATTCAAGGATACCTTCAACTGGACGGTCCTCACTGGACAATGCATCCGAATTTTTTTCATTCTTGATTTTTTTAAATAAATGATATCAAATAAAGTCCTGCTTCAGTGCCTTCATTCCAACGTCACGTGCGCAACCCGCTGACCTGATTCTCGAATCAGGTAGTTTTCTTGCCGAAGGCGTCTCACTCGGCGG